>NZ_CBDRCM010000040.1:0-69399 GCF_965342435.1 Actinacidiphila sp. bgisy160 | reverse complement strand
CTTCGGCCTTTCGGCTTTCGCGCTCCCCGACTTTAGCAGATGCTTTCCGCCGGATTTACCGACCCATCGTGAGGACGCACGTCTCCGTGGCGTTCTCGTCGCGGGGTTGTGCCAACGTACTGGAGCGGGGCACCCCGATGCAAATCGAGGGTGCCCCGCTCCTGGTGGTGCGTCAGACCTCCACGACCACAGGCAGGATCATCGGGCGCCGACGGTAATTGTCGGACACCCACTTGCCGATCGCGCGGCGGATGAGCTGCTGCAGCTGGCGGACCTCGGCGACGCCGTCGGAGGCGGCGCGGGCGAGGGATTCCTCGATCTTCGGGAGGACCTCGCCGAAGGCCTCGTCGTCGATGCCGGAACCGCGGGCCTGGACGTACGGGCCGCCGACGACCTTGCCGGTGGTGCTGTCGACGACGACGAAGACCGAGACGATGCCTTCCTCGCCCAGGATGCGGCGGTCCTTGAGCGAGGTCTCGGTGATGTCGCCGACCGAGAGGCCGTCCACGTACACGTAACCCGCCTGCACCTTGCCGGTGACCTTGGCGACGCCGTCGACGAGGTCGACGACCACCCCGTCCTCGGCGAGGACGCAGCGTTCCTTCGGGATGCCCGTGGCCCGGCCGAGTTCGGCGTTGGCGCGCAGGTGCCGCCACTCGCCGTGGACCGGCATGAGGTTGCGGGGCTTGCAGATGTTGTAGAAGTACAGCAGCTCGCCGGCGGAGGCGTGACCGGAGACGTGCACCCTGGCGTTGCCCTTGTGCACGACGTCGGCGCCCCAGCGGGTCAGGCCGTTGATCACCCGGTACACCGCGTTCTCGTTGCCGGGGATCAGCGAGGAGGCCAGGACCACCGTGTCGCCCTCGACGATGCGGATCTGGTGGTCGCGGTTGGCCATCCGGGACAGGGCCGCCATGGGTTCGCCCTGGGACCCGGTGCACACCAGGACGATCTTCTCGTCGGGGAGGTCGTCGAGCGTCTTGACGTCCACGATGAGACCCGGTGGGACCCGCAGGTAGCCCAGGTCACGGGCGATGCCCATGTTGCGGACCATGGAGCGGCCGATGAAGGCGACCTTGCGCCCGCGCTCGTGGGCGGCGTCCAGGACCTGCTGGATGCGGTGCACGTGGCTGGCGAAGCTGGCCACGATGATCCGCTTCCCGGCCTTGGCGAAGACCTGGCGCAGCACCGGCGAGATGTCCCGCTCGTGCGGGATGAAGCCGGGGACCTCCGCGTTCGTGGAGTCCGAGAGCAGCAGGTCGATGCCCTCCTGTGACAGTCGCGCGAAGGCGTGCAGGTCGGTGAGCCGGCCGTCCAGCGGCAGCTGGTCCATCTTGAAGTCGCCGGTGTGCACGACCATGCCGGCCGGGGTGCGGATGGCGACCGCGAGGGCGTCGGGGATGGAGTGGTTGACCGCCACGAACTCGCAGTCGAAGGGCCCGATGCGCTCCCGCTGCCCCTCGGCGACCTCGAGGGTGTAGGGGCGGATGCGGTGCTCGGCGAGCTTCGCCTCGATGAGGGCGAGGGTCAGCTTCGAACCGATCAGCGGGATGTCGTCCTTCTCCCGCAGGAGGAAGGGGACGGCGCCGATGTGGTCCTCGTGGCCGTGGGTGAGGACGATGCCGACGACGTCGTCCAGGCGGTCACGGATGGAGGTGAAGTCCGGGAGGATCAGGTCGACTCCGGGCTGCTCCTCCTCGGGGAAGAGCACCCCGCAGTCGACGATCAGCAGCCGGCCTCCGTACTCGAAGACCGTCATGTTGCGGCCGATCTCTCCGAGACCACCGAGCGGAGTGATGCGCAGGCCGCGTTCGGGCAGCGCGGGGGGTGGGCCGAGCTCAGGGTGCGGATGGCTCAAAGTATCTCCTCACCACGCACGCCACAGGCCCCGGGCGAGGGCCCGGGGACACCGTGCGCGCATGACAGCGTGCGTTCTGTTTCGTTGTCCTCATGGAGCGATATTCAGTTCTTGAGTCTTTGGCTACAGCTGTACCCCGCCGGCGGCGAGATCCTGCTTCAGCTGCGCCGTGGCCGCCTGGCCGAGCTCCACGAGCGGGAGCCGGAGCGGGCCGCCGGGCAGCCCCTGCAGGTTCAGGGCGGCCTTGGTGGTGATGACGCCCTGGGTACGGAAGACGCCGGTGAAGACCGGGAGCAGCTTCTGGTGGATCTCGGTCGCCTTGTGGATGTCACCCGAGAGATACGCCTCGAGCAGGGCCCGGAGCTCAGGGCTGACCAGATGCCCCACGACGGAGACGAAGCCGACGGCGCCGACGGACAGCAGCGGCAGGTTGAGCATGTCGTCGCCGGAGTACCAGGCGAGGCCGCTGCGGCTTATGGCCCAGCTCGCGGCGCCGAGGTCGCCCTTGGCGTCCTTGTTGGCCACGATCCGGGGGTGCTCGGCGAGCCGGACGAGCGTCTCGGTCTCGATGGGGACGCCGCTGCGGCCGGGGATGTCGTAGAGCATCACCGGCAGGCCGGTGGCGTCCGCGACGGCGGTGAAGTGCCGGTACAGGCCCTCCTGGGGGGGCTTGTTGTAGTACGGCGTCACCGCGAGCAGGCCGTGGGCTCCGGCTCGCTCCGCCTGACGGGCCAGCTCGACGGTGTGGTGGGTGTCGTTGGTGCCGACGCCGGCCACGACGAACGCGCGATCGCCCACCGCTTCCAGTACGGCCCGGACGAGCTGCTCTTTCTCCACGTCGCTGGTGGTCGGCGACTCACCGGTGGTGCCGTTGACGACCAGGCCGTCGTTGCCTGCCTCGACGAGGTGGGCGGCGAGCTGCTGCGCGCCGTCGAGGTCGAGGGCGCCGTCCGCGGTGAACGGCGTGACCATTGCGGTCAGGACCCGCCCGAAGGGGGTCTGCGGGGTGGAGGTCGGAGCCATGAGTCCAACGCTACTCGGTGCCGGTGCCGGGATACCCCCTCGGGACCTGCGATGAGGACTCCGGCGCTGCCTGCTCGGGGGTTCAAGCAGCACCGGAATCCGTTTCTGAAGACTAGACGAATTGCATGAAACCCGGCAATCGGAAGATTCCGGATGAGTGGTGACCTGCTACGGAGCGATCCGGCCGTTGGCGTTGAAGGCGGCGTGGGTGAGCGGCATGAGCTTCGCCCATTCGGCTTCCATCCGCTCCCCGACCATCTCGATCTCCCGCTGCGGGAAGGACGGGACCTTGGCGAGCTCGTGCTGGGTGCGCAGACCGAGAAAGTGCATCAGCGATCGGGCGTTGCAGGTGGCGTACATCGACGAGAACAGACCTACGGGCAGGGTGGCCCGGGCGACCTCGCGGGCGACGCCGGCCGTCAGCATCTTCTGGTACGCGTCGTAGGACTGCCGGTAGGAGGCCTCCATGGCGTCCGTCACCGCGCGGTGCTGCTCGGGGGAGCCGTGTACGAACTCGTACTTCCCTGGGCGGCCCTGCTGCACCAGCTTGCGCTCGGTGGACGGCACGTAGAAGACCGGCTGCAGCTCACGGTAGCGCCCCGACTCCTCATTGTATGAGTTGTGCACGACAAAACCATCCGCGATGAAGTTGTGGTGCGGCGGCGGCATGGAGATGTCATAGGTCATCTCCTCCCCGTCCGGAACGACGGAGACAACGCCCTCCCAGCGCACACCGTTCCGCAGGGCGCGGCGGCGCACTCCGATCGGCACGCCTTCGCCGTCGGTCTTCCGCCGGCGACACGACGTGCAGGCCGGTCGCAGGTTCGAGACGTCGAGCGCCTTGGTCAGATCGGTGTCCACGGGGATGACATGGTCCAGTTCCAGATCCTTCGCCTCGAACTTCTCCTCGCAGATGTAGCAGAGGTCGATGGGTGCGACGAGAGCGGCCCGCTGCTCGGTGGTCCAGATCTGAATCCCTTCGCGCAGGCGCTTCGGGATACCGACCCGCTCGCCGACCTCCACACGGCCGAGCCGCCCGACGCGGTCACCGGCGCGCAGGTCGCCGGCGCGAACCCAGCCGTCCGGGGTCCACACACGGTGGTCCGCGGTGCACCGCAGAGCCTTGCCGTCGGTCGTGGAGACCTTGATGATCGGCTTCACGCCGGACTCGAAGACGTCGACCATGGCCGCCTTCTCCGCCAGCCCTGTGTCCAGGTTGATCGTGTCGGCCAGGAGGTTCTGGCAGGACTTCAGCCGGCGAGTGCGCCCCATGGAGTCGGTCACACCGATCTTCCAGTCCCGGTGGATGTCCGCGATGCGTTTGGCCTTGCCGCTCTTGCCGGCACCGACGCGGATCATGGCATCACCCGGCAGACACCAGCCGACCCGGTGCCGCATGAACTCGCGGAAGACGAAGATCGGGGCGCTGATGAAGAAGGTCATCGAGTTGTGCTCGAAGGGGCTGCCATGGCGGTCCCGCATGAGGTAGTTGATCAGGCCCTTGGAGCGCTCCGGGTCCTTCGTCAGCTCCGCCAGGGACTGCTCGCCCGCCGTGGACACCCGGGCGGCCCACAACACGTCCGAGTCGGCGGCGCTGTGCTTGACGAGCTCGACGGTCACGTCGTCGCGGAACTGCACGGAATCGTCGGCGGAGGTGTCGGTCACCGGGCGTCCTTCCTCACGGAGCTGGGGGCGGCGCCCAGCCTATGCGTCCGCTCCGAGATCGCCCGACACCCGTCGACACCGGCCCCACCCCCCGCAAAGCGGAGCAAGGCAGACGACCGGCGGACCTCTGCTGGCCGGTCCCGGCGGCTCCCGCTAGCCTCACCGATGTGTCTCTGCCCTTCCTCGCCGCCGACAGCGGCCACGACGAGTACGCCGCGGACGCCGCCCTTCCGCACCGGGTCCAGGACGGGTGGATCCGTCCCTACCGCCCGGGGCCCTGGAGGGTGGCCGCGGCGGCGATGCTGCTGATGCTCGCCTCGTACCTGCTCTTCGCGGCAGTGATCATGGGGCTCGCGGGCAACGGGGCCGGGGTGGCCGCGACGATCGGCGCCGCCGTGCTGGCCATCGGCTGCGCGCTGCGCCTGCTGCGCGTGGGCTTCTGGGTCAGCACGCGCGGGCTGCGGCAGGTCGGGCTCTTCTACACCACGACGCTGCCGTGGAACCGGGTCGGCGCCGTCCGTACCGCCCAGCAGCCGGTGAAGTGGCTGGGGCTGCCCCGGACCGTCCAGGGCCAGGCCTTGGTCGTCACGCGGGCGGACGGCGACCGGCTGCGACCGCTGCTCACCGACCACAACGCGGACTTCCTGGGCCGTACGGAGGCCTTCGACCAGGCCGCCGACGCCATAGAGGGCTGGGCCGCCGAGTTCGGCCGCTAGGAGCCCAGCGCTCCCCGGGCGGTGGCCGGCCGGTGGCGGGCGATCGGATTCTCCAGTTCGCCGACGAGCTGGAGGGCACCGGAGGGGTCGGCGAGGTCGACCATCTGCCGGTTGTCGCGCAGCTGGAGCCGGTTGAGGCAGGACAGCGCAAAGGTGTCGGTGAACAGGTCGTACCGCGCGAACCGGCCGGCCAGGTGCGGGACCGCGCGCTGGTAGCCGGCCGCGCACTCGGCGACGGTGCGCCAGAAGGCGTCCTCATCGAGGATGCCCTCGTCGTCGAGGATGCCGCCCAGGAAGCGGAAGAAGCAGTCGAAGACGTCCGTGAAGATCGACAGCAGCCGCATGTCCTCGGGGACCTCGGCGCGGACGCGCCGGACCGCGGGCGGCAGGTCCGCCTCGGGGTCCATGACGCAGATCTCCTCGGCGATGTCCTTGAGGACCGCCCGTTCCACGACGCCCTTCTCGTCCAGGACGAGGATGACGTTCTCGCCGTGCGGCATGAAGACCAGGTCGTACGCGTAGAAGCAGTGCAGCAGCGGGGTCAGGTACGCCTCCAGCCAGCGGCGCAGCCAGTCCTGCGGGGTGAGGCCGGACTCCGCGACGAGGGCGCCGGCGAAGGAGCGTCCGTCCGCGTCGGCGTGGAGCAGGGACGCCATGGTGACCAGGCGCCGGCCGGGCTCCAGCCCCGCGACCGGGCTCTCCCGCCAGAGGGCGGCGAGCATCTTGCGGTACGGGGAGTGGCGGTCGGTCGCGGCCTCGTACCGGCGGTGGCGGTAGCCGACGGCGGCGTGCTCGCGGATGATCGACAGACGGGTGGCCTTGAGGACGGCGTCGCGGTCGATGAGGTCGGCCAGCCAGTCGTTGATGGCCGGGGTGGCCTCCATGTAGGCGGCGGACAGGCCGCGTGTGAAGCCCATGTTGAGCACGGACAGGGCCGTCTTGACGTAGTGCTTCCCGGGGTGGCTGATGTTGAAGAAGGTGCGGACGGACTGCTGGGCGAGGTAGTCGTCGTCGCCCGGGCCGAGGAGGACCAGGCGCCGGGCGGCGAGTTCGCCGGCGAACGTGACGGAGAGCTTGTTCCACCACTGCCAGGGGTGGACGGGGATGAGCACGTGGTCGTCGGGGTCCAGGCCGAGGTCGCGCAGGGTGGCGGCGAAGCGGGCCAGGACGTCCTCGCCGAGTTCGGCGCGCACCAGCCGGTCGTAGTCGGTGTCCGCGCAGTGGGTGAAGGTGGCGTGGTCGCGGTGGGCGGCGAGCCAGATCAGCCGGACCGGTGCCGCGGCCTCGGGGGCGTACGCGTGGTATTCGTGGATGCCGAAGCCGAGGCGGCCGTTGTTGGCGACGAAGCAGGGGTGGCCCTCGGTCATCGAGGTCTCGACGGTCTGGAAGTCGGCCCGGGCGAGCTCGGCGACGGTGGGGCGGGGACCGGAGAGCTTGTAGGCGGTGCCGGAGAGGGTGGAGCCGATCTCCTCCAGGTACACCGGAAGGACCTCGTCGGACAGGCCGAGGGCGGTGCGCAGTTCGATGACGAAGTCGATCGCGTCCAGCGGGAGTTCGGCGCCGTCGCGGTGACAGGTGATGCTGCCGGCGTCGACCAGCCAGTGGTCGAGGGTGAGGACGCGGGCGGCGAAACGGTACTCGGTGGCGCCGTCGTCGCTGGTGACGGTGTAGCGGCCCGGTGCGGTCCGCACGGGCGCCAGGAGCCGCTCGTGGGTGAACTCGGCGAGGGCCTTGCGTATGAGCAGGCGGCCCGCGCGGTCCCACAGCTCGGGGGTGAGATGGGCGACGGCGTCGCGGGCGGCGCCGGCTGCGGCTGTCGCGGTCATGCGGTTGCTCCTCGGGACGTCCGGCCGGCCTGGGTGGCCAGGAACTGCTCGCGGGTGCAGGTGCTGAGCAGCGCTTCCTTCTCGGGCTTGGTGATCGGGCCGACGGTCTCGAAACCGACGGCGGCGTTGAGGGCGTGGACGGCGGTGTTGCGGAGGTCGGGTTCGACGACGACGCGGCGATGGGCGGGGGCGTCGAGGAGGAAGGCCATGACGGTGGTGATCACGGCGAGGGTGAAGCCGTGCACGGGGGTGTCGGTGGGGGCGCACAGGAAGTGCATGCCGACGTCGCCGTCCCGGGCTTCGTAGAGACCGGCCAGTTCGACGTGCCGGGGGTCGTAGCGCTCGACGAGGAAGGCGGGGCGGCCGTCGTGGAGGCCGACGAAGGCGTCGTGGTACGGGTGCTCGGCGATCTTGCCGTACTCGTACGCGACCGTCGCCGGGTCCGCGTCCTGCATCATCCAGTACGCGGACTTGGGGTCGGTGACCCAGCCGTGCAGCAGCCCGGCGTCGCCCTCGGGGTCCAGCGGGCGCAGCGCGAAGGTGCCCAGGCGCTCGTCGGTGCGGGAGTACAGGGGGGTGGCGACGGTCATGCGGCGGCTCCGGCGGGGGCGCCGAACTCCTGGAAGGCGATGGACCTCTCCAGGGGGTAGACCTCGCGGCCGGTCAGCTCGCGGATGATCCAGGAGTTGCGGTAGGGGCCCATGCCGAGGTCGGGTGAGGTGATGCTGTGGGTGTGGGTGCCGCCGTTCTGCAGGAAGACGCCGCGGCCGGTGGTGTCGATGCTGTAGTTGCGGGCGACGTCGAAGCGGCCGTGGCGGTCCCGGCGGAGGCGGTCGTGGACGGGCTCCAGGAAGGCGGGGACGCGGTACCGGTATCCGGTGGCCAGGACCAGGCCCTGGGTCTCGAGGGTGAAGTCGCGCTCCTGCTCGACGTGGCGCAGGCCGAGGGTGTACGTCCCGGCGGTCTCGTCGTAGGACGCGCCGGTCAGGGCGGTGTTGGTCATCAGCCGGGTGGGGACCGGGCCGCGCACGCTCTTTCGGTAGAGCAGGTCGAAGATGCCGTTGATGAGGTCGGCGTCGATGCCCTTGAACAGGCCCTTCTGCTCGGCCTCCACGCGGTAACGGGTGTCCTCGGGAAGGGCGTGGAAGTAGTCCACGTACTCGGGCGAGGTCATCTCCAGGGTGAGCTTGGTGTACTCCAGCGGGAAGAACCGCGGGGAGCGGGTGACCCAGTTGAGGCGGTAGCCGCCGGTGCCGGTGCCGGCGAGGAGGTCGTAGTAGATCTCGGCGGCGCTCTGGCCGCTGCCGACCACGGTGACGGACTGCTTGGCCTGGAGGGCGGCCTTGGCCTCCAGATAGCCGGAGTTGTGGACGAGGTCGCCGCCCAGGCCGCGGCAGGCCTCGGGGACGTACGGCGGGGTGCCGGTGCCGAGCACCAGGTGACGGGCGCGGTGGGTGGTGGTGCCGCCGTCGGCGTGGCGGGCGTGGACGGTGTAGAGGCCCTCCTTCTCGTCGTACTCGACACGGGTCGCCTCGTGGCCGAAGCGGACGTTGCCGAGCTTGCCGGCCGCCCAGCGGCAGTAGGCGTTGTACTCCTCGCGAACGGGATGGAAGTGCTCGCGGATGTAGAAGGAGTACAGCCGTCCGGACTCCTTGAGGTAGTTCAGGAAGGAGAACGGGGAGGTGGGGTCGGCCAGGGTGACGAGGTCGGCCATGAAGGGCGTCTGGAGGGTGGCGAAGTCCAGCAGCATGCCGGGATGCCAGTCGAAGCCGGGCTTGCTGTCCAGGAAGAGGCCGTCGAGGTCGTCGAGGGGGGCGGTCAGGCAGGCCAGGCCCAGGTTGTAGGGGCCGAGTCCGATGCCGATGAAGTCATGGGTGGGCATGGGGGCGCTCCATGGGGTGACGAGGGGGTCGGGTTCAGCCGGCTCGGCGCTCGGGCACGGCACCCGGGCCGGTGCCGGTGCCGTCCAGATGACGGCGGGCGTGCCCGGCGAGCAGGTCGAGGACGTGGGCGATGTCGGCCGTCGACGTCTCGGGGTTGAGCAGCGTGAACTTCAGGTAGTGGTGGCCGTCGACCGTGGTGCCGGCCACGACGCCCTCGCCGGAGGCGGCCAGGGCCTCACGGGCGTGCAGGTTGGCCTCGTCCGCGCGGGCGCGGGCGGGCCCGTCCGGCGGGAGGTGGCGGAAGACGAGGGTGCTGAGCTGGGACTTGGTGACGACCTCGAAGCGGGGATCGGCGTCGAGCAGCCGCCAGGCCTGCTCGGCGCGGTCGCAGACCTCGTCGAAGAGCGCGCCGACGGCGTCCGGGCCCATGATGCGCAGGGTGAGCCAGAGCTTGAGGGCGTCGAAGCGGCGGGTGGTCTGGACGCTCTTGTCGACCTGGTTGGGGACCTTCTCCGCGGTGCGCGCGGGGTTGAGGTAGTCGGCGTGGTACGTCGCGTGGCGCAGCGTCGCCCGGTCGCGGACCAGCAGGGCACCGGAACTGACCGGCTGGAAGAAGGACTTGTGATAGTCGACGGTGACGGAGTCGGCGCGCTCGATGCCGTCCAGCAGGTGCCGGCGGGTCTGCGAGACCAGCAGGCCGCAACCGTAGGCGGCGTCGACGTGCAGCCATGTCCCGGCCCGGGCGCACAGGTCGGCGATGGGCCGCAGGGGGTCGACGGAGCCGAAGTCGGTGGTACCGGCGGTGGCCACCACGGCCATGAGGACGAGGTCCTCGCGCTTGCAGCGTTCGATCTCACGGGCGAGGGCGGCCGGGCGCATCCTGCGTTCGCGGTCGGTCTCGACGGTGATGACGGCGTCGGGTCCGAGGCCGAGCATCTTGGCGGATTTCTCGACGCTGAAGTGGCCGGCCTCGGAGGCGATGATCCGCAGTCGCGGGAGGAGCTCGTGCTTCCCGGCCGGGACCGGGGAGTTCTCGGCCGCGCGGATGCATGCCTCCTCGCGGGCGAGCAGCAGGGCCTGGAAGTTGGACTGGCTGCCGCCGCTGGTGAAGATGCCGTCGGCGTCCTCGCCGAGGCCGATGCGGTCGGCGGTCCAGTCGACGAGGCGGCGTTCGATGAGGGTGCCGCCGGCGCTCTGGTCCCAGGTGTCGAGGGAGGAGTTGACGGCGGTGAGCACGGCCTCGCCGAGCAGGGCGGGGATGACGACCGGGCAGTTGAGGTGGGCCAGGTAGCGCGGGTGGTGGAAGTACACCGCGTCGCGCAGGTAGACCTCGTCGAGTTCGTCGAGCGCCGCACCGGGGTCGCCGAGCGGGGTGTCGAGGTCGATGCCGGAGATCCGGGGGGCGAGCCTGTCGGGGGTGATGCCGGTGAACGGCCGCTCGGTGGCGGCGATGCGGCCGGCGACCCGGCGGATTCCCTGGGTGAGGGAGCCGCGGTAGCGGTCGAGGTTGCGCTCGTTGAACAGGTGCGCCCGTGCAGCGCCGCCGCCGCCGGCGGGGGCTGCCGCTGCGGTCCGGTCCTCGTCGGTGGGGGCGAGGAAGCTCATGGTGGTCCTCTCGTGGGGGGGTGTCGGCCGTGGGCCCCGGGTGGGGTGCCGGCCTCGCCGTCACCCTCGGCTCAGTGGCCGACGAAGAAGCGCGCGCACATCAGGTGGCGGTGCAGGGTGCGGACGGCTCCGAGGAGGCCTGGTACACCGGGGCGGTGCGCTCGGAAGGTGCGGGACCGCAGCCCGCCGCGGGCGCCGGGACCGTGGCCGGCTACGGGGGGAACCCGTCGCCGGGCTCACCTCGGCGGTGACTGCGCTCAGCCGTGGGTCAGGTGAGCTTCTTGGCGTTCCGGATCGCCTTGGCCAGGTCCTCCAGCAGGGGCGCTGCGCCGGCCCAGGAGAAGCGGGGGACGGCGTCCCAGGGGGCGATCTGGCCGGCCTTGACGGCGGGCAGCTTCTTCCAGGCGGGCTTGGCCTGGAGCGCCTCGGGCTGCAGGGCCGTGTTGCGGGAGTCGAGCAGGATCAGGTCCGCGTCGTACTTGTCCGCGTTCTCCCAGCTGAGGCTCTCGTAGTAGTCGCCGCCGTCGGTCTTCTCCGGGACGATGACGTCCACGCCCAGGGACTTGAAGTACATGAGGTCGGAGCTGACCCCGGGGTTGGAGACGTAGAAGAGGTCCGCGGCGCCGGAGGCGGCCAGCACCTTGATGCCGCCGCTCGCCTTGGCGGCCTGGCGAAGCGTCTCGGCGGCCTTCTCGAAGCGGGCCTTGGCCGCGGTGACCTTGGCGGCCTTCAGGTCGGCGCCGAGGGACTCGGCGAGCTCGGCGTAGCGCTGGACCGGCTCGGTCAGGGGGACCCGGCCCGTGGTGACGGCCACACTCGGGGCGAGCTCGAGGATCTTGTCCTTGCTCTCGTCCGGGACGTACCAGAGGGCGTCCGGGTCGTACATGTGCGTGACGAGGAGGTCCGGGCGCAGGGCCGCGTACTTCTCGACGCTGAACTCGCCCCAGACGTTGCCGAGGATCTCGACCTCGGCGACGTCGAGGTCGCCGGCCTGCTTCTCGGGGGTGCCGTCCGCCTCCTTGGTCTCGCCGAAGACGCCGACGATCTCCTTGCCGAGGCCGAAGTCGACCAGGGCGGCGGCGGTGCCGGTGAAGGCGACGATGCGCCGGGGGGTGGCCTTCGCCGTGACCTTGGTCTTGCGGTCGTCGGTGAAGGACCACGGGCCGCTGCCGGTGCCGGTCCTGACGGATGCCTTGTCGCCACCGCCGGAACCGCACGCGGCGAGCAACGCGCCGAGGCCCAGGGCACCGCCGGCGGCGAGCATGCCTCGGCGGCTGGGGCGGGGGTCTGCGTCGATGGGCATGAGGGTGCCTACTTTCGAGCGAAGTACGAGAACAGGGGGAGTCACCGGCCGACGGTCTAACTTAGGTTACCCTAACCTAAGTTATGAATCAGTCGTCAAGAGCCACCCAGGCGCCGGCACCAGGAGGCCGTCCGTGAACCCCATCAACCCCTCTGTTCCGGAGGGGAGTTCGAAGTCCGAACCGGCTGTGCCGACGGCGCCGACCGCGGCCGGCGCGAACCGGGCCGGGCACTCCCGGCTGCTGCCGAGGATCGCCGGGCTGCTCGCCTCCCTGCTGCTCCTGCTGCTCGTGCTCGGCGCCGGCGTCGCGGTGGGCGCCAAGGCGCTCTCCCCTCAGGAGGTGTGGCAGGGGCTCACCGACAGCGACTCGCCCGCGTACACCGTCGTGCATGAGATGCGGCTGCCGCG
Organism: Actinacidiphila sp. bgisy160; assembly: GCF_965342435.1. Taxonomy (GTDB): domain Bacteria; phylum Actinomycetota; class Actinomycetes; order Streptomycetales; family Streptomycetaceae; genus Actinacidiphila. The sequence goes on along the minus strand of NZ_CBDRCM010000040.1, from coordinate 57,112 downwards.
CACCCTGCTCGGCCTGCTGGCCGGCACCGCCCTCGGCGTCTCGGGTGCCCTCATGCAGGCGCTCACCCGCAATCCGCTGGCCGACCCCGGACTGCTCGGCATCAACGCCGGCGCGTCGGCGGCGGTGGTCACCGCCATCGCCTTCGCCGGGCTGAGCAGTTTCACCGGTTACGTGTGGTTCGCCTTCGCGGGCGCCGCGATCGTGTCGGTGCTGGTGTACGCCGTCGGCGGCGGGCGGGGGGCGACCCCGGCGCGGCTGGCGCTGGCGGGCACCGCGGTCAACGCGGCCCTGTTCTCCTGTGTCAACGCCGTCATGCTGCTGGACTCGGCCGCCCTGGAGCGCATGCGCTTCTGGACGGTCGGCTCGCTGGCCGGCGCCGACATGACCACGGTGGTCCGGCTGACGCCCTTCGTCGCCGCCGGGCTGCTGCCGGCACTCGCCCTGGGACGGCCGCTGAACGCGCTGACCCTCGGCGACGACGCCGCCCGCGCGCTGGGCGCCCGTCCGGCCCGTACCCGCGCGGCGGTCATCGTCGCGGTGACGTTGCTGTGCGGGGCGGCGACGGCCGCCTGTGGGCCGCTGGTGTTCGTCGGGCTGATGGTGCCGCACCTCGTCCGGGCCCTGACCGGGCCGGACCAGCGGTGGATGCTGCCCTACAGCGCGTTGCTGGCCCCCGTGGTGCTGCTGGGCGCGGACGTGCTGGGGCGGGTCGTCGCCCGGCCGTCGGAACTGCAGGTCGGCGTGGTCACCGCCGTCGTGGGCGGGCCGTTCTTCCTCTACTTCGTACGTCGGCGGAAGGTGGCGGCCGCATGAGCGTCCTGCGGTACGGAACCCGGTCGGTGCGCCTGCGGCCGCGCGCGGCGCTGGTCGGCGCGGGATGCGCGCTGCTCGCGCTCGCGGTGGGCGTCCTCGCGATCGGCACCGGCGACTATCCGCTGGCCCCCGGGGACGTGCTGCGCACGCTCGCCGGGAACGGCGCCCCCGCCGACGACTTCATCGTCAACGAGCTGCGGCTGCCGCGCGTGGTGACCGCGCTGCTCACCGGTGCGGCCCTGGCGCTGGCCGGCGCCGTCTTCCAGTCGGTGGTCCGCAACCCACTGGGCAGCCCCGACGTGCTGGGCTTCACCCAGGGCGCGACGACCGGGGCACTGGTCGTGGTCGTCACCGGCGGCGGGAGCACGGCGCTCGCCTGCGGAGCGGTCACCGGCGGCGCGGTCACCGGCGTCCTGGTCTACGCGCTGGCCTGGCGGCGGGGCGTGCACGGCCGGCGGCTCGTGCTGGTCGGCATCGGCGTCTCGGCGATCCTCACCGGCATCAACGGATACCTGCTCACCAAGGGGCAGTTGATGGACGCCGCCCGGGCACTGCTGTGGATGACCGGCAGCCTCGACGGCCGCGGCCGGCGGGACTGCGGACCGCTGCTCGCTGCGATGGCGGTGCTGGTGCCCGTGGTGCTGCTCGGCTGCGGCCGGGGCCTGCGGATCATGGAGATGGGCGACGACGCCGCGTACGCGCTCGGGGTGCGCGTCCAGCGCGTCCGGCTGGTACTGCTGGCCTCCGCGGTGCTGCTGGCCTCCTTCGCGGCCGCCGCGGCCGGGCCCGTCGCTTTCGTGGCGCTGACCGCGCCCCAGCTGGCCCGCCGGCTGACCCGGACGCCGGGGCCGAACCTGCTGCCCTCGCTGTGCACGGGCGCCGTGCTGATGGTGGCGGCGGACTGGGCGGCGCAGTCGGTCTTCCCCGGTCGGCAGCTGCCGGTGGGTGTGGTGACGGGGGTGCTGGGCGGGAGCTACCTCGTGTGGCTGCTCGCGACGGAACGCAAGGCAGGACGGATATGACGACGGCCAACGACACGACCCGGCTCGGCGGGGAGGCGCTCACGCTCGCCTACGACCGGCGCACCATCGCCGAGGGGCTGAGCGTGGCGGTTCCGGACGCCTCCTTCACGGTGATCGTCGGACCCAACGCCTGCGGGAAGTCCACCTTGTTGCGCGCCCTGTCGCGGACCCTGAAGCCGGTGGCCGGCACGGTGCTGCTGGACGGGCAGGACATCGGCAGGCTCCCGGCCAAGCAGGTGGCCCGCACACTGGGGCTGCTGCCGCAGACGTCGGTGGCGCCGGAGGGCATCACGGTCGCCGACCTCGTCGCGCGCGGCCGCTATCCGCACCAGGGCCTGCTGCGGCAGTGGTCCCGGGAGGACGAACGGATCGTCGCGCAGTCGATGGCTGCCACCGGCGTCGCGGACCTGGCGGAACGCGCCGTCGACGAGCTGTCGGGCGGACAGCGGCAGCGGGTGTGGATCGCGATGGCCCTGGCGCAGCAGACGCCCCTGCTGCTGCTCGACGAGCCGACGACGTACCTGGACATCACGCACCAGTTGGAGGTCCTCGACCTGTGCGCGCGGCTGTACGAGGAGGGCCGCACGGTCGTCGCCGTCCTCCACGACCTCAACCACGCGGCGCGGTACGCCACGCACCTCATCGCGATGCGGGACGGCCGCGTGGTCGCCGAGGGCGCACCGTCCGACGTGGTCACCGAGGCCCTGGTGCAGGAGGTCTTCCGGCTGCGCTGCCGCGTGATCGACGACCCCGAGACGGGCACCCCCCTCGTCGTCCCCACCGCCCGCCAACCCCTGCGGGGCGCCACGCCGTGACCCGGCACGGGCCCGGGCCGTGCCGGGCCGACAGCCCGCCGCAGCAGCGCGATGGCCCCGTGACGCCGCGCCGTTGGGCGCTGTGCGGGCGACAGACGAGCGTCATCGGGTGTTCGCCTGGGGCTGTTAGCGTCCGGCCGACCCGGCCCGCCGAGGACCTGGAGCGACTCTTGCTCGCACCGCCCCACCCGAACACGCTCCTCAGCCATCCTGGGCCACTGCCCGCGCTGGAACCGCTGCGGGGCCGGACCGTCGTCGTGAAGTTCGGCGGGCACGCCATGACCGACGCGCCGTTGCTGCGTTCCTTCGCCGAGGACGTGGTGCGGCTGCGGCAAACCGGGGTGCGGGCCGTCGTGGTGCACGGGGGCGGTCCGCAGATCAGCGCGCAGCTGGAGCGGCTCGGCGTGCCGGCGCGCTTCCTGGGCGGGCAGCGTGTCACCACCCCGGAGACGCTGGACGTGGTGCGGATGGTGCTCGCCGGGAAGGTGCAGCGGGAGCTGGTGCGGCTGATCAACGAGCACGGCCCGTACGCCGTCGGGATCACCGGCGAGGACGCGCACACCCTCACCGCGGTGCGCAGGTACGCCGAGGTCGGCGGGGAGCTGATGGACATCGGCCTGGTCGGGGAGGTGACGGAGGTCAGCACCGCGGCCCTGGACGTGCTGCTGGACCACGGCCACGTCCCTGTGGTGTCACCGCTCGCCCGCGGGACGGACGGCGAGGTCTACAACGTCAACGCGGACGCGGCAGCCGGCGCGCTCGCCGTCGCGCTGGGCGCGGAGTCCCTGATGGTGCTGACCGGCGTACCGGGGCTGTACGCGGACTGGCCGCGCCGGGAGCGGGTGCTGGACCGGCTCACCGCCACCGAACTGGAACTGATGCTGCCCTCGCTCGGGGGCGGCATGGTGCCGAAGATGGAGAGCTGCCTGCGCGCGGTCCGCGCCGGTGTCCGAACCGCGCGGGTGCTGGACGGGCGTGCCCCGCACGTCCTGCTGCGGGCGCTGACCGGCGCCCCCGGGGAGACCGGGACGACCGTCCTGCCGGGCTGAGCCCGGACCCGCTCAGCGGGTCTGCGGCGCCTTCCCGCGCAGGGCGATCGCCCGCTGCATGGCCTTGCGCGCCCGCGGGGTGTCGCGGGCGTCGTGGTAGGCGACCGCGAGCCGGAACCACGTCCGCCAGTCCTCCGGCGCGGCTTCCGTCTCGGCCTTGCGCCGGGCGAAGACCGCGTCGGCGGAGGCCCGGTCCACGCGACCGCTCGGGGTGCGGACCAGTTCGTCCTCCGGCAGTCCGCCCTCGGCCTCCAGTTCCCTGGCCAGCCGGTCCGCGTTGCGCGCGAACTGCGTCGTACGGACCAGGAACCACACGCCGACCAGCGGCAGCACGAGCACGGCCACGCCGAGGACCACCGTGACCGGGCGGCCGTCCTGGATCAGCCAGACGCCGCGGGCGCCGGCCAGCACGAAGTAGACGACCAGGACGGCCGCGAGGACGAAGTAGGTGATCTTTGCGCGCATGGTGGTCGAACCGGCTCCAGTCTGTGTCTCTCGGTCGGTCAGTCGAGGTCCATGAAGTGCTCCAGGCCGAAGGTCAGCCCCGGCGTGGAGACGATCCTGCGCACGCCGAGCAGTACGCCCGGCATGAAGGAACCGCGGTTCATGGAGTCGTGACGGATGGTGAGTACCTCGCCGGCGTCGCCGAAGAGCACCTCCTGGTGGGCGACGAGACCGCGCAGCCGTACCGCGTGCACGGGCACGCCCTCGACGTCGGCGCCGCGCGCGCCGTCCAGGGCGGTCGCGGTGGCGTCCGGCTGCTCGCCGAGCCCGGCCTCGCGGCGGGCGTCGGCGATGAGCTGCGCGGTGCGGACGGCGGTGCCGCTGGGGGCGTCGACCTTGTCCGGGTGGTGGAGTTCGACGATCTCCGCGGACTCGTAGAAGCGGGCCGCCTGGCGGGCGAAGCGCATGGCCAGAACCGCGCCGATGCCGAAGTTCGGCGCGATGAGTACACCGGTGCCCGGCGCCGCGCCGAGCCAGCCGCGCAGGGTGTCCAGGCGCTCGTCGGTCCAGCCGGTGGTGCCGACGACCGCGTGGATGCCGTGCCGCAGGCAGAAGTCGAGGTTGCCCATGACCGAGCCGGGGGTGGTCAGTTCCACCGCGACCTGGGCCTCGTTCTCGGCCATGACCTCCAGCTTGTCCTCGCGGCCGATCGCCGCCACCAGCTCCAGGTCGTCCGCGGCCTCGACGGCCTTGACCGCCTCGGCGCCCATGCGGCCCCGGGCCCCGATCACACCCACGCGGATCTTGCTCATCGTTCCAGTCCTCCGGTCCAGACGTTCGAGACGGTCGGTACGGCTCAGGCTCGGGCTCAGGCGACGGACTCGTGCAGTCGAGCGGCCTGCCGGTCCTTCAGCGGGCCTATGACGGCCAGTGAGGGACGCTGTCCCAAGACATCGCGGGCGACCGCGCGCACCTCGTCGGGTGTGACCGCGGCGATCCGCTCCAGTGTGGCGTCCACCGACATCTGCTCGCCCCAGCAGAGCTCGCTCTTGCCGATCCGGTTCATGAGCGCGCCGGTGTCCTCCAGGCTGAGTACGGTCGAGCCGGAGAACTGGCCGATGGCGCGGCGCAGTTCCTCGTCGCTCAGCCCGTGTTCGGCGACCTGGTGCAGCTCCTCGCGGCAGATCTTGAGGACTTCGTGGACGCGGCGCGGCTGGCAGCCGGCGTACACGCCGAACAGGCCGCAGTCCGCGAAGGACGAGGTGTACGAGTAGACGCTGTAGGCGAGGCCGCGCTTCTCGCGGACCTCCTGGAACAGCCGGGAGCTCATGCCGCCGCCGAGCGCGGTGTTGAGCACGCCCAGCGCCCAGCGCCGGTCGTCGTGCCGGGACAGCCCCGGCACGCCGAGCACGACGTGTGCCTGCTCGGTACGGCGCTCCAGCAGCTCGACCCTGCCCTGGCCGCGGATCGTGCGAACGCCGCCGCGCGGGGCGCGGGGCACGGCGTCCGTGTCGCGGAGGGCGCCCGCGTCCTCGAAGGCCTTGCGGACCTGGCGGACGACGGTGGCGTGGTCGATGTTGCCCGCGGCGGCGACGACCAGCCGCGTCGGGTCGTAGTGCTTCCGGTAGAAGCGGGCGACCTGGTCGCGGGTGAGGGCGTTGATGGTGTCGACGGTGCCGAGGACCGGGCGGCCCAGCGGGGAGTCGCCCAGCATGGAGGTGGCGAACAGGTCGTGGACCTGGTCGCCGGGGTCGTCCTCGGTCATCGCGATCTCCTCCAGGACGACACCGCGCTCGGCGTCGATGTCCTCCTGGCGGATCAGGGAGCCGGTCAGCATGTCGCTGACCACGTCGATGGCGAGCGGCAGGTCGGTGTCGAGGACACGCGCGTAGTAGCACGTGAACTCCTTGGCGGTGAAGGCGTTCATCTCACCGCCGACGGCGTCGATCGCCGAGGAGATCTCCAGCGCGCTGCGCCGGGAGGTGCCCTTGAAGAGCAGGTGCTCCAGGTAGTGCGTGGCGCCGTTCAGGGCCGGGGTCTCGTCGCGGGAGCCGACGCCGACCCAGATGCCGAAGGTCGCGGAGCGCACGGTCGGCAGGGTCTCGGTGACGACGCGCAGTCCCCCGGGCAGGACGCTGCGCCGGACCGTGCCGATGCCGTCGGTGCCGGGCAGGAGGGTCTGCGTGCGGACGGCCCGCCCCTTGGTGGAGGGGCGGGCCGTCACACGAGTGGTGCGGGTGGTCACTTCTCGGACGCGTCCTCGGCCTTGTCGTCGGCCTTCTCGTCGGACGCCTCGTCCCCCTCGATGACCGGGATCAGCGACAGCTTGCCGCGCTGGTCGATCTCGGCGATCTCGACCTGGACCTTGGAGCCCACGGCGAGGACGTCGTCGACGTTCTCCACACGCTTGCCACCGGCCAGCTTGCGGATCTGCGAGATGTGCAGCAGGCCGTCCTTGCCCGGGAGCAGGGAGACGAAGGCACCGAAGGTGGTGGTCTTCACGACCGTGCCCAGGTAGCGCTCGCCGACCTCGGGCATCGTCGGGTTGGCGATGCCGTTGATGGTGGCGCGGGCGGCCTCGGCGGACGGGCCGTCGGCGGCACCGATGTAGATGGTGCCGTCGTCCTCGATGGTGATCTCGGCGCCGGTGTCCTCCTGGATCTGGTTGATCATCTTGCCCTTGGGGCCGATGACCTCACCGATCTTGTCCACCGGGATCTTGACGGTGATGATGCGCGGGGCGTTCGGCGACATCTCGTCCGGAGTGTCGATCGCCTCCATCATCACGTCGAGGATGTGCAGACGGGCGTCGCGGGCCTGCTTGAGGGCCGCGGCCAGGACCGACGCCGGAATGCCGTCGAGCTTGGTGTCCAGCTGCAGCGCGGTGACGAACTGCTTGGTGCCGGCGACCTTGAAGTCCATGTCGCCGAACGCGTCCTCCGCACCGAGGATGTCGGTGAGGGTGACGTAGTGGGTCTCGCCGTCGATCTCCTGGGAGATCAGGCCCATGGCGATGCCGGCGACCGGGGCCTTCAGCGGCACACCGGCGTTCAGCAGCGACATGGTGGAGGCGCAGACCGAACCCATGGAGGTGGAGCCGTTGGAGCCGAGCGCCTCGGAGACCTGGCGGATGGCGTACGGGAACTCCTCGCGGGCCGGCAGCACCGGCAGGAGCGCCCGCTCGGCCAGCGCGCCGTGGCCGATCTCGCGGCGCTTGGGGGAGCCGACGCGGCCGGTCTCACCGGTGGAGTACGGCGGGAAGTTGTAGTTGTGCATGTAGCGCTTGCGCGTCTCGGGCGACAGCGTGTCCAGCTGCTGCTCCATGCGCAGCATGTTCAGCGTGGTGACACCCAGGATCTGGGTCTCGCCGCGCTCGAACAGGGCCGAGCCGTGCACCCGCGGGATCGCCTCGACCTCGGCGGCCAGGGTGCGGATGTCGGTGACGCCGCGGCCGTCGATGCGGACCTTGTCCTTGATGACGCGCTCGCGGACCAGCTTCTTGGTCAGCGAGCGGTAGGCCGCGGAGATCTCCTTCTCGCGGCCCTCGAACTGCGGCAGCAGCTTCTCGGCGGCGAGACCCTTGACGCGGTCCAGCTCGGACTCGCGGGCCTGCTTGCCGGCGATGGTCAGCGCCTGCTTGAGCTCGTCGGCGACGGCTGCCTCGAGCGCCTCGAACACGTCGTCCTGGTAGTCCAGGAAGATCGGGAACTCGGCGGTCTCCTTGGCGGCCTTGGCGGCCAGGTCGGCCTGCGCCTTGCAGAGCACCTTGATGAAGGGCTTGGAGGCCTCCAGACCCGCGGCGACGACCTCCTCGGTCGGCGCCTCGGCGCCGCCCTCGACGAGCTTGATCGTCTTGTCGGTGGCCTCGGCCTCGACCATCATGATCGCGACGTCGCCGTCCTCGAGGGTGCGGCCGGCCACGACCATGTCGAAGACGGCCTCCTCCAGCTCGCTGTGGGTCGGGAAGGCGACCCACTGACCGCGGATCAGCGCGACGCGGACGCCACCGATCGGGCCGGAGAAGGGCAGGCCGGCGAGCTGCGTGGAGCAGGAGGCGGCGTTGATGGCAACCACGTCGTAGAGGTGGTCGGGGTTGAGCGCCATGACCGTCGCCACGACCTGGATCTCGTTGCGCAGGCCCTTCTTGAAGGACGGGCGCAGCGGGCGGTCGATCAGGCGGCAGGTGAGGATCGCGTCCTCGGAGGGACGGCCCTCACGGCGGAAGAAGGAGCCGGGGATCCGCCCGGCCGCGTACATGCGCTCCTCGACGTCCACCGTCAGGGGGAAGAAGTCGAGCTGGTCCTTCGGGTGCTTCGAGGCGGTGGTGGCCGACAGCACCATGGTGTCGTCGTCCAGGTAGGCCACGGCCGAGCCGGCGGCCTGACGGGCCAGGCGGCCCGTCTCGAAGCGGATCGTACGGGTGCCGAAGCTGCCGTTGTCGATCACGGCTTCGGCGTAGTGGGTCTCGTTCTCCACTATGGGGATTCTCCTCTTTCGTGCCGCCGGGCGTCTTCCCGGTGGCCGTCGGTGGAGGGGCGTCCCGCCGGGCCGGTCTTCGATCGAAGCCTCCGGGACGTACGTGCTGCCCGGCGGCCACTACCGAGGACCGGCTCTGGTGGCGCTTAGGAGGACGCTCCCTCCTCATGCTCTATGGCGTTGTGTATGGGACCAGACTACAAAGCTTCTGTCCCGGTCTCGCGCCCAGCGCGGTCCCGTGGGTACGCCAAGGGAGCGGCTCCCGGGTGGGAACCGCTCCCTTTACGGCGTCTCAGCGGGCGCCGGCCGCACCGCGGCGGATGCCGAGGCGCTCTACCAGGGCGCGGAAGCGCTGGATGTCCTTCTTGGCCAGGTACTGCAGCAGGCGGCGGCGCTGGCCGACCAGGATCAGCAGACCACGACGGGAGTGGTGGTCGTGCTTGTGGGTCTTGAGGTGCTCGGTCAGGTCCGAGATGCGGCGCGAGAGCAGCGCGACCTGGACCTCGGGGGAGCCGGTGTCGCCCTCCTTGGTGCCGAACTCGGCGATGATCTGCTTCTTCGTCGCGACGTCGAGCGACATACGGTCTCCTTGTGGTGTCGGTGCCTCCGAGCGCCCCTGGTCTGCGTCACAGGAGAAGCTTCGATGACCCGGAAGGCATGACGCGCCGCACATGGGCGGACGCATCGACTACACAGAGTACCACCCCGGGCCCGGTGCGATGTCCGGGGCCGGGGTGGCGGGTGCCGCGGGTGCCCCGGGCGGCCTGGGGCCGCCCGGCTCAGCCGCTGGTCATGCCGCGGGCCTCGGCGTACAGGTCGAGGACCGCGAGGGCGAGCGGGATCAGGGAGAGCAGCACGGTCGCCTCTGCGAGGTCGAGCATCCGGCCCCAGAAGGGGGTGACGCCCTTGCTGGGGACGATGAGGGCGATCGCGACCAGGAGGGCGGCGCCGAGCGCGACCGCCGCGGACAACCACACGGTGCGGATGTCGAGCGAGGAGTGGTTGCCGCGCAGCAGGTCGGTGAGGACGTCGGTCGGCAGGTTGAGGGAGAGGCCGATGATCAGCAGCGCGATGGTGACCACACCGGCGACCATCAGCGTCACGACCTGCGAGGTGTAGCGGAACAGCCGGGCGCGCATCAGCGTCGCCAGGCCCATGGCGAGGGCGAGCAACTGCGCCCAGGTGCTGTCGGAGAAGCCGAGCACGACGCCGGCGGAGCCCACGATCGCGGCGGCGCAGCCGCCGACCAGGCCGAGCAGCAGCTCGTGGCCCCGGCGGGCCTGGCCCGTGATCCGGTCGAAGTCGACCGGCTCCTCCTCGCCGTGCCGGTCGCCGTCGCCGCGGTGCCGGGCCTGGACCTGGTCGGGCGAGCGGAAGCCGATGGGCAGCCGGGCGAAGCGGGCGGACCAGCCGGGCAGGAAGCCGATGACGGCGATCATGACGACGGCGGTGACGGCGGCGGCCTCGCGCGGCGCGGCGTCGGTGAGGATCGCCACGAAGGTGGCCACGGTGCCGACGCCGGCGGTGAAGGAGGCCGCGACGAACGGCGCGTCCCCCTGCGGCAGCATCAGCACGAGCAGTACGGCGGCGATGAGCACGACCACGCAGCCGATGAGGAAGTGCAGCCGGCCGGGCCCCTCGTTCTCGCCGAGGCCCATGATCCCGGAGCCGGCGACGAGCAGCAGGGGCAGGGACGCCAGGCCCAGGGCGACGGCGGAGTGCCGGTCGTCGTACACGCGGGCGCGTACCGAGGCGAGCGCCACCAGCACCAGGCCCGCGGCGCCGGCGAGGATGCCGGGCAGGCCGTGCATGTCGTGCTTGACCGGCTCGGAGAACCAGAGCACGAAGGCCACGAGGGCGAGCAGGATGACGCCCGCGGTCAGGCCCACGCCGCGCATCAGGCCGTCGTTCCAGCTGCGGCGGTCGGTCTCGACGGCGGCGGCGACGGCGTCGACGACGTCGTCGAAGACGGCGGGCGGCAGCGAGTCCGCGAACGGACGCAGCAGCAGCAACTCCCCGTCGTGCACGCGCTGTTCGGCCAGGGACAGGGTGCCGTCGAGGACACGCCCGTCACGTCGGACCAAGTTGTAGCCGGTGGGGGCGGCTTCGTCGGGTGTCTGGCCCGACAGGCGCAGTATCTCGGGGTGGATGTCGGACAGCGGCACATCCTCCGGGAGTGCCACATCGATCCGGCTGTTCGGCGCCGCCACCGTGACTCTGCAGAATCCCGTCGCTGAGATCGTGCTCACCTGGAGTGGTCCCCCTCGTCCGGTGATGGGTGGGTTGGGGTGAGGTCCACGCGGCCGTCCAGGGTCGGACCCCCGTCCGCGCTTCGCGATCCGTCACCCTACCGGGTACCCCAAGTCCCTTGTCCCCCACCCGTCCCAGTGCCCTGGGACTGTCATGCCCAGTAGGATCGCCACCTGCCTGTGGTCCAATGCCCGCCCCGCGCGGGGGTGGAGCGCGACCGGGACGTGTCATACGGGGGACCGTCGCCACGGGGGCGGCCCGAAACTGCGATTCGCGTGAAGGACTGGTGCATCGGTGAGCGTGGTCGTCATCAAGCGCCCGCCGCGGGTTTACCCGCCGGAGGTGCCGAGTGAGGAGGTACGGCTCGAAGCCCCGCCCGAACTGCCACGCGGCGAGGACCAGGGCCTGCTGATGAATCTGCTGCCGATGCTCGGCATGGGTTCGTCGGCGGCGTTCTTCTTTCTGCCCACGGGGTCGGGGACGTCCGGCGGGTTCATGAAGGTCATGGGCGTGCTCATGATGGGTTCCACCGTGGCGATGGTGGTGGCCCAGATCGTGCGCGCCCGCAAGGGGCCGTCGGGACAGATGGCGGAGGCCCGCCGGGACTACCTGAAGTACCTGGCACAAATACGCCGTGGGGTGCGCAAGACCGCCCGCAAGCAGCGTGACGCGCAGTATTACCTGCACCCGGCGCCCGAACAGCTGTGGGCGCTGGTCGCCGAGGGCTCACGGGTGTGGGAACGACGCTCCACCGACGCGGACTTCGCCCAGGTACGGGTGGGCCTCGGGCCACAGCAGCTGTCGACGCCGCTGGTGGCACCGGAGACCGCCCCGGTGGACGAACTGGAGCCGCTGACCGCGCACTCGATGCAGCAGTTCATCGCGGCCCACGGTTCGCTGGACAACCTGCCGCTGGCGGTGGGGCTGCGCTCCTTCTACCACGTGACGGTCTCCGGGGACCCGGACACCGTCTACGGGCAGACCCGCTCCATCGTGGGCCAGCTGTGCTCCCTGCACTCGCCGGAGGACCTCCTGGTCGCCGTCGTGGCGGCGCCCGGTGCCCAGTCGGAGTGGGAGTGGGTCAAGTGGCTGCCGCACGCGCAGCACAAGGAGCACGACGGCGCGGGCTCGCGCCGTCTGATCTGCGGCGACCTGGGTGAGGTCGAGGATCTGCTGGCGGACGAGCTCGACGGCCGCCCGCGCTTCAACCGCGAGGGCCAGCCGGTGCTGGACCAACCGCACGTGGTGATCGTGCTGGACGGCGGCGGCGTGCCGCCGGACTCGGTGATCGCCTCCGCCGAGGGCCTGCAGGGCGTCACGATCCTCGAGGTCGTCCCCGGCGAGCTGGACGACGCGCGCGGCTCGCTGTCCATCCAGGTGTGGCGCGACCAGCTGTACCTGGAGGCCGGTGCCGGCACCTTCACCGGTGTCCCCGACGTGCTGTCCTTGGTGCAGGCCGAGTCGCTGGCGCGGCAGCTCGCACCGCTGCGGCTGGGCGCCGCGGACGCCGACGAACCGCTGCTGGCGAACCTGGACTTCACCGACCTGATGGGGATCGGCGACGCGTCGTCGGTTGACGTCGCGCGGACCTGGCGCCCGCGGACGCTCCACGAGCGGCTGCGGGTGCCGATCGGTCTGGGCGAGACCGGCGAGCCGGTGATGCTGGACGTCAAGGAGGCCTCGCAGGAGGGCATGGGCCCACACGGACTGTGCGTGGGCGCCACCGGTTCCGGCAAGTCCGAGCTGCTGCGCACGCTGGTGCTGGGCCTGGCCGTGACGCACTCCTCGGAGACCCTCAACTTCGTGCTCGCCGACTTCAAGGGCGGCGCGACCTTCACCGGCATGGGCACGATGCCGCACGTGTCGGCGGTGATCACCAACCTGGCCGACGAGCTGACCCTGGTGGACCGCATGCGCGACTCCATCACGGGTGAGCTGACCCGCCGCCAGGAACTGCTGCGGCAGGCCGGCAACTACGCCAACATCACCGACTACGAGAAGGCCCGCGCGGCGGGCGCGGCGCTCGACCCGCTGCCCTCGCTGGTCCTGATCATCGACGAGTTCTCCGAACTGCTCGCCGCCAAACCCGACTTCATCGAGATGTTCATCCAGATCGGCCGCATCGGCCGTTCGCTGGGCGTGCACATGCTGCTGGCCTCGCAGCGCCTGGAGGAGGGCAAGCTGCGCGGCCTGGACACCTTCCTGTCGTACCGCATCGGTCTGCGGACCTTCTCCGCGGCCGAGTCGCGCACGGCGATCGGTGTGCCCGACGCCTACCACCTGCCCAACGTCCCCGGCGCCGGCATCCTGAAGTACGGCACCGACACGATGGTGCAGTTCAAGGCCGCGTACGTGTCCGGCACCTACCGGGCGCCGGGCACCCGGACCGCGAGCGGGGCGCGCATCGACCGCTCCCCCGTGCTGTTCACCGCCTCGCCGGTGCCCGTGCGCATCGTCACCGAGCCGGAGCCGCAGCAGCGCGCCGGGCAGGTGGACGACGCCCTGGCCGACACGGTGCTCGACGTCATCGTCGGCCGGCTGGAGGGCCAGGGGCCGCCCGCCCACCAGGTGTGGCTGCCTCCGCTGGACGAGCCGTTCAGCGTCGACCAGGTGCTGCCGCCGCTGACGGTGAGCGCCGAGCGGGGTCTGCACGCCGACGGCTACACCGCCACCGGCAAGCTCCAGGTGCCGGTCGGCCTGGTCGACAAGCCCTTCGAGCAGCGACGCGACGTGCTGTACGCGGACCTGTCGAGCTCCGGCGGTCACGCGCTGATCGTCGGCGGCCCGCAGTCCGGCAAGTCGACGCTGGTGCGCACGCTCATCGCCTCCTTCGCCCTGACCCACACCCCGAAGGAAGTGCAGTTCTACGCGCTGGACTTCGGCGGCGGCGGCATGCTGGCGCTGGACGGGCTGGCGCACGTCGGCGGGGTCGCCTCGCGGCTGGACGCGGAGAAGGTCCGCCGTACGGTGGCCGAGGTGCACGGCATCCTGGACGCGCGCGAGGAGTTCTTCCGCACCAACGTCATCGACTCCATGAACACCTTCCGCTCCCGCCGGGCCTCGGGGCACTTCCCCGACCAGCCGTGGGGCGACGTGTTCCTCGTCATCGACGGCTGGGGCACCTTCAAGACCGACTACGAGATGCTCGACCCGGTCATCAACGACATCGCCACCCGTGGTCTGGGCTTCGGCATCCACCTGGTCATCACCGCCACCCGCTACACCGAGATCCGGCCCGCGCTGCGCGACCAGGTCCTCAGCCGGCTGGAGCTGCGGCTCGGCGACCCGATGGAGTCCGAGTTCGACCGCAGGCGCGCCGAGAACGTGCCGGTCGGCAAGCCGGGCCGCGGTCTGTCCCCGGAGAAGCTGGACTACCTGGCGGCGCTGCCCCGCGTCGACGCCTCCTCCAGCGTGGAGGACCTCTCCGAGGGCATGGCGCAGTTCGTGGCGACGGTCAACTCCAACTGGCCGGGCCCCGTCGCGCCCAAGGTGCGGATGCTGCCGACGATGCTGCCGTCGAGCGAACTGCCCCGCGGTGGGGACTTCTCCGACCGCGGCATCGCGATCGGAGTGGACGAGCTCACCCTGTCGCCGGTGTTCGTGGACTTCGAGACCGACCCGCTGTTCGTCATCTACGGCGAGAGCGAGTCCGGCAAGTCCTCGCTGCTGCGGCTCATCGCCCAGCAGGTCAGCGAGCGCTACGAGCCCGGCAAGGCGCTGTTCGTGGTCTCCGACTTCCGCCGGGCGCTGCTCGGCCAGGTCCCGGACAGCCACGTGTACAAGTACTGCGCCTCCGGCCCGCAGCTGCAGGAGGTCATGGAGTCGCTGGCCGGTTCCATGGGCCGCCGGATGCCCGGCCAGGACGTCACGCCCGAGCAGCTGCGCAACCGCAGCTGGTACAGCGAGCCGGACGCCTGGGTCTTCGTGGACGACTACGACCTGGTCGCCACCTCGATGGGCAACCCGATGCAGGTGCTGATGGAGTACCTGCCGTTCGCCCGTGACCTGGGGCTGCGCATCGTGCTGTCGCGCAGCACCTCGGGTGCGTCGCGGGCATCCTTCGAGCCGTTCCTCACTCGCGTCAAGGAGCTGGGCGCCACCGGTGTGCTGCTCTCCGGCGATCCCGGCGAGGGCCCGGTCTTCGGCAACGTCAAGGCGTCCAAGCTGCCGCCGGGCCGCGCGCAGTTCATCACGCGGCGCCGTGGCAACCAGCTCATCCAGACCGGCTTCCTGCCGGAGAGGTGACCCCGTTCCGGCGCGCGGCGCCGGGACACGCGAGCGGGGGCGGGCCGGACGGCCCGCCCCCGCTCGCGTGTCGGCGTTCAGTCCCGCGAGGACGGCGGCCGGTAGGCGGGCGGGACGTCCCGGGGGTCGCGCCGCACGGCCCGGCGGTGGCCACCGGCGGCCTCGTCCTCCCGGGCGTCCTCGGCCTCCGCCGCCTCCGCCGCCCCCTCGTCGGCTCGCTGCTCGAACCAGCGCCGGGCGCGCTCCTCCTGCGCCGCCCGCTCCTCGGGCGTCAGCCGCTCGTCGGTCCGCTTCAGCTCGGCCATCCGGTCGCCGAGTGCGCCCAGGTAGGCGCCGGTACCCAGTGCCTCGCGCATGCCGAGGCGACCGGAGAGCACCTCCCGCGCCATCTCCTTGAGCGTGCCGTCCGCGTTGGGGTTGTCGGCGAGCGTCCTGAGGGCCTTGTGCAGCCGGCGGGCCTGCGCGGGGTCGTCCGCGACGTCCATCAGGTCCGCGTCGCTGATCTCCTTGCTCATCGGATCCGTTCCCCCGGTCGAGAGTGTCGTGACAAGAGTGCGGATGCCATCGTGCCATCAAGGGGAAGCCGCGACCACGGTGACGGGATCGCCGCCTGAGCGGGCAGCGTGGACACGCTTCGTCAACCTTTCGGCTGCCCTTCCCGGAGCGCTGAGCGGAGTTCCCCGATCGGATGTGGCACGGTCTGTCTGACCGATGCCGAAGGAGGCGACGAGCGCCATGTCCTACCCCGAGCCCCGCTACCTCGGAGAACAGGGCGAGACCAGCGCGCTGTTCCGCTCCGCCGACACCGCCGCGGACGTGATCGCGCCCTCGGGCAACCGCACCCACTACCTCGCCACGCACGCGTCGACGGGCGGCGACTTCGGCCTGTACCGGATCGACATGGGCCCGGGCTCCCCCGGCCCCAGCACCCACTTCCACCGGTCGATCTCCGAGTCCTTCTTCGTGCTGTCCGGGGCGGTGCAGCTCTTCGACGGGGAGCGCTGGATCACCGCGCGTCCCGGGGACTTCCTCCACGTGCCGGCCGGCGGGCTGCACGCCTTCCAGAACGACTCCGACGAACCCGTGTCGATGCTGCTGCTCTTCGCGCCCGGCGCGCCCCGGGAGGAGTACTTCGAGCGGGCCTGCGAGATGGCGCAGCGCGGGGGCGCGGCGTTCGGCGAGTTCCTGCTCCGTCACGACAGCTTCTTCGTGGACCCGCCGCAGGCCGGGCCGGAGCCGCTGTGACGCGCCCGGGCCGGTCTGCGGCCGACCCGCCCGGCGCCCAGGGCGACCAGCCGCTCCACCTCGGCCGCCTGTTCGGCGGCGTCGTCCACGTACGGGTCCAGGTGGACCCCGGGGGTGCTCCCCGCACCGGGGGGACGCTGATGCCGGGGCGATCCGCGGCCCGGCCGCTCCCGCGGCGGGCACCGGCACCGCCCAGTCGTCCTCCGCCCGCACCTCGCCGTCACGGGGCACGCAGGCACGTGGCCGAGGGCGGCGCCCCGGAAGGCCGCGGCGCGCGGCACGTCCGTCAGTGCGAGCATGATCGTCCCAAGGGTCGGCATGCGTCGATCGTGGCAGCCCCGGACGGGCGCGGACGGGCGCGGACGGGGCCGCGCGCGGGTTGCGCGGCGGCCCTCGGCGTGCTCGGCGACCGCGGGGAGCGCGCCCGGCGTCACGGGGCGTACAGCTCCAGGCACCAGTCGTTGCAGCGGATGGGGTGACCCGGCGGGTACTCGAAGTCGCACTCCTCCACCAGCGTGAAGCCGAGCTTGCGGCAGATCGCGTTCGAGGGGTGGTTGTCGACCTTGGGGAAGGCGTGCAGGAAGCGCGGGCCCCGGTCGGCAGCCGCCCGCGCGATGACGGCCTCCCCGGCGGCCGCGGCGACACCGCGCCCCTGGAACTCGGGCAGGACGCCCCAGCCGGTCTCGTACACCGTCCCGTCCCGCCAGGACCTCTCCCAGTAGCCGATGCTCCCGGCCGGCACCCCTTCGGGCAGCAGCACGATGCTGAACATCCCGCCGCCCTCCTCGCTCCCGCTCGCCAGGTACCGCTCGTGCCGGACGAGCAGCTGCTCCTCGGTCTCTGGGCCGCCGAGGTGGCGCATCATCGCGGGCGCGTTCGCCCGGCGGAGCAGGTCGAGGTCGCCCTCCGACCACGGCTCGATCCGTACCCGCGCGGCCATCTTCCGCTCCCCTCGTCGCTCCTGCCGATCACACCACACGCGTCGGACACCGCCACCGATGAGTTCCGCCGACCCGCCCGGTCCCATCCCCGGAGCCGTTCCGCAGTGGCCCGGCCCGACCAGGAAGGCAGCACCATGAACGACATCAGCATTACCCGGGTCTTCGACGCTCCGCTCGCCAAGGTGTGGAAGGTGTGGACCGAGCCGGAGTACTTCGCCCAGTGGTTCGGCGCCCCGCTGCCCACCGTCGCCATCGACGTCCGCCCCGGCGGCGCCTGGCGCGCCACCGTCACCACGCCGCAGGGCGAGATGCCGCTGAGCGGGGTGTACCGCGAGGTGGAGGTGCACGAGCGGCTGGTGTGGACGATGGAGGTCCCCGGCGCGCCCGAGGTCGTCATGGACGCCACCTTCACCGACCACGGCGACAGGACCGAGGTCGTCTACCGCCAGCCCGGCGTCCCCGAGGAGCACTGCGCCACGGCGGAGGCCGGCGCCGGCCACATCCTGGACAGCTTCACCTCCGTCCTGGCGACGTCCTGACGGGAGGGCGAACGTGACGGAAACGACCTTCGTCCTGGTCCCGGGCGCGGGGGGCGGCACCTGGTACTGGCACCTCCTCGTGCCGGAACTGCGCCGGCGCGGCCACGCCGCCGTCGCGGTGGACCTTCCCACCGGGGACGACTGCGCGGGGCTGCGGGAGTACGCCGACGCGATCGTCGCCGCCGCGGGCGACCGCGCGCCGCTGGTGCTGGTCGCCCAGTCGATGGCCGGCTTCAGCGCGCCCCTGGCCTGCGCACCTCTGGGGGACCGGCTCGTGCTGCTCGTACTGGTCAACGCGATGGTCCCGGCCCCCGGGGAGACCGCCGGACAATGGTGGGCCGCCACCGGCCAGCCGGAGGCCCGGCGCGCCCTCGACCTCGCCGAGGGCCGGCCGGCCAACGGGGAGTTCGACCCTCTCGTCACCTTCTTCCACGACCTCCCGCGGCCTGTGGCGGACGAGGCCCTGGCCCAGGAGAACCGGCAGTCGGACACCCCGTTCGGCGTGCCCTTCCCGCTGCGTACGTGGCCGGACGTGCCCACCCGCGTCGTCGTGGGCCGCGACGACCGACTGTTCCCGGCCGCTTTCCAGCGCGGTGTTGCCCGGGAGCGGATCGGCGTCGAGGCGGACGTCCTGCCGGGCGGGCATCTGCTGGCGCTCGCCGACCCGGGCGGGCTTGCCGACCTGCTGGTGGGGTGCCTGCCGGGCTGAGGCGGCGGCCTCGCGCGGGTGCGGGGCGCCGGGGGCTCACCAGTCCCGCCCGGTGCCCCGTGCCTGCGCCGTGCGGGCGGGCGGGCGGCGCCCGTCCCCGGCCGGCGCGGGTGCGGGGAACGAGATCCCCCCCGGATCGATGGTGGGCTGCGACGGGACGGCGCGTCGCCGGGCCGGCGGGATCCGGTATCGTCGTGGCGCGATTGGCATGCGCGCGTTAAAACGACGGGGGCCGGGGTGAAACCCGGTGCCTGCCCGCCCGGCACACCAGCCGGGCGGTCGCAGCGAACGGGGTTGGTACAGGGATGAGTTCTCCCTTTGACACGTCACGGCAGGGTGGCGCCGCCCGGATGCGGCTGAACTCCGTACCGGCGGATCCGGGCGGCGGCGGAACGTCCGCAGGAACGACGAAGGTCGACACCCAGCGCCTGGACGAGGCCGCCAACGCGCTGGTCGAACTGCGCGGTGACACCGAGAACGTCGACAACAAGGCCGACGAGGACACCCTCGGCGCCGTCACGGGCCTCAACAAGCACACCGCCCCCGGTCCTCCCGAGGGCGGCTCCTGGGCCACCGCGGGCTCCCTGGTGACGATGGACGTCCGCTGGGGCGACCAGGTCGTCAACCTCAAGCGCATGCTGCAGGACATCAGCGACAAGCTCCACGCCAGCACCGGCCACTACACCCGCACCGAGCAGGAGGAACAGGCCCGCCAGGCCTCCATCCACACCCCCTTCGGATAGGGACCGCCTTCCGGCCCGCGGGCCAGACGGCACGGCCGCAACGCAAACCCACACCCGTCCGCAGGGACGGACAGGAGCTGACGCACACATGGTGTCCATCCCCTACCTCGACAAGGCCGACCTCGGCCCACTGGCCGACGCCGCCGCCTCGTGGGGCGCGCTGCCCGCCAAGTACGAGGCCCTCCAGCACGAGTTCGAGCAGCGCGTCATCAACCACCTCAAAGGCCACTGGGAGGGCGACGCCGCGACCGCGGCCTTCGCCACCATGGGCAAGGCCCGCACCGAGTACGAGAACGCCGCCACCGAGGCCGGCCGGGTCGCCAAACTGCTCCAGGACGCCCATACCGAGTTCTCCCATTACCAGAGGCAGTTGCGCACCCTGCTCGACGAGGCCCGCCGCGACAGCTTCCGCGTCTGCGATGACGGCGCGATCCAGGACGTCGACTCCCGCTGGGACAGCCCGACCGCCTCCGCCTCCCCGGGCTTCGCCACCGAGCGCAAGGAGAAGCTGGACTCGCTGTCCGCACGCCTGAAGAGCGTGCTCGAACAGGCCACCGCCGCCGACGAGGCCGCGAGCGCCGCCCTCGAGCGCGACGCCAACGGCGACAGCAGATCGTTCAACACCAGCGTCTACACCAGCCTCGACGCCGTGGAGATCGACCAGGCCACCGCCATCGCCGCCAAGGGCGACCAGGCGACGGACGCCGAACTCGACAAGCTGAACCGGATCCTCCACGCCAACAGCAAGGACTCCGACTTCACCACCGGCTTCTACGACAGGCTCGGGCCGCGCAAGACCCTGGACTTCTACGCGAACCTCACCGCCCAGGCCGACGAGGAACCGGACTCCAAGCGCTTCAAGGAAGTGCAGGAACTCCAGAAGAACCTCGGCTACTCCCTGGCCACCGCCACCGACCCGGACAAGCAGCCACACCTGTCCGACGCGTGGAACGCGGAGCTGCGCGCCCAGGGCGCCCAGAAGTTCACGGTCAGCGACAACCCCGGCTACCCGTACCAGCCGTACGGCTACCAGGTCCTGGGCGGCATCCTGCGGTACGGCGAGTACGACTCGCGCTTCCTCACGCCGATCGCGCAGCACGCGGTCTCCCTGGAAGCGGAGAACCCCGGCATCTGGATCGAGAACTCCCCGCGCGGTTCGCTGAACGAGGACATCACGTCCAACCCCTCCGGCAAGGGCGGCGACGGCTTCGACCCCATGACCGGCATCCTGGAGGGCCTCGGCCACAGCCCCGGGGCGGCCGAGGACTTCTTCACCGGCGACGTGGTCGCCTACCACCGCGACGGCACCGTCGATCCGGACGGGGAGGTCAGGGTGGACCACGGCGACGGGAAGAAGGACGTCGGCTCCTACCTGGACTACTTCACCGACCCCGACCGCGACTGGGTCCCCGACACGGCCAGCCGCGACCTCGACGAGAGCGCCAAGGCCACCGCGCACGGCCCCGACGCCCTGGGCCACGCCCTGGAGGCGGCGACCAGCGGCGTGGCGTACGACTACGAGGGCTCGGACATGCCCGAGCACAGCCAGGCGCAGGCCGGGCTGGTGAACGACATCGTGGAGAAGTTCGGCGGCGAGGGCGGCGGTGAACTCCTCAACGGCAAGGACGGCGCGCCCCTGGAGCCGATGCGCGACAGCCTGGGGCACATCGCGGCCGGCTACATGGGTGACGTCCAGCGGGGTGTCTCGGGGGACGACGACCTGCCCGTTCACGGAGCGTCCGCGCATCTCGACCGGGCCGCCACGCAGGCCTTCCTCGCGGAGGTCGGGCAGGACCCCGACGCCTACCGGGCCATCACCGCGTCCCAGCAGGCGTACACCACGGGTCTGGTGGACCGGGCCATGAACGGGGAGACCGACACCCATGTGCCCGTCAGCGACCGGGTGGCCAGCGCCGTCCACCCGGGGGCGACCGTCGCGGGCATCATGAGCGAGGCACGCGCGGACGCGGTGTGGGACACCAAGCGCGCGGAGGACGAGGACTTCAACAAGAACAGCGAAGACGTCGGCAAATGGGTCGGGCGGGGCGCGGGACTGGTGACCGGCGCGATCAAGGTGCCCGTCGTCGGGGACGTCGCGGGCTGGATGATCGAGGACGTGCAGAGCAGCGTGCTGGAGTCCATCAAGCAGGACAGCTCCACGGAGGCCGAGCACGAGGCCGGACGCGGCTACAGCGACGGCCAGGAGGAGGCCGTGCGGTCCGCCAGGGAGGCGGTACGGCAGGCCGGCGCGCACGGTCACCACGGGACGGAAACCATCAGCGATCTGCAGGACACCGCCGGACGCGAGGCCCAGCAGAGTCACGCGGCCGGCGCCAAGGCCGAGGACTCCCGGCATGGCTGACCACGAGGGAAGACACGCAGTGACGAAGAAGACGGTCCAGGTCCTCACGGGCCTCCTGCTCATGGCGTCCGCGGGTGTCGCCT
This sequence comes from Actinacidiphila sp. bgisy160, assembly GCF_965342435.1. GTDB lineage: Bacteria > Actinomycetota > Actinomycetes > Streptomycetales > Streptomycetaceae > Actinacidiphila. Next base: position 35,375 of record NZ_CBDRCM010000040.1, on the reverse strand, counting down.
GCACGTCCGGCCGGGGAACCCAAGCGGGGCCCCCGAGCCCGTCGTCCTCGCCCGCGCTGCCCGCCGGGCTCTGCGGCACCTCGGTGTCCACGAAGCCGATAGCCCTGTTCCATCAGCCGCCCCGCTCCGAGGTCGTGGAGACCGAGAGCGGCGGAGGCGGCCTCAAGGCACCGCTCACGGAGCGGTCGGTGGGCGAGGACGGGGAGTACTGCTCGCTGCTCATCGACGGCGAGGCCGTCCAGATCCGGTCCGCCCTGCGCGAGGACCTCATCGACGAACAGGCCGTCGCCCAGCGGGTGAGAGCCGGCGGTGCCGCCCTCGACTGGGGCCCGGCCCGTGGCTACGTCACCTCCGGCGGCGGCACGGAACTCGCCGCCCTGACCGCCCCCTGCACGCTCGCCGGCACCGCGCCGGGCCAGGGGGAGAAGGGCGGGTACGCCCTGTACATCAGTGTCGCCGCCCCGGCCCTGCGCGAAGGCGAAGAGGAGGCCCGCAAGGCGCGCGAGGCCATGGCGGAGCTCGCCGCCGACGCCGCGCGCTACGTGGCGGGGCACTCCGCGAAGTGCCTCGACGCCGATGCCCTTCCCCGTACGGCTCCGACCCTGAAGCGGTCCGCGGGCTGACCGGGCGTGATCCGCGCCGCCGCGCGGGGCGATGGACGGCGGCGCGGGGCCGCACGGCACGGACCCGGCCGCCCGTCGGGGGCGCGGGAGGTCAGCCGAACGCCGAACCGGACGGGGGCCGGACCGTGCGGTGGCAGGGGGCGAGCACCTCGACGGTGATACGGCCCTCCCCTGCGACGGCCGTCACCGTGACCCGGTGCGCCCCCTCGCCCTCCTCGTGGACGGTCAGGCGCAGCCCGGCCGCGTCGGCGACAGTCCAGCCGCCCTGGGCGGCGAACGCCTCCACCCGCGCGACGGCCGGGGCCAGCAGCGCCTCCTCCACCTCGTCGATCCGCCAGCGGTGGCGGGCCGAGCAGGCGGAACGCAGTCCCTTTCCCCAGCAATCGGGGCAGGTGACCGCCGTCAGCTCGTTCCCCCGGTCCATACGCCCGCGCACGCCGAGCGCGTCCAGGAAGCGGCTGGAGCGGTCGTACAGCCCCCGCGCTACCTCCGGTTCCGGCGCGGGCGGTTCCTGCGGCGCCGGGACCTGCTCGAGGGCGGTGGCCAGCGCCACCTCCTCCTCGGTGCCCCAGTCGAGACCGCGCACGATCTCGGCGAAGAGCTCCGAGTACAGGTCCCAGTCCTCCATGGACGGGGTGCTCAGCTCGAAGGTCACCATCTCCGCGTCGTTGGGCAGCGGGACGTACACCTGGATCAGGCCACGGTCCACGGCAACAGCCTCCCCCGACGGGGAGAGTTCGGCAGGCAGATCGAAGGGCGCGGAGCCGATCCGCACCACTCCCGGCCGGCCGCAGGGGAGTTCGCTGACCTGGACGTCGTCCTCGGGGTAGGCACGCGAGAAGGCGGCGAGCATCTCCGGCACGGCCTCGGCCGCGGTCGTCTCCTCCGGCAGCGGTGTCCGATACACCGCGACGGTGGCCGTGCTGTTGCGGCCGTCCATGTCCAGGACGCAGAAGCCGGCGTAGCAGGCACCCGCGTCACGCAGGTCGCCCATGATGCTCGCGTACAGGAGCGCCATGCGCATCTGCTCGTCCTCGCTGCCGTTCGCGAGGACCTCCTTGGCCGTGGCGACGAGGCGGCGCGCGCCCTCGTCCGGGTCGTCGGTGTCGACGGGCAGCTCGTGGAAGAAGGGCGGCATGAACCAGCCGACGTGCAGCTTCCCGCCGCCCTCGACGGGCACGAGGTCGGTCATGGTCACGCCGCCAGTGCGCTGTGGAACGGGCGGGAGGTCGCCGGGTAGGGCTGGATCGACACGTCGGCCCGCGCCGTCGGCGTGGCCGGCGCGGCGGGGGCCGCGGCGGGTGCCCGTCCCTCGTCCCCGCCGGTCGCCCACTTGTACGCGCCGTGCAGGGCGGAGCCCGTCTTCATGACGAGCTGGGTGCCCACGGTGTTGATCTCCTTGCCGAACATCCCGGCGACCTTGTTCGCCATCTTCATGCTGAGGGGGTTGTTCAGCCCCTCCATGCCGCCCTCCATCATCCGGGCCAGCCGGCCGGTACCCGCGGCAGCCTTCGCCGCCTTGCCGAAGGACAGGAAGCCCTTCACGCCCGCGCCGACACCCGGCATCACGCCCAGCGCATCGAGCCCGATCTTCCACGCGGGTGTGCCGTTGCCGCGCGCGTTGCCCATCCAGTGGCCCGCCAGGGCACCCGCGGCACAGATCACGGAGGCGGTGCCGAGTACGGCGCCGGCCGCCTGGCCGATCACCGGGATGAACTGCATGGCGAGCGCGGCGGCGGCCAGTGCGCTGGAGATGGTCGAGAGCAGGTCCGCGTTCTCCACCAGCCAGTCCTTGAAGTCGCGCCAGGCGCCCGTCAGCCCGTCCAGGGCGCGGTCCCACCAGTGGAGGTCCGGCGGGTGGTTCTCGGAGGCCTTCAGGATCGCCCGTTCCGCCTCACCCGCACGGTCCTTCCAGTTCGCCTGGAGCTTCTCCGCCTGGTCGATGATCTTGTCGAGCGCGTCGACCGCCGCGTTGGCGGCGCTCACCGCGGAACTGCTCTCCTCGCGCAACTGCGCGGCCTCGGCCTCGGTGAGCAGCCTGCCCGAGAGGTTGATCTGGTTGATCCTGTCGTTGACGCGGTCGTTGGCCGCGGTCTTCGCCGCCACCCGCGCACGCGCCTCGACCGCGTCCGACTCCAGGGCCCTCGCCCGCTGCTGGAAGTCGGTGAGCTGCGTGTGCCAGGTGTTGAGGGCCTTGGCGCAGTCGTGCATCGACTGCGTGCCCTGCTTCAGGTACCTGGGCAGTTCCCCGAGCTTGCGCGAGAAGCCCTGCGCCGCCTGGCCCTCCCAGACCCCGTCCGTCCTGCCTATGTCGGTGAGCAGGCGGTGCAGGTCGTCCAGTTCGTCACCGACCGACTTCACGTCGTACGCCAGCGACTGGACGGTGTGCAGTTCGCCCTTGGCGGGATTGAAGCCCAGCCCGGGCCAGTTCGCGTCCGAACCCATCTCTTCCCCGTTCTCCCCGTTCTCCCGGTACCGTTCCCTGTGGCCGGCCGACGGCTACTTGCCGTCGAAGACCTTCTTCGTCTCGTCCTCGTTGGCGGTGTACGCCTCCAGCGTCAGCTCGAGCTTGTCGTGCATCGTCTTGGAGGCGTCGGCGATCCGCTTGATGCCGTCACCCCACTGCGACTGGAACTCGTCGCAGGCGTCGTCCAGGTCGTCGGTGCCCAGGCCGTTGGGCCCGACCTTCTTGAGCCGCTCGCAGACCCCGCGCATGCGGTCGTCGGCCTGGTCCAGCTTGTTGACCAGGTCCCGCATGCGATCGACGTCGATCCTGAAGTCGGACATCTGTCTCCCCGTGGTCATTCCGAAGTTCCCCGGACGGTCAGCGGTCCGAGGCGTGCAGTACCGCCTGCGCGAGGGCGAGGCGGTGGTCGATGCGGTCCGGCTCGATCCGGTAGCGCGGGCCTTTGAAGCCGAGCCCGCCACCGCCCCCCGCGGCCCGCCAGCGCGTACGGACCGGACCGGTGAGCCGGACGGCCCAGTCCGCGCGGCCGCCGTCCAGCAGGGCGTCCACGTACGAGTACGCCACCAGGACCAGCCACAGCGGGAACCACGCCGGCGACAGCAGGACGTACGCCGCCCAGGCGCTGCGCGGGCCGACCGCGCCGGTCCACGTGGGCCCGAGGACCGCCTCCGCGGTCCACCGCACCCGCCGGGGCGGCAGGAAGCCGCCCGCCCGCCGGGTCAGCCGCCCCAGCGGCGCACCATCGCCGGCCCGCACCTCGTACGCCTGCGGGCCCACGGGATGCACCGTGCACACCGTCGCCCCGTCACCGGCACCGACCAACGCGAACCCAGGCCACGTCCCGTCCGCCGCTCGCCCCGCCCCCGCCATGACGTGGACGTCGGCCACGACACCGCCCCGCGCGCCGCCCTCCCCCGTCCGCTCGACGGTCGCCGCGGGGGCGCCGTCCGCCGCCCTCCGCTCGTGACCCGCCAGCCCACGGGCGCTGACGAACACCGAGTACGGCGCCCGGTCGACGGCCGCGCCTTGCGGGGGAACGACGTACTGGTGGTTGCTCGCACTGCCCGGGTTCGTCGGGTTCATCTCCGCCTCTGCTCGTGGGGGAGGGGGCGCGATGTCGCCGGCCCGGCGGCGTGGCGAATGGCCGCCCGCGCCGGCCGTGGTCCGGAAGACGTGGACTGCACCCCGTTTGCCGTTCACAGGGCCGCTATCGGGCCCCGGCTACTGGTTCGACCACTGTCCCGGGCCCTGCGGCTGCTGCTGGTACGGATTGCCGCCCTGGCCCGGGTGCTGCTGCTGGTGCGGCGTCCGGCCGTACTGCGGCTGACCGCTGCCGCCCCAACCCGCGGGTGTGCCGGGCCCGCCCGGGCCGCCACCGTTGTTGCCCTTGTTGCGGCGCGCGAGCTTCACGATCAGGAAGACGACGAGGGCGAGCACCAGGAGACCCACCAGGCCGATCACGCTGAGCGCGATGACCTGCTTGCGGTCGGCGGCCGCCTGCTCGTCATCGCTCATGCCCCCGCCGGTGGTGTCGGGCGCGGAGGCGGAGGGATTGTCCGTGGCGCCCGTGCCGTCACCGCTCTGCCCGGCCTGCAGCGACTCCGGCACCTTGAGGGGCCCGTAGGTTGGCCCCGCGGGGATGTCCCGGGTGAGCGCCGCGAGGGGCTGGATGTAGCCGTAGCCGTAGTGCTCGTCGGGAAGGGAGAGTCCCTTCTCCGACGCGGGCAGGCCGGCGGACCTGGTCAGGCGGTTGACGATCTGCCCGGCGCTCAGGTCCGGGAACTTGGCCCGGAGGAGGGCCGCAGCCGCGGATACGAACGCGCTCGAGTCCGAGGTCCCGGTGCCGGAGCGGTAGGCCGCGTTGTTCTTGCCGCCGGCGCTCACGATGAAGGTTCCGGGTGCCGAAAGCAGCAGCGCGGAGCCGAAGTTGGACTTCTCCCAGATTTCACCGTTGTTCTTGACTCCGCCCACCGCGATCGCACCGGGGTGACCCGCCGGGTAGCTCACCTCGGAACCCTCGTTGCCGGAGGCAGCGACCACGACGACGTTCTTCTTGAGTGCGTAGGCGACGGCATCCGCCTCCGCCTCGACCTTGGCCGCGCCTCCGGACGAGACGTTGATGACGGAGGCTCCGTGGTCGACGGCATAACGGATCGACTCGGCGAACCCGCTGTCGCGATGTCCGTCGTCGCGGATGTCGAGGATCTTGGCCTCGGGAGCGAGCCCCATGACGCCGTCGGCCCCACCCGCGCCGTGGCCATGGGCGGCGATGATCGAGGCCATGGCGGTGCCGTGATCGTCGCCGGGGTCGGGAGCGGTGGACCCGCCGTCGATGAAGTCCTTCCCCTCGATCACATTGCCCTTGAGGTCGACGTGACCGGCATTGACACCGGAGTCGATGACAGCGACGGTGACGCCTTTGCCCTTCGAGACCTTCCAGATGGATGCCGCGTCGAAGGCCTCCAGCGGCCACTGGTCTTCTCTGGTCTGGTCCGCCGAAGCGGCCGGTGCAGCGGCGAAGATCAGCGCACCCGCGAGCACAACGCCGCCCACCGAGCGCAGCGTCCGTGTGAAGGCCATCCTTTGTCCTCTCTCAGGCGATGTGGGGGCTGCGGCTTCGCCGGCCGAGCCCCCACACTGTTCTACATGCTGCCGCGTCGTCGCTACTCGATGACCCGGGGAGCGTTGTTGCGCTCGGGCGTCCAGGTCTCCTCGTCCTCGACCAGGTAGTCGGGACGCTCCCCCTCGCGCCCCTCTTCCTCGTCCGCACGGTCGGTCTGGCCGCGGCCCATCATGCGGTTCGCGCCCTTGCCGACGTTGCTGCCGCCGCCGGCTCCCGCCGCGCCACGGCTCCTGTGCAGGCCCGAGCCGCCCGGCGTACCGCGGGTGCCCGAGCCGGTGCCCTTGGCGGCACCGACGACGCCGCCGCCGCGTCGGGCGAGGCTGCCGCCGCGGCCGGCGGCCGCGCCGCCCCTGCCGCCCGCACCTGCCCCCGCGCCACCGGCGCCCGGCATACCGCTCCGGCCCGCGGCGCCACCACGACCGGCGCCACCCGCACCCGCGCCGCCCGCCATGGCGCCGCGCCCACCGAGGCCGCCCAGAACACCCGCGCCGGCACCGCCGTAACCACCGGCACCGGCCGTGCCTCCGGTACCCACGCCGCCGGCACCGCCGGCTCCGCCTCCGACGCCCGCGGTCCCGCCGCCGTACCCGCCGGCGCCGGTCGTGCCCCCGGCGATGCCGTCGATTGCAGTGCCGACCTGCGGCTTGGTGCTGGCCACCGGCTTCTGCACGCCACCGGTGATGCCGGATTCACGCGGCGACTGCACGTCACGCGACGGCGTGAGGGTGCCGGTGGTGCCTCCCGTCCTGCCGCGGCCTGCGTCGCTGGGACGGGGACTGCCGACCTCGGCAGGAATCGGCATGGGCACGGGGGCGACGCCGCCCGGGTCACCCGGGTAGTCGTCCTTCTCGTCGTAACGCTTGGGCATCGGCTTCTTCGTCCACGACCCCATCGACATGGACTGCGCGTTGTAGCCCGCGCCGAGCTGCTCCATCTTCACAGCCATCTCGAGCTGCGCTTCCTTGCCCGCCGACAGCGAACCGCGGTTCTTGTCGAGGGCGGACTGCGTGCCCATCCCGTTGCCGAGGTCGGCGTGAAGCTGCGCGTCGCTGCGGTCGAACCCGTCGCCGAGGGCGTCGCCCCAGCTGGACAGGGTGCCGGGCTTCTCCATCGCGTCGACCTGCGGCTTGATCGCCTTCAGGATGGACGCCGCGTTGGTCATCGCCTGCGACGTGTACCGTGCGTACGTCGAGCAGTCGCTGATCATCTTGCTGATGACCCTGGCCTGGGCCTTGAAGCCCTCGGCCGCCGCGCCGTCCCAGTGCTGGGTGATGTGCTCGACCGCCGCGTCGAACACCGACTTGGCGCTGCCCGAACCCACGACCAGCTGGTCGTGCACGTCCATCCAGCCCTTGGCGCAGGACTCGACCTCGACATGGTCGGCGTTGGCGAGCATGCCCTTCATCTGGTCCATGTTCTTGCTGCCGGCGAAGTCGGTGGTGTGCTCACCGGCGTAGCACTGGGTCGGGGCGTTGTACTCGTAGTACGTCCCCGCGTTGTCAGTCATGGTGCGTTACCCCCTTGGCGACCGGCACGACGTTCCTCACTGCCCTGACTGCTGCGGCCTCGGCGACGCTCATGGCCCCGTTCACCGACCGGACCCGGACATGCCGCCCTGCGCGTCGTACTCGGCGTCCGAATAGTGGCCGTGGACCTTCTTCGTCTTGTCGCCGAAATCGTTCATGACACCGTGGATGTAGGTGACGACCGCCTCGATGTGCGTCTTCATGTCCTCGTGCGCACGCGCCAGCTTCTCGGCCTCTTCGAAACCGGCGCCGAGCGCGCCGGGCGGCAGGTAGGTGTCGTTCTTGGCGCAGACGTTGGCCACACCCAGCTGGCTGATGACGCCGTTGAGCTTGGTGATCGTGTCCTCAAGCTCACTCAGATCGACCTTGTACTGGTCACTCATCGTGTCGCTTCCCCGTTCCTACTCATGTGTTGATCCCTCGCTTGCGACGCCAGTCGCCGAGCACCACGCCGCCGCCCACGAGCAGCGCGACACCGCCGACCGCGCCGCCGACCGTGTACACGGCGTAGCGCTCGGTGCGTTCCTGGGGGCTCTCGCCGAGGATGACGGTCGCCGCCTCGATCTTCTCCCGGGCGCCGGCGTTGACGACGGGGTCCGGCGTCGGGGCGTCCTTCGGGGTGGTGGCGTCGTCGTTGACGGCGGCCACGGGGTCGATCACGCCCCAGCCGACGAAATCGTCGCGGCCCGGCTTGCTGCGGTCCGCGGTCTGCTCGATCTGGGTGATGACCTGGCGGTAGCTCCAGTCCGGGTGCTTGGCCCGGATGAGGGCGGCGACACCGGAGACGTACGGCGCGGAGAAGCTGGTGCCCTGGTCGATGCAGTGGCCGCCGAAGGGGACGGTGGAGACCATGTCGACGCCGGGGGCGGCGATGCCCACGAAGGGGCCGGGCTGGGAGAAGTTGGCGCGGGCGTTGTCGCGGTCGGAGGCGCCGACCGCGAGGACGCCGTCGTAGGAGGCGGGGTAGGTCAGCTTGACCTGGCCACCGGCGCCGTCGTTGCCGGCGGAGGCGACGATCAGGGCGTCGCGCTCCTGGGCGTACCTGACGGCCTGCTCCAGCGCCGAGTTGGGCGGCATCGCCGTGGCGGTGTCCTGCGAGATGTTGATGACCTGGGCGCCGGCGTCCGCGGCGTACTTGATCGCTTCGACCATCGTCCTGACCGTGCCGCCGCCCTGGTTGTCGTTCTGGCGGATGGCGAGGATCGACGCGCGCGGGGCGATGCCGACGAAGCCGGTTTCCCTGGAGGGCCGGGCGGCGATGATGCCGGCGACCTTGGTGCCGTGGCCGACCGGGTCCTTGGTGCCGTCGTTCGTCCTGCCCCGCTCGATCAGGTCCTTGCCGCCGCGGAACTGGATGGCGGTGGCGAGCTGCCGGTTGTTCTTGTCGACGCCGGTGTCGATGACGGCGACCTTCACCCCGAGACCCTGGGTGTCCTTCCACAGCTGGTCCAGGACGATGCGCTGCAGCGACCACGGCGTGCCCTTGATCACGTCGGACGGGAACGAGCACTGGGTGTCGTCGATCTGGAAGCGCTCGGCGTCGCCGTCGTCGGCGATGACCGTGCGTACGTCGCCGGCGGACGACGCCGAGGCGACGCCGGAGGCCGGCGGGCCGAAGGCGGCGAGCGCCGCTGTCGCGGCGATTGCGGCGGTGCGCCTCACGGCGTGCGATCCCATTGGTGTTCCGTCCTCCCGTTGTGCGCGGTTCGTGGTCAAACCGCCGATGAGGGCGAGCACGTACGTCTTCCGTACACGCCCGCCCTCATCACGTATTACGCGGCCAGGCGCGCAATCAGCCCCAGATCTGCCGGTTCTTGTTCTCGGTGGCCTGGTAGTTCTGCGCGGCCGTGTCGAGGGCACGGGCGATGGCCTCCAGCGTCTGGTGCATGGACGCGGCGCGCTGGTCCCACTCGGTCTGCTTGGCGCGGTAGGCCTCCTGCGCGGAGCCCTCCCACGTGGTCGCGATCTTCTTGACGCCGGACTCGAGGTCGTCCAGCTGGCGCTTGATGTTGTTGGCCGTCGTACGCACGTCGCTCGCGGCCTGGGAGATGGTCTGGAAGTTGACCAGGATCTGCCCGGACATGTGATGTCTCCTCAGATGTTGGATTCGGATGCGTGATCCGGCCGGCGCGGCGTCAGATCACCGCGCGGGGAAGGTCATCCGAACGGGTTGCCGCCCTGCGCCGAGATGCCCTGGATGGACGCGCGCTGCTCCTCTTCGGAGGCGGAGTAGTTCTTGGTGCTCGCGTCCACGGCTTCCTTGATGTCGCCCAGGATCTGGTTGATCTTGTTGGCGTCCTCGTTCACCTGCGTCTGCAGGTTGTTGTACGCCGTCGCGGCGGAGCCCTTCCACCCGGAGGTGATCGTGTCGATCACGGTCTGGAGGCGGCGGATCTCGCCCTGGATCGAGGAGTTGACCGTGGAGATGCGGTTGCTGAAAGCAACCATCTCCTCCTCGGTCATGGTGAACTGCTGTCCAGCCATGTGTCGCGTCCCCCATGAGACGTAGAAGATCGGATTCGACGTACATCGGAAGATGTCGCCGGTCTTCAACTCTAGCCAATAGCAGTGACAAGGCGAACAGGTACCCGGATCCGTATCGGGATCCTGACCTTCATCACCAAACCCTCACGTTGGCACGAGAGTTGATGGCGTGGCCAATGGATTGTCAAATACTCAATCAATATCCGTGAAGCCTTGCGGAAATGCCAGTTCAGGAGCCCTGGGCCTGTTTTGCGGCGTTCACGTCGAGCGTCGGTCCGCTCGCGAGAAGGTCCGACCAGATCCGCGGCACCGGCACCGGGGAGTTCTTCGCGTAGCCGAGCTTGGTCTGCACGACGCCGACCGCGTCGTCCTGCTTGGCGGCGCCGCCGCTGTCGCTGTCGCCGGTCGTCGGCACCGAGTAACGCAGTCCGGTGTCGGTGACCAGGAAGATGGACCCGATGCGCTTGTCGGTGCCGTCGTACGCCTTGTAGAAGAGGCCGCTACCCGGCGAGACGTAGGTGTTCGTACCGCTCTGCGCCACGTCCCGGGGGAACTTCCTCCCGGCCCACATCGTCATCGCCGGCTTCTTGGTCAGCTTGTCGTCGACCCCGCCGTACACGCTGCAGGCGACCTTGCGGCCGTCCTTCTCGTCCTGGGTGTTGGCCTGCGTGACCGCCTTCTGCGGCCAGCCGAGGTCGTCCATGAAGGTCTCGCTCGCCTGGGCCGAGGTGACTTCGCCCACGTTGACGGAGACCGCCTCCGGCGATCCGCTGTACAGCGAGCTCGCCTGAGGGCTGTTCAGCAGCAGCTTCGCCATGAAGTCCGTGACGCGCACGACCCGGTCCCGCTGCACCACGTACTGGTCCTCGTTGGCCTTCAGCACCAGGCCGACCTTCGCGTGCTCGGGGCTCAGGCCCGGCGCGGTGGACGACTCGCCCATGCCGTCGACCGGCGGGAAGGAGATGGCGGCACCCGGCACGTTGTTGAGGGTCGACAGGAAGTCGGCGTCGACCTTCTGCGGCTGCGCCGAGGCGCCGAAGATGACCTGGCGAAGGGTGTTGACCAGTTCGGGCTCCTGCTTCCAGTCGGGGCCGCCGAGCAGGTAGGTGAAGCCCCGGTCCGTCACCAGGTACTGGGCGCCGCCGGGCACCTCGATGTACATGGCCTCGTCGTCCCGGAGCCGGTTCCCGCCCCCGACGAGGGCCGCCTCCTTGGGCTTCTGCTGGTTGATCACGAGGACCGCCCGCTGCGCCGACCGGTCCGTGCCGCCGCCCGGGGTCTCGCACAGCGCCCAGGTCTTGGGCTTGCCGGCGTCGCCCTGACTGGGCAGCCGGTCCGGCGCGTAGGGGATGCCGATGGTGGTGCCGAGCGTCATGCCGCTGTTGTCGAGCACCGACTCCTTGACCTTGATGACCTCGAACTTCTCGGGGTCGAGCAGCAGTCGGGCGGAGGCGAGGTTGAGAACCGGGTGCAGCTGCGCCTCACCGTTGGTCTTCAGCACCACGTAACGGGTGGTGGACTCGTCCCCGACGATGACCTTCTGGGCGGGAGTGTCCCAGCCCTTGGGCGCCGAGGGCTTCAATATGCCCCAGAATCCGAAGCCGACCACGACCAGCAGACCCACGACGAGACTCGGGGCGACCGTCTTCAGCGGTCGCGGCGCGGCCTCCTCCGAACCGTGCGGGGAGGGCTGGAGAAACGCGGCCACCGTGCGCCTCCGCGCGAACGAGTAGGCGTTCAGCTCATCCCTACGTGTCGCCATCCCTGCGTCAACTCCCCGTGTGTCGCTGCCTTGTCGTGGCGTTCCCCGGCCCCGTCGGTCCGCGCGGTGACGGCTGTGGTGAGGGGGACCCCTACTATGCCGTGTGACGATCGCACCGTACGGTACGGGGTAGCGCGATCGGCCCGCCAGCGGCACCCGGAGCGTCCCACCCCGGCAGGGCGAAGCGGACGCGAGCGAGCGCTGGACGACGCCGGACGCCACCCACGCGGCACAGGTACCGGCAGAAGCAGAAGGGTTGTACGGGGGATGACCACCGCGACGAGTTCCCGGCGCAGTCCGGGGGACGAGCCATCGCAACAGTACGCCGGACCACCCGGGAACGGGCGGGGCGACTCCCCCGCGGCGCGGGCCGGGGCGGCGGCCCCGGTGATGACCCGCAGGCCCGGGAGCATAGGCCCGGTGCGGGTGCAGCAGCTCGTGCTGATCGAGCTGGCACTCGCACTGCTGCTGGGCGGCTGGCTGATCCACAAGGTGGCCGGGCCCGTCGTGGCCGCGGTCATCGCCCTGCCGCTGGTGCTGTTCGGCCTGGTGCGGCGGCGCGGCCGCCCGATGCCGGAGTGGATGGCCGCCGCCCGTGCCCTGAAGGCCCGTCAGCGGCGCAACGCCGTCGGCGTCCCGCAGGGCACCGACCCCGGTTTCGTGCCGGTCGTGGAGTGCGACCCGGCACTGCGCACCTACGGGTACACCGACGAGCGCGAACAGCGTGAGATCGGCATGGTCGGCGACGGCACCTTCCTGACGGCCGTCGTCCAGGTGCAGGCGGTCGACGAGCCGCTGCGCCCGGCCCGCGGCGTCCGCTCGCTCCCCCTGGACCTGCTGAACGGCCTGCTGACGGTGGACGACATCCGGCTCGCGTCGGTCCAGGTCGTCCAGCACACGCAGCCCGCGCCCGCCCCGCACCTGCCCCCGCAGGCGGTGGCCGCGCGCTCCTACGCGCCGCTGCAGGCGCAGAGCCAGACGCCGGGGCTGCGGCTCACCTGGATCGCGATCAAACTCGACCCCGAACTCTGCCCCGAGGCGGTGCGGGCGCGCGGCGGCGGCATGGCCGGAGCGCGGCGCGCCCTGCTGCGGGCCGCCGACCACCTGGTGAGCCGGCTGGTGGGCACCGGTCTGGAGGCCCGTGTGCTGACCGAGCCCGAGATCATCGCCGCGGTGGCGACGTCGAGTTGCGTGAACCCGCTCGCCACGACGGGTGGCGCCGCCCTCGACGGCAGCCGCCAGGCGCGCCGTACCTCGGAGAGCGCGCGGGCCTGGCGCTGCGACGACCGCTGGCACACCACGTACTGGGTGAGTCGCTGGCCGCAACTGGGCTCCGGCGCCACCGCGCTGCCCGATCTGGTCGGCCTGCTCACCTCCTCGCCCGCGCTGGCCAGCACCTTCTCGCTGGTCCTCGCACCGGGCGGCAGCCGCGCGGCGCTGCTGTCCGGGTACGTACGGCTGACCGGCCGCAGCGAGAACGAACTGGTGGAGGCGCGCCGCCAGTTGGAGCGCCGCGCCACCGCGTCCCGGCTGGGCCTGGTGCGGCTGGACCGCGAGCAGGTGCCCGGCATCCTCGCCACGCTGCCCCTGGGAGGTACCCGCTGATGCCGGCTCCGACCGTTCCCGCCTTCGGCGGACAGCGCCCCGGCGCGGGCTCCGGCCTCCCCGGCGGCGCCGAACCCCGCCCTTCGCACCTGCCGCAGGGCACCGACCCGCGCGGCTCCTCACTCGCCGGCGCCGGACGGCGCACGCTGCGCGCCGCCTTCGGGCTGCTCGGGCCGCGCCGAGACCGGCACACCCTGCCTCCCGGGCAGCTCTCCGGGCTGTCCCTGCCGATCGGTGACGACGGTGTCGTCATCGGGATCGACGCCGCCAACCAGCCCGCCGTGCTGGCGCTGAGCCGCCCGGCCCGGCTCGACGTGGTGCTGGTCGGCAGCATGTGGCTGGCGCAGGTGCTGTCGCTGCGCGCGGCCGCGACCGGTGCGCGGGTCGCGGTGGAGACCGCCCGGCCCCAGTCGTGGGCGCCGATGGCACAGGCGGCGGGGGGCGGCCAGCAGTGCGTGACGGTGCACGAGGTGGGGCGGATCGCCCCGCAGGGTCCCTCGGTGCACAGCCCCGTCGTCATCGTCCGTGACTGCGGCGCCCGTCCGCCGCGCAGCCGGGTGGCGGCGCAGTCCTGGCAGTCGGTCGTGACCCTGCTGCCGTACCTCGGGCCCACGGCCCCGCGGTTGCTCGCCGGCGCCGACGTGGTCGGGCTGCAGCGGGTCTCTCCCCAGGAGGCCGAGGTCATCGGCCGGGTCATGGGGCTGTCGGAGGCCGACGTGGCCGCGCTGCCGACGCTCGGCGACAACGTGACGATGTGGTGCACGCGCAAGCACCGGCAGTTCGTGATGACGCAGCCCACCGACGCGGAGTCCGGCCTTCTCGGCCCGGCCCGGCGCGTGGACTGATCCGGGGCCGGCCCGGCGGGGCGTTCCGGACGCGCTCGTGCCGCGGCGGTTTCCGCGCCGCGGCACGGGGCATGGGGCTCAGGGGTCCCGGGGTCCGCAGCGGTCGCGTCAACCCGCCGGCAGCACGGCCCTCGTGGGGGGCAAAGGGGGCATCACCGCGGCGTGCCGGTCGTCATGCCGCCGGCGCTTGCCCTACCGGCGGGCCGGGTGATTAGGCTCTTCGGGTGAGCCGCCGGCGGCTGTGCCGCGGGAACTCCGAGACGGGGGAATCGCGTCCGCTCCGACGGAAGAGGCGCGTACATCAGTTGACCAGGAGGCACAGTGAGCAGCGATCAGGACGACATCCGCACGGGCGGGGCCGTCCCGGACGGGGAACAGTCCGACGCGGACCTCACGGGCGAGTTCCAGATCGACTACGCGCCGCCGTCCTGGTACACCCAGCAGGCGGGCGGAGGAGCGCCGACGCCCGCTCCCCCGGCCCCGGGTCCCGCGGTGAGCCCGCCGCCGCCCGTCGGGCCCCCGGTGGGTCCGCCCGTGGCACCGCCGGTGGCGGCCGCGTCCGAGGCGACGCCGCAGGAGCCGCAGATCCCCCGTCAGCCGCGGGCCGGGCAACCGCCCGTCCCTGCACCGGCGGAACCGCAGCCCGCTCCGGTGGCCCCCGACCCCGCCCGCGAGGCGGCCGCGGCGGCGGTCTTCGCCGCCCCCGAGCCCGCCAGGGCCGAGGAACCGCAACCGGTGCACCCGCAGCCGGTGGAGCCCCAGCCGGCGCAGTCCCAGTCGGCGGAACCGCCGTCGGCGGATGAGTCCGCGCCGGTCGCAGCCGGCGCCGAGCCCGCCGAAGCGGAGCCCGCGGAGCCGGACGCCCTGCCGCGGCCGCCCGTGCCGCAACCCGGGGAAGCACCCGAGGCGGAGGCCGCGCCCGCCCCCGACGAGCAACAGCCCGGGCCGCAGCCGCCCGTCGCCCCGCCGCCCGCGCCGGCGCCGCAGTCCCAGGTGCCACCGCTGCCGCCGGAGTACCAGCCGGCCACCCCGCAGGAGGCGCCGCGGCAGCACGCTCCGGTGCCGCCCGCGCCGCAGCAGGGGTACGGCTACCCGCAGCCGCCGCACCAGGGCGCGCCGTGGAACGACCCCAACGCGCCGACGCCGCAGCCGCCGTACGGCTACGGCTACCCCCAGCCCGCCCCGCCCCCGCACGGTTACGGCTACCCGCAGCCGGACCAGGGCGCGCCGTGGGGCGACCCCAACGCGCAGCAGCCTCCCCAGCCGCAGCCCCAACCTCCGTACCCGCAGCAGGGATACGGCTACCCGCAGCCCGGGCCCGGTCCGCAGGCCCAGCCCCAGCCGCCCATGCCGCCGTACGCGCAGTCGGCCCCGCAGCAGCCCCCGGCTCCCGCACCCGGCCCCGGGCCGGCCCCGCAGCAGGGGCAGCGGCCGGTGCCGCCTTACGCCGACGGCCCCAATCCCCCGGCGCCGCCGTACGGTTACGGCTACCCGCAGCCCGGCCCGGGCCCGCACGCCCAGCCGCAGCCCCAGCCGCCGGTGCAGCCCCAGCCACAGCAGCAGCCCACCCCGCCCGTGGACCCGCGCACGGCCGCCGGCTGGGGTGGCCCCGGTCCCGGCCAGGAACAGCAGCAGCGGGTGATGCACGGCGCGCCGCTCGGCTACAACGCGGCTGTGGAGCTGTCCTCGGACCGCCTGCTGCGCCAGCAGCCGAAGGCACGCAAGAACAACAACCAGCCGTCGCGCTTCAAGATCGGCGCGAAGAAGGAGGAGCAGGAGCGCCAGCGCAAGCTGGACCTCATCCGCACCCCGGTGCTGTCCTGCTACCGGATCGCGGTGATCAGCCTCAAGGGCGGCGTCGGCAAGACGACGACCACCACCGCCCTGGGCTCCACGCTCGCGTCCGAGCGCCAGGACAAGATCCTCGCCATCGACGCCAACCCGGACGCCGGCACCCTCGGCCGCCGCGTGCGCCGCGAGACGGGGGCGACGATCCGCGACCTGGTCCAGGCGCTCCCGCAGCTCAACAGCTACATGGACATCCGCCGCTTCACCTCGCAGGCGCCCTCCGGTCTGGAGATCATCGCCAACGACGTGGACCCGGCCGTCTCCACCACCTTCAACGACCAGGACTACCGCCGCGCGCTGGCCCTGCTCGGGCAGCAGTACCCGATCATCCTCACCGACTCGGGCACCGGACTGCTCTACAGCGCGATGCGCGGCGTGCTCGACCTGGCCGACCAGCTGATCATCATCTCCACCCCGTCGGTGGACGGTGCCAGCAGCGCCAGCACGACCCTCGACTGGCTCGGCGCGCACGGCTACGCCGACCTGGTGCAGCGCAGCCTCACCGTGATCTCCGGGGTCCGCGAAACCGGAAAGATGATCAAGGTGGACGACATCGTCGCGCACTTCGAGACCCGCTGCCGCGGCGTCGTCGTGGTGCCCTTCGACGAGCACCTCGCCGCGGGTGCCGAGGTCGACCTCGACATGATGCGGCCGAAGACCCGGGAGGCGTACTTCCACCTGGCGTCGCTGGTCGCCGAGGACTTCGTCCGCGCCCAGCAGGCCCAGGGCGTCTACCCGCCCCAGCAGCAGATGCCGCCGCAGCAGGGCGGCTACCCGCCCCAGCAGGGGCAGCAGCCGTACCCGCCGCAGCAGCCGATGCCTCCCCAGCAGGGGTACGGCTACCCGCAGCAGCCCTACGGACAGCCGGCCCCGCCGCCCCCGACCGCGCAGGGCGGCATGCCCCAGGGCTGGACCCAGCAGCCGCCCCCGCCCCCGCATGAGGCGCAGTCCGGGCAGCAGCCCCCGCCGCAGGGGCCCGTCCCGCCGGGCTGGACCCAGCAGCAGTGAGCGCAAGGGCCCGTCCCGCCGTCGTGGCGGGACGGGCCCTTCCCGTCGGTGCGGTCAGCGGCGCACCGGCCGCCGGTTCACTTCGCGCCGTAGGCGTCGACCAGTTCCCGGGCCCGCTTGACGTCGCCGGCCATCCGCTCCAGGAGCGCGTCGATCGTGTCGAACTTCTCCATGCCCCGCAGGTAGGCGAGGAAGTCGACGGCGACGTGCAGCCCGTACAGCTCCAGCCCGACGCGGTCGATGGCGTACGCCTCCACGGTGCGGGCGGTTCCGTCGAAGGTGGGGTTGGTGCCGACGGAGATCGCGGCGGGCATGGCCTCGCCCTCGACGTGCAGCCAGCCGGCGTAGACCCCGTCCGCGGGGATCGCGGTGTGCGGCAGCGTCTCGACGTTCGCCGTGGGGTAGCCGAGGTCGCGGCCGCGCTGCGCGCCGCGGACGACCACGCCCTCGACGCGGTGCGGCCGCCCGAGGATCTCGGCGGCGCCCGCGACGTCGCCCTCGGCGATCAGTCGGCGGGTCATGGTGGAGGAGAACGGCTCGCCGCCGCCCGCCTCGCCCGTCAGGTAGAGGTCGACGACGTCCACCTCGTAGTCGTACTTCAGCCCCATCGCGGCCAGGAACTCCACGTCACCGGCCGCCTTGTGCCCGAAGCGGAAGTTCGGGCCCTCGACGACGGCCCGCGCGCGGAGCGCGTCGACCAGCACGGTACGGATGAAGTCGCCCGGCGAGAGCCGCGAGAACTCGGCCGTGAACGGAAGGATGAGCAGCGCGTCGACGCCCAGCTCCGCCATCAGCTCGGCGCGGCGGTGGTGGGCCGCAAGCAGCGGCGGGTGGCTGCCGGGCCGGACGACCTCGCTGGGGTGCGGGTCGAAGGTGACGACGACGGAGGCGACGCCCAGCTCACGGGCGCGCTCCACGGCCCTGCCGATGATCAGCTGGTGCCCGCGGTGGACGCCGTCGTACGAGCCGATGGTGACGACGCTGCGTCCCCAGTCCTCAGGGACGTCCTCCAAGCCTCGCCAGCGCTGCACAGTGACCGCTCCTCGACCGCCGATGGTTCTTCGATGTGCAGGTCCAAGCCTGCCATGCCGGGGCGCGCCCCGGCGCGGCGCCCCCGTTGACCGCGCCATTGCGGCGCGTCCTCGGCGGCCGGGCCGCCCGCGAGCCGGACCACATCCGGGTGGCACACGACCGTGCCGCCCCAGGCGGCCGTGCTGATCACCAGGGCAGCCCGGGGCCGGTGCGGGCCGGTCACAGACCCACCGCCTCGGCGGGCGCCAGCTGGTCGCACATGCGCCGGGCGCTGGGGCCGATGACCGCGTCCCAGACCCCAGGGCCCGCGCCGTCGGGGCAGTCCGCGGTCAGCCATCCGCGCACTTGCCGGGCGAATCCAGGCGACCCGCTGACCAGCTGCACCAGCCGCCGGTCGAACAGGGCCGCACCCTCGGGCGTACGGCAGAGCATGAGGCCGACCCGGTGCACCAGATCGCGGGTCGTCCGGGCCGGCCGCCCGGCGCACCCGTCGGCGGCCGCGGTGAGGAGGGCGTCCAGCACGGCCGGGTCGCGTTCCTGACCCAGGAGGACGTCCAGCAGCTCCCGGCGCAGCGGTCGGGAGACATGGCTGCCCGGTGCGGCCAGCACGGGCGCCAGCACTCTGCGCACCTGCGGCGGGTGCTCCCGTAGCAGTCCGGTGACCAGCGGGAGCAGGACGGCACGGGCGGCCGGCCCGTGCTCCAGGCGGCGGTCGAGGTAGGCCGCCGCGTGCCCGGCGTCCTCCGGGCGGTGAGCGAGATGGTCCCACACCAGGGCGGCCGCCCGGCGGGCGAGCGCCGGGGTGGACACCTCGGCCAGTTCGCGCAGCACCTCGGCGGCGCCGGGGCCGGGCTCGCGCAGCCGGGAGTGGAACGCGGCGAGCACCTGCTCGGGGTGCGTGGGGAGGGCCGCGGCGAGCGCCGCGGCCGGCAGCAGCGGGTCGCCCGCGGCGAAGCCGTCCAGCGCGGCCCGCAGATGAAGGGAACGGGTCGCCGGGTCCCGCACCAGGAGGCCGAGTGCGGCGCCGTGCAGGGCACGGTCGGCGGGGTGGGCCAGGATGGCCAGGGCCGCGTGGCGCAGCAGCTCGCGGTCGGCGGCGAGCGCGGCGTGCGGGGCGGCCAGCAGGCCGTACGTGGCCGCGGCGGCGTGCCGCTCCGGCCGGTCGTCGTGCGCCCAGCGGTCGACGGCGCGGCACACGGCGGACGGCTCGTCCTCGGCGAGGGCCGCCAGCACCTCCCGGGCACGTGGGTGGTCCGTGGCGGCCAGAACCTCGGTGAGGTCGTCCACGGCCTGCCTCCGGTGCGTGTGGAGCAGGGCCTGCGCCGCCGTGGCGACCGTCGGCCGGGGACCGGAGGGTGCGGACTGCAGCAGCCGTTCGTCGGCGAACCAGTCGCACAGCGCGGGCAGCGACGGCCGCGGCGCCGCCGCCAGCACCTCGCCTGCCGCCGTCAGGAACCGCTCCCGCGGGCCGTCCGCGGCGCGGGGCGGGCCGTCGGCGGGCAGCAGCAGGCGCAGCAGCGCCAGGCGCTCCTCCGGGGACAGCCGCAGCCGCCGCCAGAACCACGGCCCGAACTCCCCCAGCCCCGTGCCCTCGTGGAAGCCACCGGCCTCGATCGAGCGGGCGGTGACGCGTTCCGCCAGCAGCCGCAGCACGTCCCGGTACGGGGTCGCGTCCGGCACCCCGAGCAGGGTCTCCCCCAGCAGATGCGCCGCCCACCACACCGCGTCCGCGCGCCGGGCCGCCGTACGCGCCGCGCCCCCGGCCTCCCCGCGCTGCCGGGGCACACCGTCGAGCGGGACGGTCCCGCCGTCGCGGGGCGCGGGCGAGGCGGCGTCGCGGTCGAGCACCAGGACCAGTTGCCGCAGCCTGCGGGCGAGGGTTTCCGGCCCCGGCCGGCGCGCGGTGAGCAGCAGCGCCTGCACGACGGGGCCGATGCGGTGCCGCGGCACGGGCAGGCAGCGCGGCGCGGAGGGCGGGGCGAGCGGCGGCGCGGGCGGCACCGGCGGCACGGCGGTGTGCCGCGGCAGCGCCCCGGCCCGGGCGGGCAGCCGCACGGGGACCTCGGCGCAGCCGTCCCGGTCGCCGGCCGACCAGCGGTGGACCAGGGCGTACAGTGCCTCGTCCAGGTCGAGCTGGCAGCCCTGAAGCCAGTCGCCGAACTCCTCGTGGGCGAAGCGGTACCCGGCGCCGGCCGGCACCAGGAGCCCCTCCGTGAGCACCGCGGCCGCCCACCCGGGGCGCCACGGGAACAGCTCCTCGAAGGACGCGCGGTCCAGTTCGCCCTGCCCGGGGCCCAGGCAGCGCCGGGCCGCCTCGTGCGCCTGACCGGCGACGCGGGCGGCCAGCCGCCGTACCTCCGTGGCCGGGGCGTGGGCCGCGGCGGCCGCGATGCGGCCCGCGATCCGCAGGCAGACCAGGTCCAGGTGGGCCGAGAAGACCTCGGCCCGGCCGGGCCGTCCCGTGAGGCCACCTCCGGCGGCCCGTACCTCAGACAGCAGCCGCAGCGCCAGCGGATGAACCGCGTCCTGCCCTGCGAGGGCACCCGCGGGCAGCCCGTGCCGCTCCCGGACGAGCCTCGCCGGCTCCTCCGGCAGGGCGCCGAGGCGGAGGCAGGCGGGCAGCGGCCGGGCCCCCGGCGGGGTGCCGGCGTCGTGGAGCAGGCCGGGCGGAAAGAGCGTGCCGGCCTGCTCCCAGTACTCGGGGCGGCACGCCACGATCAGCCGCATCCCCGCCACACGCAGCCAACGCGCCGTCTCCGCGGTCCACTCGGGCAGCGCGTGGGCGAGCAGCGGCGGCATCTCCTCGGGAGCGTCCAGGACGACGAGCAGCGGCCGTCCCACGGCGCGCGCCAGGCGGGCGACGGCATCGGGCGACGCGTCGGCCGGCGCGAGCTCCGGCGCCTTCCCGGCGTGCAGGACGCGTCCCGCGGCGGCCAGTGCCCGCTCCACGGCCTCCCTCAACCCGGCGTCTGCCGCCCGCAGTTCCGCCCCGCGCAGCCACACCGTGGGCGCCGGGTCCGGACCCGCGGCGCGGCGGGCGGCCAGTGCCTCCAGTTCGGTCGTGCGGCCGCTGCCAGGGGCGCCGACCAGGCCGAGCACATGGGCGCGTCCTTCCTCCGTGAAGCGCGCCAGCTCCGCCTCCGTGTCCGGGCGCGCGACGGTCTCGCGCCAGGGCCGCGGCCGGGCCGCGCTGCCTACGGAGGTCGCGCTCAGCAGCAGCGCGCCGGCGATGTTCAGGTGCGGCCCGTACGCGGGCACGGTCGCCGCGTTGCGCGCCAGCACGTCCGCGAGCACCCCGCTTTCCGCGGGCGCCCGCAACGGCACGGCGAATCCACCCGCGCGCCGCCCCGCGTGCAGCGCGGTCACCACGAGGCCGTGCACGGCACCGGTCTCCGCGTCGATCACCGGCTCCCCCGAGGCGACCGCGCGCAGCGGCTCGTCGTCGCCGCGCGAACCTATGAGCTCGTACGCCGTGTCGAGCAGGTGGAAGCGGTCCGTCGCGGTGTACGTCACCGGCGCCGTCCCCGCGATTGTGGCATTCACCCAGGCCGCGCCGCGCAACCGCACGCAGCGGCCGGGCCCGTCGGCCCGCGCGAACCCGGCCACGGGCAGCGGCGGTACGTCCAGCCCCTCCGTCGCCACGAGCGCGAGCCCCAGCTCCGGCAGCGGCGTGATCGCGGGCGCCTCGACGAGGATCGTCTGCTCCCCGTGCGCGTGCAGCACGAGCCGTACGAGGCCGTCCACGGCCTCGTGGCTCGTCACGAGCGTCCCCCGCCCGTCCCGCGCCTCGACCAGAAACCCCGTCCCCCGCGGCCGTCCGGCCAGGTCACGGACGCGCACCAGCGCCCTGTCGACATCGGCGGGCAGTACCGCCATCTGCGTACCTCCCCGCCACAGTGCCCGTTTCGACCGTAGACGTCCGTTGATCGACACAACAGGTCCCATGTCGAAAGCGCCCCCGAGCGCTCCCTCTCTTCACTCCGAGCGCCTGCCCGTTGGAGTGAATTGATCTTGTGGGGTGGATAGGGACGGGAGGAGGGGGATCGTGCGGCGCGGGCCGCGAGGGGGGAGGGCCCGCGCTCCACGGTTCTTGGTTCGGGCCTGCGCGCGTGCGAGGTGGGCCGGGAGCGGGGCCTTTGGGGTGGGCATTCCGGCCACGTGCGGCGCCGTTGTGGTTGTGCACCCGGCTATCACTGGGGGTGCCCCTGCGCATGCGGTGAAACCGCCTGCCCACGCCCCCACCGGCCGTTGGCCGCGGAACCGACGGAGGGGGCGGGGTCGTAGGGGTGGGCGTTCTGGACCCTGACGCATATGTGTTGTGCAGCACAGACGGCACAACCTGAACCGCCCGCCATGCACATAAGTATGCGGTCCAGAATGCCCAGCCCCGGAGGCCCCGTTCCCGGCCCATCCACGCACGCGCGCAGGCCCGCACTGATCGTGCCGGGCAATCGGGCGGGCGGGTGGGCGGGTGGGGAACTCCGCCGCAGGCGCAGACAACCCGCACACGACAACGGACCGCAACCACAACCACTTGGCACGCGAGCGCAGCGCAGCGTCACCCGAGGTTGGCGAGGATCCTGGCCTGGCCCTCCCGCTCTTCGACCAGCGCCAAGAACTCCCCCTCCGGCCCGAACACCGCCGTGGGCACCGCGCCCAGGGACGGCGGCGCGTCCAGCCGCACGCCGTTGCCGAGCAGCCGCGCCTGCCGGGCGTCCACGTCCCACCGGGGGAACGCCGCCGCCGCGGCCTGCGCGATGGGCAGCACCGCGAAGGACTCCGTCAGCTGCTCCAGCGTGCGGGCGAGGCCAGCACCGTAGGGCCCGACGCGGGTGCGCCGCAGCGCGGTGAGGTGGCCGCCTACGCCGAGCCCGGCGCCCAGGTCACGCGCGAGGGCCCGGATGTACGTGCCGGAGGAGCACTCGACCGTGACGTCGACGTCGACCACGTCGCCGCCTTCGAGCGGCACGTGCCGGACGTCCCGCACGACGAACGACGAGACCGTCACCGGTCGCGCCGCCAGCTCGAAGTCCTCGCCTCCGCGCACGCGGGCGTACGACCGGACGCCGCCCACCTTGATCGCGCTCACCTTGGACGGCACCTGCAGGATGTCGCCGGTCAGCGGCGCGATGGCCGCGTCGATCGCCTCGCGGGTGACCCCGTCCGCGGGGACCGCGGCCGTGACCTCGCCCTCCGCGTCGTCCGTGACCGTGCTCCGGCCGAGCCGGATGGTCGCCTCGTACTCCTTGCGGGTGAGCGCGAGGTGCCCGAGCAGCCGGGTGGCCTTCTCGACGCCGATGACGAGGACGCCGGTGGCCATGGGGTCCAGCGTGCCCGCGTGCCCCACGCGCCGCGTCCCGGCCAGTCTGCGCAGCCGGGCCACGACGTCGTGCGAGGTCATACCGCCCGGCTTGTCGACGATGACAAGCCCGTCCTTCATCGGGCGCCGTCCTCCCCCTCGTCGTCGCCCTCGTCCTCGGCCGGCTTGCGGTACGGGTCCGCGTCGCCGGCGTAGGAGGCGTCCGTGGCGGTCTTGCGGACCTCCTCGTCGGCCAGGCGGGCCTTGGCGAGCAGATCCTCGATGGTGCGCGCGTTCTCCGGGATCGCGTCGGCGACGAACGTCAGGGTGGGCGTGAAGCGCACGCCGGTCTGCCGTCCGACCTCCGAGCGGAGGACGCCCTTGGCGCTCTCCAGCGCCGCCGCCGAGGCGGCCCGCTCCTCGTCGTCACCGAAGACCGTGTAGAAGACGGTCGCCTCCCGGAGGTCACCGGTGACCCGGGTGTCCGTGATCGTCACGTAGCCCAGCCGCGGATCCTTGATCCGCCGCTGGAGCGTCTCCGCGACCACGACCCGGATGCGGTCCGCCAGCTTGCGCGCCCGCGCGGTGTCGGTCATGCGTGCTCTTCTCTCTTCTCTTCACGCTTCGGTACGTGAGTGTCAGTCGTCGTCCCCGTGCACCTGCTGCCGCGCCGACAGCAGGTCCACCTCGGGGCGCGAGGCCATCCAGCGCTCGCAGCGTCCGAGGACGTCCTTGATGTGCCCGAGGTCCCCGGACACGACCGCCACGCCGATCTCGGCCCTGCGGTAGAGGTCGTGGTGGTCGACCTCGGCGACGCTCACCGCGAACTTGCGGTGGAGCTCGGCCACGATCGGCCGGATGACGGACCGCTTCTCCTTCAGCGAGCGGACGTCGCCGAGAAGCAGGTCGAAGGACAGCGTCCCTACATACATGGGCATCAGGTCAAGCCGACCTGTGGGGCCTCGTCGTGAACGGTGCGAACACCGTGAACAGCAATCACCACAGTAAAGGCAACGGCCGGGGCCGATCGACGGAATTTACCCTCCGCCAACCGGCCCCGGTCATGTGTCCCTCGATCAGACGCGAGGCTTCTCGCGCAGCTCGTAGGTCGCGATGACGTCGTCGATCTTGATGTCGTTGTAGTTGCCGAGGTTGATACCGCCCTCGAAACCTTCACGAATCTCGGTGACGTCGTCCTTGAAGCGCCGCAGACCCTCGATGTTGAGGTTCTCGGCGACGACCTTGCCGTCGCGCAGCAGGCGCGCCTTGGCGTTGCGCCTGACCTCGCCGGAGCGGATGAGCACACCGGCGATGTTGCCGAGCTTGGAGGAGCGGAAGACCTCGCGGATCTCGGCGGTGCCGAGCTCCACCTCCTCGTACTCGGGCTTGAGCATGCCCTTGAGCGCCGCCTCGATCTCGTCGATGACCTGGTAGATCACCGAGTAGTAGCGGACGTCGACACCCTCGCGCTCGGCCAGCGACGTGGCGCGGCCCTCGGCCCGCACGTTGAAGCCGATGATGATGGCGTCGGAGCCCGCCGCCAGGGTGACGTCGGTCTCGGTGACCGCACCGACACCCCGGTGGAGGATGCGCAGGTCCACGTCCTCGCCCACGTCGAGCTGGAGCAGCGAGGACTCCAGGGCCTCGACCGAACCGGATGCGTCGCCCTTGATGATGAGGTTGAGCTGCTGGACCTCGCCGGCCTTGAGCACCTTGTCCAGGTCCTCCAGGCTGACCCGGCGACGGGACTTGGCGAAGGCCGCGTTGCGCTCGCGGGCGGCACGCTTCTCGGCGATCTGACGGGCCGTACGGTCCTCGTCGACCACCAGGAAGTTGTCGCCGGCACCCGGCACGTTCGTCAGACCGAGCACCAGGACCGGGGTCGAGGGGCCGGCCTCGTCGACGGTGTTGCCGTTGTCGTCGAGCATGGCGCGGACACGGCCGTAGGCGTCGCCGACGACCATGGTGTCGCCGACCCGCAGGGTGCCGCGCTGGACCAGGACGGTCGCCACGGCGCCGCGACCGCGGTCGAGGTGGGCCTCGATCGCGATGCCCTGTGCGTCCTGCTCGGGGTTGGCCCGCAGGTCCAGGGCGGCGTCCGCGGTGAGGACCACGGCCTCCAGCAGGCTGTCGATGTGCAGGCCCTGCTTGGCGGAGATGTCGACGAACATGGTGTCGCCGCCGTACTCCTCGGCCACCAGGCCGTACTCGGTCAGCTGACCGCGCACCTTCGTCGGGTCCGCGCCCTCGACGTCGATCTTGTTGACCGCGACCACGATCGGCACGTCGGCCGCCTTGGCGTGGTTCAGGGCCTCGACCGTCTGGGGCATGACGCCGTCGTTCGCCGCCACCACGAGGATCGCGATGTCGGTGGACTTGGCACCACGGGCACGCATGGCGGTGAACGCCTCGTGACCGGGGGTGTCGATGAAGGTGATCGCCCGGTGCTCGCCGTTGACCTCGGTGGCCACCTGGTAGGCACCGATGTGCTGGGTGATGCCGCCGGCCTCGCCCGCGACCACGTTGGTCTTGCGGATCGCGTCGAGCAGGCGGGTCTTTCCGTGGTCGACGTGACCCATGACGGTCACGACCGGCGGACGCGCGACGAGCGCTTCCTCGCCGCCCTCGTTCTCGCCGAACTCGATGTCGAAGGACTCGAGCAGCTCGCGGTCCTCCTCCTCCGGGCTGACGATCTGGAGGGTGTAGTTCATCTCGTCGGCGAGCAGCTGCAGCGTGTCGTCGGAGACGGACTGGGTCGCGGTGACCATCTCGCCGAGGTTCAGCATCACCTGGACGAGCGACGCCGGGTTGGCGCCGATCTTCTCGGCGAAGTCGGTCAGCGAGGCACCACGGGACAGGCGCACGGTGTCGCCGTTGCCGCGGGGCAGCAGCACGCCGCCCACGGACGGGGCCTGCATGGCCTCGTACTCCTGGCGCTTCGCCCGCTTCGACTTGCGGCCACGGGCCGGACGACCACCGGGGCCACGGCCGAATGCGCCCTGCGTGCCACCGCGGCCACCCGGACCACCGGGACGACCACCGAAGCCGCCACCACCGGGGCGGCCGGCGAAGCCGCCGCCACCACCACCGGGGGCACCACCCGGACGCGGACCGCCGAAGCCGCCGCCACCACCGGGACGACCGCCGCCACCACCGGGGCGACCGGCGAAGCCGCCGCCACCACCGGGACGACCGGCACCGCCACCCGGGCGCGGGCCCGGACGCGGACCGGCACCGGGACGGCCGGGGCCGCCGCCGGCAGCGGGACGCTGCGGCATCATGCCGGGGTTCGGACGCGGGCCGCCGCCCTGCGGACGGGGCATGCCGCCCGGGGTCGGACGCGGACCGCCGGAGGCGGCACCGCCACCGGGACGCGGAGCGCCACCCGGACGAGGACCGGCGGCACCCGGGGCGCCACCGGGACGCGGGCCGGGCTGGCCGGGGGCACCACCGTGGCCGCCGCCGGGACGCGGAGCCTGCGGGCGCGGCATGCCGGTGGAGCCGGAGGTGAAGGGGTTGTTGCCCGGACGGGGACCGGCCGGACGCGGGGCACCCGGACGCTGGCCCTGGCCACCGGGACGCGAGGCACCGGGGCCACCCTGGCCACGGCCGCCGTCACGCTGACCGGGACCGGAGGGACGGGTGCCGGGACGCGGGCCGGGGGAACCGGGACGCGCGGCGGCGGGGCGCTCGGCCTGGGCCGGACGCTCCTGAGCGGGCCGCTCCGGGGCCGGCGGGGCGGAGAACTCCGCCTGCGGCACCGGGGTGACCGGGGCGGGCTTGGCCGGGGCCGGCTTGGGACCCGGAGTCGGGCGCGGGCCCGGGGTCGGCGCGCCACCGGCGGGCTTGGGAGTGGGGGCGGGTCCCGCGGCCGGCTTCGGGGCCGGAGCAGCGGGACGGGCCGGCGCACCCGGAGTGGGCGTGGCCGGCTTTGCGGGCGCGGCCTTGCGCGGCGCCGCGGGCCTGGCAGCCGAGGGCTTCGAGGAGGCGGAGCCACCACCGGAACCCTGCAGTGCGTCAGTCAGCTTGCGAACAACCGGCGCCTCGATCGTCGAGGACGCCGAACGGACGAATTCGCCAAGTTCTTGGAGCTTGGCCATGACGACCTTGCTCTCAACTCCGAACTCCTTGGCGAGTTCGTATACCCGGACCTTAGCCACTTCGCTCCTTCATGAGGTCCGGGGTGGTCGTCCGCCGGACCGTCGCTACTTCATGGGCGTACTCATCGCGTGCTCATCGAGTGCTCATCGCAATCTCGACCTACTTCCAACTCGCGGGGTACTGACCGCACGGTCGCCCGAGCGGTCTTCCTGCCTACTCACGGTGTGCCGGCTCGACGTACCCACGGAGGTCCGCGGTGTCCAGCGGTCCCGGGGCCCGGAAGGCCCGTGGGAACGCCCGGCGGCGGACCGCCAGGTCGAGACAGACGGTGTCGGGGTGCACGTACGCACCCCGACCGGGCAGCGTACCGCGAAGATCGGGAACACAGCACTCCCCGACCATCGCCACACGCAGCAGATCGCGCTTGGCCGCTCGCTCCCTGCACCCGATGCACGTGCGCTCCGGGCGTGCTGAGACATGCGTCCGGCCAGACATCCTTAGTCTACCTCCCCGCGCCGACCTCACCCCTCCGGGTTATTCGACGCACGGTTGTTCCCTGGTTACCCGCCGGTGCTACCGCTCGACCTGCTCGGTGTCGGGCCGGATGTCGATCCGCCAGCCCGTGAGCCGTGCGGCCAGGCGGGCGTTCTGCCCTTCCTTGCCGATCGCCAGCGACAACTGGTAGTCCGGCACGGTCACCCGCGCGGAGCGGGCGGCCATGTCGACGATCTCCACCTTGCTCACCCGAGCGGGTGACAGGGCGTTGGCGACCATCTCCGCCGGGTCGTCCGACCAGTCGACGATGTCGATCTTCTCGCCGTTCAGTTCGGCCATCACCGCGCGCACCCGGGCGCCCATCGGGCCGATGCAGGCGCCCTTGGCGTTGAGCCCGGAGCGACCGGAACGGACGGCGATCTTCGTGCGGTGGCCGGCCTCGCGGGCGATCGCGGAGATCTCGACGGAACCGTCCGCGATCTCCGGGACCTCCAGCGCGAAGAGCTTCTTCACCAGGTTGGGGTGGGTGCGCGAGAGCGTCACGGACGGACCGCGCACCCCCTTGGCCACCCGGACGACGTACGAGCGAAGGCGCGTGCCGTGCTTGTAGTCCTCGCCCGGCACCTGCTCCTGCACGGGCAGGATCGCCTCGAGCTTGCCGATGTCCACCAGCACGTTCTTGGGGTCCTTGCCCTGCTGGACCACACCCGTGACGATGTCACCCTCACGGCCGGCGTACTCACCGAAGGTGATCTCCTCCTCCGCGTCCCGCAGCCGCTGCAGGATGACCTGCTTGGCCGTGGTCGCGGCGATCCGGCCGAAGCCGCTCGGCGTGTCGTCGAACTCCCGGGGCTCGGAGCCCTCGGGGGTCTCCGACGGGTCCTCCTTGGCCCACACGGTGACGTGGCCGTTGGTGCGGTCCAGTTGCACGCGCGCGTTGCGGCGGCTGCCCGGTTCGCGGTGGTACGCGATGAGGAGCGCCGACTCGATCGCCTCGACCAGCAGGTCGAAGGAGATCTCCTTCTCCCGTACCAGACCCCGCAGGGCACTCATGTCGATGTCCACGGCTACGCCTCCTCAGTGCTCTCGTCGCCGTCAGTATCGGCACCGGCCGGGTCCTTGCGACTGAATTCGATCTCCACCCGCGCCTTGGCGATCTCGCCGAAGGCGACACGGGCGGGTTTGGGCTTGCGTCCCTTGACACCCGGGACCTCCAGGTCGAGCCCTTCCTCGTCGACCGCGAGGATCCGCGCGACGAGCTGCTCACCGGCGGCCGTCGTCAGCTTGACCAGCCGGCCCTCGTTGCGCCGGAAGTGGCGCGGCTCGGTGAGCGGGCGGTCCACGCCCGGCGAGGAGACCTCCAGCAGATACGGCGACCCACCCATGGCGTCGGCGTCGTCGAGGACCTGCGAGATCTCCCGGCTCAGCTCCGCGAGCGCGTCCAGCGGAGCGCCCTCGTCGGAGTCCACGATCACCTGGAGCTGCCGCCGGCTGCCGGCGGCGGTCACCTTGACCTCTTCCAGTTCCAGCCCCGTCTTCGCGACAAGCGGCTCAAGCAGCCCGCGCAGCCTCTCGCTCTGGGTGGTGCTCATCCGGGTGACTCCTCGGCCGCGTGTGCTGTTGTGGTGGAAGGTCGTGTGTCGGGCCAAAGCCTATCGGTTCGGGCCCCGGAACGACGATTCGGCACAGCGGAGGGCGCCGTCACGGCCCCCGGGCGCCGCGCGGGTACCCTCACGTGAGGTGATCACGGGAAGGGGCACTGTGCCGCTCAGCAACATTCCCCGCCGGCGCGCGGTCCGCGCCGCCCTCGTCCTGCCGGCCGCGGCCGGACTGCTCGGCGGTTGCTCCAGCGAGACACCGCCCGAGGGGACTTCCGCGAAGGGCTCGCCGTCCGCCGACGCGAACGTGACGCTGCGCAGGCGGGCCGTGCGGGACAGCGCGGCGCTGCTCGCGCGCTACGACGCCACCATCGCGGCGCATCCGGACCTGGCGAAGCGACTGCGGCCGCTGCGGGCCGAAGTGGCCCGCCACGTCGAGGCGTTCGGCACGTCCGGGCGGGCCGCGTCCCCGTCCGCCGCGCCTTCGTCGTCGTCCTCGCCGTCGTCCACCCCGTCGCCGACTTCCTCGCCGTCCGTCCCCGCGCGGGCCGGGGACGCGCTGTCCGCGCTGTCGGCGGCCGAACGCACCCTCGCCGACGCCCGGGCCGCCGTGCTCCTGGGCGCGCCGCCCGAACTCGCCCGCCTGCTCGCCTCGGTGGCCGCCTGCGGCGCCGGGCACGTCCTGCTGCTCAAGGAGCACTGACCCGACTCATGGCACAGCAAGCGCTGCTCAAGGCCGTCCAGGCCGCACTCTCCGCCGAGCACGCCGCCGTGTACGGCTACGGCATCGTCGGCGCCCGCGTCGGCGGCGAACGGGGCGAGCAGGCCCAGCAGGCGTACGACGCGCACCGCGCCCGCCGCGACTCGCTGCGCCGCACCGTCGGCGACCTCGGCGCCGAACCCGTGGCCGCCGAGCCCGCGTACGCCCTGCCGTTCGACGTACCGGACGGCGCGGCGGCCGTGCGCCTCGCCGCGGAGATCGAGGACCGGGTCGCCGGCGTCTACGCGGACCTCGTGCGCGCCGCCGACGCCGACCTGCGCCGCGAGGCCGCCGACGCGCTGCGCGAGGCGGCGGTCCGCGCCGTGCGCTGGCGCGGGGGCAGCGTAGCCTTCCCGGGGCTGGCCGAACGCGCGCGGACGGCCGCGGAGAACGTTTAGCACCAGGAGGGACGTACCCACGCATGGCCTCGGCACCACAGCCCCAGCACCTGGAACCGCCCGAGCGGCTGGTCCGCACGGTCAGCGCCTGGCAGGGCGAGGCGGGCCGCGCCTGGCTCGCCGGCCTCCCCGAGCGCGTCGCGGACCATCTCACGCGCTGGGAGCTGCGGCCGGAGCGGGTTCTCTCCCCCGGCGGCCAGATCAGCATGGTCGTCCTGGTACGGCAGGCCGACGGCACCCCCGCGACCCTCAAGGTCGGCCTCGTCACGGACGAGACCCGGCACGAGCACGCCGCCCTCGCCCGCTGGGACGGCCGCGGCGCGGTCCGCCTGCTGCAGGCCGACCCCGAAGCGGGGGCGCTCCTGCTGGAGCGCCTGCACAGCGACGTGTCGCTGCGCTCACTGCCCGAGCAGAAGGCGATGCTCGAGGCCTGCGCCACCCTGCGGCGGCTCTGGATCCCCCCGGGCGAGGGGCACCCGTTCGTGCCGGTCGCCGAGCGCACGGCGCGCCTGGCGGCGCTGCTGCGGGAGCGGCGCGAGCAGCCGTACGTGCCCGAGGAGGCCCGGGCCCTGGTCGACGAGGCCCTCGCGGTCCGCGACGAACTGTGCGCGGCCGCCCCGGGCGAGGCCGTACTGCTGCACGGCGACTACCACCACGGGAACGTGCTCGCCGCGGACCGCGTGCCGTGGCTGGCCATCGACCCCAAGCCGGTCGCGGGCGACCCCGCGTACGACCTGGCGTGGCTCGTCCGCGACCGCCTGGAGACGCTGGTCGCGACGCCGGGGTCGCAGTCCGCGGCCCGCCGGAGGGTCGCCAAACTCTCCGACTCCCTCGAGGTCGACCGGGACCGCGTCCGGGCCTGGTCCCTGTTCCGCGCCGTGGAGGCGGGCGTGTGGGCCTTCTCCGTGGGCGACCGTCAGGGCGGGGAGTTGCTGCTGGAGTTCGCGGCCTGGCTTTGACTCTACATTTTACCTCGCAGGTCACTCGACCTGCTGATCTGCGGTTCCTCTCGGGACAGTGGGGGCGGCCGTTCTCCGCCCTTCGAGAGGTCGGGTCACGGAGCACGGGAGAACGGCCGCTGCCCAGGAGTCTCCCCGCCGAGACGCCGCCCGCAGGTACTGCGTTGGACGTGTTGTCCCGCTTTCGGGTCGACTTCTACGACTGCTTGTACAGCCAAGCCGATGCGCTCTTCGAGCTCGCCGACGCGGTGCTGTGTGCAGACGGGCCGGTGAAGACCTGGTCGAGCTGTCGCCGGTGGTCGGGCATCGACGGGGGCACGGCGCCTTGTAGGCCGCGTCGGACCGGGGCCGGCCGGAGCCGGTGCGGTTGCGGCGTACGCTCCGCTGCCGCAGGCGGCCGCCGGGCGGATCGTGCCGGCACGGGCGGGGGAGAAAACCGCAACCCCGACCACAACGGCGCCGCGCACCACCACAACCGGGCAGCCCGGCGCAGCGGCCCGCAGCCGCTACGCCGAGAGGCGGGAAACCGCCTCCGCGACCGGCAACTCCTCCCGCTCCCCGCTCCGGCGGTCCTTGACCTCGACGACCCCGTCCGCCGCCCCTCGCCCCACGACGAGAATCGTCGGCACCCCGAGCAGCTCCGCGTCGGTGAACTTCACGCCCGGCGAGACGCCCGCGCGGTCGTCGACGATGACCCTGACCCCGGCCGCGTGCAGCTTCTCCGCCACCTCGAGGGCCAGCTCCGTCTGCAGCGCCTTGCCCGCCGCCACGACATGGACGTCCGCCGGGGCGACCTCGCGCGGCCAGCACAGGCCCTGCCCGTCGGCGGTCTGCTCGGCGAGCGCGGCGACCGCGCGGGAGACGCCGATGCCGTAGGAGCCCATGGTGACCCGGACCGGCTTGCCGTTCTGGCCGAGGACGTCGAGCTCGAAGGCGTCGGCGTACTTGCGGCCCAGCTGGAAGATGTGGCCGATCTCGATGGCCCGGTCCAGCCTGAGGCCGGCGCCGCAGCGCGGGCAGGGGTCGCCGGGCTCGACGGTGACGACGTCGAGGTACTGGTCGACCTCGAAGTCGCGGCCGCAGACGACGTTGCGGGCGTGCGTGTCGGGCTTGTTGGCGCCGGTGACCCAGGCCGTGCCGGGGGCGACGCGCGGGTCGGCGAGGTAGCGGACGCCGGTGAGGCCCTGCGGGCCGACGTAGCCGCGGACGAGGTCGGGGCGGCCGGTGAAGTCCTCCGCGGTGACGAGCTCGACCTCGGCCGGGGCGAGGTGCTCGCCGAGCTTGCCGAGGTCGACCTCGCGGTCGCCGGGGACGCCGACGGCGACGATCTCGCCGTCGACCTTGACCAGCAGGTTCTTCAGGGTGGCCGAGGCCGGCACACCGAGGTGCGCCGCGAGGGTCTCGATGGTGGGGGTGCCGGGGGTGTCGACCTCCTCCAGCGGCGGGTGCGCGGCGCCGTCGACAGGGGGCACCACCGTGGTGACGGCCTCGGTGTTGGCCGCGTAGTCGCAGGCGGGGCAGTCCACGAAGGTGTCCTCGCCGGCCGCGGCGGGGGCGAGGAACTCCTCGGAGGCCGAGCCGCCCATCGCGCCGGAGACGGCGGAGACGACGCGGAAGTCGAAGCCGAGCCGCGAGAAGATCTTGATGTAGGCCTCGCGGTGCAGCCGGTAGGCCTCGGCGAGGCCCTCGTCGGTGGTGTCGAAGGAGTAGGAGTCCTTCATCTGGAACTCGCGGCCGCGCAGCACGCCGGACCGGGGCCGGGCCTCGTCGCGGTACTTGGTCTGGATCTGGTAGAGGATCACCGGCAGGTCCTTGTAGGACGTGCACTGGTCCTTCACCACCTGGGTGAAGATCTCCTCGTGCGTGGGCCCGAGCACGTAGTGCGCGCCCTTGCGGTCGCGGAGCTGGAAGAGCAGGTCGCCGTACTCCTCGGCGCGCCCGGTGGCCTCGTAGTTCTCCCGCGGGAGGAGCGCGGGCAGCAGGACCTCCTGGCCGCCGATGGCGTCCATCTCCTCGCGGACGACACGTGCGACGTTCTCCAGCACCCGCTTGCCGAGCGGCAGCCAGGTCCACACCCCCGCCGATGAGCGGCGGACGTATCCGGCCCGGACCAGGAGCTTGTGGCTCGCGGTCTCGGCGTCGGCCGGGTCGTCGCGCAGCGTCTTGAGCATCAGCCGGGACATGCGCAGGACCATGGGGGCTCTCCAGGGGGTTTCGTACCGTTCCGCCGAGGATATCGAGCCGCGGGGCGCCGCCGGAAACGCGTTATCGCGCGAGTGGGAGGTGGGCGCCCATGACCGCGTAGGGGCTGGCCGCGCTGGGGAAGTGCACGGGCCGGGCCAGGTCGATGTAGCCGAGGGCGCGGTAGAGCCGCCGGGCCCGGCTCTCGGTGTCGATGGCGGAGAGGATGCTGCGGGGCTCGTCGGCGCTGTCGGTGATGGTGGTGATGAGGGCGCGGCCGAGGCCGCGGCCCTGGAAGTCGGGGTGGACGTGCAGTTCGGTGATGGTGAAGGAGTCGTCGAGCCACGCCTCGGTGCCGGCGCGCCGCAGGTAGGGCTCGACGACCGTGGACCACCAGTGGGTGCGGCTGTTGGGCATGCCGTACACGAAACCGGTGAGCCGTCCGCCGGGGGTGAGCGCGCCGAGCGCGCGGACGCCGGGGAAGCAGAGGTGCCGCAGCACGATCTGGCGCCGGATGGCGACCTCCTCCGCGCCCAGCCCGAAGGCGACCGCCTGGACGGCCAGTGCCTCGTCCACCCGTGCCGCCAGGTCGATCGGCTCGACCGCCACGTCCTCCATGGGCGGCGACACTACTAGAACAGGACGCTCATGAAGGCGCCGACCTCGGTGAAGCCGACGCGGCGGTAGGCCGCGCGGGCGGGCGCGTTGAAGTCGTTGACGTAGAGGCTGGCCACGGGGGCCACGTCGCGCAGCGCGTAGTGCAGGACGGCGGCCATGCCGGTCTCGGACAGGCGGCGGCCGCGGTGCTCGGGGGCGACCCAGACGCCCTGGATCTGGCAGGCGTGCCGGGTAACGGCGCCGATTTCCGCCTTGAAGACGACCTTGCCGTCCTCGATGCGGGCGAACGCCCGGCCGGAGCCGACGAGTTCGGCGACGCGGGCCTGGTAGATCAGACCGCCGTCGCCGGCGAGCGGGGAGACGCCGACCTCCTCGGTGAACATGGCGACGCAGGCCGGCATGATCACGTCCATCTCGTCGCGCCGGACCCGCCGCACGTACGGGTCGGGCTCGACCCGTGTGGGCAGCGAGCGGGTGACCATCAGCGGCTGGTGGGCGCGGACCTCGCGGGCCGGTCCCCAACTGGGTTCGAGCAGCGACCACAGCGCCGCGGTGGCGTCGGCGGGTCCGACGATGGAGGAGCAGCGCCGCCCGGCGCGCAGCGCCCGCTCGGCGAAGGCGCGCACGGCCTCGGGGCCGGCGCAGATCGGGACGAGGTTGGCGCCCGCGTAGCACAGCGCCTCGAGACGGCCCCCGGAGTACCAGCCCCACATCTCGCCGCCGAGGCGCCAGGGGTCGAGTCCGGCGACGGCGACCCTGGACGCGACGAACGCGTTGGCCACCGGATCGCGGTCGAGCACCGCGAAGGCGGCGTCGAGTTCGCCGGGCTCCATGACCTTGGTCGTCGTGGTCGTCAACACGTGGGGCGCCTCACCGTACGGGCCGCAGCGGTCGGGGGAAGTCCCCGAACCTTACCTCGGGAACGCGTGTTCCGCCCGTGCCCGCCCGTATCCCGGACCGGGGGTCCGGGACGCGGAGGGGATGATGGGTCAGCTGACGGAGACGGAGGGCTCGCCGGAGGTGACGCCGTCGGCCTCCATCTGCTCGGCGAGCTTCATGGCCTCCTCGATGAGGGTCTCCACGATCTTCGACTCCGGCACGGTCTTGATGACCTCGCCCTTGACGAAGATCTGCCCCTTGCCG
>NZ_CBDRCM010000039.1:0-76491 GCF_965342435.1 Actinacidiphila sp. bgisy160 | reverse complement strand
GCGCGAACGGTTCGAGCTCCGCCGCGAGCTCGTCGTGCACCCGCGCCTTGAGCACGGTGCCCTCACCGGTGTGCTCCTCGGAGAGCACCTCGCCGTCCGCGTGGACGCGGGCGACGAGGGCACCGCGCGTGTACGGCACCAGGGCCTCGATCTCGACGGCGGGCCGCGGCAGCTCGTCGTCGATCATGCCGAGCAGCTCCGCGATGCCCCGCCCGGTGCGGGCGGAGACGGCGATGGAGTGCTTCTCACGGCGCAGCAGGGACTGCAGCAGCACCGGATCGGCGGCGTCCGCCTTGTTGATCACCACGATCTCCGGCACGTCCAGCGCGCCGACGTCACGGAAGACCTCGCGCACGGCGGCGAGCTGCTCGTCCGGGTTGGGGTGCGAGCCGTCCACCACGTGCAGGATGAGGTCGGCCTCGGCGACCTCCTCCATGGTGGAGCGGAACGCCTCGACCAGGTGGTGCGGCAGGTGCCGCACAAAACCGACGGTGTCGGCCAGGGTGTAGAGCCGCCCGCCCGGGGTCTCGGCCCGGCGCACGGTCGGGTCCAGGGTGGCGAACAGCGCGTTCTCCACCAGGACGCCCGCCCCGGTGAGCCGGTTGAGGAGCGAGGACTTGCCGGCGTTGGTGTAGCCGGCGATCGCGACCGAGGGCACCTTGTGGCGCTTGCGCTCCTGGCGCTTCAGGTCGCGGCTGGTCTTCATCTCCGCGATCTCGCGGCGCATCTTTGCCATCTTCTCGCGGATGCGCCGCCGGTCGGTCTCGATCTTGGTCTCACCGGGACCGCGGGTGGCCATGCCGCCGCCCGCGGAACCCGAGCCACCGCCACCCATCTGCCGGGAGAGCGACTGACCCCAGCCTCGCAGCCGCGGCAGCATGTACTGCATCTGCGCGAGGGAGACCTGGGCCTTGCCCTCACGGCTCTTGGCGTGCTGGGCGAAGATGTCGAGGATCAGCGCGGTGCGGTCGACGACCTTGACCTTGACGACGTCCTCGAGGTGGATGAGCTGGCCGGGGCTGAGCTCACCGTCGCAGACGACGGTGTCGGCGCCGGTCTCCACGACGATGTCGCGCAGCTCCTGGGCCTTGCCGGAGCCGATGTAGGTGGCCGGGTCCGGCTTGTCGCGGCGCTGGATGACACCGTCCAGGACCAGGGCGCCGGCGGTCTCGGCGAGGGCGGCGAGCTCCGCGAGGGAGTTCTCGGCGTCCTGCACCGTGCCGTCCGTCCACACCCCGACGAGCACGACCCGCTCCAGGCGGAGCCGGCGGTACTCGACCTCGGTGATGTCCTCGAGCTCGGTGGAGAGGCCGACGACCCGACGCAGCGACGCACGGTCGGAGCGGTCGAACTGATCGCCGTCACGCTCTCCGTCGATCTCGTGACTCCAGGCGACGTCCTCTTCCATCAGGGCGTCGGCCCGAAGGCTCTCGGGGAGGCGCTGGCGGCTGCGGGCAGAAGAAGCAGAAGAAGAGGAGGAAGAGGAGGTCATTGGATCCTTTGCTCGGAAGATCGACGGGAACGGGGGCGCTCGGCCCCTCGTACGGTGACAACGCCGCGCGGGCCCGGAGGATTCCCCCGGTCCGGACGCGCCGTCGTCGCCGTACGTAGATGGTCGCACGCCCGTCGCCGCCGGGTCACGCGACTTTCCCCGCCTCGCCCTGGTGCGCGTGACCGTGCACCGGTTTGGCGGGCACGGAGCGCTTCCAGTCGGGGTGGCCGGGCATCGG
The DNA here is from genome assembly GCF_965342435.1 of Actinacidiphila sp. bgisy160. Taxonomy (GTDB): domain Bacteria; phylum Actinomycetota; class Actinomycetes; order Streptomycetales; family Streptomycetaceae; genus Actinacidiphila. The sequence continues at coordinate 74,761 of NZ_CBDRCM010000039.1, read as the reverse complement.
GGGCGTGGTCGGCCCGTGGAGCCAGGCGCGCAGGAAGCCGCCGAGGTCACGGCCGGCGACCTCGGAGGCGAGGGCGATGAAGTCACCGGTGGAGGCGGCCTCGTCGCGGTGGCGGGCGACCCAGGCCCGCTCCAGCCGCTGGAAGGCGTCGGCGCCCATCTCCTGGCGCAGGGCGTACAGCGCGAGCGCCCCGCCGAAGTAGACGTTGCCGCGGAAGATGCCGAGCTTGCCGTCGACGCCGGGGGGTTTGGGGGCGGCGGGCGGGCCGCCGTCACGGCGCAGGCGCGCGTCGGCGCCGTAGGCGGCCTTGGCGAGCTGCTCCAGTGTGAGCTCGTGGTAGTGCTCGGCGGCGTAGCGCCACTGGTACCAGGTGGCGTGCCCCTCGTTGAGCCACAGGTCGGACCAGGTCGCGGGCGAGACGCTGTCGCCGAACCACTGGTGGGCCAGCTCGTGCACCATCACCGGCGCCGCCTCGGCCTCGCGGGCCAGCAGCACCCGCCGCTCGAAGAGCGAGAGGGTCTGGGTCTCCAGCTCGAAACCCGTGACGGTGTCGGCGCTGAGGATGCCGTACGTCTCGAAGGGGTACGGGCCGACCTGCTGCTCCATCCACGCGATCTGCCCCGCGGTCATCGCCAGGCGCTTGTCGAGCTTGGCCCGGTCGGGGTCGGCGGAGCCGACGACGTCACGCAGCGGGAGGCCGCCGGGGCCGGTGCGGCGTACGACGGTGGAGCGGCCGATGGAGACCTGGGCGAGCTCGGTGGCCATCACGTGGACGGTGCGGTAGTTCCAGGTCGTCACGGGGCCCTTGCGGACGGCCGTCTCGGGCAGGCCGTTGGCGACGACCGTGAGATCGCCGGGCGCGGTGACGTGGAAGGCGAAGCGGGCCTTGTCCGAGGGGTGGTCGTTGCAGGGGAAGACGGTGTGGGCGGCGGCGGCCTGGTTGGCCATGGCCAAACCGTCCTTGGTGCGGATCCAGCCGGTGTCGCCCTTGGCCACCGGGTCACTGGTGTGGACGACGGTCACCCGCAGGCGGTCCCCGCGGGGTACCGGGACGGCGGGGGTGACGACCAGTTCCTCGCGCCAGGTGCGGAACGCCGCGCGGCGGCCGTTGACCTCGACGGAGCGGACGTCGCCGCGGAAGTCGAGGTAGAAGCGGCTCAGGGTGTCCGTGGCGAGGGCGTCGACCCGGGTCATCGCGTCCAGGGGCCGGTCGTTGCCGTGGTAGGTGAACGAGATGTCGTAGTCGTAGACGTCGTACCCGGGGTTGCCGAGTTCGGGGTAGAGCCGGTCACCGAGCCCTGCGGGCGTCGTGTCGCCGGGCAGTCCTGCCGCGGTGAGCGCCACCACCGCCGCCGCGGTGACGGTGGCACGGCGCGCAAAGGATCCGATCATGGGATACGGCTATCAGCGCCCCGTGCCCGCCCGGGCGCGGCGCGTCAGCACCCCACCCGATCGGGTACTCCGCTACGGCTGCGCGGCGGCCACGGCCTCCTGGGCGCGGTACACGTCGTACACGCCGGGGACGGCGCGCATGGCACGCATGAGGGCGGGCAGCGCTCCCGGGTCGGGCAGTTCGACGGTGTACGTGTGGCGTACGCGGTGCTCCTGCGGCGGCTCCACGGCGGCGTAGACGATGGCGACTCCCTCGGTGGCGATCACCTCCGTGAGGTCGGCGAGCAGCCGGGGCCGGCCGAGCGCCTCGGCGTAGAGGGTGGCCCGGTGACCGGTGACGGGGGCGTCGGAGCGCCAGTGGACGGCGACCGTGGCGCGGCCCGAGGCGGCCATGCGTGCGGCGACGGGACACTCGCTGCGGTGCACGGCGACGGTGCCGCCGCGGATGGGGAAGCCGGTGATCCCGTCGGGCGGCACGGGGGTGCAGCAGCGGGCCATGCGGACGGCGGCGCCGGGCGGGTCGGTGTCCGCGAGCGGTTCGGCGGCCCGGCGGGCGGCCGTGGCGGCGGAGCGCACGGCGGGGGCGGCCGGCTCCTGCTCGGCGGGGGCCACCGGATGGGCCTCCAGCCAGCGGGCGATGGCGATCCGGGCGGCCGGGGTGCGGGCGTGCTCCAGCCACTCGGGCGAGGGCCCGTACCCCTCCCCGTCGGTGGCCTCGGTCATCAGGAGCTGGACGGTGTCGCCGTCCCTCAATGCCGTGCCGAGCGGCGCGAGCCGGCCGTTGACGCGCACCCCGACGCAGGAGTGGGCGCCCTCGCCGTGCAGCGCGTACGCGGCGTCGGTGCAGGTGGCGCCGTCGGGCAGGCCCACGGTGCCGCCGTCGGCGGAGAAGACGGTGATCTCGCGGTCCTGGGCGAGCTCGTCGCGCAGGGTGCTCCAGAAGAAGTCCGGGTCGGGGGCCTCACGCTGCCACTCCAGCAGCCGGGCGAGCCAGCCGGGACGGGTGGGGTCGGCGCGCTCGCCCTCGTCGGAGTCCGCGCCGTCGCCGGTGGCGTACGGGTTGCCGAGCGCGATGACCCCGGCCTCCGCGACATGGTGCATCTGCCGTGTGCGGATGAGGACTTCGGCGATGCGGCCCTCGCCGTCGCGGATGGCGGTGTGCAGCGACTGGTAGAGGTTGAACTTGGGCGCCGCGATGAAGTCCTTGAACTCCGCGATGACGGGGGTGAAGCAGGTGTGCAGTTCACCGAGGACGGCGTAGCAGTCGGCGTCCTCGGCGACCTGGATCAGCACCCGCCCGAAGTCGCTGCCGCCGGGCTGCGCACCGCGGCGCTTGAGCCGGACCCGGTGCACGGACACCACGTGCCGGGGACGCACCTCGACCTCGGAGCTGATGCCGGCCTCGCGGAGCACTTTGCGGACGTCCTCGGCGACGGCGCCCAGCGGATCGGGCAGGGCGGCGTGCTCCAGGATCAGTTCGGTGGTGCGCAGGTAGTCGTCGGGGTGGAGGATGGCGAAGACCAGATCCTCCAGTTCGGTCTTGAGCGCCTGGACGCCCAGGCGTTCGGCGAGCGGGATCAGCACGTCCCGGGTGACCTTGGCGATCCGGGCCTGTTTCTCGGGGCGCATGACACCGAGGGTGCGCATGTTGTGCAGCCGGTCGGCGAGTTTGATGGACATGACCCGGACGTCGTTGCCCGTGGCGACCAGCATCTTGCGGAAGGTCTCGGGCTCCGCTGCTGCGCCGTAGTCCACCTTCTCCAGCTTGGTGACGCCGTCGACCAGGAAACGGACCTCCTCGCCGAACTCCTCCCGCACCTGATCGAGCGTCACATCAGTGTCCTCGACGGTGTCGTGGAGCAGCGATGCGGTCAACGTGGTGGTCTCAGCGCCGAGTTCGGCGAGGATCAGGGTCACCGCGAGCGGGTGCGTGATGTACGGCTCGCCGCTCTTGCGCATCTGGCCGCGGTGCGAGGACTCGGCGAGCACGTACGCCTTGCGCAGGATGGCGAGGTCCGCGCCGGGATGTCGGTCGCGGTGCACCTTGGCGATGTGCTCGATGGCGTCCGGCAGTCGGCCGGCGCGGCCGCCGGAGCCCAGCAGGGCCGCACGTCCGAGCCGGCGCAGGTCCGCGGTCCGGGGGATGCGCCTGCGTGCCGCGGCGCCCGGGGCGGTCTCCACTGCGTTGTCCGGTCTCATGCGGCACCTCCGGCAGCGTCACCCACCGGCGGGATGGCTTCCGTGCCGGTGCTTGATGCTACCGAGCCCATCACGTGCCGCTGCCACACTCTCGCCCAGCGTGATCGGCATCACCCGTTCGAGCGAATACCGGGTCCGCGGAGTGGATCCTCAGCCGCGCTCGCCGAGCCAGGCCGGGTCGATGACGCCCTCGGCGACGATCACGGCGGGTCCGGTCATCTCGACAGTGCCGTCGGGACGTTCGGTGATGACCAGGGTGCCGCCCGGCAGGTCGACCCGGTATGTCTCGGGGCTGCCGGTCACGGCCGGGTCGCGGCCGTCGCGCCGGGCCGCGGCGACCATGACGGCGCAGGCGCCGGTGCCGCAGGAGCGGGTCTCGCCGGAGCCGCGCTCATGGACCCGCATGGCGACGTGGCGGTCGCCGCGGTCGACGACGAACTCCACGTTCACGCCGTCCGGGTAGGCCGTCGCGGGCGCCCAGGCCGGGGGCTCCAGCAGCTTGCCGGCGTCGGCGAGGTCGTCGACGAACGCGACAGCGTGCGGGTTGCCCATGTTCACGTTGCGGGCGGGCCAGTTGCGCTCGCCGACCGCCACCTCGACCTCACCGCCGGGGAGCGCGGCGCGGCCCATGTCGACGGTGATGTCACCGTCCTCTTCGATGCGCACCCGGCGCACGCCCGCTCGGGTCGCCACGGCGACGTCCCCGGCGCCGGTGAGCCCGGCGCGCAGGAGGTAGTGGGCGAAGACGCGTACGCCGTTGCCGCACATCTCCGCGATGCTGCCGTCGCTGTTGCGGTAGTCCATGAACCACTCGGCCTCCGCGGCCATGGCGGCGGCCTCCGGGTGCTTCGCCGACCGCACGACCCGCAGCACCCCGTCGCCGCCGATCCCGGCGCGGCGGTCGCACAGGCGCGCGACGGTCCCGGCGGTCAGGTCGAGGGCCCCGTCGGGGTCGGGGATGATCACGAAGTCGTTCTCCGTGCCGTGCCCCTTGAGGAAGGGCAGGCCCTGCGGTGCCGCGCTGGTCATGGCCTGAGTCTACGGGTCAGCGCAGACGGGCGACCCGCCAGAAGGCGAGCAGCGCCATCACCACCGTGATCGCCGCGTACAGCGCCACGAAACGCCAGTCCGGGCGGCGGCCGGAGCCGCGGGCCGGCAGCCCCGGCCAGGTGTAGCCGACCCGGCGGGCGGCCATGATCCCCCAGCCCGCGGAGCAGCAGCCCAGCAGGAGGCCGAGCATCGCGACGACCGCGCCGCCGTCGCCGGTCTCGAAGGCCAGCGGGAAGGCGAACATCAGCGAGCCGAGCACACCGAGGGCCACGATCGGGGCGAGCTGCCACGCGCGCAGGCGCCGCTCGGGACGCAGCTCACGGAAGGACTGCTGCTCCTCCGCGAGGGTCTGCTCGTCCAGCGGGTCCTCCAGGGGGCCGTCCACGACGAGCCGGTCGCGCTGCTCGAGCTCCTCGCCGGAGGCGCGCTCGGTGTGTTCCGGCTGTGGTCCATTGCGAGGGCCGGCTTCCATCGCCACGCGCCCTCCCAAGAAGTCCGACACCGTAGCTTCGATGCTCGATGATGTCACGCTCGAAGCGGCGTCAAGTGCCGCTGGGGCGTCCCGATGCCATCACGTGATCAGGCTGTGACCGCCCGACCGGACGGGCCGAGAAGGGCGAGCGCCTGGCCGGCCAGTTCCTGTCCGCGGCCCGCCAGCCAGTGCACCCGGCGGTCCCGGCGGAACCACGAGTCCTGACGGCGCGCGAAACGTTTGGTGGCGCGGACGGTCTCGGCGCGCGCCTCCGCGTCCGTGCACTCCCCGGCGAGCGCGGCCAGCACCTGCTGGTAGCCGAGGGCCCGGGAGGCCGTGCGTCCCTCGCGCAGGCCGGCCGTCTCAAGGGCGGCCACCTCGCCGACCAGTCCGGCCTCCCACATGCGGTCGACCCGCAGCGTGATCCGTTCGTCGAGTTCCGGGCGGGGCACGTCGACGCCGATCTGGACGGTGTCGTACACGGAGTCGTGCCCGGGCAGGTTGGCGGTGAAGGGGCGGCCGGTGATCTCCACGACCTCCAGCGCGCGGACGATCCGCCGGCCGTTGCTGGGCAGGATCGCGCGGGCCGCCTCCGGGTCCACGGCGGCCAGACGGGCGTGCAGCGGCCCCGAGCCGAGCGCGCCGAGCTCCGCCTCCAGCCGGGCGCGCACCTCCGGGTCGGTGCCGGGGAACTCCAGGGCGTCGATGGCGGCGCGCACGTAGAGCCCCGAGCCGCCGACGAGCACGGGGGTGCGCCCGGCGGCCAGCAGCCGGTCGATCTCGGCGCGGGCGAGACGCTGGTACTCGGCGACGCTGGCGGCCTGGGTGACGTCCCATATGTCGAGCAGGTGGTGCGGCACTCCCTGCCGCTCGTCCTCGCCGAGCTTGGCGGTGCCGATGTCCATGCCGCGGTACAGCTGCATGGAATCGGCGTTGATCACCTCCCCGTCGAGGGCCTGGGCAAGGGCGACTCCGAGGTCGGACTTGCCGGCCGCGGTGGGGCCGACGACGGCGATCACGTGGGGGACGTCGTTTCTCACGTGCACAGTTTCGCAAATTCCGGCGGCGCGGATTCACCCGTGGACGAGTAAGATCGTTACAAGAAAAGGGTCATTTCTAGCAAAAGGCATCCATGGGAGACGGTGACGCATGAGCTTCAAGGACACGCTGAAGGCCAAGGCCGAGCACGCCAGGGCCAGGGCGAGCGCCAAGGCCGGCGGCTTCATGGAGCAGCACGGCGAGGCGATCGGCTCCCGGCTGGACAAGGTCGCGCACACGGTGGACGAGAAGACCAAGCACAAGTACAGCGGGAAGATCCACAAGGGCGTGGACAAGACGAAGGGCGCCATGGAGCACCTCAAGGACAGCGGCTCCAAGGACACGGCCTGAAGACGTCCCACCCGGCCGGCCGGACCCGACGGGTCCTATGACCAGGCCGCCACGAAGTAGCCGACACCATAGGGCGCCTGGTCGTAGAGGAGTTGCCCGCCGAGCCCGGCGCCGTCGGCGGCACCGGACAGCACCTGCCAGGGGGCGCGTCCGGCCGCCCCCAGTTCGGTCGCGAGCCCCGCGTCCAGGGCCGCCAGCGCCCCGGTGTCGGCGGCGGCCAGGGCGCGCGCCACGGAGGCGTCGAAGGGCTCGGCGCGCTCGTCGAGGTAGCCGGGCGCCTTGAGCGTCCGGCAGGTGCTGCCGTCGCCCATGACCAGCAGCGCCACCCGGTCGGCGAGTTCCGCCAGGCCCCGTCCCAGCTCCAGCATCCGGCCGGCCGGCGCATGCGCCGGCACCGCGCAGGCGTGCAGGGGCGCGGTGGAGCCGGCCCGCGTCAGGAGCCAGCCCGCCAGCGTCAGCGACGGGGCCAGGGGCTCGGGGTCGCTGCCGTCGCCGAGCCGCACCGTCAGGTTCACACCGTACGGGCGCAGCGAGCCCGTACCGCCGCCCTCCCAGACGTGCGCGGAGTCCGCGGCGCCCACCACGACCAGCAGATCGGGGCGCGCGGCGGCCAGCACGGCCAGCGCGTCCGCGCAGGCGGCACGCAGCGGGTCCAGTTCCGGCGCCGCCCCCGAGGCGACGTCGGGCACGAGCAGCGGCGGACAGGGGCAGACGGCGGCGGCGACCAGCATGATCGGAACCCTACCGTCCGTCGTCTCAGAAGCCCTCGGGCACGCGGTCCCAGGGCTCGGCCGTGGCGGCGACCTTCGGGTCCTTGCTGTCCCGCACCAGCTCGGCGACCGTGAAGCGGCAGATGTAGGTCGTGGTGACACCCTCGTTGACCTGTACGAACCCCTCTCCCGAGCGGTACAGCCGGCTGCGCCGGATGCTGAAGGGCTTGCTCGGCCGGTAGGCCAGCGCCGCCTCCTCCAGCTTCCGCAACGCCTCCTGCCGCGTGCCGTCGGCGTGACCGAGGAGTTCGAACTCCCAGCGCCTGGCGTCGCCGCTGCCCACGGTCTCCTCGGCGAACAGCCCCCAACGAGCCACCTGCGTCCCCCCTCGTTTTCGCGGTCCTCACGGACCCGCGCCGGTCAGTCGCAGCCGCATCCCGGTGCGGCCGCCGCCGGGGCCGGCACGGGCGCGCCGATCGTCGGCAGGCCCAGCATGACACCCGCGGGTCTGGCCGCCGCGGCCGAGGTGCGGCGCTCCCAGGCGTCGCCCGCGGGAGTGCGGCGGACGCCGAAGGCCGGGTCCTCGGCGAGCAGGTGGTGCGGCGCGGCGTAGCTGATCCGTGCCATGACCACGTCGCCGGGGCGGACCGGCTCGGCGGGCGGCGCGAAGTGCACCAGGCGGTTGTCGGGGGCGCGGCCGGACAGGCGGTGCGTGGCCTCGTCCTTGCGGCCCTCTCCCTCGGCGACCAGCACCTCCAGGGTGCGGCCGACCTGCTTCTTGTTCTCGGCCCAGGAGATCTCCTCCTGGAGCGCGACCAGCCGCTCGTAGCGCTCCTGGACGACCGCCTTCGGCACCTGCCCCTCCATCTCGGCGGCCGGCGTGCCAGGGCGCTTGGAGTACTGGAAGGTGAAGGCCTGCGCGAAGCGCGCCTCGCGCACCACGTGCAGCGTCTGCTCGAAGTCCTCGTCGGTCTCGCCGGGGAAGCCCACGATGATGTCGGTGGAGATGGCGGCGTCGGGCATGGCCGCGCGCACCTTCTCGATGATCCCGAGGTAACGGTCCTGCCGGTAGGAGCGGCGCATCGCGCGCAGCACCGTGTCGGAGCCGGACTGCAGCGGCATGTGCAGCTGGTGCATCACGTTCGGCGTCTCGGCCATGGCCGCGATCACGTCGTCGGTGAAGTCTCGCGGGTGGGGCGAGGTGAAGCGGACCCGCTCCAGGCCGTCGATCTTCCCGCAGGCGCGCAGCAGCTTGCTGAAGGCCTCGCGGTCGCCGATGTCGGAGCCGTAGGCGTTGACGTTCTGGCCGAGCAGGGTGACCTCGATGACGCCCTCGGCGACCAGCGCCTCGACCTCGGCGAGGATGTCGCCGGGGCGGCGGTCCTTCTCCTTGCCGCGCAGCGCGGGGACGATGCAGAAGGTGCAGGTGTTGTTGCAGCCGACCGAGATCGACACCCACGCCGCGTAGGCCGACTCGCGCCGGGTCGGCAGCGTGGACGGGAAGGTCTCCAGCGACTCGGCGATCTCGACCTGCGCCTCTTCGGCGATCCGGGCGCGCTCCAGCAGCACCGGGAGGCTGCCGATGTTGTGGGTGCCGAAGACGACGTCGACCCAGGGGGCCTTCTTGACGATCGTGTCCCGGTCCTTCTGCGCCAGGCAGCCGCCGACGGCGATCTGCATGCCCGGCCGGGCGGCCTTCTGCGGGGCCAGGCGGCCGAGGTTGCCGTAGAGGCGGTTGTCGGCGTTCTCGCGGACCGCGCAGGTGTTGAAGACGACAACATCTGCGGACACCGAGCCGTCCTCGCCCTTGGGCGCGCGGACGTAGCCGGCCGCCTCCAGGAGGCCTGCCAGCCGCTCGGAGTCGTGGACGTTCATCTGGCACCCGTAGGTGCGGATCTCGTAGCTCTTCACACCCTGCTCTTCACGCTGCACCCATCCAGGGTAAGGGCGCGCCGCGCGCGCCCGTGCCCCCGCCCGCCCTTGTGGCGGGCGGCTGCGGGCGGCGGGAAGTGGGTGCCCAGCAGCAGGGTGTCCTTACCCGCGTACCCGCCGGGCAGCACACGGGGGGTACGCACGGCCGGTACCGGGTCGATGCCGGGCGGTGCTGGTATCCCGGGGTCGGCGGCAGGGGTGTTCCCCGTGGGGCTGGTCCGCACCGGCGGTGGGCCGGGCCGGCGGGACGGCGCTGGCCAGTGCGACGGGGGGACTGGCACTATCGCGGGGATGGAGCTCTCCCGGATCGGCAGAGGCAGGGCCGTGCAGGCCGTGCTGGCGGTGGCGGCGGCGGTCGCGCTGCTGCTGTGGTGGGTGCTGCCCTCCAAGGGGCCGTCGTACCCGAAGGACCGGATCGACATCGCCACCGGTGTGCGCAACGGCGTGTACGACACGTACGGCAAGCGGCTCCAGCCCTACCTGCACACCGGCCTGCCGGGGGTGCCGGTGCGCCTGGTGCGGTCCGAGGGGTCCGTGGACAACGTCCGGCGGGTCGCGACCGGCAAGGCCGACTTCGCGATCGCCGCGGCCGACGCCGTCGCCGACTACGACGGCCCGGGCGCGGAGCGGCTGCGCGCCTGCGCCCGGCTGTACGACGACTACATGCAGCTTGTGGTACCCGCCGACTCCCCCGTGCGGTCGGCGAAGGACCTGCGCGGGCTGCGGGTGGGGATCGGCCAGCCCAGCTCCGGGGTGAACCTGATAACGCAGCGGCTTCTCGAGGCGGCGGGCCTCGGGAAGCCCGGCGACGTGCGGCGCCGCACGGTGGGCATCGACCGGGCGCCGGAGATGCTGCGCCAGGGGAAACTGGACGCCTTCTTCTGGTCGGGCGGACTGCCGACCAAGACCATCGCCAACCTTGCGGAGACCACCGACGTGAAGCTGGTCCAGCTCGGCGACCTGGTGGCCCGGCTGCACGCCGAGAGCGGGGAGTCGACGTTCTACCGGCAGGCGGTCATGCCGGCGGACGCGTACCCGATGGTCCGGGGCCGCGAAGCGGTGCAGACGATCGCCGTGGCCAACCTGCTGATCACGACGGACCGGACGGACACCGGGCTGGTGGAGCGCGTCACCCGCACGGTGATCGACAGCCGTGACCGGATCGGTCAGGAGGTGCACGCCGCCCAGCTGATGGACCTGCGGACGGCGGTCTTCACCGACCCGTTGCCGCTGCACGCGGGCGCCGAACGCTACTACCGGTCCGTGAAGCCCTAGAACGTCCCCGGGACCGGTACGGACCATTCCGCCCGACATGAGATCATCTCGCGTCCCGGGGACGATGTGCATCCCCGTCAGAGCCCCCTAACCTGTAGCGGACCACGTACCGATGGGGGCACACGCATGAGTTCTGGGGGTATGCCGCACACCCTCGTCGACGGCCGCTACGAGCTGCGCCGGCAACTGGGGCGCGGCGGCATGGGCGTGGTGTGGGAGGCGCACGACAACCGGCTCGGCCGTCAGGTCGCCGTCAAGGAACTGCTGTTCCGCGGCGCGCTGGACCCGGAGACCCAGGCCCAGTGGGTGGAGCGGGCGCGCCGGGAGGCGCAGGCCATCGCCCGGATCGGGCACGAGCACGTGGTCGCCGTGCACGACGTGATCGAGGCCGACGGCCAGGTCTGGATCGTCATGGAGCAGGTCAACCCGCACTCGCTGGCGGACCAGTTGCGCGAGCGGGGCCGGATCCCGGCGCTGCAGGCGGCGCGGATCGGTCTGGAGGTGCTGCGCGGGCTGCGCGCGGTGCACGCCGCCGGGGTGCTGCACCGCGACGTGAAGCCGCACAACATCCTGTTCCGCCGCGACGGGCGGGCGGTGCTCATGGACTTCGGGATCGCGACCTTCGAGGGCGCCGCCCAGGTGACGCGGATGCACGAGACCGTCGGCACCCCGCAGTATCTGGCGCCGGAGCTGGCCGGCCGGCTCACCCCGACGCCCGCCGCCGACCTGTGGTCGCTGGGCGTCACGCTCTACGAGATGGTCGAGGGCCGGGCCCCGTTCCGCGGGCCGACGCCGTACGAGGTACTGGAGGCCGTCCGCACGGCGGAACCGCCGCCGACGGCGCACGCGGGGCCACTGCGCCCGCTGATCGACGGGCTGCTGGTCAAGGAGCCGGGGGCGCGCCTGTCGGCGGAGCGCGCCGAGCAGTTGCTGCAGCACGTGGCGCAGGAGACCCCGCAGTTCCCGGTGGGCGTCCACCCGGACTACGACCCCGACGCCACGCGGACGGACGGGTCCGGCGTCAGCATACGGCAGGTTCCCGACTCCGTGACCCCGCCGCGGGATCCGCGGCCCCCGCACCCGCGCCCCTCCCGGCGGCGCTGGTACACGCTTGCGGCGGGCGGGGTCGCCCTCGCGGTCCTGGCCGCGTGCGGCTGGTTCGTCTTCGACCGGTCGCGCGACGCCGGGCCGGACCTCTCCGACTCGCAGACCATCCAGGCGGCCCGGACACGCGGCTACCTGCTCGTGGGCGTCAAGGAGGACCAGCCCGGCCTCAGCGAGGCCTCGGCCACGGCCAAGGGCGGCTACGAGGGCTTCGACATCGACCTGGCCTGGGCGATCGCCCGCAAACTGGGCTTCAAGGAGGTCCGGTTCGCGGTCGTCAACACCCAGTCCCGCGAGTACCGGCTGGGCACCGGGCAGGTCGACCTGATAGTGGCCAGCTACTCGATCACCGATGAGCGCAAGAAGCAGGTCGACTTCGCCGGTCCCTACTACCAGGCCGCGCAGGACTTCCTCGTGCGCGACGAATCCCCCGTCCACGGCACGCAGGACCTGTTCGGCCACAAGGTCTGCACGGTCACCGACTCGACGCCCGCCGAACGGCTGCGCAAGCAGTACCCGTTGATAAAGACCGAGCAGCTGGCCTCGTACGGTCTGTGCGTCGACGAACTGCTCGCCGGCCGGGTCGACGCCGTGTCGACGGACGACATCATCCTGGCCGGCTACCGGGCGCAGCACAGCAAGCGACTGCGCCTGCTGGGAGCGCCGTTCGGCAGCGAGGCGTACGGCGTGGGGCTGCACAAGGACGAGCCCGCGCTGAAGCACGCCATATGCGGCGCCATCAAGGAGCAGATCTCCTCCGGCGCCTGGCGGGACTCGTACAAGAAGCACCTCAAGCCGCTGACCCCGCAGGAGCTGGCGGATCAGCGGCCGCCGGAGTTCGAGAGCATGGAGGAGTGCCGCTGAGCCCGTGCCACCGGACCGGTCGCACGGGCCCGCCTGTTCAGGACCAGGCGAACGTGGTGACCACGGCCGCGTGGTCGGAGGGCCAGTCGTTGCCCGCCACATGCGGTCCGGGACGGTGCTCCCCGGTGACCAGGGTCGTGGAGTCCAGCACGCGCAGGGCCCGCCCGGCGTACAGGACGTAGTCGATCCGGTCCTGCGGCTCGGGCTCGGGGTTGACCGGTGACCAGGTGGTGCCGGGGTCGCGCACGGGGTCCGGGTGGGCCTCGCGGTAGGAGTCGCGCAGCCCGGCGGCCTCGGCGGCGAGGGTGACCGGCCAGGGCACGGGACCGTACCCGCCGTGCAGGGGCGCCGCCTCGGCCGTCCAGTCCAGGTGCGAGGGGACGTTGAAGTCGCCGACGAGGACGACCGGGGTGGTGTCGCGGGCGGCGAGGTCATCGGCCATGTCGTGCAGGATGTCCCGGAACTGCTCCAGGCGTCCCGAGGCGGCCTCGTGCTCGACGAGCACCTCGACCGGCTGCCGGTCGTGAAGGGCGTCGTAGGGGCCGTACGGGGTGTAGTTGAGGTGCGCGCTCCACAGCGTGACGTCGCGGCCCTCGTCGAGCCGGATGGTGGCGCCGAGGCCGCCGTAGAACGGGCTCGCGGGCAGGCCGTGGCGGGAGGCGATCGGGTAGCGGCTGATGACGCCGAGGTTGTCGCCCGCCTGGTGGTGCTCCCAGCCCAGTGCCTCGGCGAGTTCCTTCGCGGAGTGCGTCCGCGTCTCCTGAAGGCCGACGACGTCCACGTCGGCGTCCAGCAGTACACGCAGTTGCTTGTCGCGGTGGTCGTCGACGCGGCTGCCGCCGAGCCACAGGTTCCAGCTCATGACGCGCAGGTGCCGCACCATGGGCTCGTCCGCCGCGACGACCGGCACACGCACGGTGACGGTGGCGGAGCGTCCGTCGGCGTCCGTGGCGGTGACGCGGACCTGCGCGTCGCCGGGCGCGTCGGGGGTGCCGGTGACCGTGCCGTCGGCGCAGACCCGCGCCCAGCCGGGGCCCGAGGACTTGGCGTACGTGACGGGAGCACCGCGCAGCAGCCCGGCGACGGTGGCGCGGAACAGCTCCCCGACGCGGGCGCGGCGGCTGGTGAAGGCGGGCACGAGGAAGGACGGCGGCCGCGCGACCAGGGCCCGCAGCAGAAGGACGTCGGCCCGTTCCAGGCTGCCGAGCACCGCACGACCGGCGCCGGGGGCGATGGGCGTCAGGGACGGCACGGCGAGCACGCGGCAGCCGGCGGCCTCGGCCGAGGCGACACCGGTCGGGGTGTCCTCGACGGCCACGCACGCGCCGGGGTCCACGCCGAGGGCGCGGGCGGCGGCGAGGTAGGGGTCGGGGGCGGGCTTGGTGCGGGGTGTGTCGTCGGCGGTCAGCGAGACCGCGAAGCGCTCGCGGCCCAGCACCGCCAGCACGACGTCCACGACCTCGCGCGGGGACGCCGAGACCAGGGCGATGGGGATGTCGTGCCGGGCGAGTTCGTTCAGCAGCTCCAGCGCGCCGGGGCGGGGGACCGTGCGTGCGCGGACCCGCTCGGCGAACTCCCGGTGCAGGTGGGCGGCCAGCTCGTCGGCGCCGGTCGCCGTGCCGGTCGTGGTCGCCAGGTGGGCGGCGGTGTGCTCGACGGCGCGGCCGAGGACCTCGGTCACGTCCGCGTCGCCGAGCACGTGCCCCAGCCCGGCGGCCACCTCGGCGACCGCCTCCCACCACAGCTCCTCGGTGTCGACGAGCGTGCCGTCCATGTCGAACAGGACGGCCTGGAGCGGATGGTGCGGTGGGTGGGTCACGGGGCTCTCTTTCGTCGGGGGTGTGGGGGGATGGAGGTGCGGCAGGGGTCAGACGGCGCGCGCGGTGACCAGGACGGGCCGGTCGGGCAGGGAGACGGCGACGGTCGCGCCCGGCGGCAGGGAGGCGGCGTCGGAGCTGGCCAGGTCGGCCTTGACGGAGGTCCCGTCGGCCAGTCGCACGGTCACCCGTGTGACGGCGCCGAGGAAGGCGGTCGCCACGACGCGCGCGTCGCCGGTGGGGTCGGCGGTCACGCGCACCGCTTCGGGGCGTACGAGGACGTCCACCTCGGTGCCGGCGGGCACCTCGCCCTGGGCGGGGAGCCGCCGGCCGAGGACCTCGACCTGGCCGCCGTCGGTCAGCCGGCCCGGCAGGCGGCTGTTGGTGCCGACGAACTCGGCGACGAAGGCGGTGGCGGGGCGGTCGTACAGCTCGGCGGGAGCGGCGCACTGCTCCATCCGCCCGGCGTTCATGACGGCGACGCGGTCCGCCATGGACAGCGCCTCCTCCTGGTCGTGCGTCACGAACAGGGTGGTGATGCCGAGTTCGCGCTGGAGGCGGCGGATCTCCTCGCGCAGGGTGGTGCGCACCTTGGCGTCCAGCGCGCTCAGCGGCTCGTCCAGGAGCAGTACGCGCGGGCGCAGCGCCAGGGCGCGGGCGAGGGCCACGCGCTGCTGCTGGCCGCCCGACAGCTGGTGGGGGTAGCGGTCCCCGTGGTCCGGCAGGCCGACGAGCTCCAGGAGTCCGGCGGCACGAGTGCGCCGCTCGGCGGCGCCGACCTTGCGCATGCGCAGCCCGAAGGCGACGTTGTCGGCGGCGCTCAGGTGCGGGAAGAGGCTGTACGACTGGAAGACCATGCCCGCGTCACGGCGGTGCGCGGGGATCCTGGTGACGTCCTCGCCGTCGACCAGGACCTGCCCGGAGTCGGGGTGCTCGAAGCCGGCGAGCATGCGCAGCGCGGTGGTCTTGCCGCACCCGGACGGGCCGAGCAGTGCGACGAGTTCGCCGGGCCGGACGGTGAGGTCCAGCCCGTCGAGTGCGACGGTGGTTCCGAAGGATCGGCGCAGGGCCCGGAACTCGACGGTGGCGCCGCTGCTCGCGGCGGTCACGGCGTCGGCGACCGGGGCGGGTGAGGTGTCGGTCATCTGTCGGTCACTTCCGGGAGGCGGATGAGGTCGGGCGGCGTCCGCCGACGGCGGCCAGGATCAGCAGCAGCACCCAGGTGACCAGCAGGCTGAGCACCGAGACGGCCACGGACAGCTGTGCCTGCGAGCCGCTGACCGTGACGATCCACACCGCGAAGGGCTGGAAGCCCAGCAGCTGGGCGACGGTGAACTCGCCGAGCACGAGGGCGAGAGTGAGGAAGGATGCGCTCAGCAGCGCCCCGCGCAGGTTCGGCAGCACCACCCGGATCAGGGCGGCCGGCCAGTTCGCACCGCAGGACCGGGCGGCCTCGACGAGGGTGCGGACGTCCACCGCCCGCAGTCCCGCGTCCAGCGCCCGGTAGACGAAGGGCAGCGCCATGACCACGTAGGTGAGCACCAGGACGACCGGGAAGGACGGGTTCTGGATGGCCACGAAAGTCTGGAAGAAGGGCGTCGTGGCCAGGTGCTCGGGGCCCCAGCGCAGCACACTGCTGACCCCGGCGACCAGCGCGATCGGCGGCACCACCAGGGGCAGTGAGCAGATCACCTCGACCAGCGGGCGCAGCCGGGGTGCGGACAGGCGCAGCGCCACCATGGCGGGGACCATCAGCAGCAGGACGACGGCGATGGTGGCGGCCGCGAGTTCCAGGGAGAGCAGCAGGCTGGAGGTGAAGCCCTCGGCCTTGAGGATCTGCCCGTAGGCGTCGAAGGTGATGCCCTGGCCGGGGACGTCCACAGTGAAGATCACCGAGGCGGCCAGCGGCACCAGGAAGTAGAGGCCGGCGCCGGCGAGGACGATGCCGCGCCAGGGCCGGATCCGGGTGTCCGTCAGACCAGCCATCGCGCGCTCCGTCGTTGCAGGGGCAGGTAGACCGCCATGACCAGGCCGGCGACGACGATCATGTCGAGGCTCAGGGCGAGCGCCACGTTCTCCTGCCCGACCAGGACGTTGCCGGAAATGGCGTCGGCGATCTGCAGGGTGATCAGCGGAACCGAGCTGCCTACCATCGCCGCGGCGGTGGCGTAGGCGGCGAAGGCGCTGCCGAAGAGCAGTACCAGGCCGCCGAGGAGTGAGGGGGCCAGCACGGGCAGGGCGACGTGTCGCCAGTACTGACCGGCGGTGGCGCCGTTGTTCTGGGCGGCCTCGCGCCACTGGACGCGCAACCCCTCCAGCGCCGGGGTCACGGTGAGCACCATGAGGGGGATGAGGAAGTAGAGGTAGACGATGACCAGGCCCCAGAAGCTGTAGAGGCTCCAGCCGTGGTCGGCGAGACCCAGGTGGCGGGTGAGGACGCCCGCGTTGCCCAGGGTCGCCACGAAGGCGAAGGCCAGCGGCACCCCGCCGAAGTTCGCGAGCACGCCGGAGGCGGTCAGCACGGCTTCACGCAGCGCGCGGAACCGCGAGGTCACCACGGCCTGTGCGAGCAGCAGCCCGAGCACCGCGCCGATGGCGGCGGAGAGCCCGGACAGCTTCACACTGCCCCACAGGGCGGTCAGGTAGGCGCCCTGCAGGGAGGTGGTCAGGTTCGCCGTGGTGTACGAGGAGGCCCCGGTCGCGGGGTCCTTGACGGTGAAGGCGCCGTTGATCATGGCGACCGCGGGGGCCCCGAAGCAGATCGCCACGAAGACGAGCAGCGGGAGCACCGCGAGCCAGCCGGCCGAGCGCCGCCGCGCCGGGGCGGTTGCCCCGGCAGCGGCGGCGACGGGCGCCGCGGTGGCGGTCATCGGGCCGGTCATCCGGAGACGGCCTTGCCCCAGCCCTGGGCCAGCACGCCCTTGGCCTTGTTCTGCTGGTCATCGGTCGGGAATGACGGGGTGCCGGTGACCGGGGGGAGCTTGGCGGCGGCGGTCCTGTCGAGGGTGCCGGCCTTGTCCATGGCGGGCATCAGCACGGGACGGGCAAAGCCGGCGAGCCACAGGTTCTGGCCCTCGGCGCTGTACAGGTACTCCTGCCACAGGCGGGCGGCCGCCGGGTGCGGGGCGTCCTTGTTGATCGCCTGCGCGTAGAACTGGGCGTACTGGCCGTCGCTGGGGACGGAGACCTTCCAGTCCACGCCCTTGCTCGCGAACTCCTCGGCGTAGCCGGCGTTGAGGTAGTCCCAGTCGATGCTGATGGGCGTCTCGCCCTTCTCGACCGTGGCCGGGGTGGACTCGACGGGGTTGTAGTTGCCGTTCTTCTTCAGCTTGCCGAAGAAGTCGATACCGGGCTGGATGTCGTCGAAGGAGCCGCCGCCCGCGAGCGCCGCCGCGTAGACGCCGCCGAAGGCGGAGCCGGACTTGGTCGGGTTGCCGTTCAGCGCGACCTGGCCCTTGTACTCGGGCTTGAGCAGGTCGGCGAAGGTGGTCGGGCAGTTCTTGACGCGCTTGGCGTCGCAGCCGATGGAGACGTAGCCGCCGTAGTCGTTGTACCAGCGGGCCTGGGCGTCCTTCTGGGCGGCCGGGATGTCGTCGTAGGAGGCGACCTTGTAAGGGGCGAACAGGCCCTGCTGCGCTCCGCTGATCGCGAACGCCGCGCCGAGGTCGAGGACGTCGGGGGCGCGGTCCTGGCCCTTGCGGGAGGTGACGGCGTTGATCTCGTCCTGGCTGGAGGCGTCCGGGGTCTCGTTCTGGACCTTGATGCCGTACTTCTTGGTGAAGCCGTCGATCAGCGCGCCGTAGTTGGCCCAGTCGCGGGGAAGGGCGATCGCGTTGAGCGTGCCCTCCTTCTTGGCGGCGGCGACCAGGGCGTCCATGCCGCCGAATTCCTCGGCGGAGGTGGCGGTTGCCGCGCTCTTGCCGTTCTTGCCGTCGGCGGAGGTCTGCGTGGTGGGGGCCGAGCCGCAGGCGCTGAGCGCCAGCGCGGTCACGGCGAGGCCGGCGGCGACTGCGGCCGCCTTCGGGAGGGACGCGGGCACGGAAGTCTCCTGGAGGGGAAGTCGGGTCCTGAAGGCCAGGGAGGTCGGGAGCGATTCGACTTGTCCGAACAAGTTGGCCTCCAGTAGGCCGTGCGTCAATGACCTTTCCGTAAACGGCAGGAAAACCTCGGCAAGCCCGCAGAGGGCTGTCGTCCCTTTTCGGCCAAGGACTCGGTGACCACCTGCCGGGGCCGTGAACCCATGCGCGCGATCGGTGCCCGGCTCGTCTACCCTGAGCGGTGTTGTGCGCAGACAGTGAATGAACGGAAGGGGGCACGGTGGCGGCGCGGCACGAGGAGATCGCCGAGGAGCTCCGGCGGGCCATCGACGACGAGGAGTACACGGTCGGTGCGCTGCTCCCCCCTGAGACGGAACTGGCCGCCCGGTACGCCGTCTCCCGCGGCACCGTCCGTCAGGCCGTCGCCGCGCTGACCGCGGAGGGGCTGATCGGCTCCCGCCAGGGCGCCCGCCGTGTCGTGCTGGCCAGCCGGCGCAGCCAGAGCTTCGCGGAGCTGCGCAGTTTCGCCCAGTGGGCACGGGCGATGGGCCGCGCCGCCTCCGGCGCCGTGGTCCGCACCGAGATCCGGCCGGCCACCGCGGAGGACGCCACGCGCCTGCACCTGCGCGCGGGGACGGACGTGCTGTACGTGCTACGGGTGCGCGAACTGGACGGCGAGCGCGTCCTGGTGGAGCGCACGGTCTACGCCGACTGGATCGCCCCCGCGGTGCTGCGCATAGAGCCGGATTGCGAGTCGGTCACCCAGCGGCTGTACGACGACACGGGCCTGGTCTTCGCCTACGGGGAGCACCTGATCGACGCGGTCGCGGCGGGCACCCGGGACAGCGAACTGCTGGGCGTGCGGCGCGGCAGCCCGCTGCTGCGGGTACGCCGGGTGACCACCACGCAGAAGGGCCGCCCGGTGGAGTGGTCGGACGACCGCTACCGCTCGGACGCGGTCAACTTCAGCATCCACAACTCGATCGGCTCCAACCCGCTGGCCCGCCAGGCCGGCCCCGGGCTCAGGGAGCCGTACGCGGCACCGTGAGGGTGACCCGCAGCCCGTGCGGCTCGTTCGGCGCGTAGGCGATGCTGCCGCCGCCCTGGGTGAGCAGCACCCGCGCGATGGACAGTCCGAGGCCCGAGCCGTCGACGTTCTGATGGCGCGGGCTGCGCCAGAAGCGGTCGCCGATGCGGGCGAGTTCCTCCTCCGTGAGCCCCGGGCCGCCGTCGGCCACGGTCACGTCGATCGCTCCGGGGCGGCCCGGCAGCTCGGTGGTGACCCGTACGCACTCACCGTCCGGGGTGAACTTCACCGCGTTGTCGATCACGGCGTCGAGGGCGCTGGACAGCGCCACCGGGTCCGCCCAGCCGGTCACGGCCGCGGCACCCCCGTAGGTGAGCTCCACGCCGTCGCGCTCGGCGACCGGCCGCCACGCCTCGACGCGTTCCGCGGCGAGGGCGGCGATGTCGGTGAGGGCGAGGTTGGCCTCCGCGTGCTCGGCGGTGGCGAGGCCCAGCAGGTCGTCCAGGACCGAGGCCAGGCGCTTGCCCTCCTCCCGGACCGAGGCGATCTCCTCGTGCCCGTCGGGCAGTTCCAGGCCCAGCAGCTCGATCCGCAGCAGCAGCGCGGACAGCGGGTTGCGCAACTGGTGGGAGGCGTCGGCGACGAAGGCCCGCTGCTGGTCGAGGACCTCTTCGACGTTGTCGGCCATCTCATTGAACGACCGCGCCAGGCGCCGCAGTTCGGGCGGTCCACCGGACACCGCCACCCGGGACTTCATGCGGCCGGTGGCGATGTCGTGGGTGACCCGGTCCAGCACCCGGACCGGGCGCAGCACCCAGCCGGTGAGCCGGAAGGCGGCCATGACGGCCACGATCATGGCGGCCAGTTCACCGGCCGCCAGCAGCAGCCAGCCGCGCAGGATGCGCGAGCGCATGGCACCGGTGGGCGAGTCGGTGAGCACGACCGCGACGACGTCGCCGTCCCGGACGACCGGGGAGGCGACCGGCAGCGAGCGGTCCTGCCAGGGCCAGATCTGCTTGGGGTCGTGGCTGCGCCGCCCGGCGAGGGCCTCGCTGTACGCGGCGAAGGCCTCACCGCCGGTGGGCAGCTTCCAGCCCTTCGGGGCCGAGGCGATCGGATGGCCGTCGCGGTCGAAGACGCCGGCCCTGATGCCGTACACCTTCTGGTACTGCAGCAGCTCCGTCCTCAGCGTGCTCTCCCGTTCACCGCCGCCGTCGGTGCTCACGTACTGCGCCAGCGCGGCGAAGCGCGCGGTGTCGTCGATGCGGTCCACGACGACCCGCTGCTGCTGGGTGGCGGCCAGGCTGGCGGCGAGCGGGAAGCCGAGGGCCAGCAGCACACCGGCCATCAGCACGATGAGCAGTGGCAGCAGCCGGGTATGCACGGAGCGACGGCCTCCTAGCCGGAGGGCACGACGAGGCGGTAACCGACCCCGCGCACGGTCTCGATCAGGGACGGCAGGCGCAGTTTGGACCGCAAGGACGCCACATGCACCTCAAGGGTGCGTCCGGTCCCCTCCCAACTCGTCCGCCACACCTCACTGATGATCTGTTCACGGCGGAAGACCACTCCGGGCCGCTGCGCGAGCATCGCGAGCAGGTCGAACTCCTTGCGGGTCAGCGCGACCGGCTCGTCGCCGACGGTGACCTTGCGGGTCTCCAGCTCCACCCGGACCTGCCCGAGGGCGATGACGCCGCCGTCGGCCTCCGCACCCTCGGCCTCGGGCCCCGCGGGCGCCTCCTGCGCCTTGCGGCGGCAGACGGCGTGGATGCGGGCGAGCAGCTCCCCGGTGTCGTACGGCTTCACCACATAGTCGTCGGCGCCGAGGTTGAGGCCGTGGATGCGGGAGCGCACGTCGGCGCGGGCCGTCACCATGATCACGGGGGTGGCGGTGCGCAGCCGGATGCGGCTGCACACCTCGAAGCCGTCCTGGTCGGGCAGGCCGAGGTCGAGCAGGACCACGTCGAAGCCGGGACCGTGGTCGGGCAGCAGCGCGTGCAGCGCCTCCTCGCCGCTGCGGGCGTGGGTGACCTGCAGCCCGTGCTTGGCCAGCACGGCCGACAGCGCGGCGGCGACCCGGTGGTCGTCCTCCACGAGCAGCAGTCTCATCCGTTCACCTCCCACGGCTCGGCCCCGCACGCCCCCACGGCGTGCTCTACCACGGAATACACGCCGATGGGCCGCCCGCGCGTCAAGCGCAGCCCGGCCCTGTGTGGCGACTGTTACGGAGCCGGTACGCTGCACAACCGGCCGGGCTCACCCACGGTGCCGGATTTGCGCCAGTCGGTGACCGGATCGTAATGCTCAAGTTCCCCTCAGATGTACTGACTCGGTTTGCCAAGCGTCAATAGGGTGATCACCAAGGTCTGGTCAACCGACGAGGATGGAGCACACGCCGATGACCGAAGTCCCGGTGACCGAGGACGCCGCTCCGGCGGCCGACGACCTGGTCGTGCTGAAGGACGTGAACAAGCACTTCGGCGCGCTGCACGTGCTCCAGGACATCAACCTCAGCATCGGCCGCGGCGAGGTCGTGGTCGTCATCGGCCCCTCGGGGTCGGGCAAGTCCACGCTGTGCCGGGCCGTCAACCGCCTGGAGACGATCGACTCCGGTCTGATCACGATCGACGGGAAGCCGCTGCCCCAGGAGGGCAGGGAGCTGGCCCGGCTGCGCGCCGACGTCGGCATGGTCTTCCAGTCGTTCAACCTCTTCGCGCACAAGACGGTCCTGGAGAACGTCACGCTCGGCCAGGTCAAGGTGCGCAAGGCCGGGAAGAAGGCCGCCGAGGACCGCGCGCGCGCCCTGCTGGACCGGGTGGGCGTGGGCAGTCAGGCGGACAAGTACCCGGCACAGCTTTCCGGAGGCCAGCAGCAGCGCGTGGCCATCGCCCGGGCGCTGGCGATGGAACCGAAGGTCATGCTCTTCGACGAGCCGACCTCGGCGCTCGACCCGGAAATGATCAACGAGGTGCTGGAGGTCATGCAGCAGCTCGCACGCGACGGGATGACGATGGTTGTCGTCACCCATGAGATGGGCTTCGCCCGGTCCGCCGCCAATCGCGTCGTCTTCATGGCGGACGGACGGATCGTCGAGCAGGCGACGCCCGACCAGTTCTTCAGCAATCCCCGGAGCGACCGGGCCAAGGACTTCCTTTCGAAGATCCTTCACCACTGAGAGCGACACCGACGGTTCGCCGACCTAAGGATGATCACGATGAGGTTCCGTACCACTGCCGCCGCCGCTCTGGCCGTCCTGGCGCTGACCGCCACCGCCACCGCGTGCGGCAAGGAGGGCTCGCCCTCCTCCTCCGGCACCCCTGACAAGGACGGGTCCAGCAGCGCGGCCACCGCCGAGCTGCCCAGCTACACCGTCAAGACCGGTGTGGACCTGGCCGGCTCCAAGACCTGGGACCGGATCAAGAAGAACGGCAAGCTCGTCATCGGCGTCAAGGCCGACCAGCCGAACCTGGGTTACCAGGACCCCGGCAGCAAGAAGTACTCCGGCTTCGACATCGAGATCGCCAAGATGATCGCCGCCGACCTCGGCTTCGACGAGAGCAAGATCGAGTTCAAGACGATCCAGTCGGCCAACCGCGAGACCGCCCTCTCCGGCGGCCAGGTCGACTACTACGTCGGCACCTACACCATCAACGACGAGCGCAAGAAGTCCGTCTCCTTCGCCGGCCCGTACTTCGTCGCGGGCCAGGACCTCCTGGTCAAGAAGGGCAGCAACATCAAGAGCACGGACGACCTCAAGGGCAAGAAGGTCTGCTCGGCGACCGGCTCCACCTCCATCCAGCGCATCAAGGACGGCGGCTACGGCGCCGAGCCGGTCGAGTACGACTCGTACTCGCTGTGCGTGCAGAACCTCGCCTCCGGCCAGGTGGACGCGGTGACCACGGACGACGCCATCCTCAAGGGCTACGCCGCTCAGGACCCGGCCAACCTCGAGGTCGTCGGCAAGCCGTTCTCCGAGGAGCCCTACGGCGTGGGCCTGCTCAAGGACGACAAGGTGCTGCAGGACGCGATCACCAACGCCCTGAAGAACCACGAGGACAACGGCGACTGGAAGAAGGCGTACGACGCCACGCTCGGCAAGTCCGGCGTGAGCGCCGAGATTCCGCAGCTCCAGTCCTGAAGCGGTCGGGACCCGGCCTGACCCGGGTCCCGACCCCCTTCCCCGGCACAGCCCGAGCCTGATGCGCCGGCGGCCTGGAGCGGCCGTCGGCGCACCCCTTTCGGAGAATCGATGAACGTACTGCTGGACAACTTCGCGCTCTTCCGCGAGGGGTTCCTCGGCACGGTGGAGCTGACCGCGCTCAGCGGGGCGATCGCCCTGGTGCTCGGGGTGATCATGGCCGCGTTCCGGGTGTCCCCGGTTCCGCCCCTGCGTGCCTTCGGCACCGCGTGGGTGACGCTGCTGCGCAACACCCCGCTGACCCTGCTCTTCTTCATCGCGGCGCTGGTGCTGCCCCGGCTGGGGCTGAACACCTGGAGCTTCTTCCGGCTCGCGGTGCTGGCCCTGAGCTGCTACACCTCGGCCTTCATCTGCGAGGCCGTGCGCTCGGGCATCAACACCGTCCCGCTCGGGCAGGCCGAGGCCGCCCGCAGCCTCGGGATGACCTTCACCCAGACCTTGCGGCTGATCATCCTGCCGCAGGCCACCCGGACGGTGCTGCCGCCCATCGGCAGCCTGCTGATCGCGCTCACCAAGAACTCCGCGATCGCCGGTGGCTTCAGCGTCTTCGAGCTGTTCAGTGTCCAGAAGACGCTCGGCGAGGAGGGCTACAACATCTTCGCGATCTTCATCTGGGTGGCGCTCGCCTACCTGATCATCACCCTCTTCATCAGCGCGGTCTTCCGACTGCTCGAGAACCGGCTGGCGGTGGCCCGATGAGCGCGAACGTCCTCTTCGACGCGCCCGGCCCCCGGGCCAGGATCCGCAACCGGGTCGTCGGCGCGGTCGCCGCCCTGGCGATCCTCGTCCTGCTCTGGTTCGTCTACCGGCGGCTCGACGAGTCGGGGCAGTTCGCCTCGTACCTCTGGGAGCCCTTCCAGTACACCGATATCCAGCAGCGCATCGTCGACGGCCTGCTCGCCACGCTGAAGGCGTTCGCGCTCGCCGCGGTCTTCTCGCTGGTGCTGGGCGCGGCGCTGGCGGCGGGCCGGCTGTCGGACCACGCCCCGGTGCGCTGGGTGGCGACCGTCGTCGTGGAGTTCTTCCGCGCGATGCCGCTGCTGATCATGATCTTCGCGCTGTACGTCGGCGTCTTCACCTCCGCCCCGCTGTGGGCGCTGGTGATCGGCCTGACCCTCTACAACGGCTCGGTGCAGGCCGAGATCTTCCGGGCCGGCATCAACGCCGTACCGAAGGGGCAGCGGGAGGCGGCGTACGCGATCGGGCTGCGCAAGACGCAGGTCATGGTCTTCGTGCTGATCCCGCAGGCGACCCGGGCCATGCTGCCGTCGATCATCAGCCAGCTGGTGGTCACCCTGAAGGACACCTCGCTCGGCTACATCATCACGTACGAGGAGCTGCTCTACACCGGCAACCTCATCGCGAAGAACAGCGCGGGCTTCCCCTTCATCCCGATGATCATCATCGTGGCGCCGATCTACATCCTGATGTGCCTGGCGCTCAGCGCGCTGGCCAACTGGATCGAGCGGCGGGGCCGCCGCAGCCGCAAGGGCGCGCCGCCGAAGGCCGGCGACATCAAGGCGGTGGAGGCCGCCGCGGAGTGACGGTGCGCCAGGCGCGCCGCCGCGCGGCAGGTGTCGTCACTTGACGCACGCACGCGCAGTAGGTTGCATACGCAATGTGACTGCACAACTTCCCGGGACCGCGCAGTGGACCCGGTGATCATCGCGGGGGCGGGTCCGGTCGGGCTCGCCCTCGCGCTCTGCCTGGCCCGGCACGACGTGCCGAGCATCGTCCTGGACGAGCACGACCACGCGCCCGCACTCTCCGCGGAACGCACGGCCGTCCTGAGTCCCGAGACCGCCGGGCTGCTGGTCCGGCTGGGCCATCGAAGGCTCTACGAGTCCGGCGCCACCTGGGACGCGTGGCGGACGCTGCGCCGACGGCAGGAGACCGTCCGCGTGGAGTTCGGAGACCGCGCCTCCGGCGGTCAGGGGCCCTCCCCGCTGCACATCGGGCAGGAACGCCTGGAGCACGGGCTGCGCGGGGCCCTCGCCGAGCAGGCGCTGGCACGGATCGTCCCGGGGGCGCGCGTCGACTCTGTGGAGCCGGACGAGCGCGGGGTCAGCGTCCGCACCAAGGGCGCCAACGCCACCTGGTGGCGCGGGAGCTACCTGATCGGCTGCGACGGCCCGCGCTCCACCGTGCGCAAGCTGCTGGGGGTGCGCTTCCCCGGCCGCACGGCCGTCGACCGGCACGCCGTCGCCGCCCTGCGGGTCGCACTGCCGGACGAGGGCGTGGCGCTGCTGCACCGCGAGCCGCCGGGGCCGGGCGCGGGCCTGGAGGTGACGGCCCGTCCGCTGCCGGACGGAGTGTGGCGGCTGGACTGGCTGCTGCCCGCGCGCGGTGAGCCGCTCACCTCCGACGAACTCGTCTCGCGCATCCGCGGCACCCTCACGGCCTGGTGCGGAAGCGTTCCGTCGTACGAGCTGCTGGGCTCCGCCGAGTACCCGGTGCACCAGCGGCTGGCCCGGCGCTGGCGCGCCGGACGCGTCTTCCTGGCCGGCGACGCGGCGCACCTCATGGGCGCGCTGGGCGCGCAGGGCCTGGAGGAGGGCCTGCGCGACGCCGACAACCTCGCCTGGAAGCTCTCCCTGGCCTGGCACCACGGGGCCTCGGACACCCTTCTCGACAGCTACCAGGCCGAGCGGCGCGGCGCGGTGGGCGCCCGGCTGCGGGCCACCGACCAGGTGCTGCCGCTGCTGCGGGCGAGCGGAGTCTGGCACACGGTACGGCGCTCCGTGCTGTCCGGCTCGGCCCGGCGGTATGCCGAACTGCTCACCGACGGCCACCTCGGCCGCGGCCCGCTCGGCGCGCCGCCGGTCTACGCCCGCTCACCGCTCGCCCTTCCCGCCCCCCGCGGGGCGGGGGCGGCGGCCTCGGCCTCCTCGGCGGCCGCGCCATCGCCGCTGCTGGGGTCCTGTGCCACTCCCCCGGGCGGTGCGGTCGTCGACGTGCCGGTCACGGCACTGGACGGCTCCAAGGCGCGGCTGTACGAACGCCTCGGGCGTGACCTGCTGGTCGTCCTCGTCGCGCCGGGCACCGGTGTGTGGGAGAGCCGGCACTGGCTCACCGCGGGCCTGATGCCCCGGCTGGCCAAGGCGGTGGCGGCCCTGCCCACCCGGGCGGAACTGCTCGTGGCGGAGGCCTATCCGGGGTCCACGGCGCACAGCGTGCTGCTGATCCGCCCGGACGGCCACCTGGTGACGGTGATGACCGGCTGCCGCCCGACCGAGCTGTACGCCTACGCCGACCTCGCCCGCGGCGGCCCTCCGAGCCCCGTCCAGGACCGCGTCGCCCACTGACGGGCTCAGCGGGCGAACTCCGTTGCGCGGGACTCCCGGACGACGGTGATGCGGATCTGGCCGGGGTAGGTGAGTTCCTCCTCGACCTGCTTGGCCACGTCGCGGGCGATGACCTGCGCCTGGATGTCGTCGACGTCCTCCGGGTGCACCATGACCCGGACCTCGCGTCCAGCCTGCATGGCGAAGACCTTGGCCACGCCCGTGTGCGCGGCGGCGATCTGCTCCAGGCGCTTGAGCCGGCGGACGTAGCTCTCCAGGGACTCGCGCCGCGCGCCGGGACGGCCCCCGGAGATGCCGTCGGCGGCCTGGGTGAGGACCGCCTCGACGGTCCGGGGGGCGACCTCGTTGTGGTGGGCCTCGATGGAGTGGACGACGTCCTCGGACTCGCCGTGCCGCCGCGCCAGGTCCGCGCCGATGATGGCGTGGCTGCCCTCGACCTCGTGGGTGAGGGCCTTGCCGATGTCGTGCAGCAGCGTGCCGCGCTTCACCACGACCGGGTCGATGCCGAGTTCGGCGGCCATCATGCCCGCGATGTGCGCGGACTCCAGGAGGTGGCCGAGCACGTTCTGGCCGTAGGAGGTGCGGTAGCGCAGCCGCCCGAGCAGCGTGACCAGTTCGGGGTGCATCTCGGTGATGCCGATCTCGGTGAGCGCGTCCTCGCCGTGGCGTACGCAGAGCTGCTCGACCTCGGCCTGCTTGCGCTCGTACACCTCCTCGATGCGGTGCGGGTGGATGCGGCCGTCGGTGACGAGCGCGTCGAGGGCGAGCCTGGCGACCTCCCGGCGCACCGGGTCGAAGCAGGAGAGCAGCACCGCCTCGGGGGTGTCGTCGATGATGAGGTTGACCCCCGTGATGGCCTCGAAGGCACGGATGTTGCGGCCCTCGCGGCCGATGATCCGGCCCTTCATCTCGTCGCCCGGCAGTTGGAGCACCGAGACCACGGACTCGGCGGTCTGCTCGGTCGCCACGCGCTGGATCACCCCGGCGACGATCCGCCGGGCGCGTTCCTCGCCGCGGTCGCGGGCGGCCCGCTCGATGTCGCGGACGATCAACGCCGCCTCACGCTTGGCCTGTTGCTCGGCGGAGCGCACGAGGTCGGCTCGGGCCTCGGCGGCGGTGTAGGCGGCGACCCGCTCCAGGACGTCACGCCGCTCCTCCTCCAGCCGGTTGAGCTCGGCGCGGCGGCGCTCCAGTTCCTCGCGTTCCTCCGCCAGTTCGCGGCGACGCCGGTGGAGTTGCTCGGATTCGGCGTCGATACGGGACTCCCGGTCGGCGAGCCGCTGCTCACGCCGCTCCAAGTCGGCCCGGACCTCCTGGACTTCCTCCTTGGCGGTGGCCCGGATCTCCCGGGCCTCACGCTCGGCCGCCGCCCTGAGCTGTTCGCGTTCCGCACGGAGCCGTTGGAGCAGCACCCCCGCGGTGACGGCCACGACCACGGTGACGGTCACGGCCACGACCGTGAACACGGATTCGGTCCCCAGCGCGATGCCCATGGCACCAACTCCCGTATCTCTGAGGACGCGATCCCTCACCCGTTGTGAGGCTAGGTCGACTCAGAGGCACGGTCAAGGAACCTCAGCGGAGGTTCAGTCGGGCAGGTAGTGCTCCAGCAACTCCGGGTCCTCGCCCTCCTCCTCCAGGGCGCGGCGAACCACCCTCAGGGCGAGCCCCTCCGCGTACCCCTTGCGGGCGAGCATCCCGGCGAGCCGGCGGATCCGCTTCTCCTTCTCCAGGCCACGGGTGGCCCGGAGCTTGCGGTCGACGAGGGCACGGGCCGTCTGCTCCTCCTGCTCCGCGTCGAGCTGCCCCACGGCGTGGCCGATCGCCTCGGCGTCCACTCCCCGGGTGCGCAGTTCCTGGGCGAGGGCGCGCCGGGCGAGGCCTCGGCCGTGGTGCCGGGACTCCACCCAGGCATTGGCGAACGCCTGGTCGTCGATGAGCCCGACGTCCTCGAACCGCTCCAGCACATGCTCAGCCGCCTCCTCCGGGATCTCCCGGCGGCGCATGGCGTCGGCCAGCTGCTTGCGGGTGCGAGGGGTCCCCGTGAGCAGGCGCAGGCAGAGCGCCCGCGCCTGCTCCACGGGGTCGAGCGGGCGCTCCTGCTCCGCCCTGGGCCCCTCCTGCCCGGGAACGGGCGAGGAGGGGGCGAAAGAGCCGCCTCGATCCTTGTGCCCGTACGCCACCGTCAGGCCTTGGCGGCCGCGGCCTTGGTCGCCTTGGCGGCCTTGGGCGCCGGGACGGTCGCGGCGTCGGCCTTGGCCGGGTCGGCCGCTGCGGCGGCGGGAGCGGCCGCCTCGGTGCCGGCCTCATCAGCCGGGGCCTCCGGCCGGACGCCGATGCCGAGCTTCTCCTTGATCTTCTTCTCGATCTCGTCGGCGAGGTCGGGGTTGTCGCGCAGGAAGTTCCGCGCGTTCTCCTTGCCCTGGCCGAGCTGGTCGCCCTCGTAGGTGTACCAGGCACCGGACTTGCGGATGAAGCCGTGTTCCACGCCCATGTCGATCAGGCCGCCCTCGCGGCTGATGCCCTGGCCGTAGAGGATGTCGAACTCGGCCTGCTTGAAGGGCGGCGCGACCTTGTTCTTGACGACCTTGACGCGGGTGCGGTTGCCGACCGCCTCGGTGCCGTCCTTGAGGGTCTCGATGCGGCGGATGTCCAGACGCACGGAGGCGTAGAACTTCAGCGCCCGGCCACCGGTCGTGGTCTCCGGGGAGCCGAACATCACGCCGACCTTCTCGCGGAGCTGGTTGATGAAGATCGCGGTGGTCTTGGACTGGCTGAGCGCACCGGTGATCTTGCGCAGCGCCTGGCTCATCAGGCGGGCCTGCAGACCCACGTGCGAGTCGCCCATCTCGCCCTCGATCTCGGCCCGCGGCACGAGGGCCGCCACGGAGTCGATCACGATGAGGTCCAGCGCGCCGGAGCGGATCAGCATGTCGGTGATCTCGAGAGCCTGCTCACCGTTGTCCGGCTGGGACAGCAGCAGCGCGTCCACGTCCACGCCGAGGCGGCGGGCGTACTCCGGATCGAGGGCGTGCTCGGCGTCCACGAAGGCGACCTTGCCGCCGGCCCGCTGGGCATTGGCCACCGCGTGCAGGGTCAGAGTCGTCTTGCCGGAGGACTCCGGGCCGTAGACCTCCACCACGCGGCCGCGCGGGAGACCGCCGACGCCGAGGGCGACGTCCAGGGCGGTGGATCCCGTCGAGATGACCTCGATGGGCTCGTTCGGCCGATCGCCGAGGCGCATGACGGCACCCTTGCCGAACTGCCGTTCAATCTGTGCGAGCGCGGCGTCGAGCGCCTTGTCGCGGTCGGTTCCTGCCATGGGTTCCACCCTGGGTGTCTGAGTCGTTCGCTTCACGTCCATGACGCTACTGCCTGCCACTGACAATGCGTCCCGACGCCGCCCCCGGCCTGTGGACAACCCACGGAAGTCCGTGAAAACCATTGGGAAACCGGGCCCGGGACATCCATGAGAATGGATGTTCGATTTTTGTGTCAAGCGACTCGCGAACCTCAGTCGCCCCCGTCGCCCGCCCCGTCCCGGCGGTCCCGGCCGTCCCCGGCGGCCCCCTCAGGACCGTTGCCGTTGCCCGGACCGTCGCCCCGACCGCTCCCCCGGCCGGCCCGCGACCACCACCGGAACAGCGGCCGCCGCTGCGGCCCGTGCGCCCGCGGGTCCGTGACGGCGTACCGCTTCACGTAGGCCCCGAGGAAACCCTGCAGCGTCGCGGTCGCTGGGATCGCCACCAGCGCGCCCACCGCCCCCAGCAGCGCGGTGCCGGCGATCACCGACCCGAAGGCCACCGCGGGGTGGATGTCGACGGTGCGCGCGGTGATCCGCGGCTGCAGCACGTAGTTCTCGAACTGCTGGTAGACCACGACGAAGCCGAGCACCCACACCGCGTCCCACGGGTCCTGCGTGAACGCGATCAGCATCGGCAGCGCCCCCGCCAGGTACGTACCGACCGTCGGCACGAACTGCGAGACCACGCCGACCCAGACCGCCAGCGCCGGCGCGTACGGCACCCCGATGACCACGAACAGCACGTAGTGGGCGACGCCCGAGATCAGCGCCATCAGTGCCCGCGAGTACAGGTAGCCGCCGGTCTTGGCGACCGCGATCTCCCAGGCCCGCAGCACCTCGGCCTGCCGGGCGGGCGGCAGCACCGAGCACACGGCGCGCCGCATCCGGGGCCCGTCGGCGGCGAAGTAGAAGGTGAACAGGCTGATCGTCAGCACCTGGAAGACCCCGCCGAGGACCGTCGCCGACAGCCCCCACACATTGCCCGCCTGCCGCTGCACGTAGTCGCGCAGCCAGTCGGAGTGCAGCACGTTCTCCTGCAGCTTGCCGACGGACAGGTCGGTGCCGAAGGTCTGGTTGACCCACACGACCACGTCGTCGACGTACTCCGGCAGATTGCGGCCGATCGAAGTGATCTGGTCCACCAGCAGGGAGCCGAGCAGCACCACGAAGGTCCCGCCCGCGGCGAGCACGAGCAGGAACACCAGCCCGGTCGCCCACCCCCTGCGCATGCCGCGCGCGGCCATCCAGTCCACCGCCGGCTCGATCGCCAGGGCGCCGAAGAAGGCCAGCAGGATGTTCACCAGCAGTCCGATGACCTGGTGGAACGCCCAGTTCGCCAGTTGGAAGGCGGCCAGCAGCGCGAACGCCAGCAGCATCGCCCTCGGCAGCCAGCGCGGCATCGCGGAACCCCGCACGCCCTCCCCTGCCCCCGTTCCGTCTCCCGGCTCCCCGGGCTCCCCCGGCGACCGCGGACCCGCGGCCGCCCCGGCTATCGTCTCGTCGCTTCCCGCCACGGCCTCAGTCCCACCCCCGCTCAGCGGCGCGCGGCCGGTACGTCGACGGCCACGCACACCGCCCGCCACACGTCCTTGGTCTCCCAGCCCTCGTCCAGTGCCTGGTGCACGGTCCGACCGCCGAGCTCGGACATGACATGATCGCGCGCGAAGGAGTCGGCGTAGGTCTCGCCGAAGTGCGCGCGCATCCGTTCCCAGAACACCGTGAGCTTCATGCGCCCAGTATCCCGCGCCGCCAACCGAACGGGCAGGCGTCGCACTGGGGCGCACGCCTGCGCGGCCGGGGCGGCGGGGCCGATCGGGGCGTTGGGTACACTGGGTGCAGCGAAGGGGAGTAGTCCCGCGATACCGGCTGGTCGACACACTGGACGTCCTGGACGTCCCGGCCACCGGGCCGCCGCACCGGGTGCGGGGGTGGACGAGACCTTCGGCCAAGGCAAGACGTGGTCCGCATCACCGTGCGGGCTGCTCCGTCGTGCCGGGCCGATGGCGCTTCCCGTCGCCCCCTGGGTGTCGCCGAGTCCGCGGTCCGGCCCCAGCAGAAAGCACCGGAATGACCTTCGACCCCCTGGCGCTCGTCACCGCCTTCGGGCTGATCTTCCTCGCCGAGCTCCCGGACAAGACGATGTTCGCCTCGCTGGCGATGGGCACGCGCATGCGCCCGCTGTACGTCTGGTTCGGCACCTCGACCGCCTTCATCGTGCACGTGGCCATCGCCGTGGGCGCCGGCAGCCTGATCAGCCTGCTGCCGGGCATGGCGGTGAAACTGGTCTCCGCCGCCCTGTTCGCCTTCGGCGCTGTGGTGCTGCTGCGGGGCGGGGGCGACGACGACCACGACGAGGCAGGCAGGACCGTGACTGGGTTCTGGCCGGTGTACTCCACCGCGTTCACGGCCGTCTTCATCAGCGAGTGGGGCGACCTCACGCAGATCACCACCGCCAACCTCGCCGCCACCAACGGCTGGCTGCCGACGGCCGTCGGCTCGGCCGTCGCCCTGATGTCGGTCTCCGCGTTGGCCCTGGTGGTGGGCCGGTTCATCGCCAAGAAGGTCCCGCTGAAGACCATCCAGCGCGTCGGCGGTGTCTGCATGGCGGGTCTGGCCGCCTGGACCCTGGTCGAGGCGTTCACGGGCTGACGGGCCCCGGCCTCCGGGCCGGGCGGGCCCCGGCCCCGCCCGCGCAGGCCGCGGACGCCTCATCACACGGGTGGGCGGGGGGACGCCGGACGTTTCGCGAGCGAGCGCAAGGCGAGCGCCAGCGCCGCCTCGGCCAGGCCCAGCAGGACGAGCCACAGCCCGACCAGCCGGGCCAGCGCGACCGCCGACTGCACGGGGAACGCGAGCACCACGATCCCGGCGACGACCCCGAGCGCGGCCACGGCGAAGGCCGCCCCTCGGTACGGCATGTCCCGCCCCGCGACGGCGATGAACGCCACCAGCAGCCCGGACACCAGCCAGTACGCGCCGAGGACGAGGGAGAGCACCGCGGCGGTCTGCAGCGGGTGCCGCAGGCACAGCACCCCCGCGAGCACGGCGACCACCGCGACGATCACAGCCGTCACCCTGCTCCCGCCGTCACGGCGGGAGAACGCCGTGACGAACCGGAAGACCCCCGTGACCAGCAAGTAGAGGCCTATGACGATCGCCAGTACGTGCAGCGTCTCGTCCGGCCAGGCCAGCACGATCACCCCCGCCACGAGCGTCGCGAGCGCGAAGCCCAGGGACCATCCCCAGGAGCCGCCCAACTTGCCGAGCACCTCGTCGGGGTCGGCCGGCCCTCGCGTCGTGGCGTGTCCGTACGTTGCGTTCATGGTGTTCTCCCGGCGCTGCGCGCGGCGGCGTGGGCCGCCGCGCGACGAGGACGGCTCAGTGCAGGACCTTCTCCTTGAAGCGCTGGAACTCCTCCTCCGTCAGGTCGCCCTTCGCCTTGAGCTCCGAGAGCTTGGCGAGTGCGTCGGCCTCGCCCGCCGCCGTGCCGGCGCCGCCCGCGGTCTGCCGGACGTAGTCGTCGAACGCCTTCTGGCGGGTGCGCATCTGCTCCGCCTCGCGCTTGCCCATGCCCGCGCCGCGGAACAGGAGGTAGGCGAGGATCCCGACGAAGGGGAGGACGAGCACGAAGAGCAGCCATGCCGCCTTGGCCCATCCGTTCATGGCGTCGTCACGGAAGACGTCCATCACGACGCGGACGATGAGGAAGATCCAGATGACCCACAGGAAGATCCACATCATCGTCCAGAACGCACCCAGGACCGGGTAGTCGTAGGCGAGGTACATGTGACCGGTCATTTCCGTCTCCTCCCGGCGCCCGCCCCGTACGGTTGCGGGGAGGGCGCGGGCCCGGGGCGGATGCCCGCCCGTGAGCTGCTTGGTGGGCCGGGGTCAACCGTCCGACGCGGCCGCCTCCTTGGCCGGCTCCCGCGATTGGCCCTCCTTGAGACCGAGGGACAACCGCCCGTCCTTGATGTCGGCGACGACGGTGTCCCCGGGGTTGAGGGTGCCGTCGAGCAGCATCTTGGAGAGCCCTTTGTCGAGTTCGGTTTGGATGGTGCGGCGCAACGGCCGTGCGCCGGCCGGCAACTGCCTGCCCGCCGGTAAGCGGGTGGCCGCCCAGAGCAGGTGCTCGGCGCCGAGGTCGGCGCCGTCCGCGGCCGCGCGGCTCGCGGCTGCCGCCAGCAGTTCGTCGGAGGAGTCGCCGAGCAGTCGCCCGACGGGTACGCGCTGGACGGCGGCGGCGAGGCCGCCGGGCTCATCCCGAGGAAGTGGTCGAACAGGTCGGAGAACGGGTCGCCGGACCCGAAGGGGGAAGTCGTCACCTTGCCCATCCGTCCGGCGGGCCCACAACGGCTGAGTGGCGCCCGCCGCAGTCGATTTGCCCGTACTCCACCAGTTTTGGCCCGATCGGACGCGCGTGCCACCGCAGTGCCCGGAGGGTCACGGAGCGCGGCGCGGCGCCGCCGCTCAGCCGGTCCGGGCGGTGGCCGCGGCGTCGCGGTGCGCCGGGGGCACCGGCAGTTCGTCCGGCATCTCCCGGGCGGGGTTTCCTGCCCAGCGGGCGCCAGGCGGCATCTCCTCGCCCTTCATCAGGAAGGAGTCGGGCGCGAGGACCGCCTCGTCGCCCATCGTCACGCCGTAGTGGACGAGGGCGCCGACGCCGACGGTGCAGCCGGCCCCGAGGGCGCTGTGATCGGACTTGAAGGTGCCGTCCTCCTGGGAGTGGCACTGGATCCGGCTGCCTTCGTTGAGGACGCACTCGTCCCCGATGCTGACCAGGGAGCGCTCCGGGAAGTAGCAGCCGTCGTCGAAGACCCGTCGGCCGACCCGGACGCCCATCCAACGCCAGACGACGCTTTTGAAGGGTGTGCCGTTGAAGACCATGATCGCCTCGCTCACGCTCGTGACCTTCCAGTACCGCTCGTGCCGCCAGAAGGGACGTTCGTAGATCGAGCAGTACAGCGGCCGCAGCCCCCGGAAGCCGGTGGCGACGCGTTCGGACAGCACCATGTCGGCGACGGTGAAGACGAGCGTGAGGAGGTTGGCGAGGGCGATCACCGACACCCCGAGCGCGTCGTACAGGTCCGCGGCCACCGACACCACCAGGGCCACCCAGAAGAAGAAGACCCACCGCGCGAGCAGGTGCAGCGCCATGGTGAAGACGTTGTGCTTGTTCTTCGCCGCCAGGCGGCGGCGGAAAATCTCGCCGTCCTTGAGGTGGTCGAACTTGCTGTCCCGCAGGACGGACCTCGGGATCTCGAAGCTGGGCGAGCCCAGCAGGCCGACGTCCTCCCGTACCTTCCCGTCCACCGGGACCATGACCTTGGTCGCCAGCAGGCAGTTGTCCCCCGTCCTGCCCTGCGACGGGTAGGCGACGTAGTTGCCGACGAAGTTGTGCGCCCCGATGGTGACCCGCGAGACGCAGAAGGACGAGCTGGAGAAGTCGGCGTTGATGATCGACAGCCCGTCGGCCACCATCGTGCCCCGGCCGACGGCACTGAGGAACGGGTTGTCCTGCTTCATGATCGTGCCGAAGTTCGACCCGGTCTGCTCCACGCGGGAGAGCCGGTAGCCCAGGCCGCCGAGGTAGTGGACGATGGCCGAGCTGTCGCCGAACAGGGTCTTGAAGAAACGCCGGTTGCTCAGGAAGCCGATGGTCCGGTGCATGCCGTACCGGAAGCCGAACAGGGGGTAGACCGTGTCCGGCCGGACGGCGAGGTTCAGCACGCGCGGGACCGTCACCGTGAACAGCAGGCCGAGCACCACGGCGCCGAAGAACAGGGCGATCGAGGTGACCAGGGCGTCGGCGTAGAAGTCCCAGGCCGTCAGCGCGGTGGGACCCGGCTCCACGAGCGAGGCGAACTGCGGCACGGCGGCGAACAGCAGCACCGAGCCGGCGACGGCCAGCGGCACGTGGACGAGGACCGCTCCCAGCAACTGCGAGAGGGAGTAGCCCGCCCTCCGCGCGGCGCCGCAGCGGGCCGGGCCGACGGCCCGGTAGTCGACGTCGGCCGGCTGGGCCGGGGATCCGTGCCAGTGCTCACCGTCGGGCACGCGCTGTCCGGCGTGCAGCGAGGAGGCGTGCCCGAGCTGGGTACCGTCGCCCATGGCCGTGTCGATGTCGATCACCGTCACCTCGCCGACGAGCACATCCTTGCCGAGCGTGACGGGGCCGGTCCGGATCACCCCGGATTCGGCGCGGTAGCAGGAGAAGAACACGTCCTTGCGGATCACCGTGTCGTCGCCGACGGTGAGCAGGTCGGTGCAGACCGGCACGCGCCGTGACAGGACGGTGACCCGGCGCCCGATCCTCGCGCCGAGGGCCCGCAGGTACAGCGTGTACAGCGGCGACCCGTGGAAGAACACCAGCGGATCCGACCGGATGAGCGTCTTGACGCACCAGAAGCGCAGGTAGTCCATGCTCCAGATGCGGATCTGCCGGGGCCGCCACCGGCCGACGAGCACCCATTTGGCGACGATGGGCAGCACGCAGACCGCGGCGAAGGCCACGCCGCCGAAGGCGATCGCCCGCAGGTAGGTGTCGACCAGGCCCGAGGCCCCGGCGATCCAGTCCACACCCTTGGTGAGGACGAGCGCGGCCCCGAAGGAGTACGCCACGAAGAAGGCGAGCTGCAGCGTCGCGCACAGGACGTAGTGCGGGCGGCCGGACGGCGGCGCCATCACCGATCCCGGCACCGCGGCGCGCGAGGCGCCGTCGCCGTTCTGCCTCTGCGCGCCTGCCGCGGACGAGGCGCGTACGGAGCCGGGAGCGGCCGCCGGGGAAGGGGCGGAGGCGGCCGGTGCGGCCTCCTCGAGGGCGGCCGCCAGGCTGCGGATCGTGGGGTGCCGGTAGATCTCCTTCATCGACACCGACGGCGCGTCCGGCCGTTTCCTCAGCCGTGCGCAGAAGTGCGCCATCACCAGCGAGTCGGCGCCCAGGTCGTCGAAGAAGTGGCTGTCGACGCATACCTGCTCGGTGTGCACGACGCCGGCCAGGGTCTCCGCCAGAATCCTTGTCGTGCCGGTCCCAGGACCGGCACGATCACCCCCGGTGGTTGAGGCTTCATCCTGTTCGCACCGACGGACCTCGGCTGATTTGTCCATCATGTAATCCCTGAGGGTTCACGACCGTCCACGTCCCAGCGGCCCGCTGCCACAAGGTCGTGGGCGCTTGTCCGGCCGTACGGGAAGAAGTCGTCTCCTTGCAGTCTCGAACGTCCGGCGCCGAGGCGCCAACCGCCGGGCCCGCGACGGCCGGAGCGGTCGCCGTGCGTAGGCGGGCGGGCTCCACGCGGCGCCCCCGCAGTCGCCCGACGGGCCCGTACGCCGTGCGACGGGCCGCCGGGGCGGGCTCGTGCCACGATGTGCGGGTGAGTGGGTTCTCGTCACTGCGAGCAGCGGAGCAGACCCCGCGCCATCTCGGCGTGACCACTCCGCGTCTGCGTTTCCTGCGCACCGAGACCGCGGGCGCCGGTTTCCTGCTGGCGGCCACGATCATCGCCCTTGCCTGGGCCAACCTGGCGCCGGGGAGCTATGAGTCGGTGTGGCACACCCATCTGTCGCTCACTCTGGGCTCGCGGGGCGTCTCCCTCGACCTGCGGGAGTGGATCAACAGCGGGCTGATGACGCTGTTCTTCTTCATCGTCGGCCTGGAGGCCCGCCGGGAGTTCGACCTCGGCGAGTTCCGCGAACGGACCCGGATCACCCTGCCGACGACGGCCGGGCTGGCCGGGATGCTCGTGCCGCTCGCCCTCTACCTCGTCTTCACCCACGGCACCCCCGACGCACGCGGCTGGGGCACGGTCATCTCCACCGACACCGCGTTCGCCCTCGGGCTGTACGCCCTGCTGGGCCGCAGACTCCCCGCGGCCACCAGGGCGTTCATCCTGACCGCGGCCGTCGTCGACGACTTCATCGCGCTCAGCGTCATCGCGTTCGCCTACACCAGCGGCATCTCCTGGCCCGAACTGTTCGTCGCCATCGGCCTCTTCGCCGTCGGGCTCGCGGCGTCCAATTCCATCGTGCGGACCTGCGGCGAGTTCCGCGGCGCCGCCTTCGCGCTGACCGGCGTGGCCGTCTGGTTCGCCCTGCTCGGCTCGGGGGTGGACCCCGTCGTCACCGGGCTGGCGCTCGGTCTGATGGCCTGCGACCACCCGGCGCGCGGCGCCGACCTGCGCCGGGCCAGCACGCTCTACCTGCGGTTCAGGGAGCAACCCACACCCGCGCTGGAACGCGACGCCCGGCGGGGCCTGGCGCTGTCGGTGTCGCTCAACTCCCGGCTGCAGGAGTTGTTCCACCCCTGGAGCAGCTATCTGATCGTCCCCGCCTTCGCCCTGGCGAACGCAGGCATCACCCTCGACGCACGACAGTTGACGGCCGCGTTCACCTCCCCTGTCGCCCTCGGCATCCTCGTCGCCTACGTGCTGGGTAAACCCCTCGGCATCGTGGGCGCCTCGGCGCTGACCACGCGGCTCAGCCGCGGCCGGCTGCGCCCGCCGGTCGGCTGGGGGGCGGTGACGGCCGGGGGCACCATCTCCGGCATCGGCTTCACCATTGCCCTGCTCATCGCCGACCGCGCGTTCCAGGGCGGGCGGCTGGCCGAGGCGAAGGTCGGCATCCTCGCCGCGGTGCTCGTCTCCTTCCTGCTCACCTGGTGTGTGACGCTCGTCCTGTCCCGGCTGCCCCGGACGATGCGCCGGCGGGCGCTGCTCGGCAAGGCGCAGCAGCTGGAGGACCTGGCCGTCCCCGTGGACCCGGAACGCGACCACATCCGCGGCCCGCACGACGCCCTGGTCACCGTGGTCGAGTACGGCGACTTCGAGTGCCCCTACTGCGGCGAGGCGGAGCCCGTCATCCGCGACCTGCTCGCGGACTTCGGCGACGTCCGGTACGTGTGGCGCCATCTGCCGCTCGCCGACGTGCACCCCCACGCCGTCCAGGCCGCCCGCGCCGCGGAGGCCGCGGCCGAGCAGGACCGCTTCTGGGAGATGCACGACCAGATCTTCGCCCACCCGCAGGCGCTCGACATCCGCGGACTGGAACGGCTGGCCGCGGCGATCGGGCTCGACATGGAGCGCTTCCGGCACGACCTGGAGACCCGCGCCGTCGCGGTCCGGGTCGCCGAGGACGCCGAATCCGCCGACCTGAGCAATGTGTCGGGAACGCCGACCTTCTTCATCAACGGCCGCCGCCACTACCGTGCGTTTGACATCGAAACCCTGTCGGCGGCCGTTCGCGTCGCCCTGGAACACGCCAAGGCCGCCCACTACTGACGCCCTCCGGGCGGCCGGATCCGGGTCGGCGTCCCCGCTACCGGTTGGCCCGCATCCGGGCGCGGCACCGCCTGGACGTAGGCGGACCGCTCGTCGTCGTGGCCCAGGGCCGCGAGCACGTCGGCAGCGGTCTCCGCCTCGTCCCCGCCGCCCACAAGCCCTCCCGCACGCGCAGACGGCACTCGTCCCGCGCCGTCCGCGCCGTCCGCGCCTCGAGGACGGCCCCCACCATCGGCGGAACGTGCTCCGCCCGGCGACGTCGGTTGATCAGCCGGGTGGGCAGGATGAGGAGACCCGTACGGCCAGGCGCCGCAGCACGGCGCGGCGGCCGACGAGGACGACGAGGGCGACGCCGGTGTTGCCCAGGGTCGGGAAGGCCGTCCGGCCATGCTGGGCGACCGGCGAGGGGCGGCCGCGGGACGTCTCCATCGCCCGGCCCACCGGCCCGCCCCCGGGAGGCCGGGGCACCGCGGGACCGCGGGCGAGGTGGAGGGCGACCCGGCGCCCCGCAGAAGGGCCGGGCGGCGCCACCGCGCCCGCCGCTGCGGGCGGCGCGGCCGGTGCTACGTTGGTCATTGCTCCAGCGTTGTGCCCGCGGCGCCCCATCCGGCAGTCGTCCGGAACCGCATCCGCCTCCTGACCCGCGCACCCCCGTCACCTGGCCGGACGCGGCCCGGGTCCCTGCCGGACGGCCCGCGGCGTGATAGGAATCGGGCAGGGGTCCGGTGGCGAGTGGAGCACACGTGATCCGGGTATTGGTGGTCGACGACGAGGCCCTGATCCGTACGGGCTTCCAGCGCATCCTCGACACGGCGGACGACATCGAGGTCGTGGGTGCGGTGCCCGGCGGGCAGGCGATCCGTACGGCGAAGGAGACCCAGCCGGACGTCGTCCTGCTGGACATCCGGATGCCGGACGTGGACGGACTCACCGTCCTGGCCGGGCTCCGGCGGCTGCCACAGCCTCCGGTGGTGGCGATGCTGACGACCTTCGACATGGACGAGTACGTGACCACCGCGCTCCGCTCGGGCGCGGCCGGTTTCCTGCTGAAGGACACCGACCCCGAGGAACTGCCCTTTCTGGTGCGGGCCCTGGCCGAGGGCGGCGCCGTGCTGTCGTCCAAGGTCACCCGGACGGTCGTGGACGGGTACCTGGGCGCGGGCCCGCAGGAGTCGGCGACCCGCGGCGTGGCACGGCTGACCGATCGCGAGCGCGCCGTGCTGCTCCTGGTGGCCGAGGGCCTGTCGAACGCGGACATCGCCGGGCGGATGCACCTGGGGACGGGCACGGTGAAGGACCATGTGAGCGCCATCCTGACCAAACTGCAGGTGGGCAGCCGGGTGCAGGCCGCGCTGCTCGCGGAGCGCGCGGGGCTGCTCAGGCGACCGCAGGACGGTGAGGGCGGATGAGGTTCAGGCGTCCGTCGCCCGTGGTGGTGGACCTCGCCGTCGTCGCGGTCGCGCTGTTCGACATCTGGGTCAACGTCGACCCTTGGGAGCCGGTGCGGCTCGGCTGCGCCCTCGGCGGCGCCGTCGCCCTGATGCTGCGCCGGCGCCTGCCTCTGGTCACCTTCGTGCTGGCGCTGCCGGCGGTGCTGGTGTCGGACGCGGCCTTCGCCACGCTGGCCGCGCTCTACACCCTCGCCTCGCTCTCTCGGCGCCGCTGGCTGCTGGCGGGGGGCGCGCTGGCCTTCACGATCGCGGACATGGCGCCGTGGCCCGCTCCGAAGTTCGACCTGTCCGAGCCCTCGAACCTGATCACCCTGAGCTACACGGCGGCGACGGCCGCCGCCCCGGTCTTCCTCGGGCAGCTCGTGCAGGCCCGGCGGGACCTGTCGCTGCGGCTCACCGAGATCTCCAAGGCCCGCGACCACGAGCGGCTGCTGACCGCGCAGACCGTGCTGGCCAAGGAACGCGCCCAGCTCGCCCGGGAGATGCACGACGTGGTCTCCCATCAGGTCAGCCTGATCGCCGTGCGGGCCGGCGCGCTGCAGGTCGGCACGCAGGACGCCGAGGTCAAGGAGGCCGCGGCGACGATCCGGCGGCTGAGCGTGCAGACACTGGACGAGCTGCGGCACATGGTGAGCGTGCTGCGCGCGGCCGGCGGCAGGCCCACCGAGCTCACCCCGCAGCCCTCCCTGGCGGACCTGGAACGGCTGGTCAGCGGCAGCGGCATCGAGGCCGAGCTGCAGCCGGAGCTGCCGGACGGGCTGCCGCCGACGGTGCAGCGCGCGGTCTACCGCACCGTCCAGGAGGCGCTGACCAACGTGCGCAAGCACGCGCCCGGGGCCTCGGCGCGGGTCCGGATCCGCCACCAGGGCGGCACCGTCCGGGTCACGGTCACCAACACCGCCCCCACCCGGCCCGCGCTCCCCCTGCCCAGCGCCCATTACGGCCTGGTGGGCCTGCGGCAGCGCGCCGCGCTGCTCGGCGGCACCGTCACCTCGGGCCCGACGGCCGACGGCGGCTACGAGCTCAGGCTGGAACTGCCCGCCGCCGGAACCTGAAACGGCGTCGCCCGGCCCCGCAACGCGGCCGCCGCGCTCCGTCGCCCCGGAGGGTGCGTCAGACAAACCGGGTCCGTTCGCTTGAGGGGGCGGCGGGCCGCGGTGGCGTCAGGGGCTTCGAGGGTGCCGGAGGCCGTGGAAGCGGCGGAACGCCGCGAGGGGCGGCCGAAGTCAGCCCGGTGGCGGCGCGGGGAGGGCCTGCTCGGTCCAGATCGTCTTGCCGTCCTCCGCATAACGCGTGCCCCACATTTCGGCGAGCTGGGCGATGATGAACAGCCCGCGGCCGCCCTCGTCCACGGTGCGCGCGTGCAGCAGGTGCGGGGCGGCGGGGCTGGCGTCCCGGACCTCGCAGGTCAGCATCCGGTCGTGGATCAGGCGCAGCCGCATCGGAGGGCTCCCGTAGCGGATGGCGTTGGTGACGAGCTCGCTGACGATCAGCTCGGTGTTGAAGGCGGTGTCCTCGTCCGCTCCCCACATGGCGAGCCGGTCGCGGACCAGGGCCCGCGCGGTGGCGACCGCCGTGAGGTCCTCCCCGAGCGGCCAGGCGGCGACGCGGTCGGCGGGGAAGGGGCGCGTGCGGGCCAGCAGGAGCATGGGCACACCCCGGTCGACGCCCGCGGGAAGCGTGTACATGATCTCGTCGCACAGGTCCTGGAGCGGACGGCCCCGCCCCGGCGGGCGGCCCTTGAGCAGGGTGGAGCCGCCCGCCAGGTGCAGGGACAGCACAGGCGAGCTGGTGAAGGCCAGGACGCTGCCCTCCGGGATGTCGAGCTCGGCGGCAGCGAACGGCGTCCCCCCTGCGGTGCCCAGCCGCGGCCCGTCCGGGATGTCCGGGATCTGAGCGCTGCCGTCCGGCCGTACGATCACCGGCGCCAGATGACCGGCGCGGGCCATCGTGCATCTGCCGGTCAGCGGGTCGTAGACGGCGTAGAGGCAGGCGGCGGTCAGCGCCTCCCGGTGCAACGGGTCGGCGGGCGGCAAGGAGGCCCGCTCGGCGGCGAGGTGGGTCGTGATGTCGTTGAGCCGGGCCAGCAGTTCGTCGGGCCCCAGGTCGAACGCGCTCAGCGAGCGGATGACGGTGCGCAACTGGCCCATGCCGGCGGTGGCGTGGATGCCCTGTCCGGCGACGTCCCCGACGACGAGGGCGGTACGGGCGCTGGACAACGGGATCGTGTCGTACCAGGACCCCGCGGCGATCTCTTTGGCCGTCGACAGGTAGGCCGTCTCCAGCGCGGTGTGCGAGACGGGGCGACGGGGCAGCAGGTGCCGCTGCACCGTGGCGGCGATGCTGTGCTCCCGGGTGTAGCGACGGGCGTTGTCGATGCACAGGGCGGTGTGGTCGGCCAGTTGCAGCGCGATCTCGACGTCGTCCTCGGTGAAGGGCTCCAGCCGTTCCGCGCGGTAGAGGCTGATCAGCCCCAGCACCGTCCCGCGCAGCGCCAGGGGCACCGTGAGCAGCGTCCGCACCCCAGAGGCACGGATCGCCCGGGCGCGGGCGGGGTCGGTGGCCAGCCAGGGCAGTCCGGCGTGCAGCCGCAGGACACGCGGACGCAGGTCGGACAGGGCCTGCGTGTACGGGGTCGGGTCGGGCAGGCTCCGCACGTCGCCCACCGGGTACGCCTGGGGCTGCCCGGGGCCTGCGCTGCTGCCGAAGGCGGCCCGCCTCAGCGGGGTGCCCCGGGGCAGCGGCGACAGTGGCGGGTCGTCGCCGCGGACCACGTCGTCGACGACCTCCACCACGACGGCGTCGGCGAAGGCGGGCACCAGGGCGCCGACGAGCTCCTCGCAGGTCACCACCACGTCCAGGGTGCGCCCCACGCGATCGCGCACCGTGTTGAGGACGCGCAGCCGGGCACGCCCCTTCTCCCGCTCGGTCACGTCCACCACGGCGAGCGCGACGCCGAGGACCGTGCCGTCCGGATCCTCCAGACGGAAGACGGAGACCGAGTAGGAGTGCTCCGCGCCGTTCCCGGAGATCGGACGTGTCCGCACGACGTCCTCGATCAGGGGCACTCCGGTCTCCAGCACCCGGCGCACGCGCTCCTCCACGTCGTCGGGCGAGACAACGGGATAGGCGTCGCGGAAGTACCGCCCGAGGAGGTCCTCCGCCCGCACCCCGCGCATGGCGGGGGTGCCCATGTTGACGCGGACGACGCGCAGCTCCGGGTCGAGGACGTGCAGTCCGACCGGCGACTGGGTGAAAAGGGCACGCAGGATCGCCGCCTCCGCGTCGCCCAGGGAAGGGAGCGGGCCGTCGTGCGCCACTGGAACCACCTCCGTCGGCGTACGCGCGGTGCGCCGCGCGGCACCACCTACAATCGTGCTCCCAGGTTTAGTGCGAACCACCCGAACCGGCGACCCGGGCGGCCCGGACGCTTGACGCGAACCTCAGGACTCGGAGAGCGGCTGCTCCGCCCAGATGGTCTTCCCGCCCGCGGTGTACCGGCTGCCCCAGCGGCTGGAGAGCTGGGCGACGAGGAACAGTCCGCGGCCGCCCTCGTCGGACAGCCGGGCGCGGCGCAGCCGGGGCTGGGTCTGGCTCGGGTCGGACACCTCACAGACCAGGGTGTCGTCACGGATCAGGCGCAGTCCGACCGGGGCGCCGCCGTAGCGGATCGCGTTGGTGACCAGCTCACTGGTGATGAGTTCGGTCGTGAACGCCAGGTGCTTGAGGTCCCACAGCTGCAGCTGGCTCTCCACCGCGGTCCTGGCCCGCACCACGACGGCGGGATCGGCGGGGAACTCCCAGGTGGCGACGGATCCGGGCGGCAGGGGGCGCAAGCGGGCCACG
Source organism: Actinacidiphila sp. bgisy160 (assembly GCF_965342435.1). GTDB lineage: Bacteria > Actinomycetota > Actinomycetes > Streptomycetales > Streptomycetaceae > Actinacidiphila. Next base: position 30,114 of record NZ_CBDRCM010000039.1, on the reverse strand, counting down.
AGCAGCGTGACGTCGTCGCCGGGCGGCTCGGCGAGGAGTTCCTCGAGGATCGCCCGGCCGGTCCGGGCGGGGCTGCGCGTTCCGGTGGGGTCCGCCGCCAGCACCGAGCACAACCGGTCCAGCCGCTCCCGCGCGGAGCCGTCGGGGTGGGAGATGAGCGGTTCGTTGAAGAACGCGAGCACGCTGCCAGGGGGGACCTCGAAGCCGACCGGTTCGAAGGGCAGGCTGTCCACGCCCAGCGCCGGACCGGGCTTGAGGCCGATCACCTCGGCGCGGGCGCCCGGCGCGGCGTACACCGGCGGCGGATGCCCGGCGCTCGCCATCTCGCAGCGGCCCTCGACGGGGTCGTAGACGCAGTACAGGCAGGTGGCGCCGACCGCGCTGCCGCGCGCGGTTCCGTTCTCCTCCTCACCGGGCGGCGGGGCGACGTCGCCGAGCCTGACGACGAGGTCGTCCAGATGGGCCAGGAGTTCGCCGGGCGGCAGGTCGAGGTCGGCCAGGGTCTGCACCGCCGTGCGCAGCCTCCCCATGGTGGCCGCCGCGTTCAGGCCGTGGCCGGTGACGTCTCCGCTGACCAGCGCCAGCCGGCTGGAGGACAGCGGGATCACGTCGAACCAGGCGCCGCCGACGGCCTCGGTCGTGCTCGCCGGCACATAGCTGCCGGCGGTCAGCACCCCGCTGGTCTCGGTGATCGACGGCGGGAGCAGGCTGCGCTGCAGCGCCTCGACGGTGCGGTGCTCGCGCGTGTAACGGCGGGCGTTGTCCAGACCCAGGGAGGCCCGCGAGGCCAGTTCCTCGGCGAGGTCGGCGTCGCCGAGGCCGTAGGGCGGGAGGGCGGCGGTCCGCCACATCACCAGGACGCCGAGCACCAGGCCGCGCGCGATCAGCGGCACGCTCAGGAAGGAGGTGGCCGCGTCGGGCAGCAGCAGCCGGCTGCGTTCCAGGTCCCCGGCCAGGCCCTCGCGCCAGGAGGTCAGATCCGCCCTGTAGACGGCCGCGCCGCGGCGCAGGTGGTCACTCTCCAGGCTGCGCAGGCGGAAGCCGGCGCCCCGGGGGTGGATCTCGGGGGGCCACGAACCGTCGGAGGAGGCCACCGCGACCCGGCGGAAGGGGGCGCCGAGCCGGAACTCGCCCGGCTCCTGGCCGATCAGCACGGTGTGGGTCAGGTCGACGGCGGCCAGGTCGGCGAAGCGGTGGGAGACGAGCACGTCCACGAGTTCCTGGGCCACCCTGGCGACGTCCAGACTGCGGCCGATGCGCTCGGCGGCGGCGTGCATCAGCTCCATGCGCTGGCGGGCGGCGTGCTCCTGGGTGACGTCGGTGAAGATGACGGCGACCCCGACGGGGCGGTCGTTCGCGCCGTGCAGCCGGAAGGCGGAGAAGGAGGCCAGCCGCTTCACGTCCGGCGCCTCCCGGCGCCGGGCGCTGTGCACCCAGTCGACGAGCGGCTCCCCGGTCTCGGCCACGCGCTCGAGCTGCTCGCGCAGGGTCTCCGCGTCCTTGGGCAGGAGGACGTCCTCCAGGCCCCAGCGCGCGGGATCGACATGGAGGTCGTCGAGCGTCGCGGACAGGCCGAGGGCGCCGGGGAAGACGTTGAGCCGGGTGGTCTGCAGCGCCATGTCGTGGATCGCCAGGCCCACGTGCCGCTGCTGGAAGAGGGCCCTGAGCAGCGCCTCGTCCTCCTTGCGGCGTTCCGCCACCGCGCGGGGTGTGGCCGTCACGACCAGGCCGCCGGCCGGCCCGCAGGCCGCGGCCACCGACTGCACCCGCAGTCGCACCGGGACCGCGGTGCCGTCGGTGTGCCGCAGTTCGGCATCGCCCTCGGCGTCGGCGGCACCGGCCGCGGGAAGGTGGCGTGCCCACGCGTCAGGGGTCGTCAGGAGTTCGGCGACCGGACGTCCGCACACCGCCCCGGGGGGCCGACCGGTCAGCTCGCGGACCGAGCCGGTGCACATGAGGACGTCGCCGTGCCCGTCGATGACGAACAGGGCGCAGCGGCCGTCATGCGGCGAGCCGAGGTTGTCCGGCTCGGTGTGTGTAGTCACCCGGTCGTCCGATGTCGTGGTTCCCCCTCCCATTCAAACCCTTGGGAGCCCGCGCGCGCATCGCCACCGGGCTCGGCCGGGCGGTACCGCCACCCGCGATGGATCGTCCACGACGCCCCTCCCCCGCGTTTTCCGGCACATTGAGTCCGGGGCGCGCCGGGCCGTCAACTTTCGTCGGCCTGTGACCCGTACTGGGGGGCGCGTGGTCGCACGCCCGGGTGCTCCCTACGCACTTCTGTGTGCAGAGCGCTTACGGAGGCCTACTGTGCGCACATGCCAGCAACCCCGCTAGAACGCGCCGAGCATTTCGTGTGGCTGACCGCACGCGTGCTCGAGCAGCGCAGGTTCGCGTACCACTTCCGGAACGGCCCCGCGGACGCGGTGGAGACCGCGCTGTCCGCCTACCGCAACGGCGACGACGGATTCGGTCACGCCCTGGAGCCCGATCTGCGCGGCACGGTCAGCCAGCCGCTGCACGCGGCCCACGCGCTGCGCGTGCTCGACGAGATCGGCAGGTGCGGCGGCCAGCGCGCCGAGCGCATCTGCCGCTATGTGACGGCCGTGTCGACCCCGGAGGGCGCGCTGCCCGCGCTCCACCCCTCGCTGCGCGGCTTCCCGGTCGCGCCCTGGCTGCCGCTGGTGGACGACCCTCCGGGCGACCTGCTGGCCACCGCGCCCGTGGTGGGCACGTTGCACCGAAACGAGGTGTGGCACGCCTGGCTGTTCCGGGCCACGGACTTCTGCTGGGCGGCGATCGAGACGCTGGACAAGACCCACCCCGGCGAGGCCGTGGCCGCGATGGCGTTCCTGGACCACGCGCCCGACCGCGCGCGGGCCCGGGCGGCGGCGGCGCGGCTGGGACGGATCGTGCGCGAGCAGCGGCTCGTCGTGCTGGACCCGGGGCGGCACCCGGAGCCCGCGCTGCCGTCCGGCTCCCCCGACGGTGAGCACCGTTTCGCCTACGACTACGCCCGCACGCCGGACTCCCCGGCGCGTGAGTGGTTCACGGACGCGGAGATGGACCGCGCGCTGGACTTCCTGGCGGCCGCCCAGCAGGACGACGGCGGCTGGCCCGCGCGCCGGCCCGCGTGGGCGCCCGGCACGCTGCTGGAATGGCGGCCCCTGGTCACCCTCGACGCGCTGCTCATCCTGCGGGCGTACGGACGCCTGGTCTGAGCCGGCTCACCCGGCGGCGTCGCGCAGCAGCAGCGCGGCCAGTGCCAGGGCCGTGCCGTGCGGCGCGGCGAGGTCGAGCCCGGTGAGTTCGCAGATCCGGGCGAGCCGGTTGTCGACGGTGTTGGGGTGCAGCCCCAACTGCCGTGCGGTGCTGCGGCGTTCCTGCCGGCTGCCGAGGTAGGTCCGCAGCGTCTCGACCAGGTCCTGGCGGCCCGCGATCGGTTCGAGCAGGGCCGCTATCCGGTCGCTGCTCTCGTCGCGCCGTGACAGGTGGTACTCCAGCAGCACGTCGTCGAGCCGGTGCAGCCCCGGCGGCAGCCCGCCCGCGCGCGCCACCCGCAGCACCTCCGACGCCGTGCGGGCGGCGGCGGGGATGTCTGCGGGGCCGGCGGCCGTGACGACGGCCAGGCGCAGGCCCGCGGAGCAGACGCGGCGCAGCGGGACGAGCAGCGCGTCGTCGCCGCCCGGCAGAGCCGGGTGCCCGGGGACGACGGCGTGGCCCCCGGTGTCGTCGAGCAGGGCCGGCACCTCGGTGCCGAAAGCACGGTCGAGCGCCGCCTGGGCGCGGCGCGGTCTGCGGTGCGCGCCCGCCGGGTGGCGGCCGGCGGCGTCCTCGGGCGGGAAGTGGAGGGCGAGCACCAGGCCGCCGTCCGTCAGGCCCAGCCGCTCGGCGGGGACACGTTCCGGCGGGAGCGAGCCGTCCAGCAGCGCACGCAGCAGGACGCGGCGCTCCGCACGGCGTTCGGCCGCGAGCGTGCTCTGCTCGTCCAGGTACGTCTCGGAGACGGCACCGACGATGTCCTCCTGGATGCCGATGAGGACGTCGGCGAGTTCGGCGAGCGCGGCTTCCTCACCCGGCCGGGCCACCTCGCGCAGCGCCCGCCACAGCACGGTGGTGCCGCGCAGATGGCCGCGCAGCACCAGGTGCAGGGGCAGCCCTTCCTCGGCGCGCTGGGCGGCGCGTTCCCTGAAGCGGTCGAGGTCGCCCCGCTCCGGCCGTTCGGCGGGAGTGCCGTGGACGACCCGGCGCAGGAAGAGCCGCAGGCCGTGGCGTGCGGTGGCGGCCAGCTCCCCGTCCTTCACGTCGGCGGGCAGCTCGGCGCAACCGGGGAGGTCGGCGCAACCGGGGAGGTCGGCGAAGGCGCGGACGGTCATGGAGCGGGCGATCTCGTTCACCTTGTGCTCGCAGCGCGCCGCGAGGGCGCGGGCCGCGTCGGAGAGGACCGGCAGGGAGTCGACGGCCATAATCCCACCCCTCACTCGCGCATCCTTTGTGACCGGTCACACTAACCCGTCATCCGGTGACGGTCCGCGGCGCTCCGGTCACCACCACCGCCACGGTGACGGCCACCAGGAAGGGGGCGCGGCAGCAGGAGGGCGACGCCGGCCGCCGCCGGACCCGCGGCACGCGCGTCGAGCACGAGCCCGCGGCCGTCCCGAAGGTCTGCGGAGCGGTGAAGGCCGCCAGCAGGGGCGCTGGGCGGCAGCGCGGCCGGCCGCCGTCTGCGCCCGCACCCGCCCCGCTCCCGGCCGCCTCCGCCCGGTAAGGGCGCTGCGCTCACGGAGTGCGGGCGGTTTGTCAGTGCGGCGAGGCAGGATGGATGGCATGTCGCGACGGAGCACCGGGGGCACCCCGCAGGAGCAGGATCCCGCGGGGGCCCTCCACGCGTTCGCCCCCGCCACTCGCGCGTGGTTCACGGGGGCCTTTCACGCGCCCACAGCCGCCCAGGCGGGGGCGTGGCGCGCGATCGCCGGCGGGTCCGACGTACTCGTGGTGGCCCCCACCGGCTCCGGGAAGACGCTCGCCGCGTTCCTGGCCGCCCTCGACCGGCTGGCCTCGGCGCCGCCGCCCGCCGACGCCAAGCGCCGGTGCCGCGTGCTGTACGTGTCGCCGCTGAAGGCACTCGCCGTCGACGTGGAGCGCAATCTGCGCAGTCCGCTGACCGGACTGCGGCACGAGTCCGTGCGGCTCGGCCTGCCGGAGCCGGAGGTGCGGGTGGGCATCCGGTCGGGCGACACCCCGGCCGCCGAGCGGCGCGCGCTCGCGACCCGCCCGCCGGACATCCTGATCACGACCCCCGAGTCGCTGTTCCTGATGCTGACCTCCTCGACCCGGGAGTCACTGCGCGGCGTCGAGACGGTGATCCTGGACGAGGTGCACGCCGTCGCCGGGACGAAGCGCGGCGCCCACCTGGCGCTGTCGCTGGAGCGGCTGGACGAGCTGCTGGAGCGCCCCGCGCGCCGCATCGGCCTGTCGGCGACGGTTCGCCCGGTGGACGAGGTGGCGCGCTTCCTGTCGCCGCAGCGCAAGGTGACGGTCGTCCAGCCCCCGTCGCAGAAGGAGTTCGACCTCTCGGTGGTCGTCCCCGTCGAGGACCTGGGCGAGCTGGGCGGCTCCCCGGCCACCGAGGGCGACGACCCGCGGCCCTCGATCTGGCCGCACGTCGAGGAGCGCATCGCCGACCTGGTGCAGGACCACCGCTCCACGATCGTCTTCGCCAACTCGCGCCGTCTGGCCGAGCGGCTGTGCAACCGGCTCAACGAGATCGCCTACGAGCGGGCCATGGGCGAGCCCCTGCCCGAGGGCGCACCGCCCGCGGAGATCATGGCGCAGTCCGGTGCGGCGCACGGGGCACCGCCGCTGCTGGCCAGGGCGCACCACGGCTCGGTCTCCAAGGAGCAGCGCGCCCAGGTGGAGGAGGACCTCAAGGCGGGGCGGCTGCCGGCCGTCGTCGCCACCTCCAGCCTGGAGCTGGGCATCGACATGGGCGCGGTGGACCTGGTCGTCCAGGTGGAGTCGCCGCCCTCGGTGGCCTCCGGACTGCAGCGCGTGGGCCGGGCCGGGCACCAGGTGGGGGCGGTGTCGACCGGCGTGGTCTTCCCCAAGTACCGCGGCGATCTGGTGCAGTCGGCGGTCGTCACCGAGCGCATGCGGGAAGGCGCGATCGAGGCGCTGCGCATCCCGGCCAACCCCCTGGACGTCCTGGCGCAGCAACTGGTCGCGATGACGGCGCTCGACACCTGGGACATCGACGATCTGCTGGCCGTGGTGCGCCGGGCCGCGCCCTTCGCGGCGCTGCCGCACTCGGCGTTCGCCGCGGTGCTGGACATGCTGGCCGGGCGCTACCCGTCGGACGCCTTCGCGGAGTTGCGGCCGCGCGTGGTGTGGGACCGGGTGGCGAACACCGTGGCGGGCCGGCCCGGCGCGCAGCGCCTGGCGGTGACCTCGGGCGGCACGATCCCCGACCGCGGCCTGTTCGGGGTCTTCCTGGCCGGCGCCGACCCGAAGAAGGGCGGCGGCCGGGTCGGCGAGCTGGACGAGGAGATGGTCTACGAGTCCCGGGTGGGCGATGTCTTCACCCTGGGCACGACCTCGTGGCGGATCGAGGACATCACCCGCGACCGGGTGCTGGTCTCCCCCGCGCCGGGGGTGCCCGGGCGGCTGCCGTTCTGGAAGGGGGACCAGCTCGGCCGCCCGCTCGAACTCGGCCGTGCGCTCGGCGCCTTCCTGCGCGAGGTCGCCGCCCTGGATCCGGAGAAGGGCCGGGCCCGGCTGGCCGCCGCGGGCCTGGACCCGTGGGCGGTCGACAATGTGCTGGCCTACCTGGAGGAGCAGCGAAAGGCCTGCGGCCATGTGCCCGACGACCGCACCATCGTGGTGGAGCGCTTCCGGGACGAGCTGGGCGACTGGCGGGTGGTCGTCCACTCCCCCTTCGGCGCCCAGGTGCACGCCCCGTGGGCGCTCGCGCTGGGCGCCCGGCTCGGTGAGCGGTACGGCTTCGACGCGCAGGTGATGCACGCCGACGACGGCATCGTGCTGCGCCTGCCGGACGCGGACCTGATGGGCCTGGACCTGCTCGACGTGGACCCGGCGCGGCAGGGCACCGAGTACGACGCCGACCAGTCCCCGGTCGGCGCCGCGGACGTCGCCTTCGACAAGGGCGAGGTCGAGCAGCTCGTCACCGACCAGGTCGGCGGTTCCGCGCTGTTCGCGTCCCGGTTCCGGGAGTGCGCAGCCCGCGCGCTGCTGCTGCCGCGCCGCGACCCGGGCAGGCGCACGCCGCTGTGGCAGCAGCGCCAGCGGGCCGCCCAGCTGCTCCAGGTGGCGTCGGAGTTCGGTTCGTTCCCGATCGTGCTGGAGGCCGTCCGCGAGTGCCTGCAGGACGTCTTCGACGTCCCCGGGCTGGTCGAGCTCATGGGCGACATCGAGTCCCGCAAGGTGCGGCTGGTCGAGGTGACGACGCCCGAGCCGTCCCCGTTCGCCAAGTCGCTGCTCTTCGGCTACGTGGCGCAGTTCCTCTACGAGGGCGACTCGCCGCTGGCCGAGCGGCGCGCCGCGGCGCTCTCGCTGGACTCCCGGCTGCTGGCGGAGCTCCTGGGCCAGGCCGAGCTGCGCGAGCTGCTCGACGCCGACGTGATGGTGGAGCTGGAGCGCGAGCTGCAGTGGCTCACCGAGGACCGGCGGATCAGGAGCCCCGAGGGGGTCGCCGACGTGCTGCGGGTGCTGGGCCCGCTGGACGACGCCGAGCTGGCCGCGCGTGGTGCCGAGCCGGGCTGGGCGGCCGCCCTGGAGGGCGCGCGCCGGGCGATCAGGGTGCGTGTCGCGGGCACGGACCGCTGGGCCGCCGTGGAGGACGCCGGGCGGCTGCGGGACGCGCTCGGCACCGCGCTGCCGGTCGGTGTGCCGGAGGCCTTCACCGAGCCCGTCAAGGACCCGCTGGCCGATCTGCTGGCCCGCTACGCCCGTACCCACGGGCCGTTCACCTCGGCCGAGGCCGCCCAGCGCTTCGGCCTGGGCACCGCCGTCGCCGACGGCACCCTGCACCGCCTCGCCGCGTCCGGCCGGGTCGTGCAGGGCGAGTTCCGGCCCGGCGGCGCGGGCCACGAGTGGTGCGACGCCGGTGTGCTGCGCAGGCTGCGGCGGCGCTCGCTGGCGGCCCTGCGGCACGAACTGGAGCCCGTGCCGCCGGCCACGCTGGCCACCTTCCTGCCGCAGTGGCAGCACGTGGGCACGCACAGCCTGCGCGGCCTGGACGGCCTGGTGCGGGCCGTCGAGCAACTCCAGGGCGCCGCGGTCCCCGCCTCGGCCCTGGAGAAGCTGGTCCTGCCCGCCCGCGTGGCGGACTACACCCCCGCGATGCTGGACGAGCTGACGTCGGCGGGCGAGATCGTGTGGGCGGGGGCCGGTGCCCTGCAGGGCAAGGACGGCTGGGTGTCGCTGTATCCCGCCGACACCGCGCCCCTGTTGCTGCCGCAGCCGCAGCCCCTGGAGCTCTCCCCGGTGCACCGCGCGGTCCTGGATGCGCTCTCGGGCGGCTACGGGCTGTTCTTCCGGCAGGTCTCCGAGCAGGTCCGCGCCGCCGGGCACGAGGTGTCCGATCCGGAACTGGCCGAGGTGGTCTGGGAGCTGGCCTGGTCGGGCCGGCTGACCAACGACACGCTCGCGCCGCTGCGCGCGCTGCTCGGCTCCGGCCGTACGGCGGGCTCCACCGCGCACCGGGCGCCGCGCGCGGTGCCCCGCGGCCGCTACGGCGCCTTCACGGCCCGTACCGGCCGGCCCGCGCCCCGGGTGACGGCGTCGCGGGGCGGGCCGCCGACGACCGCGGGCCGCTGGTCCCTCGTGCCGGCGGCGGAGCCCGACGCGACGCACCGGGCGCACGCCCTCACCCACACCCTGCTGGACCGGCACGGTGTGGTCACCCGGGGCGCGGTGGCCGCCGAGGGCGTGGAGGGCGGCTTCTCGGCCGCGTACCGGGTGCTGTCGGCCTTCGAGGAGACCGGCCAGGCGCGCCGCGGATACGTCGTGGAGGGGCTGGGCGCGGCGCAGTTCGCCATGGACGGTGCCGTGGACCGCCTGCGGGCCATCAGCAACGCGCGGGACCGAGAGGACACCCGGCACGAAAAGACCCGCACCGTGGTGCTGGCCGCGGCCGACCCGGCCAACGCCTACGGCGCCGCCCTGCCGTGGCCGGAGCAGCCCGCCGGGGTGACCCATCGGCCGGGGCGCAAGGCGGGGGCCCTGGTCGTCCTGGTCGACGGCGAGCTCACGCTGTACGTGGAGCGCGGCGGCAAGACGCTGCTGGCCTGGCCCGGCGCCTCCGGAGCGGAGGGCGACGGCCGCGAAGGCGACGGCGCGGACGAGGAGCGGTTGCAGGCGGCCGCCGACGCGCTCGCCCTGGCCGTACGGGACGGCGCGCTCGGCCGGCTGACGGTGGAGCGCACCAACGGCGAGTCCGCGCTCACCTCGGTGCTCGGCCGCACCCTGGAGGCGGCCGGTTTCCACGCGACGCCCCGCGGCCTGCGGCTGCGGGCCTGAACAGGAACAGGGGGATCGGTGCCCGAGGGCGACACGATCTGGCTGGCCGCGCACCGGCTGCACTGGGCACTGGCGGGGCACGAGCTGCTCCGCACGGACCTGCGCGTGCCGCGGCTGGCGACGGCCGATCTGTCGGGACGTCACGTGGAGGAGGTCGTGGCCCGCGGCAAGCACCTGCTGATCCGGGTCGAGGGCGGGCTGACCCTCCACTCGCACCTGCGCATGGACGGTTCCTGGCAGTTGTACGCGCCCGGTGAGCGCTGGCGGGGCGGCCCGGAACACCAGGTCCGGGCGGTCCTGGCCAATGCCGAGCGGGTCGCGGTCGGCTACCGGCTGCCCGTGCTGGAGCTGCTGCGCACCGCCGAGGAGGACCGGGCCGTCGGCCACCTCGGCCCCGATCTGCTGGGCCCGGACTGGGATCCGGCCGAGGCGGTGCGCCGGCTGACCGCCGACCCGGCCCGCCCGGTCGGAGACGCGCTGCTGGACCAGCGCAATCTCGCGGGCATCGGCAACGTCTACAAGTGCGAGCTGTGCTTCCTGCGCGGCATCACGCCCTGGATGCCGGTCGGCGAGGTCCCCGAGCCCGAACAGGTCGTCGCACTCGCCAGGAGGCTGCTGCAGGCCAACAAGACCCGGCACGGCCACATCACCACGGGCGACACCCGGCGCGGCCGGACGCACTGGGTCTACCGCCGCGACCGGCACGGCTGCCTGCGCTGCGGGACGGCGATCCGCGTCGCCGAGCTGGGTCCGCCCGGCCAGACCCGCGCGACGTACTGGTGCCCGCGCTGCCAGCGCGGCCCCGCGCCCGCGGCACGCTCACACTGATTGACGGCCTGTCAGATCCGGTCGTGCGGTCGCCGCATGGCCGTACCGGCGTACGACCTCACCGGGCGCACCGCCCTGGTCGCGGGTGCCGCCAGTGGCATCGGCCGGGCCTCGGCGCTGCTGCTCGCCCGGGCCGGGGCCACCGTCTTCTGCGCGGACGTGGGCGAGCCGCGCCCGGCACACCGCCGAGCCGGAGGTGCAGGCCGGCGGCGTCGCGCGGGCGCGCGCCGTGGACGTCACGACGCGCGCAGGCGGCCGAGGCCGTCGCGGGCGCCGTGGCCGCCCACGGACGGCTGGTCGTCCCGGCCGCCATCGCGGGCGTCATGCGCTCCGGCACCCTCCTGGACACCGACGCTGCGCCCGCGAGGCGGCCCGCCCGATGACCGGGCACGGTACGGGCAGCGTCGTCACCAGGTCACCATGGCCTCCGGCGCCATCGACACCGGCGCCCGCGGGCCGCTCTGCCACTGCGCCTCCAACGCCGCCGTCGTCCAGCCGACCCGGACCTCGCCGCGCGGCTGCGGCCCTACGGGGTACGGGCCAACGCCGTGGCACCCGGCTTCGGCCCGCCGTGGCACCCGGCTTCGGCCCGCCGTGGTGCCCGGCTTCGGCCGCACCCGATGACCAGCCCTACGGCACGGGCCCCGACGGCCTCTTGGACGAACGGTCCCAGGCCCGTGCCGAGGAGGCGCTGGCGCGCGCCGCGCCCCTGGGCCGTGTGGGCGACCCGCAGGACGTGGCGCACACCGTGCTCTTCCCGGCCTCCGACGCCTCAGCCTTCACGACCGGCCAGATCCTGCGCCCCAACAGGGGCGTCGTCATGCCCTGGCAGTGACTGATTTCGCGGTCCCGGGACTCTTCCCGGCAGCCCTCCCGGTGCCGGTTCCCCAACCTCACGGACACCCGCCCGAGCTGCGGATGACGATCCCCGTGACCACCTCGCCGAGTGCAGGGGGACGATGCTGAGCCCCCAGCCACCGGCGACGACCAGGCCCTCGAAGGAGCCTGCCTGCGCGGGCTGGACGATGAGCCTCAGCAGGGCCCACCACCACACCACACCCGCGACGAAAGCGATCGCCCAGCGGACCGGCCGCCGGGCCCACAGCTCGTGAAACAGGCGGAGAGCATGCATGGCCGCCTCCTTCGGAGCCCCGAGGTTGCGGCGGGAATCACCAAGGACCCAGTCCCGGGCTTTCCCCGTACACAGGTGCGATCCCCTGCGGACAAGATCGCTAGACCTCTGCCGCCCCGCCCCTCACAACGTTCACCCGAAAGGAGTACATGCACGGCTACTACCTGCGACATTCCCCGTCCGAAGACAACCCAGGGCGACCGGCCCGGGGCGCCGCCTGGCGCCCCGCCGGCCTACACGTTCTCGGCCTGGAACATCCAGTGGTGCTTCTCGAGCTCGGCCGCGAGGCCGATCAGGATGTCCTGGCTCACCGGATCGGGCTTCTCCGTCGCCCTGATCCCCTCACGCACCCGCCTGATCACGGCGTCCAGCGCCGTGACCATGATCGCGACCACCTTCTCGTCCTTGATCCACCCGTCCGGCACCTCGTCGATGCTGCTGCTCTTGGACACCGTCCCCGCGCGCCCGTCCGGCGTCACCCCGATCGCGGCCGCCCGCTCCGCGACGGTGTCGGCGTAGGTCCGCGCCGTGGTCACCACGTCGTCGAGCTGGAGGTGGACCGACCGGAAGCGCGTCCCGATCACGTTCCAGTGCACCTGCTTGGCGACGAGCGACAGATCGATGAGGTCGCTGAGGGTGTGCTGCAGGGCCTCACCCACGATGCTGCGGTCGGCCTCGGGCAGCGTGCTCTTCACGACGGTCATGCTGCTCCTCCTCGCGAATTGCCTGGCATCGCAGGACCGCCTCCACGACGGTCCGCCTCATGGGCGCCTTCCCCGGAGCAGCGGACCAAACGCGGACGCGCCGTGGCCCCGGCCGGTTGTCCACCGGCCGGGACCACGGTTCGGAACTGCTTGGTGTCGCTCAGGCCGCGACGACGTCCACGGCCTCGGTGGGCGCCTTCGGCGCCTTGATGGTGACTCGCTCGTCCGGACCGGACGGTACGGACGGAACCGCGCCCAGCAGCGGCCGCATAGGCGCGGCTGCCGACTCGACAGCAGCCGACTCGGCGAGCTCGGCAAGCGCCAGATCGTCGCTGACCTCCCGCATCACCTCGGACATCGGGACGTCCAAGGCGTCACAGATCGCGGAGAGCAGTTCGGAGGAAGCCTCCTTCTGCCCTCGTTCGACCTCCGACAGATAGCCCAGGGAGACCCGGGCGGATGAGGAGACCTCACGCAGGGTGCGGCCCTGACGCTGGCGCTGCCGACGCAGCACGTCACCGAGCAGGCGACGGAGCAGAATCATCGGTGGCTCCCTCCTCGGACCGCGAATTCGCAACCTTCTTGCCCCACCGTACCGCCTCCGACACCGGCCGTGCGGGGAGCGATGACGTGTTCACTCAGGGCTGCAAACATCCCTTCCCCCCGCTGTCTTCCCTACCCTTCGCCGTCGGGGATTCGCCGGGTGTTCCCCCGCCCGTCGGAAGCGTCTGCTGCAAGAGGGTCAGAACGGCGTTCACGGTGGTGGTACGGATCGCGGCACGGTCGCCGTTCAACTGCAGTCTCTCGCACCACGAGCCGGTCGGCCCGGCGACCGCCACGTAGACCGTCCCGACCGGCTGCCCGTCCTGCGGGTCGGGCCCGGCGACACCGGTGGTGGACAGCCCCCAGTCGGCGCGCAGGACGCGCCGCACGCCCTCCGCCATCCCCCGTGCGACGTCGGGGTCGACGGCCCCGCGTTCGGCCAGCAGGGCGCCGTCCACGCCCAGCACGTCCCGCTTCAGTTCGGTGGCGTACGCGGTGACCGAGCCGCGGAAGGACGCGGACGCGCCCGGCACCGAGGTCAGCTCGGCGGCGACGAGGCCGCCGGTCAGCGACTCGGCGACGGCGAGCGACTCCCGCCGCGCCTCCAGCAGCCCCAGAACCTCGGCGGCGACGTTCACGCGCCCTGTCCCTGCTCCTCCGGGAACTCCACCGGAGCGTCCTCCGCGATCTCGGCCTCCGGCTCGTCCGCCCCCTCGCGCGCCCGGCGCGCGGCGGCCGAGTGCCGCGCGGCCAGCCCGGCCCGGCGCATGACGACCGCCTGACGCACGTAGTCCAGGCCCGTCACGACGGTCAGTACCACCGCGGCGCCCATCAGGACCGCCCGCAGCGTCGCCAGCGGCCCGGTGAGGATCAGGATGTACATGCCGACGGCGACGCCCTGGGTGAGCGTCTTCAGCTTGCCGCCGCGGCTGGCCGGGATCACTCCCCAGCGGATCACCCAGAACCGCATCAGCGTGATGCCCAGCTCACGGAAGAGGATCAGCGCGGTGACCCACCAGGGCAGGTCCCCGAGGGCGGAGAGCCCGATCAGGGCCGCGCCCATGATCGCCTTGTCGGCGATCGGGTCGGCGATCTTGCCGAAGTCGGTGACCAGCCCGTAGCGCCGGGCCAGCTCGCCGTCGAACAGATCGGTGATCATCGCGATGGCGAACGCCGCCCACGCGAAGGAGCGCCACGCCGGGTCGTGCCCGTCGCCGTGCACGAGCAGCACGACGAAGCCTGGCACCAGCAGCAGCCTCACCATCGTCAGGACGTTGGCGATGTTCCACAGCGAAGGCCGCCGGGCCGCGGCCACCGGGGCTGCGGCTGCGGGCCGGTGGTTGCCGGCGGCGGACGCCGGGACTCCTGTCATCCGCGGGCCTCCTCCGTCGTGCCAAGCGGCTCCGCGACGAGGTCGACGCCTTCGGTGTCCACCACCTTCGCCGCGACGAACGTTCCGGGCACCAGGCCCGCGTGGGAGGTCAGGACGACCTGGCCGTCGGTCTCCGGCGCCTGGTGGGCACCGCGGCCGACCGCGCCCTCCTCCTCGTCGACGGACTCGACCAGCACGTGCACCGTCGAGCCCAGCCGCTCCTCGGCACGCTGTGCGGTCAGCTCCTCGGCCAGCCGCGACACGCGGGCCAGCCGCTCGGCGACGACGTCCTCGTCGAGCTTGTCCTCGTAGCCGGCCGCCTCGGTGCCCTCCTCGTCGGAGTAGCCGAAGACGCCGATGGCGTCGAGCCGGGCGGCGCCCAGGAAGCGCTCCAGTTCCTCCAGGTCCGCCTCCGACTCGCCCGGGAAGCCGACGATGAAGTTGGAGCGGACCCCGGCCTCGGGCGCCTTGGAGCGGATGGTGTCCAGCAGGCCCCAGAAGCGCTCGGTGTCGCCGAAGCGGCGCATCGCGCGCAGCACCCCGGGGGCGGAGTGCTGGAAGGACAGGTCGAAGTAGGGCGCGACCTTCGGCGTCGAGGTGAGCACGTCGATCAGGCCCGGGCGCATCTCGGCGGGCTGCAGGTAGCTGACCCGGATCCGCTCGATGCCGTCGACGGCGGCCAGCTCCGGCAGCAGCGTCTCCAGCAGCCGGATGTCACCGAGGTCCTTGCCGTACGAGGTGTTGTTCTCGCTGACCAGCATGACCTCCTTGACGCCCTGCTCGGCCAGCCAGCGCGTCTCGCCGAGCACGTCCGAGGGGCGGCGGGAGATGAAGGAGCCCCGGAAGGACGGGATGGCGCAGAAGGAGCAGCGGCGGTCACAGCCGGAGGCCAGCTTCACCGAGGCGACCGGGCTGTTGTCCAGACGGCGGCGGAGCGGGGCGCGCGGCCCGGAGGCCGGTGCGAGCCCCTCGGGCAGGTCCTGCGGGGCGGGGGCCGGCTCCGCGGCGGCCTGCGCGTGGCCGGGCAGCGCGACCTGGCTCGCGGCCTGCCGGGCGGCCGGGCTGATCGGGAGCAGCTTGCGGCGGTCACGCGGGGTGTGCGAGGCGTGGACGCCGCCGGAGAGGATCGTCCGCAGGCGGTCGGAGATGTTCGCGTAGTCGTCGAAGCCGAGCACGCCGTCGGCCTCGGGCAGGGCCTCGGCCAGCTCCTTGCCGTAGCGTTCGGCCATGCAGCCGACCGCGACCACGGCCTGGGTACGGCCGTGGCCCTTGAGGTCGTTGGCCTCCAGCAGGGCGTCGACGGAGTCCTTCTTGGCGGCCTCGACGAAGCCGCAGGTGTTCACGACGGCCACGTCGGCGGCGGCGGCGTCCTCGACGAGCTGCCACCCGTCCGCCGCCAGCCGGCCGGCGAGCTCCTCGGAATCCACCTCGTTACGGGCGCAGCCGAGCGTGACAAGAGCGACGGTACGGGGTTCGGACATAGGCTCAGCCTACTTTGTCCCTGGCCGGGCTCCGACGCGCAGCGGCGCCCGGCGCCGGGACGGGTGTCCCGCGCCGGGCGCCGCGGTGTCCGTGCGCGCCCGTGGAAGCGGGCGTCACCCCGCTTCCGGGTCGCCGGGGGTGAAGGTGAGGCGCTGGACCTGACCGGGGTCACCCGCCGGGCCGAGGTCCTTGCCGTTGACGAAGAGATGGACCGCGCCCGCGTTGCCGATGATGAGGTTGATCTTGCTCTTGTCGGTGAAGGTCTTGGAGGCGCCCGACTCCAGGCTCCCCTGGTAGAGCTGTCGCCCGTTGCTGTCCACCGCCTGGATCCAGCTCTTGCCGTTCTGGGCGGTGAGTTTGACCGTGACCTTGTCCGCCGGCGCGGCGGCGATCGCGCTGTCGGAAGCCTCGGGCCCCGGCGCGGTGCTCGTGGGGTTGCCGGAGGGCTTCGCTTCCGGGCTCGCCGCGCTCGGCTTGCCGGCCACCGGCTCCTTGCCGCCGTCCTCACCACCGTTGAAGAGGGTGAAGCCGACGAAACCGACGACGGCGACGATCGCCGCGACCATGGCGGCGGTCCAGTTGGGGCGGCGAGGCTCGGACCGCATCCGCTCCGCTTCGTACAGCGGCGCCACGGGGGTCGGGGCGGGCGCACTGCCGTGCTCCGCCGAGAACTGCTCGATCAGGGCCTCGGGATCGAGGCCGACGGCGCGCGCGAGCGCCCTGATGTGGCCGCGGGCGTACACATCGCCGCCACAGCGGGAGAAATCGTCCTGCTCGATCGCGTGCACGATGGGCGGGCGCACACGCGTTGTGGTACTGACCTCGTCGACGGTCAGACCCGCTGCGACGCGGGCCTGGGCGAGGGCGCGACCGACCGAGAGCCGGTCGTCGGGGGGCGGGTTGCCGATGGACACGGGGGCGCCTTTCGAGCGTGTAGCCACCTGCTGGGGACTCAGTCTAGGGGGGTGTGCAAAAGGACGGGCAAGCGGGCGGGCGTTGTTTGTCCGCCATCAGGATTGCCGTCTTTCGCGGCGCCGATGACAGTCGGCCATACGCCTTCCCCCTGCACTAACTTGACGTACGGGCGGGAGCAACGGTTGCGTCCAGCCCACTTACGAGTGAGCCACGGAATGGCTACGAACCGGCCTCGCCGCGGAGCAGGGCGAGCACTCCGTCCATCTCGTCCGGCTTGACCAGTACGTCACGGGCCTTCGACCCCTCGCTGGGCCCGACGATCCCGCGCGATTCCATCAGGTCCATGAGCCTGCCCGCTTTCGCGAAGCCGACACGCAGTTTCCGCTGGAGCATCGAAGTCGACCCGAATTGAGTGGAGACGACCAGTTCCGCCGCCTGGCACAACAGGTCCAGATCGTCGCCGATCTCTTCGTCGATCTCCTTCTTCGGCCCCGAGCCGACGACCACGTCGTCTCGGTACCTGGGGGTCAACTGCGCCTTGCAGTGGGCGACGACGGCGTGGATCTCCTCCTCGGTGACGAAGGCGCCCTGCATGCGGACCGGCTTGTTCGCGCCCATCGGCAGGAACAGCCCGTCACCCTTTCCGATCAGCTTCTCGGCGCCCGCCTGGTCGAGGATGACCCGGCTGTCGGCGAGCGAGGAGGTCGCGAAGGCCAGCCTGGAGGGCACGTTGGCCTTGATGAGACCCGTGACGACGTCGACGCTGGGCCGCTGGGTGGCCAGCACGAGGTGGATGCCCGCGGCCCGGGCGAGCTGGGTGATGCGGACGATCGCGTCCTCCACGTCCCGTGGCGCGACCATCATCAGGTCGGCCAGCTCGTCCACGATCACCAGCAGGTAGGGGTAGGGCGCGAGCTCACGCTCGCTGCCCTCCGGCGGCTTCACCTTGCCGCCCCGCACGGCCGCGTTGAAGTCGTCGATGTGCCGGAAGCCGTAGGCGGCCAGGTCGTCGTAGCGCAGGTCCATCTCGCGCACGACCCACTGCAATGCCTCGGCGGCCCGCTTGGGGTTGGTGATGATCGGGGTGATGAGGTGCGGGACGCCTTCGTACGCGGTCAGCTCGACGCGCTTGGGGTCGACCAGCACCATCCGCACCTCGTCGGGCGTGGCGCGCGCCAGGACCGAGGTGATCAGGCAGTTGATGCAGGAGGACTTGCCGGACCCGGTGGCGCCCGCGACGAGGATGTGCGGCATGCGCGCGAGGTTGGCCATGACGTAGCCGCCCTCGACGTCCTTGCCAAGGCCCACCGTCATCGGGTGCTCCTCGCCGGCGGCTTCCGCCGAGCGCAGCACGTCGCCGAGGTTGACCATCTCCCGGTCGCTGTTGGGGATCTCGATGCCGACCGCCGACTTGCCGGGAATCGGGCTGATGATCCGCACGTCCGGACTCGCCACGGCGTACGCGATGTTCTTGGCGAGCGCCGTGATCCGCTCCACCTTGACGGCCTGGCCGAGTTCCACCTCGTAGCGGGTCACCGTCGGGCCGCGGGTGAACCCGGTGACCCGTGCGTCGACCTTGAACTGCGAGAAGACACTCGTCAGCGACTCGACCACGGCGTCGTTGGCGGCGCTGCGGGTACGTCCCGGACCGCCGCGCTCCAGCAGGTCCAGGGACGGCAGGCCGTAGGTGATGTCGCCGGACAGCTGGAGCTGCTCGGCGCGCGGCGGCAGCGGCTGGCCCTGCTCGGGCGCCGCGGCCTTGGTGAGGTCGGGCACGGACCGGCCGGCGGGGTCCTCGGTCTCACCGCTGTCCCCGGTGTCCCGGGTCTGCGGCAGGGAGTGGCTGACGAGGTCCGCGACGACGGAGGAACCGGGCACACCGTAGGCGAGGGCGCCGTCGAGGTCGGCGGCCACGCCGTAGGCGAGGCCGACCGCGTCCAGGCCGTCGCTGGGCGTGAGATCGGGCAGCTCCGGCCGCTCCTGGCGGCGCCGGGAGCGGCGGCGCGGCCTCTCCCCGCCGTCCTGCGGGGCGGTCTCCTCCTCCAGCAGGTCGCTGAAGGGCACGGCGTCGTCCTCGGCCCCGGCGGTGTCCTGCTCCTCCACCAGGCCCAGCCGGATGCCGAGTTCGCGCAGCCGCCGGGGAATGGCGTTGACCGGGGTCGCGGTGGTGACCAGCAGCCCGAAGAAGGTCAGCAGCGCCAGCAGCGCCACCGCCAGTGGCGCGCCGACGGTGTAGTCGAGCGGCGCGGACGCCGCCCAGCCGATCAGACCGCCCGCGTCGCGGATCGCGTCGGCGCCCTGCCCGCGTCCTGGGGAACCGCAGCCGATGTGCACCAGGCCCAGCACGCCGACGGTGAGGGTGGTCAGGCCGATGACGATGCGCCCGTTGGCGTCGGACTTCTGCGGGTGGCGCATCAGCCGCCAGACGACGGCACCGACGAGGAACGGCACGAGCAGGTCCAGCCGCCCGAACAGACCCGTGACCAGTATCTCGACCAGATCGCCCACCGGGCCGCGCAGATCCGACCAGGTACCGGTGGCGACGACCAGCGCGAGGCCGAGCAGCAGCAGCGCCAGGCCGTCCTTGCGGTGCGCCGGGTCGAGCCCGCGCGCGCCGCGCCCGACGCCGCGGAAGAGGGCGCCCACGGTGTGCGCCAGTCCGAGCCACACCGCTCGCGCGAGCCGGTACACGCCCCCGGTCGGGGACGGCGCGGGTTTGGCGGCCGCCGCCTTGGCAGGCGGCTTCTTGGCCGCCGCCTTCTTCGCGGGGGCCTTCTTCGCCGCGGGCTTGGCCGCGGGTTTGGCCGCAGGTTTGGCGGCAGCCTTCTTGGCGGTGCCCGACGTACGTGAGGCCATGATGGTGAGGTTACCGTTCCGCCCCGTGCACGACACGCGTGGCCACGCATACCGCCATTCGTGTCGTGCCCCTGATGCGCCAGGGATGACACTGCATCAACCGGCGCACGCGCCTCACTCTTGCGGGGGAATCTTCTTGTCGCCGCCGCCCGTGCCCGGTTCCAGCGCGTCCAGCGCGCGGCGCAGTCCGGTCAGCTTGCGCTCCAGGTGGGCGGCCGTGGCCACCGCCGCCGCGTCGGCCGACTCGTCGAGCTGCTTGGACAGCGCCTCCGCCTGCTCCTCCACCGCGGCGAGCCGTGCGGAGAGCTCGGCGAGCAGCCCCACGGGCTCCTTGGCGCCGTTGCCGCCCTGCCGCGCGCCCTGTTCCAGCTGCAGCCGGAGCAGCGCGGCCTGCTCGCGCAACTGGCAGTTCTTCATGTAGAGCTCGACGAAGACCGAGACCTTGGCGCGCAGCACCCACGGGTCGAAGGGCTTGGAGATGTAGTCCACCGCGCCGGCCGCGTAGCCGCGGAAGGTGTGGTGCGGCCCGTGGTTGATGGCGGTCAGGAAGATGATCGGGATGTCGCGGGTGCGTTCGCGCCGCTTGATGTGCGCAGCGGTCTCGAAACCGTCCATGCCCGGCATCTGGACGTCGAGCAGGATCACCGCGAAGTCGTCGGTGAGCAGCGCCTTGAGTGCTTCCTCCCCGGACGATGCCCGCACCAGGGTCTGATCGAGCGCGGAGAGGATGGCCTCCAGCGCCAGCAGATTCTCCGGCCGGTCATCGACCAGGAGGATCTTGGCCTTCTGCACCATGGCCCGCCCTCCTCGCCCCGGCACTGCACCGGTCGCCGCCCCCATGGACGACTCCTGAGTGCCGCCCGTCCTTGTGCCGGTCATGGTAGCCGCACCCCGCTGTCCGCCACACCCTGTCACCGCCATGTCACTGTGCACGAAGCGGAAACGCAGGCGGGGACCAGAAGGTTCCCAGAATCCCGCACTCCCACACCTCTTCACACACGCCGAGTCAGGGACGTTCACCGTCCGTTGCCCGATCGGTCACCCAACGTGCTGTCACCTGGACTGCATCCACTGCTCCATCACCGCGAGGAGGTGGTCGGTGTCCACCGGTTTGGCGACGTAGTCGGACGCCCCGGACTCGATGCTCTTCTCCCGGTCGCCCTTCATCGCCTTCGCCGTCAGCGCGATGATCGGCAGCCCCGCGAACTGGGGCATCCTGCGGATCGCGGCCGTCGTCGCGTAACCGTCCATCTCGGGCATCATGATGTCCATCAGGACGACCGCGACGTCGTCGTGCTGCTCCAGGACCTCGATCCCCTCCCGGCCGTTCTCGGCGTACAGGACGGTCAGTCCGTGCTGCTCCAGCACGCTGGTGAGAGCGAAGACGTTGCGGATGTCGTCGTCGACGATGAGCACCTTCTCGCCGCTGAAGCCGCCCGAGAAGCCGGTGTAGGCGTCGCTGTGCGCGCCCTCCACCCACGACTCGGGCAGTGCGGCGCGCTCCATCGCCCCGGCGGCCGTGGCGGGCCGCGGTGCCGCGGAACGCCGGCGCAGCCGGGCCAGGCTGCTGCCCGCGCCCCGGCCGCGGACCGCCACGTGGCCGTGGGCCGGGGCGTGCAGCGGCTCGGCCGGCGCTCCCTCGAGTTCCCCGGCCTCGCCGCCGGGGAGCTGCGGGTAGCCCTGGGGCGGCAGTTCGGTGGTGTTGAGCGGCAGGTAGAGGGTGAAGGTCGAGCCGCGGCCGGGCTGGCTGTCGGCGTGGATCTCCCCGCCGAGCAGCCGCGCGATCTCCCGGCTGATGGACAGGCCCAGCCCCGTACCACCGTACTTGCGGCTGGTGGTGCCGTCCGCCTGCTTGAACGCCTCGAAGATGACCCGCATCTTGCTCGCCGCGATGCCGATGCCCGTGTCGGTCACGGAGAAGGCGATCAGCGGCTCGTCCGCGCCCCGCAGCGAGCCGGACTCCAGCAACTGCTCCCGGATCGCCTGCGGCACGTCGGGACCGGCCGGGCGGATGACGAGCTCGACCGAGCCGCTGTCGGTGAACTTCACCGCGTTCGACAGCAGGTTGCGCAGCACCTGCAGCAGCCGCTGCTCGTCGGTGTGGAGCGTGGCGGGCAGCTCCGGGGAGACCCGTACGGAGAAGTCCAGGCCCTTCTCCGCGGTGAGCGGGCGGAAGGTGGCCTCCACGTAGTCGACCAGCTGGACCAGGGCGATGCGGGTCGGGCTGACGTCCATCTTGCCGGCCTCGACCTTGGACAGGTCCAGGATGTCGTTGATGAGCTGCAGCAGATCGGAACCGGCGCCGTGGATCGTCTCGGCGAACTCGACCTGCTTCGGGGAGAGGTTGCCCTCGGCGTTGTCCGCGAGCAGCTTGGCCAGGATGAGCAGCGAGTTGAGCGGGGTGCGCAGCTCGTGCGACATGTTGGCCAGGAACTCGGACTTGTAGCGCATGGAGACGGCCAGCTGCTCGGCGCGCTCCTCCAGGACCTGCCGGGCCTCCTCGATCTCGGTGTTCTTCACCTCGATGTCCCGGTTCTGACGGGCCAGCAGCTCCGCCTTCTCCTCCAGCTCGGTGTTGGACATCTCCAGCTGCTTCTGCCGGTTCTCCAGCTCCGCCGAGCGCTCCCGCAGCTGCTCGGTCAGCTCCTGCGACTGCTCCAGCAGGTACTCGGTCTTGGTGTTCACGCTGATGGTGTTCACGCTGACCGCGATCATGTCGGTGATCTGGCCGAGGAAGTCCTTCTGGATCTGCGTGAGCGGCTGGAAGGAGGCCAGCTCGATCACGCCGAGCACCCGGTCCTCGAACACCACCGGCAGCACGATGACGTGGGCGGGCGGCGCCTCCCCGAGACCGGAGGAGATCCGCAGGTAGCCCGGCGGCACGTCCTCCACCAGGATCGAGCGCTTCTCGACCGCGGCCGTGCCGATCAGCCCCTCGCCGGGCAGGAACACCGTCGGCATCGTCCGCTTGGAGAAGCCGTACGAGCCGCTCAGCCGCAGCTCGTAGCCCTCCTCGGTCTCCTCCCCGCCGGCCGGCTCCTCCGCGATGAAGAAGGCGCCGTGCTGGGCGGAGACCACCGGGGTCAGCTCGCTCATGATGAGCGCCGCCACGTCGTTGAGGTCGCGGCGGCCCTGCATCAGACCGGAGATGCGGGCGAGGTTGCCCTTGAGCCAGTCCTGCTCCTTGTTGGCGAGCGTGGTCTCGCGGAGCCGGACGATCATGGTGTTGATGTAGTCCTGGAGCTCCAGGATCTCGCCGGCCGCGTCCACGTCCGTGCGGATGTTGAGGTCGCCGCGGGTCACCGCCGTGGCCACCTGGGCGATGTTGCGCACCTGACGGGTCAGGTTGTTCGCCATCAGGTTCACCGACTCGGTGAGGTCCTTCCAGATGCCGGACACGCCCGGCACACGGGCCTGGCCGCCCAGGCGGCCCTCGGTGCCCACCTCACGGGCCACCCGGGTCACCTGGTCACCGAAGGCCGACAGCTGGTCGACCATCGTGTTGATGGTCGTCTTCAGCTCCAGGATCTCGCCGTGCGCGTCGACGTCGATCTTCTTGGACAGGTCGCCGCGGGCGACGGCCGTGGTGACCATGGCGATGTTGCGGACCTGGCCGGTCAGATTGGAGGCCATGTTGTTCACCGACTCGGTGAGGTCCTTCCACGAGCCGGACACGCCCGGCACGCGCGCCTGGCCGCCGAGGATGCCGTCGGTGCCCACCTCGCGGGCCACCCGGGTCACCTCGTCACCGAAGGCGGACAGGGTGTCGACCATGGTGTTGATGGTCTCGGCGAGCTGGGCGACCTCGCCGCGCGCCTCGACGGTGATCTTCTTGGTGAGGTCGCCGTTGGCGACGGCGGTGGCGACGGAGGAGATCGAACGCACCTGACCGGTCAGGTTGTTGGCCATCAGGTTGACGTTGTCGGTGAGGTCCTTCCAGATGCCGGAGACGTCCCGCACCCGCGCCTGGCCGCCCAGCTGGCCCTCGGTGCCCACCTCACGGGCCACCCGGGTCACCTCGTCGGCGAACGCGGACAGCTGGTCGACCATCGTGTTGACGGTGGTGACCAGGGCGAGGATCTCGCCCTTGGCGTCGACGGTGATCTTCTTGGACAGGTCGCCCTGGGCGACCGCGGTGGTGACCTCGGCGATGTTGCGGACCTGCATCGTCAGGTTGTTCGCCATGAAGTTGACGGACTGCGTCAGGTCCTTCCAGGTACCCGACACACCCTTCACCTCGGCCTGGCCGCCCAGGATGCCCTCGGTGCCCACCTCGCGGGCCACCCGGGTCACCTGCTCGGCAAAGGAGGAGAGCTGGTCGACCATCGTGTTCAGGACGTTCTTCAGCTCCAGGATCTCGCCGCGCGCGTCGACGTCGATCTTCTGGGAGAGGTCACCGCGGGCCACCGCGGTCGCCACCTGGGCGATGTTGCGGACCTGCGCGGTCAGGTTGCCCGCCATGCCGTTCACGGAGTCGGTGAGGTCACGCCACACGCCGGCGACGCCCGGCACCTGCGCCTGGCCGCCGAGCCGGCCCTCGGTGCCCACCTCGCGGGCCACCCGGGTCACCTGCTCGGCGAAGGAGGAGAGCTGGTCGACCATCGTGTTGATGGTGTTCTTCAGCTCCAGGATCTCGCCGCGCGCGTCGACATCGACCTTCTGGGAGAGGTCACCGCGGGCCACCGCCGTCGTCACCTGCGCGATCTGGCGGACCTGCGAGGTGAGGTTGCCCGCCATGAAGTTGACGGAGTCCGTCAGCTCCTTCCACACGCCGCTCACGCCGTCGACACGGGCCTGACCGCCGAGCCGGCCCTCCGTACCCACGTCCCGGGCCATGCGCGTGACCTGCCCGGCGAACGAGGACAGCTGGTCCACCATGCGGTTGACGGTGTTCTTCAGCTCCAGCATCTCGCCGGAGACGTCCACCGTGACCTTCTGCGACAGGTCACCGTTGGCGACCGCCGTCGTCACCTGCGCGATGTTGCGGACCTGGCCGGTCAGGTTGCGGAACGCGGTGTTCACCGAATCCGTCAGGTCCTTCCACAGACCCGCCGCACCCGGCACCTGCGCCTGGCCGCCCAGCTCACCCTCGACGCCGACCTCGCGCGCCACCCGGGTCACCTCGGCACCGAAGGCCGACAGCTGGTCGACCATCGTGTTGACGGTGTTCTTCAGCTCCAGCATCTCGCCGGAGACGTCCACCGTGACCTTCTGCGACAGGTCGCCGTTGGCGACCGCCGTCGTCACCTGCGCGATGTCCCGCACCTGGCCGGTCAGGTTGCGGAACGCGGTGTTCACCGAGTCGGTGAGGTCCTTCCAGATGCCCGCCGCACCCGGCACCTGCGCCTGGCCGCCGAGCCGGCCCTCCGCGCCGACCTCGCCCGCGACACGGGTCACCTCGTCGGCGAAGGTGCGCAGCGTCTCGGTCATCGCGTTGACCGTCTCGGCGAGCTGGGCGACCTCGCCGCGCGCGCCGATGGTGATCTTCTGCGACAGGTCGCCGTTGGCGACCGCCGTGGTCACCTGGGCGATGTCGCGCACCTGGGCCGTCAGGTTGCCGGCCATCAAATTGACGGAGTCCGTGAGGTCCTTCCACACGCCGTCGACACCGGCCACCTTGGCCTGGCCGCCCAGTTGTCCCTCGGTGCCCACCTCGCGCGCGACGCGGGTCACCTCGGCGGCGAAGGAGGAGAGCTGGTCCACCATCGTGTTGACGGTGTTCTTCAGCTCCAGCATCTCGCCGGCCACGTGCACGGTGACCTTGCGCGACAGGTCACCCTTGGCGACCGCCGTCGTGACGAGGGCGATGTCGCGCACCTGGGCCGTCAGACGGGACGCCATGGTGTTGACCGAGTCCGTGAGGTCCTTCCACGAACCGGACATGCCGCGCACCCGCGCCTGACCGCCGAGCTTGCCCTCGGTGCCGACCTCGCTCGCCACCCGGGTCACCTCGTCGGTGAACGTGGAGAGCTGGTCGACCAGCCCGTTGACGGTGCGGCCCACCTTGAGGAACTCACCCCGCAGCGGATGCCCGGAACCGTCGGCGCCCTGCGAGCGCAGGTCCATCCGCTGGTCCAGGTCGCCCTCCGCGACCGCCGACAGCACCCGGCCGACCTCGGACATGGGGCGCACGAGGTCGTCCACGAGCGCGTTGGAGGCGTCGATGGCCGCCGCCCAGGCGCCCTCGCACACCCCCGTCTCCAGGCGTTCGGCGAGCTTGCCCTCGCGGCCCACGACCCGCCGCACCCGCGCCAGCTCACCGGTGAGGTGCTGGTTGCGGTCGGCGACCTCGTTGAACACCGCGGAGATCTCCGCCATGACCCCGTCACCGGTGACCGTGAGCCGCTTGCGGAAGTTGCCGTCCCGCATCGACTCCAGCGCCGACAGCAGCCTGTTCAGCGCCGCCGAATCGACCTCCACGGTCCCCGTACCGGGTCCGCTCCTACGCGACCGCGCGTTCTTCACCCGTGCGGAACCGCCCCGCTTCGCCGCGGATGCCGCGCCGCCTCGCGCCGATGCGCCAGACTCCACCGTGTCCCTCCCGGAGGGTCGACCGACCTGCAGGTGCCTCGTTCAGGCATGACCAGTGTTTCACCATGCCCGGGCCCGGCCATAACAGTTCGGCAGCATCGCATATGACCGGCGTCATGATCGGGACAGGAACACCCCCAACCGGCACACACACGGTCGCCGGGGGTAAGTAACCTGGCATGCGGTTGCCCACCTTGGGCCGGGCGTACACCTCGAAGTGGGGGCCGGTGGTGACAGTACAGCGGACGGCAAACGGTGACGTCCCCGGACAAACAAGGAGATCTGTGATCACGGCGCGGGCAGCGGCCACCTTCGAACCCGTGGGACGCTCGGTCGCCACCGCACGCGCGTTCGTCCGCGACACCCTCCAGGGCTGGGGCTTTTCCGAGGTGGTCGACGACGCCGTCGTGCTCACCAGTGAACTCGTCACCAATGCCGTGGTCCACGCCGGCACCGCCGCGGATGTCCAGTGCCTGCGCTACGAGTCCGCCGTGCGCATCGAGGTCGCCGACCGCTACCCAGAACGTGATCTGCCGCTCCACGACGCCAAGAAGCAGATCCACCCGGACCACGAGGGCGGCCGCGGCCTGCTGCTGTGCTCGGCGCTGGCCAGCCGCTGGGGCGTGGAGTACACCGCCGCCAACAAGCACGTCTGGTTCCGCCTCGACCTCCCCCAGCGCCCCGCGGGCACCCGCTCCGCGGGCCCGGCCCTGCCCGTCCAGGCGCTGCCGCTGGCCGACGAACGGGTCCGCGTCGCCGTCGTCCAGGTCGACCGCGCCGGCATCATCATCCGCTGGAACCAGGACGCCGCCGAGCTCTTCGGCCACCTCGGCGAGCAGGTCACCGGCAAGCCGCTCGGCGACTTCGCCGCCTGGCCGCAGACCCCGGGCACCGGCCACGGCATCGCCGAGGCGCTCAGGCTGTCCCGCTGGGAGGGCAGCTACGGCATCCGCGGCGCCGACGGCCGCACCCTCCCCGTCTACGGCACGCACCTGCGGGTCCGCGACTCCTCCGGCGAGCCGTCCACCGTGTGCCTGCTGGTGCGCGAGGACGAGCGCGCCGTCCTGCAGAACCCGGGCCGCGGCATGATCACCGTCGAGGGCGGGGGCGAGCGCGGCAAGGTCGTGGACCCCTTCGAGTCCTTCATCGGCTCCCCCGCCCCCGACGACCTCGACGGCCTGCTGCAGCGCACCGTGGAGCGGGCCCGCGACATGCTCGACGGCGACGCGGCATACCTGCTCCTCGCCACCGACGACGAGACCGAGCTGGAGGTGCGCGCCTCCACCGGCCTCCCCTCCGCCCGGCAGCGCTTCGCGCGGGTCCCCGTCGAGGCCGGCACCGGCCGGTACGGCAGTGCCCGCATGCCCGCCGTCCACGAGGACCTCACGGCGGTGCCCGGTGCCGTCCCGCTGCTCGCCGGCACCGGCATGCGCTCGATCGTCACCGTCCCCCTCAAGGTCGAGGGCCGCCTCACCGGCTCGCTCGGCGTCGCCGCGGAGAGCCCCGGCCGATACACCAACGAGGAGGCGCTGCGGCTGCAGTTCGCCGCCGACCGCATCGCGCTGGCCGTGGAGAGCGCCCGCCTCACCGAGCTCGAGCGGCTGCGCCGCGGCTCGCTGTCCTTCCTGGTGGAGGCCTCCGACCTGCTGGCGGGCACCCTGGAACGCGACCAGACGCTCGCCCTGATGGCCCAGATGACCGTGCCCACCCTGGCCAGCTGGTGCGCCGTCTACACCATCGCCGACCAGGCCTCGGAGCCCGAACTCGCCTTCGTCCTGCACGAGGACGAGGACCGCATCGACGGCATCAAGGCGCTGCTGTCCCGCGTCGCCCCGCCCGATCCCGACCCCACCCCCGGCGCCCGGGTGTGGACCGCCCCCGCCGACGCGGCGCACTCCACCGCTCTGCGCGCCTCCCTGCGCAGCCTGGGCCTCGGCGAGGCGGCCCGGCCCGGCACGGCCCTGGCGACCGCCGCCGCCGTCGGCGGCGAGACGGTCGTTTTGCCCCTCGTGGCCCGCAACCGCGTCATCGGCATGCTCACCCTCGGCAGGTCCGCCGATGAACGCTTCCGCCAGGAGATCCTGGAACTCGCCGAGGACCTGTCGCGCCGGGCCGCGCTCGCCCTCGACAACGCCCGCCTCTACAGCGAGCGCACGGCCATCAGCCAGTCCCTCCAGCGCAGCCTGCTGCCACCCGGCCTGCCGGCGATCCCCGGTGTCGAGGTCGAGGTCGTCTACCGCGCCGCCGGCGAAGGCAACGAGGTCGGCGGCGACTTCTACGACGTGTTCCCCATCCGCGACGGCTGCTGGGGCTTCGCCATCGGCGACGTGTGCGGCACGGGCCCCGAGGCCGCCGCCGTGACGGGTCTCGCCCGGCACGCGCTGCGCCTGCTCGCCCGCGAGGGCTTCAGCGGCCCCTCCGTCCTGGAACGGCTCAACGCGGCCATCCTGGACGAAGGAGCCCGCAGCCGCTTCCTCACCCTTCTCTACGGCGAGATGTGGCCGCAGAGCGACGGCAGCGCCGTCCTGAAGGTCGTCTGCGCCGGCCACCCGCTGCCGCTGCGGCTGCGGCAGAGCGGCGTCGTGGAACCCGCCGCGGAACCCCAGCCCCTCCTCGGCGTCATCGAGGACCTGGAACTCGTCGAGCAGACCGTCACCCTCGACCCCGGCGACGTCCTGCTCTGCGTCACCGACGGCGTCACCGAACGCCGCGAGGGCACTCGCATGCTGGGCGACGACGGCCTCGCCGACGTCCTGGCCACCTGTACAGGCCTCACCGCGGGCGCGGTCGCGGCCCGCATCCAGCGGGCCGTCGAGCGCTTCGCCTCCGACGCGCCCTCCGACGACATGGCCATCCTCGCGATGCGCGTCCCGGAACTGACCGCCTGAGCGCCGCAATCCACGGAATGGGTGGACAAACGGGAAAGGCCCCCGCCGGACGGCGGGGGCCTTTCTCATCAGAGCCCCAATACGGAATCGAACCGTAGACCTTCTCCTTACCATGGAGACGCTCTGCCGACTGAGCTATTGGGGCGCGTCGACGTGAAGGATCCTAGCTCATGCAGGGCCTGGTTCGGAAATCCGCTCGAGGCACGTACCGGCCCGCGCCGCACCGGCTCAGAGCAGGCCGCCGAGCGTGTTGCACGCCACGGCCATCCGCTCCAACTCCTTCTCCCTCAGGCCCGGGTGAACGGGCAGCGACAGCGTCTCGCCGACCGCCTTCTCCGTCCTGGGCAGATACGAGCTCGACCGGTACTCGGGCAGCCGGTGCACGGGCGTCGGGATGCTCACGTGCGCGCGTACCCCGCGCGCGGCCAGGGCCATCGCGAACGCGTCCCGGTCCGGCCTGCCGTTGCCCGGTATCCGCACCGTGTAGCGGTGGTAGACGTGGTGCGCGCCGGGCTCTACGTACGGCACGAGGACACCGGTCAGGGCAGAGTCCAGGTAACGGCAGTTGGCCCGCTGCCGGGCGACGGCACCGGCGCGCTTCGCCAGCGCTCCGCGTCCCACGGCGGCCTTGCCGTCGGTCATCCGGGCCTTGGCGTGGGCGGTGTCACGAAGCCGCTTGACGGCACCGGCCAGTTCGGGGTGCTCCGTGGTCACCACGGCCCCCTCCTCGACGGCGAACACGCTCAGCACGCCGTATGTGCCGACCCGGCGGCCCGCCAGCGTCGCCGCCTGGGCCTGGGTGGCGTCCTCGATGATCGCCAGGCCGTGCCGGGCGGCGATGCCGGTGATCTGGTCGACGGCCGCGGGGTGCCCGAAGAGGTGCACCGGCAGGATCGCGACCGTGAGCGGCGTGATCGCGGCCGCCACGGCCTCCGGGTCGAGGCAGAACGTCAGCGGGTCGATGTCCGCGAAGACCGGCACCGCACCGGCCCGCCGCACGGCGGCCGCGGTCTCCACCGGCGCGAACGACGGCAGGATCACTTCCTCGCCGGCGCCTATGCCGAGCGACAGCAGCGCCAGATGCAACGCGGAGGTCGCGGAGTCCAGGGCGACGGCATGACGCCCGTCCACCGCTGACGAGAACTCGTCCTCCAGCGCGGCTACTTCAGCACCCTGAACCAGGAACTGCTGCATCAGGCTCACCTCCACTTGCCCGTTGCGGCAAGGATCACCGCGGAGGGTGATGCGTTGCTGATCTGAACATGAACAGCGGGTGTGGATACGCCAAAGAGCCGTGCCCCCGGACTGGGTCCGGGGGCACGGCTT
>NZ_CBDRCM010000038.1:0-76590 GCF_965342435.1 Actinacidiphila sp. bgisy160 | reverse complement strand
TCCCCCCCCCCCCCCCCCCCCCCCCCCCCCCCCCCCCCCCCCGGCGCCGAGCGTTAGGCCCGGCCGCGCCGGGCGGCCTCGCGTGGGCTTACGGCGAGGGAGTGGCCGCCCGGTCACGCCGCCTCTGACGGGACGGTGAGGCACATGGGCGCAGTCCCGGCCGCCGGCTCGGTGCCTCGGTGCCTCGGCGCCTCGGTGCACGGTGCGGGACGAGCTGTTCGGTTCGCTGACCATCACCCAGCAGGGCGATGGCATGGCCCTGGGCCTGGTGGAGGGGGCGGGGCTGCCCACCGCGACGATCGTCCGAGAAGGGGAGGCGCGGGACCGTGCCCAGGCCCCGGTGGGCACCCGCGACGCGGACCGGCTGACCGTGACGGTCGGCGGCGACACGGCCGGGCTCCGCCTCGGGCCGGGGCGGCTGACCGGCTCCTCGTTCGCTGTCCGTGCCGAGCTTCCGGGTCGGGCCTGCCGTTTCGAACCCGTCGGCTCCCACAGCAGTGTGCTGTGGCGCGACGGGTGGCAGCTGGCCGCGTTCGTGTGCGGCGAGGACGAAATGCCGGCGGCCTGGCGGCCCGAGGAGGGCTCCCCCTCGCCGCAGGACGCCGCCGTGGGCTACCTGCGACCGCCTTCGGCACGGGTGCCGCGAGCACGGGCAGGCTCGTCGTCGAGGTCCTCGTGGGGATGTTCGGCGCCGGCGGGCCCTGAGACGGCTCGTGGTACGGCGGGGCCCGGCCCCCGTGGCGACGGGGGCCGGGCCGGAGCGTCCTCGCCGGGTGCGCCGGGTCAGCGGCCCGCACCCGAGGGCTCGACCGGTGCCGGGGCGGGCGCCGGTCGTACGGGGGCCGGCGCGACCGCGGTCTCGTCGTGGGTCATGTCCGGCAGCCGGCCGAGCCACTTGGGCAGGTACCAGTTGCGCTCGCCCAGCAGGGCCATCACCGCGGGGAGCAGCACACCGCGGATGACGGTGGCGTCGATGAGCACCGCCGCGGCCAGGCCCACGCCCATCTGCTTCATGCTCTGCATGGACAGCGTGCCGAAGATGGCGAAGACCGCCACCATGATGACCGCGGCGCTGGTGACCACACCGGCCGTTGTCGTGATGCCGTGCCGGATCGCGGCCTGCGTGGTCAGCCCGCGCATCCGCGCCTCGCGGATCCGGGAGACCACGAAGACGTGGTAGTCCATGCTCAGCCCGAAGAGGATCACGAACAGGAACAGCGGCAGCCAGGCCACGATCGCGCCGACGCCCTCGGCGCCCACCAGGCCGGCACCCCAGCCGTGCTGGAAGACGATGGTCAGGATGCCGTAGGCGGCGCCCACCGACAGCAGGTTGAGCACGATCGAGGTGACCGCGATCGTCAGCGACCGGAAGGAGAGCAGCATCAGCAGGAAGGCGAAGGCCACGACGAAGGCGAAGACCGGGGGCACCGCGTCGCCGATCTTGTCGGTGAAGTCCATCGACGCCGCGGTCGAGCCGCCGATCGGCGCCGAGAGGCCGGCCACCTTGGCCAGGGTGCCCGGGCGCACCTCGTCACGCAGGACCTTCAGCGAGGCCTCGGCCTTCTCCTCGTCGGTGCCGCCCGTCAGCGGCACCTTGAGGACGGCGACGCCCTCCTTCTCGTGGAGCTCGGTCTCCACCGGCCCGGGGGAGGCGCCCTTGGCCACGGCCTCCCGGGAGAAGGCGTCGATGGCCTGACGTACCTCGGGCGAGCTGATGCCGGGGGCCTTGACGACCACCTGGGCCGGGTCCGGGCCGCCGGGGAACGCCTTGTTGATGTCCTCGTAAGCCCGGACGACCGGCAGGTCGTCGCCCAGTTCCTGACTTAGTGTCAGGTTCGCGGTGTTCAGGCCGATCGCCGGGACGGCCAGCGCGACCAGCGACCCGCCCGCGACCGCGGCCGCCACCACCGGACGGCGCAGCACGCCGGCCAGGACAGCCCGCCAGATGCGGGACTCCCCGCCGGCCCCCCTGCCCCGGCGGTGCAGGAAGGGGATCCGGCCCTTCTCGACCCGCTCGCCGAGCAGGGACAGCAGCGCGGGCAGCACGGTCACCGAACCGAACATCGCCACGGCCACCACCATCATCGTGGCCAGGCCCATCGCCCTGAAGTCGCCGATGCCGGTGAAGAGCATGCCCGCCATCGCCACGATCACCGTCACGCCGGAGACCAGCACCGCCCGGCCACTGGTGGCCGCCGCGATGCGCAGCGCGGTCTGCGCGTCGTGTCCCGCCTCCCGCTCCTCGCGCTCACGCCGCAGGTAGAACAGGCAGTAGTCGACACCGACCGCCAGGCCGACCAGCAGCATCACGGAGTTGGCGGTGTCGCTCATGTGGACGGCGTGGCTCACCACGGCCACCAGGCCGGTCGTGGCGAGGAAGGCCGTCATCGCCAGCGCCACCGGCAGCAGCGCCGCCACCAGCGCGCCGAAGGCGATCAGCAGGATGCCGAGCGCGACCGGCAGCGCCGAGTACTCGGCGCGCTGGAAGTCGCTGCCGAAGGCCTCGTTGAAGACCTTCTCCGAGCTGGCCTCGCCGAACTGCTCGATTTTCAGGTCCTTGTGCTCGTCGTGGACGCCCTGGACGGCGTCCACGACCGGCTGGACCCGGTCGGCAGCCGTCTCGGGGTCGCCGCGCATGTCGAACCTCACCAGCGCGGACCGGCCGTCCTCGGAGACCGCCCCGAGGTCGTACGGCGACTGGACGGAGGTGACCTGGCCGGTGCCCTTCACCGCGGCGACGACCTCCCTGACCACGGCCCGGAAGGCCGGGTCGGTGGCCTTCCGGGAACCCTCGGCCGCCTGGACGAGCACCATCTCGCCGGCGGGTCCGTCGCTCAGCCCGGCCTTGTCCAGGATGGCCACCGCCTGCCCGAACTCCCCGGGCACCTCCTCCCGGTCCGTCAGGTCGACCCGCCCGGCCATCGAGCCGATGACCAGCGCGAGTACGACGAAGAGCAGCCAGCTCCCGACCGCCGTCCAGCGGTGCCGGGCGCTCCAGCCGCCCATGGCGGCGGCGATGCCCTGCCCGCGTACCGTCCCCGCGGTACGTACCCTGCCGTGCGCGCTTGCCACGGTTGCGAACCCCCTCGAAGCCGGGCGGTGGAACCTCACCACCGCCTCGTCCACGACGCTATGGGTCCGCGGGACACCGCCCCATCCGGCTGACAGGTGAACCGGCGGCGGGTTTCTCCTCCCCAGGGAGTGGGGACAACCCCCGCCCACGGGAGTGTTTGCCCCCTACAGCTAACACCCTCCCGGCGCCCGGCCGCACGCGAACGGGATCCGGGGTGCGGTACCCGGATCCGGGCTACTGGCGGTAGCCCGCGAGGAAGCGGCCGATACGGCTGATGGCGGCGTCCAGGTCGTCGGCGCGGGGGAGGGTCAGGATGCGGAAGTGGTCCGGGCGCGGCCAGCTGAAACCGGTGCCCTGGACGACCTGGATCTTCTCGCGGAGCAGCAGGTCGAGCACGAACTTCTCGTCGTCGTGGATCCGGTGCACCTTCGGGTCAAGCCGCGGGAAGGCGTAGAGGGCACCCTTGGGCTTGACGCAGCTGACGCCGGGGATCTCGTTCAGCTTCTCCCAGGCCTTGTCGCGCTGCTCGTGCAGCCTCCCCCCGGGCAGGATCAGGTCCTTGATGCTCTGCCGGCCGCCGAGCGCGGCCTGGATCGCCTGCTGGGCCGGGACGTTGGGGCACAGCCGCATCGATGCCAGCATCGTCAGGCCCTCGAGATAGCTCTTGGCGTGCTGCCGGGGTCCGGTGACGACCAGCCAGCCCGAGCGGAAGCCCGCCACGCGATAGGCCTTGGACAGCCCGCTGAAGGTCAGGCACAGCACGTCGGGGGCGAGCTGGGCCGCCGAGTGGTGGACAGAGTCGTCGTAGAGGATCTTGTCGTAGACCTCGTCGGCGAGGACGACCAGATGATGGCGGCGTGCCAGGTCGAGCATGCCCTCGAGTAGTTCGCGCGGGTAGACCGCGCCCGTCGGGTTGTTGGGGTTGATGACGACCAGCGCCCGCGTACGGCTGGTGATCTTGGAGGCGATGTCGTCGAGGTCGGGGAACCAGTCGGCCTGCTCGTCGCACAGGTAGTGCACCGCCTTGCCGCCGGCAAGGTTCGTCACGGCCGTCCACAGCGGGAAGTCGGGGGCCGGGATCAGCACCTCGTCGCCGTCGTCGACCAGCGCCTGGACGGCCATCTGCACCAGCTCGGAAACCCCGTTGCCGAGGAAGACGTCGTCCACGCCGACGTCGGCGAGCCCGCGCTCCTGGTAGTGCTGGGCCACCGCCCGGCGGGCCGACAGGATGCCGCGTGAGTCGCTGTAGCCGTGCGAGGTGGGGAGCGTGCGGATGATGTCCTGAAGGATCTCCTCGGGCGCCTCGAATCCGAACAGCGCCGGATTGCCCGTGTTGAGCCGCAGGACGCTGTGCCCCGCCTCCTCCAGCGCGTTGGCGTGCTCGATCACCGGCCCGCGGATCTCGTAGCAGACGTCGGCCAGCTTGCTCGACTGCTTGTACTCCATGCGACGGCCTCCCGACCCGGTCCGGTGATCCCGCTCCGTACGCTGCTCTCCTTGGTTTTACCAAGTACGCGCTTGGAAAGTCCAACTCCTTGTCTACACTGGGGATCATGCCGCGCCGAAGTTACGACCAGTACTGCGCCGTCGCCCGGGCCCTGGACACCGTCGGTGAGCGCTGGACGCTCCTGATCGTCCGGGAGCTGCTCGCGGGCCCCCGGCGGTACACCGACCTCCACGCCGACCTGCCCGGCGTCAGCACCGACGTCCTCGCCTCCCGGCTCAAGGAGATGGAGCGCGACGGCCTGGTCACCCGACGGCGCCTCGCACCGCCCGGCGCCGCGTACGTCTATGAACTCACCCGGCGCGGCCGCGAACTGCTCCCCGTACTCGGTGCCCTCGCCGAGTGGGGCGCGCCGGAGCTGCTGGACCCCCGGCCCACCGACGCCGTCCGCGCCCACTGGGCCGCCGTGCCACTCATGCGCCATCTCGCCGCGCTCCCCGGGGTCCCCGCGGGCGTGGTCGAGGTCCGCCTCGACGAGGGCGCCTTCCACATCGAACTCGGCGGCGAGGTCCCGTCGTACGCCGACGGCCCCGCCAAACGCCCCGATGCGGTGCTCGCCCTGCCCGCGGGAGCCGTCCGCGGCATCGCGGAGTCGCTGCGGGACGGCGGCGCCGAGGTCACCGGCGACGGCCCCCTCGCCGACGCCCTGCGCGGCGCCTGACCGCTGTACGGTGCGGGCATGGCCACCGTCGGCTCCGCAGAGGCCGGTCGCACGTGCGCCGTCAACGTCGGCTGGAGCTGCGACGACCCCCGCGAACTGGCTCGCTGGGGCCTGCGGTTGCGCGACTCCCGGACCATTTGGGTCCTCCCGGCGGAGGCCCGCGTACGGCTCACGCCGGGCCGCCGCGCCCTGAGCGCGCTGCTCGACCGCGCCTCGCGCGCCGGGGGCTCCCGGCTGAGCCGCTTCGACGTCGAAAAGCGCTAGCTGCCCGGCGGCACATGGCCCCAGGCGATGGGGGCCGTCGACGGCGCGGCCGGGTACCGTTCCCGGTGCCGTGCGATCCGAGCGAGGATGCCGAGCACCAGGCCGGTGATCGCGAGCGCGAAGCCGAGCAGCGCCGCGAGGCCCAGCACCAGGGGGCCGGTGCGGTCCTCGAGCACCCGGGCTCGTACCCCCGAGGCGGGGAGCGTGCCCGACTCGTCGCTGAGGAACCAGCGGGAATCGAAGGAATCCGCGCGATAGTCGCCGATCAGGAAGAGCCTCCCCCGGGGCACCGTGATGTCGAACGCGGGCGCGCCGCCGGACGGATCGCCGTTCTTGACGTACGGCTCGGACAGCTCCTTGCCGTTGACCGTCACCGGTCCGCCGCTCCGCTCCGCCACACGGTCGCCGCCCGTGCCGATCACACGCTTCAGCACCGGCCCGCCCTGGTAGCGTTCCGGTGCCGCGATCAGCACCACGTCGCCGCGCCGCACCTCGTCACCGTCGATCCGCTCGAACAGGACGCGCTGACCGGGGGAGTAGGTCGGCTCCATGGCCTGGCTCGAGATGGTGGCCGTGGTGTAGCCCGCCCTGACCAGGGCCACCGCGCCGACCATGAGGACCAGCCCCACCGGTCCCAGCACCCAGGCGGCGATGCGCCGTCGTCGTCCAGTCCGCTCCATGACCCCTCCCGAATCCGTGTGTGAGGACACTACCGATCGGCGTCCGGCCACCGCCCATGGCCTCCGGGCCTGCTCCCGGGTACCTTCGTCGGTGGGGAACACCGGGGGGTGGGCGATGTCCGCTACGCACGTCCGCGCGCAGGTGGCGTCCTTCGCCACCGCGCCGGTGCTCGGGGTCGCGGCCGCGGTCGTCGCCGTGCTGACGGCGCTGTCCGGCCGCTACGGCTTCCACCGCGACGAGTTGTACTTCCTCGTCGCCGGCGACCATCCCGCGTGGGGCTACGTCGACCAGCCGCCGCTGACCCCGCTCGCCGCCCGGCTGTCCACCGCGGTCTTCGGCGAAACGCCCGCCGGGCTGCGGGTGGTGGCCACCCTCGCCTGCGCCGCGACCGTCGTGGTCGTCGCCGCCGTCGCCAGGGAACTGGGTGGGGGGCGCACGGCGCAGGTGCTCGCGGCGGCGTGCACCGCGGTCTCCGGTTTCGTCCTGGCCGTCGGCCACATGGTCTCCACAGCCACCTTCGACGTCCTGGTGTGGGTGGTCGTCTGCTGGCTCGTGCTGCGACTGCTCCGCACCGGCGACCGCCGGCTGTGGCCCGCGGTGGGCGCGGCCCTCGGCATCGGCATGCAGAACAAGTACCTGGTCGCCCTGCTGGCCGTGGCCCTGCTCGCGGCGCTGCTCGCCACCGGTCCCCGGCACGTGCTGCGCGGCTGGTGGCCGCTCGCCGGAGCCGTCGTCGCGCTCGCGGTGGCCCTGCCCAGCCTGTGGTGGCAGGCGGCGCACGGCTGGCCCCAGCTGACCGTGGCGGGCGGCATCAGCGCGGACGACGGCGCCGAGAACCGCGTCCTGTTCGTGCCCCAGCAGATCGTCTTCCTCTCACCGGCGTTCGTCCCGGTGTGGATCGCGGGCGGGCTGCGGCTGTGGCGCGAGCCCGCGCTGCGGTGGGCGCGCGCGTTCGTCCCGGCCTATCTCCTTCTCGCCGTCGTGGTGGTCGTCTCGGGCGGCAAGCCCTACTACTGCCTGCCGTTGCTGCTGGCGCTGCTCGCGGCGGGCTGTGTCACGGCTGCCTCCCGGCCGCGCGCCATGTGGTGGGCCGTCGCGCTGACGGCCGTCGTCAGCGCCCTGATCTCGCTGCCGGTGCTCCCGCCGGGCGCGGTGGGCGCGGTGAACGGCGTCAACAAGGAGCAGGGCGAGCAGATCGGCTGGCCGCAGCTCGCCGACGCCGTCGCCGACGCCTGGTCCGGTGTCCCCGTCGCCGACCGGCCGCGCGCGGTCGTATTCGCCCAGAACTACGGCGAGGCCGGCGCCCTGGCCCACTACGGTCCAGCCCGCGGCCTGCCCGCCCCCTACTCCGCCCACATGAGCTTCGCCGACTGGGGCCCGCCGCCCGACTCCGCGACGGGTCCCGTGCTGCTGGTCCGCCAGGAGGGGGCCGACGGCCTCGAACGGTACTTCGCCGACTGCCGCCGGGTCGGCGGCGTCGACAACGGCCACCACGTCGCCAACGAGGAGCAGGACGCCGCGATCGTGCTGTGCGCCGCCCCGAACGCGCCCTGGTCGCAGCTGTGGTCGTGGCTGCGCCACTACTACTAGGTCCTCACTCGCGTGGCGCCCCCGGCCGTCGCGACACGGGGAAATCAGTCGCCGGGGCCGGGGGCGGCGCGTTACGGTGAGCACACTCGCTGATCACGCTCCCCTGAAGGACGCCGCAGAACGGGAGCGGCCCGCACGGTCGGTGCGCGGTGACGGAGGGGCGGCACCACATGTCCGTGCCCTTCCCGAGGAGTTCCCCATGAAGATCGGTCTCGGCCTTCCTGTCGACGACCCCGCCGTGCTGACGACCTGGGCCCGCCGCGCCGACGACGGCCCCTTCAGCAGCCTCGGCCTGCTCGACCGCCTCGTGTACGACAACCCCGAACCGCTGGTCACCCTCGCCGTGCTCGCCGGGGCGACGCACCGGATCCGGTTGCAGACCGAGGTCCTCATCTCCCCGTTCCGCGACGGCGCCGTCCTGGCCAAGCA
This sequence comes from Actinacidiphila sp. bgisy160, assembly GCF_965342435.1. Lineage (GTDB taxonomy): Bacteria > Actinomycetota > Actinomycetes > Streptomycetales > Streptomycetaceae > Actinacidiphila. The sequence goes on along the minus strand of NZ_CBDRCM010000038.1, from coordinate 68,388 downwards.
GGCGGCGACGCTGGACCTCCTCGCCGCAGGCCGCTTCACCCTCGGCGTCGGAGTGGGCGCGCGCGAGGACGACTTCCTCGCGGCGGGCGCCGACTTCCACCGCCGCGGCCGCCTGCTCGACGAGCAGATGGGCCTGCTGCGCCGCCTCTGGGCCGGTGACCCGTACGGCGACGGGGCCGGGCCGATCGGCCCCGCCCCCGCGACCCCGGGCGGGCCAGAGGTGCTCTTCGGCGGCTTCGCCCCGGCGGCGCTGGACCGGGTCGGCCGCCACGGCGACGGCTTCCTCGGCGCCGGGCTGCCGCCCAAGGCGATGGACCGGCTCTTCCGCGAGGCGGAGCGGAGCTGGGAGCGGCACGCGCGGACCGGCCGCCCTCGGCTGGTCGCCCAGGCCAACGTCGCGCTCGGACCGGACGCGGTCGTCACCGCGGCCCGCGCCAACATCCGTGACTACTACGCCTTCAGCGGGATCGCCGACCGTGTCGCGGAGGGCCTGCTGACCACCCCGGAGCAGATCCGCGACGCGGTCGCCGGGTACGACGGCATCGGCGCCGACGAAGTGATGCTCTACTGCTGGTCGTCGGACCTGACCCAGGTGGAACGCCTGGCGGACGTCGCGGCCTGACGGCACGCCGGCCGCGCCCCGCGGCGCCTCAGGCCAGCGCCGGCCACAGCCGCGGCAGCAGCGCCTCGTCGAAGCGGCGCAGCAGCAGCCGGGCCACCTCGGGGGCGTCGCCGAGGACCCCGGCGAGGACGTCCGCACCGGCGGCGCGGGCCCCACGGGCGATGCGGTCCGGCAGGAAGCCCGGCGCGATGACGTACGGCGCGACCGCGACGTGCCGGACGCCCTCGGTGCGCAGCAGGCGCACCGCCTCATCCGTGGTGGGAAGAGAAGCGGAGGCGAACGCAGGCCGCACGGCACACCAACCGGTGCGCCGCCACTCCCGCGCGATTTCTGCGATCACCGCGATCGCCTCCGGGTCGGAGGAGCCCGCCGAGGCCAGGACGATGCCGGTCGAGGGGCGGTCGCCGGGGCCCAGCCCGGCTTCGCGCAGCCGCCGCTCCAGGGCGGACAGCAGCAGGGGTGAGGGGCCGAGGACGTCGCCCTGGCGTACCCGCAGCCGGGCGTGGCGCGCCGTGGACTCGCGCAGCGCCGCGGGGATGTCGGCCTTGGCGTGGAAGGCGTGGGTCAGCAGCAGTGGCAGGGCCACCACGTCGCGTACGCCCTCCGCGGCGAGGCGGTCGACGACCTGCGGCACGCTCGGCGCGCAGTGGTCGAGGAACGCGGTCCCGACCCGCAGACCGGGCCGGGCCGCCCGGACCCGCGCGGTCAGGGCGTGGACGGCCGCGGCGTGCCGCGGGTCGCGACTGCCGTGGGCGATGACGAGGAGGACGGGGTGCGTGGTCACCGTCAGCCCCGTGCGAACAGGCCGCGGCCGCGCAGCACCGACCGCTCCAGCGGTGCGAACACGAGCAGTTCGATGCCGATGCCGACGGCCAGGATGAGCAGGATCGCGGCCAGCACGCTCGGCATGTCGGACAGCTCGCGCCCTTGCTCCAGCAACTGTCCGAGGCCGACGCCCAGGTCGGGGGAGGTGGCGATGAGCTCGGCGGCCATCAGCGAGCGCCAGGAGAAGGCCCAGCCCTGCTTGAGGCCGGCGAGGTAGCCGGGAAGGGCGGCCGGCAGCAGCACATGGCGCACGGCGTGGATGCCGGTGGCGCCGATGGTGCGGCCCGCCCGCAGGAACAGCGGCGGGATCTGGTCGACGCCTGCCACCAGTCCGTTGGCGATCGACGGGACCGCGCCCAGCAGCACGACGCAGTAGATCGTGGCGTCCGACAGCCCGAACCAGATGATCGACGCGGGCACCCACGCCACCGACGGCAGGGACTGCAGGCCGGACAGGATCGGCCCGATCGCCGCCCGCACCGGCCGGACCCGCGCCACGACGAGCCCGAGCGGCGTGCCGATGGCGACGGAGGCCGCGAAGCCCAGCGCGCCGCGCGACAGGCTGGTCCACACGTAGCCCAGGAGGGTGCCGTCCAGCCACTTGTCCTGCAGGGCCCGGCCGACCTCCGCCGGACTGGGCAGCTGGTAGTGCGGCTTGACCTCGAAGTGGTACGCGAGCTGCCACACCACCAGAACCAGCGCGAGGGCGACGACCGGGGGAACGGCCTTCCGGAGCAGCACGCGGGCCGGCGGCACCCGGGTCGCGGACCTGGTCTCCAGCGCGTCGAGCCCGGCCTCCAGTCCCGCGAGGTCGCCGCCCGGCCCTGCCTCTGCCTTCGTCTCAGTGCCGGCCATGACGGCGGATCTCCCCCCGGAGGTGCTCGGTGATCTCGACGGACAGCTCGGCGACCGCCGGGTCCTCGATGCGGCGCGGCTGCGGGATGTCGACCGCCCATTCCCGGGCGATGCGTCCCGGCCGTGAGGAGAGCAGCACGACCCGCTGCGCGAGCCGCACCGCCTCGCGGACGTTGTGGGTCACGAAGAGCACCGACAGGCGGGTCTCGGCCCAGATGCGGGTGAGTTCCCCGTGCAGGACGTCGCGGGTGATGGCGTCGAGCGCGGCGAACGGTTCGTCCATCAGCAGCAGCCGGCTGTCCTGCGCCAGGGCGCGGGCCAGCGCGACACGCTGCCGCATCCCGCCGGACAGCTCGTGCACCCGCCTGCCGTACGCGCCCTTCAACCGGACGACCTCCAGCAGTCGCTCGGCCTCCGGTCGCCGCTCGGCGCGCGGTACGCCCCGCATGCGCAGGGCGAGTTCGATGTTCCTGCCCGCGGTGAGCCACGGGAACAGGGCGTGCTCCTGGAACATCAGGGCCGGGCGGCCGCCCGGGGTCTCGATGCGCCCGGCGGTCGGCCGGTCGAGTCCCGCGACCAGGTTGAGCAGGGTGGACTTGCCGCAGCCCGAGGCCCCCAGGAGGCAGACGAACTCGCCGGGGGCGACGTCGATGCTGATGTCGTCCAGCACGTGTGATTCCGCGCCGGGACGGCCGAAGGACTTCGAGACGTGCTCGAGCCGTGCGGCGTAGGGAGCCGCGTCGACCGGCACGGCGGGCTGCCTGGTGAGTGCGGTGGCCATGGCGTCACCTCCTGAGGGCTGGGGCTGCGGGCTTCATGGGGTGCTGCCGGGCGTCAGCCGCCGAGACCGGCGTCGTCCACGGCGGGCTTGCCGTAGGCCTCGGCGACCTTGTTGAGGAGAGTCAGGTCGTAGATGCCCTTGAGGGCGGGCTTCTCCAGCAGGCCGGCGGTGACGGCGTGGTCGGCCTCGGTCCGCAGGGTGGACGCCAGCGGGTCGTCGATGACCTGGATGCTGCTCCACGCGGGGTCGATGACGTCGGCCGGCAGCGGCTTGCCGGAGAGCTTCTCCAGCTGGGCGTTGGCGTCGGCCTTCGCCTTGTCCGGGTTGGCGTTGATCCAGGCGTTGGTCTTCACCGAGCCGCGCAGCACGGCCTCGACGACGTCCGGGTGCTCCTTGAGGAACGTCTGGGAGACGATCACGTTCGTGATGACGAACTTCTTGTCCGGCCACAGTCCGCTCTCGTCCAGGAGCACCTTCGCGCCCTCGGCGACCAGCTTGGAGGCGGTGGGCTCGGGCACCCAGGCGCCGTCGATGGAGCCGGCCCTGTAGGCGTCGGGGGTGATCTTGTTGTCCGTGCGGACCACGGAGACGTCGCCCTTGCCGCTGGTCGCGTCGACCTTCCAGCCCTGCTCGGCGATCCAGTTGAGGAACGCCACGTCCTGGGTGTTGCCGAGCTGGGGGGTGGCGATCTTCTTGCCCTTGACGTCCTTCAGCGTCTTGATCTTGTCCGGGTCGACGACCAGCTTGACGCCGCCGGAGGCCGAACCGGAGATGATCTTCAGGCTCTTGCCGCCGGACCTCGTCCAGCCGTTGACCGCGGGGGAGGGGCCGATCCAGCCGATGTCGATGGAGCCGGCGTTGAGCGCCTCGATCTCGGCGGGCCCGGCGTTGAACACCGACTCCTTGATCGTGGTGCCCGAGCCGAGCTCCTCGGCGAAAAAGCCTTCCTTCAGGCCCACCAGCGCGGTGGCGTGGGTGAGGTTGGCGAAGTAACCGATCTTCACCGTCGAGGCGGACAGCTTCTTGCTGGTGCCGCTGCTCGCGGCCGCGTTGGTGGTGTCGTCCTTCTTCTCGGAGCCGTAACCGCAGGCGGCGAGGGCCAGCAGCGGCAGAAGGGCGGCGCCCGCCAGGAGGCGGCGACGGGCGGACTTTCTCGGGGCGGTGGTGCGATCGGCAGTCACGGGAGGCGGTCCTCTCGATGGCCCCGGCCGGCGCTCTCTAGGGCGCGCCGGGGTGGTGGCTGTCTGGTCGTCGGTGGTGCGGTGCCGCTTGCGCGGCGCGGGTGCGGTGCTCGGACGGGGTCAACGCGCACATCGCGTCACACCGCCCGTGCCGCTGCCCAGACAGCCGCTGCCGACACGACCGCCCTCCTTGGCGAATCCGGCGAAGGCGTCGTCGAACGCCATCAGAAATCCCATCCCTCGTCGTCACCGGCCGCGTCGCCCGCGGCCGTGGCGGTGCGGGCGGCGAAGGCCTCGCCCGCCATGCCGGCGGTCAGCGTGGCGCCGTCCGCCGGGTCGATCAGCAGGAAGGAACCGGTGAGCCGCGAGGCGGCGTACGTGTCCAGCGGCAGCGGCTCCGAGGTGCGCAGCACCACCGTGCCGATGTCGTTGACGCCGAACTCGCCCGGCTCGTCCTGGTGCTCCAGCCCCCGGGCCAGGTCGATCCGGTACGGGAGCCGCTTCACGATCGCCTTGACCGTTCGCGTGCTGTGCTTCAGCAGCACGCGCGCGCCGACCTTCAGCGGCCGCTCGTGCAGGTGGCACACGGTCGCCTCGACGTCCCTGGTGGTCGCCGGGGCGGCGTCGGACGGCGCGATGAGGTCGCCGCGCGAGATGTCCAGGTCGTCGCCGAGCAGCAGCGTCACCGACTGCGGTGCCCACGCCACCTCCACCGGGGTGCCGAGCACGTCGATGCCGCTGATCGTGCTGGTCAGCCCGGACGGCAGGACCGTCACCGGGTCGCCGAGGCGCAGCACGCCGGAGGCGATCCGCCCCGCGTAGCCGCGGTAGTCCGGGTGCTCGGCGGTCTGCGGCCGGATGACGTACTGCACGGGGAAGCGCGCCGGCTGCCCGCTGGGGTCGGTGCCGACGGGGACGGTCTCCAGGTGCTCCAGGACGGTCGGGCCGCCGTACCAGTCCATGTGTGCCGACGGCGTCACGACGTTGTCGCCGGCCAGGGCCGAGATCGGGATCGCGGTGATCTCCGGGACGCCGATCGAGGCCGCATAGGCGGTGAACTCCTCGGCGATGGCCGCGAAGACCGGCTCCGACCAGTCGGCCAGGTCCATCTTGTTGACCGCGAGCACCACGTGCGGAACCCGCAGCAGGGCGGCGACCGCCGCGTGCCGCCGGGTCTGCTCGACGACGCCGTTGCGGGCGTCCACCAGGATCACGGTCAGCTCGGCGGTCGAGGCGCCGGTCACCATGTTCCGGGTGTACTGCACGTGCCCCGGCGTGTCCGCCAGGATGAACCGCCGCCGCGGCGTGGCGAAGTAGCGGTACGCCACGTCGATGGTGATGCCCTGCTCACGCTCGGCCCGCAGGCCGTCCGTGAGCAGCGCCAGGTCTGGCGTGTCCTGGCCGCGGCGTGCCGAGGCCAGTTCGACGGCCTCCAGTTGGTCGGCGAGCACCGACTTGGAGTCGTGCAGCAGCCGGCCGACCAGCGTTGACTTGCCGTCGTCGACGGAACCCGCGGTGGCGAAGCGCAGCAGAGAGGTGGCCGAGAGCTGCTCGGCGGTGGTGCCGGTGGTCATGGCTAGAAGTACCCCTCACGCTTGCGGTCTTCCATCGCGGCCTCGGAGAGCTTGTCGTCGGCCCGGGTGGCGCCCCGCTCGGTGAGCCGGGACGCGGCGATCTCGGCGATGACGGCGTCGATGCCGGCGGCGTCGGAGTCCACCGCGCCGGTGCAGGACATGTCGCCCACCGTGCGGTAGCGGACCAGCCGGGTCTCCACCGTCTCGGTGTCCTTCGGGCCGCCCCAGTCGCCCGCGGTCAGCCACATGCCGCCGCGCCGGAACACCTCGCGCTCGTGGGCGTAGTAGATCCGCGGCAGCTCGATGCCCTCGCGGGCGATGTACTGCCACACGTCCAGCTCCGTCCAGTTGGACAGCGGGAAGACACGCACGTGCTCGCCGGGGGCGTGCCGCCCGTTGTAGAGCTGCCACAGCTCGGGGCGCTGGCGGCGCGGGTCCCACTGGGAGAACTCGTCGCGCAGCGAGAAGACCCGCTCCTTGGCGCGGGCCTTCTCCTCGTCGCGGCGGCCGCCGCCGAAGACCGCGTCGAAGCGGTGTTCCTGGATGGCCTCGGTCAGCGGCACCGTCTGCAGCGGGTTGCGGGTCCCGTCGGGGCGCTCGCGCAGCCGGCCGTCGTCGATGTAGTCCTGCACCGAGGCGACGTGCAGCCGCAGGGAGTGCCGCGCCACCGTACGGTCCCGGTACTCCAGCACCTCGGGGAAGTTGTGGCCGGTGTCGACGTGCAGCAGCGAGAAGGGGACCGCCGCGGGGGCGAAGGCCTTCAGCGCCAGGTGGAGCATGACGATGGAGTCCTTGCCGCCGGAGAAGAGGATCACCGGCCGCTCGAACTCTCCCGCCACCTCACGGAAGATGTGCACCGCCTCCGACTCCAGCGCGTCCAGGTGCGACAGCGCGAAGGGATTGCCGGTGCTCTCGTCGACCGCGACTACCGTGGTCACGCTGTGCTCCCTTCATTCTCCCCCAGAGCGCGCGCCTGGGTGGTGCCCCCGTGTCCGCCCGCGCGGCGAACAGGCGGCTGGTCGCTCGGCCGCGGCCCGGTGGCCGCGCGTGCCCCCCGGGCGGTCGCCGGGAGGTGCGCCCCGTTCACGCGAGTCCCCTTTCCACCAGCAGTGCCGTCAGCAGCGCCGCTGAGTCCTCGACGGTGTGGTCCTGGGTCTCGATCCGCAGATCGGGGACCTCGGGTGCCTCGTACGGGTCGTCGACCCCGGTCAGCCCGGATATCTCGCCCGCGGCCTGCTTGGCGTACAGGCCCTTCACGTCGCGCGCGGAGCAGACCTCCACCGGGGTGGCGACGTGCACCTCCAGGTATGTCGTGCCCCGCGCCTCGTGGCGCTTGCGGACCGCCTCCCGGCTGCCGGCGTACGGCGCGATGACCGGTACGAGCACCTTGACGCCGTTGGAGGCGAGGAGTTCGGCGACGAAACCGATCCGCTGCACATTGGTGTGCCGGTCCTCGCGGCCGAAGCCGAGGCCCGCGGAGAGGAACTCGCGGATCTCGTCGCCGTCCAGGACCTCCACACGGTGCCCGTCACCGCGCAGCCGGCCGGCCAGCGCCTGGGCGATCGTGGTCTTGCCCGCGCTCGGCAGACCGGTGAGCCACACCGTGGCGCCCGCGTCCGTCACGCTCATCCGCCCCTCCCGGGAGGTCCGTTCCGTCGTCATCAGCCGTGCAGCCCGCACTCGGTCTTGCCCCGTCCCGCCCACCGGCCGGCCCGGGCGTCCTCGCCCTCCAGCACCCGGCGGGTGCAGGGTGCGCAGCCGACCGAGGCGTAACCGTCCATGAGCAGCGGATTGGTGAGCACCCCGTGCTCGGCGACGTAGGAGTCCACGTCGTCCTGCGTCCAGCGGGCGATGGGGGAGACCTTGACCTTGCCGCGCCGGTCGTCCCAGCCGACGACGGGGGTGTGCGCGCGGGTGGGGGACTCGTCACGGCGCAGGCCGGTGGCCCAGGCGTCGTAGCCGGTCAGCCCCTCCTCCAGCGGCTTGACCTTGCGCAGCGCGCAGCACAGGTCGGGGTCGCGGTCGTGGAGCCGCGGCCCGTACTCGGCGTCCTGCTCGGCCACGGTCTGACGCGGCGTCAGCGTGATGACGTTCACGTCCATGACGGCGGCGACCGCGTCACGGGTGCCGATGGTCTCCGGGAAGTGGTAGCCGGTGTCGAGGAAGACGACGTCGACGCCCGGGGCGACGCGCGAGGCCAGGTGCGCCACGACCGCGTCCTCCATCGAGGAGGTGACCGCGAACCGGGACCCGAAGGTCGCGGTGGCCCAGCGCAGGATGTCGGGCGCCGGGGCGTCCTCCAGGTCGCGGCCCGCCTGCTCGGCCAGCGCCCGCAGCTCGTCCGCGGTGTGCTGCTGTGCGGTGGTCACGAAATGCCTCCCTCACGGGTCTCGGTCCGCAGTCCCCGGGCCAGCAGGCCCAGGAACCTCAGCTGGAACGCGCGGTTGCACGAGCGGCACTCCCAGGCGCCGTGGCCCTGCTCCGCGGGGTGCAGGTCCTCCTCACCGCAGTAGGGGCAGTGGAACGGTGCGGCACGTTCGCTCACGACAAAGCCTCCTCGCTCGCCCGCGTCACCCAGTGCGCGAAGCGCTCGCCGTCCGTCCGCTCGGCCCGGAACCGCTTCAGGACGCGCTCGACGTAGTCGGGCAGCTCGTCCGCGGTGACCTTCAGGCCGCGGACCTTGCGGCCGAAACCGGCCTCCAGGCCCAGCGCGCCGCCCAGGTGCACCTGGTAGCCCTCCACCTGCCTGCCCTCGTCGTCCAGCACCAGCTGGCCCTTCAGGCCGATGTCGGCGACCTGGATCCGGGCGCAGGCGTTGGGGCAGCCGTTGATGTTGATCGTGATCGGCTCGTCGAACTCCGGCAGCCGGCGCTCGAGTTCGTCGATCAGCGAGGAGCCGCGCGCCTTGGTCTCGACGATGGCCAGCTTGCAGAACTCGATGCCGGTGCAGGCCATCGTGCCGCGCCGGAAGGGGGAGGGCCTCACCTGCAGGTCCAGCGCCTCCAGGCCCGCGACGAGCGAGTCGACCCGGTCCTGCTCGACGTCCAGCACGATCATCTTCTGCTCGACGGTGGTCCGCAGCCGGCCTGAACCGTGCGCCTCCGCGAGTTCCGCGATCTTGCTGAGGGTGGTGCCGTCCACCCGGCCGACGCGCGGCGCGAAGCCGACGTAGTAGCGGCCGTCCTTCTGGCGGTGCACGCCCACGTGGTCCCGCCACTGCCGGACCGGCTGGTCGGGGGCGGGGCCGTCGGCCAGCTCGCGCCCCAGGTACTCGTCCTCCAGCACCTGCCGGAACTTCTCCGCGCCCCAGTCGGCGACCAGGAACTTCAGCCGGGCGCGGTTGCGCAGTCGCCGGTAGCCGTAGTCGCGGAAGATCGAGATGACGCCCTCGAAGACGTCGGGGACCTCCTCCAGGGGCACCCACGCGCCGAGCCGCACGCCGATCTTGGGGTTGGTGGACAGGCCGCCGCCGACCCACACGTCGAAGCCCGGGCCGTGCTCGGGGTGGCGGACGCCGACGAAGGCGACGTCGTTGATCTCGTGGGCCACGTCCAGCAGGGGCGATCCGGAGATCGCCGACTTGAACTTGCGGGGGAGGTTGGAGAACTCCTTGTTGCCGACGATGCGGCGGTGGGCCTCGTCCACGGCCCAGGTGCCGTCGATGATCTCGTCCTCGGCGATCCCGGCGACGGGCGAGCCGAGGATGACCCGTGGGGTGTCGCCACACGCCTCGGTGGTGGACAGGCCCACGGCCTCCAGGCGCTGCCAGATCTCGGCGACGTCCTCGATGCGGATCCAGTGCAGCTGGATGTTCTGCCGGTCGGTGATGTCGGCGGTGCCGCGGGCGAACTCCTGCGAGACCTCGCCGATGACGCGCAGCTGCTCGGTGGTGAGACGGCCGCCGTCGACGCGGACCCGGAGCATGAAGAACTTGTCGTCCAGCTCCTCCGGCTCCAGGATCGCGGTCTTGCCGCCGTCGATCCCGGGCTTGCGCTGGGTGTACAGACCCCACCAGCGCATGCGCCCGCGCAGGTCGGCGCCGTCGATCGCGTCGAAGCCGCGGTGGCGGTAGATCGTCTCAATGCGTGTCCGCACGTTGAGACCGTCGTCGTCCCGCTTGAACTGCTCGTTGGCGTTGAGCGGCGTCATGTGGCCGACCGCCCACTGGCCCTCGCCGCGGTGGCGGCTCACCTTGCGGCGCGCGGCGGCGTTCGGCTTGTCAGGGGTGGAAGCCATGGCGATGCAGTCCTTCTGGCAGGCTGGAAGAGGATTGGTCGTAGCGTGAACAAGTACCCTGGCCTGCGCATACGCCAAGCCGCTGGGGAAGCGGGGGCGTGGGCGCATCGTTGCGCCCGCGAGACCGGGGACGGCCGGATCAGTCCTGGACGGGACGGCGGCGAGTGCTCAGCACGCCTGACAGATGGCGCTGGACATGCGTCCGAGATCGACATGCAGCCGACCTACCAAGGCGATTCCAGTGCGAGACATGTCGAAAGCGTGTCACGCGGGTCTCCGGGCAGTCCACCGTTATCCGTATCGTGGACGCCTGCATCTCGGATTGTAAGACGTTCGTGTCGTACGTCACCTGGCAGTACGTGCCGGGCGCAAGAAATCGGCCGCGATGGCCCGGAATGCACCGTGCCCGCGGGTCCCCACATGACGCAGCTTGTGGCCCGCCAGCGCCGAGCCCAGCCGCACCCCCGCACCGAGCAGGGCGCGGTCCGCGACCAGCGCCGCCAGCAGACCCGCCGCGAAGACGTCGCCCGCCCCTGTGGCGTCCTCCACCTGACTGTCCGGAAGCGGACGATGGGCGTAGCGCTCCACGGTTCCGGGCCGGTGCACCTCCACCCGGTCCGGGTACTTCACCACGGCCGCGCCGTCCCGCCGGATCCGTACCCGGCCGAGCCGCTCGAACTCCCGCCCGTTGACCAGCAGACAGTCGCTCATCGCCGCCATGGCCAGCACATCGGCGGTCGGTTCCACCGACCAGGTGTGCCCCGGGTCGAAGCTGATCAGCGTCCGCGGCGAACGCCGCCGCACCTCCACCAGCAGCCGGTGCAGCGCCGCCCCGCCGTCCGGGTCCAGGAAGGAGGTCACATGGACCACACGGGCCGACGCCAGGTAGCCGGCGATCTCCTCGAAACGCTCCCGCACATGGCCGGCGATGCCGGTGTTCGCCCCCGTGTGCGTCAGCAGCGTGCGCTCCCCGCCATCGTGCACGGACAGGCAGATCCCGCACAGCCGGTCCGGGTCCCGGGCCACCAGCCGCCGGTCGATGCCGAGCCCGTCGAGGACGGCGAGAGGGCCGGCCGCCCCCAGCGGGTCCCGGCCCGCGACACCCACGTACCCGAGCCGCAGCCCGCGGCCCAGACGCCCCAGCGCGTGCAGGGTGTTGAACGCCGAGCCGCCCGGTTCCGGCGTCAGCGGCACCCCCTCGGCCCGCAGCCACTCCAGCCCGGCGCGGACGGCGGGCTCCTCGACCATGCGCTCGCCGCCGCTCTCCGGCGGCGGGCGCAGCCGCATGTGCCCGGCGAGCCGGCCCAGCACCGGGCTGCCGTTCAGGGCGGACGCGCCCGTGATGAAGTCCAGGTTGAGGGCCCCGACCCCGACGACGTCCATGCCCGCCCCTTCCGGCCGGCCGGTCCCTAACGGGCTCCGGGCCAGGGCCCGGTGACGGGCCTCTTCTCCTCTTCCCCCGTCTCGGTGCGGAAGATGCGGAAGCCGCGCTTCTCGTAGTTGGCCAGCGCGTGCGGCCCGTCCAGGCTGCAGGTGTGCACCCACACGCGCTTGGTCGGGGTGCGGTCCGGCCAGCGCTCCGCCAGGTCCCAGGCGCGCGCGATGCCGACGGACAGCAGGTGCCCGCCGATCCGCCGCCCCCGGAAGACGGGCAGCAGCCCGAAGTACGCGATCTCGACCTGGCCGTCGTCCTGCGGGTCCAGTTCGATGTAGCCGGCCGGGGTGTCCCGGTCGTACGCCACCCAGGTCTCGACACCCGGGCGCTGCAGGAAGGACCGCCACTGCTCGTACCCCCACGGCAGGCGGTCCGTCCAGGCGCAGTCCGCCCCCACCGAGGTGTAGAGGAAGCGGCTGAACTCCGGGGACGGCACCCCGGCCCGCGCGATGCGGATGCCCGACGTCGCGGGGTCCGGCTCCAGGGAGGCCCGCAGGTCGGCGTGGGAGGTCTGCTCCAGTGACCACGTCGTCACCGTGACGCTATTGCTCATGCGCCACATTCTGCGGCCTCGCGGGCCCGGCGGGTCCCCGGCTCGCTGCCACGGCCCGTCCGGGTCAGGCCCTCATCCCCCGAAGCGCGCCAGGCGCACCGCCGGCGCCGTCGAGTGCGGCAGCAGGTCCGCGGGCTGGGCGGGGCGCACCACCTCGACCTCGACGCCGTCCGCGAAGCGGTACGGACGGTGGTCGAGCACCCCGGCCAGGGTGCGGCGCAGGCGGGACATCTCGGCGCGCACCGTCACCGTGCGGGAGGGGTCGCCGAACAGGTCGCCGGCCAGTTCCGCGGCGGTGCGGCCGTCCCGGTGCAGGGCCAGCACGAAGAGCAGTTCGGCGTGGCGCGGGCTGAGCTCCTGCGACCAGCCCCCGGCCGCACCGGAGACGCTCACCGTCCACGCGCGGGGACGGCCGAGGTCCAGCACCACGTGCCCGGCCCCGGTCACCTCCTCCTGCGGCGGTGCGACCCGCACCAGCCAGCCACCCGGCAGCGGCTCCAGGGTGCAGGTGCCCAGCGCGGGCACCCATGTGCGCCCGGCGCTCGGCGCGGCGGGCAGCGTGATCCGCTCCACCGGCGGCATCCCGGTCACCGCCGCCGTCCAGCCGTTGGGGTCGACGACCGCCGCCCGGCCCGGCATCCGCGAGAGCAACGGGGCGGCGAGCGAGCGCAGCCGGTCCACGGCCGCCCAGTGCAGGCTGCGCAGTTCGGCCTCGGCGACCTTGGTCACCGCGGTCACCAGCGACAGCATCGCGGGGTGCATGCCGGCCGCGGGCCCGCTGACGTCCACCGCGCCCAGCAGCCGCCCGTCGCGCGGGTCGATCAGCGGAGCCGCCGCGCAGGTCCACTGGTGGTGCACCCGTACGAAGTGCTCGGAGGAGTGCACCTGCACCGGCCGCCCGGTGACCAGGGCGGTGCCGATCGCGTTGGTGCCCACGGCCTCCTCCGACCACGACGCGCCCTCGGCGAAGCCGAGCCGGTCCGCGCTCCTGCGGACGGCCAGACTGCCGTCCCGCCACAGCACCCGGCCCTCGGGGTCGGTGACCACCATGATGTGCCGGGCCTCGTCGGCGACCGAGACCAGGCCGTCGCGCAGCGCGGGCAGCACGTCGCCCAGCGGCGTGCGGCGCCTGCGAGCCTCGATCTCGTCGGCGGTCAGCAGGCCGGCGTGACTGCCGTTGTCCGGGTCGACACCGAGGTCCAGGGCGCGCCGCCAGGAGTCCTGGATGACCGGTCTGGCCACCGTGCTCCCTGATCCGCCGCCCAGCGCGGCGTCCCGCATGCCGGCCAGCAACCGCGCGGAACGGCGCGGTTCCTGGACGGACTGGACCGACAACGACCGAGCGTCGATCGGAACCTGGCTCATGGTGCTCCCCGCGTCCGTGTGCGCAGCGCTTCGCGCGCCCCGGCAGTGGCCGCGACGGTGAACCGCTGCCACACCATGTGCATATGGTGCCGCCGGGCCGGTCCCTCTGGTGGGATATCCGGCCAATACCTTGCAACTGTCTGCAACGGTTGCGAATATGCGCGCATTCGACGGACAGTGACCGCGCATCACGCTACTCGTACGGAACCCTGAATCCGTGCGACGGTGAGGCGAGACCGGGGGTGGTGCCGAGTCGGCGCGGCACCACCCTCAGTGCGGCGCGGCGGCGGAACGTTTCCCCGAAGGTCCCGGTCCTTCCGTGGGGACCACGGGCGGACCGCCGCCGCGCCGCACCTCACACCCGCGGGTGCGCCCGCTCCACGATCGCCGCCAGGTCCAGGCCACGCGGCAGCGTGCCGAAGGTCGTCCCCCAGTCGCCGCCGAGCCGCGAGGCACAGAAGGCGTCGGAGACCTCCACCGGGGCGAACCGCACCAGCAGCGAGCCCTGCAGCACCAGCGCCATCCGCTCCACGACCCGGCGCGCCCGTGCCTCGACCCCTTCCAGGTCGGCCAGTTCCGTCAGCAGCGACTTGATCGCGTTGTCCAGCCGGTGGTCCGCGCCGCGCGCCAGGCCGATCTCGCCGAGGAACGCGTTCAGCGCGCGCGGCTCCCGCTGCAGCACCCGCAGCACGTCCAGGGCCTGCACGTTGCCCGAGCCCTCCCACACCGAGTTCAGCGGCGACTCCCGGAACAGCCGCGGCAGTCCCGACTCCTCCACGTAGCCGTTGCCGCCCAGGCACTCCAGCGCCTCGGCCACCAGCGGCGCGCAGCGCTTGGTGACCCAGTACTTGGAGACCGCCACCGCCAGCCGCCGGAAGTGCCGCTCCTGCTCGTCGTCCGCGTCGTACGCGGCCGCCAGCCGCAGCACGGTCGTGGTGGCCGCCTCCGACTCCAGCGCCAGGTCCGCCAGGACGTTCCGCATCAGCGGCTTGTCGATCAGCAGCCCGCCGAACGCGCTGCGGTGCCCGGCGTGGTGCACCGCCTGCGCCACCGCCTGGCGCATCAGCGCCGCGGAACCGGTCGCGCAGTCCAGCCGGGTGGCCGCCACCATCTCGATGATGGTCGCCACCCCGCGCCCCTCCTCGCCGACCCGGCGTGCCCACGTGCCGTCGAACTCCACCTCCGCCGAGGCGTTGGAGCGGTTGCCCAGCTTGTCCTTGAGCCGCTGGATCAGGAAGACGTTGCGCGAGCCGTCCGGCAGCACCCGCGGCAGCAGGAAGCAGGTCAGCCCGCCGGGGGCCTGCGCCAGGACGAGGAAGGCGTCCGACATCGGCGCCGAGCAGAACCACTTGTGCCCGGTGAGCAGGTACGTGCCCTCCTCCGCCAGCGGCTGTGCCGTCGTCGTGCCGGCCCGCACATCGGAGCCGCCCTGCTTCTCGGTCATCCCCATGCCGAACAGAGCCCCGGGCTTGCGCCCCGGCGCCACCAGCTGCGGGTCGTAAACCCGCGACCTCAGCCGGGGTTCCCACTCCGCGGCCAGCGCCGGGTCGGCCCGCAGCGCCGGCACCGCCGCGTGCGTCATCGACACCGGGCAGCCGTGTCCGGCCTCCGCCTGGGACCACACCAGGAAACCCGCCGCGCGCCGCAGGTGACCGGCGGGGCGGGACCATGCGTCGGTCAGCCCCGAGGAGACCGCCCGCCCCAGCAGCCGGTGCCAGGCCGGGTGGAACTCCACCTCGTCGATCCGGTGCCCGTACCGGTCGTGGGTGCGCAGCACCGGCGGATGGGTGTCGGCGGCCTCCGCCCACCCCCGCGCCTGCCCGGAACCGGCGACCCGGCCGATGTCGCCGAGCTCCCGGTGGACCTCGTCACGGAGCTCGGGCGCCACGTGCCGTGCCACCCCCTCCACCAGGGCGGCGTCGGCGGCGTACACGTCATACCCGACCAGGGGCGGAGCCTGGTTGGTCACGGTGTGTGTGGGGGGACTCATGACAGTTACGGTAGGCGCGTGCAGGCAGCAGACGAAACACCCGAGCGGCCCAGGCGAGGCCGCCTCCACCGGGCGCGGGCCCTCTACCGGAACGTGTCCAAGCGCAAGGTGGGCTGGCTGCTGCTCAAGGACACGGTCGACTCCTGCATGGAGTACCGCGTCACCGGACTCGCCGCCGAAGCCGCCTTCTTCGTGCTGCTCTCCCTGCCGCCGCTGCTGCTGAGCCTCGTCGGCGCCATCGGCTACGTCGACGGGATCATCGGCACCGACACCATCGACAACATCCGGGGCAACATCCTCACGGCCGCCGCGACCGTCCTGTCCGACAAGGGCGTCGACCAGCTGATGCGGCCGCTGGTCGACGACGTCTTCGGCGGCGGGCGGCCCGACGTGATCTCCATCGGCTTCGTCATCGCCCTGTGGTCCGGATCGCGCGCCCTCAACGTCTTCGTCGACACGATCACGATCATGTACGGGCTGGAGGGCAGGCGCGGCATCGTCAAGACGCGGCTGCTGGCGCTGCTGCTCTACATCGTCGCCCTGGTGATCGGCGCCGTCGTCATGCCGCTGATGGTCGTCGGGCCGGACGCCGTGGTGTCGTTCCTGCCGTGGAGCGAGGCCGTGATCCGGATACTGTACTGGCCGGTCGTGCTCGTGCTGTCGATCGCCTTCCTCACCACGCTGTACCACGTCTCGGTACCGGTGCGGTCGCCCTGGTACGAGGACATGCCGGGGGCTGCCGTCGCCCTGCTGATGTGGGTCCTGGGCAGCTTCGTGCTGCGCATCTACCTCACCCAGACCGTCGAGGGCCCCACCATCTACGGCTCACTGGCCGCGCCCGTCGCCGTGCTGCTGTGGATCTTCGTGTCGGCCTTCGCGGTGCTCGTCGGGGCGGCCGTCAACGCCGCCATCGACCGGGTGTGGCCCTCGATCGAGACCGCGGCCGCCCGCGAGGAGAACGCCCGGGCCAGGGAACGCGCCGCCGCCGACCTCGTCGCCGAGGCGGCCGCCCGCCGCGCCGCGTTCGAGTCCGGCCCGGACGACGAGGTCGGCCCGGAGGACCCGCCCGCGGAATTCCCCGAGCGGTGGGCGGGCTTCCTGCCGCCGGAGGACGTGCGGTCCAGGCTGCGCGGCCGCCGCCCCTCGGGCAAGGGCGGCAAGAAACAGCCGCGCGACTGACCCGCACCCGGCGCGCTGTCGGTGGCCGGTGCCATGCTGGAGCGGTGTACCGGGAGCGGACCTCGACGGTGCCCGGCGCCGTGCTGTGGACGAGGACAGCCGGTGCCGGGGTCGCCCGCGTGCTGCCCGACGGCTGCATCGACCTGATCTGGGGCGAGGACACCGGGCTCTTCGCCGCGGGGCCCGACACCACCGCCCACCTCTCCGGCAGCCCGCCCGGCACGCGTTACGCGGGGCTGCGCTTCGCCCCCGGCGTCGGCCCCGCCGTGTTCGGCCTGCCCGCGCACGAACTGCGCGACCGCCGCGTGCCGCTGGACGAGCTGTGGCCCGGTGCCGAGACACGCCGGCTCACCGCGCGCGTCGCCGCGGCCGCCGACCCCGGATCCGCCCTGGAGTCCCTGGTGCTCGCGCGGGACGTCCGGCGCGCGGCGCCCGCTTGGGGCCCGGGGATCGCCGCGAGCCTCGCGGCCGGCGCCCGCGTCGGCGCCGTCGCCGACGCCACCGGGCTCAGCGCACGCCAGCTCCACCGCCGCTGCCTGGACGCCTTCGGCTACGGGCCCAAGACCCTCGCCCGCATCCTGCGTCTCCAGCGCGCGCTGGGACTGGCCCGCCGCGGCCACTCCTTCGCCGACGTCGCCGCCCGCGCCGGATACGCGGACCAGGCCCATCTGGCCCGGGACGTCCGCGCCCTCGCCGGTGTCTCGCTCGGCGAGCTGCTGTAGAGGGCTCTTGAGGGCTCTTGCGGCCAGCGGTCGGGGGTCCACGCAGGGATGGCGGGGTTCGTGGTGACCGGGCCGGGGGTGGGTGGATCGGCTGTCCCGCCGTCTCGCGCCCACCCGCCGGCGGCACCTCCCGGCGCCTGCCCACCCGCGCGGCTCAGGCCGGCCCGGGGCCCGGGGGCATCTGGTCAGGAGAGCCTCGCGAAGAGGTCGACCGGGTTCCCGTCCGGGTCCAGGACCACGGCGTACCGCATCCCCCAGGGCGCGTCGAAGGGCTTCACGTGCCCCGCGTACCCGGCCCCGGTCAGCTCGGCGAACGTCGCGTCCACCTCCTCCGGCCCGTCACAGGTGAAGGCCAGCGCCATCCGGTGACCGCCCTGCGGCGGCGTCCACGAGGAGTCGAAGGACCGGATCGTCTCCGCGGTGTCCCACGCCAGCCGCAGCCCGCCGGGCAGCGTCGCCTCCACGTGCGGTTCGGTCTCCGCCCCGGCGGGGATCCGCAGCCCCAGCCTGCGGTAGAAGGTCAGCGAGGCGGCCATGTCGGCCACGACGATCTCGACGACATCGAAACGAAGAGTCATGCCGCAACCGTAGGGTCGCGCCGCCCGGCCCGTCTTGAACGAATCGGACACGCGCGGCGAGGCGGCGTGGAGCCGGTCAGCCGCGGGGGCGGCCCGGGGGGTCGTCCGCGGTGCGGCCGAGCGGTGTGGCCGAGACGGAGTCGGACCGGCGGGCGGAGGTGGACGTGCGGCGCGGGTCGGGGGTGCCGATGCGGCGGTCCGGGCCGGGGGTCTCGGACGGTTCCGGGACGGGGGACGTGCTGGGGCGTGGCGACGGCGGGGGGTCGGCCGCCGGGGGGACGGACACCGCGGGCACGGCCGGCCCGACCGCGGGGCCCTGCCCCGGGGCGGCGGACATCAGGTGCAGCGGCACGGCGACGACCGCCGCCACCGCCAAAGACGCCCCTGCTCCCGCGGCCGCCCGCAGCAGCTTCCGGCGCGTCGCCGCGCGGCGGACCTCCCGGAACCGGCCGGGCGGCGGCCCGAGCAGGACCGTGCCGGGCCGCAGCAGGGCGCTCAGCTCCAAGTCCCGCTCCTCGTCCGGGTCCTCAATGGGTGTGATCAAGGCTTCTCCTCAGTCCGGCTCGCAGCATTTCCCTGGCCGCGTGGAGGTCGGCCTTCACGGTTCCTTCCTTCCGCCCCGTCGCGGCCGCCACCTCCCGGACCGGCATGTCGGCGTAGTAGTACAGCAGGATGGGCACCCGCAGCCGCTCGGGCAGCGACTGGACGAGCATCCGCACCGAGGGGTCGGTCCGCCCGTCGCGTCCCTCGCCCTGCCCGTGGACGAGGACCTCCGCGGTGGCGCGCCGCATGGCCCGGCGTTCGCGCTCCGTCTTCCGCCAGTGGTCGCGCACGATGTTGGCGGCCGTGACGTAGAGGAAGCCGCGCGGTTCGTCCACGCTCGTCCAGCGCGCCCACAGCCGGGTGAAGGCCTCCGAGGCGATCTCGTGGGCCGTCTCGTCGTCGTCGACCAGCCGTCGGCACCAGCCGGCCAGGCGGGGGTAGAGGGCGGCGAACAGCTCTGACGCCGCTTCGTCCCGGGAAGACCGTTTCAACACTCTCCACATTCCGTCGTTCATCATGACGCTGGTGTGCCGCCGGACGGCCGGGCCGGGGGCGCACCGTCCCCGGCCCGGCCGCCGTCAGGCGCGGCCCACCGAGGTCAGGGAGGCGTACACCACGACGTTGTCGCGGTATCCGCTCCCGTCCGCGGTGCGGGGGCCGCCGCAGGTGATCAGGCGCAGCTCGGGGCGGTCCACGTCGCCGTAGACCTCCTGGGCCGGGAAGCGCTCCTTGGCCACGGTCCGTACCCGGTCCACGGTGAACTCCGCCGACGCGCCGTCCCGCAGCCCGGCCACGATCCGGTCGCCCGGGCGCAGCCGTGCCAGGTGGCGGAAGACCCCGTCGCCGAACCGGCCCACGGTGACGTGGGCGAGGAGCACCGACGGGCCGAGCTGTCCCGGCGCGGGGGAGTGCCGGTACCAGCCGGCGGGCGAGTGCCGCGCCACCGGCGGGACCTCCACCGTGCCGTCCGGGGCCAGCCCCAGCTCCATGACCGGGGTGTCGACCCCGATCGCCGGGATCCGCAGCCGCACCGGTACCGAGCGGGCGAGCGGGGACGGAGGGGACGAGTGCGTCCGGCCGGCCGCGGCCGGGGCGGAGGCGGAGGCGACGGGCGGCGCGGCGACACGCACGTCACCGGAACCGCCGGCGCACCCGCCCGCCCAGGGCAGCACGGCCAGCACCGCCAAGGCCGCGGCCCACCTCGCGCCCGGGGTCATCCGGCGGTGGTGCGCCTGCGCCGCGTCACCACGAACGTGCCGACGGCCAGGAGCAGCAGGCCGCCCCCGGCGGCCGCCACCACCGTGCCGTCAGGCCCCTGCGAGGCGGCCGGGGACTGCACGCCGGTGTCGGGCGCGCCCGCCGGCACCGCGTCGACCTGACGCGGTGCCGTCCGCGACGGAGCCGCGGACGGCACTGCGGACGGCACTGCGGACGGCGCTTCGCTCGGCGCGGTGCTGCGCGCCGGCGAGGGCTGCGCGCTCGGCCCGTCGGCGAACGCGGGCGCCGTCCCCGCCAGCACCGCGGCGCACGCGACGGCCGCAGCCGTGAGAACACTCCTGCGCATGTATCGCTCTCCTTCGTCACCCCGCCCCTGGCCCGGTGGGGCACGGGCGGGTTCTGGCAACTGATCGCGCGGAGAGACGAGGCGGCCCGGGGACAGGTTGTAAAGAACAGGCAAAGGTGCCTTCGAGGTGCCCTCGGTGAACAGCGGGCGACGCGGCGGCGACCGGCCGGAGCCCCCGCCGGGCCGGGCGTCACGGTTGGGCAACACCCAGCTCACGGCCGCAGCCTCACGCCCCCGCGCGCGCATCATGAGGTCCGGGTGGGGACGTCAAAGGGGGCGGGAACCGTGGAGTTCACGGTAGAGCGGACACTCGGAAGACGCGGTCGGCGCCGGCTGACCGGTGGTCTGGCCGTGATCGCGGTGGCGCTGGTGTGGCTGGTCGCCTCGCGGAACGCGACGGGCCCTTCGATGCTGGGGTTCCTGGCGGGCGTGTCGGCCTGGGGAGGGGCGAGGGACCTGCGCAAGGCGCGTCAGCCGTTCCGGCTGCGGATCGACGCGTTCGGCATCACGCTGCACGACGCGGAACTCGCCTGGGAACAGATCGACGCGGTGTCCCTGTGGCACGGCCCCGGCATCGGTGAGGACCGCGAGACCAGCACGCCGCCGAAACCGCGGCTCACGCTCTGGACGGCACCGGGCGTCACGTTCGCCCGCAAGCCCGACCGCAGCTGGGACAACCGGCCGCACTACACACTCGTCGACTGCGAGGACCTCGACCAGAGCGTCCCGGAGTTGACGGCCGTGCTCGCCGAGCACGGCGGCGCCGCCTTCGAGACCGCGCCGCGCGCCGTGCGGCCGCCGATCCCGGTGACGGTGTCGGGGCCGGAACCGCGGGTGCCCGGCGGGGAGCGGCAGTTCGTCGACGGACGGCGGGCCGGCACCTGGACCCTGGTCTGGGCGGCGCCGGCCGGCGTCTTCAGCTACTCGTTGTGGGAACTCGTCCACGGCCGCATCGTCGGCCCCGAGCCCTTCAGCGCCCTCGGGCCGCTCGGCGCGATCGGCTGCTGGTCCCTCGCGGGCCGTTCGTACCGGCGCTGGCGCAAGCCGCTGCGCCTACGCGTCGGGCCCGCCGGCATCGGCATGCGCGAGGTCACCCGCGAGGAGTCCTTCTTCTCCTGGCGGGACATCGCGGCCGTCACGGTCGGCCGTCCGCCGACCACCGACGACACCCGTCCGTGGCTGGTGGTGTGGCCGCTGCCGGGCAGCCGTCCGCACGACAACCCCCCCTACCTGGTCGACGGCCACCAGGCCTTCGCCCTGGTGCGCCTGGACCGGCTGCCCGGCGGAGCGGCGGCCGTCGTCCCGGTGGTACGGGAGTACGCGGGGGAGCGCTACGCCGGGACGGCGTGAGCGTCCGCGGAAAACCAGTTGCGGGGTCCGCCGGCACACCGGCTAAGGTGACGCCGTCGGACCGCCAGAGAACCGGGAGGTGTTGGAACGATGACTGTCGCCGTGATGGGCGCTGCCCGCATCCAGAAGATCATCAACCCCACCTCAGCGGTCGCCGGCTGACCCAGCCCGTCGCGAAGCACCCGACGGCACAGCCGCGCGCGACCGCCCTCCCGAAGGGCTTTCCTCCGTTGACCAACGGATCCGTCCCGCAGCCGTCCACCGCGCTCACCGCCTACGGCTGGGACTCCGCATTCGACTCCGACTTCGCCGTCCACGCGGAGCGGGGACTCACACCCGGCCGCATCGTCCGCGTCGACCGCGGGCTGTGCGACGTCGTCCTCCCCAACGGCGCGTGCGGTCTGAGGACCGTACGCGCCGGCACCGAGGACGTCTTCACCCGCGACCCCATGGGGATCGCCTGCACCGGCGACTGGGCCGCCGTCGACGAGACGCCGGCGACCGGCCCCGCGGTACGCGCCCTGCTGCCGCGTCGCACCACCTTCGTCCGCTCCACCTCCTCCAAGCGCTCCGAGGGACAGGTCCTCGCGGCCAACGTCGACCTGGCGGTCATCGCCGTGTCGATCGCCGCCGAACTCGACCTCGGGCGGCTCGAACGCTTCGTGTCCCTGGCGTGGACCAGCGGCGCCCAGCCGCTGGTCGTCCTCACCAAGGCCGACCTCGTCGACGACCCGGCCCACCTGCGCGGCGACGCCCGCGGCGCGGCGCCCGGCGTGGAGGTCCTGGTCGTCAGCGCCGCCTCCGGCGAGGGCGTACCGGGTGTGGCGAAGGCGCTGGCCGGCACCACGTCCGTGCTGCTCGGGCAGTCGGGCGCGGGCAAGTCCACGCTCACCAACGCCCTGCTGGGCCGCGAGGTCCAGGAGGTGCAGGCCATCCGCGACAGCGACGGCAAGGGACGGCACACCACGACCACCCGCGACATGCTGCCGCTGCCCGGCGGCGGGGTGATCATCGACACCCCGGGACTGCGCGGCGTCGGCCTGTGGGACGCCGACGCCGGTCTCACCCAGACGTTCTCCGACATCGAGGCGCTGGCCGGAGAATGCCGCTTCCAGGACTGCTCGCACGACTCCGAGCCCGGTTGCGCGGTCCTCGCGGCCCTGGAGGACGGCGTCCTGACCCATCGCCGGCTCGACAGCTACCGCAAGCTGCTCCGTGAGAACGCGTGGATCGCCTCCCGCACCGACGCCCGGCTCCGCGCCGGGATGCGGCGCGAGTGGAAGCTGCGCTCCGCCGCGGGGCGCGAGATGTACGAGCGCAAGCGCGGCGGCGGCCACCGCAAGGTGTACTGACCGGACCCGGCCCGGCTCCCCACGGGGAGCCGGGCCGGCGGTCATCCGGCCCCGTTGTGGCGCTCGCCGCCGCGGCGCAGGGTCAGCGGACTGCCCTCGTGCCAGAAGGTGTAGACGATGCTGCCGAGGCCGAGTGCGACGATGACGACGCCGAGGACGATCGAGTAGACCATGGCTCCTCCAGCCCGTTCGCGGTGCGTTTTACCGCCCCTTCACCTTCGATGTCCGAACGTGACCTTCCCTTGGCCGCACCGTCTCACACGCGAGGCGGGCCAACTCACGTGCCATCGGCCCGAGTTGTCCGCATGCGCGGCTCATGCCGACGGCAGGCCGCCCCGGGCGACGACCCCGGCGTACCAGCGGGCGCTGTCCTTCGGCGTGCGGCGCTGACTCGCGAAGTCCACGTGCACCACGCCGAACCGCTTGCCGTAGCCGTACGCCCACTCGAAGTTGTCCAGCAGCGACCACAGGAAGTAGCCCTGGACGTCGGCGCCGTCCGCGATCGCCCGGTGCACCGCGGCCAGGTGCGCGCGCAGGTACGCGATCCGCTCCGGGTCGTGGACCTCGCCCTCGGGGTCGGCGTAGTCGTCGTACGCGGCGCCGTTCTCGGTGATCAGCAGCGGCGTGTGCGGCAGCTCGTCCCGCAGCCGCAGAAGGAGTTCGTGCAGGCCGTCGGCGTCCACCGGCCAGTCCATCGCCGTCCGCGGCCCCGGCGCCGGCACGAACCGCACGTGCCCCTCGGCCCCAGGCCACGGCGACGGCCCCGCGTGGGTGCCCGCGGCCACCACGGCCGGGGCGTAGTAGTTGAGGCCCAGCGCGTCCACCGGACGGGAGATCACCGCGAGGTCGCCGTTCTTCACGAACGACCAGTCCGTCAGCGCGGCCGTGTCCCGCCGCAGGTCCTCCGGGTAGGAGCCGCGGTACACCGGGTCCAGCCAGATCCGGTTGGCCAGCGCGTCGACCCGCCGGGCCGCCTCCGCGTCGGCGGCGCTCCCGGTGTGCGGGCGCACCGCCGCGAGGTTCAGCGTCAGCGACACCTGCGCCGGCACCGGAAGCCGTTCGCGCAGTACACCGACCGCGAGGCCGTGCCCCAGCAGCAGATGGTGCGCCGCCCGCAGCGCCGCCTCCGGCTCCGTCCGGCCCGGCGCGTGCACGCCCTGCGCATAGCCCAGGAACGCCGAGCACCACGGCTCGTTCAGCGTCGTCCACAACGGCACCCGGTCGCCGAGCGCGTTGGCGACGAGCCCCGCGTACTCGGCGAAGCGCTCCGCGGTGTCGCGGGCGGGCCAGCCCCCGGCGTCCTCCAGCTCCTGCGGGAGGTCCCAGTGGTACAGGGTCAGGACGGGGCGGATGCGGTGGTCGAGCAGTTCGTCGACCAGGGCGCGGTAGAAGTCGAGCCCCTTCTGCACGGCCGGGCCCCGGCCGGTGGGCTGCACGCGCGGCCACGACACGGAGAAGCGGTAGTCCGTGAGGCCCAGCTCGGCCATGAGCGCGACGTCCTCGCGCATGCGGTGGTAGTGGTCGGCGGCGATGTCCCCGGTGTCGCCGTTGCGCACCTTGCCGGGCGTGTGGCTGAAGGTGTCCCAGATCGAGGGGGTGCGGCCGTGCTCGCGGGCGGCGCCCTCGATCTGGTAGGCCGCGGTGGCGGCGCCCCACCGGAACTTTCCGGGGAACGCCAGCGTCGCGTGCGGCGCGTGGCTCGTGCGGGGCGCGGTCGTGGTCATGTGGTGCTCCTTGTGTGTATGCGGCCGGTTGTTGTGTGCGGGTTGTTCGCGCCCGCGGCGGGCGCCCGCCCGTCCCCTCCTGATTGCCCGGTGCGGTCGGTGCGGTCGGTGCGGGCCTGCGCATGCCGGAATGAGCCTTCGGCCGCAGGCATCCTCACAGCGCTCGCGGTTCACCCGGAGATCGTTCGGCACCGGGTCCGCCGCTCGTCTCCCCCGGCCACCGCCGGCAGGTGCCCCCACGGGCGCACCCCGCCATACCCCCTCCGGTCGTGTGGGCGACTGGCGGCCGGACGAGGTGGGGGTCGGTCGTCCCTCACCCAGCCACCGCTGCGTGCCACCGCCATGCCGGGCAGGTGCGGCGCGTTGTGGGGTTGTGTCCGGCCTTCCCCGGCTACCACTGGGGGTGCCCTTACGCGTGCGGTGGATTGCCTGCCCGCACCCCCACCGGCCGTCGGGCGCAGGCGATACGGAGGGGCGGGGTCGGTGGGGGCACCCCGGCCGAAGGCTGGGGGAGGGCGGGCGGGCGGGAGAACCGCACCGTCGCAGGCGCAAGCACGACGGCGCCGCACACCGCGAACGGGCAACCCCTACCCCTTCACCGCCCCGGACATGATCCCGCCCACGATCTGCCTCCCCAGCAGCCCGAACACCACCAGCACCGGCACCGTCCCCAGCAGCGTGCCCGCCATGATCACCGACTGGTCGTGCACATACCCCCCGCCCAGTTGCCGCAGAGCGACCTGCACCGTGGGCTCCTGCGACGTGAGCGCGATGATCGGCCAGAAGAAGTCGTTCCAGGACGCCATGAACGTGAGCATCCCCAGCACCGCCATCCCCGGCCGGGCGATGGGCACGACGATGCTCCAGAAGATCCGCGCCGTCGAGGCGCCGTCGACCCGGCCCGCCTCGATCAGCTCGTCCGGAAGCGACTGCGCGAGGTACTGCCGCATGAAGAAGACCCCGAACGCCGAGACGAGCCCGGGGAGGATGACGGACTGGAGCTGGTTCACCCAGTGCAGCTCCGCGACGAGCATGAACAGCGGGATGACGCCCAGCTGGGGCGGGATCATCATCGTCCCGACCGTCAGGGCGACCAGCGCGTTGCGGCCCCGAAAGCGCAGTTTCGCGAAGGCGAACCCGGCGAGCGTGGAGCACAGGACCGTGCCGACCGTCACCGACCCCGACACGATGAGGGAGTTGAGCAGCGCCCTGCCGATGTCGGCCTGCTCCAGCACCTGCCGGAAGTTGTGCGTCAGGTTGCCGCCGGGCAGCAGTGACGGAGGGCTCGCGGCCAGCTCCGCGTTGGAGCGGGTCGCGGCGACGATCGTCCAGTAGAAGGGGAAGGCGGAGATCACCGCCGCGATGATCAGGATGGCGTAGGCGAGACGGCCGCCGTGATGCTGCCGGCCGGCCCGGGCCGAGCGCAGGCGGGGGACGGGGTGCGCGGTCCCGGCGTCGCGGCCGGGCCGCGGCCGTGTGAGGAGCGCGCTCATCGACGGGTCCCCTTCCGTGAGCGGCGCCGTGCCAGCGCGGTGTTGAGCAGCACGAGCAGGACGATGAGAAGGAACATCACCCAGGCGATGGCGGCGGCGCGGCCCAGGTGGAAGTAGCCCCAGCCCTGCTCGTACATGTAGAGGCCGAGGGTCTGGTACTGGTGGGAGATGCCGCCCGAGATGCTTCCCTCGAACAGCAGCGGTTCGCCGAAGAGCTGGGTGGCGCCGATCGTGGAGACGACGATCGTGAAGAGGATGGTGGGCCGCAGGCCGGGCAGCGTGACGTGGAGGAACTGACGCCACCGCGAGGCGCCGTCGAGTTCGGCGGCCTCGTACAGCTCCCCGGGGATGGACTGCATCCCGGCGAGGTAGATCAGCGCGTTGTAGCCCGTCCATCGCCAGGTGACGATCGTGGACACGGCGATCTGCGAGGCGACGGTCCCGGACTGCCAGTCGACGGGGCCGATGCCGGCCAGCCCGAGCAGCCAGTTGACCAGGCCGAAATCGCGGCCGAAGAGCTGGGAGAAGACCAGCGTCGCGGCCGCCACGGACGTGGCGTACGGCAGGAGCATCGTGACACGGAAGAAGGTCCGGCCGCGCAGCTTGTAGTTGAGCAGGTGGGCGAGGCCGAGCGCCATGAGCAGCTGCGGAACGGTGGAGACGATTCCGATGGTGAAGGTGTTGCGCAGCGCGGTCCAGAAGAAGCCGTCGCCGAGGAGCGCGGTGTAGTTGTCCAGGCCCCGCCATTCCATCTCGCCGGGGGTCTGGAGCTCGACGCGGTAGAGGGAGACATACGCGGTGTAGAGCAGCGGGAACAGGCCGAACGCGGCGAACAGCGCGAAGAACGGCGCGATGTAGGCGTACGGCGACAGCCGGGCGAGCAGTCGCCGCGGGGGCGCCGAGCGCGCCTGGGCTGCCGGGGGCCCGGGGGGCGGCACCGGCGCGGTGGCGGTCAGGGTCATGGGGGGGACCTTCGGGTCGGGGGCGTACCGGGGCGGGGCGGCCGGGCGCGCGGGACCTGGGGAGCGGTTCCGCGCACCCGGCGCCGGCGGGGCGGGGGCCGTCAGCCGACGGCGTTCTCGACGCCCTTCCTGGCGTGGCTCCACGCCGTCGCGGAGTCCGTGCCCTTGCGCTCGACCTCGCCGAGCGCGTTGGTGATCTGCTGGTTGACGTCACCGTCGTGCACGCCGAGCACCTGCACCGGTGAGGCCTCGGCGGCGGCGCCGAAGATCTGCCCGATGGGCGCGTCGCTGAAGTACGGGTCGGTGACCTCCTTGACGGACTCGATCGCCCCGACGTTGGAGGGGAAGCTGCCCTGCTTCTTGAAGAGCTTGGCCTGCTGCCGCGCGGCTGTCAGCCACTTGACCAGTGCGAAGGCCTCCTTGGCGTGCGCCGAGCCCTTGGGGACGGCCAGGTAGGACCCGCCCCAGTTGCCCGCGGCGCCGCCGGGGAGCGGGGCGACGTCCCACTTGCCCTTGCCGGCTTCACCGGCCTGGCCCTTGATGTAGCCCAGCATCCAGGCCGGGCAGCCGATGGTGGCGAAGGAGCCGCTGCTGAACGCCTGGTTCCAGGCGGGGGTCCACTGGGCGAGTTTGGCGCTCAGCCCGTCCTGGGCGGCCTTCACGGACAGGTCCCAGGCCGACTTGACCGCGGCGTTGTCGTCGTAGATCAGCTTGCCGGAGGCGTCGTAGTAACGCGCCTTCTCCTGGCCGACGATGACGGAGTAGAGGCTGCCGACGCTGTCGACCCAGGCGCTCTTGGCCCCGGCCTTCGCCTTGTACTGCTTGCCGAGCTCCAGGTAGCCGTCCCACGTGGACCACTTCTGCGCCAGCTCGGCGCGGTCGGTGGGCAGGCCGGCCCGTTCGAACAGGTCGGTGCGGTAGCAGATCGCCTCGGGGCCGACGTCGGTGCCCAGGCCGAGGATGCGGCCGTCGGAGGTGGTGGCGGCGGCCCACTTGGCGGCGGAGAAGTCCTCCTTGAGGTCCTTGGCCCCCAGGGCGCCCAGGTCCTCGAACTTGTCGGCCTGCTGCTGGGTGACCGACGCGATGCGGCCCACCTCGATGCCCTGGACGTCGGCGAGGCCGCCACCACCGGCGAGCCGGGTCTGCAGGGCCTTCCAGTAGTCGGCCTCGTTCTCGGTGCTGCTCTGCTTGATGGTGACGCCCGGGTGGAGCTTCTCGTACTCGTCGTACAGGCCGGCTTCCTTGTAGCCGAAGGTGCCGAACAGGTCGATGGTGATCGTGACCTTGCCGTCCTTGTCCGCGGACGTTCCGGTCGAGCCGGATCCGCAGGCGGCGAGGAGCGCCCCGGCGAGCGCGACCGCCCCGAGTCTGAGGGTGGCGCGTCTGGCGGCTCGGGCGATGGGCATGGAAGCCTCCCATGGCTTCGGGACGGGTGAGAGGACCCTCGGTTGCTGCTCTTGAGAGCGCTCTCAAGCGATGCCCAGGAGAGTGCCGTCGCAGCCGGTGATTCGTCAAGAGTCGAATGCATAACGGCCGGTGGGGCGGCCTCGGGTCCTGCGCGGTGCCATGCGACTCCACGCCTTGACGGCATGGCCCGCCGCTGTCATGACCCTCCGCGAGGCTCTCCGGACACCTTCGCCCGATCGCGCGGAAACGGTCGTGGCGGGGCGTGGAATTGGCATTCGCAGGGCTCAAGTATTCGTCCTCGGCCATGTCGTGTGATGGCCGGAAGGGCGTGTCGCAGGGCTGCTAGAAATTACCCGTCGGCGTGATGGTTCGTGCATGAGTACGGCTTTTCCGTGCCTCCCGTCCGTATGCCCGCGAGCCCGCCCGCCCGTATGCCCGAATAACCGCAGCAAGGGGAGCGATGACCTCGGCACCATCCGGTTTTGTGCCCGCCCGGAATGCCGCTCACGGTCTGCTCGGCCGTGCGCTGTCCAGGTGCCGCGACCAACGGGCCACCGGGGTGCTGCGCGTCCAGGGCAGCCCCGGTGGGGCCTTCCACCTGCTCGACGGCGCGGTCGTGGCCGTGGAGAGCCCCGGGGCGCCGGGGGTGGGTACCCTGCTCGTGCGCTCCGGGCGCATCGACGCCGACGAGTGGAACGCCGCTCATGACGCCGCCGGGACGAGGCTGTGGCCGGGCGCCGCGATCGCCGCCGCCGGCGGACGGCTCGGCACGGCCGAGTTCCAGGTGCTGCACACGATGGCCGTCCAGGACGCGGTCTTCGCCGTGCTGGCCGGACGCCTGGACAGCTGCGACTTCGACCCGGACACCACGGGGGCGCCGCCGGCCGCCCTGCCGCCGGGCCTGGCCCCCGGGGCCGAGCCGGAGGAACTGCTGGTGGAGGCGGGTCGCCGGCTCGCCGCACTGGCCGCGCTGCCGTGCCCGGTCGCCCCCGACCGCGATCGGGTCACCGCCGTGGGGCCGCCCGCGTGGGCGGACGAACCGCTGACCCCGGTGCGCCGCGAGATCCTCGGCTGCGCCAACGGACGGCGCAGTCCCCGGGACATCGCCTTCCTCATCGGCCGCGGGGTCTACACGATCACCGTGGAGGTCGCCCGGATGTGCGCCGAGGGCCTCGTCGAGGCCGTCCCGGCCCCGGTGCCCCAACCACTGCCGCCGCCTGCCCCGCCCTCGGCGCCGCCGCCCCCTGACCCGTTCGCCACGGTCCCGGCAGGGCCGGCGGGGCCCGCCGCGCCGCACCCTCGCCTCGCTCCCCCGGAGGGCGCCCCGGCCGTGTCCCGGTATCCGTCCGTACCGGAGTGGGAGCCGGGGGGCGTCGCTTTCGAGGCCCCGGCCGCCGAAGGGCTGCCCCGCCGTGAACCGGGCGCCAGCGGTATTCGCGAGGCGCTCGACGCCGGTCGCCCGCAATCCGGCTGGAAGGGATTTCTGCGGCCCCGCGGACGGAGCCGGACCGATTCCCCGTGACCGAATTCCCCGGGGACCGACGGAACAGACCGAAGGGAATTCAAGGAGGTGCACGTGCATGAATCATGACGCCCTGGTCGCCGAGATGCGCGCTCTGCGGGACAAGGTGGTCGGCGTCACCGACGCGGCCGTGGCGGCCGTCGACGGTCTGCTGATCGCCGCCGACACCGAGGACGCCATCGACCCCGACGGGCTCGCCGCGCTGGCCGCCGCCGGCCTCGGGCTCGCCCGGCGGATCGCCGCGGCGGCCCTGCGCGGCCCGCTCCGCAGGACCGTGACGTGCAGCAGCGGCGGGTACACCGCCGTGTACGCGGTCGGTGAGACCGCGCTCCTCGTCGTCGTGGGCGACGAGGGCATGAACGTCCCCCAGCTCCACCTGGAGGCCAGGTCCGCCGTCGAGCGCATCGGCGCGATCCTGCTCACGCCCGACCCCGCGCCCGATCCCGAAGGAGTCCTCGGATGACGACCGAAGTCCCCGCCCAGTCCGCAGAAGGAGTGCTGTGAGCACCACCGGAAAACGCCCGCACGGCAACCTGTCCGACCAGGTCATGGGCCTGGTGAAGAACCTGCGCCAGGAGGTCCCCGACTGCCTCGCCGCCGGAGTGGTCGACATGTCGACCGGCATGCTGCTGTCCGTCGACACCGTCGACAGCCATCCCCCGGAGGTCCTGGACCTGCTTGCCGCGGCGACCCTCGACCTCTTCCAGGGGCGCACGGTGGTGATGATCGAGGACGTCTTCAAGGAGCGCCGCGGGGTCACCAGCGACGCGCACTACTTCCAGGAGATCCTCGTCAACAGCGACAACCTGACCCACCTGTTCCTGCGCAACAACCAGAACGAGGACGTCGTCGCCGTCGTCGTCTGCCGCCGCTCGGTCAACGTGGGCATGCTCTTCGCCCAGGCCCGCCGTGTGGTCAAGGAGCACGGCACGCTCTGAGCCCCCGGACGGTCAGGCGCTGGCGCGCCGCACCAGCCGGGTCGGGGTGACGAGCGAGGACAGCGGACGGCCGCCGCTGTCCTCCGCCACCCGCCGCTCCAGGCCCCGGACGAGCAGTCTGACCATCAACCGGCCCATTTCCTCGATCTCCTGACGGATCGTCGTCAGTGGGGGATCGGCCTGCTCCGCCACCGAGGCCATGTCGTCGAAGCCGACGACCGCGACGTCCTCCGGCACCCGCCTGCCCCGCTCGCGCAGCACCCGCAGCGCACCGCAGGCCATCAGGTCCGAGGCGACGAAGACGGCGTCGACGTCGGGCGCCCGGTCCAGCAGCACCGCCGCGGCACGCGCCCCGCCCGCCTCGGAGAAGTCGCCCTCGACGACCAGCCGCGGGTCGGCGTCCATCAGGATGTCGTGGTAACCGTCGAGCCGGTCCACCGACGCGGTCTGGTCGAGGGGCCCGGTGACGGTCGCGATCCGTTGCCGTCCCAGCGAGACCAGGTGGCGTACCGCCTCGCGGGCGCCGCCGCGGTTGTCCGAGTCCACGTACAGCAGGCTGCGGTCCCCCTCGGCGCCCGGCCACCCGGGGCGCCCGCCGAAGACGGTGGGCAGCGCGATCCGGCGGATGATGCCGGGCAGCGGGTCCTCGGCGTGCAGCGAGAAGACCAGGGCGCCGTCCACGTGGCCGCCGGCCAGGTAGCGGCCGACGCGGTCGTAGTCGGCCGTGCCCTCGACCAGCAGCAGGACCAGCTGCGAGTCGTGGACCGCCAGCTCACGGCTGATGCCCAGCAGCTGCTGCGCGAAGAAGGGGTCCGCGAAGACCCGGGTCTCGGGCTCCGCGACGATGACGGCGACCGCCCCGGTGCGCCGGGTGACCAGCGAGCGGGCCGCCTGGTTGGGCACGTAGCCCAGCTCCTCGACGGCCTTGCGGACCCTCTCCACCAGTGCCTCGCGCACCCCCGTCCCGCCGTTCACGACCCGGGAGACGGTGGCCCGGGACACCCCGGCCCGTTCGGCGACGGCTTCGAGCGTCGGGCGCGCTCCGGAGATCTGGTCGGACAAGGGGTGCTCCTCTCGGGACGGGAACAGCGTAGTCCCTCCGGGAAGCGCGAAGAGAGCGCTCTCCCCGCAGCTCGGAGTCGGTTCTGAGAGCGCTCTCCGTTCTTTCCGGCGCCCGCCGGGCGGTCAGCGCACCGGGAAGCCGAAGGCGTAGCCCTGCTGCTTCAGCCAGGGCAGGATCTGCCGCAGCGCCTCGACGGTCTGCCCGCGGTTCCCGCCCGCGTCGTGGAACAGCACCGTCGGCCCGTTGGGGATCTCGTTCTTGACGGTGGCGACCAGCGCGGCGGTCCCCGGCTGTTTGAAGTCCTCGGAGTCCACGTTCCAGCCCAGCGGGCGCATGCCGCGGGAGGCCGCCAGCTGGCGGCTGTACGGGGTGAAGGCGCCGCCCGGAGCGCGGTAGTACATCGGCCGGACGCCGCCCGAAGCCTCGGTGATCATGCGTGCGGCGTCCAGGACCTCCTTCGCCTGGTACTCCCGCGGCTTGCCGGCCATCGTCGTGTCGTGCGTGACGGAGTGGTCGCACAGCCGGTGCCCGGCGGCCACCACCGCCTTCACCAGGCCGGGGTGGGCCTGGGCCTGCGTGCCGACCATGCAGAAGGTCGCCTTCACGCCGTTGTCCTCCAGCACCTGGAGGATCCGCGGGGTCCATCGCGGGTCGGGGCCGTCGTCGATGGTGATGTTGACGCCACGGGGCCCCTTGTCGGAGGCGTGCGCGATGTCCATGTTCACCACGGGGGCGGGCAGTCCGGCGTCCGGCACGGAGGTCTGCCCGGGTATGGGACGGGGCTTGGCGGACGCGGAGGGCTTCACCGGGTGTTCCGCCGCCTGCCGCCCGCCGGCGGTGCCGGCCTGGGCGGTCCACACCGACGCCAGCGCGGCCACCCCCGCCAGGCCCAGTGCCGCCGCCAGCACGCGGCCGTTCGTCCCCCGCATCCCGCTCCACCCCATGTCCGCCCCGATCCCCGTGTTCCAAGTCCGTACGTGCACAGGGGAGGACGGGGGCCGGGGCGCCGGGGATCCGGCTGTTACGGAGCTCTGACAATTCCGCCGGAGGACGGCGACGCGGCGGCCCGCCGGGCCTACGAGGTGAGGACGGCCCCCAGCCACGCCCCGGCGACCAGTAGGCAGGCGAAGAGCTCGGCCAGCAGCGCCGTTCCGGCGGCCCGCATGGCCGTACGGGTGGAGGACCAGGCAGCGCCGTGGCTGCCGAGCCGCATCCGCTCGCCGCCGTAGAGGGAGAGGGCGAAACCGGCCGGCGCACCCACGACCGGCAGCAGGAAGAAGCCGGCGACGGCGCACAGTCCGGCGACGAGGAAGGCCCGCCGGGGCACCCCTGCGTCCCGCACCGACCGGGTGGGCAGCAGCAGTTGGACGGCCTGGTTGAGCAGCAGCACGGCGGTGGCCGCCGCCAGGACGCCCCAGGACAACGAGGTGTGCAGATGGGTCGCCCACCACAGGACCGCGGCCCAGCACATCAGCGGGCCCGGCGCGCCCGGCACCAGTACGCCCAGCAGTCCGGACAGCATGACGGCACCGATCAGGCACAGCTGTCCGGTCCCCATGGGCCCAGCGTGCCCGAAGCCGGGCCCGGCGTCCCTCGGTTTTCCGGTCTCGCCGGCGGCGCCCCAAGGCCGCGCGCCTCAGGCGGGGGCGCGCTCCACCCAGCCCCGCTCGTGGGCGTGCCAGCCCAGTTGCAGCCGGGTGGTCACCTCGGCGAGCTCCATCAGCCGCTTCACCCGGCGCTGCACCGTCCGCAGTCCCAGCTCCAGCTGCTTGGCGACGCTGGCGTCGGTGAGCCCGGCCAGCAGCAGTGACAGGATCTGCAGGTCGACGGCGTCGGGAGCATCGGGTGGCTCCTCCCGCAGGGTGCCCCCGGTGTCCAGGCGGATCGGCAGGGCCTCGCGCCAGACGCTCTCGAACAGTGCCATCAGCGAGTCCAGCAGCCCGCTGCCGTGGACGACCAGCGCGGCGGGGCCGCCCGCGTCCCGGGCCATGGGCACCATCGCCAGCGAGCGGTCGGCCAGCACCAGCTTGGTCGGGACCCGGTCCACCACCCGCACCTGTTCCTCACGGCCGAGCGCCGCCGTGAGTCCGGTGATGCCGTCGGGTCCGCTGATGACCTCGCGCTCGATGACCACGCGGTAGGTCACCCCGCGTTCGGCGGCGCGCTTCTCGGCGGTGTTCTCCATCCCCGACACCACCATCGGGGTGCCCGTCACGAGGGCACAGACCTCCTTCTCCGCGGCCAGCTGGAGCTGGTTGAAGCGGTGCG
The DNA here is from genome assembly GCF_965342435.1 of Actinacidiphila sp. bgisy160. Classification (GTDB taxonomy): domain Bacteria; phylum Actinomycetota; class Actinomycetes; order Streptomycetales; family Streptomycetaceae; genus Actinacidiphila. The sequence goes on along the minus strand of NZ_CBDRCM010000038.1, from coordinate 34,306 downwards.
CCACGGCGCTCGCCCCGGTCACGACCTCCACCAGGTCGTGCGCCGACGCTTCCGCCGCCTCGCCCCGGTACTCCTGCGCCAGCACGGCGGCCGTCAGTTCGGCCTGTTCCAGCTGGTGCCGCCGCTCGGTGAGCAGGGCGCCCAGCGCCACCGTGGGCGGGGCGGCCACCCAGCGGCCGGGCCGGGCGGAGGACCGCGCGACCAGCCCCTGCCGCTCCAGCAGCCGAAGTACCCTGGCGGCCTGATCCTCGGGCATGCCGAGCCGGTGCGAGAGGTCGACGACCTCGGCGGCTCCCAGCCCCACGAGGACGCGGTACGCCGCCTCCTGGGCATCGTCCAGCCCTATGGCACCGAGCACGGGCACCCCTTCCGATCCCGAGAACGCAACACGCGGACATGGCGGAAATGAGCCATGGCGTAATCCCGCCGCCCGCCATCATCCCTGCTCGAACCCCTGTCCTGGCAAGGTGTCCCTACTGGATCGTCCGACGTGCGGCCCGAGGAGGGGGCCGGCCGCCCGTCGGACCATTCGCGTGCCCGAACCCTGTTTCGCCGTGCGCCCGCCGGTGGACAATAGGGGCATGAGTCAGCAGGGGGAGACGGACCGCCGCCAAGAGGACGAGTGGTGGCGGCAGTTGTACGGGCAGTCCGACCCCGGCGGCCGGGAGGCCGGCGACACGCTCGACGACCGCTACAGCTCGGCGCTCTCCGCGCTCGGCGAGGAGGCGGACGACGGCGGCGCGGTGTCGCGGCAGGCCGGCCGGCAGGACACGGCCCCGGCCGCGCCCGGTGACACCCGGCAGGCCGGCACCGGACCGCCCGCGGCCCCGGGCGGCGATGCCGCGGGCGGCGGCGACACGTCCGCGGACGACAGCGGCCCGCCCGACACCCTGCGGCTGCGCCGTCCCGCCCCGCCCCCGGCCACCGCCCCGCGCCCCTGGCAGTACCAGGGCCCGCCCCAGACCCCGGCGGCGCCCGAACCGGCCTCGCCGCCGCCCGGACTGCCACCGGGCTGGGCCCCCGCGGACCCCGCCCCGGATCCGGCGCGGTCCGCGGCGCCATCGGCCACCGCGGCGCCCGCGCCCCCGGCCGGCCTGCCGGAGCCGACCCTCGCCGAGGCGCCGTACGTCGGCGACGGCCCGCCCACGTACGACCCCGAGCCGACCGCCTGGCCGGCGGCCGACCCGGACGACCTCGACGGCCTCGTCCCGGACTCCGAGCTCGACGGCGCCCACTACGGCCTGCTGACGGTCCGTACGGCCTCGGTGCGCGGTGACTCCGCCCGCTACCGGGGCGAGCCGCGCCGCGACGCCGTGCTGACCGCGCGGTTCGGCAGCGGCGACGACGCCCTGCTGTTCATCGCCGTCGCCAGCGGCCCGCGCACCTCGGACACCGCCCACCGCGCCGCCCGTGACGCCTGCACCTGGATCGCGGCGGCGGTGGGCCGCAGCCAGGCCCGGCTCAGCGAGGACATCCGTGCCTCCCGCCGGGGCTCCCTGAAGTCCGGGCTGCACCGGCTCACCGACCGCGCTTACGGACGGCTTCGCGCCCGCGGCGAGGACCTGGGCCTGGACCCGGCCGAGTACAGCGCCACCCTCCGCTGCCTGCTGCTGCCCGCCGGCCCCGACTGCCGCATCCGGCTCTTCTTCGGCGTCGGCGACGGCGGGCTCTACCGCATCCGCGGCGGCGAGTGGCAGGACCTGGACCCCTGGCGGCCCGACGAGCGCGCGGAGACCGAGGACAGCCCGGCCATACACTTCCGCTTCCGCGCCTCCGTGGCCCGCTCCGGCGACACCCTGCTGCTGTGCAGCGGTGGTCTGGCCGCGCCGCTGCGCGGCGAGCCCGCCCTCGTCGCCCGCCTGACGCAGCGTTGGGGTGCCGCCGAGCCCCCGGGCCTGCCGGCCTTCCTCGGCGATACCCAGACCCGGGTCAAGGGCTACGCCGACGACCGTACGGCGGTCGCCGTCTGGGACGCCTGACGCGGCCCTGGAGTCAGCCGCAGCGTCAGGATCTGGAACGGGCGCAGCACGACGGCCACCGTGTCGCCGTCGCGTTCGGCGTCCTCCAGCGGCCGCTCCAGCAGGTCTGTGATCCGGGCGCCGGTGAGCGGGAAGCCCGTGGTGAGCGCGCCCGAGGCGCGGTCGCCCCGCGACTCGTACACGCGCACCACCACGTCGCCGGAGCGGTCGTCGGCGAGCTTTGCCGACTCCACGGTGATGCCGGGATGACCGACCCGCAGCAGCGGCCGCACCGGTGGCAGTGAACCGGCCTGCCGCAAGGGCAGGTTGAGCGCGAGTCCGGCCGCGACCGCGTCGCCCACCGTCGCGCCGGGCAGCAGGGCGTAGGTGAAGCGGTGCGTGCCCTGGTCGGTGTGCGGGTCGGGGCTGTGTGGGGCGCGCAGCAGGGTGAGCCGGACGGTGGTGTCGGTGCCCGAGCGGCCCGCGTCGTGGCCGTAGGTGGAGTCGTTGAGCAGCGCGACCCCGTAGCCGGGCTCGCCGACGTGCAGCCAGCGGTGGGCGCAGACCTCGAACCGGGCCGCGTCCCAGCCGGTGTTGGTGTGGGTGGGGCGGTGCACATGCCCGAACTGGATCTCGGCGGCGGAGCGCTCGGCGAGCACGTCCAGCGGGAAAGAGGCCTTCAGCACCTTCTCCGACTCGTGCCAGTCGATCTCCGTGAGCACCTCCAGCCGGCGGCTGCCGGCGGTCAGCCGCAGCTCCTGGACGATCCGGCTGCCGCCGAAGACCCGTACCACCCGGACGACAGCCCGCAGGGGCCCCTCCTCGACGAGCTCGAGGGACTGCGCCGACGTCAGGTCGGTGTGCCTGCGGCGGTAGTGGCGGTCGATGTCCCAGGCGTCCCACTTGGTGGGGTGGTCGGGGTGCAGCTGCAGCAGGTTGCCGCGCGCCCCCGGCGCCAGCACCTCCCGGCCGGCGGCCAGGTCGCGGACGGAGGCCAGCAGCCCGTCCGCGTCGACCGCGACCCGCAGCAGGCCGTTGCCGAGACGGCCAGTTCGGCGGTGTCGAAGCGATAGAGCGGCTCCGGCCCGGCGGTCAGGACGTCGCCCAGCGGGTTCGGCCGCCAGTCGCGCAGCACGGCGGGGTTGGCCGCGGCCTCCAGCAACAGCCCCACCCGTTCGCCCCCGGCGGCGGGAGCGGCCACCGGGACGTGGCGGTTGAGCGGGTTGATGCCCTTGATCGGCACGCCCTCGGCGTCGTACACCATCCCCTCGGCCACGAAGCCCGGGCCGTCGTTGCCGAACCCCGGGTCGATCACGGCCTCGACCCGGCGGCCGGCCCAGGCCGACGGAACCGTGCCCTCCAGCCGGAACCAGCTGGTCGACCACGGCGGCCCCCAGGACGTGCCCACGGTGAACGGTTCGAACGACCCGTTCGACCAGGCCTTCAGTGCCTCGCCCACCGGCAACGGCTCACCTCGCCGGTCCTCCACATGCCACACGGACATGCCCAGTGGCACCCGGCCGGCGTAGCGGGCGGGCCGGACGAACTGATTCATGGCTCTGGTCAGACGGCCCTCGACCAGCAGACGGTCGTCGTGCATCTCAGCTCCTCGGGTCGGCTCACCGGATGGATTCCCCGTCAATGCGGTGATGTCCCGTAACGCCCGGAAGGCGGACAGGGTTTTCGGGGCATGAGAAAAATCGCGCGTCCCGGCGGTCCCTCCCGGCGCAGATTGCTCGGTGTCGCCGCCCGGCTCGCCCCGCTCGCCGCCGTCCCCTCGGTGTCCCTGCCCGGGCCGGCGGCGGCCGCCAGCGACCCGTACGCGGCCCTCGCCCGCGAGTCCGTCACCGAGTTCCGCAGCGCGTGGGACGCCTACCGCAGACTCGCCTGGGGACGCGACGAGTTGCGGCCGGTCGCCGGTGCCGGCTCGGACTTCTTCATCCCGGGCAGCACCCTGGGCCTGACGATCATCGAGGCGCTGGACACCCTCTACCTGATGGAGCTGGACGAGGAGCTGGACGCCGGGGTCCAGTGGGTGCGCGACGACCTCGTGCTCGCCCAGGACGCCCCCGTGCAGGTCTTCGAGACCATCATCCGCCTGGTCGGGGGGCTGCTCTCGGGGCACCTGGCCACCAAGGACCCGGTCCTGCTCGACCGCGCCCGCGAACTGGCGGACCGGCTGCTGCCCGCCTTCACCCGGTCGCCCACCGGGGCCCCCTACCGTTACGTGAACCTGGCCACCGGCGCGGTCTCCGGCAAGGAGAACTACCTCGCCGAGATCGGCACCTGCATCACCGAGTTCGGCGAGCTGTCCCGGCTCACCGGCGACCGGAAGTACTACGACGCCGCGAAGAAGGCCCTGCGCGCCGTCTACGACCGGCGCTCGCGGCTGAACCTGCTCGGCACCGGCATGAACGTCGAGACCGGCGCCTGGACCGGCACCACCGCCACCCTCGACCCGCCCGTCGACTCCTTCTACGAGTACCTCTGGGACGGCTGGGAGCTGTACCGGGACGAGGAGCTGCGCACCTGGTACACCACGCTCACCGCAGCCGTCCTCCGGCACCTGACCGAGCGCCGCTCCGGACGGCTCTGGTTCCGCCAGGCCGACATGCGCACGGGCGCCACCACCGGGCACGCGCAGTCCGAACTGACCGCCTTCTACGCCGGACTGCTCGCACAGAGCGGCCGTGTCGCCGAGGGCGAGGCCTACCACGACAGCTGGGCCGCCGCCCTGGGCGCCTTCCGCCTGCCGCCCGAGAGCCTCGACTACCACGGACTGCGCGCCCTGGACGCCTCCTACCCGCTGCGCCCGGAGTATGTGGACTCCTGTCTCTTCCTGTGGCTCGCCACGGGAAAGGACCTCTACCGGCAGCGGGCAGCCGAGATGTTCCGGCGGCAGAAGCAGTACTGCAAGGTGGCCGGCGGGTACACCGTGGTGCGCGACGTGACCGCTCGTCCCATGAAGCTCGGCGACCTGACCCCGGCCTACTGGTTCAGCGAGAACGCCAAGTACTACCACCTGCTGTTCGCCCGGGCGCGCCGCTTCGACTACCGCTCCAACTACCTCACCACCGAGGGCAACGTCCTGCGCGGACTGCGCTGATCCGGGGCCGCGGCCGGGCCGGGGCCGAAGGAGGCTAGCCGCCCGCCGCGACGGTGACCTCCGCCTCGTGGTGCACGGGGAAGCCGACGGAGTTGGCGATGAAGCACAACCGGTGGGCGTCGGCGTGCAGCTTGACGGCGGCGTCCAGCATGGCGGCGGAGGCCACCTCCACCCGGGGCCGCAACAGGGCCCGCGTGAAGTGGCCGCCGCCGTCGGCGGTCTCCTCCATCGTGCCCTCCGCCCGGTCGGTGTAGGAGGTGACCACCACCTCGGCGACGGTGCACACGTGCAGATAGGACAGCATGTGGCACTGCGACAGCGCGGCGAGCAGCAGCTGTTCGGGGTTCCAGCGGGCGGGGTCGCCACGGAAGGCGGGGTCCGAGCTGCCGGGTATCGGCGGCACGGGCAGACCGGGCGCGCCGATCTCGTGCTCCCGGCCGTACCCGCGGTGTGCTGGTGCCCGTGCCCCGGTTTCCGGTCCAGACGACCTCGGTGGTGTAGGTGTGGCGCTTGCTGATGTCCGGCACGGCTAACGCTCCTCCTCCGTCCCGTCCCGCTCGTGGGCGGCACAGGTGTCCATGACGTGTTCACGGGCGGCCGCGTGGGCCTCCCCGGCGCGGCCCGCGGCGATCGCGGCGAGCAGCCGGCGGTGCTGCGCCGCGACCTGGTCGGGGCGCTCCGGCGCGGTCAGCGACCGCCGCGTGGAGACCTGGATCTGGTCCCACAGCCGCTCCAGGGACGCGGCGGCCACCGGGTTCGCCGACAGGGCGGCGATCCGGGCGTGGAAGCGCCGGTTGTGCCGGGCGGCCTCGACCAGCAGCCCCGCGGCCGTGGCCCCCTCCGCGTCCGCCGCGAGCCGCTCCAGCGCGGTCAGTTCGGCGGGCGCTATCTCCCCGCGCCGCTGCCGCTCGGCCGCGAGCTCCGCCGTCAGGCCCTCCAGCACCGCCCGCACCTGGTATGCGTGCCGCAGCGCCTCCGGCTCCAGTTCGACCACGCTGACCCCGCGTCCCGCCGAGCGCACCAGCCCGTCGGCGACCAGCGCCTGGAACGCCTCCCGCACCGGCGTACGGCTCATCGCCAGCGCCGCCGCGGCCTCGAGCTCGGTCAGGCGCTGGCCGGGCGCGTACACCCCGTCCAGGATCAGTTCTCGCAGCCGCGTGCGCGCGGCGTCCGTCTGTTGCACCCCGTCATCGTATCCATTGCATGCAATGCATGCAATGGATACAGGAGCGCTCCGTCCCCGCTCCATGACTGGACGTGGCCACGGCGGGGCATGCATTGCGCGTAGATTCGAACCCGAAAGGGCGTCAGCGGCCGGAGCGAAGCCGATGGAACGTCAGCCTGTCCAGCCGGGTGGCACGGAGGCCGGGGGGCCCGTCGAGGCGCGCCGGCTGCACCGGCCCCTCCATCACGCCGATCTGCCGGCCGTCGCCGACGTCCGCAGGCTGCTGCGCGAGGCGTTACGGAGCTGGGGCGTGCCCGACCTCGCCGACACCGCCGAACTCCTCACCACCGAACTCGTCACCAACGCACTCCGCCACACCGGCCGCGGCGCCGTCCTCACCGTGACGCTGCTGCCCGGGGCCGCCGACCGGCTGCGCGTCGAGGTCCGCGACTTCACGACCCGTCCCCCGCGACTGCGTGCCCCCTCCGACCGCCGTACCTCCGGCCGCGGACTGCTGCTCGTCCACTCGCTCGCCGACGCCTGGGGAGTCCGCCCCGACGGTGACGGCACCGGCAAGATCGTCTGGTTCGAACTCGACGCCGCGGTCCGCTGACCGGCAGCCCACGCCCGCCCGCCCCCGGATGGCGCCGCCGCCCCGGCCGGAAGCCCGGGTCACGGCGACGAACTGATAAGGCGTCATGCATTGCGGGATCAGCCGTACTGGCGTTCCAGATCGGCCAGCTTGCGCTCCAGCGAGTCCAGCCTGGGGAGCGCCATGGTGTCGTCCTCGGCGGTGAGGTCGATCGTCGTACGTGTCGTCTCCTCACGCACGGGCGCCAGGGCGGGCCGTGCACGCGGGGGCAGTTCGGCCTTCTCCGGTTCTATGGCAGGCTCCGCGCCGGCCTGGGCGCCCGCCGCGGCCGAGGAGGGCAGTTCGTACTTGCTGCCGCCGCGGTTCCAGATCCGGTGCTGCCGGTTGATCGCCTTGATGCGGGCCCGTTCCAGGCGCGCGTGCTCGCGGCGGCGCATGGCCTCCTGCTCGTTGCGGGTGCGCTCCTCGCGGACCTCCTCGACGGCCTCGTCCAGGGTGCGGACGCCCTCGAGCAGCATCAGCGACCAGGCGCCGTACGTCTCGCGGGGCGCGCGCAGCCAGCGGACCATGCGGATCTGCGGCAGCGGCCGCGGGATCAGCCCCTGCTCTCGCAGGGCGGCCCGGCGCGTCTGCTTCAGGGCGCGGTCGAAGAGCACGGCCGCGGAGAGCGACATGCCCGCGAAGAACTCCGGGGCGCCGGCGTGACCGCCGCCGCGGGGCGCGTGCACCCAGTTGAACCAGGCCGCCGCGCCCGCGAACAGCCACACCAGCAGCCGCGAGCCCAGCGCCGCGTCACCGTGGCTCGCCTCGCGCACGGCGAGCACCGAGCAGAACATGGCCGCGCCGTCGAGCCCGAAGGGCACCAGGTACTCCCAGCCACCGGAGAGGCCGAGGTTCTGCCGGCCGAAACCGACCAGGCCGTGGAAGGACAGGGCCGCGGCGACGGAGGCGCACCCGAAGAGCAGGACGTAGGAGGCCGTGCCGTACACGGCTTCCTTCTTGCGGCGCCGCTCCTCCGCTCGCTCCCAGGAATCGGCCTGGCCCGCCCCTTCCTTGCGGGCCTTGCGGTTGCGCAGGAACACCGCCGCGGCGGCGAGGACCGCCAGACCGACGGCGCACGCGAGCGCCCAGTCCGGCGTTATGTCCGTAAGTCTCATCGTGCGATTCCTTGCGTCGCAGTACCGTCGCGCTCGGGCCGCGAGACGGCGTCCGCGCGCCATCCTGGCGAACGCCCCGGGCGTGCGAGGCGGTTTCAGGGCAAGAGAACGCCAACGGAGGGGCGGCGAGGGACGAGAGCATCAAAATGCTCGAACTGGGGAGCGGGACTGGTTCAGTTGATCGAGTTGCGGCCTGTGGCCTGACGGCTGATCGGATGCCGCGGGTGGAGATCCACAGGAGATGCGGCACACCTCGGACGATCTTGCCGGGGAGAGCCGGCTCACAGGGGCTCGAAGCCCGTCGCGGAGCGTGTTGCAATAGAACGCGGCGCACATTCCCCGCGGGAGTGCGCCAGCGCACACGACTGCCCGAAGGAGCCCCTGTGGAGTACGCCCCCCGCGCCCAGCGGCGCCCCGCGGCGCCCGCGGCGGCCCCCGGGCTGCCCCCCGGCCACGACGAACGGGTCCGGGGTGCCCACCCGTACGCCGAGGCCGGCGGCGAGCCCGCTCCGGACCGTGCCGAAGGGCTCCCCCGCCCGCGCCGGCTGCCCGAGCGGCACACCGTGCGGGACCAGGTCCTGGGCGCCCTGCGCGGCGCCCTGCTCACCGGCGAGCTGCGCCCGGGGGCCGTGTACTCCGCTCCCGTGCTCGCCGAACGCTTCGGCGTCTCCGCCACCCCGGTGCGCGAGGCGATGCAGCTGCTGGCCCGCGAGGGCGCGGTGGAGGCCATGCCGAACAAGGGCTTCCGGGTCGCCGAGCGCACCAGCCGGGACCTCGCCGAGCTCGCCGAGGTGCGCGCGCTCCTGGAGGTCCCCGTCGTGCTGCGGCTGGCCCGTACCCTGCCCCCGTCCCGCTGGGAGCAGCTGCGACCGCTCGCCGAGGCCGCGGTGGCCGCCGCGGCCCTGGGCGACCGCGCCGCCTACGCCGAGGCAGACCGCGCCTTCCACCGCGCCCTGCTGGAGCTCTCCGGCAACCGGCAGCTCGTCGCCGTCGCCGACGAGTTGCACCGCAGGTCGCAGTGGCCGGTCACCGAGGACCACGGTCACGCCCGTCCCGGGGCCGCCTCCGTGCGCGGCATCAGCGCCCGCCTGATCGCCGATGCCACGCAGCACGCGGCGCTGCTGGAGGCGCTGGTCTCCGGCGACCTGGCCACCGTGGAGTCACTGCTGCGCGAGCACTGCTCCGGGGCGTGACGCTCAGCCGGCCTCCGCCTCCAGCTCCTCGGCCAGCCACACGGGCACCCCGCCCAGCACTCGGAACAGCCGCCCCGCCTCGGCGCGCAGCCGCCCCGCCTCGGCATCCGGCTCCACCCCGGCCAGCGCGGTCAGGGCCGGCGCGACCCCGACGGCGTAGCCGAGCGCCACACGGATCCGCAGCGACTCGGCGAAGCCGTGGCGCGCCTCGGCGAGGTCACCGTCGCGGGCCGCCAGCCCGGCCAGGTGCCGCCAGGTGTACGAGGTCAGCAGCACGTCGTCGTGGGCCACCGCCCCCGCGTGGGCCCGGCGGTACGCGGCTTTGGCCGAGTCCGGGTCGCCGCCCAGGTTCTCGGCGACCAGCCCGCGCCGGAAGTCCAGCAGCGGCCGTCCCGCCGCACCGGGTGCCAGCAGCGCGGCACTGCGCATCAGGGCGGCCCGCGCCTCGTCGGCCCGGTCGCGGATCCCGAAGAGCGTCGCCAGGTACGCCAGGTTGCCGCGTTCGCAGGCGGCCTCACCGCGCTCGTCGTCCGTACGGGCCAGGGCCTCCGCGGCGCGCAGGGCGTCCTCCGCCTCCGCCCAGCCGTCCAGGGTGAACATGCAGCGCTCGATCAGCAGCGCCGCGCGCTCGGTCGCCGCCGCCGGCAACCGCTCCGCATGGGGCGTGAGCAGCAGCGCGGCCTCCGTCCAGCACCCGCGGCCCCGCAGCCGCGACACGTCGGGCGGCGTACCGCCACCCGGCGCCCTCGGTCCCACCTCTGCGTCCGACATGGCGGTGTCCGCCACTTGCCCTCCCCGAAGCGCGTCATCGAGCCGGTTGGGCGGAAGTCCAGCACGACACCGGGTGCCACGCCAAGAGGGCGGACGGCGCGTGATCGATTTCCCGGCCGCCCGGACGCCGACTCCCCGCCGCCCCGCGCTCGCCGCCCCGCGTCGGCGTGGCGGACCCGGACCGCCTCGTCGGCTCGAGCGGGAGTCAGTGCGCGCTGCGGGCGCGCCGTGAGGCGACGCCCCTGCCGCTCGCGACCGCGTCGCGGACGCGCCGATCGGCGCCCGCGCCCACCAGCTGTCCCCGGGGCGAGCTCGACCGCCGGCGCGCGAGGAGGTGATGCGCCCGGGCCCCGGGGGCGGACGCCGATGGCCCCGACGCTGCCGGGGCGCGCGCGGTCAACGGCCCGGGCGGTGTGCCCCGTCCCGGCCGCACCGCCGTGGCCCGCGCCCAACCTCCCTTGGAGGAAGGGCGATGGACCGCCGGCGTTGGCCCGGATCTGCACCGCCATCGGGGCGCACCGGTGCGCGGAAGAGTACAACCAGCCCTCGGGCAACGGCTGGTTGCGGCCCTTGACGCGACCGGTGATGACGATGGCGGCGAGGACGTGTAGTCGTCGTCCGCCGGCCGGCCGTGTCGTCAGCGCCCTCCGCGGTCGAGGGCGGCGACCTCGCGTACGGCCTCGGCGACGGCCGGGAAGTCCCTCTTGAGGATCGCGTCGTGATTGCTGGCGACCTTCGCGCTGATCTCGATGTTCGCGTTGCGGGCGACCACCCCGTCGAGGCCGGCGCGGATCCGCTCCTGCTCGTCACCCTTGCTTCCGAGGGACGTCCCCGAGGCGACCACATACCGCGCCGGGACGGTGATGTTGTCCAACACGGGTCCCAGCTCGTCCACGCGGGCGAGCCTGCCGAGCTCGATGTTGCTGTTCGCCATCTGTTCGGCATTCATCCGCGGGGTCAGGCCCGTCGGGCGCAGCAGCGGCAGGAACCAGCTCATCCGGCGGAAGGTCTTCCGGATCCGCTGCTCCATGGCCGCATCCAGCCAGTTGTACGGTTGCGCACCGTCGACCAGGACCGCGCCGATGGCACGGCCCGGGTTGCGGCCGGCCCAGTGAGCCGCGACGAACGCCCCGTAGGACCAGCCCACCACCAGCGCCCGGTCCACCTCCCGGGCCGCCAGGACGGCGTCGACGTCCCGGACGGCTGCTTCGAAGGAGTAGTCCGCCGAACGCTTCGATTTCCTGCCGCGGGCCCGCTCGTCGTAGGTGATGTGACGCCAGTTCGTGCCCAGTTCGGCGATGACCCGCCGCCAGTACCCCTGGGTGGCGAACTGGCCGTTGAGGTAGACCACCGGGATCCCGGGGCCTCCGGTGTCGGTGACCGCCAGGGCCGTGTCGTCCACCGGCACCATGCCGCTCCACTGAGCACTGGTCGAGGACGTGCTGCACTTCGTCATGTGATCCCCCTGGTCGTGTCGGGTGTGTTGTGCGGCTTGTCCGTGCCTCGGTCGCCCGCAAGGCCGCTTGCGGGCGAACAGCCGGGTCCTTTGCGAGGACCGACAGGATCTCTGTCGGGGTGGACCCGGCCGGATGATGCTGGTTCCGCTCGGCTCAGAGGCTGCGGGCGGTGATGTCGCCGCGGGAGGTGGTGGCGCGGATGTCGAGGTCGGCGGTGCCGTCGTTCTTGAGGGTGTTGCTGACGCGGCCGTAGCCGGTGCCGGCGTCGAGGGCGGCTGAGACGCCGGTGGCGGCCGCGATCGCGATGTCGCCGGTCTGGGTGCGCAGTACGACGGTGCCGCGCAGGGCCTCGCCGATCCGGATGTCGCCCCGTGCGGTGTCGATCTCCGCGGGCCCGTTCAGCCGGCCGACCTCGACATCGCCGTCGATCGCGGTGAGGCGGACGCTCGCGGCCTCGTCGATCTTGATCTGGCGGTACGCGCCGTTGAAGGCGATGTCGCCGAGGCGTCCGACGGAGCGGAACTCGGCGCTGGCGGCCTTGGCCTCGACGCGTGAGCCGGCGGGCAGTTGGACGGTGACCTCCAGGGATCCGGACGGGCCGAAGAGCCGGTTGTCGGGGGTCGGGGCGGTGATCCGCAGGACGCCGTCGGCGTAGGTGACGGTGGTCTGCTCGGCGGTCTTGATGTCGCGGCTCTTGGCGGGGTCGGCCGGCAGGACCTCGACGGTGGTGTCGGCTCGGTCCGCGGCGATGAACTGGATGCGTCCGGCGGGGATGTCCACGACGGCGGAGATCAGGGCGGGGGTGTCGAACTTCTGCATCGTGCTCTCCCGTGCTCGGTCGTTGTTTCTGACATTGAAAACGCTACGTTGCTTTCCGTCCTCAAGGCAACGCGCTCGTTGCATAGAATTGGAGTTTATGCAGGTCAAATGTCCAAAAGTGTTGCAATGGAGTGAGCTCAACGCAACGACGACTGTGTCGGATCGTTGCAATGGATGGGAGTGAACGCTATGGTGGGGGATCGGTGACCGCCACGAGGAACAACCCGAGGAGACCGCGATGCCGGGAGGCAGGCTCACCCTGCTGGAGCGCCAGCAGATCGCGCTGGGGCTGGCCGACAGCCTCCCCTACGCCGAGATCGCCCGGCGCCTGGACCGTCCGACCTCGACGATCACGCGGGAGGTGATGCGCAACGGCGGTCCCACCGCGTACCGCGCAGACCTGGCCCACCGCGCCACCGAACGCCGCGCCCACCGGCGCAGGCCCGCCCCCTCCCCGGGGCCGGGAGCGCCCGCACAGGGCCACGGACGGGACGCCGGGGCCGTGACCGAGTACGAGGAGACGTTCACCACCCTCCTCATGCAACAAGGTCTGCCCAAGATGACGGCCCGGGTGCTGACGAGCCTCTTCACTGCCGACGCGGGCAGCCTCACCGCGTCCCAACTCGTCCAGCGCCTCCAGGTCAGCCCGGCGTCCGTCTCCAAGGCTGTCGCGTTCCTCGAAAGCCAGGGCCTCGTCCGCCGGGAACGCGACGAACGCCGCCGCGAGCGCTACTTCGTCGACGACGATGTCTGGTACCAGTCGACGATCGCCGGCGCCCGCGGCACCGCCCAGGTCGCCGAGATCGCACGGCAGGGCGTCGGCATCCTCGGCCGCGGCACCCCGGCCGCCGCCCGCCTGGAGAACATCGCCCGCTTCAGCGACTTCATCAGCGAGAGCATCCACCGCGCCGCGGAGCAGGCCCGCGAGATCCTCCGCTCGAAACCCGAAGCGGCCTCAGGCGGTAGGGCCGGGCCGGTTCCGGATCGCGGACAGCCGTCTTGACGGTCGCAGCCTGCGGCGCCCGCGCAGGCTGGTTCAGCCTGAGCCGGCCCGTCGAGCGCCCGCCGGCGGCCTCGTTGAGATCGCTCGGCAGGGCGCCGGCATTCTCCGCTGCGACACCACTGCGGGTGCGGGGCCCGCCGGCCGGCGGCGGCGTCAGCTCATCCGCAGGGCCAGGAAGAAGTCCACCTTGTCCTCCAGGCGCGACAGGTCGCGGCCCGTGAGTTGCTCGATCCTGCCGATCCGGTAGCGCAGAGTGTTGACGTGCAGATGCAGCCGGTTCGCGCAGCGCGTCCAGGAGCCGTCGCAGTCGAGGAAGGCCTCGAGCGTGGGGATGAGCTCCGCGCGGTGCCGTCGGTCGTAGGCGCGCAGCGGGTCGAGGAGCCTGGCGGTGAAGGCGCGGCGGACGTCGTCGGGGACGAAGGGCAGCAGCAGGACGTGGGAGGCGAGCTCCTCGTGGCCGGCGACGCAGACCCGGCCCGGGCGGGCGGCGGCCACGCGGCGGGCGTGGCGGGCCTCCTCCAGGGCGCCGCGCAGCCCGTCGGCGGTGTGGACGGTGGCGCTGACGCCGATGGTGAGCCGTCCGTCGCCGTCCAGGCCCCGGGTGAGGGGGCCGCGGAGCGCGGAGAGCAGGCCCTGGGCGGACAGCTCGGGGGCGGCGCCGTCGGACTCGAGCGACGCCAGGGGGACGAGGGCCATCGCCTCCTCGCCCGCGTGGGCGACGGCGATGCGGTCGGCCGGGTCGGGGCCCACCGCGCGCGGGTCCACCAGGGCCTCCTCCAGCAGGGCCTGGGCGATCGGCCCCGCGGTGGGCCCGCCGCCCGCCCAGTCGACGCGGGCGACGACGACCTGCCAGTGCGGCGCGGCGCCGAGCCCCGGCACCAGCACGGGCGCGGCCACGCGCAGCCGCGCGGCGATCTCGCCCGGTGGCGCGCCGGTCTGCACGAGGTCCAGCACCTCGGCGGCGAGCCGGCGGCGCACGGTGCGCGCGGCGTCCCGCCGGTCGCGCTCGACGGCGATGAGCTGGGTGACGCCGTCCAGCAGGTCCAGGCGTTCGGCCGGCCAGTCGCCCGCGTCGGCGTCGACGGCGAGGAACCAGTCGGACAGCATGGTGCCGCGGATGTCGCCGACCGGGTCGCCGCTGCGGATGGGGAAGAGCGAGTAGTGGCGGCCGGCGGCGTAGGCGTGGTGCGGCCGGCGGCGGCCGGTGCGGGCGGCGGCCAGGTGCTCCCCGGCGAGCTCGGCCCGTACGCCGGCGGTCAGCGGGTGGTCGGAGCCGGCGATCCGGCGGCCGGTCGTGGACAGCACCCAGGCACGCAGGTCGAGGTCGCTGCCGAGCAGGTCCAGCACGGCGTCGGGACCACCGCCCTCGGGCCCGGAGGTCATCAGCCGGCGGTGCCGTTCCACCACGGCGGCCAGGTCCCCGGCGCGCTCGGTGGACACCTGGCGCACCACGTGCTCGGTGATGGAGGCGAAGGCGACGTCCTCGTCGACCGCGAACAGCGGCAGCCGGTGCCGGGCGCACGCCAGCACCAGGTCGTCCGGGACGGAGCCCAGCTCGGCCTCCCCGGCGGCGAGACCGGCGACCCCGGCCGTGGCGAGGATCCGCACGAAGCGCTCGGAGTCGTCCGGTCCGCGGCGCCACGCCAGTCCGGTCAGCACCAGCTCACCGCCGGAGAGGTAGCGGCTGGGGTCCTTCAGGTCGGTGGTCATCACGCCACGGACGGTGCGGTCCAGCTCCTCCTCGCCGCCGAGCAGCCGCAGGCCGAGGGCATCGGTGTCCAGCAGTGCGCGCAGCCGCATCGTCGTCGCCTCGTCTCGAACGCTTCCCTGTCCGACGCGGTACCAGGGTGGCGCCCGCTCGGTTGCATCGGTGTTGCCGTGTCGATGCCGACAGGTTTCAGGTCCGCGTCTTTCGGAGGAATCTACAAGACCAGCGTACCGACCAGCGAAGTGCTTCATGTGTTCGGTGACTGCACCGGGCACCGCGCCCGGACGTGTACTGGGTCACACAGCGTGAACAGGACATGAAAGGCCATCCCGTCCCCCGACGAAGAAGAGAGCGCTCATGGACTTCCTGCGTCCCGCGACCTGGGAGGAGGCCCTCGCCGCCAAGGCGGAGCACCCCACGGCCGTACCCATCGCGGGCGGCACCGACGTGATGGTCGAGATCAACTTCGACCACCGCCGGCCCGATGTCCTGCTGGACCTGAACCGCGTCGGCGACCTGTACGAGTGGGAGGTGGGGGAGGAGACCGTACGGCTGGGCGCCGCGGTCCCCTACACCCGCGTCATCGAGGCCCTGGCCAGGGAACTGCCCGGCCTCGCGCTCGCCGCCCGCACCGTGGGCTCGCCGCAGATCCGCAACCGGGGCAGCGTCGGCGGCAACCTCGGCGCCGCCTCCCCGGCCGGGGACTCGCACCCGCCGCTGCTCGCCGCCGGCGCCGAGGTGGAGGCGGAGTCCGCACGCGGCACCCGGCTGATCCCAGTCGAGGAGTTCTACACCGGGGTGAAGCGCAACGCCCTCGCCCCGGACGAGCTGATCCGCGCCGTGCACATCGCCAGGGCCGACGGCCCCCAGCAGTTCTCCAAGGTCGGCACCCGCAACGCCATGGTCATCGCGGTCTGCGCCTTCGGCCTGGCCCTGCACCCGGCCACCCGCACGGTGCGCACGGGCATCGGCTCGGCCGCGCCCACCCCGGTCCGCGCCACCACCGCCGAGGAGTTCCTCACCGCGGCGCTGGAGGAGGAGGGGCTGTGGGACAGCGGCCGGATCATCCCGCCCTCCGTGGCAGCCCAGTTCGCGGAACTGGCCGCCGGCTGCGCCAGCCCCATCGACGACGTACGCGGCAGCGCCGCCTACCGCCGCCACGCCCTGATGGTCATGGCCCGCCGCACCCTCGGCTGGACCTGGGACGAGTACCGCGGCGCCGAGAGGAGCCCCCGATGCGCGTGACCTTCACCGTCAACGGACGGCGCCAGGAGGCCGACGACGTGTGGGAGGGCGAGAGCCTGCTGTACGTCCTGCGCGAGCGCATGGGCCTGCCCGGCTCCAAGAACGCATGTGAGCAGGGCGAGTGCGGCTCCTGCACGGTCCGGCTGGACGGCGTGCCGGTGTGCGCCTGCCTGGTCGCGGCCGGCCAGGTGCAAGGCCGCGAGGTCGTGACCGTCGAGGGCCTGGCGGACTTCGCCAAGGAGCGCGACACGGGCGAGGCGGGCCCCGGCACCGACCCGGGCGCCGCGCAGCGGTGGCAGGCGCGACCCGCGGGCCCGGCCACCGGGCTGTCGCCGGTCCAGCAGGCCTTCGTCGACGCCGGGGCCGTCCAGTGCGGCTTCTGCACCCCCGGGCTGCTGGTCGCCGCCGACGAGCTGCTGGAGCGCAACGCCCAGCCCACCGACGCCGACATCCGCGAGGCACTCTCGGGCAACCTGTGCCGCTGCACCGGCTACGAGAAGATCCTCGACGCGGTCCGCCTCGCGGCCGCCCGCACGGGGACGGAGGCCTGACCGCGATGGGCGTGACCCGTACCCCCACCCCCACCACCCAGGGCAGCGAGACCCGGGGCGGCATCGGCGAGTCCACGCTGCGCCCCGACGGCGTCCTCAAGACCACCGGGGAGTTCGCCTACGCCTCCGATCTGTGGCACGAGGACATGCTCTGGGGCCACACCCTGCGCAGCGCGTACGCGCACGCCGAGATCGTCTCCCTCGACGCCTCGCAGGCGCTGGCGCAGCCCGGTGTGCACGCCGTGCTCACCTACGACGACCTGCCCACCGGCGTGCGGCACTACGGCCTAGAGATCCAGGACACCCCCGTCCTCGCCCACGGCCGGGTCCGGCACCACGGCGAACCGGTCGCGCTGGTCGCCGCCGACCACCCCGAGACCGCCCGCCGCGCCGCTGCCAAGATCAAGGTCGAGTACCGGCAACTGCCCGTCGTCGTCGACGAGGCGACCGCCACCGCCCCGGACGCGCCGCTGATCCACGAGGACCGCACCGACCACCACAGCGGCCACGTCCCGCACCCCAACATCGTGCACCGCCAGCCGGTCGTCCGAGGCGACGCCGACGCCGCCGCCCGGCGCGCCGACGTGGTCGTCACCGGCGACTACGAGGTCGGCATGCAGGACCAGGCCTTCCTCGGCCCCGAGTCGGGCCTCGCGGTCCCCGCCGAGGACGGCGGTGTCGACCTCTACATCGCCACCCAGTGGCTGCACGCGGACCTGCGCCAGATCGCCCCCGTCCTCGGCCTGCCGGAGGAGAAGGTGCGCATGACGCTCTCCGGTGTCGGCGGCGCCTTCGGCGGGCGCGAGGACCTGTCGATGCAGATCCACGCCTGCCTGCTGGCACTGCGCACCGGCAGACCCGTCAAGATGGTCTACAACCGCTTCGAGTCCTTCTTCGGGCACGTCCACCGGCACCCCGCGAGACTCCACTACGAGCACGGTGCCACCCGCGACGGGAAGATCACCCACATGCGGTGCCGCATCGTGCTGGACGGCGGTGCCTACGCCTCCTCCTCCCCGGCCGTCGTGGGCAACGCCTCCTCCCTCGGCGCCGGCCCGTACGTCATCGACGACGTCGACATCGAGGCCCTCGCGCTCTACACCAACAACCCGCCCTGCGGCGCCATGCGCGGCTTCGGCGCGGTCCAGGCCTGCTTCGCCTACGAGGCGCAGATGGACAAGCTCGCCGCCGCCCTCGACATGGACCCGGTGGAGTTCCGGCGGCTCAACGCCATGTCCCAGGGCAGCGTCATGCCCACCGGACAGGTCGTCGACTCACCGGCTCCCGTCGCCGAACTGCTGCGCCGCGTCAAGGCGATGCCGATGCCGCCGGAGCGGGAGTGGGAGAGCGCCGGCGGCGGCGTGGACGTCCGCGCGCTGCCCGGCGGGCTGTCCAACACCACGCACGGCGAGGGCGTCGTCCGCGGCGTCGGTTACGCCGTCGGCATCAAGAACGTGGGCTTCTCCGAGGGCTTCGACGACTACTCCACCGCCCGCGTCCGGCTGGAGGTGATCGCCGGCGAGCCGGTGGCCACCGTGCACACCGCGATGGCCGAGGTGGGTCAGGGCGGCGTCACCGTGCACGCCCAGATCGCCCGCACCGAGCTCGGTGTCACCCAGGTCACCATCAACCCCGCCGACACGCGGGTAGGTTCGGCCGGCTCCACCTCCGCCTCCCGGCAGACGTACGTCACCGGCGGCGCGGTGCGGCACACCTGCCAGGCGGTGCGCGAACGCGTCCTGGAGATGGGCCGCGCCAGGTTCGGCACGCACCACCCCGCCTGGGCGACCGCCGAACTCCTCCTGGAGGGCGGCAAGGTCGTCACCGACGGCGGTGAGGTGCTGGCGGAGCTCGCCGAGGTGCTGGGCGACGAGGCGATCGACATCGAGCGGGAGTGGCGCCACCGCCCCACCGAGCCCTTCGACCTGCGCACCGGACAGGGCCGCGGGCACGTCCAGTACGCCTTCGCCGCGCACCGGGCCGTCGTTGAGGTGGACACCGAACTCGGCCTGGTCAAGGTCGTCGAACTCGCCTGCGCCCAGGACGTCGGCAAGGCGCTCAACCCGCTGTCGGTCATCGGCCAGATCCAGGGCGGCACGACCCAGGGCCTGGGGCTGGCCGTCATGGAGGAGATCCTCGTCTCCGACCGGGCCACGGTGCGGAACCCGTCCTTCACCGACTATCTGATCCCCACCATCCTCGACACGCCGCCCATCCCGGTCGACGTGCTCGAACTCGCCGACGACCACGCCCCCTACGGGCTGCGCGGCGTCGGCGAGGCCCCCACCCTGTCCTCCACCCCCGCCGTCGTCGCCGCCATCCGCGCTGCGACCGGTCTCGCCCTCAGCCGCGTACCGGTACGGCCGGAGCACCTGACCGGAACGTGAGACGGCTCAGCCCGTCGCCGTCCGGCGCCGGGCGGCCCACCGCACCACTGCCGGGCAGTCCCCCGGGTCGTGCTGCGGACCATCCCGAATCCCGTGCGGCGCACGCCGTCCGGGTGTCCCTGTGAACCTTGGGAGTGGCACCGCATGACCCAGTCGACCCCGTCAGCCATGCACGCGACCGCCCCGGAGGACCCCGGCGCGCCATCGCGCCGGCCGGCCGGACGCACCCGGCTCGACCGGTACTTCCACATGTCCGAGCGCGGCTCCACCGTCGCCCGCGAGCCGGCGTGATCGTCTTCACGCTCGTGCCGGCCGGCTTCTCTGGGTGCTCACGGCCGTCTTCGTCGTCCACTTCGCCCTGCACCCTCCCGAGGGCCTGCTCGACATCTGTTGAGGATCCGCCACCATGCTGGACATCGCCGACGAACTGCACCGCTGGGCCGTCGAGGGCAGGCCGTTCGCCGTCGCGACCGTCGTCGCGGTCGGCGGCAGCGCGCCCCGGCAGCCGGGCGCCGCGCTCGCCGTCGACGCCGAGGGCACCGCGGTGGGCAGCGTGTCCGGCGGGTGCGTGGAAGGCGCCGTCCACGAGCTCTGCCGGGAGGTGCTGGAAACCGGCGAGCCCGTGCTGCGGCGCTTCGGCTACTTTGACGACGACGCGTTCGCCGTGGGGCTGACCTGCGGCGGCGTCATCGACATCTTCGTACAGCGGATCGCGCCCGGGGCGCAGCCGCAGCCGCAACTCGCCGCGGCGCTGGCGGCCGCCTCCCGCGGGGAGGCGGCTGCCGTGGCCAGGGTCGTGGCGGGCCCCTCCGGCCTGCCCGGCCGGACGCTGCTGGTGCGGCCGGGTGGAGCGTACGACGGCACCCTCGGCGACCGGGACCTGGACCGCACCGCCGCGGCCGAGGCCCACGCCCTGCTGGCAGCCGGCCGCACCGCCACCGTCGGCATCGGGGCGGACGGCGGGCGCTGCGGCGAGCCGCTCACCCTGCTGGTCGAGGCCAGCGTCCCGCCGCCGCGCCTGCTCGTGTTCGGCGCGATCGACTTCGCCGCGGCCCTGGTGCGGGTCGGCGCGTTCCTCGGCTACCGGGTGACGGTCTGCGACGCGCGCCCGGTCTTCGCGACCGCCCGGCGCTTCCCGGAGGCCGACGAGGTCGTCGTGGACTGGCCGCACCGTTACCTCGAGCGCACCGCGGTCGACGGCCGCACCGTCGTCTGCGTGCTCACGCACGACGCCAAGTTCGACGTGCCGCTGCTGGAGCGGGCGCTGCGCATGCCCGTCGCGTACGTCGGGGCCATGGGTTCCCGGCGCACGCACGAGCAGCGCCTGACCCGGCTGCGCGAGAAGGGCCTCGGCGAACCCGAACTGGCCAGGCTGCACAGCCCGATCGGCCTCGACCTCGGCGCCCGCACGCCCGAGGAGACGGCGCTGTCCATCGCCGCGGAGTTCGTCGCCCACCGCCACGGAGGCACGGGGCGCCCCCTGCGGGGCGCCCACACCCCCATCCACCGCGCGGCTTCGTCTCGGGCGTGAGGCGCGGGGTTGCTGCGCGCGGGTCGTTCGCGCCTGCGGCGGGCATCCCCGCCCTCCCGCCCCAGCCTTCGGCCGGGGGACCCCCACCTCGGCGCCCGCGGCGCTGCCCCACGTCGTTCGGCGCCGCGCCCACCGCTCGCCTCCCCAGCTACCGCCGTGAGGTGCCCCCGAGGGCAGGTGGCTGCTCGCCGCCTCGGACCCCGAGGCGGACCACCACGACGTGGCCTTCGCCTGACCGGCGCGGGCGGCGCCGGGGCCGGGCGGGTGATCGTTCCGCCCGGCCGCCGGGACGGTGCCCAGGTCAGCCGCGAAGCGGCGCGAGGGCGCGGCTCCACTCGATGACCTCGTCGATCAGGGTCGACAGGCTCGCGGCCTGGTGCTCGCCGGGGGCGAACTCGCTGAAGTTGACGAAGTCGGTGAAGAGGGAGAGCGCGACCTGGGAGCGCACGTCGGCCATCTTCAGCTCGCCGGCGATCAGCCGCAGGTGCTCGGCGGCGCGGGCGCCGCCCACGGAGCCGTAGGACACGACGCCGAGCGCCTTGTGGTTCCACTCGGCGTGCAGGTAGTCGATGGCGTTCTTCAGCACGCCGGAGGTGGAGTGGTTGTACTCCGGGGTGACGAAGATGAAGCCGTCGAAGCCGGCGATCTTGGCGGCCCACTCCTTGGTGTGGGCGTTCTGGTACTGGCCCATGGCCGGCGGGATCGGCTCGTCGAGGTGGGGGAGCGGGTAGTCGGCGAGGTCCACCAGCTCGAAGGTGGCGTCGCCACCGTGCTTGCTGGCCTGCTCGAGGACCCAGTGGGCGACCTTCTCGCCGTTCCGGCCGGGGCGGGTGCTGCCGAGGATGATGCCGATCCTGGTCATGAGGCGTGATTCCGATCTGTGTGGTGCGAGATATGAATTGAAGCTTCAACTTGAAGCTTCAAGTTGCACTGTAACAGATCAGCTTGAAGCTTCAAGCGGTCCGATAGCCTGGGGACCATGACGAAGAACACAGCGGCACCGGCCACCCCCGCCGCGGCCGAGCCGCGCTGGCTGCGGGGCGGCGAGCTGACCGCGTGGATGTCCATGGCCCGGGTCATGGCCCGGCTCCTGCCGGCACTGGAGCGCGAGCTGGAGCGAGACGCCGACCTGAACTGGATGGAGTACCACGTCCTCGCGATGCTCTCCGAGCAGGAGCGGCACACCGTGAGGATGAGCGTGCTCGCGGACCGCGCGAACTCGTCCCTGTCGCGGCTGTCGCACGTGGTGCGGCGCCTGGAGCACCAGGGCTTCGTCCGCCGTGAGCCGGACCCCGAGGACGGCCGCTACACCCTGGCGATCCTGACCCCCGAGGGGTACGAGAAGCTCGCGGCCTCGGCGCCCGCGCACGTCGAGGCTGTGCGCCGGATGGTCCTGGACCCGCTGGACCCGGGCGAGCTGGAGACGCTCGCGCCCGTCTTCGACCGCATCTACGCCGCCGTCGACGCCGCGGAGCGCGGCCGCTGACGTGGAAAGGGGTCGCTGCGGGCGGCTCGTGGCAGCCCGCAGCGACCCCTGGCGCGGCCTGACTCATGGTCAGGAGTTCATCCGGTGCGGACGTGCGGGCGCCGCGCCGGCTCGGGTCGGGCGGGGGTGGCGGCCGCGGTCGCCGCTGTTGCCGCGACCGCGGCGGCGGCCTTCCTCGCACGGGTGAGCCGCGAGATGGCACTCCTCGGGATGCCGGTGGGGGGAACGCGCGGGTCGCCGGTGGGGCGGCGCTGCATCCCACGCGTACGGCACGGCCTGAAAGCCGACTTCATCGCCGACGACCGTGAACGAGGGGCGGGTAGGCGCACGTGCACTCAGGGGACGGGTCAACTGCTTGCTCGGTGCGGGACCCAGGCTAGGGTCTCGGCCCTGTCGTCCCAATGAGGGAAGCCCCTAACCCCGGTTGCGTAGGGAAACCCCTCGGTCACACCATGTGTCCGGCAGCGGGTATCCGGGTCGGGGCGGCGCGGCTCCGCCGCCGGGGGCTGCGGGGACCGGCGGCGGGCGGCCGGTCGCGCGATGTCCGGCCGGGAGCGGATGCCCCGGCCGGGGCCCGGGTCAGCCGGCCCGGCGGCCGGCGGCCAGTCGCACGATGTCCACCCGGGAGCGGATGCCGAGCTTGCGGTAGACCCGGGTCAGGGTCGCCTCGACCGTCTTCACGCTGATGAACAGGGTCGCCGCGATCTCCCGGTTGGTGGCGCCCTCCAGGACGAGCGCGGCCACCTGGCGTTCCATGGAGGCCAGCCCGTCCAGCTCCGGCGGCGCTGCCGCCACGGGGGCCGCCGGGGCCGGGCCCACCTGCTCCAGCCACGGCAGGGCCTTGGACCGCCGGAACAGCCGGGCGGCCTCGTCCAGTGCCACGCGGGCCGCCGCGCGGTTGCGCCGGTCCGCCTCGACCCGGGCCAGCGCGAAGACGGCGCGTGCCTCCTCCAGCCCGTAGCCGAGCGCCGCCAGCCGCTGCCGGGCCCCGGTCAGCACCGCCACCGCCCCGTCGGTGTCGCCGCGGGCGGCGAGCAGCATGCCCTCGGCGCGCTCCAGGACGGCCAAGATGCTCTGCCGGCCGAGCCGCAGTGCGTGCCTGCGCGTCTGGTCGATGACCTCCCGCGCCTCACCGAGCGCGCCGGTCAGCACCAGGCCCTCGGCGAGGTCGCCCTGCCAGCGGCCGCGCGCGGGCTCCGTCACGCCCATCTCGCGCTCCAGCGCGCGTACCCGGCGCAGCGCGTCCACCGCGCCCTGCGGATCGGCGCCGACCAGCCGCGCGTGCCCGAGCGCGTACAACGCCCGTGTCATGTAAGGCATGTCGCTGTCCGCCTCGGCCCGCCGCACCGCGTCCCCGGCCAGTGACAGGGCGCGTTCCACCGTGCCGCCCGCCGCCTCGGCCAGGGCCGCGATCTGCAGCGCGAAGCCCTCGCCGATGCCGATGTCCTCGGCCAGCCGCAGGCTTTCGCGGGCCAGGTCGAGCGCCGTCCCGCAGCGGCCGGAGCGCAGCTCGATCTCGGCGAGGCTGCGCACGGAGTAGACCTCGCTCTCCACCGCGCCACGCTGCCGTGCCTCGCCGGCCAGCCAGGTCAACACCGCTCGCGCCTCGTCGAGCTGATCGCTCATCAGAAGGTAGCGGGAGCGGATGTAGACCGGGCCGTTGTGGTTCGTGGCCACGTCCGGGTCCTGCGGCTCGGCGGAGGCCAGGGCGAGGGTGGCGGCGGCGTCGGGGTGCCCCATCGTCGTCTCGTTGAGCGCCTTGAAGGACAGCGCCAGCAACTCGGTGCGCCGGTCGCCTGCCCGCGCGGCGAGCTCCGCCGAGCGGGCGGCTTCGGCGCGCGCCTCGTGCATCCGGCCGTCCACCAGGAACCGCCAGGCGAGTTGGTAGCGCACCAGACCCTGCAGCCGCGGGTCGTCGCCCGCGTCCGCCAGGGCCTGCGGGAAGACGTCGTCGACCTCGGACAGGGCCTGCCCGACCGAGTCGATCACCACGCTCCAGGCCCGCACCCGGTCCGCCGGGATCGTGGCCTGTGCCAGCACCTCGCGGGCCGTGGCCCGGGCGAGCTCGGGCTCCGCGGCGGTCAGCGCGTCCTCGGCGGCCCGCAGCCGCCGCTCGTCCGCGGTGGGTTCCGTGCCCTGCGGGGTGTGCCGGGCGGCGAGCAGGCCGAGTTGGGCGGCCACCGAGGGGGCGCCGCGGGCCCGGGCCTCGTCCGCTGCCTCGGCCAGGCTCGCCGCGACCCGCTCGTCCTTGCCGCTCGTGGCCAGCGCCAGGTGCCGGGCGCGCTCGATCGGGTCGCATGCCGCCTCGGCCAGCGCGGCGTGGGCGCTGCGCCGGTCCTCCGGGGTCGCCTCCGCGTACAGCGCCGCGGATATCAGCGGATGCGCGAAACGCACCAGCCCGGTGCCGTCGTGATGGTCCATCTCCACCAGGCCGAGCGAGGCGGCCACGCCCGTCTCGCTCTCGGCGTTGGCGCGGCCGGCGCCGCGCAGCGTCGCGAGGGTCGGACGGGCCCCCGCGCTGGCGATGAGCAGCGTGCGGCGGGTCTCCGCGGAGAGCATCTCCAGCCGGTTGAGCACCAGGGTGCGCAGCGAGGTCGGCACCGGCAGCGGCTCCCCGGGGCGCGGCGGGGTGCGGCTCTCCGCGAGGGCGCGGCCGAGCTCCAGGGCGAAGAGCGGATTGCCGCCGCTGGTGCGGTGGATGTCCCGGACGACCGCGCGCGGCAGGCCCGTGTGCCCGCGGTCGTGGAGGAGTTCGGAGACGTCCGGCCGGGACAGCGGCGTGACCCGCAGCGTGAGCACGTCCTGCGGGAAGGCGCGCAGATAGCGGTCGTGCTGGTCCTGGGGATCGGAGTCGGTGCGTACGGCGCCCAGTACCCGCACCGGCAGACCGGCGATGCGGCGGGCCGCGAAGGCCAGCAGTTCGGCGCTGGCCGGGTCCACCCACTGCAGGTCGTCGACGACGATCAGCACCGGGCCGTCGGCGGCCAGCGCCCGCAGCACCGACAGCACGGCCAGGCGCAGCGCGAGCCCGTCCCGTTGCAGCGAGGACTCCCCGCGGCCGGTGAGCGCGGACTCCAGCGCGGCCCGCTGCGGCGCGGGCAGGCTGCCGGACACCTGGCCGGCGACCAGGCCGAGCAGATCGACCAGGGCGAGGAACGGGAGGTGGGATTCGGATTCGGTCGCGGAACAGCGCAGCACCGTCGGCTCGCCGCCGTATTCCTCGGTGAGTGTCCGCAATACGGTGGACTTCCCGATTCCGGCCGGTCCGTACAGCAGCAGGCTGCCCCCCTGGGCCAGCTGCCCGCGGGCGCGCGCGAGCACCTCACCTCGCCCAATCACCTGGTCGGGTCGGGGTCTGGCCGGCACGTCGAAGCCCTGCTCCACGGTCGCCGCTCCCCTCATGTCGTGTCCGGGACAATGCTATGCAAAGAGCCGTGAAACCCGCCGCCGTTGGCGTGGCCCTTCGACTTCCGTCCGGTGTAAGGAATTGCACCGCCGCCGCCGAATTGATGTCGTGCGATGGGCGGCAAAGTCGGGAAATGCGCGGGGGCAGCGGCCTGCTGAACACCGGACCATTCGTCAGGCCCGCCCCCGTCCCGCGCGTGCCGGTGGACACACCCCGAATGATCGGTCCGATCCCGTCGGCGGTCAAACCCCAAAATCGCCCCGGGCGAACCGAACATGGCGGCTTGTCAGGACTTCCGGTCCTGCCCCGCTCGCGGTGCTTTGCGCGCGAACGCGGTACCTCAGGGAAGCAGACCGGCACGGCGAGCGGCGACGACCGCCTCGAGGCGGGTGCGGGCACCGAGCTTGCGCATGGCCGAGCGCAGATAGCTCTTGACCGTCTCCGGGCGCAGCCCCAGCCGGTCGCCGGCGACGGCGTTGGTGGCCCCCGTGGCCACGCACGCCAGGACGTCCAGCTCACGGGAGGACAACGCGACCGGCCGCCCGGTGGGGGAGCCGTGCCCGGCGCCGCTCGCCGCCGCCAGCCGGCCGCACGCGGCGAGCAGTTCCTGCCGCAGCAGCGGATCGGCGACCCGCCCGGCCAGCGCCCGCAGTTCCCCGTGGGCCTCGCGGACCTCCTCCCAGGCCGCCGGGTCCCCGGCGGTCGGCTGCCGGCACGTGGACAGCAGGCGGTCGGCCTCGTCCCGGACCACCAGCCGCTGCTCCAGCTCGCGCGCCGCCTCCACAGCGGCGCTCACCGGACGGTCGCCCAGCGCCAGCGGATGGCGCAGCGCGCCATAGAGCACCCCGCGCACCCGGCGCCGCACGACCACCGGCACCGCCAGGACCGAGCGCAGGCCCTCGGCGGCCACCGCCGCGTCGTACTCGTGGCTGATCACCCGCGACGTGCTGTAGTCGGTGACGGCCAGCGGCCGGGACAGCGCGATCGTCTTGCCGCCCAGGCCGTTGCCCGTGGTGACGGCGAGTCCCTGCAGGGAGACCGTGGCCGTGCCGGACAACTCGGTGATGCGCAGTCGGCGCGGTTCCGGGAGCAGCCCCCCGAAGGCCACCGGCAGACCGGTGGTGCGCCGCATCCTCAGCAGGGCCGCCCGCAGCTCCGCCGCCTCGCCCGATCCCGTCACGCCCTCGCCGCTCCTTCACCCCCGTTCGGGGGTAGTGAGAGCCTCGTCACTGACAACAGGATGCTACTGAAGCGGGCCGGCAACGAGGAGGACACATGACGGCAACCAGCCGGACGGAAGAGTTCCGGGCGGCCCGGGACTTCCTGCTGCGCCACCGCGAGGACTACAAGGCGGCGTACGAGGGCTTCCGCTGGCCTCGGCCCGAGCACTTCAACTGGGCGCTGGACTGGTTCGACGTCATCGCCCGTGACAACGACCGCCCCGCCCTCCACATCGTCGAGGAGGACGGCACCGGGTCCGTCGTCTCCTTCGCCGCGATGTCCGAGCGCTCCGCCCGGGTCGCGAACCGGCTCCGCGGCCTCGGGGTGGGCGCCGGCGACCGGATCGTGGTGATGCTCGGCAACCAGACCGAGCTCTGGGAGACCGCCCTGGCCGCCATGAAGCTGCGCGCCGTGGTCATCCCGGCCACCCCGCTGCTCGGCCCCGCCGACCTCACCGACCGCGTGGAGCGCGGCCGGGCCCGCCATGTGATCGTCCGGGCGGCGGACACGGCGAAGTTCGAGCAGGTGCCGGGGGAGTACACCAGGATCGCCGTCGGTGGCGCGCCCGCGGGCTGGCACGTCTACGAGGACGCCTACGACGCCCCCACGGACTTCACGCCCGACGGGGACACCCGCGGTGACGACCCGCTGATGCTGTACTTCACCTCCGGCACCACCGCCAAGCCCAAGCTCGTCGAGCACACCCATCTGTCCTACCCCGTGGGCCACCTGGCGACGATGTACTGGATCGGCCTTGGTCCCGGCGACGTCCACCTCAACATCTCATCGCCCGGCTGGGCCAAGCACGCCTGGTCCAACCTCTTCGCGCCGTGGAACGCCGAGGCGACGGTCTTCATCCACAACTACACCCGCTTCGACGCGGGCCGCCTGATGGCCGAGATGGACCGGGCCGGCGTCACGAGCTTCTGCGCGCCGCCCACCGTCTGGCGGATGCTGATCCAGGCCGACCTCGGCGTGCTGCGCACCCCGCCGCGCGAGGTCGTCGCCGCCGGGGAGCCGCTCAACCCGGAGGTCATCGAGCACGTGCGGCGCGCCTGGGGCCTGACCATCCGGGACGGCTTCGGCCAGACCGAGACGGCCGTCCAGGTCTCCAACTCGCCCGGACAGCCGCTCAAGCCGGGCTCCATGGGCCGCCCCAGCCCCGGGTACGCGGTCGAACTCGTCGACCCGGTCACCGGCAAGCCCGGCGGCGAGGGAGAGATCTGCCTCGACCTGTCCACCCGTCCGGTGGGCCTGATGACCGGTTACGAGGGCGACCCGGAGCGCACCGCCGAGGCGATGGCCGGCGGCCGGTACCGCACCGGTGACATCGGCTCCCGCGACGCCGAGGGCTACATCACCTACATCGGGCGAGCCGACGACGTCTTGAAGACGTCAAGATCAGGGGGCATTGCTTTTCGATCGCGGATCGCGGCGTGACGGCCACGGGCGCCACAGACGGGAGCAGGGGAAACCGATGCGGGTTCCGATGACGATCGCCGACTTCCTGGACCGGGCCGAGCTGGGTTTCGCGGCCAGTCCTGGTGTGATCGACGAGCCGAACCAGCCGGCGGCGCCGGTGCCGTCCTCGACGTACGGGCGGTTGGGTGAGCGCGTCCGAGCGTGGCAGGCGGGGCTGGACGCGCTGGGGGTGGGGGAGGGCGCGCGGGTGGCGGTGGTCAGTCACAACTCGGCCCGTCTGCTGGAGCTGTTGTTCGCGGTGCCGATGAGCGGGCGGATCTGTGTGCCGGTGAACTTCCGTCTGAAGGCGGAGGAGATCGAGTACGTGGTGCGGCAGAGCGGCGCCTCGGTGCTACTGGTCGACCCCGAGGTCCAGGACACGGTGGCGGACATCAAGGTGGAGCACCGGTTCGTGCTGGGGGAGCAGACCGAGGTCGACCTGATGCGGTTCGGTGTCGAGCCGCGTCCGTGGTCCCATCCGGACGAGGATGCCACCGCGACGATCAATTACACCTCGGGGACGACTGCCCGGCCGAAGGGGGTGCAGCTCACGCACCGCAATGTCTGGGTGAACGGGTTGACCTTCGGTCTGCACACCCGGGCGTGGGAGCGGGACGTGTACCTGCACACGCTGCCGATGTTCCACTGCAACGGCTGGGGCATGCCGTTCGTGATGGCCGGTCTCGGCGTGAAGCAGGTGGTGCTGCGGAAGGTGGACGGGGCGGAGATCCTGCGGCGGGTGGATGAGCACGGGGTGACGCTGATGTGCGGTGCTCCGGCGGTGTGGAACGCGGTGCTGGACGCGGCGGCGGGCTGGGAGAGGGAGGTCCCTGGGCGGGATCGGGTGCGGATCGTGTGTGCGGGGGCGCCGCCGCCCAGCCGGATGATCCAGCGGGTGGAGGAGGAGCTGGGTTGGGAGTTCACCCAGATCTACGGGTTGACGGAGACCTCGCCGGTTCTGACGTTCAACCGGACGCGGCCGGAGGACGACGGACTGCCGGCGCGGGAGCGGGCGCGGAAACTGTCCCGGGCGGGGTTGCCGGCGCTGGGGGTGAAACTTCACATCGCGGATTCAGGTGAGGTGCTGGCGCGGTCGAATGTGGTCCTGGACGGCTACTGGGAGAAGCCGGAGGCGACGGAGGCGGTGCTGGAGGGCGGCTGGTTCCACACTGGGGACGGCGGGTCGATCGACGAGGCGGACGGGCATCTGACGATCTCCGACCGGAAGAAGGACGTGATCATCACCGGGGGTGAGAACGTCTCGTCGATCGAGGTGGAGGACACGATCTTCAGTCATCCGGCGGTGGCGGAGGCGGCGGTCATCGGGGTGCCGGATGCGAAGTGGGGAGAGACGATCAAGGCATTGGTGGTGCTGGCCGAGGGCGCCGAAGTATCCGAGGCGGAGATCATCGCGTATTGCAAGCAGCGCATGGCAGGGTACAAGGCTCCCACTTCGGTCGAATTCCGGGACGCGATCCCGCGGACGGCGACGGGGAAGATCCAGAAGTTCAAGTTGCGGGAGCCGTACTGGGCGGGCCACGACCGGGGCGTCCACTGACCCTCCCTTGCGCGCCGAGGCCGACCGGGGACAGCCCCCGGCGTACAGCTTGACTCGTCTGCCATCGTGGCCCCGACCAGGGCGTTTGTCCTGGTCGGGGCCACACGGCGTTCGGTCGGGTTCCCGCCCCTACCTGCGGTTCTCCGGCATTCCCCGCGCGATTGTGGTCAGCCGAAGGCCTTTTTGTCGGCCCAGCCGCCGTCGATGACGATCTTGGTGGCGGAGGAGCTGGCCCAGGTGGCGGTGGGGATGTAGACGCGTACTCTGCCGTCGGAGAGGAGGGCCCAGATGTCCGGGATGCGGTCGCCGTTGACGTCGGGGGTGCCTAGGACAAGGGGAAGGCCGGTCAGCGTCCAACCTGTGCCGTACTCGGTGTCGACTCCGGTGAGGGATCCGGCTGCGGTGGCGAGGGAGGTGAGGCTGGTGCCGCCATTTCCGCTGGAACTGCCGAGGCGGAGGAGGAGTCGGTCGGTGTTGAAGGTGCGGTAGGTCAGGTCGGCCCATCCGTCGCCGTTGACGTCTCCGACGTTGACCAGGTCACGGGTGTCCCAGCCGCTGGTGAGGAGTGGGGTGGCGGTGGTGAAAGCCGCGCCGGTGTAGCCGGTGAAGGCCCACAGCGTGCTGCCGGCGGTGGCGAACAGGTCGGGGCGTTTGTCGCCGGTGATGTCGCCGGTGGCGAGGATCTGGGTGAGTGTGGCTGGGTCGGGCGCGTTGCTGGGGAGGAGTAGCTGGGTGCGTTGGCTGATGTCGACGCTGCCGTAGCCGTCGCCCCGGTATGCGTAGAGGTTTCCGTCGGGCATACGGGCGATGAGGTCTTGAATGCCGTCGCCCGGCAGAAAGTCGCCGTTGTGCGTTATGAGTGCGGGGGTGCCTGCAGTGTTGGTCCAGTAGCCGTCGGCGAGTGGCTTGCCGTTGTTGTGTGCGCCTGGCAGGGAGCGGTGGATGTCGCCGGTTTGGTCTGCGGGGTAGAGCCGCAGGTTCCCCTTTTCGTCGATGACGTAGAGGTCGGCGCTCTTGTCACCGGTGACATCGCCTGGGGAGTCGGCGGTGTTCTTGGGGGTGACGTAGAAGACGTAGGCGGTCCGTTCGGAGGTGTTGCCTGAGGCATCGACGGCAACGGCGTACAGGACGTTGGGGCCGGCGACTTTTGGCCGGATGGCGACGGTGACGCTGCCTCCGGGGGAGACCGACTTGACCATGTCGTAGGCGCCGCTGTTGATCGAGTACTTGTACGTCACCGTGTCAGTTGAGCCGCTGGGGCTGAAGGTGACGTATCCGTCGGTGCCGAAGGGCTTGGCGCTCCAACTGGTGCCGGTGCTGTTCTCTTCGGGGAAGTCGGTGGAGGTGATGTCTGGCGAGTTTGGTTTGGAGGCGTCGAAGACGAAGCCGCAGTTGTTGTTGTGGGGGGCGTAGGTGGAGGCGGTGCCTGTGGAATCTATGGCTCGTACCCGCCACCAGTATTTGGAGCCGTTGACGAAGTTGGATGAGGCCACGGTGACGCTGGCGTGGCCGTTGGCGTCGACGGTCCGGTTGCCGTCGATGATCTTGTTGGCGCTGTCTCCGCTCGGCCAGAGCTCGAAGTCGAGGTACTTCAGGTCGCCGTCGGTGTCGCTCGAGGTGGCGGCGAAGGTGAGGTCGGACTTGCCGACTGATGAGGCGGCTTCGACGTCGCAGTCGGGCCCCGGGGTCATGGTGAGTTTGGTGGGCTCGTTGGGCTTGTGGTTGTAGGTGATCTTCAGGTAGGGCGAGTTGCTGCTGCTGGCCTCGAACTTCTTCCACGCGTAGGCAGAGTCTTCGGTGGCGGCTTGCAACCCGAGGGTGATCTTGGTCCAGCCGTTGTCCGCGGCGTCCTGGGCCAGTGAGGTGGCGGTGAACTTCACCCAGTTGTCCGGGCAGCTGCTGCTGTACCCATGCGCGACGCTCTGAGCGTCGACCTGCTCGATCCACGAGGGCTGGTTGTTCCAGGTGGTGGAGGAGCTGATGCCGCCGGTACGCCACAGTTGGACGCTGCGGGCGGAGCAGGACCAGGAGTAGGTCTCCAGGGCGTAGAAGGAGGCCGACGAGACGGCTGCGCCCTTGAGCTTGCTGTCCAGGGAGAGCTGGAAGAAGGAGCGGGACAGGCCGCCGGTGGTGGACTCGTAGCCGACGCGGGCGGTGTCGGTGCCGTCGTTGAAGTTGGTGCCGTTCCAGAAGCTCGAGGTCGGATAGGTCCGGTAGGCGGTAGTCCAGTTGTTGGTGTGCCCGGTCATGGACGGGTCGATGAAGACCGGGTAGACGGTGGAATCGCCTGTCAGCAGCTTCGGGTTGGGCTTGATGTGCAGGGAGCGGTCGGTGAGGGTGATCTGTGCCAGGGCGTCGTGGCTGCCCGGCTGAGGGCCGGCCAGTCCGGCCAGGGAAAGGACTGACTCCGCTCCGGCGCCGGTGGTGAAGGCCGCAGGCCGCGCTCCGCTGGTGGTGGTGCGCTGCTGGTAGGCGGCCGGGCTGGCGCTGGGGTCGTCGGTGGTGGCGGCGGTGTCGTCGCTGTCGTCGGGGGTGTGGGTGGCGTTGGGGTCGGAGGTGTCGGCCGGGTCTTCTGGCGGGTCGACGTCCGGGCCGGCCGAGGGAAGCGGGTCCTCGGTGGGCCGTTGCGGCTGGGGGTCGTCGCCTTCGGTGGTGGCGGGCTTTCCGGCGGAGTCCCACATGTAGGGGGTGGGGGAGACGGCTATCTCTCGGCCGGTGGTGTCCTTGGCGTGGACGACGTGGGTGACCGGGTCGAGGGTGAAGGCCAGGTCGGGCGAGGTCAGGCCGTAGGAGACTTCGGCGAGGGCCGGATCGTCGGCGGCCTGCGGGGTTTTGACGATCAGCAGGTTGGAGAACCCGGCGTCGCGCGCCGTCAGCAGCAGGTCGACCCCGGGCAGGACCTCCTGGTACAGGGCCCGTGGCCCGTCGATGACCGGGGCGGGCAGTAGGCCGGGCCAGGTCATGGTGAGCTGGTGCCCGTCGGTGGTGAAGGTCACCAGATCCGTGGATGAGGCCGCGTCCTGAGGGGCGGTGACAGTGGCTGGCCGGATCTGACCGCGATGGGACCGGTCGGCGCGGCTCGCCGCGCGGCTGCCGCCGGAGAAGACCACGGGGCTGTTCACGGCCTTGGGGGCCCAGCCGCCACCCTTGACACGGCGCAGATCGGTGTCGATCGGCCGCCAGGTCCCGTCGACCTTGGCCCGGAACGGCAGGGCACGGGTTTCCAGTTCGAAGCTGCCGTCCGGGCGGGCCCAGGTGGTGCTGTTTGCGTCGCGCAGCGCGGTGACCTCCACCCGCTTGCCCGCAGCGCGGGCCTTGGAAACGGCGGCAGCCTCGTCCAGCAGCCTTGGCGCGGCCACCTGCTCTTTTCCGCGCGCGGGGGAGGGGGCGTGGTGGAGGGCGGGCAACTGGGTCAGGCCGAGAGCGGCGGCCACCGCGGTTGCCAGCACCGCACCGACCCGCCCCTGACTACGAGGCGTGCGCAGCCATGGTCTGTCCACGAAACGTCTTCCCTCCCCGAAACCCGGCTTCGCCGGGTACTGCTTTTGCGCACCTCTTCGGGCGCAATACGTGCCCGCCCGCGCCCCGCCGCCTGAATTTCAGGTTGGGGCACAGAGGTGCCAGCAGATCATGCACGACCGGGCGAGTAAATGCCAGTGTTCTCGCGTATTCCGTCAAGCGATCCGAACGCGTGGGAACCGTTTGCGTGATGTGCAGGACCTGTGATTCCCGGCAATTCACCGTAACCATCGTGTGCGGATGGTGTCTCGTCGCCGTACGGGTCGGGACGTGCAGCTGGGTGTTTTGGAATAATCTTGCCGCTTATTTTCGCATGTGAGCACCTTGTAAAGGAAAGTGTTTACGCTGTCGAAATGCCGCAATCCTGAATCTTCTCCGGGTCGACATGTCTTGGTCGCGAATTCCCTGTGTGACGGGCATCACATTGGCTGTTTCGTGTTTGACGGCGGATGAAATGAGGGCAGAGGATTCGGCGGATTCTTGTGTTGTCTTCGGGGTGGGGCGCGCGCTTTTTGGGCGCGGGTTTCCTGCCGGCCGCCATGGGGGGCTGTTCGGTGTTTGGTTCGCTGTCGTGGTCCGGCCGAGGTGCGCTGCCCCGTACCTCCAAAGCTCGCTCGCGTACGCGCCGGGTCCGGCTGGGCATGGGGGCGGCGATTATGGCCGCCTTGGTGGTGGGGCTGCTGCCGGCGCAGGCGATGGCGGCGCCGCCACCGGGCGGGGACCGGTCGGGCGTGGACCTCATCGACATTCCTCCCGAGGAGAAGGCCACCGACGCCGACACCGGGGTCCTGGACGACCTGACCGGCGAAGCGACCGTGCCACCGGTGGAATACGAGCCGGTCAACACCACCGCGCCGGCGGGTGGCCAGGGCGAGGTGACGCTGACCGATCCGGTCGCGGGTGGTCTGGTGCAGGCCGGTTCCCTGCCGGTGTTGCTGGGTGCTCCCGAGGACGCGGACACCCCAGAGGAACTGGATCCGCTCAAGGGCACCTGGCAGGTGGAGGTTGCAAC
>NZ_CBDRCM010000037.1:0-78248 GCF_965342435.1 Actinacidiphila sp. bgisy160 | reverse complement strand
CTTCGCACCCCCGACCCGAGCGGTTCCACCGCACGGCCCGCGACTGGAGACAGTGTGACGGAGAACGTCGACGCGAAAGCCCACGACGGACACGCCCCCGCAGGCTATGCGGCGGCCCGGCTGGCCCTCCTGAACGGTGAGGGCCCCTCAGGGGCGCCGCGGCGCAAGGCGCTGGCCGCCCTGACCGACGCCTGGCTCGCCGACCTCGCCCGCGGCGCGGCCTGCCGGACCGGGGCCCGGGGCTGGTCGCTGGTCGCGGTCGGCGGCTACGGCAGGGGCGAGCTCTCCCCGCGCAGCGACCTCGACCTACTGCTGCTCCACGACGGCTCCGCCGGGCCCACGGACGTCGCCGGCCTCGCCGACGGGATCTGGTACCCGGTCTGGGACCTGGGCGTCGCCCTCGACCATTCCGTCCGCACCCCCGCCGAGGTCCGCAAGACCGCCGCGGAGGACCTCAAGGTCCAGCTCGGCCTCCTCGACGCCCGCCACATCGCGGGCGACACCGCCCTCACCGCCTCCCTGCGCGCCGCCGTCCTCGCCGACTGGCGCAACCAGGCCCCCAAGCGACTCCCCGCGCTCCACGAACTGTGCCTGGAGCGCGCAGAACGTCACGGCGAGCTCTCGTACCTGCTGGAACCCGACCTCAAGGAGGCCCGCGGCGGGCTGCGCGACGCCACCGCCCTGCGCGCCGTCGCCGCCTCCTGGCTCGCGGACGCGCCACGCGAGGGCCTGGAGGACGCCAGGACCCGCCTGCTCGACGCCCGGGACACCCTCCATCTGGTGACCGGCCGTGCCACCGACCGGCTGGCCCTGCAGGAGCAGGACCAGGTGGCCACCGCGCTCGGCCTGCTGGACGCCGACGCGCTGTTGCGCCAGGTGTACGAGGCCGCCCGGACCGTCAGCTACGCCTTCGACGTCACCTGGCGCGAGGTCGGCAGGGTCCTGCGCTCCCGCCAGATGCGGCCCCGCCGACGCGGGCTGCTCGGCCGCTCGCGTCCCGGGCAGAGCGGGGACGCGCCCCAGCGCACCCCGCTGGCCGACGGCGTCGTGGAGCACGAGGGCGAGGCCGTCCTCGCGCTCACCGCCAGGCCCGAGCGCGACCCCGTGCTGCCGCTGCGCGCCGCGGCGGCCGCGGCCGAGCACGGCGTACCACTGTCGCTGCACGCGGTCCGCCGGCTGAGCGTGGCCCAGGCCGGCCGGCCGCTGCCGGTGCCCTGGCCCGCCGAGGCCCGCGAACAGCTCGTCACGCTGCTCGGCGCGGGGGAGTCGACCGTGCAGGTGTGGGAGGCCCTGGAGGCGGAGGGCATGATCACGCGGCTGCTCCCGGACTGGGAGCGGGTCCGCTGCCGCCCGCAGCGCAACGCCGTGCACATCTGGACCGTCGACCGGCACCTCATCGAGTGCGCGGTGCGGGCCTCGCGCCTGACCCGCCGGGTCGGCCGCCCCGACCTGCTGCTCATCGCCGCCCTGCTGCACGACATCGGCAAGGGCTGGCCCGGCGACCACTCAGAGGCCGGCGAGGTCATCGCCCGCGACGTCGCGGCCCGCTTCGGCTTCGGCCGCGCCGATGTGGAGACACTGGCCCTGCTGGTGCGCCACCATCTGCTGCTGATCGAGACCGCGACCCGGCGCGACCTGGACGACCCCGCCACCGTGCAGAGCGTCGCCGAGGCCGTCCGCGACTCCGAGACACTGGACCTGCTCCACGCGCTGACCGAGGCGGACGCCCTCGCCACCGGTCCGGCCGCCTGGAGCGCCTGGCGGTCCTCGCTCGTCGGCGACCTGGTCAAGCGGGTCGCCGCCGTCCTGGCGAGCGGGGCGGTGCCCGAGCCCGCCGACCCCGAGCCCACCGCCGAGGAGGAGCGGCTGGCCGTCGAGGCGGCGCGCACCCAGGGCCCGGTCATCGCGCTGCACGCCCACGCCGAGCCCGACCCCGACGGGGCCGCCCCGAGGACCGCGGGGGACGAACCCGAGCCCGTCGGCGTGGAGCTGCTGCTCGCCGTCCCCGACCGCCCCGGGCTGCTCGCGGCGGCGGCGGGCGTGCTCGCCCTGCACCGGCTCACCGTCCGCGCCGCCGACCTGCGCGCGGTCGACCCCATCGGGCAGGGCCCGGTGACCCTCCTGCGCTGGCGGGTGGCCGCCGAATACGGCTCGCTGCCCGAGGCGGCACGGCTGCGCAACGACTTCGCCCGGGCCTTCGCCGGCTCCCTCGACATCGAGGCGCGGCTGGCGGAGCGCGAGTCCGCGTATCCCCGCCGCCGCGGCGTCACGCCCCCACCGCCCCGCGTGACCGTGGCCGCCGGCAGTTCCAGCGCCGCCACCGTCATCGAGGTCCGCGCCCACGACGCCCCGGGGCTGCTGCACCGCATCGGCCGGGCCCTGGAGTCCACCGGCGTGAACGTCAGGTCCGCCCGGATCAGTACGCTCGGAGCCAACGCCGTGGACGCCTTCTACGTCACCGACACCGCCGGGGATCCGCTTCCCGACGTCACGGCGGCCGAGGTCGCCGACGAGGTCGAGCGGGCCCTGCGCTGACGCGGTGGAGACCTTTCGCGGGCCGGGCGGATACCCTTGAGGACGACCTATCACCCGCCCCCGACCTGAGGATCCGCGACCGACGTGTTCGACACCCTTTCCGACCGCCTCGCAGCGACGTTCAAGAACCTCCGGGGCAAGGGCCGCCTGTCCGAGGCGGACATCGACGCCACGGCGCGCGAGATCCGCATCGCGCTGCTGGAGGCGGACGTCGCGCTGCCGGTGGTCCGTGCCTTCATCAAGCAGGTCAAGGAGCGGGCGGCCGGGGCCGAGGTGTCCCAGGCGCTCAACCCCGCCCAGCAGGTCATCAAGATCGTCAACGACGAGCTGATCGGCATCCTCGGCGGTGAGACCCGCCGGCTGCGCTTCGCCAAGCAGCCGCCGACCGTGATCATGCTCGCCGGTCTGCAGGGTGCCGGTAAGACGACCCTGGCCGGCAAGCTCGGCCGCTGGCTGAAGGGCCAGGGCCACGCCCCGCTGCTGGTCGCCGCCGATCTCCAGCGTCCCAACGCGGTCAACCAGCTCCAGGTCGTCGCGGAGCGGGCGGGCGTCGCGGTCTTCGCGCCGCAGCCCGGCAACGGCGTGGGCGACCCGGTCCAGGTGGCCAAGGACTCCATCGAGCACGCCCGCACCAAGCAGTACGACGTCGTCATCGTCGACACCGCCGGCCGCCTCGGCATCGACGCCGAGATGATGCAGCAGGCCGCGGACATCCGCGACGCCGTGCAGCCCGACGAGATCCTCTTCGTCGTCGACGCCATGATCGGCCAGGACGCGGTCAACACCGCCGAGGCCTTCCGTGACGGCGTCGGCTTCGACGGCGTGGTGCTCTCCAAGCTCGACGGCGACGCCCGCGGTGGTGCGGCGCTGTCCATCGCGCACGTCACCGGCCGCCAGATCATGTTCGCCTCCAACGGCGAGAAGCTGGACGACTTCGACGCCTTCCACCCCGACCGGATGGCCTCGCGCATCCTGGGCATGGGCGACGTCCTCAGCCTGATCGAGAAGGCCGAGCAGACCTTCAGCCAGGCCGAGGCCCAGAAGATGGCCGAGAAGCTGGCCAAGGGTCCCAAGGAGTTCACCCTCGACGACTTCCTCCAGCAGATGGAGCAGGTCCGCAAGATGGGCTCGATCTCCAAGCTGCTCGGCATGCTCCCGGGCATGGGCCAGATCAAGGACCAGATCAACAACCTCGACGAGCGCGACGTGGACCGCACCGCCGCGATCATCAAGTCGATGACCCCGGGCGAGCGCCAGGACCCCACGATCATCAACGGCTCCCGCCGCGCCCGCATCGCCCGCGGTTCCGGCGTGGACGTCAGCGCCGTGAAGAGCCTGGTGGAGCGGTTCTTCGAGGCGCGCAAGATGATGTCGCGGATGGCCCAGGGCGGCATCCCCGGGATGCCCGGCATGCCGGGCATGGGCGGTGGCGCCCGCCAGAAGAAGCAGCAGAAGAAGGCCAAGGGCAAGCGGCAGAGCGGCAACCCGCTCAAGCGGGCCGAGCAGGAGAGGGCCGAGGCCGCACGTCGCGAGCAGCAGGCCGGTGGCGCCTTCGGCATGCCGGCCGGCCAGGACGGCCAGAACTTCGAACTGCCCGACGAGTTCAAGAAGTTCATGGGCTGACCCCGGTCCATGTGCGTACGGCGGCGGTGCCTCCTGAGGAGGGCGCACCGCCGCCGCGCATGCATCATGGACCCATGCGCGTACACATCCGCCCCCCGGAGCCGGCCGACGCCCCCGCCTACCGGGAGGCGGTGCTGCGCTCCGCCGAGCACATCGGCCGGTGGAACCCGGTCGAACCGGACGGGCTGCCCGAACTGCTGCGGCGCCAGGGGCCCGTGCTGCGGACGTTCCTGATCCTCGACGAGGAGAGCGGCGGGATCGTCGGCAAGTGCAACGTGGCCAACATCGTCATGGGACGCTTCCGCAACGCCAGCCTCGGCTACGACAGCTACGTGCCCTTCGTCGGCACCGGGCGGATGAGCGAGGGCATGCGGCTGGTCGTCGACCGCTGCTTCGCCCCCGAACCGCGGGGCCTGGGCCTGCACCGGCTGGAGATCAACGTGCAGCCGGAGAACGAACGGTCCGTCGCCATGGCCAAGCGCCTCGGCTTCCGTCACGAGGGCTTCACGCCCCGGATGCTCTACCTGAACGACGCCTGGCGCGACCACGAGCGCTTCGCGCTCACCGCCGAGGAGTGGCCTGGGGCCTGAGGGGCGCCGGAGCGGAGCTG
This sequence comes from Actinacidiphila sp. bgisy160, assembly GCF_965342435.1. GTDB lineage: Bacteria > Actinomycetota > Actinomycetes > Streptomycetales > Streptomycetaceae > Actinacidiphila. The sequence goes on along the minus strand of NZ_CBDRCM010000037.1, from coordinate 73,480 downwards.
TCCTTATTGTCGGGATATGGGCAATCCCGTACCGCCCCGGCAGAATCCGGACGACCCATGGCGGACGGAGGGCGCGCCGGCCTCGCCGCCCACCCGGCGACGGCGCCGCATGGGCGGCTGGGGCGGCATGATCCTGACGGCGCTCGTCGTCTTCCTCATCACCGACCTGGTGCTCTCGTTCTTCACCGGGCCCCGGCCGACCACGATCTCGTACACCGAGTTCGACCGGCAGCTCGCCGCGGACAACATCTCGAAGATCTACTCCAAGGGCGACTCCATCGAGGGACAGCTCAAGAAGAAGCAGGAGGTCCCCGGCGCGGCCGAGGGTACGTACACGCAGTTCAAGACCCAGCGGCCGGTCTTCGCCGACGACGACCTGTGGGCGACCCTGGCCAAGAACGAGGTCACCGTCACCGCCGAACCCGTGGTCCAGCAGCGCGGACTGCTCTACAACCTGCTGCTCTCGCTCGCCCCCGTGCTGCTGCTGGTCGTGCTGTGGCTCTACGTCTCCCGCCGGATGAGCAAGCTCGCGGGTGGGCTCGGCGGGCTGGGCGGCATCGGCCGCAGAGGCCCGCCGCGGCCGGTCGTCCCCGAGGCGGGCCGCCGTACCACCTTCGCCGACGTGGCGGGCATCGACGAGGTGGAGGCCGAGCTGGGCGAGGTCGTCGACTTCCTCAAGCGCCCCCAGGCCTACCGGGCGCTCGGGGCGCGGATGCCGCGCGGCGTGCTGCTCGCCGGACCGCCGGGCACCGGCAAGACCCTGCTCGCCCGGGCCGTGGCCGGCGAGGCCGACGTGCCGTTCTTCTCCGCCTCCGCCTCCGAGTTCATCGAGATGATCGTGGGCGTCGGCGCCGGCCGGGTGCGCGAGCTGTTCGCCGAGGCCCGCAAGGTCGCCCCGGCGATCATCTTCATCGACGAGATCGACACCATCGGCCGCGCCCGCGGCGCCGCGGGCGGCATCGGCGGCCACGACGAGCGGGAGCAGACCCTCAACCAGATCCTCACCGAGATGGACGGCTTCTCCGGCTCCGAGGGCGTCGTCGTCATCGCCGCCACCAACCGGCCCGACGTCCTCGACCCCGCCCTGACCCGGCCCGGCCGCTTCGACCGTGTCGTCCACGTCAGCCCGCCCGACCGCACGGGCCGCGAGGCCATCCTCCGTATCCACCTGCGCCCAGTCCCCCTGGCGGGCGGGATCGACCTGACCGCCGTGGCCCGCGCGACGCCCGGGATGACGGGCGCGGAGCTCGCCAACCTCGCCAACGAGGCCGCGCTGCTGGCCGTCAAGCGCGGCAAGGGCGCCGTCGGGCAGAGCGAGCTCTCCGACGCCCTGGAGAAGGTGCAGCTGGGCGCGGCACGCCCGCTCGTCATACCCGCCGAGGAGCGCCGGCGCACCGCCTACCACGAGTCCGGGCATGCCCTGCTCGGCATGCTGCACCCGGGCGCCGACCCCGTACGCAAGATCACCATCGTGCCGCGCGGCCGCGCCCTCGGGGTCACCCTCTCCACCCCCGACTCCGACCGCTACGCGTACACCGAGGAGTACCTGCGCGGCCGGATCATCGGCGCGCTCGGCGGCATGGCCGCCGAACACGTCGTCTTCGGGGTGATCACCACCGGCGCCGAGAACGACCTGGAGCAGGTCACGGGCGTCGTCCGGGGCATGGTCGGCCGATGGGGCATGAGCGAGAAGGTCGGCCCGCTCTCCGCGATCCCGGCCGACTCCCAGCAGCCGTACGGACTGTCCGCCGCCCCCGCCACCCTCGACGTGATCGACGCCGAGATGCGCAGGATCGTGGACGAGTGCTACGGGACGGCCTGCCGGCTGCTGAGCCGGCACCGTGAGCAACTGGACGCCCTCGCGGAACGGCTGCTGGAGGCCGAGACGCTGGAGGAGGGGGAGGCCTACGAGGCGGCGGGCATCCCGCGGCTCGAGAAGGCCGCCGAGTAGCCGCAGCGCGGTCGCGCGGTCGTCGACGGAACGTTCCGGCTACACCCGGGCCACCAGGTACCGGAACACGTTCTCCATCCGGACCGTGCCGTCGGCGCGCCGGTACGCGTGCAGCGCCTCGCGCAGTTCCTTGCGCACCTGGTCCTCGTCGGTGGCCGCCACGGCGGCGTCGAAGAGCCCGGTCGACACCAGGCCGCGCACCGCGCTGTCCATGTCGGGGTAGCCGAACGGGCAGGACACCCGTCCCGATCCGTCCGGGCGCAGCCCCGCCCCCCGCGCCAGGTCCTCCAGGTCGTCACGGCCGCTGAGCCGGACCGCGGGGGAGGCGCCGCGCGGCTCGGCCAGCCGGGCCGCGACACGAAGCACCCGTCCGGTGGCGCAGCGCTCGGGCGGTCCCCAGCCGGCCAGCACGACCGGGCTGCCCCGCTCGGCGAGGCCGGCGGCGGCCCTGAGCGCCGGGACCAGCGCCGCCGGCGCCGTCCCCGGGTCCAGGGCGGTGACCATCGTGAACGGTGCCCCTTCCGGTACGGGCACCGCCTCAGGGCCGCCCGGCACAAGCCGGGTGCGCCCGCCTGACCGTACCGGCGGGCCCCACTGCGGCTCGGGCAGCAGCCGCTGCCGGGCCAGTTCGAGACGCCGGTCGTCCGGATCGCACCCCGTGACCGCCGCGCCCCGGGCCGAGGCCATGAGCAGCGCGAGCCCCGATCCGCAGCCGATGCCGAGCAGCCGGGTGCGGGGGCCGACCTCCAGCCGCTCGTGCACCGCCTCGTAGAGCGGTACGAGCATCCGCTCCTGGATCTCCGCCCAGTCACGCGCCCTGCCGTCGGTCCGGTGTGTTCGTGGGTGCCGTGCGAGCGTAGGTGTCATCGAGCGCCCCAATCAGCCGCGTCGCCGTCTCGCCGAAAGCCTTCCTCGTACGCCCCCCGGTTACGCCGCGCACCGTGTCCGTCACGCCACGCACGCCCCCGGAGCCAGCCAACTCCCCTTCCGGGCCGTAGTCCATAGGTTTGAAGGTGAGGATCGGGCCGATTCACGACCCCGCCGATTCACGTCCGGTGCCGCTGTCCCCGTACCATCTGCGGCATGGCAAAGGCTCCCGTACTCACGCCCCAGGCGGACGACTTCCCGCGCTGGTACCAGGACCTGATCAACAAGGCCGAGCTGGCCGACAACGGCCCGGTGCGCGGCACCATGGTCATCCGGCCGTACGGGTACTCGCTGTGGGAGCGGATGCAGCAGGAGATGGACGCGCGGATCAAGGAGGCGGGCGCCCAGAACGCGTACTTCCCGCTCTTCATCCCGCAGTCCTACCTGACCCGGGAGGCCGAGCACGTCGAGGGCTTCGCGCCGGAGCTGGCCGTGGTCACCCACGGCGGCGGCAAGGAGTTGGAGGAGCCGGTCGTCGTCCGGCCCACCTCCGAAACGATCATCAACGAGTACTTCTCCAAGTGGGTGCAGAGCTACCGCGACCTGCCCCTGCTCATCAACCAGTGGGCCAACGTGGTCCGTTGGGAGATGCGCTCGCGGCTCTTCCTCCGTACGAGTGAGTTCCTGTGGCAGGAGGGCCACACCGCGCACGCCACCTACGAGGACGCCCGCGACTACGCCGCGATGATCCACCGCGACGTGTACGGCGACTTCATGATCGACGTCCTGGGCATCGACGTCGTCCTGGGCCGCAAGACCGCACGCGAGCGCTTCGCCGGCGCCATCAACACCCTCACCCTGGAGGGCATGATGGGCGACGGCAAGGCGCTTCAGATGGGCACCAGCCACGAGCTGGGCACCAACTTCGCCAAGGCCTTCAACACCTCGTACCTGTCGAAGGAGGGGCAGCAGGAGCTGGTCTGGCAGACCTCCTGGGGCGTGTCGACCCGCATGGTCGGCGGCCTGATCATGTCCCACGGCGACGACAACGGACTGCGTGTGCCGCCGCGCCTGGCGCCGGTGCAGGCCGTGATCCTGGCGATCAAGGGCGACGACGCGGTCGTGGCCAAGGTCCGGGAGATCGGCGACCGGCTCAAGGCCGCGGGCGTGCGCGTGCAGATCGACGTCCGCACCGACACCCCCTTCGGCCGCCGCGCCGTGGACTGGGAGCTCAAGGGCGTGCCCGTCCGCGTCGAGGTCGGCCCGCGCGACCTGGAGAACGGCACCGCGATGCTCGCCCGCCGCATCCCCGGGGGCAAGGAGCCGGTGGCGATCGACGAGCTGATCGCGCTGGTGCCCAAGGCGCTGGAGGAGGACCAGGCCACGCTGCTGCGCCAGTCCCGTGAGCGGCGCGAGTCCCGCACCGTGGACGTCAAGACGATCGGCGAGGCCGCCGAGGCCGCGGCCACCGGCTGGGGCCGCATCCCGTGGGCGGACCTCGGCCCGGAGGGCGAGGCCAAGCTGGCCGAACAGGGCGTGTCGGTGCGCTGCCTCCTCACCGAGGACGGGGGCGTTCCGGAAGCGGACGACGCGCCGGGTACCGTCGCGGTCGTCGCGCGGGCATACTGACCGTCAACTGACTGAAAAGCGACGTACGTAATCGGCAGTACGTCCATGCTTGAGGCGGGTGCGTGACTTCTCCACTGTCCTCCGCACCCGCCCTCAGCCGTACGCATCATCCGGAACTGACTAGTACGTGCAAAATATTTGGGATGGCCCGGTATCGGAACACAGGGCGCCCCCGGCTCGTTGTCACGACGTGAGCACGACACCACCAGTCCTCGCCGCCGAGCTGGCAGTCGCATGGGCCGACATTCAACGGCACCATCCCGAACTGCCCGACCTGGCCGCCCCCGAGTCCCTGATCGGAGAGTCCTCGTCCGCGTGCGGCACGGAGCTCTCCTTCGAGCGCCTGCTGCACGAGGCCGTCCACGGAGTCGCCGCCGCGCGTGGCGTCCGGGACACCTCGCGGGCAGGGCGCTACCACAACCGTCGATTCCTGGCCATCGCCGACGAGCTCGGCCTGGACCACTCCGAGGAGCCGCACCCCAGCAGCGGCTTCTCCCTGGTCCAGATGCGCCCGGACACCAAGAAGCGCTACCGGGCGACGATCGACCGGCTGCAGCGCGCGCTCAGAGCGCACACCGCGGCGACCGCCGCCGACACCGCCCGCAGTTTCCGCGGGCCCGCCGCCCGGCACGGGTCCTCGGGCGGAGGCGTACGGGTGAAGGCGGTCTGCGACTGCGGACGCAACGTCCGGGTCGTGCCGTCCGTGCTCGCGCAGGCGCCGATCGTCTGCGGGGCGTGCGGCACACCGTTCCGGATTCCGGAGGCCGCGGCGGTCGCGTGAAGCGCCGCCGCGGCACGGGGCGGCACCGCACGGGGGCAGCGCCGGTGGGGTCACCGGCGTGCGGTGGCATGCCCGCCGTATGGCAGAATGGTCAGCTGAGCACTCGGCAGCCGTGCAGGACCCCTCTCTCCTTCGGCTGACGCGTCCGTCGGGCAACCGGCTCCACAACCCCACGTGGCGGTCTGGCCTGCCCAACCACGTCAACACCAGGAGAACCCACTCCCGTGGCAGTCAAGATCAAGCTGAAGCGTCTGGGCAAGATCCGTTCGCCTCACTACCGCATCGTCGTCGCCGACTCCCGTACCCGCCGTGACGGCCGGGCCATCGAGGAGATCGGCCTGTACCACCCCGTCCAGAACCCGTCGCGCATCGAGGTCAACGCCGATCGCGTCGCGTACTGGCTGGGTGTCGGCGCGCAGCCGACCGAGCCCGTGCTCGCCATCCTGAAGAAGACCGGCGACTGGCAGAAGTTCAAGGGCGAGCCGGCTCCGGCCCCGCTCCTGGTCGCCGAGCCCAAGGCCGACAAGCGCGCCCTCTTCGAGGCCGCCGCAAAGGACGCCGGTGACGAGCCCAAGGGTGAGGCCATCACCCAGAAGGCCAAGAAGTCCGACAAGAAGGACGAGGCCGCCGAGGCGGCCGAGTCGACCGAGGCCTGATCGTGCTCGAGGAGGCCCTCGAGCACCTGGTCAAGGGCATCGTCGACAATCCCGACGAGGTGCAGGTCGCCGCGCGTACCCTGCGCCGAGGGAAGGTCCTGGAGGTCCGGGTCCACCCCGACGACCTCGGCAAGGTGATCGGCCGCAACGGCCGCACCGCCCGCGCCCTGCGCACTGTCGTGGGCGCGATCGGTGGACGTGGTGTCCGCGTCGACCTCGTCGACGTGGACAACGTCCGCTGAGGTACGCAGCACCGGCACGGGCCGGGGGTGGCAATTGGGCCGCCCCCGGCCCGTGGCCTTACCCGACACGTGAGCACAGGAGCGCGAACAAGTGCAGCTGGTAGTGGGACGCATCGGCCGCGCCCATGGCATCAAGGGCGAGGTCTCGGTGGAGGTGCGCACAGACGAGCCGGAACTGCGGCTCGCCCCGGGCGCCGTGCTCGTCACGGACCCGGCCTCGGCCGGCCCGCTCACCGTGGAGGCCGGCCGGGTGCACAGCGGCCGGCTCATGCTGCGCTTCGCGGGGGTCAAGGACCGCAACGGCGCCGAGGCGCTGCGCAACGTCCTGCTGATCGCCGACGTCGACCCGGACGAGACGCCGGAGGACCCCGAGGAGTTCTACGACCACCAGCTGGTCGACCTCGACGTGGTCACCGCCGACGGCACCGAGGTCGGCCGGATCAAGGAGATCTCCCACCTGCCGTACCACGACCTGCTGGTCGTCGAGCGGCCGGACGGCAGCGAGGTCATGGTGCCCTTCGTCGCCGAGATCGTCCCCGAGATCGACCTGGAGCGGCAGCGAGCGGTCATCGCCCCCCCGCCCGGCCTGCTGGACGAGGCCGAGACGGAGCAGCAGGAGCAGTAGGACCATGCGCATCGACGTCGTCACGATCTTCCCCGAGTATCTTGAGCCGCTGAACGTCTCCCTGGTCGGCAAGGCCCGGGCGCGCGGGCAGCTGGACGTGCGTGTCCACGACCTGCGCCAGTGGACCCACGACCGGCACAACACGGTCGACGACACCCCGTACGGCGGGGGGCCCGGCATGGTCATGAAGCCCGAGCCGTGGGGTGAGGCCCTGGACGCGGTCCTGGAGTCGGGCGAGGGCTCGCCCGTGCTGGTGGTCCCCACCCCGAGCGGCCGCCCCTTCACCCAGGAGCTCGCGGTCGAGCTGTCCGGGAAGCCCTGGCTGGTCTTCACCCCGGCCCGCTACGAGGGCATCGACCGCCGGGTCATCGAGGAGTACGGCGAGCGGCTCGACGTCCGCGAGGTCTCCATCGGCGACTACGTGCTGGCCGGCGGCGAGGCCCCGGTCCTGGTGATGGTGGAGGCGGTCGCCCGTCTGCTGCCGGGCGTGCTCGGCAACGCCGAGTCCCACCGCGACGACTCCTTCGCCCCCGGTGCCATGGCCGACCTGCTGGAGGGCCCGGTCTTCACCAAGCCCCCGGTCTGGCGCGACCGCGGGGTGCCGGAGGTGCTGCTCAGCGGCCACCACGGCAAGGTGGCCCGATGGCGCCGCGACGAGGCCTTCCGCCGTACGTCGGAGAACCGCCCCGACCTGATCGAACGCTGCGACCCGGCGAGCCTGGACAAGAAGGACCGGTCGATGCTGGCCGCACTCGGCTGGGTCGTCGGCGAGGACGGGCGATTTGGGCGCGTGCCGGAGTCCGTGGAAGAATAGGCCGTTGCCGCTGTGCGTCCGGCGTGCGCCCCTGCCACAGGGGGACATGACGACCGTCCGACGCCGCGGCATTCGTATCACCACCACAATCCGCCGATGACCTGTGGCATGGGCGAAGAAAGCAGACGAACATGTCTCACCTGCTCGACTCCGTCGACGCCGCGTCGCTGCGCAGCGACGTCCCGGCCTTCCGCCCGGGTGACACCGTCAACGTCCACGTCCGCGTGATCGAGGGCAACCGCTCCCGCATCCAGCAGTTCAAGGGCGTTGTCATCCGCCGCCAGGGTTCCGGCGTCCGTGAGACCTTCACGGTGCGCAAGGTCTCCTTCAGCGTCGGCGTCGAGCGTACCTTCCCGGTGCACAGCCCGATCTTCGAGAAGATCGAGCTCGTGACCCGCGGTGACGTGCGTCGCGCCAAGCTGTACTACCTCCGTGAGCTGCGCGGCAAGGCCGCGAAGATCAAGGAGAAGCGCGAGCGCTGAGCCTGCCGGGCATGATGCGGAGCCCTATAGGCTCTGCGCTCGATGGACACAGAGGTACACCTTCCGGAGCGCGACCGCGCCGATGCCGCCGAACGGCGGGATGAGCGGTCGCGCTTCGGCGTACGTACACCGCGGTATGCGCTGCTCGTCGTGGCGGCCGCCGCCGTGGTCGCGCTGGTCAACGTCTTCGTGGCGCAGCCCTTCGAGATCCCCAGCGGGTCGATGGAGAACACCCTGCGGGCCGGGGACCGGGTACTCGTCAACAAACTGGCGTACCGTTTCGGCAGTACGCCGGCCAGGGGCGACATCGTGGTGTTCGACGGCAAGGGGTCGTTCGTGCAGGACTCCGGAGGGGCCGACTTCGTCAAGCGCGTCGTCGGTGTCGGCGGAGACCGGGTGACCTGCTGCGACGAGGCGGGCAGGATCACCGTCAACGGGCGCCCGCTGGACGAGACCTATATTTACCCCGGGGACACGCCGTCCCGGGTAGCGTTCGACATCGAGGTTCCGAAGGGGAGGCTGTGGGTGATGGGCGACCACCGTGCCGACAGCCGGGATTCCCGTGATCATCTCGGCGACCCCGGCGGGGGCACCGTTCCGGTGGACAAGGTGATCGGCCGGGCCGAGGCGACCATATGGCCGCTGGGCCGCCGCCGGTCCCTGGACGGCGCCCATGGGTAGCCGCGGCCGGGCGCGCCCTGGCCGGCCGAGCCGTGCCGAGTACCTGCTGGGTGAGGAGCCGGCCGGTCCGCGCAGGGGCGGCGGCCGTGCCGATCGGCGCAAGCTGGCGCGGAAGGTCAAGCGCCGGCGGCGCCGTTCCGCGGCCAAGGAGATACCCCTGCTCATCGGCGTCGCACTGCTGATCGCGCTGGTGCTCAAGACCTTCCTGCTGCAGGCCTTCGTCATCCCGTCGGGCTCCATGGAGCAGACGATCAGGATCGGCGACCGTGTGGTCGTCGACAAGCTCACGCCGTGGTTCGGCTCCCGGCCGCAGCGCGGTGACGTGGTGGTGTTCAAGGACCCCGGCAACTGGCTGGAGGGCGAGCAGGCCCAGTCCGGCGAGGACCCGGTGGTCGTCAAGCAGGTCAAGGAGTTCTTCACCTTCATCGGGCTGCTGCCGTCCGCGGACGAGCAGGACCTGATCAAGCGGGTGGTCGCGGTCGGCGGCGACACGGTGAAGTGCTGCGACGCCCAGGGGAGGGTCACCGTCAACGGGACCCCCCTGAACGAGCCCTACATCCATCCGGGCAATCCGCCCTCGGAGATCAAGTTCACGGTCAAGGTCCCGCCCAACCGTCTCTTCGTGATGGGCGACCACCGCTCCAACTCCGCGGACTCCCGCTTCCACCTCAAGGACGCCGGCAACGGCACCGTGCCGGAGAGCCTGGTGGTGGGCAGGGCCTTCGCCGTGGCCTGGCCGATGGGGCACTGGGCGGGACTGAAGGAACCGGCGACGTATTCCGGCGTCGCCGCCGCGGGGGGTTCGGGCGCGTCTGCCGCCAGGGCGGGTCCGGGAGTGGCAACATCCAACAATTGGCAAGGAATGACTCCGCTCCCGACTCCTGCGGAACTTCCGCTCGTTATGGGAGTGGTGAGCCTGCGGCGCATATGGCGCGGGCGGCAGCGCGCAGCAAGCGGAGTAAGGAGTGGATGTGGGGGACCTGGTGGTCGGCGCAAGGTCCGGACGCGGAGAGCCGGAGGATCGGGACCCCACGTCGGGCGGCTCGGCGGGCAACGGCGAGGCGCCGGTCGGAAAGAAGAACTCGGACGCGGGCGCGGAAACCTCCGAAGAGGCGAGCGACACGAAGGACCGTGACGGCGGCGCGGACAAGAAGCAGCGTTCGTTCTGGAAGGAACTGCCGCTGCTGATCGTCATCGCGCTCGCGCTGGCCTGGCTGATCAAGACCTTTCTGCTGCAGGCGTTCTCGATCCCCTCGGCGTCGATGGAGAACACCCTCAGGATCGGCGACCGGGTCCTGGTCGACAAGCTCACGCCCTGGTTCGGCTCCGAGCCCGAACGCGGTGAGGTCGTGGTCTTCCACGACCCGGGCGGCTGGCTCGGCGAGACCGTCCCGGTGGACACCAACCCGGTGACGAACGCGATCCAAAAGGGCCTGAGCTTCGTCGGCCTCATGCCGTCCGCGGAGGAGAAGGACCTGATCAAGCGGGTCATCGCGGTCGGCGGCGACACGGTGGAGTGCAAGGGCACCGGCCCGGTCAAGGTGAACGGCAAGGCACTGGACGAGCCGTACATCTACCCGGGGAACACCCCCTGCGGTGACCGTCCCTTCGGCCCGATCAAAGTCCCGCAGGGACGCATCTGGGTGATGGGTGACCACCGGCAGGACTCCCTGGACTCCCGGTACCACCAGAACCTGCCGGGCAACGGCACGGTCTCCGTGGACGAGGTCGTCGGCCGCGCGGTCGTCGTGGCCTGGCCGATCGGCAACTGGTCCACCCTCCCCGTCCCCAGCACCTTCGACCAGCCCGGCATCAACGCGGCGGCCGCGGGCCTGCCGGTCACGGGCGGGCTGGCCGGTGCGGTCCCGCTGGTGCTGTGGCGGCGGCGCCGTCTGATCAACCAGGCCGGGTGAGAGGGCTGCCCCGGGTCCGTACCCCCGGGTAAGGTGCGGACGCATGAGCACGAGCACACGCACGGGCACGGGCGCGCGGACGACGACGGGGCGAGCGGGCGAACAGGGCGGCGGACGGACCGGACGAATAGTCTCCGGTCTGGCCGTCGCCCTTGGCTGCGTGCTGTTCCTCGGCGGCTTCGTCTGGGGAGCGCTGGTCTACCGGCCGTACACCGTACCCACCGGGTCGATGACCCCGACCGTCGACGCGGGCGACAAGATCCTCGCCCAGCGGATCGACGGCTCGCAGGTGCGGCGCGGGGACATCGTGGTCTTCACCGACCCGCTGTGGGGGGACGTTCCCATGGTGAAGCGGGTCGTGGCGGTCGGCGGTGACAAGGTGGCCTGCTGCGACAAGCAGGGGCGGCTCACGGTCGACGGAAAGCCGGTCGACGAGCCGTACCGCCTCGACACCGAGGGCCCGGCCTCGCCGGCCTCCTTCTCGGCCACCGTGCCCCGGGACAACCTGTTCATGATGGGCGACAACCGGGCGACGTCCGAGGACTCCCGCTTCCGCCTCGGCGACGCCGACAACGGCTCCGTGCCGCGCGGCACGGTGTCCGCGCGGGTCGACGGCGTCGCCTGGCCGCCAGGCCGCGTCGGCATGGTCGACCGGACGGGCGCCTTCACCGCCCTGCCGGGTGACGGGCCCTCCAGTCCCGGTCCGCTGCGCACGGTGGGCGTGGCGGTCGCGGCCGGAGTGGTCCTGATCTTCGCGGGTGCGGCCTACGGCCCGGTCGCGGACCGGGCCCGGCGCCGGAGGGCGGCGCGATAGCGATGCGACGGCGCGCGGCCCGGGTCGTCCTGCTCGACCCCTCCGACCGGATCCTGTTGCTGCACGGGTACGAGCCGGGCGACCCCTCCGTCACCTGGTGGTTCACCCCGGGCGGCGGCGTGGAGGAGGGCGAGAGCCTGGACGTCGCCGCGCGCCGCGAGCTGGCGGAGGAGACCGGCATCACCACGGCACTGCTCGGGCCGGTGCTGTGGGAGCGCTCGTGCGCCTTCGACTTCGACGGCCGGCGCTGGGAGCAGGACGAGTGGTACTACCTGGCCCGCACCGACGACGTCCGGGTGCACACGGGCGGGCTCACGGAGCTCGAACAGCGCAGCGTCGACGGCCTGCGATGGTGGACCTGCGAGGAACTGCTCGCCTCGCATGAGACGGTGTATCCGACCAGGCTCGCCGAGCTGCTGCGCAACCTGCTCGACGAAGGTCCGCCATTGTCCCCGATTCACCTGGGGACGGAGCGTGACTGACGCACAATGGGGGGACGTACGGCTGAAGGGGAACATGCCATGAGCGCCGAGGACCTCGAGAAGTACGAGACCGAGATGGAGCTGAAGCTCTACAGGGAGTACCGGGACGTCGTCGGCCTGTTCAAGTACGTGATCGAGACGGAGCGTCGTTTCTACCTCACCAACGACTACGAGATGCAGGTGCACTCGGTCCAGGGCGAGGTGTTCTTCGAGGTCTCCATGGCCGACGCGTGGGTGTGGGACATGTACCGGCCGGCGCGCTTCGTGAAGCAGGTGCGCGTGCTGACCTTCAAGGACGTGAACATCGAGGAGCTGAACAAGGCCGACCTCGACCTGCCCTCGGACGACTCCGGCTTCAACGGCTGAGCCGGCCGGGGCCGGCGGGTTGTCCACAGGCCCTCATCAAGATCATCTCTCGGGCGCCATCTCCCTCACAGTGAGTGACGGAGGTGGTACGGATGAATGCCCGAGGGGCTTTCGGACGCTACGGCGAGGAACTGGCGGCACGGTCACTGACCGAGGCCGGGATGATCGTGCTGGAGCGGAACTGGCGGTGCCGGCACCGCGAACGCCACGGCGAGATCGACATCGTGGCGGCGGACGGGGACGCGGTCGTGGTGTGCGAGGTGAAGTCGCGCACCGAGGCCTGCGGTGAGCACCCGATGGCCGCCGTCACCCGGCGCAAGGCCGAGCGGCTGCGGCGGCTGGCCGATTGCTGGCTCGCCGATCACGGCGGACCGCCCCCGGGCGGGGTGCGGATCGACGTGGTGGGTGTGGTGCTGCCGGCCCGAGGCGCCGCCCGCGTCGAACATGTGCGGGGGGTGGAGTGATGGGCTTCGCCCGTACGTGCTCTGTGGCGCTGCTGGGTGTGGAGGGCGTCGTCGTCGAGGTCCAGGCGGACCTGGAGGCCGGGGTGGCCACGTTCACGCTGGTGGGGCTGCCGGACAAGAGCCTCAGTGAGAGCCGTGACCGGGTCCGCGCCGCCATCGTGAACAGTGGTGAGACCTGGCCGCAGAAGAAGCTGACGGTCGGTCTCAGCCCGGCCTCGGTCCCCAAGGGCGGCAGCGGCTTCGACCTGGCGGTCGCGTGCGCCGTCCTCGCCGCGAACGACCGCGTCGCCCCGCGCGACATCGCCGACCTGATGATGATCGGCGAGCTCGGTCTCGACGGCCGGGTCCGCCCGGTCCGAGGGGTGCTGCCCGCGGTCCTCGCCGCCGCCGACGCCGGGTACCGCCACGTCGTGGTGCCCGAGCGCACGGTCGCCGAGGCCTCGCTCGTGCCGGGGGTCTCCGTGCTCGGGGTCCGCAGCCTGCGGCAGCTGATCGCACTGCTCAACGACGAGCTCGCCCCGGAGGAGGAAGAGGAGCCGGCCGACGGGCGGCCCGACCCGATGCTGGCCGGCCTCACCCTGCCTGGCGCCGGGCTCGGCAGCGGACTCGCCGACACCGGCACCGGCGCCCCGGATCTGGCCGAGGTCGCGGGACAGGGCGCCGCCAGGACCGCCCTGGAGGTCGCGGCCGCGGGCGGCCACCACGTCTACCTCAAGGGGCCGCCCGGCGCGGGCAAGACGATGCTGGCCGAGCGGCTGCCCGGGCTCCTGCCGCCCCTCACCAGGCAGGAGGCGATGGAGGTCACCGCCGTGCACTCGGTCGCCGGGATGCTGCCGCCGGACCGGCACATGGTGGACCACCCGCCCTACTGCGCACCCCACCACTCGGCGACCATGCAGTCCCTTGTCGGCGGCGGGAACGGGCTGCCCCGGCCGGGGGCCGTCTCCCTCTCCCACAAGGGTGTGCTTTTCCTGGACGAAGCACCCGAATTCAACGGTCAGGCCCTCGACGCGCTGAGGCAGCCCCTGGAGTCCGGCCATGTGGTGATCGCCAGGGCCGCCGGAGTCGTCCGCCTCCCCGCGCGGTTCCTGCTCGTCCTCGCCGCGAACCCCTGCCCCTGTGGGCGGTACGGCTCACCCGGCGGCATGTGCGACTGCACGCCCAGCATGATCCGCCGCTACCAGGGGCGGCTGTCCGGGCCGCTCCTGGACCGGGTCGACCTGCGGGTGGAGGTGGAGGCCGTCAGCCGCTCCGAGCTGATCGGCGGCGCCGGCTCCGCGGAGTCCACCGCGGTGGTCGCCGCGCGGGTGCGGGAGGCCCGCGAACGAGCCGCCGCCCGGTACGCGGACACACCGTGGCGGCTCAACAGCCAGGTGCCCGGCCATGAGCTGCGCACCCGCTGGGCCGTGGCGCCCGGGGCGCTGCGCTCCGCCGAGCGGGACATGGAGCGCGGACTGCTCACCGCGCGGGGGCTCGACCGGGTCCTGCGCGTGGCCTGGACGGTCGCCGACCTCGCGGGCCGTGACCGGCCCGCGGGCGTCGACATGGAGCGCGCCCTGGAGATGCGCACAGGTGTGCGCCGCGGCATGGCGGCGACGGGGGAAGCGCGATGACGCAGATGCTGCCCGGCATGGACGGGGAGTACGAGCCGGCCCCGGAGGGCCCGGAGGAGGAGCCTCCCCCGACCCCGCAGGAGCGCCAGGCCCGCGCCGCCGTGACGCGTATCGCAGACCCCGGCGACCGGCTCGTCGACAGCTGGCTCCGGGAGCTCGGCCCCGTCGAGACCGTGCGGGCGCTGACCGCCGGCGAGGAACTGCCCGGGGCGGGGGTGCGGCGGACTGCCGGCTACGCCCTGCGGGCCCGCAGGGCGCAGCCGGAGCGGGATCTGGCGGCGGCCCGGGCCATGGGTGCCCGCTTCGTGTGCCCCGGCGATCCGGACTGGCCGCGGCAGCTCGACGACCTGGGCGGCGAGCGTCCGTACGGGCTGTGGGTGCGCGGCGGCGCCTCGCTGAGGATGTGGGCGCTGCGGTCGGTCTCCGTCGTGGGCGCCCGCGCCTGCACCGACTACGGCTCCCACATGGCAGCGTCCCTGGGCGCCGACCTGGCGGAGGCCGGCTGGGTCACCGTCTCCGGTGCGGCCTACGGCATCGACGGCGCCGCGCACCGGGGCGCGCTGTCGGCGACGGGGGCGACCGTCGGGGTCGTCGCCTCCGGAGTGGACGTGCCGTATCCGCCGGGTCATGCCGAGTTGATCGGACGCATCGCCGAACAGGGCCTGCTCATCGGTGAATTGCCGCCCGGGTCGCATCCCACCCGCAGCCGCTTCGTCCTGCGCAACCGCGTGATCGCCGCCCTCACCCGGGGCACCGTCGTCGTCGAGGCGCAGTACCGCAGCGGTTCCCTGATCACCGCCCGCAGGGCCCGCAAGCTGGGCCGTTTCGTCATGGGCGTGCCGGGTCCCTGCACCTCGGCGCTGTCCCAGGGGGTCCATGAGCTGCTGCGCGCGGACGGGGTCCTGGTCACCGGCGCCGCCGAGGTCATCGAGCACGTCGGCCGCATCGGTGAGGACCTCGCGCCCGAGCGCCGGGGGCCGGTCCTGCCGAGGGATCTGCTGCCACCCGCGGCCGCCAGGGTGCTGGAGGCTCTGCCCGGCCAGGGCGGTGCCGGCGTTGCGGAGCTCGCGGTCGCCGCGGGCGGCGCCCCCGATGAGACCCTCACCAGGCTCCATGAGCTGCACGCCCTCGGCTTCGTCGAACGGGACGGACCGCGCTGGAAGCTGACGCCCGGCGGCGAGTCGGCTCCCACGACGGGAGGACGCAGCCAAGCCGACACGCTCTCCCGGTGAACACACCATCAGGTGACAGGACGGTTCTTGACCTGGGACCTCCAGGATGGCGAGGTTATGGGGACGCCCGAACGTCGCCCTGAGCGACGGTATCGTCACGCTACGCTCAAGGAGGTTCGAGTCCCGCCCGTCCCTCAGGTCACGCAGAACGGCTCAGATCGACGCATGCACCGGCACACTCCCGGGCACGAAGGCAGCACGGCGGCGACCGCCGTCACCGGAAACCCCCGGCCGCCCGCCCCCACCTCGCTCGACGCGCTGTGGCGGACCTACAAGTCCACGGGGGACGCACGCCTGCGCGAGCAGCTGATCCTGCACTACTCACCCCTGGTGAAGTACGTGGCGGGACGTGTGAGCGTCGGTCTGCCCGCCAACGTGGAACAGGCGGACTTCGTCTCCTCCGGCGTCTTCGGGCTCATCGACGCCATCGAGAAGTTCGACCCGGAGCGCGCGATCAAGTTCGAGACCTATGCGATCACCCGGATCCGCGGTGCCATGATCGACGAGCTGCGCGCCCTGGACTGGATCCCGCGCTCGGTGCGCCAGAAGGCCCGCGCCGTCGAGCGCGCGTACGCCACGCTCGAGGCCTCCCTGCGGCGGACCCCGAGCGAGTCGGAGGTCGCCGCCGAGATGGGTATCGCCCTGGAGGAGCTGCACGGCGTCTTCAGCCAGCTCTCCCTGGCCAACGTCGTCGCCCTGGAGGAACTGCTCCACGCGGGCACCGAGGGCGGCGACCGGCTCACCCTGGTCGACACCCTGGAGGACACCGGCGCCGACAACCCCGTCGAGGTCGCCGAGGACCGCGAGCTGCGCCGGCTGCTGGCCCGTGCCGTCAACACGCTGCCCGAGCGCGAGAAGACCGTGGTCACCCTCTACTACTACGAGGGGCTGACCCTGGCGGAGATCGGTCAGGTGCTCGGGGTCACCGAGAGCAGGGTCAGCCAGATCCACACCAAATCCGTTCTGCAATTGCGCGCGAAACTGGCCGACGTGGGCCGTTGACCCCGCTTTGCCGACGGGTGCGCCCGGTGGGCGGACCGCTTCCGTACAGTGGTGAGGTGCCCAAGATTCGAGCGGCCTCGGTGGCCGAGCACCGGTCGATGCAACGCGACGCCCTGCTGGACGCCGCACGCAGTCTGCTCTCCGAGGGCGGGACGGAAGCCCTGACCTTCCCCGCCCTGGCGGAGCGCACCGGGCTGGCCCGGTCCTCCGTCTACGAGTACTTCCGTTCCCGGGCCGCCGTCGTCGAGGAGCTGTGCGCCGTCGACTTCCCCGTCTGGGCGGCCGAGGTCGAGGCGGCCATGGAGGCCGCCCCCACCGGCGAGGCCAAGATCGAGGCCTACGTCCGCAGCCAGCTCGCGCTCGTGGGTGACCGCCGGCACCGCGCCGTGGTCGCGATCTCAGCGGGCGAACTCGACGTCGGCGCCCGCGAGAAGATCCGTGCCGCCCACGGCGGTCTGGTCACCATGGTCGTCGCGGCCCTCGCCTCGCTGGGCCACCGCGAGCCGAGGCTCACCGCGATGCTGCTCCAGGGCATCGTCGACTCCGCTGTCCGCCGGATCGAGCTCGGCGCCGCCGAGGAGCCGGACACCATCGCCGACGCGGCCGTCACCATGGCCCTGCGCGGAGTCCTGGGCTGACCGGCCGTATCGCTCCGAGGGCTCCGGCCGGCCCCACCGCCCCGCCCAGGCTGTCGGGCAAGGGCACCTCGAAGACCGGCAGCAGCCGCGACGGCCCACCGCGCAGCAGCCGCTCCGGCAGCAGCGACAACGGGTCGAGGTAGACCTCCCCGCGCAGCAGCCCCCAGTGCAGGCACCCGCCGGTGCAGTGCCACGGGCCCTCGGTGAGCACTCCCACCACCTGCCCCGCGCCGACCCTGTCGCCCACCGCGACCGAGGCGCGCACCGGCTGGTACGTGATGCGCAGGCCACCCGCGAGCTCGATCGCCACCACTTGGCGCCCCGCCACCTGCCCGGCGTACGACACCTTGCCTGGCGCCGCCGCGCGCACCGGTGCGCCCGGTCCCGCACGCAGGTCCACCCCGCGGTGCCCCGCAGCCCACGGCACCGCCGGCGGATCGAAGCCCCGCTCCACGACCGGTCGCCGCTGTCCGCCGGACGGCGCCACGGGCCAGGCCCGCTCCGCGTCCCCGCCGGCCGGGACGACCGGTGTCCGAACAGCCGCCCCCACCGGGTGCACGAGCCCCGCCAGCCACGACAGCACCGCCAACACCACAACCACGTATGTCCTCATGCTCCAACGATGACGTGTTCCGCCACATCGGGACGATCATGGAACCGGCCTGTGGACAACCCCGGACGGCCCCCGCCCCCAGGCACGATGTCGCCCGCCGCTCCGGCGGTCCCGTACACTTTCCATGGCGATCCGGGTCACCGGGTCGACTTCGCACGCCCCGCCACTGCCCTACAGCGAGCGGTGGACGCGCTCCTCGGTCCCTCGTGGCACGGCGCGTTCGGGGCGTCAGGCGTGGCCGCCGTCCGGCGGCCGCGAAAACCGAGTATCTCTAGGAGTACGGCCATGGCCGTCGTCACGATGCGGGAGCTGCTGGAAAGCGGCGTCCACTTCGGGCACCAGACCCGCCGCTGGAACCCGAAGATGAAGCGCTTCATCTTCACCGAGCGCAACGGCATCTACATCATCGACCTGCTCCAGTCGCTGTCGTACATCGACCGCGCCTACGAGTTCGTCAAGGAGACCGTCGCGCACGGCGGCACCATCCTCTTCGTCGGTACGAAGAAGCAGGCCCAGGAGGCCATCGCCGAGCAGGCGACCCGTGTCGGCATGCCCTACGTCAACCAGCGCTGGCTGGGCGGCATGCTCACCAACTTCTCGACCGTCTACAAGCGCCTGCAGCGCCTGAAGGAGCTCGAGGAGATCGACTTCGAGGACGTGGCCGCCTCCGGCCTCACCAAGAAGGAGCTCCTGGTTCTCTCCCGTGAGAAGGAGAAGCTGGAGAAGACCCTGGGCGGCATCCGCGAGATGCAGAAGGTGCCGAGCGCCGTCTGGATCGTGGACACCAAGAAGGAGCACATCGCCGTCGGTGAGGCGCGCAAGCTCCGCATCCCGGTCGTCGCGATCCTCGACACCAACTGCGACCCCGACGAGGTCGACTACAAGATCCCGGGCAACGATGACGCGATCCGCTCCGTCACCCTGCTGACCCGTGTGATCGCCGACGCCGTCGCCGAGGGCCTCATCGCCCGCTCCGGTGCCGCCACCGCCGGTGACAAGGCCGAGGGTGAGCCGCTCGCCGCCTGGGAGCGCGAGCTGCTCGAGGGCGACAAGGCGAAGGCCGAGGAGACCGCCGCCGAGGCTGCTCCGGCCGAGGCCGCTCCGGCTGAGACCCCTGCCGAGGCGCCCGCCGCCGAGACCGCCGAGGCGCCCGCCGCCGACGCCGAGCAGGCCTGAGCCTCAGCCCGCCTTCCGATGCGTGTGAGGACGGCGGGGGCTCCGGCCCCCGCCGTTCGTCCGTAGAACCACCGCTCACCGGATCCACCGACTTCCGAGAAGAGACTGACAGACCATGGCGAACTTCACCGCCGCCGACGTCAAGAAGCTCCGCGAGCTGACCGCCGCGGGCATGATGGACTGCAAGAAGGCGCTCGAGGAGGCCGAGGGCGACCTGGACAAGGCCGTCGAGATCCTCCGCGTCAAGGGCCAGAAGGGCGTCACCAAGCGCGAGGGCCGCTCCGCCTCCAACGGCGCCGTCGTGTCCCTGATCGCCGGTGACAACAGCGAGGGTGTCCTCGTCGAGCTCAAGTGCGAGACCGACTTCGTCGCCAAGGGCGACAAGTTCATCGCCGCCGCCGACGCCATCGCGGCCCACGTCGCCGCCAGCAAGCCGGCCGACCTGGAGACGCTGCTCGCCTCCGAGATCAAGGACGGCCAGACCGTCCAGGCCTTCGTCGACGAGGCCAACGCCACCCTCGGCGAGAAGATCGTCCTGGACCGCTTCGCGCAGTTCACCGACGGCTACGTCGCCTCCTACCTGCACCGCACCAGCCCCGACCTGCCCCCGCAGGTCGGTGTCCTGGTCGAGCTGGACAAGGCCGACGCCCAGGTCGCCAAGGACGTCGCGCAGCACATCGCCGCCTTCGCCCCCACCTTCCTGTCCCGCGAGGAGGTGCCCGCCGAGACCGTCGAGAACGAGCGTCGCGTCGCCGAGGCCACCGCCCGCGAGGAGGGCAAGCCCGAGGCCGCCCTCACGAAGATCGTCGAGGGTCGCGTCAACGGCTTCTTCAAGGAGAACGTCGTTCTCGAGCAGGCCTTCGCCAAGGACAACAAGAAGTCCGTCCAGAAGGTGCTCGACGAGGCCGGCGTCTCGCTGAAGCGCTTCGCCCGCTTCCGCGTCGGCGTCTGAGCGACCACCGCGCAAGCGACAGACCGACGGCCCCGATAGGGTCGTACGCAGCCGGCCGCTCACCGGCAGGCCGCAGTTGTGACGAGGAGGCCATTGCCCACAGGGAACCATCACGGACCCTCGGCAATGGCCTTCTTCGTACGTGCACGAGGAGACCTCCATGGAACAGGACGCCGACAAGGCACCCACCGAGACCGGCAGCACGCACAAGGGCCGGTACCTGCTCAAGCTCTCCGGCGAGGCCTTCGCCGGCGGAGGGGGACTCGGAGTCGACCCCGACGTCGTGCACACGATGGCCCGTGAGATCGCCGCGGTCGTCCGCGACGGCTACGAGATCGCCGTCGTCATCGGCGGCGGCAACTTCTTCCGTGGTGCCCAGCTCCAGCAGCGCGGCATGGACCGGGCCCGTTCCGACTACATGGGCATGCTCGGCACGGTCATGAACTGCCTCGCCCTCCAGGACTTCCTGGAGAAGGAGGGCATCCAGTCGCGCGTGCAGACGGCGATCACCATGGGCCAGGTCGCCGAGCCCTACATCCCGCTGCGCGCCGTGCGCCACCTGGAGAAGGGCCGTGTGGTGATCTTCGGCGCCGGTATGGGCATGCCGTACTTCTCCACCGACACCACCGCCGCCCAGCGCGCCCTGGAGATCCACGCCGAGGCGCTGCTGATGGGCAAGAACGGGGTCGACGGGGTCTACGACTCCGACCCCCGCTCGAACCCCGACGCGGTGATGTTCGACGCCCTGGAGTACGCCGACGTCATCGCCCGCGACCTGCGCGTCGCGGACCTGACGGCGATCACGCTGTGCCAGGACAACAAGCTCCCGATCCTCGTCTTCGAACTGCTCGCGGAGGGCAACATCGCGCGAGCCGTGAAGGGTGAGAAGATCGGCACGCTCGTCAACGACACGGGCGCCCGCTGACGGCAGGCGCCGGCCGCAACCCGGTCGGCGATCCGCCCGGAACGGGGATGGACAAGACGCTGCCGGTCGGACACCGTGCAGGAAAGACGCGCGCAAGGGCCGAGGCTCTGCCTTCTGAATACCAGGAGCACATGGTGATTGAAGAGACCCTCCTCGAAGCCGAGGAGAAGATGGAGAAGGCCGTCGTGGTCGCCAAGGAGGACTTCGCCGCGATCCGCACCGGCCGTGCCCACCCGGCGATGTTCAACAAGATCGTGGCGGACTACTACGGCGCCCCGACCCCGATCAACCAGCTCGCCTCCTTCGCGGTGCCCGAGGCGCGGATGGCCGTGATCACCCCGTTCGACAACTCGGCGCTGCGCAACATCGAGCAGGCGATCCGGGACTCGGACCTGGGTGTCAACCCGACCAACGACGGCCGTATCATCCGGGTGGTCTTCCCGCAGCTCACCGAGGAGCGGCGCAAGGAGTACATCAAGGTCGCCCGCGGCAAGGCGGAGGACGCGCGGATCTCGATCCGCAGCGTGCGCCGCAAGGCCAAGGAGACCCTCGACAAGCTCGTCAAGGACGGCGAGACGGGCGAGGACGAGGTGCGCCGCGCGGAGAAGGAGCTCGACGACACGACCCACAAGTACGTGGCACAGGTCGACGAGCTGCTCAAGCACAAGGAATCCGAGCTGCTGGAGGTCTGATCCGGCGCGCTGCCGGATTCGCTCCCCGGCCCGGTCCGTCCGCGGCTGAGCCACCCATCCACCCGACCACCCATCCGACCCACCCGGACCGGACGAAAACGCGAGGCGAAACTCCGTGAACGACTCTTCTTGGGGGCCCTCGCCACACGCCGGTTCCTGGGGAGGCGAGGATGAGGTGGGCACCCGGGTGGGCGGCCCCTTGTTCCGCGAAGACACCCCCGAACCCGAGCGGCACTCCGCCCGGCCCGACCGTTCCGTGCCGCAGCCTTCGGCGGCGGGCGGGAACGGCGGCCGGGCGAAGAAGAGCGCGGGCCGCAACCTACGCGCCGCGATAGGGGTCGGCGTCGGCCTCGGCGTCGTCATCATCGCCTCGCTCTTCATCGTCAAGTACGTCTTCGTGGGCGTCGTCGCCGCGGCGGTCGTGGTGGGCCTGTGGGAGCTGACCTCGCGCCTGGCCGAGCGCAAGGAGATCCGGGCTCCCCTTGTGCCGCTCGCCGTCGGCGGCGCCGCCATGGTCGTCGCGGGTTACGTGCGCGGTGCGGAGGGCGCATGGGTGGCGATGGCGCTCACCGCGCTCGCCGTCCTGGTGTGGCGCATGACGGAACCCCCGGAGAACTACCTGCGCGATGTCACGGCGGGTGTCTTCGCAGCTTTCTACGTACCCTTCCTGGCCACGTTCGTGGTGATGATGCTGGCGGCGCACGACGGCCCGTGGCGGGTGTTCGTGTTCCTGCTCCTCACGGTGATCAGCGACACCGGTGCCTACGCCGTCGGCTGGCGCTTCGGCACGCACAAGCTCGCTCCCCGCATCAGCCCCGGCAAGACCCGCGAGGGCCTGCTCGGCGCGATCGCCTTCGCGATGACCGCGGGCGCGCTGTCCCTGCAGTTCCTGATCGACGACGGCAAGTGGTGGCAGGGCCTGCTGCTGGGCCTCGCCGTGGCCGTCAGCGCCACCCTCGGCGACCTGGGCGAGTCCATGATCAAGCGGGACCTCGGCATCAAGGACATGGGCAAGCTGCTGCCCGGTCACGGCGGCATCATGGACCGCCTCGACTCGCTGCTGCCGACCGCCCCCGTGGTGTGGCTGCTGCTGGTCGTCTTCGTCGGCTCGGGCTGAGCCTCGACCGGCCCGTCCGGGCCCGGCCCCCAGGCGTTCAGCCCGGCTGCGGCCCTCTCGCCACCGGTCTGGCGGGGTCCGCGCTCCACTCGCTCCACGAGCCGACGTACAGCGCTGCGTCGATCCCCGCGACCGCCAGGGCCAGCACCTGCTGTGCGGCCGAGACCCCCGATCCGCAGTACACGCCGACCCTGCCGCCGTCCGCGGTGACCCCCAGAGCGGCGAAACGGCCGGCCAGTTCGCGGGCGGGGCGGAAGGTGCCGTCGGCGGTGACGTTGCCGGCGGTGGGCGCCGACACGGCCCCCGGGATGTGGCCGCCCACCGGATCGAGCGGCTCGACCTCCCCCCGGTAGCGCTCGGCCGCCCGCGCGTCGAGCAGCACCCCCGTACGGGCCAGGGCCGCCGCGTCGTCCGCGCTGAGCACCGGCAGCGCGCCCGGTACGGCCTCGAAGTCGCCGGGCTCCGGCGCCGCGCCCCCCGTGGTCAGTGCGCCTCCCGCGGCCGTCCAGGCGGGCAGTCCGCCGTCCAGCACGCGTACGTTCCTGTGCCCCGCCCAGCGCAGGGTCCACCAGGCCCGTGCCGCGGCCCAGCCCTGACCGCCGTCGTGGACCACGACGCGGCTGTCCCCGCGCACCCCGGCCCGCCGCATCGCCTCCATGAACAACCCGGCGTCGGGCAGCGGATGCCGGCCGCCCGGGCCCGCCGGTCCCGCGAGTTCCGCTTCCAGGTCCACGTACACCGCGCCCTTGATGTGGCCCGCCTCGTACGCCGCGCGGCCGGACGGTCCTCCGCGCTCGTAGCGGACGTCCAGGAGCACGGGAGCGGGTCCTTCGCGCAGGGCGGCGGCGAGTTCCGCGGCGCTGATGATCGTGTTCACCGGCCCATCCTGGCGCAGCCCGGCCGGGCCGGGAAGCCGGCCGTGCCCGCGGCGCCGCCGCTGTGCGGGCCCGCTGCCGACACCCCGCACTGACCTGCGCCGGCGCCGCGCGCCGTGACGGCGATCGCAGGGTGAGGCGGCGCGCGACGCTGGTCCGTGGTCCGTCCGCCGCTTACACTCGAACGTGTGTACGAGCTTCCTCCGGATCCGCAGCGCCTGCGGGTGATACGCCTCTATCTGCAGATGCAGATCGCCGCAGTCGACGCCAAGATCCAGGAGGCGGAATCCGGTTCCGCGACCGTGGCCGCGACCGTGGGCGCGGCGGGGGCGGAGGGTGAGACCGGCGATCCCCCGCGGGTCCCGGCCGGAAGCCGCGCTCGCACCCCCGCCCGCGCCTGGCGGCTGCAGAGCGTGCCCGATCCGCGCGGCGGCGCGGGCCGGGGCGTCCTCCACCGCGACGACTGTCGTGTCCCCGGTGGCGGCCGGCTGAACCGGCAGGAGTTCGAGGTTGCCCTCGGCATGCCGGAAGTCGCACCCTGCGAGGTCTGCCGCCCGGAATCGGGGCGCACCCCGTGACGACGCGAAGTCGTGTGCTGCTGCCGAGCGCGCATGACGGACAGTCACGTCTTACCGTCGTAACCGGTCCTCCCCTTCTTCCGCCGGGATCCGGCTCCCGGGCCGGCGGTTCCGGGCACTCCAGTGCCCGGAACCGCTCGGGGCGCCGCGTCGGCACAGACGGCCCCGGCCGCGCTCAACCGGAGGTGCCAGGCGGACAGGTCGGCGGGACGGGCCGCGGTGAGCCGGGGTGCGCCGGGTGGAGCGGCCGGAAGTAGTGCGCCAGTGCCCAGAGGCCGACGCGGGCGCCCGCGAGGCACCCCTCGGTGTCCGCCGTGCGGGTGTGGATGCCGGCCCAGACACGGGCGTCGATCATGTCCTGGTTGAACCGCACGGCGTCGTCGTAGTGCCGTGTGGTGCCCGTCGCGTCGGACGGGAAGGTGAGGTCGAGGCGCGGCGTGCCGAAGAGCCCGGTCAAGGTCTGGGCCACGGCGCCGGCGACCGCGGCGTGCCCGCTGATGTGATCGGGGTGCGGCGGCGTGACGAGCAGCGGCTGCCACTGCGGATCCGGCTCGGTCGCCGGATTGCCGTCGGTCCCGGCCAGTTGGACGGCGGTGAGCGGCCGCCAGGATCCGTAGTGGAGCTTGGCGTCCCACGTGGTGATCACGGCGTCGGTCGCCGCGGAGTTGGCCGCGGCGAACAGCCGGGCCGTGTCGGCGATGTCCAGGCGGTGGCGGGCGCTGTGGTCGCGGAACGCGGCCTGGAGCTGCACGGCCAGGTTGCCCCCGAAGAACAGCGCGGTCTCGGTCTGCTGCGCGGTGCGGGACGAACCCGTCCTCGCGCCCATCGTCCGCACCTCGTTCACGTCCTGGGCGTATCGGTCCGAGGTGAGGGTGGGCGGGGGGCCGGGCCGGAACTGGGACGGTGAGGTGAGCAGGAGCGGGCGCAGCCGGGCGAGCCAGGTGTCGATGAAGGGCAGGTTCCCCGGTGGGGTGGCACGCCAGACGCCGGGCGCGGGCGCGGGCGCGGTGGTGAACTCCACCGTCGCGAACCGGCCGTCACCCTGCCGGAGCTGGATGACGCGGTCGGCGGCGCGGGCCCCGAAGGCGACGCCCTGCCGCTTGGCGTTGCCGTCGGGGATCCTCGCGAGGGAGCCGGCGTACGCGGCGTCCAGCAACGTCCGGGACGCGGGGAAGTCGCAGAGCAGGACGTCGTGCGCGGCGGTCACGGCTGCCGCCTCCGGTGACGCGCCGGCGGGTCCGCGCGCGTGCCACTTGTAGGGGGCGTAGCGGCCCTCGATGCCGACCACGGCGTTGTAGACGGCGACCGAGACGAACCCGTGCCAGACGACGGCCTGCCCGGAGGGCCGGGTCGGGCCGAGGTTGGTGCCGATGACGTCCGCGGCGATGGTGTTCCACTCACGGATCGCGGCCGGATCGGCCGCGGGCTCCCGGTTCGTGCCGGCGGCCTGGGCGGGGGCGGGGGCGGTGACGGATATCGCCGTGGCGGCGAGGGCCACGGGCACGACCATGCCGGTGAGCCGTCGGCACCACCGGGAGAGCCGCCCGGCGGGCGGAGCGGTCCTGACTGCGGGGCTCATGGGGAGACTCCTCATCGACGCCGGGCCCGAACCGGACCGGAGGGAATTCCCGCCCGGTTCGGGCCCCATCGACGTGCTTCCTACCCATCAGCGGACGTGACGGTCGCCTGGCGCGTCAGGTGCGCGGCCGGGTCCCGCCCTCCGCCTCAGGGGCGGGACCCACCCGAGGACGAGTGCTCCTCGTACGACCGGCCACAGCGGTCCCCGTCGTTCGGCGGGCCACCACTGCGACGGGCCGTCAGCCCGCCCCGCTCAGGGGACGGAGATCGGGGGCGGCGCCTGCAAGGGGCCCTGCAGCGGATTCCAGGAGGTGCAGACCGGGAGAGTGCCGGCGGTGGTGCAGCGGCTCTCCGCCACGTCGCCGCGGAAGGTGATGACCTTGACCGACAGGTCCGTCGGCGAGGAGGCGCTCACGCTCGCCCCGCACACGCCGGTGACCGGGTATCCAGGGAGCCTGGTGAGGTCCTGCCAGGTGTAGGCGCCGCCCACCCAGGCGGTGTCGCGCTGCCCGACGAACGTCCGGCCGCGGACCACGGCGACGGAGAAATCGCGGTCGTCGGTCGCATTGGCCACGCCGATCGAGTCGATGTCGCACCCGGAGAGCCTGCCGGGGCCGGGGTAGGGGGCCGCCACGAAGGGCCCGCGCCCCGGGCCGATCAGGGGACCGGCGAGGTCGAGGAGGAGACCGTCGTCGAGGAGCGGACCGCGGCCGGGGCCGAGGAGCGGGTCGCGGCCGGGTCCCGGACCGGGGCCGGGGTCTTCGTCGGGGTACGGATAACGGTGGTCGCCGTACGGGTCGGGCCACGGGAAGCCCGGCGCCGAGGCCGCGGGCGTGGCCGCGTCGTCCGTGTCGGCGGCCTGAGCCGTCGTCAGGGAGGCCGCGGATATCGTGGCGGCGATCAGGGCCGCCGGCACGACCGCGCCCGCGAGCCGTCCGTACCGTCGAAGGGACCACCTGGAGGGCGGCGGGGTCCTGTCTGCAGGGCTCATGGGGACACTCCTCGTCGATCTGCGGCCGGCACCGAACCGGAGGGCCTTCCGGCACGGCTCGGGCCCCTGTCGATGGGATCCGTACCCGCGCCCACCGGCGTCCGGCGCCAAGGTCATCCCAGTGGCGCAGCCCGTTCCCGGCCATCGGGCCGTAGTCACCCGATCGACACCCCGTGCCTCGACAGAACCTGACAGTCCGTGGGCCGTACGGCGCTGGCCAACGTTCGCGGGGCAGACGGCACCAGGCCCCAAGATGCAGGCCGGGCACCATTCATGACGCAGCTGTGGAAACGGATGAGGCCTGGCCGGGACCTAAGCGCAGACGAGGTGGCTGAGGTGGCGGACGCCTCGACGGACGAGCCGGCCGGCGAGGGGAGCGTCGAGGAGGCTGAGCCGCCGCGAACGCCGCGCCGCGACGGGACGCTCACCGAACCAGCGATCAGGCGACCCATCGGGCCGGCAGGTCGCCGCGGATCCGCTCGAGATCCGCGGCCGTGCGTCCGCGTGCGTGGAGCCAGCAGTGGTCGAGCACGCCGTCGCGGCGCAGCAGGCGGCCCGGGGCCGCGTACCAGCGCAGGGGCGAGTCCTCCGCGCCGGCCCACATCGGATGGTCGGGCAGGTCGACTCGCGTGTAGTGAGCTTCGAGGTCCGGCAGGAGCGTTTCCGGCAACTCGCAGGCGTCGTACAGGCTTCCCACCCCGAGCAGCGACTCGCTCAGCACCAGCTCCACCCAGGCCACGGACATCCGGTCGAGGAAGGGCACCCATCCCTCGTGCGACTCCACCACCACGGGCGGATCGTCCTCCTCGACCCGGTCCAGAGGGATGCCCCATGCGGCGCAGCCCTGGTTCTCGACGCGGAAGACCAGGATGCCGCCGCAGCCGTCGACCACATGGAGCCCCATCGGCGGGACCAGGGGATCCTGCTGCCGGGTCAGGTCGTCACGGCGGCCGACCAGCGCGTGGCCCTCCCGCAGGGCGGCGGGGAGCTCGAAGCCCAACTCGGCCTCGGTAGCGTCCAGTTCCACGGCCGTGCAGCCGTCCTCGGGCCGCAAGGGACGGCCCGTCCACTCGTCGGCGAAGCGGCGCACGAAATCCCAGGCCTGGGAGCGGCCGGTCACCCCGCCACGCAGGGCCATCGCCACGTCGAGCGCGTCAGACATGACGCAGACGCTACCGCCGGCGTGCCCAGGGAAGGTGCCGGGCCGGCGTAGCCGTTCCCAAGGCCGCACGGGCCATCGGGACGAGTGACGCCGAGGAGTGGGGCGGGTGTCCGGCTCGTTCACTTCCGGGCGCGGGTCTTTCGGCTGCGTGCGCCCGATCGTAGGGTCGCTGCCATGCGATCCGCGAACGCAGCCGGAGGCCCCGCCCGGGCTGGTGTGCGCTGGGACACGTCCACGTTCCCGGACGGCGGTCAAGACGACGGTGTTCGGTTCACCGTGCCGGCCGAAGTGGCGGGCGCAAGCCCCGAACTTCTGGCTGCCCGGGAGCCCGGACTGGTACGCGATGAGTTTCGGCACGGTCCCGGGTCTTTCAGGTACACCCCTTTTCCGCGCGCGAATGTGGAGGCACCGTGAAGCTCTTGCTCACATCAGGCGGCGTCACGAACCCGAGCATTCACTCGGCACTTGTGCAGCTCCTCGGCAAGCCGGTCGCCGAGTGCCGTGCCCTCTGCGTCCCGACAGCTCAGTGGGGTCACCCGATGTGCGGTCCGGTATCGGTGCGGGGCTTGGCGGCCGCCGAGCCCACGTGGCAGTACCTGTCCGGCCTGGGCTGGGCGTCTCTCGGTGTCCTCGAGCTCACCGCACTGCCCACCATCGGCGCGGAGCGATGGGTCCCCTGGGTCCGGGAAGCCGACGTGCTCCTGGTCGACGGCGGCGACGCGACGTATCTGTGCCATTGGATGCGGGAGTCCGGGCTGGCCGATCTGCTGCCTTCGCTGCCCGAGATGGTCTGGGTGGGAGTGAGCGCCGGAAGCATGGTGATGACGCCCCGGATCGGGGCGTACTTCGTCGAGTGGCCGTCCGCGCCGGACGACCGCACTCTGGGGGTCGTCGACTTCTCGATCTTCCCGCACCTGGACGCTTTCCCGCAGAACACCCTGGCTGACGCAGAGCGCTGGGCCGCAGACATCGGCGTCCCGGCTTACGCCATCGACGAACAGACGGCGATCAAGGTGGTCGACGGCTCCGTCGAGGTGGTCTCCGAAGGGCAATGGACGAAGTTCGGGTCATAGCCGCCCGGCATTCGTGATGTCGCGTCCCTCCTGCGCAGCCTCGGTGTCGAGGGCGGTGGCGACCCCGATCGTATCGAACGGATGTGTGAATCCTTCCGGGGCTTGGAACGCCTGCGGGTGATCCGGCGCTGTATCCACAGATCCAGCTCGATGCCGCGGACGCGCGGATCCGCAGGGCCGATGCGACTGCGGGCTCCCGAAGCCGTCCCGCAGGCGGTCGGCGACTGCAGGGCCTTGTCTGGGCCGCCCTGGGCCGTGAAAGGGCCGCCGGAAGGTGACAGGACCCTCACCCGTCTGACCTGGGGGCGCCGAATCGATCTGCGACACTGGTAGCACCATGCCTGCACCCGGAGAACTCACATTCGTCGCGCCGCGCGGAGCCAAGAAGCCCCCGCGGCACCTTGCCGATCTCTCGCCCGAGGAGCGCCGGGAGGCGGTCGCGGAGCTGGGGGAGAAGCCGTTCCGCGCCAAGCAGCTGTCGCAGCACTACTTCGCGCGCTACGCCGATGACCCGGCCGCGTGGACGGACATCCCGGCGGCGGCGCGGGGGAAGCTGGCGGAGCGGCTGCTGCCGGACCTGATGTCGGTGGTGAGGCACAGCAGCACCGACAACGACACGACGCGCAAGACGCTGTGGCGGCTGTTCGACGGGACGCTGGTCGAGTCGGTCCTGATGCGCTACCCGGACCGGGTGACGATGTGCATCAGCTCGCAGGCGGGCTGCGGCATGAACTGCCCGTTCTGCGCGACCGGCCAGGCGGGCCTGGACCGGAACCTGTCCACCGGGGAGATCGTGCACCAGATCGTGGCGGGCATGCGCTCGCTGCGGGACGGGGAGATCCCGGGCGGTCCGGCGCGGCTGTCGAACATCGTGTTCATGGGCATGGGCGAGCCGCTCGCGAACTACAAGCGTGTCGTCGGCGCCATCCGCCGGCTGACCGACCCGGAGCCGGACGGGCTGGGGTTGTCCCAGCGGGGCATCACCGTGTCGACGGTGGGCCTGGTCCCGGCGATGCTGCGCTTCGCCGACGAGCGCTTCAAGTGCCGGCTCGCGGTGTCGCTGCACGCGCCCGACGACGAGCTGCGCGACACCCTGGTGCCGGTGAACACCCGCTGGAAGGTGCGCGAGGTGCTGGATGCCGCGTGGCACTACGCGGACGTGTCCGGGCGCCGGGTCTCGATCGAGTACGCGCTGATCCGGGACATCAACGACCAGGCGTGGCGGGCCGACCTGCTGGGCCGGCTGCTCAAGGGTCGCCGCGTGCACGTCAACCTTATCCCGCTCAATCCGACCCCCGGCTCGAAGTGGACGGCCTCGCGTCCCGAGGACGAGCGGGCGTTCGTGGCGGCGCTGGAGGCGCACGGCGTGCCGGTGACCGTCCGGGACACCCGGGGGCAGGAGATCGACGGCGCCTGCGGGCAGCTGGCGGCTTCCGAGCGCTGAACTGCGCTTGCTATGGTGACGGTCGTTTGCGGCTGTTTGCCGCGACGTCACGCACATCACACAAAAGAACATCCGACAGGGGAGCGCGCAGAGCGCTGAGAGTGCGGCACGGCCGCAGACCCTCGGACCTGATCCGGGTCATACCGGCGTAGGGAGTCACCACATGAGCACCACCCGTCGGCGTGTGGCCGGCACCGCACTGGCCGTCGCGCTCGGCGCGAGCGCGCTCGCCGCCTGCGGCAGCGACGACACCGCCAAGGGCGAGGGCGGCACCGCCTCCAAGACCGTCACCCTGGTCAGCCACGACTCCTTCGCCGCGTCCAAGGACGTGCTGAAGGCGTTCACGAAGCAGACCGGCTACACCGTCAAGGTGCTGCGCGGCGGCGACGCCGGCGCCGCGGTCAACCAGGCCGTGCTGTCCAAGGGCAACCCGCAGGGTGACGTCTTCTTCGGCGTCGACAACACCCTGCTGTCCCGGGCCCTCGACAACGACCTGTTCGAGCCGTACGAGGCCAAGGACCTCGGCAAGGTGCCCGCCGCGCTCCAACTGGACGCCGGCAAGCACCGCGTCACCCCGATCGACTTCGGCGACGTCTGCGTCAACTACGACCGGAAGTACTTCACCGAGCACAAACTGCCCGTGCCGGAAGGCCTCGACGACCTCGTCAAGCCGGAGTACAAGGACCTGCTGGTCACCGAGAACGCCGCCACCTCCTCACCTGGGCTCGCCTTCCTCCTCGCCACCACCGCCGCGTACGGTGACGGGGGCTGGGAGGACTACTGGAAGAAGCTCAAGGCGAACGGCGTCCAGGTCGTCGACGGCTGGGAGCAGGCGTACTACGACACCTTCTCCGGGGCGGGCGGCGGCAAGGGCGACAAGCCGCTGGTCGTCTCGTACGCCTCCAGCCCGCCCGCCGAGGTGCTCGGCCTGAAGACGCAGCCCGAGCAGGGGCCGACCGGTGTCGCGACCGGCACCTGCTTCCGGCAGGTGGAGTTCGCCGGCCTGCTGAAGGGCGCGAAGAACACCGAGGGCGGCAAGGCGCTCGTCGACTTCCTGCTGAGCCGCGCCTTCCAGGAGGACATGCCGCTCAACATGTTCGTCAACCCCGCGCGCGACGACGCGAAGCTGCCCGAGGTCTTCACCAAGTACGCGCCGGTGATCAGCGACCCGGCCACCGTCGCCCCGGAGAAGATCGCCGACAACCGGGAGCAGTGGGTCAAGTCGTGGTCCTCGCTCGTGCTGAAGTAACCAAGTCCGCCGAGGGGACGCGCGCCGGGGCGACGGCCGTCCGGCCGCTCGCCGTACGGCTCGGCCTGATGGCCGTCCCGGTCGTGTTCTTCGGGCTGTTCTTCGGCTACCCGGTCGCCGCCATCGTCGCCCGCGGGCTCCGCGAGGGCGGGCGGTGGCGGTTCGGCCGGTTCGCGGAGGTCCTGGGCGAGCCCGACATCCTGCACGTGCTGTGGTTCACCTGCTGGCAGGCGGCCGCCTCCACCGCGCTCACCCTGGCGATCGCGCTGCCCGGCGCGTACGTCTTCGCCCGTTTCGACTTCCCCGCCAAGCAGGTGCTGCGGGCGGTGGTGACCGTGCCCTTCGTGCTGCCGACGGTGGTCGTCGGTTCGGCCTTCCTCGCCCTGCTGGGGCGCGGCGGGCTGCTCGACGAGCTGTGGGGGGTGCGCCTGGACACCACGGTCTGGGCGATCCTCCTCGCGCACGTCTTCTTCAACTACGCCGTGGTCGTACGGACCGTGGGCGGGCTGTGGGCACAGCTCGACCCGAGGCAGGAGGAGGCCGCGCGGGTCCTCGGCGCGGGACGCCTCGCGGCCTGGCGCAAGGTGACGCTGCCCGCCCTCGCGCCGGCCGTCGCCGCGGCCGCGCTCATGGTCTTCCTGTTCACCTTCACCTCCTTCGGCGTCATCCAGATCCTCGGCGGCCCCGCCTTCTCCACCTTGGAGGTGGAGATCTACCGGGAGACCGCGCAGTTGCTGGACCTGCCGACGGCG
The DNA here is from genome assembly GCF_965342435.1 of Actinacidiphila sp. bgisy160. Classification (GTDB taxonomy): domain Bacteria; phylum Actinomycetota; class Actinomycetes; order Streptomycetales; family Streptomycetaceae; genus Actinacidiphila. The sequence continues at coordinate 41,051 of NZ_CBDRCM010000037.1, read as the reverse complement.
GCCGTGCTGACGATCGTCCAGTTCGCCGCCGTCGCGGCGATCCTCGCGGTGCACGCCGGGACCGTGCGGCGCAGGGAGAGCGCGCTGCGGCTGGTGGACCCGGCCCGCACCGCGCGGCGGCCGCGCGGCGCCGGCGAGTGGGGGCTGCTCGCGGGCGTGCTCGGTGTGGCCGCGCTGCTGATCCTGCTGCCGCTGGGCGTGCTGGCCGAGCGCTCGCTGCACGGACCCGACGGTTACGGCCTCGGCTACTACCGGGCGCTGGGCTCGGTGGCGGGCAGCGGCGGGACCTTCCTGGTGGCGCCGGTCGCCGCGGTCTGGAACTCGCTCCAGTACGCGGCCGCCGCCACCGCGATCGCCCTGGTCGTCGGCGGGCTGGCCGCGGCCGCCCTCACCCGGCGGGCCGGGCGTCTCGTACGGGGCTTCGACGCCCTGCTCATGCTGCCGCTCGGCACCTCGGCCGTGACCATCGGCTTCGGCTTCCTCATCACCCTCGACGAGCCGCCGCTGGACCTGCGCTCCTCCTGGATCCTCGTGCCGCTCGCCCAGGCGCTGGTCGGGGTGCCCTTCGTGGTGCGCACCATGCTTCCCGTGCTGCGTGCCGTGGACGACCGGCTGCGCGAGGCGGCGGCGGTGCTCGGCGCCTCCCCGCTGCGGGTGTGGCGCGAGGTCGATCTTCCGCTGGTGCGGCGGGCGCTGCTGGTGGCGGCCGGCTTCGCCTTCGCCGTGTCCCTGGGCGAGTTCGGCGCCACCGTCTTCATCGCGCGCCCCGACAACCCCACCCTCCCGGTCGCGGTCGCCCGCTTCCTCGGGCGGGCCGGGGAGCTCAACTACGGCCAGGCGATGGCGCTCAGCACCGTGCTGATGCTGGTGTGCGCGGGTGCGCTGCTGGCGCTGGAACGTATCCGCATCGACAGGTCGGGGGAGTTCTGATGTCGCTGCTGCGACTGGACGGCGCCACCGTGCGCTTCGGCGGCCACACCGCCCTGGACGCCGTGGGCCTGGAGGTCGCCGAGCACGAGACGGTCTGTGTGCTCGGGCCCAGCGGCAGCGGCAAGTCCACGCTGCTGCGGGTCGTCGCCGGGCTGCAGCCGCTGGACGCCGGGCGCGTCCTGCTGGCCGGCCGCGACCAGGCGGGTGTTCCCGCGCACCGGCGCGGCGTGGGCCTGATGTTCCAGGACCACCAGCTCTTCCCGCAGCGCGACGTCGCCGGGAACGTCGACTTCGGCCTGCGCATGCGCGGCGCCGGTCGTGCCGAACGGGAGCGCACCGTCGGTGAGTTGCTGGAGCTTGTCGGCCTGCCCGGCACGCAGCGGCGCGCCGTGGCGTCCCTGTCCGGCGGTGAGCAGCAGCGCGTCGCCCTGGCCCGGGCCCTGGCACCGGGGCCACGGGTGCTCATGCTCGACGAGCCGCTCGGCCAGCTCGACCGGGGCCTGCGCGAGCGGCTGGTGGTCGAGCTGCGCGGGCTGTTCCGTCGGCTGGACACCACGGTGCTGGCCGTCACGCACGACCAGAGCGAGGCCTTCGCGCTGGCCGACCGCGTTGTCGTCATGCGGGACGGACGCGTCGAGCAGATCGGCACCCCGCTGCAGGTGTGGCATCGGCCCGCCTCGGAGTTCGTCGCGCGCTTCCTCGGCTTCGACAACGTGGTGGCCGCGACCGTCACCGGCGACGCCGCCGACACCGTCTGGGGCAAGGTCCCCGTCCCCCCGGGCTCCGCACAGGGCGCCGGACGGCTGCTCGTCCGGCCCGGCGGCGTGCGGCTCGTCCCGGCCGAGGACGGGCTGCGCTGCCACGTGCTCGCGCGCACCTTCCGCGGCGACCAGGTCACCCTCCTCCTGCGCCCCGAGGAAGGCCCACCGCTGGAGGCCGGCTGCGCCCTGCGCGACGCCCCGGCCGAGGGCGACACGGTGGGCGTCTCCTTCGCGGTGGACGAGGTCGTCGTCCTGGGCGGGTAGACCTCGTCCCGCCGGCCGCCCCGCCCGCGGGAGGCCAGGACGGCCGAACCTTGTTGCGGGCCCGGCCCTGGTCGTACGGGCCCCGGAGCCCGCGTCAACCCCGCGTCAACCCCGCGTCAGGCGTGCCAGGGCCTGCGGGGCGTCCTCGACGGAGTCGACGAGCGCGATGCGAGGCTCCATGGGGCGGTCTTCGGCGAGCGCCTGGAGCAGGGGCCACGCCGGGAGGCGCCGGGTCCAGTGGTCGCGGTCGACCAGCACCATGGGGCGGGGAGTGCCGTTGGACTCGTAGTAGTTCGGCGTGCTGTTGTCGAAGATCTCCTGGACGGTGCCCGCGGCCCCCGGCAGGAAGACGACCCCGGCGGTGCAGCGGGCGAGCAGGCCGTCCTCGCGGGTGGCGTTGGCGAAGTACTTGGCGATGTGCGCGGCGAAGGCGTTCGGCGGCTCGTGGCCGTAGAACCACGTCGGCACGCCGATGGAGGCACCGCCGCCGGGCCAGCGGTCGCGCACGTCGAAGGCGACGCGCGCCCAGTCCGTGACCGACGGGCGGAAGGAGGGGACCTTGGCCACCGCCTCCAGGGCCTGGACGAGCATCGTGTCGTCGAAGGGCGCGGCGTAGGCGCCGAGGTTGGCCGCCTCCATGGCGCCGGGTCCGCCGCCCGTGGCCACGGTCAGACCCTCGCGGGCCAGCGCCCGGCCGAGGCGGGCGGCGCCCGCGTACGCGTCGGTGCCGCGCTCCATGGCGTGACCGCCCATGACGCCCACGACGCGGGAGTCCGCGACGAGTTCGTCGAAGGCGTCGGAGACCGCGTCGTCGTGGATGCTGCGGAGCATCGACGCGTAGATGTCGCCGCTGCCCCGGGTACGCAGGAACCACTGGTAGGCGCGGGCGTCCGGCGTCGCCTCGTAACCCTCGCCGAGGCCCTCGAACAGGGCGTCCGGGCCGTAGAGCGAACCCCGGTAAGGGTCGAAGGGCAGGTCCGGGACCGGGGGGAAGACCATGGCGCCGCCGGCGCGGACGTGGGCGGCCGCCTCCGGCTCCATGGGGCAGCCCAGGAACACGGCCTCGGTCGTGTCGGCGGACAACAGGGCGGGCGTACGGGACGTCAGGTCGACCGACTGGACGCGGTGTCCGCGCAGCGAGCCCGACGCGGCGATGCGGTCGAACTCCTCGAGGGTCTCTATCTCGTGATCGTTCGGCGACAGCACGCCCGCCACCCTAGCGCCCGCGGCGGGAGCCGCCGCCGCGGGGTTCCGCACCCCGCGCACGGCGCTACGGCAGCGGCACTGTGCCCAGGTGGGCGATGAGCAGGGTCAGCGGCAGCACCGCGCCGAGGACCACGAGGGCCCGCACGGCGGCCGCGTTGCGCAGCAGGGCGGCGGGCGCGCCGAGCCGGCTGAGGGCGGCGGTGGCCGGACGGCGGGCGCGCTTGGCGTCCACGGTCGCGGTGAGGGCGGTCGCGGCCGCCGACAGGACGACCAGGACAGCGCCGAGCACGGTGAGCGGTCCTACGGGGTGCGCCGCGGCGCCGAACCGGTCGCTGCCGGCGAGGGCGGTGGCGGCCACCGCGCACAGCGCGCCCAGCGGGCGGCCGACGAGCGCCGCCTCCTCCTGGAGGGCCCGGCCCGCGAGGAGCCGCAGGGCACTCGGCCGGTACGCCGCCAGCAGCCGTCCGCACAGATGGACGAGGCCCGGCATGGCCAGCACCATGCCCGTGGCGGCCAGCAGCCAGCCGCCGACGACGGCGGGCGCGACCTGGCCGAGACCGCCCGGCAGCGGGAGCGTGCCGCCGGGTCCCGGGGCACCGGCCTTCCCGGCCGTGGAGACCTGTACGGCCAGGCCGATCGCGATGAGGGCGGCACCCCACGGCAGGCCGGGCGGTGTGCCGCCCGCGAGGGCGGCGGGTTCGCCCCCACGGGACCGGCGCGGCCGCAGCACGATCGCGGCCGAGACCGCCGCGGCCAGGGGCAGCGTGGCCGGCAGGGTCAGCGCCCCGGCGAGCGGGAGTTCGCGCTCCGCGCCCAGCGCCCCCGCGGCACCGCTGAGGTGTGGGCCGGGCAGGTCACCGCGGAGGCAGAGGAAGCCCAGGAGCGCGATCAGGACGCCCAGGCCGCAGTTCAGGGCGGAGCTCGCCGCGGCCAGCAGGGGCAGCCCGTGCCGGCCGAGTCCGGCCGCGGCCAGGCCCGCGTGCAGCCGTCCGCTCGGTTCCGTTCGGGCCACGAGCACCGACAGATGGACGGTGGCGGCGAACGGCACGGCGCACCAGAGCAGCCGGACCAGCCCGTCCGGGGCGTCCCCGGGGTGGGCAAGGGCGTGCCCGAGCACGGCGAGCAGCAGGAACCCCGTGCCCGCGGCCGCGGCGACGACCAGCAGCCGGCGCAGCAGCACCTCCGGCCGGGAGCCGAGGGCTACACGGAGGCTGAGCACGAGTCGGCGTCCTCCCGGTCCTGTTGCGGCATGGCGGCCTCGAAGCGCCCGTCGACGAGGGTGACCACCCGGTCGGCGAGCGAGACGACCTCGGGCTCGTTGGAGGCGAGCACCACGGTGATGCCGTGCGAGCGGGCGGCGCTGGTCAGCATGCGCAGCACCTGGGCGCGGTCCGCGCGGTGCAGCGGGGCGGTCGGTTCGTCGGCGAAGACCACGGAGGGCCGGTTGACCAGGGCCCGGGCGATCGCCACCCGCTGCCGCTCGGCCTGCAGCAGCCGGCCGGGACGCTTGCGGGCCGCGCCGCCGATGTCCAGCCGGTCCAGCCACTCCTGCGCGGCGGCGCGGGCCGTGCGGTACGGGACGCCGCACAGCAGGAGCGGCAGCGCGGCGTTCTCACGGACGGTCAGTTCGGGCAGCAGCTGCGGGCTGCTGTCGATCCAGCCGAAGCGCTCACGGCGCAGCCGCTCGCGGGCGGTGGCGCCGAGGGTGTGGACGGGGGAGCTGTTGAACCACACCTCGCCCTGCTCGGGGAGCAGTTCGCCGGACAGGCAGCGCAACAGGGTGGTCTTCCCCGCGCCGTGCGGTCCGAGGACGCCGAGGATCTCGCCCTCCCGTACGCCGAGGGACACGCCGAGCAGAGCGGGTGAGCGGTCGTGCGCGTGGCGCAGGCCGCGGGCCCACAGCACGTCGTTGTCGGGTGGGTTCACGTTGGCCTCTAACGAACGCGGGGAGTCCGGGTCACTGCGGCACCGTACGTGCCCCACGGCCCCCGCCCGCGGTCACCGTGGTGTGTTTCCGGCCCGCGCCCACCCGTGCGGCGTAGCGGGAGAGGGGTTCGCCGGGAAGGTCATCCGTTCACCCGCTTGTCGTGCGGCTGTGACGGGACGTGGCGGCGGTGCCTTTGGCGGTCGCCGGGCCTGCTGCCCGCGCCGCCGGCATCGCGGTCACCGGCACGACCGTCACGACGGCAAGGCGACACAACGTGCCGGTCGGGCCGGGCGCCGATATGACGTGCGCCGGAACCACCCGAACCCGCGCAAGGCCAGTCCCGCGGTGGGCGTTCGCCGGCGCCACCGGCGTCGCGCCCGTGGCGGCCGGTGGCGTGCCGCTCTGAAGTGAGCGGGGTCCGACGAACGGTCGGGGCCGCCCTCACGGCGGAGGGCGGCCCCGACCGCTGGATGCCGTACGTCGACGGGGACCGTCAGAGCTTGGTCCAGGCCTCCGTGAGGACGGTACGCAGGACGCCCTCGATCTCGTCGAACGTCGACTGGTCGGCGATCAGCGGCGGCGCGAGCTGGACGACCGGGTCGCCGCGGTCGTCGGCGCGGCAGTAGAGGCCGTTCTCGAAGAGCGCCTTGCTGAGGAAGCCGTACAGGACGCGCTCGGTCTCCTCGTCGGTGAAGGTCTCCTTGGTGACCTTGTCCTTCACCAGTTCGATCCCGTAGAAGAAACCGTTCCCGCGGACGTCGCCGACGATCGGCAGGTCGTGGAGCTTGTCCAGGGTGGCGCGGAAGGCGCCCTCGTTGTCGAGCACGTGCTGGTTGAGCTGCTCGCGCTCGAAGATGTCGAGGTTGGCCAGGGCGACCGCCGACGACACCGGGTGGCCGCCGAAGGTGTAGCCGTGCAGGAAGGTGTTGTCGCCCTTGTAGAAGGGCTCGGCGATGCGGTCGGAGATGATGCACGCGCCGATGGGGGAATAGCCCGAGGTCATGCCCTTGGCGCAGGTGATCATGTCCGGGACGTAGCCGAACTTGTCGCAGCCGAACATCGTGCCGAGCCGGCCGAAGGCGCAGATGACCTCGTCGGAGACGAGCAGCACGTCGTACCGGTCGCAGATCTCGCGGACCCGCTGGAAGTACCCGGGCGGGGGCGGGAAGCAGCCGCCGGCGTTCTGCACCGGCTCCAGGAAGACGGCCGCGACGGTGTCGGGGCCCTCGAAGAGGATCTGCTGCTCGATCTGGTCCGCGGCCCAGCGGCCGAAGGCCTCGGGGTCGTCGCCGAAGAGCGGCGCGCGGTAGATGTTGGTGTTGGGCACCTTGTGGGCGCCGGGGACCAGCGGCTCGAAGGGGGCCTTCAGGCCGGGCAGGCCGGTGATGGACAGGGCGCCCTGGGGGGTGCCGTGGTAGGCGACGGCGCGCGAGATGACCTTGTACTTGGTCGGCTTGCCGGTGAGCTTGAAGTACTGCTTGGCGAGCTTCCAGGCGGTCTCGACGGCCTCGCCGCCGCCGGTGGTGAAGAAGACCTTGTTGAGGTCGCCGGGGGCGTAGTCGGCCAGGCGGTCGGCGAGCTCGACGGCCTTGGGGTGGGCGTAGCTCCACACCGGGAAGAAGGCGAGCTCCTGGGCCTGCTTGTAGGCGGTCTCGGCGAGCTCCACGCGGCCGTGGCCGGCGTTGACCACGAACAGCCCCGCGAGGCCGTCGATGTAGCGCTTGCCCTTGTCGTCGTAGATGTACGTGCCCTCGCCGCGCACGATGGTCGGCACAGGGGCGTTCTCGTACGACGACATGCGGGTGAAGTGCATCCACAGGTGGTCGTACGCGGTCTTGGAAAGGTCCGCGCTCATGGCTATCTGGTTCCCCAGGTGTAGGTCTGCTTCCGGAGCTTGAGGTAGACGAAGCTCTCGGTGGACCGCACGCCGGGCAGCGTGCGGATCCGCTTGTTGATCGTCTCCAGGAGATGGTCGTCGTCCTCGCAGACGATCTCGATCAGCAGATCGAAGGAGCCCGCGGTCACGACGACGTACTCGACCTCCGTCATCTCCGCGAGCGCGTCGGCGACGTGTTCGATGTCGCCCTCGACGTTGATGCCGACCATCGCCTGCCTCTGGAACCCCACGGTGAGCGGGTCGGTGACGGCGACGATCTGCATGACGCCCTGATCGAGCAGCTTCTGCACGCGCTGCCGTACGGCCGCCTCGGACAGGCCCACGGCCTTGCCGATGGCGGCGTACGGACGCCTGCCGTCCTCCTGGAGCTGTTCGATGATCGCCTTGGAGACGGAATCGATCACGGAGGCACCGGTGGAGCCCCTGTGATCCGGAGTACGAGTGGCCACGCCCCCACTCTGCACGAGAGGTCAGCCGTCACGCAACCCCCGATCGATGAAATCCGTGGTTTGAGGGGTCGAAACTGACGGAATCCATTGTCTCGGAGTTTCGGCTATGCCGAATACGGCAGTGCTGCCGGTAGGCTGGTGTCCGTCTCACACATCGGACAGGAACAGGGAGAGGTGCAGTGAGCGAGCTCCGTACCTTGCGCAACCACATCAACGGAGAATTCCGCGACGCCGCCGACGGGCGCACCACCGACGTGGTGAACCCCGCCACCGGCGAGGTCTACGCGACCGCCCCGCTCTCCGCCGCCGCCGATGTCGACGCGGCCATGGCCGCCGCCGCGGCCGCCTTCCCGGCCTGGCGCGACACGACGCCCTCCGAGCGCCAGAAGGCGCTGCTGAAGATCGCCGACGCCTTCGAGGCGCGCGCGGACGAGCTCGTGGCCGTCGAGAGCGAGAACACCGGCAAGCCGATCGGTCTGACCGCCAGCGAGGAGATCCCTCCGATGGTCGACCAGATCCGCTTCTTCGCGGGTGCCGCCCGCCTGCTCGAGGGCCGCTCGGCCGGCGAGTACATGGAGGGCATGACCTCGATCGTCCGCCGCGAGCCGGTCGGCGTCTGCGCCCAGGTCGCGCCGTGGAACTACCCGATGATGATGGCCGTGTGGAAGTTCGCCCCGGCGATCGCCGCGGGCAACACGGTCGTGCTCAAGCCCTCGGACACCACCCCGGCCTCCACCGTGCTGATCGCCGAGATCATCGGCGAGATCCTGCCCAAGGGCGTCTTCAACGTCGTGTGCGGCGACCGCGAGACGGGTCGGCTGATGGTCGAGCACCCGACCCCGGCGATGGCCTCCATCACCGGCTCGGTCCGGGCCGGCATCCAGGTGGCCGGCAGCGCCGCCAAGGACGTCAAGCGGGTCCACCTCGAACTCGGCGGCAAGGCACCGGTCGTGGTCTTCCCGGACACCGACATCGCCAAGGCGGTCGAGGACATCGCCGTCGCCGGCTACTTCAACGCCGGCCAGGACTGCACCGCCGCCACCCGGGTCCTGGTCCACGAGTCGATCCACGACGAGTTCGTGGCCCAGCTCGCCAAGACCGCCGCCGAGACCAAGACCGGCGCCCCGGACGACGAGGACGTGCTGTACGGCCCGCTGAACAACGCCAACCAGCTCGCCCAGGTCACCGGCTTCATCGAGCGCCTCCCGGCGCACGCCAAGGTCGAGGCCGGCGGCCACCGGGTCGGGGAGCAGGGCTACTTCTACGCCCCGACCGTCGTCTCCGGCCTCAAGCAGGACGACGAGATCATCCAGAACGAGGTCTTCGGCCCGGTCATCACCGTCCAGTCCTTCTCCGACGAGGACCAGGCCGTCGATTGGGCGAACGGCGTCGAGTACGCCCTGGCCTCCTCGGTGTGGACCAAGGACCACGCGCGCGCGATGCGCATGTCCAAGCGCCTCGACTTCGGCTGCGTGTGGATCAACACCCACATCCCGCTGGTCGCCGAGATGCCGCACGGCGGCTTCAAGAAGTCCGGCTACGGCAAGGACCTTTCCGCCTACGGCTTCGAGGACTACACGCGCATCAAGCACGTCATGACGTCCCTGGACGGCTGACGCCGCGGGGCGCGAGCCCACGTCACGGCCCCGGTGCGACCCCGCGTCCGGGGCCGTGGCATGTGCGCGTACGCTCCGGACCATGAAGGATCGAAGATCTCTTGAACGGCGCATACGCGCCTGGCTCGTTGTCTTCGTGGTGTGCCTGGTGCTGAGCGGCGCGACCGCGTTCCCGCTCGTGCACGAGGTGCGGTGGGTGGACGGCTGGGGTCTGCCCGGGGCCGTCGGCGACTGGATCTCCCAGGTGCGGGAGGGGCTGGACGCCACCGACGCGAAGTACCCGTTCATGCTCTACGGCACGGACTGGCTCGCCTTCGCCCACCTGGTGATCGCCGTCGCCTTCTACGGCGTCTGGCGCGATCCTGTGCGCAATGTGTGGGTCGTGGAGTGGGCGATGATCGCCTGCATCGGGATCATCCCGCTCGCCGCGATCTGCATCCCGCTGCGCGGCCTGCCGCTGTGGTGGATGCCGGTCGACATGGCCTTCGGCGTCTTCGGGATCGTGCCGCTGCTGATCCTGCGTGGGATGATCAAGCGGCTGGAGCGCTTTGACACAGTGTCAGCCGTGCCGGCCGGCGTCTGACGGACCGGCGGTTGCCGCGGGCGTCCGCCGCCCGGTCTCCCTGGCGCGCACGGCTGATGCACCCGGCGTACGGCGCCGCACGGCCTCGGCGCACCCGGCGCCCTGGCGGGCCTCACCGTGATCGGTGGGGGCTGTTCTTCGCCCGCGGCATCACCGCGGAGGAACGCCCGGTGCTCGCGGCCGGGCGGGAGAAGCTCACCGGCCGCCGAACTCCGCGCGCAGCACGTCGATGCGGTTGCTCGTGACCGCGTCCACGCCGAGCCGCGCCAGCCGTCGCATCGTCCGGCGCAGATCCACCGTCCACGCGCCGACCAGCAGGCCCTCGCCGCGCGCCCACCCCATCAGGGGCGCGCTCACCAGCCCGAACCGCAGGTTGATCCAGCGCGGCCGCAGTTCCGACAGCAGCAGCGCGGGCACGGGCGCTGAGGTCTTCCAGGTCAGCGCGATCTCGGCGGCCGGGTCGCGGTCCCGGACCGCCAGCACGGCGGCCGCCTCGCCGCAGTAGTAGGTGCGGTCCCCGGCGCCCGCGTCCCGGACCGCGGACAGCACGGGACCCGCGGACTCCGGCAGGGTGAGGTCGACCAGGGCCCGGCAGCCGTCCACGGCGGCCAGCGCCTCGTGGAGGGCCGGCACGCCCGGCGGCAGCCGGTCCGCCGCGAGGTCCGCGACGGCGGACTCCACACCCCACAGCCGCTTGAGCGTGGGGTCGTGGAGCAGCACCGGCACCCCGTCGCGGGTCAGCCGTACGTCCATCTCCACCGCGTCCGCCCCCGCGCGCAGCGCGCTGCGCAGCGAGGGCAGGGTGTTCTCGCTGTGGCGGTACGGGTCGCCGCGGTGGGCGATCGCTAGCGCTGCCATCCCGCCAGGTAGGAGTCGATCTCGGCGGTGAGCTTCGCCTTGCCGGGTGCGTCGAGGAAGGAGGCCTCGACTGCGTTCCTGGCGAGCTGCGCCAGGCCGCCCTCGTCGAGCTGCAGCAGCCGCGCGGCCACCGCGTACTCGGTGTTGAGGTCGGTGCCGAACATCGGCGGGTCGTCGCTGCTGATGGTGACGAGGAGTCCCGCGGCCACCATCTCCTTGAGGGGGTGCTCGTCGAGCGTGGCGACGGCGCGGGTGGCGATGTTGGAGGTCGGGCAGACCTCCAGCGGGACGCGGTGCTCGCCCAGGTGGTCCAGCAGGCGCGGGTCCTGGGTGGCGCTGGTGCCGTGGCCGATGCGCTCGGCGCCCAGCTCGTTGATGGCGTCCCAGATCGTCTGCGGGCCGGTGGTCTCACCCGCGTGCGGCACGCTGTGCAGGCCGATCGCGCGGGCGCGCTCGAAGTACGGCTTGAACTGGGGCCGCGGCACACCGATCTCGGGTCCGCCCAGACCGAAGCTCACCAGCCCGTCGGGCTGCAGCTGGGTGGCGATGCGCGCGGTCTCCTCGGCGGAGGTCAGTCCGGCCTCGCCCGGGATGTCGAAGCACCAGCGCAGCACGATGCCGAACTCCGCCTCGGCCGCCTTGCGGGCGTCCTCGATCGCCTCCACGAAGGCCCGGTCCGGGATGCCGCGGCGCACCGAGCTGTACGGGGTCACGGTCAGCTCGGCGTAGCGGATGTTCTGCCGCACCATGTCGCGGGCGACCTCGTACGTCAGCAGGCGCACGTCCTCCGCGTCGCGGATCAGGTCGACGACGGAGAGGTAGACCTCGATGAAGTGGGCGAAGTCCCGGAAGCTGAAGTACTCGGCGAGGGCGGCGGGGTCGGTGGGCACCTTGGAATCCGGGTGCCGCGCGGCCAGCTCCGCCACGATGCGGGGTGAGGCCGAGCCGACGTGGTGCACGTGGAGCTCTGCCTTGGGGAGCCCCGCGATGAAGGCGTCGAGGGCTGACGCGGTGTCGGACATGGGGTGATCCTCCTGCGGGGTGGTCGGCAACCGACATCGTAAACGCGAAATTGCCGCCTCCCGGTGTCTTCGCAGGCCATAGCATTGCCCGACGTAGCCACCAGGAAGGCAGCGATGTCCCACGACCCCGAGAACCCGACGCCGCGCGACGCCGCGAGCGACACCCCCGCAGCGGCGGCCCCCTCGTCCTCGGCGGCCCCGGCGGACGCACGGCCCGCACCCGGCTTCGAGCTGCCCACCCCGGCGCCCGTGGCGCCGGCGGACGCCGCGGCCGATGCCCCGGCTGCCCAGGATGCGCCGTCCGCCGACGGACCGGTCGCGGACACCGAGCCCGGCGCCTCGTTTGCCGGGGACGCCGCAGTGGCTGCGGACGACGGGGGCACGAAGGTGCCGGGAGACGCGGCGCCCGCGGATGCCGTGCCTCCTGCTGACGCGCCGGCCGCGGATGCCGCGCCTGCCCAGGCGCCGGTCGCCGGCTTCGGGCCCGTTTCCGGGGCCGCCGCCGCGCCCCCCGCCGGGGTGCCCGGGCCGCGGGATCCGTGGGCGCCGCCGGTGCCGGTCGCTCCCGGGTACGGGCAGCCGGGTGTGCCGGCCGGGTACAACCCCTGGGCGCCGCCCGTCCCGCAGGCGCCGCAGGAGAACGTGACGCTGACCAAACGCCCGGTGCCCGAGGACGCGCCCGCGCCCGGGCCGGAGGATCAGCCGCGCGATCCATGGGCGCCGCCCGCCCCGGACGAGGCGGCGGCCGTGCCCCCGCAGCCGCCCCACGCCACCTTCCCCGGTCACCCCGGACCCCCCGGGCCGCCCGGTTACCCCACGTACCCGGCGTACCCCGGCTACCCCGGATACCCGCCGCAACCCGGATACCCCGCCCACCCCGGCTACGCGATGGGCCCGTACGGCGGATGGGCACCACCCGTCGCCCGCAACGGCATCGGCCTGACGGCGATGATCCTGGGCATCGTGGGCGCCGTCCTGGCCATCTCCTGCTTCGGGTCCTTCCTCGGCCTCCCGCTCGGCATCGCGGCCCTCGCCTGCGGCATCGTCGGTCTGCGGATCGCCCGGCGGGGCGAGGCGACCAACCGGCCGCAGGCGATGACCGGTCTGATCCTCGGGATCATCTCCGTCCTCCTGTCGGGCGCCATGATCGCCCTGCTGATCGGCGGGATCGACGACGGCTGGTTCGACGGACGGGGCGACGACCTCATCACCTCGCGGAACGGCGACTGGGGGGACCCGCTGGACGTCGACGGCACCGCGCTCTACGACGACGGGGTCCACGTCACGATCTCGGACGTCCACCCGGCGACCGACCTCCCGACGGGCCTGGTCGGGGAGGGCACCCCCGTCACCTTCTCCATCGAGTTGGAGAACACCGGCGACGAGACCGCCGACCTGGGCGAGAGTGAGGTCTCGGCCTACGGGGAGGACTACGAGGAGGAGAGCCTGCGCGACCTGACCACCGGTGTCGGCCTGCCCGACGAACTGGCGCCGGGGGAGAGCGCGACCAGGCAGATCACCGTCGTCGTGCCGAAGGACGACGAGGACGGCAGCTTCCAGGTCGAGGTCGCGCCCGGTTTCGACTACGACTACACCTACTGGCACCTGGACATCCCGTAACGGGTGCGCCGCGGGGCCTCAGCGCCGCACGGCGTCCAGCGCCAGCAGGGCCACGTGCAGCGAGAGGCAGGACTCGACCTGGTCCAGGTCGATGCCGAGGACGCGCTCGACGCGGTGCAGGCGGTCGTAGAAGGAGGGCCGCGACAGGTGCGCGGCGTCGGCCGCGGCCGACTTGTTGCGGCCGGCGTCCAGGTAGACGGTGAGGATCCGGACGAGGTCCGTGCCGTGCTCGGCGTCGAACGCGAGCAGCGGGCCGAGCTCGCGCTCGACGTACGTCTGCAGCCGTGCGTCGTCGCGCAGCAGGTGCAGCAGGCCGCGCAGCCGGACGTCCGGCAGCCGGTAGAAAGTGCCCGCCTTGCGGCCCCCGTGCATCGCGGCGTCCGCGACCTGCGCGGCCTCCAGCAGGGTGCGGCGGGCGTCGCGCAGCGAGCCGACCGAGGAGCCGGCCGCCATGACGAAGGCGGGACCGCCGTCGGGGGCGGGCTCGGTCAGCCGGGTGAGCGCGGCGGCGAATTCCTCCAGCGCGGTGTGCTCGTGGTCGGACGGGCCGAGGGAGACCAGCACGCCGACGCCGCCGTCGTCGAGGGTGCCGGTGAGCGCGGTCAGGCCGCGCTCGCGCACGGCCTGGCCCGCGGTCTCGGTGAAGTCCCGCAGCCGGGCCTGCGCCTCCAGGGCTGCCGAGGCCGGTCCCCCGCGCAGCCGCAGCATCACGCCGACCAGCCGCCGGCCCTCCAGCGGCACGCCCAGCGCACGGGCGCGCAACGCCACGTCGGAGACGGTCAGGGCGTGGGTGAGGATGCCGGAGAGCAGGGTCCTGTGGGTCTGCCGTTCCAGGGACTCCCGGTCGCGCTCCAGCAGCCGGTTGAGCGCGAGGGTGGCCGCCCCCCGCTCCAGCAGCACACTGTGGCGGTGCGGGCGTTCGCCCGGCTCCGGCCCCGTGCCGGGCGCGGGCTCGTCGACGATCACCAGCCTGCCCCAGTCCCGGCCGCGCGCCCCCACGGCGGTGACCAGCCAGCCGGTGCGCGGGTCGTGGCCGGTGCGGCCGGCCGGGTGGACGCCGCGGCTGCGCCGTTCCCAGCCGTCGAGCAGGGCCTCCGGGTCCTGGCCCGCCGGGTCGAAGGCGAGCACCTGGTGGGAGAGGTTCTCCAGTACGACGGGCGCGCCCGCCATCCGGGCCACCTCGCGGACGACCTCCTCGGGCTCGGCGCCCTCGACGGACAGCTCGTTGAAGATCTGATGCACCGCCTCCGACGCCCGCAGTCGCGTCAGCTGGCCGTCGACGACGCGGGCGTGCACGGCCTCGGTCACGGCGACGAAGCGCACCTCGGTACGGAGGGCCACCAGCGGCAGTCCGCGCCGTTCCGCGGCCCGGACCAGGGGGCGGGGCAGGACGTCCGCGTAGCGACGGCCCAGTTCGACGACGAGGCCGGCGGCTCCGACGTCGGCGAGGCCGTCGATGTAGCGCGCCAGCGACTCCTTGTCGTCGGGCAGCATCACGCCTGTGGTGAGGACCAGTTCGCCCCCGTGGAGCATGCCCGCGATGTCGGCCAGCTCGCTGATGTGCACCCAGCGCACCGGGCGCTGCAGACCGCCGGAGCCCGCGACCACCTGCGGCGAACCCCGCCTGAGCACGTCCAGTGCCAGGACCTCGGCGACGGTGGGGAACACGGGTGACCTCCGGGGCGGAACAGGGTGCGACGTCGTGCCACCGTAGCTCCAGGGTGTAAAGGTCCCGGCCGCACAACATGCGATGTGTCGGTTGCCCGGCGCGCCCGGCGCCCGGCATCGTCCACCGTGACGATCTGCGGTGGGCTGTCAGGTGAACACAGAATTCGTCGCGTAACCAAAAGGCAACAACGGAATCACTTGTTGGGGCGAGCCTACTCTGTCAGGATCGTCCACCAATCCCAGCTTTGGCCACGCCGCCGAGCGGAGTGCGAGGAGAAGACGATGGACCTCAGCGCGAACGGCGAGTTCGATGTGCGGGAGCGTTTCGCCGAGGGGGCCCAGTTCATCGGCGGAACCCTGCGCAGCGGCACCTCCGGCCGGCCGCACCCCGTGGTCGACCCGGCCACCGGCGAGACCGTGTACTCCTGTGAACTGGCCGGCACCGCCGACGTGGACGCCGCCGTCGCCGCGGCCGCGCGGGCGCTGCCCGGCTGGGCCGGCGCCACCCCCGGCGAGCGCTCCGACGCCATGCACCGCTTCGCCGCCGTCCTCGCCGGGCGGGCCGCCGAGTTCGCCTACGCCGAGTCGTTGCAGTGCGGCAAGCCGCTCCGGCTGACCACGGAGTTCGACGTCCCGGGCACGGTCGACAACACCGCCTTCTTCGCGGGCGCCGCCCGCCATCTGGAGGGCAGGGCGGCGGGGGAGTACTCCGGCGACCACACCTCCTACGTGCGGCGCGAGCCCGTCGGCGTCGTGGGTTCCATCGCACCGTGGAACTACCCGTTGCAGATGGCCGCCTGGAAGGTCCTACCGGCGATCGCCGCGGGCAACACCCTCGTGCTCAAGCCGGCCGAGCTGACCCCGCTGACCTCGCTGATGTTCGCGCAGGCGGCGACCGAGGCGGGTATCCCGGCGGGCGTGGTCAACATCGTCACCGGTTCGGGGAAGGAGGCGGGCGAGCACCTGGTGGGGCACCCGGACGTCGCCATGACCTCCTTCACCGGCTCCACCGCGGTCGGCAAGCGCGTCGCGGAGATCGCCACCGCCACCGTCAAGCGGCTCCATCTGGAACTCGGCGGCAAGGCGCCCTTCGTCGTCTTCGACGACGCGGACCTGGAGGCGGCCGTCCACGGTGCGGTCGCCGGAGCCCTGATCAACACGGGGCAGGACTGCACCGCCGCCACCCGCGCCTATGTGCAGCGCCCCCTCTACGACGCCTTCGTCGCCGGTGTCGCCGACCTCTTCTCCGGCATCCACGTGGGCGACCCCTTCGACGCCAAGACCGACCTCGGCCCGCTCGTCTCCCACGCCCAGCGCGACCGCGTCGCCGGTTTCGTGGAGCGCGCCCGCTCCTACGCCACGGTCGTCACCGGCGGACAGGCCCCCGCCTCGCCGGGCGCCTACTACCGGCCCACGCTGGTCACCGGCGCCGCGCAGGGCAGTGAGATCGTCCAGTCCGAGATCTTCGGGCCGGTACTGGTCGTGCTGCCGTTCGACAGCGATGATGAAGGTCTGGCCCTGGCCAACGACACGCCGTACGGTCTTGCCGCGTCCGCGTGGACGCGTGACGTCTTCCGCGCGGGCCGTGCCACCCGGGAGATCAAGGCTGGATGCGTCTGGGTGAACGACCACATCCCGATCATCAGCGAGATGCCGCACGGCGGCTTCAAGGCCTCCGGGTACGGCAAGGACATGTCGGCGTACTCCCTGGAGGAGTACACGCAGGTCAAGCACGTGATGTACGACAACACCGCGGTCGCCAGGAAGGACTGGCACCGCACCGTCTTCGGCGACCGCTGACCCCTTGGCCGCCCACCCCTCCGGGACCGTCCCCACCGGCCCGACAGTCCGTCCGTCCCACGCACCACCGCCCCTGGAGGCCGCACCGCAATGGAGATGTTCGAGGGCCTGTCCGAGCCCGTACGCAAAGCGTGGGAGCGCAGCCTGACCAACGGGAGGGCGTCCCTCAGCCGGCGCCGGGTGCTCGGCGCGGGCCTCGGCGTCGCGGGCGCCGGCGCGCTGTCCGCCTGCGGCATCCCAGCCGCCACCCACAACCAGGGCGGTGTCAGGAGCGACGACCTGTCCGACAAGGACAAGTCGCTGGTCTTCTCGAACTGGCAGCTCTACATCGACATGAGCGACGACGAGAAGCACATGCCGACCCTGGAGGCCTTCGAGAAGAAGACCGGGATCAAGGTCAAGTACAGCGACGACATCACCGACAATGTCGAGTTCTTCGCCAAGATCAAACCGCAGCTGGCAGCCGGCCAGTCCACCGGCCGTGACCTGGTCGTCCTCACCGACTGGATGGCCGCCCGGATGATCCGCCTGGGCTGGGCCCAGCCGCTGGACCCCACGTATCTGCCGCACGCCTTCACCAACCTGGAGCAACGTTTCCGCAACCCCGACTGGGACCCCGGGCGCGCCCACTCCTACCCGTGGCAGGGCATCGCCACCGTCATCGCCTACAACGAGAAGGCGACCAAGGGGAAGAAGGTCGGCAGCGTCTCCCAGCTGCTGGACGACCCCGACCTCAAGGGCCGCGTCGCGATGCTCAGCGAGATGCGCGACACCATAGGCATGACCCTGCTCGACATGGGCAAGCAGCCGGAGTCCTTCACCTCGGACGACTTCGACGCCGCCGTGGCCCGCGTCCAGAAGGCCGTGGACAGCAAGCAGATCCGCCAGTTCACCGGCAACGAGTACACCGACGGCCTCGCCTCGGGGAACATCGCCGCCTGCGTCGCCTGGGCCGGCGACCTCGTCCAGCTCCAGGCCGACAACCCCGAGATCAAGTTCGTGATCCCGCCCGCCGGCTACATCTACTCCACCGACAACATGCTGGTCCCGGCGGGCTCGAAGCACCGCAAGAACGCCGAGCGGCTCATCGACTGGTACTACCAGCCCGCGATCGCCGCCGAACTCGCGGCATGGGTCAACTACATCACGCCCTGCTCAGGCGTGTACGAGGAGCTCCTCAAGATCGACAAGGATGTGGCCAACAACCCGCTGATCATTCCCAACGCGGAGATGAAGGCGAAGGCCCACCCCTTCCGGTCGCTCTCCTCCAAGGAGGAGACCGCCTTCGAGGACAAGTTCGCCAAGCTCATCGGCGCCTGACCGGCCACCGCAGTTAGGGATCTGACGACATGACCCAGCAGACCGCACCGCTCACCGACGAGCCGGCCGGCAGCAACAACCCCGCCTCCGCGGGCGGCGCCGTGACCCTCTCCGGCATCGGCAAGGACTACGGCGACTTCACCGCCGTCCACCCGCTCGACCTCACCATCCCCGAGGGCTCCTTCTTCGCGCTCCTGGGCGCCTCCGGCTGTGGAAAGACCACCACCCTGCGCATGATCGCGGGCCTGGAGGACCCCAGCAGCGGCACCGTCCGCATCGGCGACCAGGACGTCACCGGCCTGCCGCCGTACAAGCGCCCGGTCAACACGGTCTTCCAGAACTACGCGCTCTTCCCGCACCTCGACATCTACGAGAACGTCGCCTTCGGCCTGCGCCGCCGTGGCGTCAAGTCCGTAAAGGGCCAGGTCGAGGAGATGCTCGACCTCGTCGAGCTCGGTCACCTCGCCCGCCGCAAACCGCACCAGCTCTCCGGCGGCCAGCAGCAGCGCGTCGCCGTCGCCCGCGCCCTGATCAACCACCCCAAGGTGCTGCTCCTCGACGAGCCGCTGGGCGCCCTGGACCTGAAGCTGCGCCGTCAGATGCAGCTGGAGCTCAAGCGCATCCAGACGGAGGTCGGCATCACCTTCGTGCACGTCACGCACGACCAGGAAGAGGCCATGACCATGGCCGACACCATCGCCGTGATGAATGCCGGCCGCATCGAGCAACTCGGCGCCCCCACCGACCTGTACGAGAACCCGCGCACCACCTTCGTGGCCAACTTCCTCGGCCAGTCCAACCTCATCGAGGCCGAGGTCGCCGGCACCAGCGGCGACGACCTGCTGCTCAGCGTCGGCGACGGCCGCCTGGCGATGCCCACCGCGCGGTGCGTCCCCTCCGTACAGGCGGGCGACAAGCTCCTCGCCGGGGTGCGCCCGGAGAAGATCTCCATCGGCCACGCCGACGACGCGGCCGATGTCCCCGAGGGCCGCAACACGATCACCGGACGGATCGTCGACGCCAGCTTCATCGGCGTCTCCACGCAGTACGTCGTCAACAGCCCCTGGTGCCCGGAGCTGGCCGTCTTCGCGCAGAACGTGGAGCGCGACAGCCGCCTCGCCCCCGGTGCCGAGGTGGTGCTGCACTGGAGCCCCGCGCACACCTTCGGTCTCGACGCCGCGCAGGACATCGAGGCCGGGGAGGTCAACGCGTGATGGCCGCCCTCTCCACCGCCCCCGCGGGGGCGCCGGCGGAGACCCCGCCGGTCCCGCCCGGCGCCGCCGCCCGGCGCCGCAGACTCGTTCCGTACTGGCTGCTGCTGCCCGGCATCCTGTGGCTGCTGGTCTTCTTCGCGGCCCCGATGGTCTACCAGGCCTCGACCTCCGTGCAGACCGGCTCCCTGGAGACCGGCTACCGCGTCACCTGGCACTTCGCGACGTACTGGGACGCGTTCACCGAGTACGACGTCTTCTACCTGCGATCGCTGATCTATGCCGGCATCGCCACCGCGCTGTGCCTGGCGATCGGCTACCCGCTGGCGTACACCATCGCCTTCAAGGCGGGCCGCTGGCGGAACGTGCTGCTGGTGATGGTCATCGCGCCGTTCTTCACCAGCTTCCTGATCCGCACCCTGGCCTGGAAGACGATCCTCGCGGACGACGGCTACGTCGTCACCGCGCTCGACAAACTGCACATCCTGAACGTCACCGCGTCCCTCGGCATCACCACCGACGACCGCGTGCTGGCCACCCCGCTGGCGGTGGTGTGCGGCCTGACGTACAACTTCCTGCCCTTCATGATCCTGCCGCTCTACAGCTCGCTGGAGCGCATCGACCCGCGGCTGCACGAGGCGGCGGGCGACCTGTACGCCCGGCCCTTCACCACCTTCCGCAAGGTGACCTTCCCGATCTCGCTGCCCGGTGTCGTGGCCGGCACGCTGCTCACCTTCATCCCCGCCTCCGGCGACTACATCAACGCCGAGCTGCTGGGCAGCCCCAGCGAGCAGATGATCGGCAACGTCATCCAGTCCAAGTTCCTGACGGTGCTCGACTACCCGACCGCCGCCGCACTGTCCTTCATGCTCATGGCCGCGATCCTGGTGATCGTGTCCGTCTACATCCGCAAGGCGGGGACGGAGGAGCTGGTCTGATGCCCGTGCTCAACTGGGTGCGACGGCACCTCGTCGTCTTCGCCGGCGTGGCCGCACTCGCCTACATGACGATCCCCAACGTGATCGTCCTGGTCTTCTCCTTCAACCAGCCCAAGGGCCGCTTCAACTACTCCTGGAACCACTTCTCGCTCGACGCCTGGAAGAACCCCTGCGGCGTCGGCGACATGTGCGACTCGGTCTCGTTGTCCCTGCAGATCGCCGTCCTGGCCACCCTCGGCGCCACCGTCCTCGGCACCATGGTCGCCTTCGCGCTCGGCCGCTACCGCTTCCGCGGCCGCGGCCCGGTGACCGGCCTGATCTGGCTGCCGATGGCGATGCCCGAGATCGTCATGGGCGCCTCGCTCGGCACCCTGTTCCTCAACATGCGCATTCAGTTCGGCTTCTGGACCATCCTCATCGCGCACATCATGTTCTGCCTCAGCTTCGTGGTGACGGCGGTCAAGGCGCGCGTGATGAGCATGGACCCGCGACTGGAGCAGGCCGCCCAGGACCTGTACGCCACCCCGTGGTCGACGTTCTGGCGGATCACCTTCCCGATCGCCGCGCCCGGCATCGCGGCAGGAGCGCTGCTGAGCTTCGCGATCTCCATCGACGACTTCATCATCACGCAGTTCAACGCCGGCCCGGCCACCGTGACCTTCCCGATGTTCGTCTGGGGCGCGGCCCAGAAGGGCCTGCCCGTCCAGGTGAACGTCATCGGCACGCTGATGTTCGTCGTGGCGGTGCTCTGCGTCGTCGTCGGACAGCTGCTCAGCCGCCGCAGGAAAGCCCATAGTTGATCCGCCGACCGCATCCGCAAAGGTGTGAGACCCCATGGATCCAGCCCGTTCGCTCGCTGACGCGCAGCCGACACCGTTCTGGCTGGAGGACCCCGGCAGGCCGCGGGCCGGCTCCGCCCTCGTCGGCGACGAGCACTGCGACCTGCTGGTGGTCGGCGGCGGCTACACCGGGCTGTGGACGGCGCTGCGGGCCAAGGAGCGTGACCCGCGCCGCGACGTCGTCCTGATCGAGGGCAAGGAGGTGGGCTGGGCGGCGTCCGGCCGCAACGGCGGCTTCTGCGCCGCCAGCCTCACCCACGGCCTGGCCAACGGACTCGCCCGCTGGCCCGAGGAGTTCGCGCGACTGGAGGAGCTGGGCCACCGCAACCTCGACGGCATCGAGGAGGCGATCGCCCGCTACTCCATCGACTGCGACTTCGAACGCTCGGGGGAGATCGACGTCGCCACCGAGCCCTACCAGCTCGACGACCTGAGGGCGTCCGCGCAGGAGGCCGCCCGGCACGACATCGAACTGGAGCTGCTCGACCGTGACCAGGTCCGTGCCGAGGTCGACTCGCCGACCTTCGTCGGCGGCCTGTGGGACCGCACCGGCGTCGCCATGCTGCATCCGGCGAAACTCGCCTGGGGGCTCAAGCGGGCCTGCGAGGAACTGGGCGTACGCGTCTACGAGCACACCCGCGCCACCCGGCTCGCCCACAACGGCTCCGGCATGGCCGTGCGCACCCCGTACGGGCGGGTCTTCGCCCGGCACGTCGCGCTCGGCACCAACGTCTTCCCCTCGCTGGTGCGCCGGGTGCGCCACTACATCGTGCCCGTCTACGACTACGCGCTGGTGACCGAGCCGCTGACGCCGCAGCAGCTCGGCGCGATCGGCTGGAAGAAGCGCCAGGGGCTGGGCGACAGCGCCAACCAGTTCCACTACTTCCGGCTCACCGCCGACAACCGCGTCCTGTGGGGCGGCTACGACGCCGTCTACCCCTACGGCGGCCGCCTGGACGCCGCCCGTGAGGAACGCCCGGAGACCCACCTGAAGCTCGCCGGACACTTCTTCCGCTGCTTCCCGCAGCTGGAGGGCGTGCGCTTCACCCACTCCTGGGGCGGCGCGATCGACACCTGCTCCCGCTTCGCCGCCTTCTACGGCACCGCCCACGACGGGAAGGTGGCCTACGCCGCCGGCTACACCGGCCTCGGCGTCGGCGCCACCCGCTTCGGCGCGGACGTCATGCTCGACCTGCTGTCCGGCGAGCGCACCGAGCGCACCGAACTGCGGATGGTCCGCACCAAGCCGCTGCCCTTCCCGCCCGAGCCCCTGGCGTGGGCGGGCATCGGCCTCACCAAGTGGTCCCTGGACCGCGCCGACCGCAACGCCGGCCGCCGCAACCTGTGGCTCAAGGCGATGGACCGGCTCGGCCTCGGCTTCGACAGCTGACCGGGCCCCGCACCCCGCGGGTGCCCCATGATCCGGATCACCCCATCGGGCGTGGTGAAACCCGCGTAATGATCCGCCGCCGGCCCCCTCTCTCCGCGTGACAGCACGACAGCGCACACACGGAACGGAGGAACCGGCATGGTGGGCACAGACGCGCGGGGCGCGGTCGATTGGCTGGTTTCCGTGGCACCCGACCCCGACGCCACCCGGTGGGAATGGGAGCGCCATCCCCTCGGCGTGACGCTCCTGCCCGCCGGGAGGCTGTGGGACGTCCTCATCCTCACCGGCGAACTGGGCCACCCGACGCTCGACGTCCTCACCCGGCTCACCGACCGCCCCGGCCCGGTCCTGGCCGACTCCGGCGACTCCCGCATGGGCTACTTCGTGCCCCCGGGCACCGCCGCCCGGTGGATCGGCACCGGTGTACGCACCGCGGGCCCCGGCACCTGGATCGTGGTCCCGTACCCCGGCCGCGCAACCGGCGGCGTCCGCTGGCTGGTGCCACCGGACGGCACCGGCATCCTCACCGACCCCGGCGTCCTGGAGCTGGCCATGCACGAGGCGGCGGCCCGTGTGGCGGTACGGCGCGGCCGTGATCCGGGTGAATGACCCCGCGCCGGGGGGCCCGGCGGCCGTACGCCTTCGTGCGCGACACTGGTGCCATGATCCCGACGGACCGCGGCCGGCCCCGGAGCGGCCGCGGACACCCGGGCGCACCACGGCGCGCCCCCGTTCCCGCGCCCCGCGTCGCGGCGGGCTGACATGGCCCTCACGCCCGGCCTCGCCCACCTCGTCGAGACCGCCCTGCCCGTCTGCGGGCGCCACGGCCTGGCCGTGGCGGGCGGTCTCGCGCTGATCGCGCACGGCTTCGACCGCCGCCCGTCCCGCCATCTCGACCTGGTGACCTTCAGCTCCACTCCGGCCGGCGACATCGGCGCCGCGCTCGCGGCCGCGTACACCGGGGCCGGGTACGACGTGGTCCCGCTGCCCGGCACACCGCTGGCCGCCCACCTCGGCGCCACGCCGCCGGGCGACGCCGGCTACACCGTCCACGTGGCCAAGCAGCCGCTGTCCCGTCCCCCCGTCCGCGTCGGCCTCGGCCTGTCAAGGCCGGTGCCCGTGGTGGCGCTGGAGGACTGCGCCGCCCTGAAGGTGGCCGCCGTCGCCGACCGCGCCACGGTGCGCGACCTGGTCGACGTCCACGCCCTGACCGCCTGGTTCACGCCAGGGGAGCTGCTGGCCATGGCGGTCCACCTCGACGAGGACCTCCAGCCGCGCCTGCTCGCCGACCGCCTCGACAAACTCGTCGAGGCCGACGACGCGGCGTACGCGGCCCAGGGACTGGACGCCGCGGCCGTCGCCGACGCCAAGCGCTGGGCCTTCGACTGGGCACAGGACATCCGCCTGGACCTCATGGAGGGCATGGAACACCCCGACGAGCTGTACGACCTGTAAAGCTCCCCGCCCCGGCGCCGACACCTTGGTGCTTGAGCCCGTCCTGCCCACTGACGACACTGGCAGGAGACGAGGAGAGGAAGGTCCGCCGTGACCGACAAGCACATCACGCACTGGATCGCCGGACAGGCGTGGACCGGCACCACGGAGCGGCACGGGGACGTGTACGACCCCGCGACCGGGGCCGTGACCGGGCGGGTGGACTTCGCGTCGATCGCCGAGGTCGACCAGGCCGTCGGCGCGGCCGCCGCGGCGTTCAAGGAGTGGCGCCACGCCTCGGTGGCCAAGCGGACCACGGTGCTCTTCGCCTTCCGTGAACTGCTCAACGCCAAGCGCGAGGAACTGGCCGCGATCATCGTCTCCGAGCACGGCAAGGTGCACTCGGACGCGCTCGGCGAGATCGCCCGCGGCCTGGAGGTCGTCGAGTACGCCTGCGGCATCCCGCAGCTGATCAAGGGCGGTTTCACCGAGCAGGCCTCGACCGGCATCGACGTCTACTCGATCCGCCAGCCGCTCGGCCCGGTCGCGATCATCTCGCCCTTCAACTTCCCGGCGATGGTGCCGATGTGGTTCTTCCCCATCGCCATCGCCGCGGGCAACACCGTCGTCGTCAAGCCCTCCGAGAAGGACCCGTCCGCCGCCGACTTCCTCGCGCGGCTGTGGAAGCAGGCCGGCCTGCCGGACGGCGTCTTCAACGTCGTGCACGGCGACAAGGTCGCCGTCGACCGCCTCCTGGAGCACCCGGACGTCAAGTCCGTCTCCTTCGTCGGCTCCACCCCGATCGCCCGCTACGTCTACGAGACCGGCACCCGCTACGGCAAGCGCGTCCAGGCCCTGGGCGGCGCCAAGAACCACATGCTGGTGCTGCCGGACGCGGACCTGGACCTCGCCGCCGACGCCGCCGTCAACGCCGGGTTCGGCGCGGCCGGCGAGCGGTGCATGGCCGTGTCCGTGCTGGTCGCGGTCGACCCGATCGGCGACACGCTGGTCGAGAAGATCAAGGAGCGGATGGCCACCCTCACGGTCGGCCCCGGCTGCAACGCCGCCTCCGAGATGGGCCCGCTGGTCACCGGCGCCCACCGCGACAAGGTGACGTCCTACCTCGACGCGGGCCTCGCGGACGGCGCGACCCTCGCCGTGGACGGCCGTACGCACGCCGTCACGGGCGAGGACACCGAGGACGGCTTCTGGCTCGGCCCGACCCTCTTCGACGACGTCAAGCCCGGCATGTCCGTCTACAACGACGAGATCTTCGGCCCGGTGCTGTCCGTGGTCCGCGTGGGCTCGTACGACGAGGGCCTGGAGCTGATCAACTCCAACCCGTACGGCAACGGCACGGCCATCTTCACCAACGACGGCGGCGCCGCCCGCCGCTTCCAGCACGACGTCGAGGTCGGCATGGTCGGCATCAACGTGCCGATCCCGGTGCCGGTGGCGTACTACTCCTTCGGCGGCTGGAAGGCCTCGCTGTTCGGCGACACCCACGCCTACGGCCCGGACGGCGTCCAATTCTTCACCCGCGGCAAGGCCGTCACCCAGCGGTGGCTCGACCCGAGCCACGGCGGCATCAACCTCGGTTTCCCGACCAACAACTGACACCCCCACCCCGAAACCCGTTGACCTGCGCTTATGCGGTCAGCGGGTCTCGTCTGTCCGCGCCGGGTCCGCATGCTGCTGCTCTCCTGCGAGGGGAAGTGACCACCACGGGCGGGCGCCCCGGGCAAGGCGAAGCGCGGCTCAGCGCGCAGGGTGATGACGCCCCGACCGGCAACCGACCGCCAGGGCGGCTCCCGCGAGCAGGGCGCCGCACAGCAGCCAGCTCCCCACGACGTCGAGCGGCCAGTGGTAGCCGCAGTGGACCAGGGCGACCCCCACCGCACCGTTGAGCAGCAAGGCGGCCGCGACCAGCAGCCGCCGTGCCGCCCTGCGTGCCAGCCACGGCAGCAGCAGGAGCGCGGCGCCGCCGTAGGCGGCGGCCGCCGTGGCGGTGTGTCCGGAGGGGTAGAGCCCGGGATAGCCGGGGGAGAGGGTCAGCGAACCGGGGCCGGCCCGGCCGATCAGCGGCTTCACCAGCGCGACCAGCAGGGGCGCGGCGGCCATCACGAGCGCGTACGCCAGCGGCGGCAGCCAGGGGCGGGGCAGCCCGTACCGGCGGGCGCGCCAGGTGGTGCAGACCATCGTCAGCAGCAGCACGGGCACGGCGACCTGCCAGTTGCCCAGGTCGGCGAGGAACTGCGGCACGGCGGAGCGGTCTGCGGGGTGGGGGGAGGATCCCGCAAAGGTGGCGCGCACCGGCCCGTCGAGGGCCAGCAGGCGCCCTCGTAGTGCCTCCTGCCAGGTCAGCAGTCCGAAGAGCGCCGTGCACACCACGGCCACCAGAGAAGTTGGCCGCCCCGGAACAGGGGGGAGAGTTCCGGGGCGGCCAGAACGATCGCCGTACCGCCCGCCCCGGGGGGTTTGGGGCAAGCGGCCGACCGATCGGCGAGGATTGCCGGAGCCTTCGGCTTCGGCGCTGTGCGCGAGGGCACTGCTGTGCCGATGATGGGGAGTCACCGGCAAAGTGTCGCCCGCGGACTTCCGCAGACGGGGTGTTTCATCCATCTGCGGAAACCGTACGTCACCGGGGGCCCGCCGGGCAGGGGTTGCACCCTCCCGCCATCAGGCCCGCACACCTTCTTCACGCTGTGTGTCGTGCACGCTCGGTCACGGGCGAAGCGCCTGGTCACAGCCGGGCGAACGCGCCCTCGATGATGTCCAGACCCTCGTTCAGCAGGTCCTCCCCGATGACCAGCGGCGGCAGGAAGCGCAGCACGTTGCCGTATGTGCCACAGGTCAGGACCACCAGGCCCTCGGCGTGGCAGGCCTTGGCCACGGCGGCGGTCGCCGCGGCGTTGGGGGTCTTGCCGCCCGGCTCCACCAGCTCGATCGCGATCATGGCGCCGCGGCCGCGGACATCGCCGATGATCTCGAACTTCTCCTGCATGCCGCGCAGCCGGCCGAGCATGATCTCGCCGATGCGGCGCGCCTTGGCGTTGAGATCCTGCTCCTTCATCGTCTCGATGGCGCCGAGCGCACCGGCGCACGCCACCGGGTTGCCGCCGTAGGTGCCGCCCAGACCGCCGGAGTGCGCGGCGTCCATGATCTCGGCGCGGCCGGTCACCGCGGCCAGCGGCAGACCGCCCGCGATGCCCTTGGCGGTGGTGATCAGGTCCGGGACGATGCCCTCGTCCTCGCAGGCGAACCACTGGCCGGTGCGGCAGAAGCCGGTCTGGATCTCGTCCGCGACGAAGACGATGCCGTTCGCCCGGGCGAACTCCACCAGCTTCGGCAGGAAGCCCTTGGCGGGCTCGATGAAGCCGCCCTCGCCCTGGATCGGCTCGATCACGATCGCGGCCACGTTCTCGGGCCCGACCTGCTTGGTGATCATGTCGATCGCCTGGGCCGCCGCCTCCTGCGCGCAGTTCTCCGCGCCGGTCAGCCAGCGGTAGGGGTAGGCCAGCGGCATCCGGTAGACCTCGGGCGCGAACGGGCCGAACGAGTGCTTGTACGGCATGTTCTTCGCCGTCAGCGCCATCGTGAGGTTGGTGCGGCCGTGGTACCCGTGGTCGAAGACGACGACGGCCTGCCGCTTGGTGTACGCGCGGGCGATCTTCACCGCGTTCTCGACTGCCTCGGCACCGGAGTTGAACAGCGCGGTGCGCTTCTCGTGGTCGCCCGGGGTCAGCTCGTTGAGGGCCTCGGCGACCTCCACGTAACCCTCGTACGGCGTCACCATGAAACAGGTGTGGGTGAAGTCGGCCAGCTGTGCCGACGCACGGCGTACGACCGCCTCGGCGCTGTTGCCGACCGAGGTCACCGCGATGCCGGAGCCGAAGTCGATCAGGGAGTTGCCGTCCACGTCCTCCAGCACGCCGCCGCCGGCGCGGGTGACGAAGACGGGCAGGGTCACGCCGACACCGTTCGCGACCGCCGCCGTCTTGCGCGCCAGCAGCTCCTGCGACTTGGGGCCGGGGATCGGGGTGACGAGTCGGCGCTCCTGGGCCAGATCGGTCATGGCGGACGTACTCCTTCGAACCGTGGTCTTTTCTCGCAGGCTAAGCCCGTACGGCGGAGCCCCGCACACTCCGATAGGGCGCACTGCGGAACGCCTCTTCGACGTGGCGGACATGAGCGTGCCAAGATCCTTCAGACTGCGGTGGCCGCTCGACTACATTGAGTGCGGACCTGCGAGGGGTGGCACACGCGATGGAACGCGACGGTACGCACGAGAAGCCCGCGGCGCCTCCGCCCGGAGGCCCCGGCCCGCAACCGGGCACGCCGCCGGTACCCGGTGCCCGGCCGATGCCGGGCACCCCGCCCGCGCACGCCGGACCGCCGCCCGTGCCCGGCGCCCGGCCGGGCCCCGCCGGCCCCGGCCGCGCACCCAGGGCCGTCCCGGCCACGCCCCCGCTGCCCCCCGGACCGCCGCCCCAGCCGGGTACCCGCCCCGGCGCCGGCTCGTGGCACGCCCCGGCGGAGTCCGCGGCGACCGCCACCTCGGACGGGTCCGGTTTCCTCGCCTGGCTGCGCGCCCCGCGCCCGGCCGCCGCCCCCGGTGTGTGGCGCCTCGGGCACCGTCCCCGCCCCGCCGCCGACCCGGACGCCGTGCCGGGCCGCCAGCTCGTGGCCGGCGCCCTGATCTCCTTCCTCGGCGGCTGGCTGCTGTGGTCCCTGCTGTGGAACGGCTACCTCGGCAGCTACTGGCTGTGGCCGCTGCTCGCCCTGACCCCCGACTCCTGGCGGCAGGCCGACGGCAACCAGACCGCCTACCTGTGGGCCTCGTACCTCTACTACGCGCTCATCGGCGGCGCGCTCCTGGTCTTCTTCGCCCGCATCGGACGCTGGGCCGAACTGTGGCGCCGCTACATCACCGCCCCGCTCCAGCGGTCCCGCGAGCAGGAGCGCACGGCCACCGGCAGCGAACCGGCCGACCCCGCCCAGGACCCGGCGGCCTTCCCCGCGCTCCGCCAGGGCGGCGCCGCCGACGCCGCGGAGCGGCTCGCCGAGGACGCGCGCTCCGGGCTGATGAACGACGTCGACTTCGCCCGCCTCTCCCGCGCTTGGCAGTCGGTGCGCTCCGAGCCCGGCCGGCTGACCGCCTTCACCGACACCGTCCTGCGGTACGGGGCCGCCGCCTGCGCCCACCCCTCCGGCGCCCGCGACCTGCCGACCCGCACTGCCCGGCACGACCTGCTCGCCGGCCAGGTCCGCATCGGCGCCGCCCCCGAGGACGAGCGCAACCCCCGCTCCCACCGCGGCGCCGGCTACGCCCTGGACCTCTCCGTGCTCGGCACGTCCCTGCTGGCCGTCGGGCCGCCCGGCTCCGGCAAGACGGTGCGCGTGGTGCGGCCCGCGCTGGAACTCATGTGCCTGCAGGCCCTCGCCGGGCGGGCGGCCGTCGTCGTGGTCGGCACCGAGGGGGCACGGCTCGCGCCGGACGAGTCCTTCGACGTCGTCGTCAAGATCGGCCACCCCGACTCCGCCTACGACCTCGACCTGTACGGCGGCACCGCGGACCCCGACGAGGCCGCAGGTTTCCTCGCCGAGGCCCTCGTCGGCGACCTCGCCGCGGCACTCCCCGGCAACGACAGCCGCCGCGCCGCCACCGCCCTCGCCCAGCTCCTCGGGCCCTTCCAGGCCGCCCACGACCGCTTCCCCTCCGTCCCCGAGCTGCGCGAACTCCTCGACGGCACGCCCTCGGCGCTGGCCGCGCTCCGTTCCGCCCTGCAGGGCCGCGGCGGCGCCGCCCAGGGGCAGCTGCGCGAGCTCGACGCACGGGAGCGGCAGTCCGCCCGCGCCGGCGACGCGGGCCCCCTCCTGGCCGACCGCATCGCGTTGCTCGACCGGCCCGCGTTCGCCGGGTTCTTCGACACCACGGGGGGCAGCCACCCCTTCTCGCTGCGGGGCCTGGAGCACCCGCTGCGGGTCCGCATCGACCTCCCGGAGCGGGGCCACGCCGAGGTCTCCCGGATGCTGGCGCGGCTCGTCCTCGCCCAGTTCGCCGAGTGCGCCGCGGCCCGGCAGGACCGCTCGCTGTTCGCCTGCCTCGTCCTGGACGACGCCTCCCACACGGTGACCGCGGAATCCGTGCGCGGCCTGCAGCGCATGCGCTCCGCCAACGCGGGCGCGGTGCTCACCCTGCGGACGCTCGACGACGTCCCGGAGGCCCTGCGCGGCGCCCTGCTCGGCGCCGTCGGCTGCCGGGCGGCCCTCGCCGGGGTCACCGCCTGGGACGGCGCGCGGTTCGCGGAGGTCTGGGGCAAGGAGTGGGTGGACGTCCACGACGTCACGAACCGCCAGATCATCGCGGACGAGCCGCTCACGCGCGTGTTGCACACGGTGCGGCGCCTGGTGACGGGGAAGGCGGTCACGGCGGAGTCGGTCACCGTGCGGCGGGTCGAGCGCGAGCGGTGGTCCGCGTCCGACCTCGCGCACGCGGTCCCTGCGGGGCACGCGGTCGTGTCGCTGACGTCGGTGGACGGGGAGCCGGCGCCGCCGGTGCTGGTCGATCTGCGCGCCTGATCCCGCGTGTGCGGGTGCGTTGCGCCAGCGGCGGGCGGTTCCCCCCGCCCGCCCTCCCCCGCCGAAGGCCGGGCGACCCCCATCCGGCGCGATTGGTGCGGGCCTGCACCATGTGCCCCACAACGCACGCAGCGAGGTGGTCGCTGACCGCGCCGGGCAATCGGGCGGGCGAGGGGGGGGGAGAAACCACAACAGCAACCACGACGCACGCGCACACTCCAGACGCGCCGCACCGCAGGTATACGGTGAGGCAGAATCGGAAGTGAACGCACTCCGAGTTGGAGAAAAAGCCCGTGCCCCCCACGCTCGCCTCGTTGCTGCGGAACCCCGCACTGAAGCTGGTCGTCCTCGCCGGAGGCGACCGCCTGGGGGAGGCCGCCGTGCGCTGGGTACACACCAGCGAGCTGGACGACCCGGCGCCGTACCTGGAGGGCGGCGAGCTCTTGCTGACCACGGGCCTCAAGCTGGACGTCGGCTCGCCCGAGGCCCTCGGCCAGTACGTGGCCCGCCTGGCCGAGGCCGGCGTCGTGGGTCTCGGGTTCGGCGTGGGGGTGAGCCACGACGCCGTGCCGCAGGCGCTCGTGGACGCGGCGGCCGCGCACCGGCTGCCGTTGCTGGAGGTGCCGCACAAGACCCCGTTCATCGCGATCAGCAAGGCCGTCTCCGCGGAGATCGCCGCCGACCGGTACAAGGCGGTGACCGCCGGGTTCGAGGCGCAACGGGAGCTGACGCGGGCGGCGCTCGCGCCGGACGGGACGGCGGCACTGCTGTCCCGGCTGGCGGCGCATCTGAACGGCTGGGCGGCGCTGTACGACGCGTCGGGCGCGGTGGTGGCCGCGGCGCCGGAGTGGGCGGGGCGGCGGGCGGCGCGGCTCGCCGGCGAGGTGGAGCGGCTGCGCGGCAGGCCCGCCCCGGCCAGCGCAGCGGTCGCAGGACCGGCCGGCACGGAGGACCGCGTCGAGCTGCAGTCGCTGGGCACCGGCCGGCGCCCGCGCGGCTTCCTCGCCGTCGGCACGGAGGAGCGGCCGGACACCTCCGCCCGGTACCTCGTGCACGCCGCCGTCGCGCTGCTGACGCTGTCCCTGGAGCAGTCCCGCGCGCTGCAGGACACGCAGCAGCGCCTGGGTGCCGCGCTACTGCGGATGCTGCTGGTCGGCGAGCCCGAGCACGCGCGCACCGTGGCAGGCCGGCTGTACGGCGGGCTGTTCGACGCCCACGTGCGCGTGCTGGTCGCGGAGCGCGCGCAGGCCGCCGGGGACGCGGTGGGGCTGCTGGCCGAACGGGTGGAGGCGGCCGGGATGCGTGCCGCGGAGCCCGTGCTGGCGGTGCGGGACGAGGACCGGCTTACGGTGCTCGCGGCCGCGAACGGCGACGTGATGCCGGCCTGCGTGGCGGCGGTCGACGGGAGCGACGACCTGGTGGCCGGGCTGTCAGCCGCGGTGGCCGCCGCGGGTGTTCCGGGCGCGCACGAGCAGGCCGAGCGCGCGCTGGCGGTCGCCCGGCGGCGTGGCCGCAGCCTCGTCGAGCACGACGAGGTCGGTGCCGGCTCGGTGCTGCCGCTGCTGAGCGACGACGCCGTACGCGCCTTCTCCGACGGCCTGTTGCGGCCGTTGCGGGAGCACGACGCCACCGCCCGCGGCGATCTGGTCGCCTCGCTGCGGGCGTGGCTGTCCCGGCACGGGCAGTGGGACGCCGCCGCGGCGGACCTCGGGGTGCACCGGCACACGCTGCGCTACCGGATGCGGCGGGTGGAGGAGATCCTCGGGCGCTCGCTGGACGACCCCGACGTGCGCATGGAGCTGTGGCTGGCCCTCAAGTCCTGCGGCTGAATGTGGCCTGCCAAAACGTCGCATCGGGCGACGCCCGCAGGACGCACTGGACAAGACCGACCGGGTGCCGTCCGCCCTACCGTGGTCCGCATGAGCACCCCCACCGCGTTCTGGCTCGCCGGCCGCCCCGTCACCGGCGAGGACACCTTCGATGTCGTGAACCCGTACGACGGCAGCGTCGTGGCCTCCGTCGGCGTGCCGACCGCCGCCCAGGTGGAGGAGGCCGTCGCCGCCGCCGAGGCCGTCGAGGCGGAGTTCGCCGCGACCCCCGCCCACGTGCGGGCCGCGGCCCTGGACCATGTGTCGAAGCGGCTGGCCGAGCGGGCCGAGGAGATCGCCCGGCTGATCACCGCGGAGAACGGCAAGCCCGTCAAGTGGGCCCGCGGCGAGGTCGGCCGTGCCGTGTCCGTCTTCCGCTGGGCGGCGGAGGAGGCGCGCCGCTTCAACAGCGGTGACGCCCAGCGCCTGGACACCGACGCGGGCGGCGTGGGCCGTCTCGCGCTGACCCGGCGCTTCCCGCG
Organism: Actinacidiphila sp. bgisy160; assembly: GCF_965342435.1. GTDB lineage: Bacteria > Actinomycetota > Actinomycetes > Streptomycetales > Streptomycetaceae > Actinacidiphila. The sequence continues at coordinate 8,386 of NZ_CBDRCM010000037.1, read as the reverse complement.
CGGAAGCGTGCTCGGCATCGCGCCGTTCAACTTCCCGCTGAACCTGGTGGCCCACAAGGTGGCCCCGGCGATCGCGGTGGGCACGCCGATCATCCTCAAGCCGGCCCCGGCGACCCCGCTGTCCGCGCTCGTCCTCGGCGAGATCCTTGCCGAGACCGACCTGCCGGCCGGCTCGTGGAGCGTCCTGACCGTCCCGAACGACCACATGTCCGCCCTGGTGCAGGACGAGCGGCTGCCGGTCATCTCCTTCACCGGCTCCGACCGGGTCGGCTACCAGATCATGGACTCGGTACCGCGCAAGCACACCACCTTGGAGCTGGGCGGCAACGCCGCCGCCGTCGTGCTGGCCGACTGGTCCTCCGAGGAGGACCTGGAGTGGGCGGCGGGCCGCATCGCCACCTTCGCCAACTACCAGGGCGGCCAGTCCTGCATCTCGGTGCAGCGGGTCGTCGCCGACGCCTCCGTGTACGACCGGCTGGTGGAGAAGGTCGTCGCCAAGGTCCGGGGACAGGTGACCGGCGACCCCTCGGACGACGCGACCGACGTCGGCCCGCTCGTCGACGAGAACGCCGCCGTGCGTGTCGAGTCCTGGGTCGAGGACGCCCTCGCCAAGGGCGCCAAGCTGCTGACCGGCGGCAAGCGCGAGGGCGCCGCCTACGAGCCGACCGTGCTGGCCGAGCTCCCCGCGGACGCGGTCCTGTCCACCGAGGAGGCCTTCGGGCCGGTGCTGTCCCTGCACAGGGTGGACGGCACCGACGAGGCCTTCGCGCTCGTCAACGACTCCCGGTTCGGCCTGCAGTGCGGTGTGTTCACCCACGACCTGCAGACCGCCTTCCGTGCCCACCGCGAGCTGGAGGTCGGCGGTGTCGTTATCGGCGACGCCCCCTCCTATCGCGCGGACCAGATGCCCTACGGCGGCGTCAAGGACTCCGGCGTGGGCCGCGAGGGCGTCAAGTACGCCATGGAGGACTACACCTACGAGCGGGTCCTGGTCCTGACCGGTCTCGCCCTGTAGTCCCCAGGGCAGGAGAAGCCACCCCTTCCAGCGGCCGGGGCGCATGTGCGGTGCGCCCCGGCCGCGCTGTGCGCGCTGTCGGCATGAGCACGTAAAGTGACGCTGTCATGGACGGCGCCAGAGAGGCGCCAGGGAGGGGAAACACAAGGTGGCAACGTATGCGGTGATCTGCGCGGCGGAGGCCGGGGCGACCGCGGAGGCCGTGGCTGGGGGACCGGTCGGCGGCTGGGTGGCCGGGGGCGGCGGCGGCACCGGAGTGCTGTTCGACGCGCCGGTGACCGAGGGCGAGGGCATCGGTATCGCTGACGTGGTGCCGGCGGGGCGCGAGCTGGCACGGCGGCTGGACGTACCGGCCCTGGTGCTGGTGGCGACGCCGCAGGTCGCGTACGCGGTGTTCGTGCGCCCGGACGGCGAGGGCAGCCAGAGCATGGTGTGGGCCGCGGACTGGGAGCCGCCCACCGACCCCCAGGAATACGCGGAGCACCGCGCTCAGTGGGACGCCCAGGCCGCCCGCTGCGCGCAGTGGTTCGGGCGCCCCGAGGCGGCCGCTGCCCTCGCGGAGGTCCGCAACGACCCGCGCCCCGGCGAGGCCAAGCCGGACACGGAGGAGCTGCTGCGCCGGGTGTGCGCGGCACTCGGGGTCCCGGCCGAGACGGTCGGCGCCTCCTCGCTCGCCTCCCCGGACGGCGTCGCGGACGCGGGCGTCCCGGACGGCTCGGTACGCGTCGAGGCCGCGCCGCCGGAAGGCGCCGGGCCGGCCGCGGCCAGCAGCTCGACGGCGCGCGCCGTGCGTGCCCTGATGCTGCTCGCCGGCTTCTACCTGCTGGGCGTGGTGCTGCTCGCGGTGCTGGCGGGAATCGACGTCCTGGTCGCCTCGTGGGGCTCGGGCGCACTCACCGGCAAGGTCGTCGTCGTCAGCGCCGTCCTGGCCGTCCCCATCGTCCGCGGCATGTTCATGCTGCGGCGTCCCGAGGACGGCGGTTCCTCGGGGGTCCCCGTCACCGAGCAGCAGCAGCCCGAGCTGTGGGCGGCCGTCCGCGACCTCGCCGCCCGCTACGGCACCCGGGCGCCGGACGAGATCGTCCTCGTCGGCGAGGTCAACGCCGCCGTGTCCGAGAAGTCCCGCCTCCTCGGCCTGATCGGCGGGCGCCGCCGCATGTACATCGGCGTGCCCCTGCTCGCCGGGCTGACCGAGCGCCAGCTGCACGCCGTCCTCACCCATGAGCTCGGCCACTACGGCAACAGCGACACACGGCTGTCCGCGATCACCCTGCGCGGCCAGGAGCGCATGCTGCGCACCATCGCCCACTTCGAGGAGCGCGCCGCCCGCGCCCAGGGCAAGGAACAGGTCAAGCAGGAGGAGCGGGCCGCCAAGGCACTGGCCAAGGGCCGCAAGGCCAAGGACGTCGACGCCTCAAGCGCCGGCGTCACCTACCGCGCCATGGCGGCGATCTACACGGCCTACGCCAAGTTCTACCTGCGCGCCTCGCACAGCGTCGGCCGCGCCCAGGAACTCGCCGCCGACCAGGCCGCCGTACGGCTCGCCGGGCGCGACGCCACCGCCTCCGCGCTGCGCGAGATCCCGGTCCTTGACGCCGCCTTCGACCACTACATGCGGCAGTACGCCGCCTTCGGCGCCCCGGCCCGGCTGCTGCCGCCCGCCGGAGAGGTCTACGGCGGCCTGCGTCGCTTCCTGACCGACCCCGCCCGCCACGCGGAGCTGGACCGGCTGCGCGCCCGGCTGCCGCGCGAGCAGCGCTCCCCGTATGACTCGCATCCCCCGATCGCCGAGCGCGTCCGCCTCGTCGAGGCGGCGCCCGCCGACGGGCCGGGCGCGGCGCCCGCCGGGCAGGACCGCCCGGCCCTGGAGCTGCTGCACGACCGGGACCAGGTGCTGATCGCCCTGGAGGCGGCCACCCTCAGCCCGGAGAGCCAGGCATTCACCCGAGTGGAGTGGAGCGCCCTCGCGGATCCGGCGGTGCGTCTGCTGCTCGCCGAGAACGCCGCGCCGCTGCGCGTCGCGCTGTCGGCCGCGGGCACCGAGCCGACCGTGACGGCCCTGCTCGACGCCGCAGACCAGGGCCGCCTCCCGGCCCTGGCGCAGGGGCTGCCCGAGGGCGCGCTGCATACCGGCGTCGCCGCCCTGGCCGGCCTCGCCCTCGCCGAATCCGGCGCGGCGCACTGGGAACTGACCTGGGATCAGGGTGTCCGGCTGGTGCTGGCCGACGGCACCGACGAGGCGGAGTTCGGCGCCGCCGTCGACGCCCTCGCCGACCCCGTCACCGAGGGCGGTCCCGCCCCGGACACCGCGCCGCTGCGCAAGCTGCTCGCGTCGGCCTGAACCGCCGTCGGAAAGGTCACCGGCCCTCCGCGCCCCGTGCGCGAGGGCTGGTGACCAAGCCGGAACCGGGGTACTAACGAACAAGTAGCACCGGTCGGTAACCGACGCGAGGTGACGCCCCCATGTCCGCAGCATCCGCCCGCCCCACCGTTTCCGAACGCGAAGCGCGCCAGGTCGCAGAGGCCGCCCGCGAACAGGAATGGCGAAAGCCGAGCTTCGCCAAGGAACTGTTCCTGGGCCGCTTCCGGCTCGACCTGATCCATCCCCACCCCACACCATCGACCGAGCAGGTCCAGCGCGGCGAGGAGTTCCTGGCCAAGCTGCGCGACTTCGTCGAGACGAAGGTGGACGGGGCCCTGATCGAGCGTGAGGCGAGGATCCCCGACGAGGTCATCACCGGGCTGAAGGAGCTCGGCGCCCTCGGCATGAAGATCGACCCCAAGTACGGCGGCCTCGGCCTCACCCAGGTGTACTACAACAAGGCGCTGGCCCTCGTCGGCTCCGCCAGCCCCGCGATCGGCGTGCTGCTCTCCGCGCACCAGTCGATCGGCGTGCCCCAGCCGCTGAAGCTGTTCGGCACGCCGGAGCAGAAGGAGCGGTTCCTGCCGCGCTGCGCCCGCACCGACATCTCGGCCTTCCTGCTCACCGAGCCCGACGTGGGGTCCGACCCCGCGCGCCTGGCGACCACGGCGGTCCCCGACGGGGACTCCTACGTCCTCGACGGCGTGAAGCTGTGGACCACCAACGGCGTCGTCGCCGACCTGCTGGTCGTCATGGCGCGGGTACCGAAGAGCGAGGGCCACAAGGGCGGCATCACCGCCTTCGTGGTCGAGGCCGGCTCCGAGGGCATCACCGTGGAGAACCGCAACTCCTTCATGGGGCTGCGCGGCATCGAGAACGGCGTCACCCGCTTCCACCAGGTGCGCGTCCCCGCCGAGAACCGCGTCGGCCCCGAGGGCGCCGGGCTGAAGATCGCCCTCACCACCCTCAACACCGGGCGCCTGTCGCTGCCCGCCTCCTGCGTCGCGGCCGGCAAGTGGTGCCTGAAGATCGCCCGCGAGTGGTCGGCCGCCCGCGAGCAGTGGGGCAGGCCGGTCGCCCGGCACGAGTCCGTCGGCGCGAAGATCTCCTTCATCGCGGCGACCACCTTCGCCCTCGAGGCGGTCATGGAGCTCTCCAGCCAGATGGCCGACGAGGACCGCAACGACATCCGCATCGAGGGCGCGCTGGCCAAGCTCTTCGCGTCCGAGATGAGCTGGACCATGGCCGACGAACTGATCCAGATCCGCGGCGGCCGCGGCTTCGAGACCGCGCAGTCCCTCGCCGCCCGCGGCGAACGGGGCGTGCCGGCTGAGCAGTTGCTGCGCGACCTGCGGATCAACCGGATCTTCGAGGGCTCCACGGAGATCATGCACCTGCTGATCGCCCGCGAGGCCGTCGACGCCCACCTGTCGGTCGCCGGGGACCTCATCGACCCCGACAAGGCGCTCGGCGACAAGGCCAGGGCCGGCATGAAGGCCGGCGGCTTCTACGCCCGATGGCTGCCGAAGCTGGTGGCCGGCCCCGGCCAGATCCCCGGCACGTACGCCGCCTTCCACCCGGCGGGCCACCCCGACCTCGCCGCGCACCTGCGCTACGTCGAGCGAGGCGCCCGCAAGCTCGCCCGCTCCACCTTCTACGCCATGTCGCGCTGGCAGGGCCGGATGGAGACCAAGCAGGGCTTCCTGGGCCGCGTCGTCGACATCGGCGCCGAACTGTTCGCCATGAGCGCCGCCTGCGTCCGCGCCGAGATGCTCCGCAACCGGGGCGAGAACGGACGCGAGGCCTACCAGCTCGCCGACGCCTTCTGCCGCCATTCGCGGATCCGCGTCGAGGAGCTCTTCGGGCGCCTGTGGACCAACACCGACGCCATCGACCGCAAGGTCGTCGACGGGGTCCTGGGCGGCGCCTACACCTGGCTCGAGTCCGGCATCGTCGACCCCTCCAGCGACGGCCCGTGGATCGCCGACACCACCCCGGGCGCCTCCGCCAAGGAGAACGTCCACCGGCCGATCCGCTGAGCGGACCGGGGCCGCGTCCCCCGTGCACACGGCACCGCCTCCCCGGAGGCGGTGCCGTCGCCGTCGTGGCGACCGGACACAATGGGGGGATGACGGACTCTCTCGCCGACCCGCACCTGCGGCTGCCCGGACCGGACGCGGCCACCGCCGCCCACGAAGGCCCCCGCGACATCGTGATCCTGGGTTCGACCGGATCGATCGGCACCCAGGCCATCGACGTCGTCCTGCGCAACCCCGACCGCTTCCGGGTGGTGGCCCTGTCCGCCGCCGGCGGCCGGGTGGAGCTCCTCGCCGACCAGGCGCTGCAGCTCGGCGTCTTCGCGGTCGCCGTCGCGGACGAGAACGCGGAAGGCCCGCTGCGGCAGGCGCTCACAGAGCGCTACGGCACCGAGCCCCTGCCGGAGATCCTGGTCGGCCCGGACGCAGCGACCGAGCTGGCCGGCCGTCCGTGCCACTCCGTCCTCAACGGCATCACCGGCTCGATCGGGCTGCGCCCCACACTGGCCGCCCTGGAGGCGGGCCGGACGCTGATCCTCGCCAACAAGGAGTCGCTGATCGTCGGCGGCCCCCTGGTGAAGGCCGCGGCCAGGCCGGGCCAGATCGTGCCGGTCGACTCCGAGCACTCCGCGCTCTTCCAGGCCCTCATGGGCGGCTCCCGCGCCGAGGTCCGCAAGCTCGTCGTGACCGCCTCCGGCGGCCCCTTCCGCGGCCGGGACAAGGAGGAGCTGGCCGGGGTCACCCCCGAGCAGGCGCTGGCCCACCCCACCTGGGACATGGGCCCGGTGGTGACCATCAACTCGGCCACCCTGGTGAACAAGGGCCTGGAGGTCATCGAGGCCCACCTGCTCTTCGACATTCCCTTCGACCGCATTGAGGTCGTCGTCCACCCGCAGTCGTATATCCACTCGATGGTGGAATTCACGGACGGCTCCACGCTGGCCCAGGTCAGCCCGCCCGACATGCGGATGCCGATCTCGCTGGGCCTCGGCTGGCCCGAGCGGGTGCCCGACGCCGCGCCCGGCTGCGACTGGACCAAGGCGGCCACGTGGACCTTCTTCCCGCTCGACGACGAGGCGTTCCCGGCGGTGGCGCTCGCCCGCCGCGTCGGTAGCCTCGGGGGTACCGCCCCCGCGGTGTTCAACGCGGCCAACGAGGAGTGCGTGGCCGCGTTCCTCGCGGGCACGCTGCCCTTCACGGGCATCGTGGACACCGTCGCACGGGTGGTCGAGGAGCACGGCACTCCCGCCGAGGGAACCTCCCTCACCGTGGAGGACGTCCTCGAGGCGGAGAACTGGGCGCGGTCCCGCGCCCGGGAACTGGCTGCGGAACAGGCGACGACGGAGGCTGCACACGTATGACGGGACTCATGTGGGGACTGGGAATCGCCGTCTTCTTGGTCGGTCTCCTCTTCTCCATCGCCTGGCACGAGCTCGGCCACCTCTCGACGGCCAAGCTGTTCAAGATCCGGGTGCCGCAGTACATGGTCGGCTTCGGGCCGACCATCTGGTCCCGCCACAAGGGTGAGACCGAGTACGGCGTCAAGGCGATCCCCCTCGGCGGCTACATCCGCATGATCGGCATGTTCCCGCCCGGCGACGACGGCCGGATCGCGGCCCGCTCCACCTCGCCCTTCCGGGGGATGATCGAGGACGCCCGCTCGGCGGCGTACGAGGAACTCAAGCCCGGCGACGAAACCCGGATGTTCTACACGCGCAAACCCTGGAAGCGCGTGATCGTCATGTTCGCCGGCCCGTTCATGAACCTGATCCTGGCCTTCGGGCTCTTCCTGGCGCTCTTCATGGGCTTCGGCATCCCGACCCAGACCACGACGGTCGGCTCGGTCTCGGACTGCGTCGTCCCCGCCTCCGACACCAAGGCCCTCAAGGCCAAGAACCCCTGTGCCCTCGGGGACTACCCGGACGCTCCCGCCAAGGCGGCCGGGCTGCGGCAGCGCGACCGGATCGTGGCCTTCAACGGGGTGAAGGTCGACGACAGTCAGTGGACGGTGCTGCAGCAGGAGATCCGCAAGACCATCGGCCCCGCCACGATCACCGTCGTGCGCGACGGCAAAACCGTCGACCTGCACGCGACCCTGATCGCGAACACGGTCGTCAAGACCGACGGGCACGGGGGCATCGTCAAGGACCAGTACGTCCAGGCCGGGTTCCTCGGCTTCACGCCCGCGGAGGGCGTGGTCAAGTTCGACTTCGGGCAGTCCATCGACCATATGGCCACCACGGCCGAGGAGGGTGCCCGCTCCCTCGTGGCGCTCCCCGGCAAGATCCCCGGACTGTGGAACGCGGTCTTCAGCGGCGCCGAGCGGCAGCCCGACTCCCCGGTCGGCATGATCGGCGCGGCGCGTCTCGGCGGCGACATCTTCGCCCTGCCGCTGCCGGCCACGCAGAAGGTCGCCACGATGGTGAACGTGCTCGCGGGGGTCAATCTGGCCCTCTTCCTGTTCAACATGCTCCCGCTGCTCCCGCTCGACGGCGGCCACATCGCGGGCGCCCTGTGGGAGTCCGTCCGCCGGCGGATCGCCAAGGTCCTCCGCCGGGCCGACCCCGGTCCCTTCGACGTGGCGAAGCTGATGCCCGCCGCCTACGTCGTCGCGGGGATCTTCATCTGCTTCACGGCGCTGGTCATGGCCGCCGATCTGATCAATCCGGTGCGCTTGACCTAGGCGCGATGTCGGAGGCGTGGGCGGGGTGACGTAGTCTCGTTCACCGGAGCCCGCCCACGCCGCCGGGACCTCGATCCGCGTACTTTGGGGATGCCACGCACATGACCGCGATTTCGCTCGGGATGCCGTCCGTTCCGATCAAGCTCGCCGACCGACGCAAGAGCCGCCAGATCCAGGTCGGATCGGTCGCGGTCGGCGGCGACGCCCCGGTCTCCGTCCAGTCCATGACCACCACCGTCACGGCCGACATCGGCGCCACACTGCAGCAGATCGCGGAGCTCACCGCGTCC
>NZ_CBDRCM010000036.1:0-80562 GCF_965342435.1 Actinacidiphila sp. bgisy160 | reverse complement strand
GGACGCGGTCCAGCCCTGCGCCGGGTCGGAGTCGTGCGACGCGAGGGCGGCGACCCGGCCCCCCTCGACGAGGACGTCGGCGTGGACCTCGTCCGCGGCGGTGACGACCAGTCCGCCCCGGATGACGATGCGGCTCATGCTCCCACTCCTTCCCATGGCTGAGGGGCGGGGTCCCCGGAAACCTCGATGCCATGCCGGAAAGGCTCTACGCACGTAGACCCCGCCATGGTGGAAACGTATGACCGGTCACCCACGGTGGCAATACCGCTGCTCTCCATCGACGGGGACGAAGGCGCCTCCTCCGCATCCCCGTACGGCGAACGCTCACAATATGCCACGAAACGGGTGTGTGGGTCTGTATGCGACGAGATGCGAAATCGCGTTGCCCCGGCCGCGGCGGCACGGCGACGATGGGCGGATGGAGGATCCCGCATGCGCCTGAGGCTGCGTCACTTCCGCCCGCGCACCGGCCCGGTGGAGCACCGCGTCGTGCAGCCGTGGCATCCCCCGCGCCACACGGCGCTCACCGACCCGGCCATGTACGGTTTCCTGGTCGGCGACCACAGCGGGCTCTCGACCCTGGCCGGGCTGTTCTCCTTCGCGGCCTGCTCCCGCCATACCGTCGTCCACGTCCCCCTGCGCGGCGGCGTACCCCTGGACGAGGAGGCGTATCTGGAGGCGGGCGGCGGCCGCGTCGATCTCGTCCTGGTCCACCACTCGCTGGGCCTGCGGGTGAGCGCGTGGCCCCGGCTGCGCCGCCGGCTGACCGGCGGGGTGCCCCTGACGGTCCATACGGACGAGGCACGCACGGCACGCGACGCCGACGCGTGGTGGAAGCGGTACGGTCACGCGGACTCCCGCGACCTGCTGCGGCCGGTCGGCCACGCGCGGACGCTGTTCCTCGTCGGCAGCCGCGGTACGTTCTCCTTCGCCGCCACGCAGTTGGCGCGGGCGGCCGGTCAGGGGCCGCGTCAGAAGGGCGTGGTGAAGGGGCACATGGCCCTGGTCGAACAGCTCACTCCGCTGCTGGAGTCCCGTGACCGCGGGCGCGGGCCCGAGCTCGACGTCGCCTTCAAGGCGTACCCGCCGTATGCCCACTTCCGCAGACCGGGCCGTCCGCGGCGCCGGGACGGCGCCGAGTCGCCCTCCCCCGCCCACGCCGGGCCGCGGGCGGCGCGCCCATGAGGCTTGCGACGTTCAACGTGCTGCACGGCCTGCCGATCAGGGACGGCAGACCGGCCCCCTTCCCCGGCGGTGCCGCCGCCGGGGAGCCGCTCGCGCGGGCCGTCGCGTCCCTGGACGCCGACGTCCTCGCGCTGCAGGAACTCGACCGCTTCCAGGAGCGGTCGGGCCGCGTCGATCAGGCCGCGGCCGCCGCCGCGGCGTCGGGAGCCGGCGAATGGCGCTACGCGTCGGCGGCGCACGGCCGCTCGGTGCCGGGCACCGGGTGGGTGCGCGATCCGGCCGAGCCCGGGATGCGTGTGTACAGGCCGGAGGACGCGGCCCACGGCAACGGCCCGCCGTCGCAAGGGATCGCCCTGGCCACCCGGCTTCCCGTACGGGAGTGGCGGGCCCGGCGGCTGTCCCCCTCGCCCGTGGGGCTGCCGCTGCGGGTGCCCGGGGTCGCCGGGCTCCGGATGATGGCCGACCGGCCACGCTGCGCCCTGGCCGCTGTCCTGGAGGGTGCGCGCGGCCCGTTCACGGTGGTCGCGGTGCACCTTTCGTTCGTCCCCGGCTGGAACGTGGGCCAGTTGGTCGCGGTCCGCCGATGGATCGCCGGCCTGCCCCGGCCCCACCTGCTCCTGGGCGATCTCAACCTGGTGGGCCCGGTGCCGTCGCTGGCGCTGGGCGGGGCCTGGCGGGCACTGGCCCGTACGCGTACCTACCCCTCGCACCGTCCGGTGGTGCAGTTCGACCACGTACTGGCGGCGGGTGTCGGGCCGGCCGCCGTGCGCTCCGCGAGGGCGCCGGCCGTGCCGGTCTCCGATCACCGGCCGCTCGTCGTCGACCTGGAGCTCTGACCGCGGCGGCACGGGGCCGGGGCCCGTGGCCCCGGCCCCGGCCCCGGCCCCGGCGAGCCCATGTGACCCCCATCAGGACACGCCCGTCAGGACAGGCCGTCACCCAGCTCGCTCTGCGCCTGCTTGAGCGCCGACTCCAGGATCGAGGCGCCCTCCTCCGCCTCGGAGACGGTCAGGGAGAGCGGCGGGGCGATGCGCAGCGCGTCGCCTTCCCGGCCGCCCTTGCCGATCAGCAGACCGCCCTCGCGGGCCGCCTCCAGAACCACGCCCGCCGCGGCCGGCGAGGCCAGCTCGACGCCGAGCATCAGTCCGCGGCCGCGCACCTCGCGCACCACCGGGAGCCCGGCGGAGATCGCCTCCAGCCGCGACTTGAGCAGGCCGCCCACGCGCCGGGCATTGCCCTGCAGGTCGTGGTCGAGGAGGTACTGAAGGTTGGCCAGCGCGCCGGCCGTGGTGATGGGGCTGCCGCCGAAGGTGGAGATGGAGTTCGCGGTGAGGCAGTTCATCACCTCGGCGCGGGCGACGACGCCGCCCATGGACAGGCCGTTGCCTACGCCCTTGGCGAAGGTCAGGACATCCGGCGGACCGGAGCCCTCGTGCGCCTGCCAGCCCCAGAAGTGCTCACCGGTCCTGCCCCAGCCGGTCTGCACCTCGTCTGTGATCCAGAGAATGCCGTGCCGGTCCAGGACCCGCTTGAAGGCGGCGAGCAGCCCGTCCGGGCCCGAGGTGAAGCCCCCGACACCCTGGACCGGCTCGGCGATCAGGGCGGCGACCTGGCCGTTGGCCTGGCCGAGCATGTCCTCCAGGTCCGCCACGCACGCGGCCGTGAACTCGGCGTCGGACAGGTGCGCGTACGGGCCGCGGTGGCGGACACCGCCGTGCACGTACAGCGTCTGCAGCGGCGACAGGCTCGTCGGCGACCAGGAGGTGTTGCCGGTGATGCCGATCGCCGAGAAGGAACGGCCGTGGTAGCTGTTGCGCAGCGCCAGGATCTGGTTGGACTTCCGGTAGGTGGTGGCGAGCAGCAGCGCGGTGTCGTTCGCCTCCGTGCCGGAGGTGGTGAAGAAGACCCGGGCGTCGGGGATGCCCGACAGGCGGGCGATGCGCTCGGCGAGGTCGACGGCCTGCGAGCTCAGGTAGAGCGTGGAGGAGTGCAGGATCCGCCCGGCCTGCTCGCGGATCGCGGCGGTGACCTCCGGCAGGGCGTGGGCGGTCATGGTGGTGAGGATGCCGCCGAAGAAGTCGAGGTACTGCCGGCCCTCGGCGTCCCAGACGTGACGACCCTCGCCGTGGGTGATCTCGATGGGCTCCCGGTAGTACGTCGCGAGCCACTGCGGCATCACGGCCCGGTGGCGGGAGTGGAGCGCGGCGTGCGGGTTCTCGGTGATGGTCATGGACGTGTTCACGCCTCCGTCAGGGTGCCGTAGGCGTCAGGGCGGCGGTCCCGGTAGAAGGCCCACTGCTGGCGCACCGCGGGGATCAGGTCGAAGTCCAGGTCACGCACGATCAGTTGCTCCTCCTTGTCGGAGGCGACGTCGCCCACGAACTGGCCGCGCGGGTCGACGAAGTAGGACGTGCCGTAGAAGTCGTTGTCGCCGTAGTCCGGTTCCTGGCCGACCCGGTTGATGGCGGCGACGTAGTACTCGTTGGCGACGGCCGCGGCCGGCTGCTCCAGTTGCCACAGGTACGAGGAGAGCCCGCGGTGGGTCGCCGAGGGGTTGTAGACCAGTTGTGCGCCGGCGAGGCCCAGTGCCCGCCAGCCCTCGGGGAAGTGGCGGTCGTAGCAGATGTAGACGCCGACCTTGCCGACCGCCGTGTCGAAGACCGGCCACCCCAGGTTCCCGGGCTTGAAGTAGTACTTCTCCCAGAAGCCCTTCACCTGCGGGATGTGGTGCTTGCGGTACTTGCCGAGGTATCTGCCGTCGGCGTCGATCACGGCGGCGGTGTTGTAGTAGAAGCCGTCCTGCTCGATCTCGTAGACCGGCACCACTGTCACCATGCCCGTCTCCCGGGCGAGGGCCTGCATGCGCTGCACGGTCGGGCCGTCCGGCACCCGCTCGGCCCAGCGGTAGTTCTCGGGCTCCTGCACCTGGCAGAAGTACGGCGAGTTGAACACCTCCTGGAAGCCGATCACCTGTGCGCCCTGCGCGGCCGCCTCGCGGGCGTGCTCCTCGTGCTTCGCGATCATCGACTCGGTGTCACCGGTCCACGTCGCCTGCACGAGCGCGGCGCGTACGACATTGGGCATGACAGCTCCTTTGACGCGAGGTCACGCCGGAACGGCGGGCGGGTCTACGCACGTAGATCCGGCGCTGGGACGAACGTAAGAGCCCACAGCCCACTGTGGCAATACCGGCGCCGTTACTCAACGAAGCCGATCAGATTTCACGGTCGGGCAGACCCGCTCGGCGCAGTGCGGCGGCCACGTCGCGGCGCTTGGACACCGACACCAGGCCCGCCGCTTCCAGGATCGGGCCGACGAGCCCGGCGCGGTCGTGGGCGATGCCCGCCGCCGTCTCGGGGCTGCGGGCGCGGACGAGGGCGACCAGCAGGCTCAGCGCCGCGTCCCGCCGGCCGGCGTCGAGGAGGGCCCCCGCGGTCGCGGCGACCTCGGCGGAGGGCCGGGCGGCCGCCTGGTGCAGCAGGGCCCTGCAGTCGTCGCCGCGGCCGGCCGAGTCCAGGGCGGTCGCGGCGACCGCCAGACGCTGCGGGGTCTGCGCGGCCAGCTCCCACAGCAGGGTGGCCACGTCCGCGGCCAGCCCCGAGCGCTCCAGAGCGGCCGCGAGCTCGGGGACGTCCTCGGGCGGCCCCGCGAGGGCCTCGCTCATCAGCACGTACGCCTCGCCGGTACGGCCGGTGCGGCGCAGTTCCGCCATGCGCGCCGCGGTCTGCCGCGCGGCCTCCCCGCGGGCGTGCCCCTCCCGGACGTCGGTGCGCCCGCGCGCGGCCTCGTGGGCGGGGGAAGTGTCGTGGCCGTGGGAAGTGTCGTGAGCCGCCGCACCTGCGAAGCGTGCCCCGCGGGGGCCGGGGGTGGCGCCGTCCCGCGGTGTCGCGGCGACGGGCGGCGCGACCACCTCGGCCTCGGGCGCCCCCGCGAAGCGGGCCCCGCCGTACCGGGCTCCGCCGCGGGGGCGTTCCCTGCGTCCGCGGCCGAAGGACCGGTGGGCCGTCCGGTCCTGCGCGGGGGCACCGTCGCCGGGTCCGGGTACGGCGGGCGGGCCGTCGTCTCCCGGCGGCGGGGGCGCCGCCGGGGCGCGGGACGTCGGCGAGCGGCGGGCCGGGTCGGTCTCCGGGCGGAACCACGCGTCGGGCAGGGCGGGGCGGGAGCGGACCGCGTCGATGCGTGCCTGGAGCTCCGCGCAGCGCGCGACGGCCCGTTCGCGGTCGTCGCGAGCCCAGGCGAGCTCGTTGCCGAGGCGCTCCGCCTCGGCGGCGGTGGCGGCGCCGCGCAGAGCGGCGGTGACGTCGCGCTCGTGCAGCACCGCGTACTGGCGTTCCCGGAGTAACGCGTCCAGCCGTGTGCTCAGCGCCACCTCACTGCCCGGTGCGGCGTCGTGGGCGGCGATCGCGGCGGCGTGCAGCCCGCGGGCCAGCTCGGCCGCCTGCTCCGCCGGGAGGGTGCCGCCGGCGGCGGCGACGTCCTGGAGCAGGGCGAGGACGACGTCCCACGGCGGGACGTCGGTGCCGTCGAGCCAGGCACGGACGCCGTCGGGATCGCGTTCGGCGAAGACCGCGTACCAGCCGGGCGTGTCGCCCGCCGCGGCAACGAGGCCCCGGAGGTACCGGGCGAACTCCCCGACCCGCTCGCTGACCTGGCTGCGCGCCCCGCGTTCCACTGTCGCTCCTCCCTGTCCGCCGCCGGGCGGCGCAAGCGTGTGGTCCGCACGGCATTCGACACCCGTCGTGTTACGGGAGCGCTACGGAGAGTTTTCACGCAGGGGGCAGAGGCTGCACGGGCGCTCGCGCCCGGCGCGGAGGCACGGCGGCGCGCCCCTCGGCCGGGATCCGCCGCCGCGGCGCCACTCCCCCTCAGGACTGGGCCGCCTCCGGGTGGTGACGGCGGTAATGGCGGGCGACACGGGCGCGGTTGCCGCAGGACGGCTTGCACCACTCCTGGCGGCCGTGGGACTTGACGAAGTACCGGACGCACCGGGGCGCGGTGCAGGCACGCAGCCGTTCGCGCTCGGGTCCGGCGAGGAAGTCGACGGCGGCACGGGCGAGTTCGGCGACGATCCGGGCGGCGGGATCGGCCGGCTCAGCCCCCGGCTCCAGTCGGGTGACGGGAGCCCGCCCGGCGTCCCACACGAGCCGGGGGGCGACGGGGACCCGCGCGGCGGCGGCATTGAGGTGCGCTAGGGCCTCCCCGGCGGGCATCAGGCGCCGGGCGTCGGCGGAGCTCGGCGGTCCGGGCGCCACGGCGCGGGCGAAGAGGGCCCGTACAGCGCGGCGCAGAGCGAGGACGTCACGGAGGGAGGTGTCGTCCGCGGTGAGGCCGCCGGCCTCGGGCAGGTGCTCGCGGACCCACGCCGTGAGCGCGGAGGCGTCGCCGAGGTCGTCGGTGACGCCTCCGTCGCCGTCGTGCCGGATGGTGCTCACCAGCTCCAGGGCCAGGTAGCGCTCCACGGCACCCCTCCTCTTGTTCGTCCGCCGGCCGCACTCTACCGTTCTAATGGTATAGACGAGGCTAAACATTAGGCTTGGAGGGGAGCGGCCCATGCTGCTGGCTCACATCAGCGATCTGCATCTCGACGGCACCGAACGCTCGACGGAGCGCGCCACCCGCGTCATGGCATACCTGCGCGGGCTCCCGCAGCCGCCGGACGCGCTGCTGGTCACGGGGGACATCGCCGACCACGGCGCGCCCGGCGAGTACGAGGAGGCCGCCCGGATCCTCGAAGCGCCCTTCCCGGTGCTCCCCTGCCCGGGCAACCACGACCGGCGCGCCGCCTACCGCAAGGCGCTGCTGGGCGAGTCCGAGGCGGCTGGACCGGTGAACCGCGCGCACCTCGTGGCCGGGACGACGGTGCTGATGTGCGACTCGACGATCCCGGAGGAGGACGACGGGCTCCTGGACGAGGAGACCCTGGGGTGGCTGTCCGCGACGCTGGACGGGCTGGCCCCTGGCACCCCGGCGCTGGTGGCCTTCCACCACCCGCCCGTCGCGCTCCACCATCCGCTGCCGGACGGCTACCGGCTGGGCCGGTCCGGCGCCCTGGCGGAACTGCTGGCCGCGCACCCCGAGGTGATCGCCCTCCTGACCGGGCACGCGCACACGGCCGCCGCCACCACCTTCGCCGGTCGGCCGCTGATCGCCGCGCCCGGGGTGACGTGGACGCTGCGCATGCCGTGGGAGGGCGAGCCGGACGGCTCGGTGGCCGACCGCTCGGCGCCGCCCGGCGTCGCCTTCCATGTGCTCGACGACGAGCGGCGCCTGACGACCCATTACCGCGTGGTGCTCTGAACCACCATCGCCGAGCCGCCGCCGCGGCGCACCGTCTCGGCGGCGGCGAGCCACCGGCCGTCCGGCAGCCGCTGGACGCCGGTCGTGGCACCGATCTCGCCCGCGTCGGTGAAGCTGTGCCCGATGTCCTTCAGCTCCGCCGCCACATCGCTCGCGAGGAAGGCGGGCTCGACCTGGGTGCTCGCGGCGTTGCGCTGGCTGGCGCGCGGCGCGGCGATCGCGTCCACCAGCGGCATGCCGCGGTCGACGTGCTCGGTCAGCACCTGCAGCACGGTGGTGATGATCGTGGCACCGCCGGGCGAGCCGAGCGCGAAGTCGGCACGGCCGTCCTTCAGCACGATCGTCGGCGACATCGAGGAGCGCGGCCGTTTCCCGGGGCCCGGCAGGTTGGGGTCGTGGACCGAGGCGCCGGCCGGGACGAACGAGAAGTCGGTCAGCTCGTTGTTGAGCAGGAAACCGCGTCCGGGGACGGTGATGGCGCTGCCGCCGGTCTGCTCGATGGTCAGCGTGTAAGCGACGACGTTGCCCCACTTGTCGGCGACCGTGAGGTGGGTGGTGTTCTCACCCTCGTAGGTCGTCGGGGCGGCCTTGCCGCCGTGGGCGCAGCGCGCCGGGTGGTACGGGTCGCCGGGGGCGACCGGGCTGGTCAGCACCGCGTCGTCCTTGATCAGGCAGGCCCGGGAGTCGGCGAACGACTGGGACAGCAGCCCGGCGGTCGGGACCTTCTCCAGGGCCGGGTCGCCGACCCAGCGCCCGCGGTCGGCGAAGGAGATCCGGCTCGCCTCGAGGAAACGGTGCAGGTACCGCGCCTCGGAGAGCCGGGAGAGGCTGCCGGTCCGCTCCAGGATGTTCAGCGCCTCGCCGACCGTGGTGCCGCCGGAGGAGGAGGGGGCCATGCCGTAGACGTCCAGGCCGCGGTACGAGACGCGGGTCGGGGTCTGCGGCTTGGCCTTGTAGGCCTTCAGGTCGGCCGTCGTGAGGTCGCCGGGGCGGACGACCCGGGTCGCGGCCGGGTCCACCGGCGGCTTGCGCACGGTGTTCACGATGTCGGCGCCTATGCCCCCGCTGTAGACGGCGGAGACACCCTTGCGGCCGAGCTCGGCGTAGGTGCGCGCCAGATCGGGGTTCTTGAGGGTGGAGCCGACGGCGGGCGGCTGCCCGCCGGGCAGGAAGAGCGCGGCGGTGGCCGGGAAGTCCTTGAAGCGCGCCTGGTTGGCCTCCGTCTGGCTGCGGAAGGTGGCGTCCACGGTGAAGCCGTCGTGGGCGAGGCGCTCGGCGGGCCTCAGCACGTCGCGCAGGCTGCGGCTGCCCCAGGATCTCAGGGCGGCGTCCCAGGTCGCGGGAGTGCCCGGGACACCGACGCTCAGACCGCTGGTGACGGCGTCGTTGAAGGGGAGGGGCTGACCGTTCTCGACGAAGAGCTGGTCGGTGGCGCTCTTGGGGGCCGTCTCGCGGCCGTCGATGGTGTGGACCTCGCGCTGCTTGGCGTCGTAGTAGACGAAGTAACCGCCGCCGCCGATGCCCGAGGAGTACGGCTCGGTGACGCCCAGGGCGGCCGCGGTGGCGACCGCGGCGTCCACGGCGTTCCCACCGCGCCGCAGCACCTCGATCCCGGCGGCGGAGGCGTCGGCGTCGACGCTGGAGACCGCGCCTCCGTAGCCGACGGCGAGGGGGACCTTCGGCGGTGTGGCGTCCCGGGCCGGGGCATCCACCCCCGGCGGGGCCGCGGCCACCGACAACGCGGCGGTTGCCGTTACGGCGAGCAGCGACAGACTCCGTACAGCGTGACGACGCATACGTGGACCTCCACTGGGGCGACCGTCCGGGCAGCCTAACCCCACCCTGCCTTCCTCGTCAGGAACGCCTCAACTACGATCCCGGCCCATGAGCGACGACGTGCGCAACATCGTCCTGGGACTGGCCGCGAGCGGCTTGAGCGCCGCGCTGGGCTGGTTCGTCCGCACGTACCTGTGGCGGCGCAAGCTGCGGCGCAAACAGCGCTTCTTCGGACTGCCCACCGGCTCGGAGTGCCTGCTGGTGATCAACCGCGACCCGGGCTCGACGCGGGGATGGAGTGTGGCGCGCCATGACGTCTTCGCGCTCATCGAACTGTCCGCGCTGATCAAGGAGTGCGGCGCGCACGCCGAGATCCTTCCCCACGACACCGCCTGGCAAGGCTTCGGCGCGCGCACGGAGTTCTGCATCGGCGGCCCGATATCAAACCACCGCATGGCGGCGCATCTGCGCTCCATGCTGCCCGGTTTCCAGGTCAACGACTTCACCGGTCCCGTGGAGGAGCAGGGCGCGCTGACCGTGGGCGGCGAGACCTACCGCATGGAGAAGGGCAAGGTGGAGTACGTCTTCCTGGCCCGGCTGGCCGCCGACGAGAACACCGGGAACAATCGCCCGGTCTTCCTCGCCTCCGGCCAGCGCGGGGTGACCAACCAGGCCGCCGTGCGCTACCTCGCCCGCCACTACCTGCGGCTGTCCCGCAAGTACGGGGTGGACGGCACCTTCTGCCTGCTGCTGAAGGTTGTCAACTCCGACGCCTACGGACCCGACGTGGTGGAGGTCGTCGCCGACGTCACCCGCGAGGCCAAGACCCCCGCAAGTCCCCCGGTGGCCGTCGCCGCCGAGTGACGGCCCGGTGCCGCGCGAGGGGCCGCGGGGGCACGGGCCCCCGCGGCCCTGTCATATGCGGCCGCGCACGCAGAGCCGGTCCAGGACGGCGCCGGCCATGGCCTTCTCGCCCAGCGCGTTGGGGTGGGCGGGCGCGGCCGGAGCGGCGGGCGTGAGCGGCTCGATCCAGCGGACACCAGGGGCGGTGCACATGTCGTGGCCGACGGTGGCGGTGTAGGTGTCGACATAGGTCGCGTGGGCGGCCCTGGCGCGACGGGCCAGCATGGTGTTGAGCCGCTTCTCGGTGTCCCGGAGGTAGGCGAAGTCCCCGTCCGCGAAGGGCACGGCCGGACGGCAGCCGACGCCGCTGTCGGGGAGCAGGGCCGGGTAGCCGACGACCACGACCCGGGCCCGCGGCGCACGGTGGTGGACGGCGTCCAGCACGGCGTCGATCTTCGGTGCCGTCGCCTCCACGGCGGCCCGCAACTGGTCGGTTCCGCCTGCCATGTAGTGCTTCTCGCAGGGGTTGCCGGTCGGGTCGGAGACGGCGGCGCCGGCACAGGTGCGGATGATGCTGCCGAAGCCGATGTCGTTGCCCCCGATCTGCAGGGTGACCAGGGAGGTGTGCCGGTTCAGGGCATCCAGCTGCGGCGGGTTGCTGCCCTGCGCCTTCCACATCTCGGCGGTGGTGGCCCCGCCGCAGCTGACATCGGTGAGGGTGGTGCCGCTCAGCTGCCGGGTCACCAGCGAGGGGTAGTTCCGGTTCGACCGGGCGCAATTGGCGTCCACCTGGTCGGGAATGAGCGGTCCGGAGGTGTACGAGTCACCGAGCGCGACGTACGCGTCCCGGTGACCGTGGCCTTGATGGTGGCCGTCATGCGTGTGCGCGGTGGCCGGAACCGCGCTCACGGCGGTGAGTACGAGCGCGGCCGACGCCGCGGCCGTTCCCAGGATCGATGCACGTCCGACACCCATCGGGCCCTCCCCCTGTCGACGCTGACGGGTTCAGATTCGGCGCCCCACGTGGCCGAAGTCAATGGATGCGTCGCAAGTTCGCTCGATGGACTGACGTTCCCTCAGCTCCGAGCAATCATTACTGGCGCGTAACATGCGGAGGTATTACCAACGGTGAGCAGCCCTGGTTACTCTCCAGTCACTTTGTCGCGGGGACATCTGGAGCCGCCATGAGAGCGCCTCGCACCACCGCGGGATCGTTTTCCACCGTTCCGCTCGCCGTCACGGCACCGGGCATCGGGGCTCCCGCCGCGCAGGCGACCCCCCTCGCGGAGCCCGACACCACGGTCACCGCCCCCGCCGCCGCGGCCCACGCGACCGGCACCTCCGCCGCTCCCTCCGTCCACTTCATCGACATCACGGGAGCCGGCGGGGTCACCCTCAGGGGGAATGCGGGGTGTTCGTGCTCGACCGTTCCGCCCGCGGGACGCTCGACCGCGGCACCGGAGCCGTGGACTCGCCCTTCGCCACCCGGCTCGTCGGCGACGCCACGACGGTGGACTGGGAGGCCTCGACCGTCACGACGACCGCCCCGCCGGCCATCGCCGAACGGCTGGGCATCGTCAACGGCGACCCGGTGGTGATGACTCGTTACGAGTACCTGGCCGACCGCCGGCCCGTGCAGCTCGCGACCAGTTGGGAACCGCTGGCCATCACCGGCGGCACGGACGTCGCGCACCCCGAGCGCGGCCCCTACGCCCGCCGCGGGGTACGGGGGCGGCTGGCCGCGATCGGGGTCCGTGTCGTGCGGGCCCGCGAGGTCCTGGAGTCGCGGCCCGCCACCGGTTGGGAGGCGCAGACCCTCGGCTGCGCACACGGCCAGTGCGTGACGGCGGTCCAGCGGACGTACTTCGACGCGCACGACCGCGCCGTGGAAACCTCGGACACGGTGATCCGAGCCGACCGCTGGCGGGTGGCCTACAGCATCGACTTCTCGTCCTGACCGGGCGGAGAGACCGCGCCCCGTCCGCCGGTGGTGCGGTGCGGTCGCTAGGGGGTGTCGTCACATGCCCGCCTGCCCCGCGGCGCCTGGCACGGCACCTCGCTGCGTTGTCGAATCGTCCGGGTAGCCCACTACGAGGACGACTCTCCGCCTTGCGATGCACCGCACCAGACACCGCGGGGCCCGCCCTCCGGGCGGCCGGCGCTCATGTGACGACACGCCCTAACGGCCTCCGGCTGCGGCGCCCGCGTGGCCCTCGCCGAGCACCCGGCCGACCAGCGCATCGCGGTCGGCCTTGGGGATGGCGGTCCAGCGGGTACCGCGGATCGCGCCCTCGAGGGCGAGCAGGGTGTGGGTGCAGGCGTCCTCGGGAAGCCCCTCGCGGATCATCGCGAAGGCCCCTCCGGATCCGAGGCGGCGCAGCTCGTCGGCGTCCGGCACGCCGGCGCTGCGGAGGCGCTCGGCCAGGACCGCGCCGATGTTGGGCATCTGCTGCAGGGAGTCCATGCCCCCATCATGCACCTCCCGACGCCCCGTCAGACGGCGATCTCGGCCCAGACACGCTTGCCGCCCGGGAGGAGTTCTGTCCCCCAGCGGTAGGCCAGGGCGGAAACCACCTGCAGACCGCGGGCGCTCCTCGTCGTGTCGGGGACCCGCCCGGTCAGCACCAGGCAGGGCGGAGTGCGGGAGGCGTCGCGGACCGACATGTGCACCAGCGTCAGCCGTCGCGACAGCGTGACGCCCACCCGCCGGCCCCCGGCGTGCCGTACGGCGTTGGAGACGAGTTCGGCGAGCACGATGCTCGCGGTGTCCAGCAGGTGCCCCAGACCCCACGCGTCCAGGGTCGCCGCCAGGATGCGGCGCGCCTGGGCGGGCGCGAGGTCGTCGGCGGGCAGGAAGACCTCGCCCAGCAGGACGGCGGCCAGCGGGGCCGGGACGGGTTCGGCCGCCGGATCGTGGGTATGGAGGGTTTCCAGGGCCGGCTCATGACCCGCGCCGCGGTCGGCACCGGGGGCGACGTGCCAGAACGGGGGCTGTGCGGCCAGTTCATCCCCCATGTGACCACCTCACAGGTGTCGTAGGTGGCGCCGAGCATTCCGGTGAAGCACACGTGCACGCGATACCCCCGCGCTATTCTCACCACGACATACCCGCTGGTAACGCCGGTGGACCGCGCCGGGGTGGACGGGAGTCGTGGATGTCGGAACCGGTTTCCGGTGATGCCGTCGAGATCCCCGCGTGGGCCTGGGAGCGCGAGGAGATACGGGAGGCCCTGCGGGCCCGCGACGCCGGGGCGATCCTGCGGTTCGCGCAGCAGTACGGCGGCGCGAGCCAGTCGCGCATCGCGGCCGCGACGGGGCTGCTGCAGGGCCGGGTCAACGAGATCGTGCGGGGCCGCCGTTCAGTGGTGCGGTTCGACGTGTTCGAGCGAATCGCACAGGGCCTGCGCATGCCGGACCACGCGCGGATGCTCATGGGGCTCGCGCCGCGCCGCCTGCGCTCGTACGGCGTCCGGGACCTGATGGACCATCCGCAGGTCGCGGCGGTCGCGCTGACCAAGCCCGAGGCGGCCGCGGAGATCCGCGAGGTGGCGGCGAGCGCCGACGCGGTGGACGTGGTGGGCGTGCGCGCCCTGGGCCTGGTGGCGCTCGGCGACTCGCTGCTGCGCGGGCCGCTCACCCGCCAGGGCCGGACCGAGGCCGCCCGCATGCGGCTGCTGTTGCTGCACCCGGACAGTCCGGCGGTCGCCCGGATCGCGGAGGAGGTCGGCGAGACTCCGCGCTTCTTCGCGTCGAGCCTGCGCTTCGCGGAGGACATGCTCGCCGCCCTCGCCGAAGAAGGAACGATTCAGCTCGAGGTCTACCGCTACCGCACCACGCCGGTGTGGCGGTTGGTACGCCTCGACGGTGCCACCTTCGTCTCCGTCATCGGACCCCCGGCGGACCCACGGGGCTCGCTGGTCTACCGGCTGTCCACCACTCCGCCCGGCTCACTGCCCTACGGCTTCGACCGCTGGTTCGAGGCCATGCTCGGCGAGGCCGAACGCGTCATCTAGGAAGCAGCGTCACCCGGGAACCGGGCTGCGCTCAGGTCTCGGACGCCTCGGCGTAGACCTGGGACAGCTCCGGGGTGCCGCTCTCCGCCCATTCGTGGCCGGCCTCCACGACGTCGAGTTCGCGGCCCGAGGCCAGCAGGATGACGGGCCGGCCGTTGGGCCAGATCTGCCAGCTCGCGCCGGGCACGGTGCGCACGACGACCGTACCGAGGTAGAGCCCGGCGTCGTTGCCGAGCCAGGACAGTTCGTCAGGGTCGTCGCGCCAGCGCGGCACCAGCTGGTCCAGGCGCTCCAACGAGACGGCCGTGTCGTCCAGTTCCACTCCCTCGGTCCCGGCCCTGGCACGCAGCAACTCGCACTCGGAGAGCAGTTCCACGACTCCTTCCGGGTCCTCGGCGAGGGACTCCGGAACCGCCGCGCCGCGGACCTCGCCGTACCGTTTGCGCCACCTGTCCAGGAAGGAGATGTCCATGAGCATCAGCCTATGGCGTAGGCCTTGCGCAGCGTCTCGTGGACGGTCCATGTCGTGCGGTCTCCTTCGCGCAGGACGCAGACGTCGCCCGGGCCGAGCTCCAGGGTCGCTCCGCCCTCCACCTCGACGGTGGCCCGCCCCCTGACGACCACGAACCTCTCGTCCGCCTCGGTGCCGGTCACCACGCCCGGGGTGATCTGCCAGATCCCCCTCGTACGGGTGCCGTCGGGCGACTGCCACAGCACCTTTCCGGTGACCTCCGGGGAGCCGGAGACGATCTGCCCCGGGTCCAGGGGTTCGGGTTCGAGCCCGGCGGCGGCGATATCGGCGGAGAAGCTCTTCATGGCCGGAGCGTATGCGCGGACGTATGCCAACGGTAACGACACGTTGTATACGTTCCGTTGCCTCACAATACGTGACGTAAGGATGCCCGGCGCGAGAAGGGCCACGCAATGCGGGATGAACGGGAAGCCGGAGCTCGGGCGGCGGCGGACCGCGCCTGGCGGCTGCTGGAGGAGCTGGCGGCGCGGGCCCCGGGGACGGTACGGCTGGCACCCGGCGCGGACGACGCCGAGATCGCGGCGTGGGGCGTGCCCCTGCCCGACGAGGTGCGGCACCTGGTCGGCAGGGTGCGGTCGATCCGCGTCGGCGGCCTCGATGAGTACCGGCTGGCACCGGAACGCGGTCTGCACCCCGGCGGTTGGGCCGTGGGGCCGCCCGGCTCCGCGCACCTGCTCCACGAGTCGGGCGGGAACACGCTCTTCGTCGACGTGGACGGGGGCACCGGAGCCTGGGGCCGGGTGTTCGCCGCGACCGGGGTCTTCCTCGACACCTGGGCGTACGTGGCGCCCTCGCTGGTCGACTGGGTCACCCTGCTGGCCCGGGCCGGGCTCGCGGCCGTGGAGCGCACGGCACCGGAGCCGGGGCCCGAACGGCCGGAGGGGACGGTCCCGGACCACACCGCGGTGCTGGAGCGGCTCGCCGAGACCTCGCACGTCTTCTCCTACCGGCCCGACCTACGGGGCGCACCGGTGGGGCAGACCCGGCCGGACGCCGACCCGGAGCTGGCCGCCGCGCTGGCCGGGCTGCCGGACGACGCCCTGGTGGTGGACCTGCGCGAGGTGACCCATCCGGCCACCTTGCACCTGCCCTGCCCGCCCGGCCTGCGCGGCTACGTCGAGTTCCAGCGCAGGGTCGGCGGGCGCTTCGCGGTGGGCGTCCCCCGGACCGGTCAGACGTCGAGGTCGACCACGACGGGGGCGTGGTCCGAGGCGCCCTTGCCCTTGCGCTCCTCGCGGTCGACGTAGGCGTCGCCGACCGCCTTGGTGAAGGGCTGGTTCGCGTAGACCAGGTCGATCCGCATGCCGCGGTTCTTGGGGAAGGCCAGCTGGCGGTAGTCCCAGTAGGTGTAGGGGCGGTCGTACTTCAGCGGGCGGGGCACCACGTCGCTGAGCCCGGCCTCGCGCAGGCGCGCCAGCGCCTCCCGCTCGGCCGGGGTGACGTGGGTCATCCCCTCGAAGAGGGACGCATCCCACACGTCCTCGTCGGTGGGAGCCACGTTGTAGTCGCCGAGGACCGCGAAGGGGCGATCGCCCGCCGCGTCCTCCGCGATCGCCGCGCGCAGCGCCTCGAACCAGCGCAGCTTGTACGCGTAGTGCTCGTGACCGACCTCGCGGCCGTTGGGCACGTACACCGACCAGACCCGGACCGCGCCGCAGGTCGCCGAGACGGCGCGGGGCTCGTCGACCTCCTCGTAGAGCGGGCCGCCGGGCAGCCCGACGACGACGTCCTCGAGACCCACCTTGGACAGCAGGGCGACGCCGTTCCACCGGCCGGTGGCGTTGACGGCGGTCTCGTAGCCGAGGGCGCGCAGCTCGTCGAACGGGAACTGCGCCTCGGCGCACTTGGTCTCCTGGATGCACAGCACGTCCGGGCTGTTCTTCTCCAGCCAGGCCAGCAGCCGCGGCAGGCGGGCGGTGATCGAGTTGACGTTCCAGGTGGCGATGCGCATGGACCCGAATGTACCGCCCGCCTCCGACAACCGGTCCCGGAGCGTTCCCCGGAGCCGTCCGCGGGGGTCGTCAGCCCAGGTCGGCGCTGTCGCCGGGGGCCATCCTGCCGTGCTCCGCGCCGCCGACGCCGGGCCCGTCGGGGCCGAGCAGCCGGTCGTAGACGGTGCGCGCGATGTCGCTGAGCAGCCCGTCGTGAACGTCGATGGCGCGGGCCGGCTTCACCTCGCGGAGGTAGTCGATGACCTCGGAGACCTTGCTCCAGGGAGCGTGCACCGGCAGCAGCAGCGTCTCGACGGGGCGGCCGGGCACGGTGAGGGCGTCGCCGGGGTGGAAGACGGAGCCGTCGACGAGGTAGCCCACGTTGGTGATGCGCGGGATGTCGGGGTGGATCACGGCGTGCATCTGGCCGTACACCTCGACGTCGAAGCCGGCCGCGCTGAAGGTGTCGCCCTCGCCGACGGTGTGGACCCGGCCCGGGAAGGCGGCCGATACCTGGTCGGCGACGCTCTTCAAAGTCCAGATCTCGGCGGCGGGGTTCGCCTCCAGGGCCGCGCGCAGCTGCTGCTCGCTGAAGTGGTCCGCGTGCTCGTGCGTGATGAGGACCGCCTCCGCACCCGCCGCGGCGTCCGGCTCGGTGAAGGCTCCGGGGTCGATGACGAGCGCGCGCCCGTCCTTCTCCAGGCGGACGCAGGCGTGGCCCCTCTTCGTCAGCTTCATGACTCTCCTCCGGCGCGGTGATCCTTTGCATGACCATCATGGCCGAGGCCGTGCGCACCGCACACGCCGTATCCGGGTGGAGACGCCAATGGGCTGACGGCGCGACCGTGCCGCCGCGCGCGGGCTCACTCCCGCGGCCGAGTCTCCTCCCGGATGACACGTCGCGCCACCGCGAAGGCGGAGGTGGCGGCGGGCACCCCGCAGTAGACGGCGGTGTGCAGCAGCACCTCCTCGATCTCGGCCGGTGTGAGCCCACCGCGCAGCGCGGCCCGGGTGTGCGCGGCCAGTTCGGTGTGGTGGCCGCCGGCGACGAGCGCGGTCAGGGTGATGACGCTGCGGGTGCGCCGGTCGAGCCCCGGCCGGTTCCAGACCTCGCCCCAGACGTAGCGGGTGACGAACTCCTCGAAGCCCCCGGCGGAGTCCTCGGCCTCCTCGGCCGCCCGGTCGACGTGCGCGTCGCCCAGGAGTTCACGCCGGGTGCGGTCGCCCTCGGCGTACGGGTCCGGGCGGCCGGCCGCGGCACCGCCCTGGTACCGCGGCGCGGGCCGCACGGGGGCCGTAGCCGGTACGGGCTCGGGGGCCGAGGGTGCGGGCTGCGCGGGGACGGCGAGGGCGAGGGGCTGCTCGGTCCAGGTGGCCTCGAAGTGGCGTACGAGGAGCTCGCCCACGGCGGCGGGCTGCTCGACCGGCACCAGGTGCGAGGCCCCGGGGACGACCGCGAGCCGCGCGTCGGGTATCCCGGCGACCAGGGCACGGGCGTCGGCGGGCGGTGTCACCTGGTCCTCGGCGCCGCCCACAACCAGCGTCGGCACGGTGATCCGGCCCAGTGCGGCGCGCACGTCGTGGGCGGCCAGCGCCTCGCAGGCGGCGATGTAGCACTCGGGGTCGACGGCACGGGCCATCTGCACGGCCCAGTCCACGATTGCGGCCTGGGCGGCCCGGAAGGCGGGGGCGAACCAGCGTTCGGGGGCGCTCAGGGCGATCTGCTCCAGGCCGTTCGCGCGGACGACCACCCCGAGCTGCCGCCAGGCGTCGGGCGTGCCGAAGCGGGCGGCCGAGGAGACCAGCGCCAGCGAGGCCAGGCGCTGTGGGGCGCGCAGCGCGAGCTGCGTGCCGATGGCGCCACCGAAGGCGCAGCCCGCGTAGCCGAAGCGCTCGACGCCGACCTCGTCCAGGGTGCGCAGCAGTCGGTCGGCGAGGTCGGCGGTGGAGACCGAGGGTTCCACGGGAGCACCGCCGTGCCCTGGGAGGTCGTACCGAAGCACCCTCCACTGCCGGGTCAGCTCGGGTATCTGCCGGTCCCACATGTGCCACGTGGTACCCAGCGAGGGCCCCAGGACCAGGACAGGTGCGGCTTCTGGCCCGTCAAAGCGGTATTGCAGGGTGTTCGGTGGTGTCTCGCTCACCTGTCAGACCCTCTCATCTCCCACTGCTGCCCTTTTACCGGGGGCTGTGAGGATGTGGCCCGGACCAGGGGAAAGACCTTTCGGGCGACGTACGTCTCAAGGCACCGGGCGACCTTGTTTCCGGTCTTCCCCTCCATGACGCGCCGTTCGCAGTAGTCCTGGGTGGGTGGGTCGAACCGAAGCCGGGTCCGCACGATCCGGTGCAATGCGGCGTTCGCCTGACGCAACCACGCGAGGTGAAGCACCTGCGGCGGGCGAACGCGACATTGAAGTCCGCCTCGCCCTCTTCGCCGCGGAGCTGGACCGTCCACTGCCATGAAGGTCGCCCACATCGGCCAGTGAAAGGAGACCTTCGGCGTCCAGCCGATCTGCGACGTACTCGCCGAGGCGGATGCCCCGATCGCTCCGAGCACCTCCTACGCCGCCGTGGGCCCGGCCCCCGGCCCGCCTGCGCGACCGTGCACGCGATGCCCGCCGACGAGGACGGGCACGCTCAGCTCATTCTGCTGCCGTCGGGTTCCCTGATTCGGCGGCGCGGCGATATTCGGCGTTGATGCGCTGGGCTTCCTCGAGCTGGTCTTCGAGGATGACGATCCGGCAGGCGGCCTCGATGGGGGTGCCCCGATCGACCAGTTCCCGGGCGCGAGCGGCGATGCGCAGTTGGTAGCGGGAGTAACGGCGGTGGCCGCCTTCGGAGCGCAGGGGAGTGATCAGTCGCGCTTCGCCGAGGGCGCGGAGGAAGGCGGGGGTGGTGCCGAGCATCTCGGCGGCCCGGCCCATGGTGTAGGCGGGGTAATCGTCGTCGTCGAGACGGCCGAACGTGTCGTCTGCTGTCATTGCACCTCTCTGTGTCAACGCGTTGAGGGGCCCTGGCGCCGTCTGGCACCAGGGCCCCGAAGGAACTACTACACCATCTGCCGGCCCTGATACTGCACCGGCCCTCTGTTTCCGCGGACCCGAACGAGACGCTGTCGGGGGCGCGGGGATCGCGGTTGCTTGACCGGAGACCACCTCACTATCGATGTCCTGCGGTACCCGGGTCCAAGACCTCCACCCGGGCGATCCTGATGGCGCTCGGCTCCTCCGTTCTTCCCTCTTGGGCAACTACTCACTGACGGAAACTACGAACTGCTGGTACCGCAGACCGCTGGTGGCCTCGAACAGCACCACCCTTCGGCAGCCGGCCCCGTCGCCCGTCCTGCGTCTGCTCCGGCTCGGGACCCCACTGCCGAACCTCCCGGTGCGCGCGCCCGCAGCCGACGCCTTCACCGAGGTACTGCTCACTGACTTCACTGCTGGGTACTGCGAACTTTCACTTACGGGTACTGCCACTGCAGCACCACTCATGGCAGCCCCTGATCACTGCGGGCCACCCGGTCCGGCCGTCAGCCCCGTCACCGTCCTGCAACCGCTCTGGCTTCGGGACTCCACGCCGCACCGTCCTGCGCACTGCATCTGCGTTACCGCTGCCCGGCAGTTCATGTCTGCCAGGCCTCATTCGATCTCGGTTACAAGAGAAACATAACCACGCCGCCAACCAAATGTCTACTCTGGCTGGCACAGATTTCCATGTGTTCGAAGGTGAAGTAATCCGCCTCGACCGGTCCATGGGTGGTTCGAGCAGCAGCTCCGAGGCTCAGTCCGGCGCTCACAGTGACCCAGCGCCGCGCAGCACGTCAGGCTGAGCGTTACATCGCCGACCACGCCGCGGCTGCCGTCGGCGGGCACCGGCCGGGACCGCGTCCCGCGAAGAACGCCACCGCCCGGGACGGACGCTTCCAGCCGTGAGCGGGTCGACGCCTCTACTGCCGCCTCAGTGCCTTGAGGAGGATCTGCTTCCTCGCGCTCGCCCAGCCGGTGGCATCGCCGCGCATGGGCCGCTTGCCCGAACCGGCACGGCCCCCGACTCGTGCAGGCCGTGGGCTGCCGAGACACGGGCGCACGGCAGCAGGTGCCGTCATGCACCGACTGCGGTCGTCAGTCCCCTTCAGGCAACCACTGTGGCTCTGCGGCAGTCAGCGCCTGAACCGTGGACGACTTCAGCTGTTTCGACCACCGAGCGACGGCGACGGGAACCCGCTGCACGCAGTGTGGGCCCGGCCGGCGTACCGGTCGGGCCCACACTGCTGGTCAGATGTCATCTCGTGCCTGTTCGCCCGTCAGACCGTCTCCGGGGTGTCGAGCAACGCTGCGGCGTGCTGCAGCGAGCCGGTCATGCCGACAGGCGCGGTCTTGGGGAGGGCGCGGCAGGTGAAGCCGAGCCGGGTCATGGCCCGGAGGACTTCGGCGGCGCTGAAGTCACGGCGGTCCTGGCGGGTGACGACCTGGCCGACCTGCTTGACGGGGTAGTGGCGGCGGCCGATGATCAACGATGCGCCGGTGACCGGTTCGGGCTTGATGCCCTTCATCGATTCCAGCACTCCGCCCTTGGTGAGCTCGAAGGGGAAGCGGGCGATGACGCAGCGCATGTGGCCTCACAGGGAGAAGGAAAACGGTCCGCCCACGGGCAAGGCGTTCAGCAGGAGAAGCCGGGGATGCCCGGGGCGCTGCCTTGCTCGTCCACGACTCGCAGAGCACCGAACCGACGGAGGCACATCCCGTGCTCGGCTTCGCCATGGTGGTCACGGTGAGGTGGACGATCCGTGGTCGCCGAGGATGTCGCGCAGGCGGACGCGGTCCGTGTAGGCGCCGCTGTCGCGGACGGCGGTGAGGTCGGTTCGGGTCACCAGGCCGATGCGCTGGTCGTCCTGGTCGCAGACGACCAGTCGGCCCGTGCGTGCGGCGGCCATGACGGCCAGCACGACCTCGACGCTCATGTCGTCACAGACCTGCGGTCCGGCCGCGTCCATGGCCTCCGCCTCCGTCCCGTGCACGGGGTCTGCGTCCGCCGAGCGGGGCTGCATCTGGATCAGCGTCAAAAGGTGCCTCCTGCGGAGATGGGTCGGCTTCCGGATCACGAAGGTTCTAGGACACCGCGTCGAGGACGGGCTGGCCTGCGCGGGCGCGCCGGGTCGCCGCCGCGGAAGGGCGGCGTCGGCCTCGAGGGGAGGCGCTGCGCTTGGGGCGTTCGACCACCGGTGCGGCGATGACGACCGGGATGCCGGACGGGGCCTTGGCGCCGGTGATCCGGCTCAGGGCCTCGCCTCCCGAGCGGATCTCGGTGGTCTGCGGCCGGATTCCGGCGTCGGACATGAGGCGGACCATGCCGCGGCGCTGGTTCGGTGTGACAAGCGTGACGACGCTGCCGGACTCGCCGGCGCGGGCGGTACGGCCGCCGCGGTGGAGGTAGTCCTTGTGGTCGGTCGGCGGGTCGACGTTGACGACGAGGTCGAGGTTGTCGACGTGGATACCGCGCGCCGCGACGTTGGTCGCCACCAGCACAGTGACGTGCCCTGCCTTGAACTGCGCCAGCGTGCGGGTGCGTTGCGGCTGCGACTTGCCGCCGTGCAGCGCGGCGGCGCGTACCCCGCTGCCGAGCAGGTCCTGGGTCAGCCGGTCGACTGCGTGCTTGGTGTCCAGGAACATGATCACGCGGCCGTCGCGGGCGGCGATCTCGGTCGTGGCGGCGTGCTTGTCAGCGCCGTGGACGTGCAGAACGTGGTGCTCCATCGTCGTGACCGCACCTGCCGACGGGTCGACCGAATGCACGACGGGGTCGGTCAGATAGCGGCGGACCAGCAGGTCGACGTTGCGGTCCAAGGTGGCGGAGAAGAGCATCCGCTGCCCCTCCGGACGCACCTGGTCGAGCAACGCGGTGACCTGCGGCATGAAACCCATGTCGGCCATCTGGTCGGCCTCGTCCAGCACCGTGATGCTCACGTGGTCCAACTTGCAGTCGCCACGGTCGATGAGGTCCTTGAGCCGTCCGGGCGTCGCGACGACGACCTCGGCCCCGCCGCGCAGCGCGCCGGCCTGCCGGCCGATCGACATCCCGCCCACCACCGTGGCCACCCGCAGCCGGACGGAACGGGCGTACGGGGTGAGCGCGTCGGTCACCTGCTGCGCCAGCTCACGCGTCGGAACGAGGATCAGCCCCAGCGGCCGGCGGGGCTCAGCACGCTGTCCAGCGGTACGGGCGAGCAGGGCGAGACCGAAGGCGAGGGTCTTGCCGGAGCCGGTGCGCCCGCGGCCCAGTACGTCACGACCCGCCAGGGAGTTCGGCAGCGTCGCGCCCTGGATCGGGAACGGTACGGTCACCCCCTGCCTGCCGAGTTCGGCCAGCAGGCGCTCGGGCATGTCGAGATCGGCGAAGCCCTCCACGGCGGGCAACGCGGGGGTGATCGTCCTGGGCGGCGCGAACTCACCTTGCATGGCGGCCGGCCGGCGGCCGTGACCACCGGAACGGGCAGGCCCACCCGAACGGCGCGGTGCCTGGGCACCCTTGCGACTGCCGCCCTTTCCGGCGTCGGCACTGCCGTGACGGGATCGGTCGAAGCGGTCGTTCGTGCGTGTGCGGTTCATGCGGAACCTTCCTCGATGTGGCACATATCAAGGAATTCCCGCAGCAATGAGCGACATGGAGAATCACAAGTATGAACCGGCGGCAAAGAAAACAGATCCGGACCGTCGAAAATATCCGGGGGCACAGGTGCTGAAACGGGTGACGCGATGGGGACGCAGGTCCGGGCGCCGGTTGCGGCGCAGCTCTTCAGGACGCTCCTGCATCACCGGCGAAGGAGCCGCGCGTGGTCAGACTGCGGATTCCTCCGAGCCGCCCCGCAGGTGGAACCGCCGCGGAAGATGCGTGCAGCTGGGGCCCGCACCCCGAAGGATGCGGGCCCCAGCTGCAGTCTGTGCGTCGACGTCAGGCCGGAACGATGTTCTCGGCCGTCGGGCCCTTCTGGCCCTGCGCGATGTCGAAGGTCACCTTCTGGCCTTCGAGCAGCTCACGAAAGCCCTGCGCGACAATGTTCGAGTAGTGGGCGAACACGTCGGGGCCGCCACCGTCCTGCTCGATGAAACCGAAGCCCTTTTCCGCGTTGAACCACTTCACGGTACCAGCAGCCATCTCATATCTCCTTTGGGGCAATACATCGGAATCCGCACTGCGCGGACGCCGTGTCGTCGCGATGATCACCCCGCCCGGAAATGACCGGAAATACATAAGCGCTCCCATCCGGAAGAACCGGTCTGGAGCACTTGAAGTTTCGGGAACCACAACTGCAACTGAGATCGACAGTAGCACACGGGAACAGCCCGTGCGCGTTATGCAATTCCGCTCTGTTCAGTGCGGCAAAAACTCTCACTACGCGGTCCGCCAAAGCCTCACCTCGCGAGCACAGATATTGTTCCACTCGGAGTGCCAAGTTTCAGGAAGAGCGCCCACGACTGAACGGATGTGACGGGGTTCATCCGACTCCACGGGCAGGCCCTGCGGACGACGCGGCGCCCTTGCGGCGCCTGGGCGCGTCAGCGGAAGTTTATCGTGGACACGACATAGACCACGGGGTGGTCAGGGTTGGAGAAGTCGACCGTGATGTTGTGGTCCGGCTTGTCACCGTGCTGCTTGAGCCGGAGGCCGGCCCATTTGCGGTCCGTGCCGAAGGTCCAGCGCACCGTGCGGGCCTGCTTCGGGCTCACGGTCACGTCGCCGTCCTTGAGGGCCGCGCGGCTCCGGCCGTACTGGGCGAGGAAGGTGTCCAGGCCGCCCTGGTTGGTGCGGAACTGCACGTAGAAGGAACTGGCCGCCCAGTTGTTGGTCTCCAGGTACGCCACCGGCGTCGAACCGGACGGGATCATCACCTCGTAGATGCGCCGCTGCACCTTGGTGGGCCACAGGTAGGTGAGGGTGGTGGCGGCCGCCTGTTCCTGCTTCTCCTCGCCGCTGTCGCGGCTCTGCTCCGCCGAGATGATCACATAGCCGATGGGCACCAGGATCAGCAGCGGGACGACCGTCCACTGAACCCAGCGCGGCGGCTTCCTCGGGGGCATGGCACTCACTTGCCGACAACCTTCGCGTAGCGCTCGTAGCGCTCGACCCGCCGCCGGTTGGCCCGCCGGAAGCGGCGCGCGACCAGCCGCGCCAGGTCCGCGGCGCCGACCATCCCGGCCTCGGGGCCGAGCTGCGCCTTGACGATACGCGCCTCCGGCCGGTAGCCGCGCCCGGTCAGATGGCGCCGGAAGGCGTCGCGGGCCGGAGCGATCAGCAGGTCGTCGGCCGCGCTGACGCCGCCGCCGATGACGAAGCAGGAAGGATCCAGGGCGGCGGCGAGGTTGGCGATGCCGACGCCCAGCCACTGGCCGATGTCCTGGAAGAGCTCGACGCACATCGCGTCACCCTCACGGGCGAGCTCCGTGATGAGCGGACCGGTGATCTCCTGCACCTGGCCGTCGACCCGGTCGATGATCCCGTACGCCACCGGGGACTCGGCGGCCGCCAGTTCGCGGGCCTCGCGCACCAGGGCGTTGCCCGAGCTGTACTGCTCCCAGCAGCCGCGGTTGCCGCAGGGGCAGCGGTGCCCGCCGGGCACCACCTGCATGTGGCCGAACTCGCCCGCGACGCCGTAGCGGCCCCGCTTGACCTGGCCGTCCTCCAGGATGGCGCCACCGATGCCGGTGCCGAGCGTGATCATGACGAGGTCGTTCTCGCCGCGGCCGGCGCCGAAGCGCCATTCCGCCCAGGCGGCGGTGTTCGCGTCGTTGTCCACCATGACGGGGACCCGCAGGCGCTCGGTGAGGCGGGCCTTCAGTGGCTCGTCACGCCAGGACAGATGGGGGGCGAAGAGCACCCGGGAGCGGTCCGCGTCGACCCAGCCGGCCGCGCCGATGCCGACGGCGTGCACGTCGTGTCGCTCGGACAGGTCGAGGACGAGCTCGGTGATGGTGTCCTCGACCACCTTCGGGCTCTTGCTCTTGTCCGGCGTCTCGGTGCGCAGCTTCTCCAGGATGTTGCCGTCCGCGTCCACGACGCCGGCCATCACCTTGGTGCCGCCGATGTCGATTCCGACGGTGGGGACACGGGGCGCGGTGAGGTGCGAGCGGCGCTCGCGGCGGCCCACCGTGCTCAGGAGTGTGGAGCTGCTGGAGGAGCGGGCGGCACCCCGGTACATGCTCATCGGTTCACCCCCGTGGATCCGATCCCGGACTCGGTCCCGAACTGCTGCTCGGTCGTCGCTCGCAAGGCTCGTCTCTCCGGGGTCGGGGGCGTTTCTCCGAGTGATTCTAAGTGCCGGGGATCTCGGGGGGTGTGGCCCCGGGCCCGCGGCGGGAACCGGACGGTGCGGGGCGGGCGGCCGGGGCCGCCCGTCCGCCGTCACTGTGCCGGGCGACGCAGCTCGTGGGCGAGGGTCTCGAGGTCCGTGCCGCCGGCCATCTCCCGGGTGAGCTCGTCCACCGTGATCGCGTCCCTGGTGTAGGTGCCGGTCATCGTGCCGCGGCGCAGCAGGACGAAGCGGTCGCCGACGAGGTGGGCGTGATGGGGGTTGTGCGTGATGAGGACCACGCCGAGCCCAGCGTCCCGCGCGGCGGCGACGTACTTGAGGACGACGCCGGACTGCCGGACGCCGAGCGCCGCCGTGGGCTCGTCGAGGATCAGCACCTTGGCCCCGAAGTGCACCGCCCGGGCGATGGCGACGCACTGCCGCTGCCCGCCCGACAGGGTGCCGATGGGCTGGTCCACGTCGCCCAGGTCGATGCCCATGTCGCGCAGTGCCGTACGCGTCGTCTCCCGCATCATGGCGACGTCCAGGCGCTTGAAGGGGCCGCGGCCCTTCCTCGGCTCGGAGCCGAGGAAGAAGTTCCGCCACACCGGCATCAGCGGGACGACGGCCAGGTCCTGGTAGACCGTGGCGATGCCATGGTCGAGCGCCTCGCGGGGGGACGCGTGGCGCACCGGCACACCGTCGATCTCGTAGCCGCCCCCGTCGTGCTGGTGCAGCCCAGCGATGATCTTGATCAGAGTGGACTTCCCGGCGCCGTTGTCACCGAGGACGCAGGTGATCTCCCCCGCGTGCACCTCCAGGGAGACGCCCTCCAGGGCGCGCACGTGCCCGTACGACTTGCTGACGTCGGTCAGCTTCACCAGGGCCGTCACTTCGCCGCCTCCGCCCGCTTGCGCACCCAGGCGTTCAGCAGCGTCGCCAGCAGCAGCATGGCGCCCAGGAAGAACTTGAACCAGTCCGGGTTCCACTCGGCGTACACGATGCCCTTGCTGGTCATGCCGAAGATGAACGCGCCGACCGCCGAGCCGATGGCCGAGCCGTAGCCACCGGTCATCAGGCAGCCGCCGATCACGGCGGCGATGATGTACAGGAACTCGTTGCCGATGCCCTCTCCCGACTGCACGACGTCGAAGGAGAACAGCAGGTGCTGCCCGGAGATCCACGCGCAGAAGGCGACGGCCATGTAGAGGCCCGTCTTCGTACGGGTGACGGGAACGCCGACCGCGCGGGCCGCGTCGGGGCCGCCGCCGGAGGCGAAGATCCAGTTTCCGGCCCGGGTGCGCAGCAGCACCCAGGTGGCGACGGCGACCAGGGCGACCCACCACAGGATGGTGACCTGGAGGTCGACGTCGCCGATGGTCAGGTGCGAGGCGAACAGTGCCCGCGCCGAAGGAAAGCCCTCCATGTCGGAGATCGACTTGGTGCTGACCGTGCCGTCGATGAGCTTGGTGAAGCCCAGGTTGAGCCCGGTGAGCATCAGGAAGGTGCCCAGCGTGATGATGAAGCTCGGCAGCTTCGTGCGGGCCAGCATGATGCCGTTGAAGAAGCCGAAGGCGAGGGTGACCAGCAGCGAGACGCCGACGCCGACCCAGACGTTCGCCGTCAACTGGTAGCTGAACATCGACGACACCAGGGCGGAGGACGTGACCAGCACGCCCGCCGACAGGTCGAACTCGCCGCCGATCATCAGCAGCGCCACCGGCACCGCCATGATCCCGATGGTGGACGCCGCGTACAGGACGGTGCCCAGGCTCGCCGGCCGCAGGAAGGAGTCCGCCGTCACGGAGAAGAAGACGAAGACGGCCACGGCGCCGACTGCCGCGCCCAGCTCGGGGCGGCTGAACAGGCGGTGCCCGAGCCGCCGCGGCGGCGCGAGGCTGTCCGCGGTCATCGGGTGCCCCGCTTCGCGTAGTCCTTCAGCGCGGCCGCGTCGTCCTTGGTGACGATCTGCGGGCCGGTGAGCACGGGCTTGCCGCCGCCGAGCACGTCGGCGTTGTAGCGGTGGAGCCACAGCAGGTCGACGGCCTCGTAGCCCTGCAGGTACGGCTGCTGGTCGACGGCGAAGCCGATGGTGCCGGCCTCCAGCGCACTCGCGACCTGGCCGTTGAGGTCGAAGGTGTCGACCTCGGCCTGGCTGCCCGCCTGCTCCTTCGCCTTGGCGGCGGTGGCGGCGTAGGGCGCGCCGAGGGTCACGACGGCGTCGATGGAGCGGTTGGCGGCCAGCTTGGCCTGGAGGGCGGACTGGACGTCGGGCATGTTGGTGCCGTTGACGTAGAGGTTCTCCGTCGTGCCCTTGAAGGTGTTCTTCACGCCCGCGCAGCGCTGCTCGTGGCCGACGTTGCCCTGCTCGTGGAGCACACACAGGGTGTGCTTCTTGCCGCGCGCCGTGAGTTCGTCGCCGACGGCCTCGCCGGCGATGGTCTCGTCCTGGCCGATGTGCGCCAGGGCGCCGTACTCCTCGGACTGGGCGGACCCGGAGTTGATGGTGATGACCGGGATGCCCGCCTTCTCCGCCTTCAGGACGACGTCCTTCATGGCCTCGGGCTTGGCGAGCGTGACGACCAGGCCGTCGACCTTCTGATCGATGGCCGTCTGCACCAGCTGCGCCTGGTCCTTGCCCTGGTCGCTGTTGGAGTACAGGAACTTGATGTTGTCCTTGGCGGCAGCCTGCCGGGCGCCCTTCTGGACGATGTCCCAGAAGCTGTCGCCGGCGCCGGCGTGGGTGACCATGGCGACCGTCCACCTCGGTGTGTCGACGGCCGAACCGTTGGCCTGCGCCTCCTTGGCCCGCTGCTCCGCTCGCAGGCCCCCGGTGCTGCTGCAGCCCGCCAGCGCCACACCGATGACCACTGTCAGTAGCGCACCGAGCGCACGCTTTCCCCTGGTCGCGCTCTCCACGTCGTGCCTTTCCCTGCAGGTCTTGGAACCGACCAAGTATCCGTCACAGGGTGCGATGCTTGCGGAAGGGGGGGTTCCGTAGCCGTTCAGGCCCGTACGAGCAGCTGGAACTCGAAGGCGTAGCGGGAGGCGCGGTAGATGTGCGTGCCGTACTCGACGGCCCGTCCCGTGTCGTCGTAGGTCGTCCGGCTCATGGTGAGCAGGGCGGCCCCGGGGTCCTCGGCGAGCAGTTCGCCCTCCGCCTCGGTGGCGCAGCGGGCGCCGACCGACTGACGGGCGCTGTGCAGGGTGATCCCGGCGGCGCGCATCATGCGGTACAGGCCGGTGGACTCGAGCTTGGCGTTGTCCAGGGAGAGCAGTCCCGGCGGCAGATAGTTGCACATGTGGGCCATCGGCTCGCCGTGGGTGAAGCGCAGGCGTTGCAGGACGACGACGTCGCTGCCCTCGGCGATGCCCAGCGCGGCGGCGACCTGGGCGGAGGCCGGCTCGGTCTCGTTGCGCAGCACCCGGGTGGCGGGGCTCTGCCCGGCGGCCTGGAGGTCGTCGAAGAGGCTGCTCAGCTCCAGGGGCCGCTTGACCTGGCTGTGCACGACCTGGGTGCCCACACCGCGACGGCGCACCAGCAGCCCCTTGTCCACGAGGGACTGGATGGCCTGCCGGACGGTCGGCCGGGAGAGCCCGAGCCGTCCGGCGAGTTCGATCTCGTTGCCCAGGAGGCTGCCGGGGGCGAGCCTGCCGTGCTCGATGGCACCCTCCAGCTGCTGGGCGAGCTGGTAGTACAGCGGCACCGGGCTGGAGCGGTCCACCTCGAACTCGAGCGGCGCGGACTCTGCTTTGGACACAGGGGGAGCGTATCCGCCGGTCTCGATCTCAGGAAACTCTGACATCACATTGTCCGAACATTTGGGTCCATGACTTCTCGAGGGCCCGCGGACGGGCCGGTGCGGTCGATGGTGCCGGGTTCCGGGAGCGGGATACGAGGAGCCTCCTCACAGGTGGCGGCGGCGGTCGCCCAGGTGCCGCTCGTAGGACTTACGGGCCTCGACGGCCGCCTCTCGGGAGGCGGTCTCGGCAACCGGAACGTCCCACCAGGCCTGGGCGGCGGGGGCCGTCGGCGTGGGGTCGGTCTCCACGTACACACAGGTCGGACGCTCGGAGGTACGGGCGGCGGCCAGCGCCTCGCGCAGCCCGCGCACCGTTTCGGCGCGCAGCACGTCCATCCCGAGGCTGGCGGCGTTGGCGGCGAGGTCCACCGGGAGCGGGTCGCCGGTGAAGGAGCCGTCGGCGGCCCGGTAGCGGTAGGCGGTGCCGAAGCGCTCGCCGCCGACCTCGGAGGACAGGCCGCCGATGGAGGCGTAACCGTGGTTCTGGATCAGGAGGAGGTTGACCTTCACGCCCTCCTGGACGGCGGTCACGATCTCCGTCGGCATCATCAAGTAGGTGCCGTCCCCGACGAGCGCCCACACGGGCCGGTCGGGCGCCGCCATCCGCACGCCGATGGAGGCCGGGATCTCGTATCCCATGCAGGAGTAGCCGTACTCCAGGTGGTACTGGCGCGGGGAGCGGGCGCGCCACAGCTTGTGCAGGTCACCAGGGAGGGAGCCGGCGGCGTTGATGACCACGTCGTCGTCGCCGACCACCGAGTCGAGCGCGCCCAGCACCTGGGTCTGAGTGGGGCGCTCCGCGTCGTCCGCGGCGTACGCGGCCTCGACGACGCGCTCCCAGCGCTCCTTGCCGGCGCGGTACTCGGCCTCGTACTCCGCGGCGACGCGGTGTCCCGCCACGGCCTGGGCGAGGGCTTCGAGGCTCGCGCGGGCGTCGCCTACCAGGGTGCGGGCGCCGAACTTGTGGGCGTCGAAGCCGGTGATGTTGAGGTTGAGGAAACGCACCCCGGGGGCGGCGAAAAGCGTGGAGGAGGCGGTGGTGAAGTCGGTGTAGCGGGTGCCCACGCCGATGACCAGGTCGGCGGTCCGCGCGATGTCGTCGGCGACGGCGGTGCCGGTGTGGCCGACGCCACCGAGGTCGGCCGGGTGGTCGTGGCGCAGCGAGCCCTTGCCTGCCTGGGTGGAGGCCACGGGAATGCCGGTCGCCTCGGCCAGTGCGCGGAGGGCGGGCTCGGCCTCGCTGTGGTGGACGCCGCCGCCCGCGATGATCACCGGGCGCCGCGCGGCACGCACCGCGTCGGCGGCGGCGGCGAGTTCGGCGGCCTCGGGAGCCGGGCGGCGTACGTGCCACACGCGTTCGGTGAAGAACTCCTCCGGCCAGTCGCACGCCTCGGCCTGGACGTCCTGGGGCAGGGCGAGCGTGACGGCGCCGGTCTCGGCCGGGTCGGCGAGCACCCGCATCGCCTGGAGCGCGGACGGGATCAGTGCCTCGGGCCGGGTGACCCGGTCGAACCAGCGGGAGACCGGGCGCAGCGCGTCGTTGACGGTGACGTCGCCGTACTGGCTGTGCTCCAGCTGCTGGAGCACCGGGTCGGGCACGCGGTTGGCGAAGGAGTCGCCGGGGAGCAGCAGCACCGGCAGCCGGTTGACGGTCGCGAGCGCGGCGCCGGTCACGAGGTTGGTGGCGCCGGGGCCGATGGAGGTGGTGACGGCCTGTGCGGACAGCCGGTTGAGCTGGCGGGCGTACCCGACCGCGGCGTGCACCATGGCCTGCTCGTTGCGGCCCTGGTGGTAGGGCATCTCCCGCCGGTACTCCACCAGCGCCTGGCCGATGCCGGCGACGTTGCCGTGGCCGAAGATGCCCCACGTCCCGGCGACGAGACGGCGGCGGACCCCGTCGCGCTCGGTGTACTGCGCGGACAGGAACCGCACCAGCGCCTGGGCGACCGTGAGGCGGCGTACGGACTGGCTGCTCATCAGGACCTCGCGGGGGCTTCGTCGGTGGCGGCGGGGGCGGTGTACAGGGGCAGGCGCGGGTCGACCGGCTGGTCCGGCCAGGTGTCGCGGACCCAGGCGTGGTCGGGGTGGTCGCGGATCAGCCAGGCACGCTCTGGCCCCGGGCCCGCCATGACGTTGAGGTAGTACATGTCGTGGCCGGGGACGGCCATCGAGGGGCCGTGCCAGCCGTCGGGGATGAGGACGACGTCGCCTTGCCGGACCTCGGCGAGGACGTCGGTGTTGCGGCCGTTGCCGGAGGGCGAGACGCGCTGGTAGCCGATGCCCTCCTTGCCGTGCGCCGCGGCGATCTCGAAGTAGTAGATCTCCTCGAGGCGCGACTCGCCCTCGCGGTCCTCGTCGTGCTTGTGCGGCGGGAAGGACGACCAGTTGCCCGCCGGGGTGAGCACCTCGACCGCGATCAGGCGGTCGCACTCGAAGACCCCGGCGGCGCCGAAGTTGTTGACCTGACGGCTGCAGTTGCCGCTGCCCCGCAGCTCGACGGGAACGGCGGAGGCCGGTCCGTACCGCGCGGCCAGCCGCCGTTCGCAGCGGGCACCGGTCAGGGCGAAGCGACCGCCAAAGGCGCTGGTGACAGTGACGGATTCGTCGCGCGGGACGTACGCGAAGTCGCTGACCCCCGCGAACACGCTCTCGCGCCCGGCGAGCCGGAACGTCAGGCCCGCGGCGGAGACCTCGCAGCCGCCGGCCAGCGGGAGCACGATCCACTCGCTGTCGCCCGCGGCGAACTCGTGCCGTCCGCCGGGCGGCAGTTCCAGGATCCGCAGGGAGGAGTGGTCCCAGCCGGCCCGTCCGGGGTCGACGTCGACGGCGTACGGGCCGGCGGCGGCCTTCCCTGCGGCCAGGTGGTTCTCGGTGCTGGTCATGGCGTGAGCCTCGCACTTCTCGCGGTTCGACCGGGACTTCACAGCAGCCCGACGGCGGTGTCGACGGCGGTCTCCACGCTGCCCTCGGCGGGATAGAGCAGGGTGCGGCCGACGACCAGCCCCTGGACGGTGGGCAGGCGCAGCGCCTTGCGCCACTTCTCGTAGACCGCCTCCTGTTCCCCGCCCACCTCTCCCCCGAGCAGGACGGCCGGGAGGGTGGAGGTCTCCATGACGGTGGCCATGTCGTCGACGTCCTCGGTGACGGGCACCTTGAGCCAGGTGTAGGCGGAGGTCCCGGCGAGCCCGGAGGCGATGGCGATGGACTTGGTGACGGCCTCCGCGCTGAGGTCGTTGCGCACCCTGCCGTCGACGCGGCGGGATATGAAGGGCTCGACGAAGACCGGAAGCCGGCGCTCGGCCATCTCGTCGATGGTGCGGGCGGTGGCGACCATGGTGCTCAGCGAGCCGCTGTCCTCGTAGCTGATGCGCAGCAGCAGCTTGCCCGCGTCGAAGCCGAGCCGGGCTATGTCCTGGGCGCGGTGGCCGGTGAAGCGGTCGTCGAGCTCGAAGGAGGCGCCGGCCAGACCGCCGCGGTTCATGGACCCCATGACGACCTTGCCCTCGAGCGCGCCGAGCAGCAGCAGGTCCTCCAGGATGTCCGCGGTGCCGAGGACCCCGTCCACTCCGGGGCGGGAGAGCGCGGTGCACAGCCGCTCCAGCAGGTCGACGCGGTTGGCCATGGCGAACTCGCGGTCACCCACGGCGAAGGCGCCCCGCGCGGGGTGGTCCGCGGCGACGATCATCAGCCGGCCGCTGTCACCGACGAGCGGGCGGCGGGCGCGGCGCGCGGCGGCCTCGGCGATCGCCTCGGGGTGGTGGGTCCGCACCTTCACCAGGTCGGAGATGCTGATGCTCAAGAGGAGCTCGCTTTCGGGCAGAGGACGGACCGTCAGCCGCGGCCGAGGAGGTCCCGGACCTCCGACGCGGTGGGCATCGCGGAGGAGCAGGCGAGACGGGAGGCCACGATCGCGCCGGCGGCGTTGGCGTGGCGCATGATCCGCTCCAGGTCCCAGCCGGCGAGCAGACCGTGGCAGAGGGAGCCGCCGAAGGCGTCACCCGCGCCGAGTCCGTTGACCACCTCGACGGGAACCGGCGGGACCTCGGCGGTGGTGCCGTCGCGGTGGACGGCCAGGACGCCCTTGGGGCCCTGCTTGACGACGGCCAGTTCGACGCCCGCGGCGAGCAGCGCCTCGGCGGCTGCGCGCGGTTCACGTACCCCGGTGGCGATCTCGCACTCGTCGAGGTTGCCGACGGCGACGGTGGCCGAGGCCAGCGCCCGTGCGTAGTAGGGGCGGGCCTCGAAGGGGTCCTTCCAGAACATGGGGCGCCAGTCGAGGTCGAAGACGGTGGTGCCGCGCCGCGCCCTGGCCTCGAGCGCCACCAGGGTGGCGGTGCGGCTGGGCTCCGCGCACAGGCCGGTCCCGGTCATCCAGAAGATGCGGGCGCTCCGGATCGCCTCGAGGTCCAGCTCGTCGGCGTGGATCTCCAGGTCGGGGGCCTTGGGGAGCCGGTAGAAGTAGAGCGGGAAGTCGTCCGGAGGGAAGATCTCGCAGAAGGTGACCGGCGTCGGGTACGCGGCGACCGGGGTGACGTAGCGGTCGTCGACCCCGAACTCCTTGAGCGCCTGGTGGCAGTAGCTGCCGAAGGGGTCGTCGCCGGTGCGGGTGATGACCGCGGTGCCGCGGCCGAGGCGGGCCGCGGCGACGGCCACGTTGGTGGCGGAGCCGCCGAGGAACTTGCCGAACGTCTCGACCTGGGGCAGCGGCACACCGGTCTGCAGGGGGTAGAGGTCCACCCCGATCCGGCCCATCGTGATCAGGTCGTACGGCTCGGTCATGGGCGTGACTCCTCGTCGTGCGTCACCGGGGGCCGCTCTGCGGCCCTGTCAGGTCTAGCCCGCCCGGTCGCGCGATGTCAACGCTATGTCCTTACATACGAACGTACCGCCCCGCCCAGAGCCCGGCTCGTTACCTTGTCGTTACGTAGATATGAATTGATGTCTTGACAAAGTCTTGACAGGGACCCCCGGGAGGGGTTTGCTCCCGTGCAGCACCCGGCCATGTGAACACGTCCGTCCCCTTCTCCCTCCCACCGCAGTGAGGTGCAGGAACATGGAACGCTCTCGCAGAAACCCTCGGATCTTCGCCGTCGCCGCGCTCTCCACCGCCGCGGTCCTCCTCGCAGCCGGCTGTTCCAGCAGCTCAGGCGGGAAGAAGGCCGAGGAGTCGGCGGACACCGCCGCCGCGGGCAAGGCCGGTACACCGCAGATGAAGATCGCGATGGTCACCCACGCTCCCCCCGGCGACACCTTCTGGGACCTGATCCGCAAGGGCGCCGAGGCCGCCGCCGCCAAGGACAACGTGAAGCTGGTCTACTCCAACGACCCCAACGC
Organism: Actinacidiphila sp. bgisy160; assembly: GCF_965342435.1. Lineage (GTDB taxonomy): Bacteria > Actinomycetota > Actinomycetes > Streptomycetales > Streptomycetaceae > Actinacidiphila. The sequence continues at coordinate 45,565 of NZ_CBDRCM010000036.1, read as the reverse complement.
CGCCACCCAGGCCAACCTGATCCAGAACGCGATCGACCAGAAGGTCGACGGGATAGCCGTCACCCTGGCCAAGCCGGACGCCATGAAGGACGCCGTCGCCAAGGCCGAGGCCGCGGGCATCCCGGTGGTCGGCTTCAACGCGGGTCTGGACGACTGGAAGGACCAGGGGCTGCTGGAGTACTTCGGGCAGGACGAGAGCGTCGCCGGCGAGGCACTGGGGAACAAGCTCAACGACCTGGGTGCCAAGCACAACATCTGCGTGATCCACGAACAGGGCCACGTCGCCCTGGAGGCCCGCTGCGCCGGCGTGAAGAAGACGTTCAAGGGGAAGACCGAGAACCTCTACGTCAACGGCACGGACATGCCGTCGGTGAAGTCCACGATCACGGCGAAGCTCAAGCAGGACTCCGGCATCGACTATGTCGTCACCCTGGGCGCGCCCTTCGCGCTCACGGCCGTCCAGTCGGTCGCGGACGCCGGCAGCAAGGCCGAGGTCGGCACGTTCGACCTCAACAAGGACCTGGTCAAGGCCGTCCAGGACGGTGGGGTGCAGTTCGCCGTCGACCAGCAGCCGTACCTGCAGGGCTATCTCTCCGTCGACTCCCTGTGGCTGTACAAGACCAACGGCAACGTCAGCGGCGGCGGAGTGGCCCCGATCCTGACCGGTCCGGCCTTCGTCGACAAGGACAACGTGGAGTCCGTGGCCTCGTTCGCCGCGAAGGGCACCCGGTGATCCCAGTGTCCCAGGCAGCCGCCCCCGCGGCGTCCCCCTCACCACCTGCGGCACCGGCGTCCGAGGCGGACGGCCGCACCGCCGAGCGCTCGCTCCTGCGCAGGACACTGGCCCGCCCGGAGATCGGGGCGCTCATCGCCGCCGTCGCGGTGTACCTCTTCTTCTTCGCGGTGGCGCCGTCCTTCCGCGAGGCGGGCTCGCTGGCGACCGTGCTCTACCAGGCGTCGGTCATGGGCATCATGGCGCTGCCCGTGGCCCTGCTGATGATCGGCGGCGAGTTCGACCTCTCGGCCGGCGTCGCGGTCACCGCGTCGGCCCTGACCGCGAGCATGTTCAGTTTCCAGCTGAGCATGAACGTGTGGACCGGTGTGGCCGTCGCCCTGGTGGTGTCCCTGGGCATCGGGGCGCTCAACGGCTACATGCTGGTGAAGACCGGACTGCCCAGCTTCCTCATCACCCTGGCCACCTTCCTGATGCTGCAGGGCCTCAACCTGGCGGTCACCAAGATCTTCACCGGCAACGTCGCGACCGACTCCATCAGCGACATGGACGGCTTCGACCAGGCCCGTGCGCTGTTCGCCTCGGAGATCGGCATCGGCGGGGTCCGGCTCAAGGTGACCGTGCTGTGGTGGCTCGGCTTCGCGGCCCTGGCCACCTGGGTGCTGCTGCGCACCAGGTTCGGCAACTGGACCTTCGCGGTCGGCGGCAACAAGGACAGCGCGCGGGCGGTCGGCGTTCCGGTGGCTTTCACCAAGATCGCGCTGTTCATGGCCGTGGGCCTCGGTGCCTGGTTCACCGGCATGCACCTGCTGTTCTCGTTCAACGCGGTGCAGTCCGGCGAGGGTGTCGGCAACGAGTTCCTGTACATCATCGCGGCGGTCATCGGCGGCTGCCTGCTCACCGGCGGCTACGGTTCGGCGATCGGCTCGGTGATCGGCGCCTTCATCTTCGGGATGGTCTCGCAGGGCATCGTGTACGCCAACTGGAACCCCGACTGGTTCAAGTTCTTCCTCGGCGTGATGCTGCTGATCGCGACCCTCGTCAATCTGTGGGTCCGCCGCACGGCGACCCGGAGGTGAGCCCGATGACCACCGCCACCACCACCCCCGGCGGCACCACCGCCGTCCCCGAGCCCGTCGTCGAACTCGACCGGGTGGGCAAGAGCTACGGCAACGTCCGCGCCCTGCACGGGGTCGGCCTGGCCGTCCGCCCTGGGCAGGTCAGCTGCGTCCTCGGCGACAACGGCGCGGGCAAGTCCACCCTGATCAAGATCATCTCTGGGCTGCACCAGCACACCGAGGGCGAGTTCCGCATCGACGGCACACCCGTACGGCTGAACACCCCGCGGGAGGCCCTGGACCGCGGTATCGCCGCCGTCTACCAGGACCTGGCGACCGTTCCGCTGATGCCGGTCTGGCGGAACTTCTTCCTGGGCTCCGAGCTGACCCGCGGGCCCTGGCCCGTACGCCGCCTGGACATCGCCCGGATGAAACGGACCGCGGACGAGGAACTGCGGGCGATGGGCATCGTCCTGGACGACCTGGAACAGCCCATCGGCACCCTCTCCGGCGGCCAGCGGCAGTCCGTGGCCATCGCCCGCGCGGTCCACTTCGGCGCGCGGGTGCTGATCCTGGACGAGCCGACCGCGGCGCTGGGCGTCAAGCAGTCGGGAGTCGTCCTGAAGTACATCGCGGCCGCGCGCGACCGGGGTCTGGGCGTCGTCTTCATCACCCACAATCCGCACCACGCGTTCATGGTGGGTGACCACTTCTCGGTGCTGCGGCTGGGCACCCTGGAGCTGAGCGCGGGCCGGGAGGAGGTCTCCCTGGAGGAGCTCACCCACCACATGGCCGGCGGCGCAGAGCTGGCCGCGCTCAAGCACGAACTGGCCCAGGTCCGCGGTGTCGACGTGGAGGAACTGCCCGAACCAAACGGCCCGGGCGAAGGCTGCCCCGCCTCATGAGGGCCGGCCCTGCCCCCACTCTGACATGACGTCCGTATGTCAGGACCAACTCTTGACGGCTGCCCGGCCGGACGGCGAAGCTTCCAGCGGGACCACGGAGCTTCGCGGGCATCCGTACCACCGCCCTGACGGGCCGCCCTACCGAACCACGACCGGTCCGCGGCGACCGGTGAGAGGAGCCCTCCTCATGACTGCCCCCTCCCCCGTTCTGGACCGGATCCGGATCGGCTCCGCGCCCGACTCCTGGGGTGTCTGGTTCCCCGACGACCCTCAACAGGTGCCCTGGCAGCGGTTCCTCGACGAGGTCTCCCAGTCCGGCTACGAGTGGATCGAGCTCGGCCCGCACGGCTACCTGCCGACCGACCCGGCCCGGCTCACCGAGGAGACCGCGCGCCGGGGTCTGAAGGTCTCCGCGGGCACCGTCTTCACCTCCCTGCACCGCGGCCCGTCGGTGTGGGACGCCACCTGGGAGCACGTCGGCCAGGTCGCCGCGCTCGCCCAGGCGATGGACGCCCGGCATCTGGTGGTCATCCCGTCCTTCTGGCGCGACGACAAGACCGCCGAGATCATCGAGCCGCGCGAACTCACCGCCGAGCAGTGGGGGCACCTCGCCACCGGCATGGAGCGGCTGGGCCGCCAGGTCCGTGACACGTACGGCCTGGACATCGTGGTCCACCCGCACGCCGACACCCACATCGACACCGAGGAGCACGTCGAGCGCTTCCTCGACGCCACCGACCCCGCACTCGTCAGCCTCTGCCTGGACACCGGCCACTACGCCTACTGCGGCGGCGACAGCGTAAAGCTCATCGAGACCTACGGCGAGCGGATCGGCTACCTGCACCTGAAGCAGGTCGACCCGGAGATCCTCGCCGACGTCGTCAAGAAAGCGATCCCCTTCGGCCCGGCCGTGCAGCGCGGGGTCATGTGCGAGCCGCCCGCCGGGGTGCCCGCCCTGGAGCCGGTGCTGGCCGCGGCGCAGGGCCTGGGCGTCGACCTGTTCGCCATCGTCGAGCAGGACATGTACCCCTGCGAGCCGGAGCGGCCGCTGCCCATCGCGCAGCGCACCCGGAAGTTCCTACGCTCCTGCGGTGCCTGACGCACCGCCCACGAAAGGGAAGACACGCATCATGACGCAGCACGGACCGCTCGGGGTCGCCGTCATCGGGACCGGCAAGATGGGTGCCGACCACGTACGCCGTATCAACGACGTCGTCAGCGGCGCCCGGGTGACCGCCGTCGCCGACGTCGACGCCGAGCGGGTGAAGGCGGTCGCCGACGGCGTCGAGGGCTGCACCGCGTACACCGATCCGGCGGCGGCGATGGCCGCGGCCGACGTGGACGCCGTCCTCATCGCCTCCCCCGGCCCCGCCCACGAGGCGGCGCTGCTCACCGCCTTCGAGCACGACCTGCCGGTGCTGTGCGAGAAGCCGCTCACGCCGGACGCGGCCTCCGCGCTGCGCGTGATGGAGGCCGAGCAGCGACTGGGGCACCGGCGGGTGCAGGTCGGCTTCATGCGGCGCTACGACGCGGAGTACGTGAAGCTCAAGGCCCTGCTGGACAGCGGTGAGCTGGGCCGGACGCTGATGCTGCACAACAGGCACCGCAACGCGAGCATCCCGCCCGGCTTCACCAACGCCAACCTCGTCAACGACTCGCTCGTGCACGAGATGGACGTGACCCGCTGGCTGCTCGGCCAGGAGATCACCGCCGTCACCGTGCTCCGCCCGCGTCCGTCGGCGAACGCGCCGCAGGGCCTGGACGACCCGCAGTTCGTGGTGTTCGAGACCGACGGCGGGGCGGTCGTCGACGTCGAGGTCTTCCTCAACTGCGGCTTCGGCTACCAGGTGCAGGCCGAGGCGGTCTGCGAGCGCGGCAGCGCCCGCATCGGCGACGCGCACGACCTGCTCGTCAACGCCGCGGGCCGCTGGGGCGGCACGATCGCCCAGGACTTCGTGGAGCGCTTCGCCGACGCCTACGACCGTGAGGTCCAGGCATGGGTCGACGCCACCCGGCGCGGCGAGGTCACCGGCCCCAGCGTCTGGGACGGCTACGCCGCGGCAGCCGTCTGCGAGGCGGGAGTCCGCTCGCAGGAGGCGGGCGGACGCGTCGAGGTCGAGCTGGTCGGCCGCCCGGCGTTCTACCGCTGAGGGACGCACGTCCCCGGTCACCCCGGATCCGGCGCGGGCGGGGCGGTTACTCCCTGGCCGTCTCGCCCGCGCCTTCACCGCACCCGTGAGAAAGGCACCCCGTACATGCGCGTTGTCCTCTTCGGCGTCGGGCGCCTCGGTTCCTTCCACGCGGCCACCCTGCACGCCCACCCCGAGGTCTCGGAGCTGGTCCTCGCGGACGCCGACGCCGCGCGGGCCGCCGAGGCCGCCGCGCGGCTCGGTGCCGGGGCACGGGCGGCGGCCTCGGTCGACGCGGCGTTCACGGACGGCGCGGACGCGGTCGTCATCGCCTCGACGACCTCCGCCCACGCCGGGCTGATCTCGCGCGCCGTGCGGGCCGGGCTCCCCGCGTACTGCGAGAAGCCCGTCGCCCTCGACCTGGAGTCGACGGTCACCGCCCTGCGGGAGGTCGAGGAGGCCGGCACCGTCCTCCAGATGGGCTTCCAGCGCCGCTTCGACCCCGGCTACCGCGCCGCCCGCGAGGCCGTGCGGGCCGGCCGGCTCGGACGGCTGCACACCGTACGGGCCCTGACCTCCGACATGGCGCCCCCGCCGCCGGAGTTCGTCCCCCTGTCGGGCGGCCTGTACCGGGACTGCCTGATCCACGACTTCGACGCGGTGCGTTGGGTGACCGGCCGTGAGGTCACCGAGGTGTATGCCATGGGCGCCAACGGCGGGGCCGGATTCTTCCGCGAGGCGGGCGACGTGGACACCGCGGCGGCCCTGCTCACCCTCGACGACGGCACCCTCGCGACCGCCACCTCCACCCGCTACAACGGCGCCGGTTACGACATCCGCATGGAACTCGCCGGATCGCTGGACCAGATCGCGGTCGGCGTCGGCCCCCGTACGCCGGTCACGTCGGTGGAACCGGGCGCGGCGCCCGGCGTGCCGGACCCGTGGACCGGGTTCGTGGACCGCTTCGGGGACGCGTACCGTGCGGAGATCGACGCCTTCCTGCGGGTGGTGTCGGGCCGGTCGCAGAACCCCTGCGACGGGCGCGAGGCTCTCGACGCGCTGCTCGTGGCGGAGGCGTGCGAGGTCTCCCGCAGGGAGCGGCGGCCGGTCACGATCGCCGAGATGGCCGAGGTCGCGGAGCGCGCCGCGAAGCGCGCGGAGTGACCTCACGGGGCGACGCGGGCACGTCACCCCCGCGGTCCGCCCCGGGTGGCGTGAACAGGTACGCCGGTGCTTCCTGGGATGAGTCGGTCCGGGCTGTCCACGAGGAAGGACCTTTCATGGCGATGAAGGTCCAGGCGCTGCGCACGCCCCGAGCGGCGGGACTGGCGGGAATCGCGTTCGCGGTGCTGATCGGCGCCGCCATCGTCCTGGTCCGGGCCTCCATCCCCAGCGGTGAGGGCGCGCTGACCGGCTCGTCCCTCACCGTCTCCTCGCGCGGCGGGGTGCAGACGGCGCTGGCCCTCATCCCCTTCGCCGGCATCTTCTTCCTGTGGTTCATCGGCGCGGTGCGCGCGCACGTCGGCCCGGGCGAGGACAAGTTCCTCTCGACGGTGTTCCTCGGCAGCGGCCTGGTGTTCGTCGCGACGCTCTTCGGCGCCGCCGCCGCGGCCGGCAGCCTGCTGGCCACGACGGAGGTCGCCTCGCCCGGCACGCCCAGGGCCGAACTGTCCTACTTCGGGCAGCACCTCACCTACAGCCTGCTGACGACGTACTCGATGCGGATGGCCGCGGTGTTCGTGCTGTCGGCCTCCACCGTCGCCCTGCTGCTGGGGTCGTTCCCGCGCTGGCTGGTGCTGCTGGGCTACCTCGTGGGTGTCACCCTGCTGTTCGTGGTGCCGAACGTGCGGTTGGCCGAACTGGTCTTTCCCCTGTGGGCGCTGGTCGTCAGCCTCCACATCGTGGTGGCGAGCTTCCGTTCCCGGCCGGCGGGACCGGAGACCACCTGAGCGGTCGCGGTCAGGCCGTCAGGCGGTCGTGCGGCGCAGCAGCAGCGTGACGAAGCCGAACGTGCCGCGGTAGCCGTGCAGCCACTCGGCACGGTGGACGGCGGCGGCTTCGAGGGCGGCGCCGCTGTCGGGGTCGGCGGGGTGGTCCAAGGCCCATTCGGCGAGCGAGCCGGTCCAGGACCACTCGTATTCGTCCCACTCCCGGATGGAGCTGACGTGGGCCAGGACCGGGGTCCAGCCGTCCGCGACGATCCGGTCCACGGTGCTCGCCAGGTCCTCGTACTCCCCCAGCACGTCGACGAGTTCCGGGGTCGGTTCGCGCTCCCAGAAGCCGTCGCCGACGAGCACGGTGCCCCCGGGAGCGAGGTGGGCGCGGGCCGCGGCGAGGGTCGGCAGGAGGCCTCCGAAGGCGTGCGCGGCGCCGACGCTGAGGACGACGTCGAATGGGTGCGGCGAGGTGAAGTCGCCCGCGTCGCGTTCGTGGAGCGTCAGCCGGTCGCCGACGCCGAGCGCGGCGGCCTCGTGGGCCGCCTTCTCCAGCGCCCCGGTGTCCAGGTCGACGCCGTCCGCGGTGACGCCCGGGTGGTCGCCCAGGGCCCGCAGAAGCCAGGCACCCTCCCCGCAGCCGAGGTCGAGGACGCGTTCGTCGCCACGGCGCAGCGACCTGCCGAGCAGACGGCGAACGGTGGCGTCGTCGAGCGGTGCGGCGACGGGGTGGTGGGTGTGCGCGATGCGCGAGATACGGCGTCGGTCCATGCGCGCAGCTTCGCAGGGCCGGCGGTTCACCGCATCCGGTTAATTCGGCGCGGGCGTGCAACACGAACCGCGGCGGTGGCGGTTTCCCGGTGAGAAGGGCCGTCAGGGAGCACGGCCATCGCGGCCTCGGGGCCGTCACGGAGAGAGGACGACCGGCATGGACAGGAAGATCGTCACGACGGCGGGCCGGTGCGCTCAGCCGCCACTACATGCCCCACTCCTCGCGGAGCGCGCCGAACACCTCGTGGAATTCGGGGAAGGTCTTCTTCACACAGCCGGGCTCGTCGAAGGTCACCCCCTCCGTGCGGAGCGCGGCGACGGCGAAGCTCATCGCGATGCGGTGGTCGCCGTGGCAGGCGATCTCGACCGGGGCGGCTCGCGTCGAGGTCGAGCGCGCCGCCCTCGATGCCGTCCGCGGTGACGGTCAGCGGCAGGTGGCCCTCCGCCTCCTCGTGGCGCAGGTCGACACCGAGCGTCCGCAGGGCGGTGGTGAGCGGGGCGACGGGACGCCGGCGCATCTGGGCGGAGGCGTCGAAGCGGTAGGATCCGTGCCCGGCCGCGGCGAGCGCGGGCAGGAAGCGGGCCGCGGTGGCGGCGTCGCGGCAGTGGAGGTCGGCCTCGGGGACCGCGGGCCCGGCGGGGCGTCCTTCGACGCGCCACACGTCCGGACCGCGGTCCACGCGGTAGCCGAGCCTGAGCAGGCCCTCGGCGAAGCCGTCGGTGTCGTCGGAGAGCAGCGGCCGCCGCAGTGTGGTCGTCCCCTCGGCCGCCGCCGCCAGGAACAGCGCCCGGGCGGTGACGGACTTCGAACCGGGGACGGCGACGACGGTCACGGTGCTCTCCTGTGCTGCCTGACGTTCGGGAACGCCCTGGTGAGGGGCACCGTCATTCTAGGCGCCGGGGGTACCGGGGCCGGTGGGCGCGAAGCGCACGGGGAGCTGGCGCACACCGCGCATGAGCAATCCGGGCAGCCAGTCCAGCTTCGCCGGATCGACGTCGAGGGCGAGGTCGGGGCAGCGCCCCAGGAGGGCGCGGATGGCGACGCGGCCTTCGAGCCGGGCGAGCGGGGCGCCGAGGCAGTAGTGCAGGCCGTGCCCGAAGGCCACATGGCCACGGGTGTCCCGGCGGATGTCGAAGCGATCGGCCTCGGCGAAACGGCCCGGGTCGCGGTCGGCGGAGGCAAGGGCGACGAGGACGGGTTCGCGGGCGGGGATGACCGTGCCGGCGACGTCGACCGGTTCCGTCGTGAAACGGAAGGTGGCGGTCTCCACCGGGCCGTCGTAGCGGAGCATCTCCTCCACCGCGCCGTCGATCAGGCCCATGTCGGCCCGCAGGAGCGCGAGTTGGTCCGGGTGGGTGAGCAACGCGCGGACACCGTTGGAGATCAGGTTGACCGTCGTCTCGTGTCCGGCGATCAGCAGCAGGAAGGCCATGCCGCTGAGCTCGGAGCGCGAGAGCCGGTCGCCGTCCTCGGAAGTGGTACGGATGAGCGCGCTCATCAGGTCGTCGCCGGGCGCGCAGCGCTTGTCCTCGATCAGCTCGTGGAGGTAGGCGGCCAGTTCCTCGAAGGCCCTGCGTTCGGCCTCCGCTCCGGTCGGTGCGACGACCTCGTTCGACCAGGCGCGGAAGGCCGCCCGGTCCAGGTCGGGCACTCCGAGCAGCTCGCAGATGACCGTGATGGGCAGCGGGTAGGCGAGCGCCTCGACGAGGTCGGCGGTGCCGTCCGGGCGGGCCAGCATCGTGTCGAGCAGGGCGGCCGTGATCTCCTCCACGCGCGGCGCCAGCTCCTCGACCCGGCGGCCGGTGAACTCCCGGGCCACCAGCTTGCGCAGCCGGGTGTGCTCCGGCGGATCGGAGACGAGCATGTGGCGGCCGAGGAGTTCCTCGTCGTAGGAGGTCCAGCCGAGTGCTCGGGAGTCCTTGGCGAACCGGGTGTCGGCGAGCGCGGCCCGGGCCTGGTCGTAGCCGACGATCAGCCACAGCTCCCCGACGTCGGCTGTGCGTACGCGGTGCACGGGCCCCTTCTCGCGGAGCCTGGCGTAGACGGGATAGGGATCGGCGGTGAACTCCTCGCCGTAGACCGTGAGATCGACCGTGTCCATGTACCGCACGTTAACCCGGCGGCCCGCCGCGACACGTCACCCTGCGGGACGAGACACCCCGGAAGGTCTCATCCGAAGGACTCACCCCAACGTGGCGGCACGCCAGGTCTCCTCGTCGGCCTCCAGCAGCGCGGCGACGACGGAGGGGTCCGGCAGCGGTCCGTGGTCGGCGGCGACGCGCAGGGCCGAGGCCGCGGTCAGATGGCCGAGCCGCAGGGCGCGCTCCATGGGCAGGTCCCGCAGCAGACCGCTGAGGAAGCCGGCGGCGAAGGCGTCCCCGGCGCCGACCGGTTCGGCCACCCGGACCGTGAGGGCGGGCACGCTGTGCGCGTCGGAACCGGTGAAGGCCGTGGCGGCCCGGGATCCGTCCTTGACCACGAGGACGCCGGGCCCGGGCAGCAGCTCGCGGACCGAGCGTGCGTCGGTGATCCCCGCGCCCCACAGCACCTGGGCCTCGTCGAGGCCCACGAGGACGATGTCGGCCCGGTCGGCGAGCGGCCGCAGGACGTCGGCGGCGGAACGACCGGTCCACAGCGCGGGGCGGTGGTTGACGTCGAAGCTGACGGGCCACGGGCGGTCGGGGCGCAGCGCCCGTTCGACGAGGGCGTGGCAGCCGGGCGACAGCGCGGGCGTGATGCCGCTGAGGTGGACGAGCGCGGCCCCGTCCAGGGCCGGGTCGTCGAGCACGTCGGGGGTGAGCGCCGAGGTCGCGGACCCCGTGCGGTGGTAGTGGACCCGGGTGCCGTGCGCGCCCGGGTCCTTGAGCAGGAGTCCGGTGGGCCGGGTGGGGTCGGTGCGCACCCCGCCGATGTCGACGCCGCCCGCGGCGATCCGCTCGCGGACCCGCCGGCCGAAGGGGTCGTCGCCGACCGCGGACACCCATCGGGCGGGGATGCCGTGGTCGGCGAGGTAGAGCGCGACGTTGGACTCGGCGCCCGCGATGTCGACACGCAGCAGGTCCGCGTCGTCCAGCGGCCCGAGCGGGTCGGGGGCGAGGGCGGCCATGGTCTCGCCGACGCAGACGACGGGCCCGGGTCGCAGCGGCCGGGGGGTGCTCATGGTGGCTTCCTAGGGGGTGTCGGCGCGGCCGGGGAGGCGCGTCGGGCGGTACGGGGCGGCCGGTGTGCCGGGCACGTCCACCCGGATTGCGAAGACGGCGCCGTCGAGCGGCCCGGGCACGGAGAGGCCGATGTGGGCGCTGGTGACGAGGAGGGTGCGGCCGTCCGGACCGCCGAGGCAGAGTCCGGCGGGCTGCCCGGCCGGCAGGTCGACGATCCGGTCGAGGCTGCCGTCCGGGAGGTAGCGGTGGACCTGTCCGGTGCCCCAGACGGCGGTCCACAGCCCGCCCTCGCTGTCGGTGGTCATGCCGTCGGGGCTGCCGTCGGCGAGGGTGGCGAAGGTCTCGGGCGTGCCGGGGTCGCCGCTCGCGGGGTCGACCGGGTAACGCCGGATGATGCCCCGGGCGCTGTCGGCGAGGTACATGACGGCGCCGTCGGCGCTGAAGGCCGGGCCGTTGGGGATCGTGATGTCGCGCAGCACGCGGGTGAGGCGGCCGTCGCGGTCCAGTCGGTACAGCGAACCGGCGTCCTCGGTGGTGTCGTACGCCATGCTGCCCGCCCAGAATCGGCCGTGCGGGTCGGCGACGCCGTCGTTCATCCGGATCGCCATCGGGGCGTCGTCCTCGGGGCGGGCGATCCAGTCGACGCCCCCCGAGGGGTCGATGCGGCAGATGCCGGTGCCCGCCGCCGCGACCCAGTGGCCGGGGTGCCCCTCGACCGGGGCCACCGCGCCTAGCGGGCAGGGCAGTTGCGCGATCAGCCGGTGCGGGTCGGCGGGGCCGTCGGAAGCGGCGAGCAGCCGGCCGCTGAGGATGTCGGTGAGCACGGCGCGGCCGTCCGTCCAGCGGATGCCCTCGCCGAGTTCGAGGCGGTCGGTCCCGAGGACCGCGGGGGGCACGGTGCCGGTCATGGACGGGCCTGCGCGCGGACGACGTCCAGGAAGCCGCGGGCGCGTTCGCGCAGGGCGGTGATGCTGCCGCCCTCGGCGGCGTCCCCGATCAGGGGAGATCCGACGCCGACGGCGATGGCGCCGCCCCGCAGATATGTCATGGCGGCCGGCGCGTCCACTCCCCCGACGGGCACGAAGGGCAGGTCGGGGAAGGGGCCACGCAGGTCCCGCAGGTAGCCGGGGCCGCCCGCGCTGCCGGCCGGGAAGAGCTTGAGGGCGTCGGCGCCGAGCCGCAGTGCCTGGAGGATGTCGGTGGGGGTCATCACCCCGGCGAGCACAGGGAGTCCGAGCTCCCGGCCGGTGGCGACGCCGTCGCTGACCGCGGGGGTGACGAGGAAGGCGGCGCCGGCCTTGTGGGCGGCCCGTGCGTCCTCGGCACTGAGCACGGTTCCGGCACCGAGGGTCGCGTCCGGACCGAGCGCGGCGCGCGCCCGGGCGATGACGCCGAGCGCGTCACGTCCGCTGAGGGACACCTCGATGAGGGTGATCCCCTCCTCGACGAGGGTGAGCACGGTGGTCAGGGCGGCGTCCGGGTCACTGCCGCGGACGATGGCGAGCAGCCGGTGGGCACGCAGCGCGGCGAGCAGGTCCATCCGACATCCCTTCTGGTGATGGGCGTTCAGGGGCGGCGGGTCGCGGCGACCGTGAGCCGCCAGGCGACCTCGCCGGAGGGCGGGACGACGGCCGTGTCGCCGTCGTCGGCCCCGGTGCGGTCGAAGACACGGCCGAGCATCGGCTCGACGCCGATCGAGCGGTACGGCGCGTCCTGGGGGAAGCCGCCAAGATTGCGCCACAGCGCGACCGCGACCGGCTGTCCGCCGGCCTCGACGGACAGGTGCAGCGCGTCGGGGCCGTCGTGCACGGTCACCCGCGGGGTGAGGACGACCGCCCCTACGGCGGTCCCGTCATCCGGGCCGAGCCGGTCGAGGGGGATGCCCTCGACGCGCGGCCACTGACCGGTGATCCAGCCGGCGCCCTCGTCCGGATAGAGCCGGGTCTGCGCGCCCGCGTCGATGCCGATCCACGCGTCCGGGGAGAGCTCCAGCAGGGCGTGGGCGGCCCAGACGAAGCGGTAGCCGGGCTCGGCGGTGAGCGTGTAGTCGGCGACGGCGTCCCCCGCCTCCGCGCTCAGGCGCCGGGTCAGCCGGAAGTCGGGGCAGTCCACGACCTCCGCGTCCCCCTCCCGGTGCCAGGGCCGTGACCAGGCGTCACCGTGGTCGGGCAGCCCGCGCACGGTGGGTACGCACTCCTCCAGGCCGCCGGCGTCGGCGAAGGGGTCGCCGGGCCGGACCAGGATGCGGCGGGGCTCGTCGCGGTGCCAGAGCCATTGGCGGCCGCCCGCGGTCAGCGAGGTCCAGCAGCCGCCGTGGTCGAGGTCGGTGACCACGGCGACCGGGACCCGGTCGCCGCTCACCATTCGGCGAAGGAGCCGTCGGCGTGCCGCCACACCGGGTTCCGCCAGGCATGGCCGGAACGGTCCGCGGCGCGGACCGCGTCCTCGTCGATCACGACGCCGAGCCCGGGCAGCTCGGTGCGGCGCGCCTGGCCGTCGACGAACCGGAACGGTTCGGTGTCGACCAGGTAGGACAGCAGGTCGGCGTCCTTGTTGTAGTGGATGCCACGGCTCTGCTCCTGGATCAGGAAGTTCGGCGTGGCGAAGGCGACCTGCAGGCTGGCGGCCAGCGCGATCGGTCCGAGCGGGCAGTGCGGCGCCAGGTGCGCGCCGAAGGTCTCGGCGAGCGAGGCGATCCGGGTGACCTCCGAGATCCCGCCGGCGTGCGACAGGTCCGGCTGGGCCACGGCGATGCCCGCCGTCAGGGCCGGGAGGAAGTCGGCGCGTCCGTAGAGCCGTTCGCCGGTGGCGAGCGGCACGGACGAGGCGGCGACCAGGCCCGGCAGCAGGTGCGCCTGCTCGGGCAGGACGGGCTCCTCGACGAACAGCGGGTGCAGCGGGGCTATCTCGTGCAGCACGCGCCGCGCGTTGGCAGCGGTGAACCGGCCGTGGAAGTCGACGGCGACGTCCCGGTGCGGGCCGAGTGCCTCGCGGGCGGCCGCGACGCGCTCCACGACGGCGGCCGTCTCGGCGGGGCTGCCGAGCGGCGGGGTGCGCCCGGCGGCGTTCATCTTGACGGCCGTGAAGCCCGCCTCCACCTGGGCGGTGATCTCCTCCTTGAGCCGGTCCGGCTCGTCGCCGCCGACCCAGGCGTACACCCGGACCGAGTCGCGGACGGGGCCGCCGAGCAGGGTGTGCACCGGCACTGCGAGGGCCTTGCCCGCGATGTCCCACAGGGCCTGGTCGATGCCGGCCACGGCGCTGGAGAGGACGGGCCCGCCCCGGTAGAAGCCGCCCTTGCTGAGCACCTGCCAGTGGTCCTGGATCCGCAGGGGGTCCTGGCCCACGAGGTGTTCGGCGAGCACCTCCACGGCGGTCCGCACCACCTCGGCCCGGCCCTCCACCACCGGCTCGCCCCAGCCGACGACGCCGTCGTCGGTCTCGATGCGGCAGAACAGCCAGCGGGGCGGGACGAGGAAGGTCTCGACGCGCGCGATCTTCACTGTGCCTGGCCGTCCTTCTGCTCGGCGGAGCCGTCCGCGCCCTCGGGCGCCTGCGGGCCGCTGACCTTGTCGAGGTCGCGCGTCGCCTGGTCGAGCAGGGCGCGCATGGCGTGTTCCGCGGCGTCCGGGTCCCGGTCGCGCACGGCGTCGAGGACCGCGCGGTGGCTGGGCACCGGGTCCTCGCTGTGCGGGGCGCTGTGCACCAGCTGGTCACGCTGGGCCAGGCCCGACTCGATGACCACCTCCATGCGCTCCAGCAGTTCGTTGTGGGTGGCCGCGAGCAGCGCCCGGTGGAAGGCGAGGTCGGCCGCGACGGCGTGGTTCGCGCCGCCCTCCTCGCCCATGGCCCTCAGGGCCGTCTCCAGCGCTTCCAGGTCGGCGTCGGTGCGGCGCGCCGCGGCCAGCCGTACGGCGGCGGGTTCGATGATGCCGCGGACCTCACCGAGGTTGTGCAGCAGCGCCGAGTCGGCGCCGGTGCCGCTGTTCTCGGAGAACTGCCAGCGCAGCACGTCGGCGTCGAGCAGGTTCCAGTCCGAGCGGGGCCGGACGAAGGTGCCGCGCTTCTGCCGGGCGTCGACCATGCCCTTGGCCGCGAGCACCTTCAGCGATTCACGCAGGGCCGTCAGGCTGACGTCCAGCTCGCTCTGCAGGGCCGCCATGTCGAGCGTCGCTCCCTCGGGGATCTCGCCGCTGAGCACTCGGCGGGCGAGGGTCTCCACGGTCTGGCCGTGCACTCCGCGGCGCGCGTATGGCGTCATGTGTTTGCCTTTCTTGCTGTTCGGTGGTGGCCGGTGCGTCCGGTGCCGTCAGGCCGAGGCCTTGGTGACGCTCCAGCCACCGTCCACGAGCAGGCTCGATCCGGTGATGTAGGAGGCTTCGTCGGCGGCGAGGAAGGCGACGGCGGCGGCGACCTCCTCAGGGGTGCCGAAGCGGCGGGCCGCGGTCTCGGCGACGCTCGACGCACGGTCGGCCTGCGGGACGCGGTCCCAGGCGGCGGTCAGGATCGGCCCCGGCAGCACCGCGTTCACGCGGACGTCCGGACCGTACTCGACGGCGAGCTGACCGCACAGCGACAGCAGGGCGCCCTTGCTGGCAGCGTACGCCGGGTGGCCGGGGATGCCCCGGTGGGCGTGGACAGAGGAGACGAGCACCACGGCCCCCCGTTGCTCGCGCAGGTCGGGCAGTGTCGCCTTCACGCCCAGGAAGGCGCCGGTGAGGTTGACGGACAGCTGCCGTTCCCACGAAGCGAGGCTGGTCTCGTGGGCCGGCGCGACGGCCACTGTGTACGCGTTGCTGACCAGGACGCCCACGGGCCCGAAACCGTGGGCGGCGGTGACCACCCGCTGCCAGTCGTCCTCGTCCGCGACGTCGGCGGCGACGAACAGGGCCCGGGCCCCGTCCTCCCGCAGCCGCTCGGCGGTCCCCTCGCCGCGGTCGGCGGCGATGTCGACGAGGACGACGGCCGCGCCCTCCACGGCGAGACGGGCCGCGGTCGCCGCGCCGATGCCCGACGCGGCGCCGGTGACGACGGCGACGCGGTTGGTGAAGCGGGCCGCTGGGTTCATGGGGTGGGTCGTCTCCTGTTCGAGGGGGCGGGTGGGTGCAGATTCTTCCGCTGTCGTCACTGACGGGAAAGGACGGTCAACTCCGCGTCGTGATCCGCGGTCCAGGCGTACGGCAGTCCCGAGTGGAGGAGGTACGCGCCGCTGTAGCGGGTGCCGGTGGCCGTGTCGGTGTAGACGGCGTCCGGTCGCAGCCCGCGCAGTCGCAGCCGGGCGGCGCGGCCGGGCACCAGGGGCGCGCCGTCGAGGAGGCCGGTGTTCCAGGCCGTCACCACCAGGCGGTCACCGCCCGGTTCCTCGTACTGGACGCCGCAGGTCGGGTCGGCGGGGCTGCCCAGCAGGTGGACCTCGCCGTGGTGGACGACGTCGCGGATCTCCTTGTAGCGGGCGATCCACCGGGCGGCCTCGGCCCGCTGCCCGGGCGTCCAGTGGCGGATGTCGGCGCCGATGCCGAGCACGCCCGCCATGGAGCTGACGAAGCGGAAGGCGAGCGAGCGCGGCCGCGGGTCGAAGACGCCGGGGGCGTCGGTGACCCAGGAGCTCATGGTGTGCGGGGCGTGCGCGTGCAGATAGCCGTACTGGATGCGCAGCCGGTCCATGGGCGCGGTGTTGTCGCTGGGCCACACCACGTCGGTGCGCGCGATGGTGGCGTGCTCGACGCGGCCGCCGCCGCCCGCGCAGCCCTCGACGGTGACGTGCGGGTGGGCGGTGCGCAGGTGGTCCAGGACGCGGAGGTAGCCGGCGACGTGCGCGGCGTCGAGGTCCTGGCGCTCGGGATCGGCGCCCGACGCGTGCCCGGGGCGGCCCCGCTCGGTGGGCGGACGGTTCATGTCCCACTTGAGGTAGCTGATGGCGTGGGAACCGAGCAACCGGTCCAGGGTGCCGATGACGAATTCCTGGACGTCCTCGCGGCCGAGGTCGAGCAGCAACTGGTTGCGCACGAGCGTGGCGGGCCGGCCGTCGATGCGGTACACCCACTCGGGGTGCTCGGCGTAGAGCCTGGAGCGGGGGCTGATGCCCTCGGGTTCGACCCACAGGCCGAAGTCCAGGCCGAGGGAGCGGACGTCCTCGACGAACCGGTCGAATCCGGCGGGGAACTCGGCGGGGTCCGGGTCCCAGTCACCGAGGCCGCCGGTGTCGTCGGGCCGTCCGGTGAACCAGCCGTCGTCGACGACGAAGAGTTCGGCGCCGAGTTCGGCGGCGACCTTGGCGAGCTCCAGCTGGCCCTCGGCGTCGACGTCGAAGCCGGTGGCCTCCCACGAGTTGTAGAGCACCTTGCGGGGCCGGTCGATGCGCTCGCCGGTCAGGTGCCGCTCGTAGCGGTGCCAGACGCGGGCCAGGCCGTCGAGGCCGTCGGCACTGAAGGCGCAGGCCAGCCGCGGCGTGACGAGGGTGGTCCCGGGGGCGAGGCGGACGGCGCCCTCGTGGGGCACGCGGCCGGCCCGTACGCGCACCGCCCCGCCGGGCTCGGCCTCGGCGGTGATCCGCCAGTTGCCGGACCACTCCAGTGCGATGCCGTAGGTGGGCGTGGCGCCCTCGGCGGGGGTGGCCGCGTCCTGGATCGCGAGCCACGGGTGGTACGCGTGCCCGGCGGAGCCCTGTGTGCTCTCCATCTCGAAGCGTCCGCGCTCCAGCGCCACCTCCTTGAGCTGGAACTCCTGGGACCACTGGCCGGCCAGGTAGGTCAGCCGCGCGCCGCCCTGGACGGGCACGTTGACGGCGGCGGAGTCGAAGCGCTCCAGCCGCACCTCGTCCCCGCCCGTGCAGGTCAGCTCCGTCCAGCGCAGCACGACGTCGGTGCCGGGCACCGTCTGGTAGTGCAGCGCGGTGCGCAGCCCGAGGAGGTCGTCGGCGAAGTCCAGGCGCAGGGTCCGGTCGCCGTCCTGTGTGGCGCCGTCGAACCGCCACCAGCTGCCGCGGTCCCCGCCGGGGCGGGAGGCGACCAGGTCGGCGCCGGTGAACGGCCGCAGCCCGTAGGGGATGTACTCGGCCGGGGCGGCGTCGGCGGGGGTGATGAAGTGAGTGCGGCGCGACCAGTCCAGGGGCGACGGGCCGTCCTCGGCGCCGTGCGGCCCCCAGGCGGCGAGTTCGGCCCAGCGGCCGTCGCCACCGAGGGTGACGGCGTAGGTGGTGGTGTCGGTGCGCAGCAGCCACCGGTCGTGCGCGGTCACTTGACGGCTCCGAGGTTGAGTCCCGCCACGAAGTGGCGCTGGAAGCGGAGGAAGACGGCCACCGTCGGGGCGGCGGCGATCACCGAACCCGCCGCGATGACGTTCCACATGGAGACGTACTGGCCCTGCAGTCCGATGAGGGACGCGGTGATGGGCATCTGGGTGTCGGTGCGCAACACCGTGATGGCCCACAGCAGGTCGTTGAAGATCCAGGTGAACGACAGCGCGCTCAGCGCGGCCAGCGCCGGGCGGGCCAGCGGCAGGATGATCCGCCAGTAGATCTGCCAGGGGCCCGCGCCGTCGATGACGGCGGCCTGCTGGATCTCGCCGGGGATCGACCGCATGAATCCGTGCAGCACGAAGACGTAGAAGCCGACGCCGAAGCCGACCTGCACCCCGATCAGGGCGTACAGCTGGTCGTAGATGCCGAGCACTTCGCTGAGCTTGGAGACCGGGATCAGCAGGATCTGCGGGGGCAGCAGGTTGCCGCCGAGCATGAGCAGCAGCAGGACGCGCCGGAAGGGCAGGTCGTAGCGGCTGAGCGCGAAGGCGGCCATGGAGGCCAGGCCCAGCGACAGCAGCACGGTGGGGATCGTGACCAGCAGGCTGTTGATGAGGGCGCGCTGCTGGCCGCCGTCCACCCACGCCTGACGGAAGCTGTCGAAGGTGAAGGAGTGCGGCCAGCTGCCGACGCCGTGCGCGGCGATGTCGTCGAAGGTCCGGGTGCTGGTGACCAGGACGAGGACGATCGGCAGCAGCCACAGCGCGGACAGCACGGCCGCGGTGAGGTGGAAGCCCGTGGTGCGCAGGGCGCGGCCGCTCAGGAGGGGCCGGCGGGGCGCCGCGGCCGGGACCTTGGCGGCCTTGCCGTCACGGCCGGCCGGGTCCTCGACGCGCGCGGTGGCGTGGGTGGCTGTCATCAGTCGGCCTCCCGGAAGGCGCGCACGAGGTAGCTCGCGATGACGCCGAAGGCCAGCACGAAGATGACGACGGCGAGCGCGGAGCCGTATCCCAGGCGCAGGGACTGGAACGCGGTGGAGTACATGTAGGTGCTCAGCAGTTCGGAGGAGTGGTACGGGCCGCCGCGGGTGAGCGCCCACACCACGTCGAACGAGCGCAGCGAGTCGATGATGATCACCGACAGGACGACCGCGTTGACGCTGCGCAGCTGCGGCAGCGTGATGTGCCGGAACTGCTGCCGGCGGGTGGCGCCGTCGACCTTGGCCGCCTCGTACAGGGCGGGGTCGATGCCCTTGAGGCCGGCCAGGTACAGCACCATCACGTAGCCGACCTGGCGCCACAGCGCGGGCACGATCACCGCGTACAAGGCGGTGTCCTGGTCGGCGAGCCAGGCGTGCTTCCAGCCGCCGAGGCCGACGCCCTCCAGCACGTTGTTGATCAGGCCGTCCGGCTGGTACATGGCCTGCCACACCAGCGCGGTGGCGACCAGCGAGAAGACCACCGGCAGGAAGAGCGCCGCCCGGTAGAACCCGACACCGCGCCGCTCCTGCTGGAGCAGCAGCGCGGCGCCGAGTCCCAGGGCGGCGGAGAGCCCGCCGAAGAGCAGCAGCCACAGCACCGTGTTGATCGCGGCGGTGCGGAAGACCGCGTCGTGCAGCATCTCGCTGAAGTTGCCGAGGCCCACGAACTTCGGGGCCGCCAGGCCGTCCCAGGAGGTCAGGGAGAGGTAGAAACCCTGGAGGGCCGGCCAGAAGACCCAGAAGGCCTCGGCGAGCAGCGGGACGAGAACGAAGGCCAGGACCACCGGGGGCACCCGAGTGGCCCTGGACCGACGTGTGGAGCCGAGCAGCGCCATCGTCACTGGCTCCAGATCTTCTGCGCGCTGCGCTGCCAGGTGGTGAGGATGGAGCCGATCTCCTTGGGCTTCGCCAGGTAGTGCACCAGGGCGGTGTCGGCGGTCGGCTGGAGGGCGTCGCTGGAGTCGCGGTTGAAGAACTGCGTCACGTCGGCGGCGCTATCGATGAGCTTGCGGCCCTTGACCACCAGCGGGGTGCCGGCGTCCTTGGCGTCCGGGTGGGTGGGAAGCGCGGTGCCGGAGGAGTTCTTGAGGTAGAGCTCCTGCGCCTCGGCGGTGGCCAGGTAGCTCAGCAGCTCCTTGACGCCGTCGGTGCGCTTGCTGCGGGCGCTGGCGAAGTAGCCGTCGGTGGGCGCCTCCTCGGCGACCGGCACCTTGGGGTCGATGATCGGGAACTGGAAGAAGTCCAGGTCGCCCAGGGCGTCCTTCGGCGCGGCGTCGGCGAAGAAGGTGCCGATGAGCATCATGCCGGTGCGGCCCTGAAGGAGGGCGGTGGTGGCGTCCTGGAACGGTATCGCCGTGCCGTTCGGGTCGAAGAACGGCCGGGCCTGGTCCCAGGTGTCGAAGACCTTGCGGACCTCGGGGTCGTCGAAGCGGTGCTTGCCCGCCAGCAGTTCGCGGTGGTAGGCGGCACCGTTGACGCGGATGTTGAGGTAGTCGAACCACGCGGAGGCGACCCACGGGGTGTCGCCGCCGGCGCCGAGGCCGACCGGGGCGACGCCCTTGCTCTTGAGCTTGTCGCACAGGTCGAGGAACTCGTCCCAGTTCTTAGGCTCCTGGACGCCCCACTTGGCGAAGTTGGACTTCCGGTAGAACATGCCCCACCAGTAGTAGCTGGTGGGCACGAAGACCTTCTTGCCGCTGGAGGCGGAGGTGCACAGTTTCTTCAGGGCGTCGGTGTAGCCGGACAGCTCGGGCTTGCCCCAGATGTCGTCCAGGTCGAGGAGCAGGTCCTTCTTGGCGTACGACTCGGCGACGGAGCCCGGGTACCAGGTGTAGATGTCCGGCGGGTTGGCCGAGGTGAGGTACGTCGGCAACTGCGTGCGGAAGGTCTCCGACGCGACGGTGTTGAGCTTCGCCTCGGCGCCGCCACGCTTGTTGAAGGCGGCCACGAGCTGCTGCATCGAGGTCTTCGCCTGCGGGGAGGAGAGGTTGGACTGCAGGGTCACCGGGCCGCCGGACTTTCCTCCGGAGGCGGACGGGCTCTGGGTGACGCAGCTGCTGAGCAGCGCGCCGGCGCCGACGGCGCCGGACACGGCGAGGAACCGGCGGCGGCTGGCGTTGAAGGCGGTCATCTGTGCACTCCCTTAGTGCCCACGGAACGGAGCTGAGGCCCCCTGACGGCCCGGCTCTGGGTGCGGCAGGCACAGCCTGTCGCAGGGGTCAGCATCCCGTCAAGATTAATTACTAATTTATTTTCCGGGCGGTGCACCCCTCACCGAACAAGGCCTGGAGGCACGCCCGTTGGCGCCGTATGAGGCGGGTTGACGCCGGTGGAACGCAGGTGGAACGAGGTGGAGCGGGGTGCCGCGAGACGCGGCGAACGGGTCGCGCGCGGCCCGGAGCGCGTCCTGATGGACGCGGCCGTCCACCCTGCGGAAGACGGCGTGCCGGGCGCCGGTGCCACGGCGGAAACTGTGTCCGGACCCCCGAAGTCTGTCAATATTAATTGCTAATTAACTTAAAAACGCGATCTTTCGGTGACCTGAGTCCGTCACGGCACCGCGCTCCGCGGGGTTCCGTAGAATGCGGCGATGCCCCGCCCCCACCTGGTCGCCACCGATCTCGACGGCACGCTCCTGCGGAAGGACGGCACGCTCTCCGCCCGCACGCTGGACGCCCTGCGCGCCACGGCCGACGCGGGCGCGGAAATCGTCCTCGTGACCGCCCGGCCGCCCCGCTACCTCGACACGCTCGCCGCGGCCACCGGGCTCACCGGCACCGCGGTGTGCTCCAACGGCGCGATCGTGTACGACATCGGCCGCCGCACCGTCATGGGAACCAGCCCGCTCGCCGCCCCCGTCGCACGAAGGGTGGCCGCCGCCCTGCGGGACGCGGCGCCGGGCGTCGGCTTCGCCGTGGAGACGGGCCACCGGCTGCGCTGGGCCCCGGGATACGGACATCGCCTGCCCGAGGACGCCGGCGCCGAGGTCCCCGTACCCTCGCTCGCGGAACTGTGGGCGACACCGGACCCGTTCGTGAAACTGCTCGCCTGGTCGCCCGCGCTCGACGCGGACGCCCTGCTCGCCGTCGCGGAGCACGCCGCCGGCGGCCGGGCCCAGTTCACCCACTCCGGCGGCCACGGCCTGCTGGAGGTCAGCGCCCGGGGCGTCACCAAGGCGGCCGCGCTGGCGGCGCTGTGCGCGTCCCGCGGCATCGCGGCCGAGCAGGTCATCGCCTTCGGCGACATGCCCAATGACCTGCCCGTCCTGACCTGGGCGGGCACCGGCTGCGCCGTCGCCAACGCGCACCCGGCCGTGCTCACCGAGGTCGCCCACCGCACCGCCTCCAACGAGGACGACGGCGTGGCCCGCGTCCTGGAGCGGCTCTACGGGACGGGGACGGGGGAGCGCTGACACGCCAAGGGGCGGCGTCCGCCCGCACGCACCCGAGCCTTGAGAACTGGGTCCGGCAGGACACACCTCCACCAACCGGACGCGCCGCTCAGGATTCCCCGTCCCGGACTCCGCGATGAAGATGGATCTCGTCACGCGCTATCAGCGGATCAGCCACGTCATGCGTTCCCTTACTGTCTGGTGCTAACCTGTCGCAGGCGCACGTGCGCCCATCGGTCGACAGGCCAGAAGACATTTTTCCGCAATACACAACTAATGCTGGACCAGATAGTTGTAGCTCACTCAGTTCTGCTCAATGCGGGTGACCGTTCTCTTGACCCGCAAAAAGCTACAACGGGGAGGTCGGATCTGGTCGACTGGAAGGTGTGGCGCACGTGTCAGAATCCGCACGCGGTTTGCTCTCGGAGCTCATCGACCTGTCTGACTTCCGCTTGGACGATCTCGGAGGCATGACCGGTCTGGAGCATGCATGGGGAGCGCTGCGGAGCGGCTTGATGCGCGCATCGGCCCCGTTGTGCGAAGGCAGCATCGCGCCCGGATACGAGACGACTTACGGGGCCATGACGAGCGTGACCACCATTGACCTCGGCTGAACCATACCTGGTCGCTCGCGAAACACTGATCGGCGTGGCCCGCGGAGACGTCGGCCAAGCCGATATCGCGTTATTGGCATCGGCTCAGCGCAGCCGACTGCTCTTGGCGCTCACAGCACTCCTGCGTACCGCCGAGGCCTCCGCTGCTTCAGCGCCGGAACCCGGCCCATCACCCACCGGCCCGCGCGAGGTCTGGGCGACGCTTTGTGCGGTGCAGCGCGTCGCTCCCGAAGCCGTCGAGACCGTGCTGCGCGACCCGGCCGTCGGTGCCTGGGCGTTCGCGCTGGTGCGTCGACTAGCACGGCCGACGGCTGAATCAGTTTCCGATTCACCCAGATGGGCGGCGAGCGCGGTTCTCGGAACCCTCGCAGCGGCAGCCGCCATTCGTGCCGGAGTCCCCTGCTCCCTTCGCGTTCCGGTCCGGGACGGCCGGCTGTGGCTCCCGTCCCTGGGCATCACGGCAAGCGTGGGCCCTGCGCCGTGGGCCGTGGTGAGCGTGGAGGCCGGGCCGGACGGAGGCCTGGTCTCCGGCGAATGCGGGTCCGTACACGTGCCCAAAGATCCGACGGCGCCCGCCGAAGGCTGGTCGCCGCTACAGACGGTAAGCCCAGCGGGCCGGGACGGGACACAGGCAGCGGTACTCGATCACCTTTCTCCCTATCGCGACTTCCGGGCGTTGCGCGGCCCCACCGACCTGGGTCCGACGGCCGTATCAAGCTGGCGCTCACTACTGACCAAGGCGTACGAGCTCCTCCGCGAGAGCAACCCGGCCGCCCACCGCATGGTGTCGGGGACGGTACGCTCGGTCGTTCCGGTCGAGGGTGCGGGACCATTACGAGTCGTCAGCGCGTCCATCCCTGACGCCTTCGGCGCATTGACCATGTCGCTGCCCGAGGACGCACAGTCATTGGCCGCCACGCTCGTCCATGAGTCCCAGCATCAGTTGCTCACCGCTCTGGACCATCTGGTGCCCCTTCTGAAACCGACGGAGCATACGGAGCAAGGAGCCGAGGCCCTGTACTTCGCACCCTGGCGTGCCGATGCGCGCCCGCTGCGTGGTCTGCTCTTCGGAGCTCACGCCTTCGCCGGGGTCGCTGCGTTCTGGAGAGGCCGCCGCGAGGCCGATGGGGAGCGTGCGGACTTCGAGTTCGCCGTGCACAGGTGGCAGGTACGGTCGGCACTGGCCGCTCTGCGCAGTGCCGAGGGCCTCACCTACGCCGGTAACGTCGTCGTCCAGGCTGTGGCCGAGTTGGTCGGCGACTGGAGTCAGGAGTCGGTGAACAAGCCGGCGGGCTCCCTTGCCGAGCTGTGTTGCCGGGACCAGTGGGCGTCGTGGCGAGCGGCACATCTGGCAGTGGATGCCGCCGACGCAGACGAGCTCGCTCGTCGCTGGCACGCCGGCCAGCCCGCACCTCGCCACCTGCCCCCCGCCCGTATGGTCCACTCCGCCACAGCTCCAGAGGCCGGCGCCAGGACCTGGCTGGCAAGACTGTGGGTGACGCGCCCCGATGCCTTCAAACAAGTGTGGGCCGCTGCGGAGACCAGCGACGCAGACATGCTGGGGATCACGGGAGCGACCGCGGCGGACGTCGCACTGATCACCGGAGACACGGAGGGGGCGCTGGCGGCGTACCGCGAAGCGACCCCTGCACCGGCCACCTGGATTGGCCTCGGCCTGGCGTCCCCAGGAGTGTCGCTGCTTGCCGAGCGTCCTGACCTCGTCCTGGCCGTTCATGCCGCCCTGGAACGGCTGGACAGACGATCCCCAGGACCCGAACCCCTTGCCGTCTGGCTCGGTACCGGTCTCGCAGGAACCGCTCGGCCATCAGACACCCAGTAGGTCGATGTCAACGTTGGCCCGGCGATTGCGCTCCGCATCGATGCTCGCCGGATGTTGCGGGCCGTGCACCTGCCGGATGGCCGCCAGCGCTCGCTCGTACAACGTGCGCGCCGCCGCGACCTGGCCCAGGGCTTTCAGGTCGTACGACAGGTTGAGCATGACCGCCAGCGTCGCGGGATGGTTCGCTCCTCGAACCGAGGTGCTCACGTCGAGCAGCACGGTGTCCAGATCATGAGCCTCCTGGAAGTGGTTCTGGGCCCAGAGGTCGCTGGCGAGCCCGGTTCGCGACACCAAGGTGCGGGGGTGATCCGCACTGAGCACGTTGCTCAGCCCGTGCACTGCCGCTTGGTCCAGCTCCCGGGCTTCATCGACGCGGCCCAACAGGCGGAGCGTGACGGCCAAGTTGTTGGCCGTCGCATAGGTGTGCGGGTGCTCACGGCCCAGCAGAGCCGTACACCGCTCCATGGTGGCCCGGCCGAGCTGGGCCGCCCCTTCGAGGTCTCCTGTCTGCCGGAGGTCCGTCGCGTGGTTCTGGGATGCGCGGACGGTCTCCAGCGAGTCCTCTCCGAACTGCGCCCTGAGAACGGACAGCACCATGAAGGACAGTTCCCGCGCGCCCGCATGGTCGCCCAGCTTGCGCAGGGTCACGGACAGTTCACGGGTGGCCCGGATCGCGAGATCGTGCTTCGGGCCGAGCATCGAGTGCGTCAGGTCCCTGAGGGACGAGAACACCTGCCTCGCCTCGTCCAGTCGGCCCAGTTCCTGAAGGTCCAGACCCATCTGATAGCGGCTGCTCAGGGTTCGCGTGTTGTAGTCCCCCAGGACCTCGACACGGCGCTCGTACGTCTCCTCGTCGATCCGAAGCGCCTCCTGGAAGTCACCGGCCAAACGCAGGCTGACGGTGTAGTTGTGGGCGGCATGCAACGTGCCGGTGTCGTACGAACCGAGTTCCAGCCGCGTCGTTTGGTATGCCTGCTGGTCCAATTCCCGTGCTCCGTAGAAGTCACCTCGCAGTCGCAGGAGAATCGCCATCACACTGACGGCTCGCTGGGTGAGTTCATGGCGTTCTCCCAGGACCCGTCGGCACCGCTCCAGCAATTCGGCCTGCAACTCATACGCCGCGTCGTACTGGTTCAGCCAGCGCAAGGTCAGGGCACGGGCCTGGTCGGCGGCGATGATGTGCTCGTGGTCCTCCCCCAGAAGGCGGCGCCAGATGTCACATGCCTCCTCCGCGAGTTTCAAGCCTTCCTGGTAGTCACTGCGCTCCCGCAGGAAGACTGCCTCGTTCAGCACCAGCTGACGGGCCCATCCGTCCTCGCACTCCACCAGCCTCGTGGCCCTCACATGCGGCAGGAGCGCCGAGTAGCGAGCCCACTCGTCCGGCTGCCCGGGATTCCTGGGGTCGGCGTTCGCGAGGATCTCATGTGCGCAGTGACGCATCTCGATGCGTTCCGCCGTATCCATCTGCTCGACGAGGACCCGCTGCACGAGACGGTGGACCTGGATGGTGGAGTTCCGGTGGTCGATGCGGGCCAGTGCGTAGCGCCCGATCTCACGGATGGCCTGGGACAGCTTGATCGGGTCGTCGAGCGCAGCCCGTAGGGCGGAAGGGGCGGTGACGCCGCGCACCGCTTCGAAGAACCCGCGTGAGATCGGCTCCGGCGCGAAGAACGCGCAGATCTGCAGCAGTTGGAGCGCAGCCGGGTGGTCCTCGCGCAGGCGGTCGAGCGACACGTTCCACGCCGCCGCCACGGGAAGGTCGTAGTCGGGGGGAGGAGATACCTCCAGGAGTTCGGCGCACTTCGTCTCGAACAGTTCCAGGTACTGTTGCGCCGGCATCCCCGTCTCGGCGAGCCACACGGCCGCCTGCTCCACGGCCAGCGGCAGGTCACCGAGCGCGTCCGCCAGTCGGTCCGCAGCCTCATCCGGGATCTGCGGACTGCGTCGCTTGATCAGCTCGACGCTTTCCGGACGGGTGAAGACATCCACTTCGAGCGAACTCGCCAGGGTGGACCACTGGGAGTTGCGGGACGTCACCAGGACTCGGCCCGGCCCGTTGCGGGGGAAGAACTGGAGGACCTCGTGCGGGTTCTCCGCGTTGTCGAAGACCAGTAACCAGTTCTTGTACGGCCGGCCCCGCCGCAGCGCCTCGAGGACGGTCGGAACGGCGCTGCGGTTGGCACCCGCGTCCAGCCCCATGTGCTCCCCCAGCTCGATGAGGGACTGCACGACGAGGTTGATCTGCTCGGCGGGTATCCACCAGATGAGTTCATACTCCTTCCCGTAGCGGTAGACGTACTCGATCGCTATCTGGGATTTCCCGACCCCGCCCATTCCGTGCAGGGCCTCGGGCAGGACCGCGGTAGTGACTCCGCTGGCAAGTCGTTGACGTAGCACGGCGAGGAGTTCTTCACGCCCTGTGAAATTGCGATTTCGCAGTGGAAGATTGCCGCCGAATTGCGGCTGAGGCGGCAGGAACTGCCGCGAGCTTTCCGTTCCTGAATTGGACATGGCTTCTCCCCGAACGGCTCGAGAACGTGGCTCCGTCTCCGTGGACTCGCTTGCTTTTCCTGGCCCGAAAGGACTTTCCTGCGCTCCCGCTCGACCGCCGCCGCCGTACCGCTCCGCGCCCTCCCCGTCGTCCAGGAGGCCGTCGAGCCGCGCCGCCCTCGCGAGGTAAGGACCCGAAAGAGCCTTGAAGACAGCCCGCAGAGGACGGACGAAGGGCAGCGTGTCGGGAGTCACCGGCAGGTCGACGTGATCCGCCCGCCATGACAGGGGGTCGTCGTCCTGCACGCCGGAAGCAGCCACCCGGGGACCCAGGACTTCCGACACCTGGCGCAGTACGTGCAACGTCTCGAAACGTGTGCCGAGGGCCAGCAACTCCTCCCTGACGCCCTCCACGAAATCAAAGGAAACGCGCTCGGCGTCCTCCACGTCCGCACCGTTTTCGATTCGGCGCAACAATCCGAACATCATGATTTCGGCGGTATTCCAGTTCTGCGCTCCGGGCACGGAATCCTGGATGATGCGCATCACAGGCAGGTTGAGGGGTGCGGCAGCCAGCCGGCAGGCAAGCCGGAATGCCGTCGGGGACGCCTTCGCCATGAAATTCTGCACGGATTCACGGGCGGAGTCACGCGTACGGTTCGGGTCGTTCGCCGGACGCCTGGAGCCGGAGCCCGCCGGCGCGTCGTTCCCGGCCGATTGGAGGGACGTGTGGGCCCCCAGGTCTCCTCGTCTGCCGGTGAGCAGGACCGCGGATGTGTGACGGCCGCCCGGGGACGCCACCAGGCGGGCCCAACGACCGAGCGACCCGGGGGTCATCTCCACCAGAGGTATGGGGACCGCCTGCCCTGAGCGCGACGGCAGCAGTCCACCAGGCCGTGACGGGGAGGAGGCCGACCGCATCACCGAGCACATGCGGTTCGCGGCGGCGGTGTGCGGGACCTTCAACTGGACGCGAAAGGCACTGGGAACGGTGAACTCCCACAACTCCTGCGGCAGCAGGCTGAGCACCGCCGTGGGAGAGATCCTGCCCTTGGCGTTGAGGAAGGCCGCTGCTTCACCGTTCCGCCATGTCTCGGCCACCGCGTCGGTGATGACCAGCACGGGGCAGTCCGTTCCTGACCGGAGTTCTCGAGGGCGATGCAGGGAGTGCCCGTCGCGGCGGGCACGTGGTCCCGCCTCGGACAGGTCGACTCGGGTCGTGCTGACGGTGCGGAAGAGAGCCGCGCTCTCCACCATGTCCACGAACACCGGAACGACGTCCTGCCACAGGGCCATCGACGCACTCGCGTCCACGATCAACCACAGATCATGACGGCGCTCCATGACCGGACGACGGACCGGCAGCCACCACCCCTCCGAGGCCGCGCGCTCCGCCGTTGCGTCCTCGTCCATGTCCCAGGCGTGAGGGGAGGCGCGAAACAGCCCGAGCGGCTTGAGGGACCGCGCCAGCGCGAGTGCGCCCGGCAAGCGCACGGAGGTACGCCGCCCGCGCCGGTCCGACTCGCCTTCCGGACGGTGGTGGCCCCCGCCCGGACCCCGCCGCCGGTTCTCCCCGTCCGGCTGGACGTCGTTGCCGGGGTGGTACTCGACGAGGTGGGTGGGCGACGAGCGCACCCCCTGTGGGCCGCGGCCCGAACTCGCCGGGGTCGTCGACAGGCCCTCCACATCACGTGCGCCCGGAGCCGCCGACACGGAATCCGCGTACGCTGCGAGATAGATCGCGTCCCGGACCTCCGGCCCGGTGGGCATGGACCGCTGTTCGTCCCCCGCGGCCGCCATCAGAACTTCGTCCCGGGTCCCGACCCGTTGAGACGGTGCCACACCGCTTCGACGATCTCGTACAGCGAGCCGTCCTGGCCGCCGATCCCCCCGGACGTCGCCAGGTAGAGCGAGTTGAGGAGCTGGTCCTTGGACAGTCCGCCGCGTTCCCGGCTGCGTTCGAGGAACCTGGCGATGAGGTCACCTCCCCACTGCCGTGCCGTCTCCTCCCCGAAGTGTGCGGTGAGCATGTCGGCCAGGTCGTCCTGGCCCGGTTCCGGCATGTCGAGCAGCAGGCAGCGCCGCAGGAAGGCCGGCGGGAACTCCCGCTCGCTGTTGGAGGTCATCACGATCAGCGGGAAGGCGTGGCAGGTGACCGTTCCGTCGCGCACCTCGGCCTCACCTCCGGGGTCGCTGGTCAGGACACGCACCACCGGGTGCCGGCGCCGGGCCCGCAACAACTCGGGGATGGCGAAACTGCCCTCCTCGAAGATGCTCAGCAGATCGTTGGCGAGATCGAGGTCGCTCTTGTCGAGCTCGTCGATGAGCAGGACCCGCGGTTCCGCGAACGGGAGCAGTGCCGTACCCAGCGGCCCCAGCTGGATGTACTCACCGATCCCCAGCGGTGCTGGGTCCGATGCCTCGGAGGGATCACCGTCACGGGCCGCCCGGGCAGCCGCGGTGTCCTGGACACGGCCGATCGCGTCGTAGTCGTACAACCCGCGCTGCAAAGTGGTGCGACTGGTGATGTGCCACCGCAGGACCCGCCCCAAGCGCAGTTCACGACTGATGCGGTACGCCAAGCTCGACTTCCCGGTGCCGGGTCGCCCGCTGACCAGCAAGGGCCGGCGCAGCAGCAGGGCCGCGTTCACCATGTTCGCCTCTTGTTCGGCGAACCGGGACACGGCGCCGTTGGGCAGGTGGGTTCCCAGCCGCCGGACGGTTTCGGTGTCGTCGGGCGGCGGAGGCGGGAGGACCGGGCCACCGCCGAAGGTCCGCCACGGCGGCGGTGGTGGAAGGTGCTCGGCCAGGGAGAACTCGGTGGGGGCCGGTCCAGTGCCCCGGTATATCCACCAGCGGGGCAGTGGGCCGTCCCCGGGTAATGCCGCGCTGTCGCTAGACCGTGTCATGAGTCTGTTTCTCCTCCCAACCGTCCCTGACCGATGGCGAAGAGTCCGTCGCTGCCACAGGTAGCCGATAGGGGTCGTCCCAGAGCAGGGCGACATGACGACCGACCACGGGCGCACCTTCAGAATCGCCGTCTCTCGATGTGATGCGCAAGGACTTCACCAGGGCCGGCAGCCGCCGGGGATCCCCGTCGTCCAGCACCGCGCGGATCGCCGCGCGGAACTCGGGACCGGTTCGCCCCCTTCTGTCCCACAGCACCACGGGTATCCCGGCCCTCAGGGCTTCTCCCAGCTCGTCGGGGGTGTGGCGGGACTCCTCCCCCGCGGTGGAACCGCTCCCCGGAGCGGAACTCAGCACCGCGACGGCAGGGGGTGGGTCGGACAACAGGTGGGGCAGGCCGTCATCGGCGAACCAGTGGGCACGCCCCGCCCGTCCCTCCGCGAACGCGTCCCAGCGCCTCCCCCAGCGGCCGTGCAGGTCGCGCCTGTCGAGCCGTTCCAGGCTGCGGATGACGACAGGATGGTCCTCGCCCAGCACGGCGCCGATCCCCCGGAACGACGACTTCTCCCATCGCTCCACGGGAAGGTGCAGGAGGTCCCAGGGAAGCACGAACTCGATGGCGAGTTCTCCTTTGAGGAAGTAGGCCCAGTCGCTCTCGGCCTGGTGGATCAGGGTCCTCACCTCCCGCTCCAGGTCTTGGAGGGCGATGCGCCGGTCCTCGCCGCGGACTTGGCCACCGGGGTGCACCCGGCGCCAGTAGGAGAGGATCGTCATGCCCTCCGTCTCGCCGTCGAGCAAGGGCCGAAGCCTGATGATGAGGTAGTCCGACGGCCTCCACACGCCGGTCTCGGTCTGCGAACTCCGGTACGCCGGCTCCGCCGGCCCGGCATCGTCCGGCACCGTGGGGTGCGGGTCATGCGCGTCGGCCCACTCCATGAGGGCCAACTGCCGTTCGCCTTCGGCCGCGAAGGCGAGTCGCCGCAGGAGCTGGAGACACGGCAGCGGCTGGCCGTTCCGGGCGTTGAGCGTCGATGCGTGGAGGAAGACCGCCCAAGGTTCGGTGCAGTGGACCGGCGCGGAGAATCTCCCCTGCTCCCGCAGGAAGTCTGCGTACCGCCTGCCGAGGTCCGGCACCCTGAGTCCGTCGAGGAGCCGGAAGAGCTCCTCCCACTCCTCGACGGCGAAGAGATCGACCTCCCAGGCGGCAAGGGCGATCTTGAGGTTCAGTACCGCGACCGTACTGCCCTCCCACACTTCCAGGGTCTGGACCATCGAGGTCAGTCCCCCGGGCGTCCGGGACACGCCCTCCATCAACCGCACCAACTGGGCGCGCTGCCCTCCGCCGAGTGCGGCCGGTTCCGGGTTGAACCTGTTCACCAGACGCCGGAAGGTCATCGGATCTTCCAGGCAGGTCAATTGCTGCACCGCGTCGACGAGGTACCTGGGAAGTTCGCGGCGGACGCTGTTCGCGAGGGACCCCGGATCGATCATGCATCGCCCCCCGAACCACCTTCGCCACGCCGGCAGATGCGGTCAAGGATGCCCACTGCTCGCACAACTGACACCGCATCACCGCCGAGCTGCGACACGGCGGTGCGCAACGCGGCGCAGCCGTCCCGGTGATCCGCGCACGCCTGGACGACGGAGAGGAGCTGCTGGCGTGGCCAGGGGTGGTCCCGGATGTTGCGACGAACCACCGGGGGAAGGGCTTCCCGCAGCATGCGCCCGGAGTCGTGGGCGATCTGGGGCACCTCCAGGAGCGCGTCAGCGAGTTCGTACAACTCCTCGGTGGTGGGGGAAGCGGTGGTCCGGGGCGCTGCGACACGGAGTGCGGCGCCGAGTGGAGGCCAGAGCCGGACGGCGGCCTCCGTCGGCAGCATCCAGGCGATCCTGGACGCGCGATCGGTGTAGGCGGCAGTGACGATGCCGATGACGCGGCCTCGCAGTGGATCCCACACGGCCGCACCGCTGAAGCCCCGTGTGACGGCGGCGCCCGTGGCACGGAGTCCGTCGAGTTGTACCCAGTCGGGGCAGGGGCCGCCGGTACCTGCCAGCCGTGCTGTGGCGATCAGGCCCGCCGACGCGCCGTCCGGGTAGCCGATCACCGCGACACGGCGGTCCTGCGGGGAACCGCACGCCATCAGGGGCAGGGGACCGCACCCCCCGGGAAGACGTGGGTGTCCCGCGTCGAGGGTGAGCACGGCGAAGTCGGCTCGGTCGGCGCAGGACGCACCCGCCGGCGCGTGAACGAGGTCGGGAACCTCGGACCACGCGCCCGGCACCGGACGCGCATGAGCCGACCATCCGCGCCCGGGGAGGTCTACGACGAGCGACCCCTTCGAGGCCTCGGCCATCGCGTCCGCGACGACATGCGCGCAGGTGAGGACATGTGTGCCCATTCCACCGAGGGACACCAGAATCCCGGCTCCCCACAACGCGCCGTCCCGGGACTGCACCCTCACCTGGCCACGTTCCGGTCCCACGGTGATCAGGAAGCCGGGTTCCGCCACACCACTACGACTTTCAGATGTCCCTCCCCCTCCGTGTGCGCGATGACCGCACCCGCCTTGGCATTGAACCGGACGCCGAACTCCAGGGTTATCTCCTCCGGCGGCCGGGGCAGGGTGATCAGCCGGTCCAACGCGGTCTGGGCCACCGAGCGCACGCGGTCGAAACCCGCCTCCAGCGAGCCGGTCGCCCGGGCGATGGTGTCTCCCCGCCGCGAGACCGAGACGATTCCGGGCTCGTCGTCCGCGATCTCGACCACCGCTTCACCGCCGTCCGCGGTGCGGAAACTGATCAACTGCACGGTCGCCTCCCCCTAGCGAGTACCGGATACAGGCACGTGTGCTCCATACCCATACGGACCCGCCACGGAGCATGACGTGGACGACTGATCGCTCGTGCGTCCCGGAGAGCCGGTCCCTCCGGCTCGGCCCCGGTCGAACGGAAGCCGCGCGTACGACTGCCGTCACCTGCGCCGTACCATCCGACTACCGGTGGAACCCCTGCCCGAGGTCCGCTGCGGCCCAGCCCCCGGTCCCCCGGCGAGCCGGCGTCACTCCGCCCCGCCCGCGCCCTCCGCCGCGTCGCGCAGGGCGTCCAGGACCGGGCGGAGCAGGGGGTGGTCCTCGGCGCCGCGGCGGACGGCGGCGAAGACGCGGCGGGTGGCGACGACGTCGTCGACGGGGCGGACGGCGACACCGGACAGGTCCATGTCGCGCAACGCGCTGCGCGGGACGAGGGCCACGCCCGCGCCCGCCGCCGCGAGGGCGACGACCGCGCGGAAGTCGTCGGAGGAGTGCTCAAGGCGCGGCTGGAACCCGGCGTACTCGCAGGAGAGGACCACCACGTCGTGGCAGGGGTTGCCGGGGTAGGGGCCGATCCAGGTCTCGCCGGCGAGGCCGGCGATCCGGACGGTGCCGGTCCCGGCATCGGCGAGGGGGTGGCCCGCCGGGAGGACGGCGTCGAAGGGCTCGGCGTACAGGGGGACGCGGGAGAGCCGCTGGTCGTCGGCGCGAGGGGCGCCGCGGTACTCGACGGCGACGGCGATCTCGGCGCGGCCGTCGAGCACCATGGGCAGCGACTCGTCGCCTTCGGCATCCCGGACCCGGACCCGGATGCCCGGGGCGGTGCCGCCGAGCGCGGCGATGGCCGGGGCGAGCACGAGCGCGATGCCCGTGGCGAAGGAGGCCACGGTCACCTCGCCGGCGGCGCCGGAGGTGTAGGCGGCCAGCTCGGCCTCGGCGCGTTCGAGCTGGGCGAGGACGGTGTTGGCGTGGGCGAGCAGGATCTCACCGACGGGGGTGAGCTGGACGCCGCGGCCGCCGCGCTCCAGCAGCCGGTGGCCGGTCTCGTTCTCCAGGGCCGCGAGTTGCTGGGAGACCGCGGAGGGGGTCAGATACAGCGCGGCGGCCGCGGCGGTCACCGTACGGTGGTCCGCCACGGCCCGCAGGGTCCGCAGCCGTCGTGCGTCAATCACCCATTCATCCTGCCAGGGCATCGCGCGCGGCGATGAACGCGTCCACCGCCTTCTCGACGTCCGCGGTGGAGTGCGCGGCCGACAGCTGGACCCGGATGCGGGCCTTGCCGTGCGGCACGACGGGGTACGAGAAGCCGATGACGTAGACGCCGCGCTCCAGCAGCAGCTCCGCCATGCGGCCCGCCTTCGCCGCGTCGCCGATCATGACCGGGGCGATGGGGTGCTCGCCGGGCAGGATCTCGAAGCCGGCCTCGGTCATCCGGGAGCGGAAGAGGGCGGTGTTCTCCGCGAGGCGGGTGCGCAGGTCCTCGGAGTCCTCGATCAGGTCGAGGACCTTGAGGGAGGCGGCGGCGATGACCGGCGCGAGGGAGTTGGAGAACAGGTACGGGCGCGAGCGCTGGCGCAGCAGCGCGACGATCTCCGCGCGGGCCGCGACGTAGCCGCCGGAGGCGCCGCCGAGGGCCTTGCCGAGGGTGCCGGTGATGATGTCGACCCGGTCCATCACGCCGTGCAGGGCGTGGGTGCCGCGGCCGCCGGGGCCGGTGAAGCCGACGGCGTGGGAGTCGTCGACCATGACCATGGCGTCGTAGCGGTCGGCGAGGTCGCAGATCTCGTCCAGCGGGGCGATGTAGCCGTCCATGGAGAAGACACCGTCGGTGACGACGAGGCGGCGGCGGGCGTCGGACGCCTCCTTCAGGCGCGCCTCGAGCTCGGCCATGTCGCGGTTGGCGTAGCGCAGGCGGCGGGCCTTGGACAGCCGGATGCCGTCGATGATGCTGGCGTGGTTGAGCGCGTCGGAGATGACGGCGTCGTTCTCGTCCAGGAGGGTCTCGAAGACGCCGCCGTTGGCGTCGAAGCAGGAGCTGTAGAGGATCGTGTCCTCGGTGCCGAGGAAGGCGGAAAGGCGCGCCTCGAGCTCCTTGTGGACCTCCTGGGTGCCGCAGATGAAGCGGACGGACGCCATGCCGTAGCCCCAGCGGTCCAGGGCCTCCTTGGCGGCGGCGGTGACCTCGGGGTGGTCGGCGAGACCGAGGTAGTTGTTGGCGCAGAAGTTCAGCACGTCGCCGGGGGCGCCGCCGCCGGTGACCGAGACGGAGGCGTTCTGCGGGGTGCCGATCACGCGCTCGGGCTTGAAGAGCCCGGCCTCGCGGATCTCGTCGAGGGTGCCGCGCAGGTCGTCGCGGACGGAGTCGAACATCGGGGTTCTCCCTGGAAAGCTGCGGGTGCGGGTGGGTCGTGCCTCGGGGCCGGCCCGGACGGCTCAGGAGGTCCAGTCGAGGACGATCTTGCCGCAGCGGCCGCTCGCGGCCTCGTCGAAGGCGGCGTCGAAGTCGCGGTAGGAGTAGCGGCCGGTGACCACGGGGGCGATGTCGAGGCCGCCTTCCAGCAGCACGGACATGGCGTACCAGGTCTCGTACATCTCGCGTCCGTAGATGCCCTTGATGGTGATCATCGACGTGACGATCTTCGCCCAGTCGACCGAGTAGTCCTGCGAGGGCAGGCCGAGCATCGCGATGCGGCCGCCGTTGGTCATGTTGGCGATCATGTCGCGCATGGCCTCGGGGCGGCCGGACATCTCCAGGCCGATGTCGAAGCCCTCGCGCAGGCCGAGCTCGCGCTGCCCTTCGGCGATGGTGGTCTCGGCGACGTTGAGCGCGAGGCTGACGCCGACCTTGCGGGCGAGCTGCAGGCGGTACTCGCTGACGTCGGTGATGACGACGTTGCGCGCGCCGGCGTGCTTGGCGACGGCGGCGGCCATGATGCCGATCGGGCCGGCGCCGGTGATCAGCACGTCCTCACCGACCAGGGGGAAGGACAGCGCGGTGTGGACGGCGTTGCCGAACGGGTCGAAGATCGCCGCTATGTCGAGGTCGACGGGAACCCGGTGCACCCACACGTTGGAGGCGGGCAGCGCCACGTACTCGGCGAAGGCGCCGTCGCGGCCGACTCCGAGGCCGATCGTGTTGCGGCACAGGTGGCGGCGGCCGGCCAGGCAGTTGCGGCACTTGCCGCAGACGAGGTGGCCCTCGCCGCTGACGAGGTCGCCGGTCTTGATCTCGGCGACGTCGGCGCCGACGGCGGCGACCTCGCCGACGAACTCGTGACCGAGCACGAGCGGGGTGTTCACGGCCTGCTGGGCCCAGCCGTCCCAGGCACGGATGTGCAGGTCGGTGCCGCAGATGCCGGTCCGCAGCACCTTGATGAGGACGTCCCCGGGTCCGATCTCCGGCTCCGGGACGTCCCGCAGCCACAGGCCGGGCTCGGCCTTCTCCTTCACCAGTGCCTTCACTCTTGCGACTCCTGCCGGCAGACGAGGTGGCCCGGCCCGCGCGGGGGGACGCGGACCGGGCACAGGGGGAGCCCGGGCGGAGCGGCGGCGCCCGTCGGCGCCGGCTCGCGCGATGCGCCGGGCACACAGCAATCTGCCCGGCTTCGGGCGTTCAGTCCA
This sequence comes from Actinacidiphila sp. bgisy160, assembly GCF_965342435.1. Lineage (GTDB taxonomy): Bacteria > Actinomycetota > Actinomycetes > Streptomycetales > Streptomycetaceae > Actinacidiphila. The sequence continues at coordinate 8,984 of NZ_CBDRCM010000036.1, read as the reverse complement.
TCGATCTTTTCTTAAGCTCGGCAACAGCGCAGCTTCACGCTCGGCCGGAAGGGTGGCGCCGGCCGCTCCGGGCCGGGGCGCCGGGGCTCAGCGCGGGGCGAGCGCGGCCAGCTGAGCGGTGATGGTGTCGGTGTCCTGGAAGGTCAGGCCGATGCGGGCGACGTGCTTCCAGCGCACGATGCCCTCGGCGTCCACGATGAAGACCGAGCGCTTCAGGCCGAGGCCCGGCATGGTGATGCCGTAGGCCTTCGCCACCGTGCGCTGGGTGTCGGCGAGCAGCGGGAAGCGCAGGTCGCGCTTGCGGGCGAAGTGCTCGTGGCTGTCGAGGTCGCTGAAGTTGATGCCCCACACCGTCGCCCCGAGGTCGCGGAAGCGGTCGAGGTCGGAGGTGTAGGAGCAGAGCTGCCTGGTGCACACGGCCGAGTCGTCCCCGGGGTAGAAGGCGAGCACGACGGGGGCGCCGCGGTGCGCGGACAGGGAGTACTCGCCGCGCTCGGCGCCCGATCCGGTGAGCAGGACTCCCGGGAGGTTGAAGTCGGGGGCGGGGGTGCCGGTCTCGGGCACGGGCATGGCGGGGTCCTCTCGCAGGGGTGTCGTGGAGCGCGTCGCGCGTGACGATACAGAACGTTCGTTCTTGTCGGGACGCTACGCGGTGCCGTCCGCTACCGTCAAGGACATGAGTGCCCCACCCGCCGTTCCCCTGGTCACGATCGCCGCCGCGGACGCGCCGCCGCGTGACCGCATCCTGGCCACCGCGGCCCGGCTGTTCTACGCCGAGGGGATCCACGCCGTGGGCATGGACCGGATCGTCACGGAGGCGTCCACGACGAGGGCGACGCTCTACCGGCACTTCCTGGGCAAGGAGCAGCTCGTCCTGAGCTACATCCGGGCCACCGACGAGCAGATCCGCAGCTTCACCACGGCCGCGCTGGAGGGTCTTGGCGCACGGGAGGCGCTGGCCGCGGTGGCCGGCGCGCTCGGCGACCAGCTGTGCTCGCCGGGCTTCCGCGGCTGCCCGTTCCTGAACGCGGCCGCGGAGTACCCGGACCCGGCCGACCCCGTCTCGCGCGCGATCGTGGCCCACCGGGACTGGCTGCGGGGGCTGGTCGCCCGGCTGCTCGCGCAGGCGGGCGCCCCCGAGCCCGCCGAGGACGCGGCGACGCTGATGATGCTGCGCGACGGTGCCGTGATGACCGCCGCGCTGGGTGACGCGGACGCGGTGCGGGCCTCCCTGGCGCGGGCGGTTCGCCGTGTGCTGACCGACGCCGGTGTGGGCTGAGCCTGCCGGCACGACGCGCGGGTTGGTGGTCCGCCCCGGCCCGCTGCTCCCGGCCGCGTATACCCGGCGGCCCGCGACCGGTGAGGCCGGCCGCGTCGCACGGGCGCGCGTGGCGCCCCGCTCCCGCCAAACGAGCGGGGGGCGACGAGCCGTCCTGGCGAACGGCCTCGAGCCCCTCCGGCAGCCGGTGTCGGCGCCGACCGCCCGGACAGGGGCGCCGCGCGAAGGCATGCGGACCGCGGGTGGCGCAGGCACGACGCGCGTGACTGCTCCGGCCCACCGCCCCCGGCCCGTACGAGCCGCGCGGCAAAGGCCCGCCTGATGGCGGCCCGCCGGTACAACGGCGGACCGCGCCCCGGATCAGCCCGGCGCGTACCCGGCCGCCGGGCGGACGGCGGCGGACCAGGGCGTGCGGGATGGAGTGCGCGGCCGGGCAGCGGCGGTCGCGCCGTGTCGCAGCGCGCTCGCGGCTGCCGAACGGCGGGTGGGAATCAGCCGGCGTGGGTGGAGAACAGACCGCCGGTGGGGCCCTGCTTGTCACCGCCCTGGGCCTTCTTGAGGGCATTGGCCAGGCCCTCGATGGTCATGGACTGCAGGATGACGCGGCCGTCGCCCTCCAGGGTCGCCAGCGACAGCCCCTCACCGCCGAAGACGGCGTTCATGATCCCCTGCCGGTTGAGCCCGCCGATGCGCTGCACGCCGTAGCGGACGCCGTCCTCGAAGGCGACGATGCAGCCGGTGTCGACCTCGATGCGGCCGCCGAAGTCGGCGGGGTTGAGGTCGATGAAGTTGCCCGCGCCCGCGATGATCACCGTGCCGCGGCCGGTGAACTTCTCCAGGACGAACCCCTCGCCGCCGCTGGTGCCGGTGCGGCCGCCCTGAAAGGCGATGCCGAAGTCGACGGTCGACTCGGCGGCCACGAAGGCGTCCTTCTCCGCGTACCAGGCGCGCGACCCGTCCAGTTCCAGGGCGCGCATCTCGCCGGGCAGGACGCCCGCGAAGCCGACGGTGCCCTCGCCGCCGCTCGCGGTGAAGTACTGGAAGGCGATGCTCTCGCCCGCCAGCATCCGCTGGCCGACCTGCATGGCCGTGCCCATCGCCTGACGGAGCATGCCGCCCATGCCGCCGCTCCCCGCACCGTCCTGGGCCTGGCGCTGGGCGCCGGGGCCGGCCAGCCGGGTGTCCATGCTCACGTTCGCGGTCTTGAACAGGAACTTCCCCGCCTCGCAGTAGACGGTCTGGCCGGGCTGGAGGGTGCACACCGCCATCTGCATGGCGTTGCCGACGATCTGCTGCTTGAGGGTCACTGCGGTGCTCCGGGTGGTCTCGGGATGCTCTCGTTCAGACGGATGTACCCGACAACGAACGACCCGGACGATTCGGTTCCGCCTGGTCCTCCGGCCGCGCCGCGGGGGCGGGCGGCCGGCCGCCGGCGTCGAGGAAGCGGGCGAGCGGCAAGGTGGCGGCGCCGACGGTGACCGCGTCCGTCCCGAGCCGGCCCAGCTCGATGGAGGTCTGGGCGCAGGGGTGGCGCAGCGCGTACGCGGCGGTGGCCTCGCGGACGGCGGGCAGCAGCCGGGGGCCGATCATCAGGCCGGTCCAGCCGGACAGCACGATGCGCTCGGGGTTGAAGAGGTTGACGAGGTCGGCGATGCCGGCGCCGAGGTACTCGGCGGTCTCGTCGAGCAGGGCGACGGCGGCGGCGTCACCGGCCTCGGCGGCGTCGAGGAGGGCGGCGATCGCGGCCTCCTCGCTCACCCCCGTGGGCGCGTCCCAGCGTTCGATGAGCGCCTCGGCGCCCACGTAGGCCTCCAGGCAGCCACGGGCGCCGCAGCGGCAGCGCCGTCCGCCGACCTGGAGGGTGGTGTGGCCCCACTCCCCCGCGCTGCTGCTGGCACCGCGGTACGGCTTGCCGTCGGCGACGACGCAGGCGCCGACCCCGGAGCCGAGCAGGGCGATCACGGCGTTGCGGGCGCCGCGGCCGGCGCCGAACCACATCTCGGCCTGGCCGAGGGTCTTGGCGCCGTTGTCGATGTGGAGCGGCAGCGCGGTGCCCTCGGCGAGCAGCACGCCGAGGGGGACGGCGTCCCAGCCGATGGTCTGGCCGTGGACGACCGCGCCGGCGCCGCCGGCGCCCTGCTCGACGATGCCGGGGACGCCGACGCCGACGCCCAGCACGAGGGCGGGGTCCACGCGGGTGTCCTCCAGGACGACGGCGAGGCCGTCGAGGATCAGCTGGACGACGAGGGCGACGTCGTGGCCGCTGTCGGCCAGCGGGCGGTCGGTGGAGGAGAGCTCGGTCAGGGCGAGGTCGAAGAGAGTGACCCGGACGCGGGTCTCGCCGACGTCGACGCCGATGAGGAAGCCGTGACGGGGGGCGACCTTGAGCATGACGCGGGGGCGGCCGCCGTCGGACTCGACGGAGCCGGCCTCCTCGACGACGCCGTCGGCGATGAGCTCGGCCACGACGTTGCTGATGGAACCTGTGCTCAGTCCGGTGTCCCTCGCCAACTCCTGACGGCTGAGGGGTCCTTCGAAGTACAGGTGGCGCAAGAGCGCCGAACGGTTGCCCCGCCGCAGGTCGCGTACGGTCCGCTTGCCTCGGTCTGCCATGGTGCTCCCTCCGCGGCTGAATCTATCGCTGCGCCAAGTCTTGACGCCAGGTTTTCTCAGACGTTAAATCACGCCTTGAATTAAGGCGTGACGTACTTCACTTCCCGAAGGCACCCACCCCTGGAGAGGGATCCCCGGTCATGCACATCACCCGTACCACGGCCGCCGTGACGCTCGCGGCCGCGCTCATCGCCTCCGCCACCGCGTGCGGCGGCGGCTCCTCGACCGACGGCAGCGGAAACGGCAGCCCCAAGGAGCTCACCTACTGGGCCAGCAACCAGGGCGCCAGCCTCGAGGCGGACAAGGCGACCCTGACGCCCGAGCTCAAGAAGTTCGAGAAGCAGACCGGGATCAAGGTCAAGCTCGAGGTCATCCCGTGGTCCGACCTCCTCAACCGGATCCTCGCCGCGGCCACCTCCGGCCAGGGCCCCGACGTCCTCAACATCGGCAACACCTGGTCCGCGTCCCTCCAGGCCACCGGCGCGCTCCGCCCCTTCGACGCCAAGGCGTTCGACGCCATCGGCGGCAAGGACCGCTTCGTCTCCTCCGCCCTGGGCGCGACCGGCGCCGAGGGCAAGGACCCGGCCGCGGTGCCGCTGTACTCCCTGGCGTACGGCCTGTACTACAACAAGAAGATGTTCGCCGACGCGGGCATAGCCAACCCGCCCGCCACCTGGGACGAGCTCGTCGCCGACGGCAAGAAGCTCACCAAGGGCGGCAAGTACGGCCTCGCCGTCGAGGGCGGCAACCTCTCCGAGAACGTCCACCACGCCTTCGTCTTCGGCAAGCAGCACGGCGCCGACTTCTTCGACGCCTCCGGCAAGCCGACCTTCACCACGCCCGAGGCCGTCGCGGCCGTCAAGCAGTACATCGACTTCATCGCCAAGGACAAGATCGCGGCCCCCGGCAACGCCGAGTACGCCGCCAACCAGTCGGTCGCCGACTTCGCCACCGGCAAGGCCGCCATGCTGCTGTGGCAGGCCGCCGGCTCCTCCCTGAAGTCCCACGGCATGAAGCCCGAGGACTACGGCGTCGCCCAGGTGCCGTTCCAGAGCGCGGGCGCCACCGGCGAGACCGCCGTGAACTCGATGGTCGCGGGCATCAACCTGGCCGTCTTCAAGAAGAGCGACAACGTCGACGGCGCGCTGAAGTTCGTGAAGTTCATGACCAGCGACGACGAGCAGAAGATCCTCAACGGCGCCTACGGCTCGCTCCCGCCGGTCAAGGCCGCCCAGTCCGACCCGGCCTTCGCCACCCCGGACCTGAAGGTCCTCGCGGACGCGCTCGCGGGCAGCGCGGCGCCGCTCCCGCAGGTCGCCAACGAGAGCCAGTTCGAGACCGCCGTCGGCACCGCGATGAAGGACCTGTTCGCCGACGCCGCCGCCGGCAAGCCGGTCACCACCGAGAGCGTCAAGGCCGCCCTCGAAAAGGCCCAGCAGCAGATGCCGGCCTCGTGAGCGTGAAGGAACCGATGACCGCCACCGTGCCGCCCGTCCGGCACAGCTCCAAGACGCCTTCCCCTGGCGGCCGGCCGGCCGCCGGGGGAAGGGCCCCGCTGTCGCGGCTGCGCCTGCCGGCGCGGCTGCGGCGCGCGTCGCTCCCGTACGTCCTGCTGCTGCCGGCGCTCGCGCTGGAACTGCTCATCCACCTGGTGCCGATGGTCGTCGGCGTCGTGATGAGCTTCAAGGAGCTCACCCAGTTCTTCATCAGCGACTGGTCGGCCGCCCCCTGGAAGGGCCTGGACAACTACCGCGTCGCGGTGGACTTCAACGCGCCCGTCGGCGAGGACCTGCTCAAGTCCTTCCTCGTCACCTGCGAGTTCACCGTCCTGGCGGTCGGGCTGTCCTGGCTGTTCGGCACCGCCGCCGCGATCCTCATGCAGGACGCCTTCCGCGGCCGCGGGCTGCTGCGCGCGGTCTTCCTGGTGCCGTACGCGCTGCCGGTCTACGCGGCGGTGATCACCTGGTCGTTCATGTTCCAGCGGGACACCGGCATGATCAACCACGTCCTCCACGACCAGCTGCACCTCACCGACGGCCGGCCCTTCTGGCTGATCGGCGACAACAGCTTCTTCGCGCTGGTGACGGTGTCGGTGTGGCGGCAGTGGCCGTTCGCCTTCCTGTGCCTGATGGCCGGCCTGCAGAACATCCCGCGCGAGCTGTACGAGGCGGCGGCGATGGACGGCGCCGGGATCTGGCAGCAGATCCGCGCGATCACCCTGCCGTCGCTGCGCCCGGTCAACCAGGTGCTGGTGCTGGTGCTGTTCCTGTGGACGTTCAACGACTTCAACACGCCCTATGTGCTGTTCGGGCGGGCCGCGCCGGACGCCGCGGACCTGATCTCGATCCACATCTACCAGTCGTCCTTCGTGACCTGGAACTTCGGCTCCGGCTCGGCGATGTCCGTGCTCCTGCTGCTGTTCCTGCTCGTCGTGACGGTGCTCTACCTGCTCGCGACCTCCCTGAGGAGGAAGGATGCCTGACGTCCGCAGCCCCATGGCCGCGCCGCGCTCCTTCGTGTGGACCCGGCGGATCGTGCTGACCGTGCTGACGGCCTTCGCGCTGGCGCCGGTGTTCGTCATGGTCGTCTCCTCGCTGAAGCCGCTGCAGGACGTGCAGGGCCCGTTCCGCTGGTTCCCCAGCGGCTTCACCCTGCGCCCGTACGCGGACATCTGGCACACCGTGCCACTCGCCCGGTACTTCGTGAACTCGCTGCTCGTGGCGGGCGGGGCGACCCTGTGCTCGGTCGCGGTGGCGGTCTTCGCGGCGTACGCGGTCAGCCGCTACGACTTCAAGGGGCGCCGCTTCTTCTCGGTGACGATCCTGTCCACCCAGATGTTCCCCGGCATCCTCTTCCTGCTGCCGCTCTTCCTGATCTTCGTGAACCTCGGGAACGCAACGGGCATCGCCCTGTACGGCAGCCGCGGCGGCCTGATCCTGACCTACCTCACCTTCTCGCTCCCCTTCTCCATCTGGATGCTGGCGGGCTACTTCGACTCCATCCCCCGGGACCTGGACGAGGCCGCCATGGTCGACGGCTGCGGGCCGCTGGGCGCGCTGTTCCGGGTGGTCGTCCCGGCCGCCGTGCCCGGCATCGTCGCGGTGTGCGTGTACGCCTTCATGACGGCCTGGGGCGAGGTGCTGTTCGCCTCCGTCATGACCAACGACACCAGCCGCACGCTCGCCGTCGGCCTGCAGGGCTACGCCACGCAGACCGACGTGTACTGGAACCAGGTCATGGCCGCCTCGCTCGTGGTCAGCGTGCCCGTCGTCGCCGGGTTCCTGCTCCTGCAGCGCTACCTCGTCGCCGGGCTGACCGCCGGCGCCGTCAAGTGAGCCCCACAGCCCCTCAGAGTCCCCCGAACGAAAGGCAGTCCGTGACCCTCGACCTCAGCGCCCTCCCCGACGGATTCGTGTGGGGCGCCGCGACGGCCGCGTACCAGATCGAAGGAGCCGTGGCCGAGGACGGCCGCGCGCCCTCCATCTGGGACACCTTCTCCCGCACGCCGGGGAAGGTCGCGAACGGCGACACCGGTGACGTCGCCTGCGACCACTACCACCGCGTGCCGGAGGACATCGGCCTGATGCGCCGGCTCGGCCTGGACGCCTACCGCTTCTCCCTCGCCTGGCCCCGCGTGTTGCCGCAGGGCGGCGGGCCGGTCAACCCCGCGGGCCTGGCCTTCTACGACCGCCTGGTCGACGCCCTGCTGGAGGCGGGCATCACCCCCTTCCCCACCCTGTACCACTGGGACCTGCCGCAGGCCCAGCAGGACCGCGGCGGCTGGCCGGAGCGGGAGACCGCGCTGCGCTTCGCCGAGTACGCGTCCGTGGTGGCCGAACGGCTGGGCGACCGGGTGACCCACTGGGCGACGCTCAACGAGCCCCTGTGCTCGGCCTGGATCGGCCATCTGCAGGGCGTGATGGCCCCCGGCCTCACCGACATCACGGCCGCCGTACGCGCCTCGTACCACCTGCACCTGGGTCACGGCCTGGCGGTTCAGGCGCTGCGCGCCGCGGTCCCGCACGCCCGGGTCGGCATCGTCAACAACCTCAGCCCCTGCGAGCCGGCCTCCGACCGGCCCGAGGACGTCGCCGCGGCGCTGCGCGCCGACGGCCACACCAACCGCTGGTGGCTGGACCCGATCCACGGCCGCGGCTACCCCGAGGACATGCTGGAGCTGTACGGGGTCGAACTGCCCGTCCAGGCGGGTGACATGGAGACCATCGCAGCCCCGCTGGACTGGCTGGGCCTGAACTACTACTTCCGTGACATCGTCGCCGACGACCCGTCGGGGCCGGTCCCCCACACCCGCGCCGTGCGCGTCCCCGACGTCCGCCGCACCGCGATGGACTGGGAGGTGCACGCCGACGGCCTGGAGCGGCTGCTGCTGCGGCTGACCGAGGAGTACGGCGCCCGCAAGATCTACGTCACCGAGAACGGCTCGGCGTACGAGGACCGCGTCGGCCCCGACGGCCAGGTCCACGACCCCGAGCGCACCGCCTACCTGGAGGAGCACCTGGCGGCCTGCGCCCGCGCCGTGCGCGGCGGTGCCCCGCTCGCCGGCTACTTCGCCTGGTCGCTGCTGGACAACTTCGAGTGGGCGTACGGCTACGACAAGCGCTTCGGCCTCGTCCACGTCGACTACGAGACCCAGCGCCGGACCGTGAAGGGCAGCGGGCGCCGCTACGCCGAGATCATCACCGCCCACCGGAGCCGCGCCCGCAGCGCGGCCTGACCTCCCCCGCCATCCCGTCTCCACCCCCCACACAGGAGATCCGCGATGCCACACCACCCCCACATCGGACGCCTGATCGCCGTGCTCGCGGCGGTCGCGGCGGCCTTCGCCGGGTTATTGCTCGCCGGACCCGGGGCGGCCGCCGCCGCCAACCAGCAGTGGAAGCCCGTGCTCCAGGCGGACGGTTCGTACGTCCTCACGGCCCGGCACAGCGGCAGGTGCCTGGACGTCGCGTCCGCTTCGGCGGCCGACGGCGCCCTGCTGCAGCAGTACACCTGCAACGGCACCGCGGCCCAGTCCTTCCGGCTGACGCCGTCGGGCTGACCGGCTCAGGGGGGGGGGGGGGGGGGGGGGGGG
>NZ_CBDRCM010000035.1:0-82154 GCF_965342435.1 Actinacidiphila sp. bgisy160 | reverse complement strand
GCCGCCGCGAGTCCCGCTCGATCAAGACCTGCGGCATCGCGGACGAACTCGGTGGCATCGCCTTCCCCTACGCCCGACTGGCCATCCGCGTCCACCGTCGCCGCCGGCAGACAGGCCGACGCGAGAGCCGCGAGACCGTCTACGCCGTCACCAGCCTCGAAGCCCACCAGACCACCCCCGCCGAACTCGCCACCGCGATCCGCGGCCACTGGACGGTAGAGGCCCTGCACCACGTCAGAGACGTGACCTTCGCCGAGGACGCCTCCACCATCCACACCGGCACCGCACCCCGCGCCATGGCGACCCTCCGCAACCTCGCCATCGGCCTGCTCAAGATCCTCGGAGCCGCCAACATCGCCAAAACCACCCGGGCGATCCGCGACCAGCCAGAACGAGCACTCCCACTCCTGGGCATCACCAACAACCCCGACACTCAAGGAACTTGATCAAGCCCTGGCCGGAAGACCTGGGTGAGGTCGAGGCGGAGCGTCGGGCAACGGACACAGGCTCCTCTGAACTAGGCTTGGCCGCTTGAAGCTCAGGGAGTGTTCGTCGAAGTGTCGATGGATACTGCGAAGGCCGCGAGGGTAGTGAAGTCGTCGTTCCGCAGGCCAATCCGTGGATTGACGTGGTGGAGCAAAGCGGCTGCGTGGTGATTGGCAGCCACGTGTGCGTGATCCGCGTCGCTCTGTTCGTCGTCCACCCAAGCGAACGGTCGGCCTTTGGCGTACTCCACCAATGGCTCCAACTTCCAATGAACGCCATCAGGGCGCTCGTTGAGCAGGGCATCACCGAAGTCGACGAACGGCAGTTCAGGCAGACCGAGCGTAGGTCCAATCCACGTGTTCGCGTCGCTCATCCACGTTGTGGCCCAGCAGATCTCGTAGCCGAGAGCCAGCAGTGCCGGCCCGTGATCGGGGTTGAGCCATACCCGTAGCGGCCCCATGTGGGTCCCCAGTCTCCCGTGCCCCCCAGCTGCCCCGCTCTCCTGTGGGACGCGAAGGGTGGTGTAGCCCTCGGGGCGCTTCTCGGGCTTCGCCGCATACGGATTCAGGGGTCCGTCGACGTCGAGGAACAGCAACGGCCGACCCATGGCACCCCCAAATTAGCGCTCCCAATCTACTGAGCCACCGAAGCATATCCGTCGTCACGCGTCGCTGGAGCGTCCAGCGGCCGGCGTGAAGCCAGGCATTCAGAGATCGACCGCCGCGGCCGTGCGGGCTGCGGTGGCGTCCATCTGGGCGCGCTTGTCCTCCGCACCAGCGAGGCTGACTTTCAGTCCTTCGACTTTGCCGAGCCAGCCCTCACGCCCCGCCTCAGCTAAGCGGGCGACGAGGTTGTCGCGAATTGCCTCCAACCGGCCGCGCTGGGGCGGGTCCGGCCGGAGGAGCGAGCAACGAATGCAAGCGTGTTCATGAACACCCGAAAGGGACGAGCGCAGGTGTCGGTGGACACTTTGCGCTTCTTGAAGTGCGCCAGGAAAGCGTGTTCAACGACGGGCGCGGGAAGCTTGACCGGGACGGCGCCGAAACGGCTACGGACGGCTTCGTCGGTCTCCTCGATGTGGTCGACGGTGAGGCGGGAGATCGCGGTAGGCCATTGGGCGTAGAGGAGCAACGGCGGGCCGGTGAGGCGGCTTTCGGGCCCCAGGGTGTCTTCGTGCAGGAGGCGGCGGGCGGTGTCCCAGCGGGGCTCGTCGTCCATGGCCTGGGAGGGGCTCAGGCCCAGGGCGAGAACGAGTCCTTCCCAGGGACATCCCGCGCGAGCATTTCGTCGATGCAGCTGCGCAGTGCGTTGCCGTAGTAGTCGACCGGAGGGAGCCAGGGCACCTGTTGGAACAGTTCGCCGAGTTGGTCGGTGCCGGGATCGGTGAGGAGGGTGCGGAGTTCGTCAGGGACGGGGTCGTCGACCAGGCACAGCCAGGCGAGGGCGGCGCCGACGCGAGTCTCGAGCGGTTGGGCGGCGTCCGACCACAGGGTCCGGGTCCATGCGGCAACGGACTCGTTGTGGTCTTCGCGGGCGAGTTGGGCGATCGCCAGAACCAGGCTCACCCGGACCGTCGGGTCGTCTTCCACGGTCAGCCGGTTGTCGAGGGCGGACGAGATGCGCGCCATCTCGCCGGTCGCCGTCGCCAGGACGAAGGCCGTGGCGGAGCGGACCTCGGGATCGGGGTCGGGTAGAAGGGGGAGCAGGAGGTGCAGATCCGCGGTGATCGCAGCGCGGGCGGCCTGAATTGTCCAGTCCACCGGACACATTGTGGTGCCGTCCGCGTCCTGTGGATCCTCGGCGACCTGGAGGAGACCTTCGCGGCTGCCGTCCCCGAAGTGCTGGCACCGCGCGATCTCGGCGACCAGCTGGAGAGTCTCCGCGCGGAGCTCGGGGGACCCGGCGGCCGCGATCCGGAGTAGGAATGGGACCGCCAGTGCTCCCACCGCGATCCCGTTGCCCTGGTGATGCAGGTACTCCCACAGGTTCCCCAACGCCCGCCGGGCGGCGTCAGTGTCACCGGAGGCGAGAATTGCGAGGAGACCGGGAACCTCCTCGCCCGGACCGTAACAATGCGGGAACCGCTCCCATGGGATCTGGTCGTATCTGAACCCGTCCTTGACCTCCCGCGGGATCGCACCCACGACGGTCCGCATGTCGCAGTCCGTGCCCACCCACGGCTCCGGCCACCGGTCCCAACGGTCATCGTCCATGGCTTGGCCTTCCGGTCCACTGACACCATCCGAACCCCGGGAGTCTAGCGGCCGATGATCAAGAGCGCGCTGCGCAGCAGGAGCCGCAGGCCGGTCTCGGGTGCGAGACGCATGAGCACGCGGATCGCGCGCCATGTCGCCTGCTCGGCAGGGGTGGTGAGGATCTCGTGTGCGCCGATGCGGGCAAGGCGGTCCGTGGGTGAACGGAATCCCCTCACTCTGGGAGCGTCCGGGCGGGGTCGGCGCAGGCGCTCCCTCATGGGAGCGCCTGCGGGCAGTCCCGCTGATACGGGTCCGGCCCCGACCGCGTAGGTGAGAGCGTCGGCCGGGTCCGCGGGTACCATCACGCCGGTCCCGCACGGCTTCCGCCTTCCCGCGGTGTCAGTCGGTGATCTCGACCCTGCCGTTGGGCGCCTCGGGGGAGGGGTGGGCGGGCGCCGCGGAGCCCCGCTTGGCGAGGCCCTTGAGCAGATCGGCGAGGTCGACTCCCGTGGTGGAGCTGAGCAGTTCCATGCCCTGGGCCACGTTGTCCGCGACCGTGCGGGACAGTTGGCTCGCGCCGTCCGTCGAGATCACGGTCATCTTGTCCACGGCGGCGAGCGGCTCGGACGCCTTCGCGACGACCTGGGGCAGCACCTCGACCAGCATCTGCAGCACCGCGGCGTCGCCGTACCGGGCGAAGGCGTCGGCCTTCTTCTGCATGGCCTCGGCCTCGGCCGACCCCTTCGCGGCGATGGCCGCGGCCTGCGCCTCGCCCTCGATGCGTACGGCGTCGGCGAGTGCGGCGCGGTGCGCCTTCTCGCCCTCGCCGGTCAGCCGGGAGCGCTGGGCGTCCGCCTCGGCCTCCTTGACCAGCGCGATGCGGCGGGCCTCGGCCTCCTGCTCGGCCTGGTACCGCGCGGCGTCGGCGGGCTTGCGGACCCTGGTGTCGAGTTCGCGGTCGGTCAGCGCGGCCTGGCGGGCGGCGACCTTCTCCTGCTCGGTGAGGACTTCCTGGCTGCGGGCGGCCTCGGCGAGCGGGCCGGCGGCAGCGGCGCGGGCGGCGGCCTCGTCCGTCTCGGCCTTGATCTCGGCCTGCTTGAGCGCGAACGTCCGCTGGGCGATCGCGATCTCCTCCTCGGCCTTGAGCCGTGCCTGCTCCGAGGCCTGCCGCGCCAGGGCCTCGGCGATGTCCGCCTCCTGCTTGGCCCGGGCGGCCTCGGGCCGTCCGAGGTCCTCCAGGTAGGAGCCCTCGGTGGTGATGTCCTGGATCTGGAAGGCGTCAAGGACCAGGCCCTGCCCGGAAAGACTGGCCTCCGCCTCCTCGGCCACCTGTCCGGCGAACGCCGCCCGGTCACGGATGACGTCCTCCACGGACATCCGCCCGACGATGGAGCGCAGAGCGCCCGACAGGACTTCCTGGGTGAAGCCGACGATGCCGTCCTGCTGCATCAGGAAGCGCTGGGCCGCCGCGCGGATGGAGTCCTCGGTTCCCCCGACCTTGACGATCGCGACGCCCTCCAAGTGGGCCTTCACCCCTCGCAGCGTGACGGCGCCCCGTACGGCCACGGGGATGTGCCGGCTGGACAGGTCCAGGGTGAACTTCTGCTGGACGAAGGGCACGACGAACACGCCCCCGCCGACCACGACCTTCTGACCGCTGTTGTCGGTGAACACGCGTCCGGTCTCAGGGTCGGTGGACTTCTTGCCACGCCGGCCGGTGACGATGAACGCCTCGCTGGGGCCGGCGACCTTGTAGCGGGTGATGACGACGAGGGCGAGCAGGACGACGAGTACGACGATGCCCACCGCAGCGGTGAGTACTGGGCTCATGCCGGATTCCCTTGATCAGTACAGATACGACAAAGACGCGTGAGTGGCCGGGGCGCTCAGTGGTCCACGGGCCGCACGGCGACAGAGGTGGCCGACAGCGCCGACTCCACCCACACCCTCGTGCCCCGCGGCAGCGGGACCGTGCTCCTGGCCGCGAGCTTCACGGGTTGGCCCGCCAGGTACGCGAGCACTTCGCCGTAGCCGTCCGCCGGGATGGCGGTGACCACCGTGCCCGAGCCGCCGATGAGGTCGTCGCCACGGGGGGCGACCGCGGTCCGCCCGCGCATCAGCGCCTGGCTGAACCTCCAGGTCAGCCATCCCGCCAGGCCCCCCGCGGCCACCCCCACCCCGACCGCGAACGCCGTCCCGAGGCCCGTTGTGCCCAAAGTGATCGCGCCGGCGAAGCCGAGCATCGACACGAATCCGGCGATCGCGGGCAGGGACAGCACTCCGTCCAGGCCACCCAGCCCGTCGAGAAGCCCGTCCAGGATGCCGTCGAAGACGAGGGCCAGCGCCAGCACCACCAGTCCGGCGATGCCAAGACCGAGAAACCACTCCATCCCGCCCCCCTTCGCCGGCACGCCGATCTCCCCAAGACAGCGCGATGTTGCCACGGACCACGCACAGGGTCATTGCCGGATTCCGGCAGTCTTTACGTGTTCTTTACGACCTGCTGTCGGCGTCATCGCCACAGCGGGTGGCCCGGGCCACCCCGGCGGTCGGGCGCCCATGATCGCCGATATTCGCGGCACGGCACACGAGGGCCCGGGAGGGCGCCTGTGTCCGGCAACGCGAGCCGTTTCCTCCCAGGGGTACCGCGGCGGTGCCTCACCGGGGTCCAATGGTGAGAGACAGGCCCTTCGTACCCGTTCCGGTCAGAAGAGGCACGCAAATGGATCCATGGCTGATCTGGTTGATCATTGCAGCCGTGTTGGCTGTGGCGGAGATCCTCACGCTCACCGCGGCGCTCGGAATGCTCAGTGTGGCCGCCCTGGTCACAGCGGGATCCGCCGCGGTCGGGCTGCCGCCGCCCTTCCAGTTCCTCGTGTTCACCATCGTCGCCACGGTCACCGTGCTGTTCGTGCGCCCGGTCGCGCTACGTCATGTTCTCCAGCCCCAGTCAGAGCGCTTCGGCGTGGAGGCACTCGTCGGCAAGGCCGCCTACGTCGTCTCCGAGGTGACGGGCCTGGGCGGAAGGGTCCGTATCGACGGCGAGGAGTGGACGGCCCGGGCCTACGACGAAACGCTGGTGATTCCTCCCGGAGCGACCGTCGACGTCATAGAGATCAGTGGTGCCACCGCAATCGTCTACCCAAGGGACTGAAACATGGAGACCACGGCGTTTCTGATCGCCGGCCTGATCGTCGCACTGTTCGCGGTCTTCACCGTGGTGCGGGCGGTCCGTATCGTGCCCCAGGCGCGCGCCCGTAATGTGGAGCGACTCGGCCGTTACCACCGGACCCTGAAACCCGGTCTCAGCCTCGTCATCCCTTACATAGACCGCGTTCATCCGGTGATCGACCTCCGAGAACAGGTCGTGTCCTTCAAGCCGCAGCCGGTCATCACCGAGGACAACCTGGTCGTCGAGATCGACACCGTGCTGTACTTCCAGGTCACCGACCCACGAGCGGCCTTCTACGAGATCGCGAACTTCCTCCAGGCGGTCGAGCAGCTCACCGTCACCACTCTGCGCAACGTCGTGGGGTCCATGGACCTGGAGAAGACCCTCACCTCACGGGACACCATCAACAGCCAGTTGCGGGGAGTGCTGGACGAGGCGACCGGCAAGTGGGGGCTGAGGGTCAACCGGGTGGAGATCAAGGCCATCGACCCTCCGCAGTCCATCAAGGACGCCATGCAGAAGCAGATGCGGGCCGAGAGGGACAAGCGGGCCGCGATCCTCGGGGCCGAGGGGCAACGCCAGTCGCAGATCCTCACCGCCGAGGGCGACAAGCAGGCCGCGGTTCTGCGCGCGGAGGGCAACCGCACGGCTGCGATCCTCCAGGCCGAGGGCCAGTCACGAGCCATCGACGAGGTGTTCCAGGCCGTGCACCGCAACGACCCCGACCCCAAGCTGCTCGCCTGGCAGTATCTCCAGATGCTGCCCCAACTCGCGCAGGGCCCTGGGAGCACCTTCTGGGTGATCCCCAGCGAGGTGACCTCCGCGCTCCAGGGCGTGTCCCGCGCCTTCAGCGAGGTGCTGCCCAAGTCGCCGGCCACCCGCGAGAAGCCGCCGTCGGACGACATGGCTGCCCAGGCCGCCAGCGACACGGTACAGGCCGCAGAAGCCGCCGCCGCGGCCCTCGCCGACGCGGCCAGGGCCGAAGCGTCCCCCGCGCCGTCCGCCCATCCCATCCCCCGTGCGGACGGCGTCGACTCGTAGGCGCGAGCCGCCCGGGCGCCTTGCGGCATCCCCTGGCAGTCCTCAGCGTTGCTTTCGGCCTGGCGGCGGGCCCCCAGCGGCTGTTCGGGCCGGCCCAGCAGCCGGGCGCCCATCGCGGCGGTCCGCAGCGTGTGGCGGTGCAGTGCATCGGCCGGGTCGTCGGGGCGCGGGGGCGGCCGGGTCGAAGAAGCCGCCCCCGCGGGGCGCCGGTCAAAGGACCGGAGCGGGGGGCCCGGGCCGTGCGGGGCGGCGACTGCCGGGACCACCACCGCCACGGAAACCACGACGAACAGGACGGTCATGGCGCCAGGGACATCGGCGGTACGCGGTGACGGAGTCCCTGATCACGACCGCCGTGTGCACCTTCGAGGTCAGGTGCCGACGGGGTACCGGCTGGTGATCGCGACGCGGTTGAAGGCGTTCATCACCGTGGCCAGCCAGGCGACCGCCGAGATCTGGTCCGCGGTGAGTACGGCCGCTGCGGCGTTGTAGTCCTCGTCGCGGACGTGTCCGTCCGGTACGAGGGTGATCGCCTCGGTCAGGCGCAGGGCGGCACGGTCGGTCTCGGAGAAGTAGCCGGTCTCTTCCCATGCGGGCAGGACGGCGATCCGGTCGGGGTTCTCGCCCTTCTTGAGGGCGTCGCCGGTGTGCATGCGCAGGCAGAACGCGCAGCCGTTGATCTGAGAGGTGCGGATCCTCAACAGCTCGACCAGGAGCGGGTCGAGTCCCGCAGCAGCGGCAGCCTCTTCCACCTCCGACGACAAGGCGATGAGGGTCTTGTAGGCGGCCGGGTACTGCTTGCCGATATTGACCCGCTGGGTGTCGGTCATGGTTTGTTTGATTCCTTCGTGTGTCGTGCGCCGTGCATGTCGCGGGGCGCGTCTTGATGGCTGGTGGTATGAGTTCCGGCGGAAGTCATAGTGCGTGCGAGCGTCGCCGCCCGCCGCGTCTTCCGGGCTACGACTTCGGATCGTCGACCTTGAGCTTGTCTCCGGTGTCGGAGACGAAGACGACCAGAAGCTTGGCCTGCTTGGTTCGGCTGGCGTTCTCGGTGAGGACGTGGTGGGCGCCCGGCTGCTCGACCCAGTTCTCGCCCTGGTGGTAGGTGCTCACGGGCTTGTCGTCGAGCTTGCTGCGCACGGTGCCTTCGAGGACGTAGGCGTAGACGAACGCCTGGCCGTGCCGGTGCGGCAGCGCGATCGCGTTGGGCGGCAAGTCGACGACCGCCGAGGTGAACGTCTTGCCGTTCACATTCGGAAGCGCCTGCTGAAGCAGCGGCTTGAAGATATCGGAGGGGCGTGTCGATGCCGCGACCGTCGCCGCCACCTTGGCATGGGCGGGCTCGTTGGAGGCCGAGCAGGCCGTGGCCGTTACCAGCGTGGCGACGGCGAGCAGCCCACCGGCGATTCGCATTTCCATCACGATGGGTCTCCTGATTCAGTCTTCCGTGACGCGGATGATCGTCCTGCGGGCGTGCGCTTGTCGCGGGCGAACGCGGCGGGCACCTCGGACAGCGGCCGCATGGCTCCGAGGCTCACCGACTGCTCGGGCGCCGAGTGCACTGAGTGGCCGAACAAGGCGCAGCCCGTGGCCGACAGCGGTTGTCACATCCCGACCGTAACTCCGCGGCGGCCCGTTCAGCTGGGCCACTGCGCCGAAAGAATCTTGGGCCACTTGTCCGGGGGCCCAGGTGCCGTGGAACGGGCTTCGAGCCCCGCTCACGGCCGGTCGGCGTGGGGAGACCGCGGGTCGGCGGCAGCCCGGCGGGGGCATCCGACCCGCGCCGCTGTGGCCCCAGCCCCTGTCTGACGGCGTGCGCGCCGCCCCGTTGATGTCGGCAAAGAGCTGTAGCAGGACGTACGGTCCGCTACCGTATTGCCATGAGCAGCCAGAAGCAGATCAACGTGCGGGTGGACGCGGAGACGGCGGCGGGGATCGAGGCGCGGGCGGCGGCCGTCGGCATGAGCGTGGCGGACTACGCCCGCCAGGTCCTGGCGGACGAGGCGAACGACCTGCGGCACCGGTTCCTGGGCGCGGGCGCGCACTTCGCCGACGCCTGGGGCGACACCTTCGCCGAGCAGTTCGGGCACCCGAAGGCCGGCGACGGCGCCGGGGCCGCTGCGTGATCGTCCACATCGACCGGGCCTGGCTGCTGGACCTCGCGCACCGGAACATGCCCGGGGACCCCGACATCACCGACTTCGGATCGTTGGCGGGAGCCGTGGCCAGGCACGCGGACAGGGTGATGGAGACCCCTGTGTACACGGAGGCGCACCACCGAGCGGCCGCGCTCATGCACCAGCTCATCCGGGTGCCGGCGCTGGAGCACGCCAACGAGCTGTTCGGCGCGGTGGTGGCGGCGGCATACCTGACGGCGAGCGGAGCCATCGTGACCGTGAGCGCGAAGGAAGCGGCGGAGCTGGCAGCGCGCATCGACCGGGACGCGCTGGACGTCCGGGCAGTCGCGGAGGCTCTCCGGGGGTGGGTGGCCCCGTAGGCGGTCGGGCTCGCCAGGCGTTGAGTGCCTCAGCGGGAAGGCGGCGCCAGCGTGATCAATCCAGGGACGGGTGAGTAAGGACTGTCGCCTACCGGGTATGCGCGCGTGACCGTTCCGAAGGGCTCCGGCGCCGGCGCGCCAGGGCCCTTCGGGGGGAAGGCCACAGCCCGGGCTTGTTCTGAGTTCCGATCCAAGGCCTCGGTGGGAAGCATCGGAGCCGGATGACGGCGCGGTGTGGGTAGAGCCCGGCCAGGTAGCTGTCGGGGTCTTGCCGTAGCGGGTGGCCAGCCCGTGTGTGACCCCGCCCCGCCGTCGAGGTCAGCCGGTAAGGCCGGTCCAGCCGACGGGGATGTGGGCCAGTCGCACGCGCTGGGGATGGTCGCCGACCGGGACCGAGGCGATCTTTTGGCCGGTGGCGAAACTGATGGCGGTGACCTGGTCGGCGTCACTTTCGGAGATGACGCAGGCGGTGCCGTCGCCGCTGACGGTGGCCCAGTAGGGCTTGGCCGCGGGGACGAGCGGGCCCTCTGCGAGAGTGGCGCGGTCGACGACGGTGGCGTAGTCGTCCATGGTTCCGGCGACGCAGAGCTTGGTGCCGTCCGGGCTCATGGACAGGCCGTGGTGGCGGGAGTCGTTGACGTAGGTGGTGCGGTCGTCACTGGTGTCCGGGTTCTCGGGCAGCGTCTTGACCCGGGTGATCTTGTCGGTGGCGACATCGTACTCGGCGAGGCCGTTGAAGAACGAGACCTGGAAGTAGAGCTTGGAATCGTCCGGGGTGAGGGCGGCCGGGCGGACGGCGTCCGACAGGTCGCTGCGGCCGGCGGCGTCGAGGCGGGTACGCATGTCGATCGTCTTGACGACCTGGAAGGTGGACGTGTCCGCGATCGTGATCTTCCGGTCGCCCTTGAGGAAGTCCTGCCAGGGGGCGTCGAAGTCGTTGTTGACCTCGCCGATCGACATGTTCCAGAGGTACCTGCCGTCCCTGCTGAAGATGTTCTCGTGCGGCTTGTCGCCGGTGGTGAACTTCCCGAGTTCCCGTCCGGTGTTGATGTCGAGGACGTGGACGGTGTTGGACGTGGACGCTGACACGGCCACGCGGGTGCCGTCGGGGGAGACCGCCATGTGGTCCGAGCGGTATCCCGATACCGGGAAGCGCCACTTGACGTCGCCCGTCGCGAGGTCGATGGAGACGACGTCGGCGAAGCTCGGGCGGGAGGCGACCAGGGCGGTGCCGTCGGGGGTGGCGTACATGTCGTCGACGAACTGGTCGTGGCCCTCGCCCACGGTCTCGCGGATGCCGAGGAAGTAGATCAATTTGATGGGGTTGAGATAGATCTCGGCCAGCCGCCGATCCTTGTCGGGGATGACGTTGATGCGGCCGATCCTGGCGAAGTCCCCGCGGGCCTTGATGACGGTCGCGGTGCCCTCCCAGTTGTTGCCGACGAACATCACCTCCTGCAGGGCCGGGGATGCCTGCGCGGAGGCGGGGGCCGAGATGCAGGCCGCGACGACCGCGGTGACGGCACCTAACGCGAGCAGGGCTCTTTGCCCGACGGGGCGGGACAAGTGGCGCATGTGGGGGCTCCAGGGGGTTGGTGGCTGAGGGGAACCGAGGAGTTGAGCCCACCGGGCCGCTCTCACGTGCGAGGAGGGCGGCGCACAGTGTTCGCACTGGTCTTCCTGGGCATGGCCGGGCGATGCGCCGCGCGGCTTCGTGGGCCTCGCGGCAGCGCTGGTTTGAACTTCGAAACCGCCCAAGTTCAGAGTGTGTTACCGGATGGTAGGTAGCGGTGGGGCCCCCTCACAACCCCGCGTGGGGGAAAATCTCCTCATCGCCGATCGGAGGGCATGGTGGCGGGCAGGTTCACCCCGGCGGAAGGCCGGTACAGGGGCAAGGACGCCGCTCAGCGGCAGGCGGAGCGTCGCGCCCGTTTCCTGGAGGCGGGCCTGGAGATGTTCGGCGGGGAGCCGGGCTACCGTGGGACGCGGCTGGCCGCGCTGTGCAAGGAGGCGGGCCTGTCGAGCCGTCAGTTCTACGAGGAGTTCCAGAGCGTCGAGGACCTGCTCGCCGAACTGCACCTGATCGTCAACGACGCCGCCCAGGAAGCCGTCTTCGGCGT
The DNA here is from genome assembly GCF_965342435.1 of Actinacidiphila sp. bgisy160. Classification (GTDB taxonomy): domain Bacteria; phylum Actinomycetota; class Actinomycetes; order Streptomycetales; family Streptomycetaceae; genus Actinacidiphila. The sequence continues at coordinate 70,643 of NZ_CBDRCM010000035.1, read as the reverse complement.
CCTGCCCGAGATCCAGGACCTCCCGCTGGCCGAGCGGATCACCCGAATGCTCCGCGCCTACGTCAAGGGGGCGGCCTCCGACCGGCGGTACGCCAGGATCGCCTACGTGGAGGTCGTCGGTGTGAGCCCCCGCATCGACCTCCAGCGACTGGAGCGCCGTGCCCGCTGGATCGACCTCTTCCGCGCCATCACCGACGACGCCGTCGCCCGCGGCGAGATCCGCCCCGGCGACTACGCCATCGCCGCCGCAGCCTTCATCGGCGCTGTCAACGGGCTCATGCACGACTGGGTCGTCGGCTGGGTCGACGCCTCCCTGGAGGGCATCGCCGATGAACTCCTCCAGCTCCTCCTGGGCCGCTACCGGATCGCCACCTGAGCGGCAGGCCCGCAACCCGGCCGGGCGGTGGATTCGCGGTGCCGTCCGGCAGGGCGGTCGGTCCTGGCGGAACGTGAATGCCGGCCGCACAAGTGCCGTGAGTCAGTGCTGCGGCGATCGGGAGCGGTGATTGAGCTGGGCGATCCTGGCGTTCAGGGCGGTGGCGAACCAGCACCATGCCGAGTAGGGAAAGAGCGCCGTGGCCGCGCCCCGGTCGGTACGGGATGTGGTTCGAATGAGCTCCAGGGTGCTGACGTCCAGCAACAGGGTGCCGACCAATCCGGCCCGAGGGCTGCGGGCGGCAAAAAACAGCCAGCTCCAAGCCGCGTTCAGGGAAAGGTTCACTGCCAAGGAAGCCGCCAGCCGGTCACGTTCCCGGCCCCTGGCCCGGTCGAAGGCACGGCCGGCAGCCCATGCGACGCCGGCGTACAAGGGCGTCCAGACGGCGCCGAACGCCCAGGACGGCGGGTGCCACCGCGGTTTCAGCAGCCCCGTGTACCAAGCGCTGTCCGGTTTGACCGCTGCGGCGCCCGCTGCCGCTGCGGCGGCTGTCGCCATCGCAGCACCTGCGTAGGGCTGCCACCGCGCCCGCATCCCGGGTCCATGCGACCCTTGCGGCCGGCCGGCGCGACCGTGCCGTCCTTCTTGTCGTCGCTCGTCTCGTTCGCTGATCAGCCTCATACCGACAATTCTTCCCCGCTCGGCCCAGCGCCGAGGACCTCGACCGGCTCGCCGCCCTGCGGCCCTGATCCGGGCGCGCGGCCTCCGTCCTGTTCCTGGCCGTAAATTGTCTGGCTCCATGGTGCCGGCCCTGACAAGCCAACTCGGGGTTCTCCCGCTTCGGAGCAGGGTGCGTTCGCGGCGTCGGGGGAACAGCGCCCTACTTCACGCCGCCGGCGGTCAGTCCGGCGATGATGCGCCGCTGGAAGACGAGTACGGCGATGACAAGCGGGATCGTGACCAGGACACCGGCCGCCATCTGCGTGCCGTACGGCTGGTCGAAGCGGTAGGCGCCGGTGAAGCGGGAGATGGCGACGGTCGCCGTCTGCATCGACTTCTCGTTGACCATGGAAAGGGCGATGATGAACTCGTTCCAGGCCGCGATGAAGGTGATGATCGCCGTGGTGAAGATGCCCGGGGCGGCGATGGGGATGATGACCTTCCGGAATGCCTGCCCTCGCGTACAGCCGTCCACCATGGCGGCCTGCTCGAGTTCCGCCGGCAGCTGGCGGAAGAACGCGGTGAGCGTCCACACGGCCAGCGGAAGGGCGAAGGACATACTGGGGACGACCATCGCCTGGTAGGTGTTGATCCATCCGATGTCCGAGAAGAGCTTCAGCAGCGGGACGATGAGCGAGATCCCGGGGAACATGGACGTGGCGATGATGATTCCCGCGACAAGCCCCTTGAAGCGGAATTCCAGACGGGCCAGCGCGTAGGCCGCGACGGTGCCGACCAGCAGCGTGAGCACGGTGGTCACACCGGCCACCACCAGGCTGTTGAGCAGCGAGCGCTGGAAGCCGACGTCGGGCCTGAAGACGGCGGCGAAGTTGGCGCCGGACCACGGCCGGGGGAGCGGCGAGAGCTGGAACTGGTCGGTCGGGCGCCGCAGGCTGGAGACGACCATCCAGTAGAACGGCGCGAGGCAGTACACGACGATGGCGGCGATGCCCGCGGTCCGCAGCAGGGCCGCCGGGCGAAGCCGCCGAGCCGGGGCGGGTACGGGGTGGTCGGCGGCGGTCATGCGGTGGTGGCCTTTCGTGCCGGGGCGGGCGTCCGGGTGGTGCGGGCGGTGCGCCGACGGGCTCTGGCCTCGCCGATCAGGTCCGCGCCGAGCAGCTTCACGAACGCGAACGCCACGATGACGACATATCCGAACAGGAGGGTGGCGTAGGCGGCGGCCGGGCCGTAACGCACGTTGCCGGCCTCGTAGTACGCGAGCATCGCCAGCGTCTCCACCTCGTGCTTGTGCCCGCCGATCAGGACGAACGGCAGGTCGAACATGCGCAGCGCGTCCAGGATGCGGAACAGGACGGCGATCAGCAAAGTGGGCTTGACCAGCGGCAGCGTGATGCTGCGGAACTGGCGCCAGGGGCCGGCGCCGTCGACCCGGACCGCCTCGTAGAGCTCACGGGGTATCAGCTGAAGACCGGCGAGCACCAGCAGGCCGATGAACGGCGCGGTCTTCCAGGTGTCGGCGACGATCACCGCCAGCTTCGACTGCCACCCGTCCGCGGTCCACAGGATCTTCTGGCCGAGCAAGGCGTTGGCGACCCCGTTCACGTCGAAGACCCACCGCCACAGCAGCGCGGAGACGGCGGTGGGGATCGCCCAGGGCACCAGGATGGACGCGCGGACGATAGCGCGCCCGCGTAGGGCCTGGTTCATGACCAGGGCCATCGCGAGACCCACGACCACCTCGATCGTCACGGTGGTGACCGTGAAGAACGTGGTGTTCCAGAAGGCGTTCCAGAACACCGGGGCGTTGGTCCCGGTGAACGCGTCCGTGTAGTTGCGCAGGCCCGTGAACTGCTCTCCTTCCACCACGAAGCCGTCGGCGTCGAGGCCCTGGCTCTCCTGGAAGAGGGAGGCCCTGACGGCTGCCACCAGCGGGTAGGCGATGACCAGGCCGAGGACGAGGAGGGTGGGTGAGAGCAGGACCGCCGCGAGGCGTCCGTCCCCCCGGCCCTTGCGGAGTCTGGGGACAGGGCGGCGCGCGCCGGCCGCCGGGATGGTGGTGGTCACGATATGTCCTTCGTCGGGGGAACGCCGGGCGTCCCGGCCGGGCACGCGACACGCGCGATCGCGGTGCGTGCCCGGCCCGGGACGACTCACTCCGCGGTGATCTGCTCCAGCTTCTTCTGCAGGTCGGCCAGCGCGGTGTCGGCGTTCGCCTTTCCGGAGATCACCGGATAGACGGCGTCCTGGATGGCCGTGGTGACGTCGCCGTAACGCACGGCCTTCGGCCGCGGCCGCGCACTCTCGATCGACTTGCCGAGCGTGGCGAGATAGGGGAACTTCCGCTGCAGCTCGGGCTCGGCGTACAGGTCCGCCCGGGTCGGCGCGACCGCCGCGTTGAGCAGGTTGGAGCGCTGGGCCTTCTCCGCCGTCAGGAACTTGATGAAGTCCCGTGCGGACGCCTTGTGCTTCGCGAACGTCGACACGGCCAGGTTCAGCCCGCCCAGGGTGGAGGAACCCGGACCGTTCAGTCCCGGCAGTGGCGCCACACCGAACTTGTTCGCGACCTTCGACGAGCCGTCGGTCTGGTTGGCGAGGTTCCACACGTACGGCCACTGGCGCAGGAAGACCAGCTTGCCCGCCTGGAAGGCCTCGCGGCCGTTCTCCTCCTGATAGGTCAGTGCCTCCTTCGGGAAGGTGCCGTCCTTGAAGCCGTCCACGAGCCACTTCAGGCCCGCCTTGACCTGGGGGGTGTCGGCGGTGGGCTTGCCGCTGTCGTCGAACAGCTCACCGCCGGCGGACTGGACCGCCTCGGAGAAGTTGACGGTCAGGCCCTCGTACTTGTCGAACTGGCCGCCGTAGCAGCTCATCCCGTGGGCCTCGTGGAGCTTCAGGACCTTCTTGCAGGCGTCCGCCAGCTCGCCCCAGGTGGTCGGCGCCTGGACCCCGGCCTTCTTCAGCAGGTCGGAGCGGTAGAAGAGCATCCCGCCGTTGGACTGGTACGGGGCCGCGTACACCTTGCCGCGGTACTTCGCGGTGTCGACGGCGGACGGCAGCAGGCCGTCCAGCGGGAAGTCAGAGGCCGGGAGTTCGTCGATCCAGCGGTTGGCGGCGAACTCGGCGGTCCAGGTCACGTCGAGGCCGAGCACCGAGTACGCGGCCGACTTCACCTGGGCGTTCTGCACCATCTGCTGGCGCTGCGCGTCCGCGGAGGTCGGCAGTTCGGTGATGGTGACCTTTTCCTTCGGGTGGGCGGAATTCCACTCGTCGATCAGGCTCTGCAGATTGCCGGAGGTGTCCTTTCCGGTGGCCAGGGTCACGGGACCGCGGTCATCGGAGCCCTGCTTTTCCGCGCTCTTGTCGGTCCCGTTGCTGCTGCACGCGGTGACGGCGAGTGCGGCGGCCGCGGCGACAGCGGCCGCCTGCAGAATTCTTCGGCTGGTCATTCCCTTGCTCCTCGTTGAGCAGCGCTTGTCAGCGCACATTTCGAATGGTGTGGCAGTGAGAAATCGAATCGTGTTCGTGGCTGCGAAATGGGCCGGCATCCGGCCGTCAGGCGCTACCGGGAGCGCCCGGGGCGTTCCCCGCCTGCGCGGGGCTGCCGCCCGGAGAGGCCGTCCCGGCCGGGCTCTCCAGGTACCCGACGACCGCCACCGCCCCCGCGGCCGCCCAGGCCTGGGGACGGCAGGCCGCGGGATAGGCGGGCAGCGGCGCGCCGTCGGCCGCCGAGACCCCTCCGTACAGCTCCGGCAGCCGGTACTCGAAGCGTTCCGCGGCCTCGACCACTCCGTTCGCGAGTGAGCGGGCCACCTCGTGGTGGCCCTCGGCGGCCAGCCCGAGCACGGCGATGGCCGTGTCGTGCGGCCAGACGCTGCCGCAGTGGTAGCTCATCGGGTTGAAGGCGGCGCTGGTGGAGGAGAGGGTTCGCAGTCCGAACCCGCAGTCCATGTCCGGCGCGGACAGTCTGCGGGCGACCGTCGCCGCCTCGTCGGGGGAAAGCAGCCCGGTGCCGAGCAGATGGGCCATGTTGGAGGAGGCTCCGTCCACCGGCCGCTTGGCTCCGTCCAAGGCGATCGCCGGATAGGGTCCGACGTCGTCGCAGACCCAGTAGGCCTCGCGGAAACGCTCACGCAGCCGGGCCGCCCACTCCCGCAGCTGCTCCGTTCCGCCGGCACCGAAGCTCTCCAGCAGGTCCGCGCCCTGTACGGCGGCGGCATGCGCGTAGCCCTGGACCTCACACAGCGCCAGCGGCGCCTCCGCGAGCCGTCCGTCGGACCAGCGCACCCCGTCATGGGAGTCCTTCCAGCCCTGGTTCGCCAGGCTGCCCGGGGCGGTGGCCCGGTACTCGAGGAACCCGTCCCCGTCGGTGTCTGCTGCCTCGGTGATCCACCGCAGGGCCTTCCGCAGGTGCGGCAGCAGCTCGGCGACCTCGGCCTCGGGCAGGCCCGCCCGCCAGGCGTCGTGCAGCAGGCGCACCCACAGCGCCGTGGCGTCGACCGTGCCGTAGTACAGCGGTGGCAAGGTGAGGCTGCCCAGTCGCAGCGGCTCCGGGCGCGCCTCGTGGAGGATCTTCCCGGGCTGCTCCTCCGCCTCGGGCAGGTCCCGCCGGCCCTGCCTGCGGGCGAGGGTGCGCAGCGTCCCGCCGGAGACCGCGGTGCCCAGGGGCAGCAGCATCCGGGCGGACCAGAGCGAATCGCGTCCGAAGAGGGTGAAGTACCAGGGACTCCCGGCGGCGAGGAACCGGTCCCGCGGATCGAGAGGGTCGGACAGCAGCATGGACCGCAGGTCGTCGAGGCTGCGCTGCAGCAGTCGAGCCCGGCGGTGGTCGACCGGCGCCTGCGCGGGTGCGGCCCAGGGCAGGGGCAGCGACTCGCTGGGCGCGCCGAAGACGGTCCGCGGCGCGCGCTCGGAAGTGCCTGCGGGGCCGGTGCCGGGCGATGCGCACACGCGAAGCGACAGCGACCAGGAGCCTGCGGGCGGCAGGTCGGCCTCGAAGCACAGGACGGCCGTTCCGTTCTCCACCCGGCATTCGGCCGGCGCCGGCTCCGCGGTCAGGACGACTCCGGTGCCGTCGCGGTCCCAGCGCACCTCGCCGCCGGCGGCGATCGGGGGGACGGGGCGGATGCGCTCGCCCGTCCGGATTTCGTGCACGGGGGCCAGATCGGACTCGGCGCGTACCAGCACGCGCAGGCGCAGGGGTGCGTCGCCGAAGGTGCGCAGCCGCAGGTGCTCCGCGAGGCCGCTGTGCGTCAGCGCCCGGTGGCGGTCCAGCATCAGGTCCGCGTCGGTCACGTCCGCGTCGGCCGGCTGCACGACGGCGGTGAACCGGGCCTGCGCCGACCGGGTCAGTGACCGGCCCACCGGCCGTACCTCTGCTTCGACGATCTCGACCTCCAGCCGGGAGAGCAGTCGGCGGTCGTCGCCGTAGTAGCCGTCCGCGCCGCCCGCACGCAGCTGGCCGTCCGATCCGGTGAGTGCGGCGGCGGGGGCGCGCAGCACCGTCACCAGGTCGTGCAGGGCAGGTGGGTGAGGGGTTGTCACCCTGCCTCCTTCGGTCAAGCGGGTCGTACGGTCGGGCCGCGCAGTGCGACCGGCCGGTGTGCGTGGGCGGGTGCCGTCACCCGCAGCGCCGACCTCGCGCGGAGGACGGGCAGCGGCGGCGGACACGCGCCCGACCGGCGGTCGCTGACGTACAGGGATCCGGGTGCCGAACTCGAACCGTCGTCGGCATCCCGAAAAGTTGAACGATCAAAACTGCGACGCGCAGGACTATGCCATGTGGTGGGCCACCTGACTAGGGGAAGTTTCCTCAACGTTTCCGTGATGTTCCGCGCGGAGGACCCTCGGTTGCTCCCGCCGACGCTCAACTACCCGTCCCGCAGAACCCGCGCAGCGGCGGCGAGTGGGTTGCCGCGAGGCTCAGGAACTCCCACGGACGATCAACTCGGGCGCGAACAGCACGTATTCGGAGGCGGCGGGAGGGCCTCCGGCGAGCCGGGCGGTCAGCAGCCTGATCACCGCGCGCCCGACCTCGGTCAACGGCTGCCGCAGCGTGGTCAGCGAAGGCTGGACGAGCGCGGCGGCGGGGGAGTCGTCGAAGCCGACCACAGCCACGTCCCGCCCGATGGCGAGCCCCAGTTCCCGGACCGCCGTGTAACACCCCAGCGCCAGGGTGTCACTGGCCGCCACCACCGCGGTGGGGCGGGGCCGTGCGCGCAGCAGCTCAGCGGCAGCAACAGCGCCTTCGTCGATCGTGTCCGGCGAGCGTGCGCAGTCGCGGGCGACCAGGCCGTGCCGGCCCATGGCCAGGCGCCATCCGAGCAGCCGGTCCTGTCCCGGCCCGCTGCCCTCCTCCATCCCGAGGAATGCGATCTCCCGGTGACCTCTGGCCACGAGGTGGTCCACGGCCGCACCGACGCCGGCCGCGCCGTCCACATCGACCCACAGCTGCCCGGGCGGGGCATGAGGTGCCCGGCCGAAGCCCACGAACGGGGCGTTCCGTGAGGCGAGCCATGCCGGACGGGGATCGCCGGGGTCCAGCCGGGACAGTATGAACGCGTCGACGCTGGAGGTGCGGAGCATCTCGTCGTACGTCGCCAGTTCGTCCTGGAAGCCCTGCGCGGCGCAGATCACCACGCGGTAGCCGTCCTCCTGGGCCGCCGCCGCGAGAGCGTGCAGGAATCGGTCGAGTATCACGTTCGACGTGCCATCCCGCCCCACTTCGACGCAGTAGCCGATCTGCCGCGACGCCTGGGTCCTGAGCGACCTCGCCGCCCGGTTGGGCTCGTAGCCGATCTCCTTGATCACCCGGAGTACGCGGTCCAGCGTCTCCGGGCGCAAGCGCTCCGGTGTGTTCAGGGCGTTGGAGACCGTTTGGCGGGACACCCCCGCAATACGTGCCACATCGTTGACGGTGGGAGCCGGCGAGACGGAGCGCTTGCGCATAGGAACAGCAGTCTACCGGCGAGGACGGCGGCAGCCACCGCCTGGTCACCCATCGCGACGGCTTTCGGCCGAACCGGTGCGGGCCGCACCCCGGACCCCGAGGCATCCCTGCCGGGGCCGCGGGCGCGGGGGCAGCGGCCGGCTCCGGCTCGGGACGCCGAAGAACACGGGGTGCGGGTAGCCGTGGCCCATAGGCGCGATCCACGCGGAGGCCGACAGCGGGACATCGAAGTCCGGGCGCGCAAGGGGCCGGACCGCCGCGCCTTGTCCGGTCGGCCCGGCCGTGACCGCCTTCGGGTTCCGGCCGGGGCCGGGGTGTCCGGCAACGGCGGCCGCCAAAACACCCATCCGTGAAGGTCAGTCGGATTTCTGTTCGCGTCAACTGCCCTATTTCCAGCTCCCGTTCATGTGATCGCTCGTGAGGCGATAGGGATCATTCACATCTTCGTCGCGCCAGTCCCCCAAATTCGCCGAGGCGTTCCGCTTTGAGGCGCCTCCAGTGCAGGGACAGCTCCGAGGGAGTTCGTGTGCGTGCTACACCAGCCGTGGACGTGGCCGCGTCAGGCGGATCCGCGGCGGCCGAGGCCACCCCCTCGAGCGGAGCCGGGGCAGCGCCCTCGGACGTGCTCGCCGCGATCGAGGAGCAGGCGGCGCGGGCCCCCGACGCGCCGGCCGTGGTCGACGCGACGGGCTCGTCCTCCTACGCCGAACTCCTGGCCGCGGTCGGCTCGCTGGCCGGGACGCTGCAGGCGTCGGGGGTCCGTGCCGGGGACCTCGTGGGGCTGTGCCTGCCCCGGGGGCGGGACGCGGTCACGGCGATGCTGGCGGTGTTGCGGGCCGGGGCCGGTTATCTGCCGCTCGACCCGGGGTATCCGGCCGCGCGGCTGGCGGTGATGGTCGAGGAAGCCGCGCCCCGGGTGGTCCTGGTCCCGGACGGCGGCATGGACGGGGTCGCCCGCTCCCTGCCCCCGGGGACGCCACTGCTCGCGGTGCACGCGGCCGAATGCGCCGCCACCGCGCCGGGCACGCCCGTGGTGCCGGAGGACCCGGCGTACGTCATCTTCACCTCGGGCTCCACGGGACGGCCCAAGGGCGTGGTCGTCCCGCGGCGGGCGCTGACGCACTTCTGCCGGGCGGCCCGCGATCGCTACGCTTTGTGTCCCACTGACCGGGTGCTGCAGTTCGCGTCGCTCAGCTTCGACGCCAGCGTGGAGGAGATCTTCCCGCCGCTCACCGCCGGCGCCACGGTCGTCGTCCGGGACGACGACATGATCAGCCGTCCCGACGTCTTCCTGGACCGTTGTGCCGGGCTCGGCATCACCGTCCTGGATGTGCCGACCGCGTACTGGCATGAACTCGTCGGGGCGCTCGAACGCGGTGAGGCGGCCCTCCCGGCGACGGTGCGAACGTTGATCATCGGCGGTGAGGCGGTTCACGCGGAGGCTGTCGCCCGCTGGCAGGAGCAGGTCGGCACGCGGGTGCGGCTGCTCAACACCTACGGCCCCACCGAGACGTCGGTCGTTGCCACCGCCGCCGACCTGACCACGTGGTCCCGCGGCGGGCCTGTACCGATCGGCACCGCGCTGCCGGGCGTCACCGTGCGCGTCGTGGCCGAGGACGGTACGACGGCGACGCGCGGTGAGCCGGGGGAACTGCGCATCGGCGGCGCGGGAGTGGCCACCGGATACCTCGGCCGGCCGGACCTGACCGAGGACCGGTTCCGCGAGGGTCCGGACGGGCGGCGCGAGTACCTGTCCGGCGACCGGGTCCGGCAACTGCCGGACGGCGGCCTGGAGTACCTGGGCCGGCTCGACCAGCAGGTGAAGATCCGCGGTTTCCGCGTGGAACCGGGCGAGGTCGAGAGCGCGCTGCGGGAGGTGCCCGGCGTCACCGACGCCGTCGTCCTCGTCGACGCCGCAGCGGGCGCGCCACGGCTCGTGGCCCATCTGGTGACCGCGGACGGCGAGCTCGGCACCGACGGCGTCCGTCGTGAGCTGGCGTCCCGGCTGCCGCGGTACCTCGTGCCGGCCGTCTTCTCCCTGCACGCCGCCTTCCCGCTGACGTTGCAGGGCAAGGTGGACCGGGCCGCGCTGGCGGCCGCCCCATCCGTGTCCGCACCGGTCGCGGACGATGCCGTGGACTCCACGCCCGAGACTCTCGTGGCCGCCATGTGGCGGGAGTTGCTGGGCGTCGTCGAGATCCGCCCCACCGACGACTTCTTCTGCCTCGGCGGGGACTCCCTCTCCGCCATCCGCATGCTCAGCCGGCTGCGCCACTCCCACGGCACCGACCTCACCCTCAGCGCGCTCTACGCGGCACCCACCCTCGCCGAGGTGGCCGACGTCGTCCGTGCCGCCGATGGCGCGGCCCACCCGTCCATCACCGCGGAACCCACGACGGACCCCGGCGCGGACCGTCCGGCCGGCGAGCCGTCGCAGCTGCCGCTCACCGCGTTGCAGCGCGACTTCTGGATGGCCGAGCAGGTGAGCCCGGAACTGCCGGTGCACACCCTCGGCATCCGTTACCGCTGGGCCGCGCCCGTCCGCCCCGAGCTGCTGCCCGGGTGCCTCGCCGAACTGGCCGCACGTCACCCCGCCCTGGTGTCCCGGTTCCCCTACGCCGGCGACGGGCCCGTGACGACTGTCGACCGGTCCGCGACCATCCCCTTCGGCGCGATCGACCTGCGGGACCTGGCGCCGGAGGCGGCGCGGGCGCGGGCGGCAGAGGAGCGCCGGCGGATCGTGGCGGAGCGGACCGACCTCGAGCGGGGCCCCCTGGCGCGTGCGGCGCTGGTGCGCACTCCCGACGGCGACGAACTCCTCATCGCCGTACACCACTTGGTCTTCGACGGCTGGTCCGTGGGCGTCCTCGGGGACGAGCTCGCCGAGATCTACCGCGACCTGAGTGCGGGTCGCACGCCGCGGTACGCCGCCCCCGACCGTCTTGCGGAGGTCGCCCGGTGGCGGACGGCGGCCTCCGGTGACGCCGCGCTCGCCGCGTACTGGCGGGACCGCCTCGACGGCGCCGACCTGGACCTGGAACTGCCCGCGGACCGGCCGCGCCCCACCGTGGCGACCCACCGGGCGGGACGGGTCACCCGCGGCATCGACCCGGCATCGCTCGCGCTGCTGAACGCGTGCGCCAGGGAGCACCGGGCCAGCCTCTTCATGGTCGTCCTGGCGGGCGTGCAGCTCGTCCTCGGCAGGTACACCGGCCGCAGCGACGTGACGGTCCTGGCCCCGGTGGCGGGACGCGAGGACCCCGCGCTGGACCGCGTGGTCGGCTCCGTCCTCAACATCCTGCCCCTGAGGGGCGACCTGACGGGCAATCCGACGTACGCGGAACTGCTGGACCGGGTGCGGGAAGCGGTCCTGCGTGACCTGGAGCACCAGGGTCTGCCGCTCCCAGAGATCACGGCGTCGGTGCGACCGCCCGGCGGCGGCCGGCTCGACCCGCTCAGCCGGGTGAGCGTCACCGTCCACAACACGGCGGCGCCGCAGGACCCGCTGGTGGCCTACGCCGGGGACGAGGCGCCCGCCGCGACCATGGCGGACCTCGCCATCGGCCTGGACTTCCCCGCCGGCGGAGCGGTGCTGACCGTCGACTACGCGGCCGAACTCTTCGATGCCGAGCGCGTCGAGGCCCTGGTGGACCATCTGCTGACCCTGTTGCATGCCGCGGCGACGGAACCCGGCACCGAGGTGGGCCGGCTGCCGCTGCTCACCGAGGCTGAACGCCACACGGCCCTGCACACCTGGAACGACAGCGCTGCCGAGATCCCCCCGGCGCGCAGCCTTCAGGAGGTGTTCGAGCGCTGCGTCGCGCGGCGCCCGGACGCCCCGGCCCTGACCTCGGGTTCGCGGACCGTCGGCTACGACTGGCTCAACCGCAGGGCGAACCGCGTCGCCCACCTGCTGCGCGAGCGCGGCGTGCGCCCCGGCGAGCGGGTGGCGATCTGTCTGGACCGCGGGATCGACCTGTTCGCGGCGATGTGGGGGGTGCTGAAGGCGGGCGGCGCCTACGTGCCGCTGGATCCGGCGTACCCGCGCGAGCGGCTGCGCTACATGCTCGACGACAGCCGCCCGGCGGCGCTGGTCACCCGTCTCGGCCTCGCGGGCGTCCCCGACGCGCCCGCGGGCACGGCCGTCCTGGCGCTCGACCGCGACGCCGTGCTGCTCGACGCCGCGTCGGACACCGACCCGGTGCCCGTCGGGACGCCGGACGACCCGGCCTACGTCATCTACACCTCCGGCTCCACCGGCCGCCCCAAAGGCGTGGTGGTGACCCACCGGAACCTGGTGCACGCGGTGGCCATGTGGCAGCGCGCCTACGACCTCGACCCCGACTGGACGTACCAGCAGGCCGCCAGCTTCTCCTTCGACATGTTCGTGGGCGAGACGCTGCGTGCGCACTGCACCGGCGGCCGGCTCGTCGTCGTCCCGCGCGAGACGCTGCTGGACCCGGCGGAGCTGTACGCGCTCATGCGCGACGAGCGGGTCCAGTGCACCGAACTGGTGCCGGCCGTGCTGCGGGCTCTGCTGGCCCACGCCGAACAGGCGGGGGAGCGACTGGACTTCGTGCGGCTGCTGATCGGCGGCGGCGAGAAGTGGCAGGTGCGCGAGTACCAGCGGGCGCAGCGCCTCGTCGGCCCCGGCAACCGGGTCGTCAACGCGTACGGCGTCACCGAGGTCACCGTCGACAACGTGTACTTCGACGGCGACGTCGACGACCTGCCGGCCGAGGCGCCGCTGCCCATCGGCCGCCCGTTCCCCAACAACCGGGTGTACGTGCTGGACGCGTACGGGGCGCCGGTGCCGCCGGGCGTGGTGGGCGAGCTCCACCTGGGTGGCGCCGGGGTGTCACCTGGCTACCACGAACGGCCGGAGCTGACCGCGGAGCGGTTCGTCCCCGACCCGTACGCTCCGGACGCGGCGGGCGGCACGGCGCGCATGTACCGGACCGGGGACAGCGCGCGCTACCGCCGCGACGGCACCGTGGACTTCCTGGGCCGCCTGGACGACCAGGTCAAGGTGAACGGCTACCGGGTCGAGCTCGGCGAGGTCGAGGCCGCGCTCGGCGCGCTGCCCGGGGCGGCGGGGTCCGCGGCCGCGGTGCACACCCTGCCCTCCGGCGCCGCCCAGCTCGTCGGCTACCTCGTGACGGCACCGGACGCCGCGCTCTCCGAGGCGGCGGTCCGCGAGGCGCTGGCGTCCTCGCTGCCTCCGCACATGGTGCCCGCGCGGGTGGTGTTCCCGCCGCGGCTGCCGCTCACCCCGAACGGCAAGCTCGACCGTCGCGCCCTTCCGTCCCCGCCCGACGCCGCCGACGTCCCGGCGCGCACCGCGCCGCGCAACGCGGCCGAGCGGCGCATCGCCGCGATCTGGGCGCGGACGCTGGGCGTGGAGGAGTCGGCGATCGGCGTCGACGACAGCTTCTTCTCCCTCGGCGGAGACTCGTTCGCGGCGCTGCGGATCGTCCGGCAGATCGACCCGGGCCTGGCGCTGGTGGAGCTTTATCGCACCCCGACCGTGCGCGGCCTCGCCGCCCTGCTCGCGGACCGCGCGGAGCGCGGCGAGGAGCGGCGCGAGGAGCCGGCGCCGCTGCTGCACCGGCTCACCTCGCAGGAGGCGGATCCGGGCGCGGGCGGCGTCACGGTGGTCGCGGTGCCCTTCTCCGGCGGCAGCGCCGTCGCATACCGGCCACTGGCCGAGCAACTGCCCGCGCACTGGGGGCTGTACGCGGTCGAGCTGCCGGGCCACGACATCAGCCGGCCGGACGACCCGCTGCTGCCGGGCGCCGAGGTGGCGGCCAAGGTGGTGGCGGAACTCGGCGCGGTGAAGGGGCCCGTGATGGTCTACGGGCACTGCCTGGGAACGGCCGTCACGCTGGAGGTCGCCCGTCAGGCGGAGGCCGCCGGCGTCGACGTGGTGGGCGTCGGCCTGGGGGCCAGTTTCCCCACGGCGCGGCTCCCCGGGCGCTTCTTCGACTGGCTGCACCGGCTGGCGCCCACCGACTGGCTCACCTCCGACCGGGAGTACCTGTCCTACCTGCGGGCGCGGGGCGGTTTCACCGATCTGGACGACCCCGAGCAGGAGCAGTTCGTGCTGCGCAACGTGCGGCACGACGCGCGGGACGCCGAGGAGTTCTACACCAAGGCCTACCAGGACTTCGCGGCGCCCAGGCTGCGCGCCCCGGTGGTCAGCGTGGTGGGCTCCCGCGACCGGGTCACCGAGCTGTACCAGGAACGCCATCACGAGTGGGAGCACTTCGCGGACGACGTCTCCCTGGCGGTGCTGCCGAAGGCGGGCCACTTCTTCGTGAAGACCCACTCCGAGCCCCTGGCCCGGACACTGGTGGAACACGCCGAACGGTGGCAGGAACCGCCGGTGCCCGTGGACGGCCCGCCCGTGGACGAGGCCCGGCCGGCAGTCCGGCGAGGCCCGGACGGTCCTCGCGGCACGGTCCGGTCGTCCGGGCCGGTGGCGGCGGGCACGCGGGGCACCAGGCCGAGCCTGTCCCGCTTCGCGGTCGTGGCGCTGGGCCAGTTCCTGTCGATGATCGGCAGCAGCCTCAGCACGCTCGTCCTGAGCATCTGGGTCTACCAGCGCACCGGGTCGATCGCCGACTTCGCCGTGGTGAACGCGGTGGGCATGCTTCCCGGCATCGTCGCCGGACCGCTGGCCGGCGCGGTGGCGGACCGCTGGAACCGCCGCGTGATCATGCTGACCAGCGACGCGGTCGCTGGCCTGGCGATGGGCGCGCTCGGCCTGCTGGTCCTCGGCCGCGGCCTGCAGATGTGGCAGGTGTACCTGGCCGTGTCCGTCACCTCCGTCGCGGGCGCCTTCCAGCGGCCCGCCTACCTGGCCGCGGTGGCCCAGCTGGTCCCGAAGCGGTATCTCGGGCACGCCAACGGCATCAGCCAGCTCGGCGTGGGCGTGGGAACGGTGTTCGCGCCCATGATGGGCGCCGGGCTGATCGGGGTGATCGGCGTCTCCGGCGTGATCATGATCGACGTGGCGAGCTTCGCGGCGGGAGTCGCGACGCTCCTGGCGGTCCGCTTCCCCGACACCCTCTTCCGCCGCCGGGACGAGTCGTTCGGCAGGGAGATCACCGGCGGCTGGCGCTACATCGCCCGCCGGCCCGGACTCCGCGCGGCGCTGCGATTCTTCGTCATCGACCACGCCTTCTACACGCTCGGCTTCGCTGTCATCACGCCCATGCTGCTCATCGAGCAGTCGCCGCTCATGCTGGGCATGGCACTCGGCGCGGCCGGTATCGGCGGCCTGTGCGGCAGCCTGGTGATGGGCCTGTGGGGCGGCACCGGCCGCAGGACGCACGGCATGATCATCTCCATGGCGGTGGCCAGCCTGGCGATGGCCATGGTCGGTATCGCCAGCCCGCCGCTGATCGTGACCGGGATGTTCCTGCTGGCCTTCGGCGAGTCCCTGGCCGACGGCCACTGGATCGCCCTCGTGCAGACCAAGGTCGGCCTCGAACTCCAGGGCCGGGTGCTGGCCATCTTCATGACGCTGATGATGCTGACCATGCCGCTCGGCTACCTGGTCGTCGGCCCGCTGGCCGAGCGGTACGTGAGGCCGCTCCTGGAGCCCGGCGGCGCCCTGGCGGACACGGTCGGCGTGCTGCTCGGCACCGGCCCGGGACGCGGGCTGGCGCTGCTCGTCGTCGTCAGCGGACTGCTGCAGCTGGGCTGGGCGGCCCGCGGCTGGGCGAACTCCCGTCTGCGCCTGCTGGAGGACGACCTGCCCGACGCCCTGCCCCCGGCGGAGGTCGGCGACCTCGACGACCTCCAAGGCCACGCCGACGCCCAACTGGCGACAGCCCGCGCCTGACCTCCCCTTGTACGCCGGTGCCGCACCACCGTGCCGGGCACCGGCCGCACGTCCCTCCACCACCCCGAAGGAACCGCCATGCCCACCCCCGCACCACCGTCCGCCGAAGCGCCCTCCGACGCCTTCGGCACCCCGCTCATCGACGTCTCCGCCCTGGTGCCCGGCGCCCGGGTCCTGGTCAAGGACGAGACGCGCTACGCCTCGGGCAGTCACAAGGAGCCCGCCGCCCGCGCCGTCGTGGCCCGGGCCGTCGCCGACGGCCACCGGCATGTCACCATCGCCACCTGCGGCAACTACGGGCGGGCCATGGCCACGGCCTGTCAGGCCGCCGGTGTGGAGTGCACGGTCGTCCTCCCCAGCGGCTGGAGCGACGGCGGCGAGGCCATGCGCGCCGCCGGAGCGCGCGTCCACCTCGTCGACGGGGCGTACGAGGACGCCGTGGACGAGTCCCGCCGGCTCGCCGCCACCGGTGACTGCGTCGACGGCAACGTGGACGGCCCCTACGCCGAGGCGGTGTTCGAGGGGCACGGCGTGGTCGTGTCCGCGCTGCGGGCCGCACTGCCCGCAGCCCCCGCGGTGGTCTGGCTGCCGGTCGGCAACGGTACGACCGTCATCGCGGTGCGACGCCGGCTGGAACTGTACGGCTGGGACACGGTGATCAACGGTGTCGGCTCGGCGGGCAACAACCCGATGGTGACCTGCTGGCCGGGCCCGTACCGGACGCTGCCGCCGCAGTCCGTCACCACCACCGACCACAACCAGCCGCTCGTCAACTGGCACGCGCTGCAGGGCGACGAGGCCATGACGGCGATCGCGGCCACCGGGGGCACCGTCCTCGGCGCCGACGACCGCGAGCTGTGCGACGCCAGGGATGCGCTGGCGGAGCACGGCGCGTTCCCCACCGCCGCCGGGGCCGTCGCCATGGCGGGGCTGCTCCGCACGGCCCGCTCCGAGGGCCTGGTGCCCGGTACCCACGTGGTGGTGCTCAGTGGCCGTTGAGCGGCTCCTCACCGAGCGCGACAGCGCTCCGCCCGCGGGCCCGGCCGTCCTGTTCACCCGGCTCAAGGTGACCTCCGCCGACGAGCGGGTCTTCCTGGGCAAGCTCGCCGTCCTTGCCGTCCTCACCTGCGCCGGCGCCGTGCTGGCCCTGCAGACGAACCTGTGGGCGGCGGGCGCCGGGATCGTCCTGCTGGCCGCCATGTTCACCCACGCCGTGGAGCTGCAGCACCAGTGCCTGCACCACTCCGCCTTCCGGCGCGCCTTCCCCCACCGCCTGGTCGGCGTGCCCCTGGGGATGCCGCTCCTCGTGGTCTACAGCCACTACCGGGTGCGCCATCTGCAGCACCACCGCTACCTGGGCACCCCGCAGGACACCGAGTTCTTCGGTTTCGACACGCGTGGGCCGCTGACCTTCCGGGCACTGCTGCGCGGCCTGCTGGACTACCCGCGCCTGGGCACCGTCGTCGCTGAGATCGTGCGCGCGGCCACGGGGCGCTGGACGTACGCGTTCGGGCACATCGCGCCGGCGATGCGGCGGCGGATCGTGACCGAACATCTCCTGCTGGGCGCCGCCGTGGCGAGCCTGGCCGTCCTGGCGGCCCTCGGCCACGGCGAGTACGTGCTGCGGCTGTGGGTGCTTCCCCTGCTGCTCGCCGTCCCCATGCACTTCCTCGTGGAGCTGCCGGAACACCTGCTGTGCGACACGGAGACGACAGATGTGCTGCGCAACACCCGCTCCATCCGGGGCAGTTGGCTGACCACTTGGTTCACCAACGGCAACAACCTGCACATCGAGCACCATGCCGCGATGACGGTGCCGATCAACCGCCTCGGCGAGCGGCACGCGGAGGCGAGGTCCTTCGCCGCGCACGTCGAGCGCAGCTACGCGGACTTCTACCGGATCCTCTGGCAGGCGCTCAGGAGTAGGCCGGCGGCGCCGTAGCGGGCGCAGCACCACGCACCGGCCGTACCCCGCGGCGACGGCCGGCTCGCCGGAGCCGCGGGGCGGCCCTGGAGACGGAAAAGGGGTTCGGGTGGCCGGCCGTGCACCGCCTCGACGCCGCCCGGCTCTACCGCAAGGCCCTGGCGTCGGCCGACGCCGGTGCCGCCCTGCGTGCGGCCGCCGAGGAGGGCGTACCGCTGCGGGCCGTCGCCGAGGTCTCGGCCGCCGCCTCGGCGTTCCGGTGGTCTCCCTCGGCGCAGAAGAGACGGCCGCCCACTGGACATCACCCCGTCTACGAGGCGTACTCCCCGCCCCTCGGGGACCGGAGCGCGAGGCTGACCGCCGTCTTTGCCGGTACCGCTCAGGCACCCGACTTCCGCGATGTGCGCGGCAAGCCGGCCGTCGTAAAGGACGACAACCTTGTATCTGCGGCGGTGTGCGCTGGTTCGGACGGCCCCGCCTACAGGCGAGGCCGTCCCGCGTCTGAAATGGGGACGGCGCCCCACCGGGCGCAGACCCCATCCGCTTGTCGGGTCAGACCATGAGGCTCACTCGCTCGTTCACATCCAGCAGTGTTTTGCCGTAGACCTCCAGGCCGACGGCAGGGATCAGGCCCGCGTGGCGGGCTGCGGTGTTCGCATCACGCCAAATGCGCTGCAGGGTGTTCGTCTCGGCGAAGGCAGAGGCACCGTGCGCGTCCAGCAGGATGCCGATGGCCTCGAGGATCTGGCGGGCCGCGTAGCCCGCCCCGGCCCTGATGTGGGCGCGCGCGGCATAGTCCAGTGGACCGGCGGCGGCCGCCTGATCGACCTGCGAGGCCGCGCGGTGGGTAAGAAGCCTGGCCGTCTCGATCTTCAGCGCGGCCTCAGCCACCTGCATCTGGATCCCCACCGAGTCCGCCTGCCGGTTGTGAACGGTGAACGACAGCGGCTTGGACACCGCAGCACGTACCGCCACGTCCAGAGCCGCCCTGCCCAGCCCGAGCAAGGGACCGAGCAGGCACAGCAGCAGCATCGGGCCGAACGAAGCGCCGTACAGCTCCTCCTCGCGGGACGAGCGCGGGTAGACCCCCTCCGCCGCCGCCGTGACCGAAAGGATTCGGTGCGCGGGAACGAACACATCCTGCGCGACGAGGGTGTTGCTGGCGGTACCCCGCATCCCGGCGGTGTGCCAGGTGTCCTCGATGACAAGTTCCGAGGCGGGAATCAGCACCAGAGCCTGATCCGCGACCGCACCATCCTCGTCCTGCAGGAGTGCGCCGACTGCCGCCCAGGTTGCGTATGGCGCGCCAGAGTTGTATGACCAGCGGCCGCTGACCCGCCAGCCGCCCGCCACCCGCTTCCCGATGCCTGTCGGTGCAGCCACACCGGTCACCCGTGCATCAGGGTCGGCTCCGAACACCTCCTCCTGGGCCTCATCCGGAAACAGGCATGCCAGCCAGTTCGTCACGGAGATGATCATCCCGACCCAGGCCGCCGAGCCGTCGGCTTCGCCGAGCGCCTCCGAGACGTCGGTCAGGGTGCGCAGGTCCGCCTCCTGACCGCCGTACCGCTTCGGTGTCAGCAGCCGGAAGACGCCGGCGTCGGACAGCGCCTGGACGATCTCGGCTGGTACGACGCGGTCCCGGTCCCCGCGAGCGGCGTGCTTCCGCAGCAGCGGCTGCAACGCGGCGGCCGCTGCGACCGACTCGGACCTGGGACCGGCCTGGACCGGCCCGCCGGGTACGCCGTCGGACGTGGAGCTGTGCATATGTGTCTTCTCCGTCGTGGTCATTGAATGTGTTGCTCGAGAAGCGGCGCTGCTGGTGGAGACAGCAGGTGTGCCGCCCCACCGCGCCGGCGGGGCGGCACGAGATCCGCCGGCGCCCTGACCCGAAAGCCGGCCCAATCGGGTGAGACCGGATGGCCAAGCCGGCATTGCCGGCAACGCTGCCGACACCTTCTTCGTCCCCGCGGTGACGTCTGGTTGTCGCATGCCATGGCAGCCCGTGTCGAGCTGCTGCCAGAGTGCGTCAGCCCAGGCGAGAGCATGGGCGCGGCACGGGCGAACCCGACCCGAACGCCTGGCGCCCAGCCTCGTGGCGGCGAAAGCCGGCATCGATACTATTTCGAGCGTTCGTTAAAAATTTGCCACATGGTGGCCCCCCGCGGCCCGGGGAGGGACAGGTCTTCCCGCGCGACGTCAGCCGAGGTGCTGCGCGGTCTGCTGGCGGGACGAGTTCTTGATGGCGTCCATCAGTTGGTGGCGTGTGTGGGCATAGGTGAAGTCGGGGACTGTGTGCGTGCCTTCGCGCAGGTCTCGTCCCAGGTGGGTGTAGAGCGCGGCGACGTTCCTGGCGGGGCCGACGAGGCCGTCGGGGATACCCGCGGAGTACTCGGCGGGCACGTCGAGCTTGGACACGGTGGCGTCGTCGCCGAAGCCGGCTTCGAGGGTGAGGTCGGTGACCTGGACGTTGCCCCAGGGTGCGGTCAGGACGATGTCGCCGTCGGTGCCGTTGATCTCCCAGCGGAAGTTGTCTCCGCGGGAGGCGCCGCCGCGGTAGAAGACCGAGGCCGCGGCGCCGTTCTCGAGGGTGCCGATGACCGAGATCTGGTCGGGGGCGGTGACAGGGAACACGGTGTCGCCGTCGTCGGTGACGGTCACCTCCGTGCGGCCGTGTACGAGGTTGGCCGACAGGTGGTCGAATTCCCCGAGGGTGACATTGAGTGCGTCGATGGCGTGCAGGGCTGCGCCGGACAGGGGGGTGGCGCCCTGCGTCTCGTCGTACCAGTAGGTGTGGGCCCTGGTGGTCTGCCCGTTCCAGACCATGCCGGAGGCGACGAGGGAGGTGCCGATGACCCGGCCGATCCTGCCGTTCTGGATCAGGTGGCGCGCGTAGCGCAGTTCGGGGTGGTAGCGGCCCTGCAGGCCGATGGCGGTGCGCACCCCGGCGGCGTCGGCACGCCGGGTGAGCTCGGTGGCGTCAGCCAGGTTCAGGGCCAGCGGCCATTCGCTGTAGACGGACTTGCCGGCGTCGATCGCGGCCGTGATCAGCTCCCGGTGGTGGGGGACCTTGACCGCTACCACGACGATGTCGATCCCCGGGTGGGCCAGCAATGCGGCGTGGTTGTCGTAGGCCGCCTCGACGCCGAATTCCCGCACGGCCGCCTCGGCGGACTCGCGGCGGGAGGTGCTGACGGCGCGCAGTGTGAAGTCGGGGAGGGCCTTGAGGGCGGGGATGTGGCTGATGGAGGCCCAGCCGCCCGGGCTGCCGCCGATGATGCCGACACCGATGGTGCTCATGTTGTTACTCCTTGGGTGACGGGCCCTGTGCGGGCCGAGGGGTGGTGGCTGTTGTTACTTCTTCGGTGCGGCGGACGGCGTCCAGTTGGGAACGGTGTCCACCCGGAACCGGGACAGCACGGTGCTGGAGATGTACCAGTGGCCGTGGATCCGCTGATAGGTGTCGCGGTACTCGCCGTAGCCGTGGAAGCCGTTCTTGTAGCTGGAGCCGGAGGGGAAGCTCACGTAGTCCTCCATCGCCCAGATCGCGGTGGCGCGGTCTCCGTGCACCTGGATCTCGGGGAGGAAGCCCTGGTGGGCGGTGGGGGCGTTCCCCAGGAGCGCTGCCGTGTTCTCGGCGAGTTCCTTGCCGCTGCTGTACTTCACGCCCACGTCGATGGTGGGGTGGGCGGTGAAGAGAGCGGCCAGCTTGGACCACTGCTTGCTGTCGAGGTAGCGGAAGTAGCGCGCCTTCACCTGGCGGATGTCCTCGATGTCGGCGAGCCGCTGCACCGTGGCCGCGTTGTGCGCCGCGGCGGACTGCGCGGGGTGGTGCGCGGCGGACGCGGGCGGGGAGGCCCAGGCGGCCGCGCCCGCGCCGCCACCGGCCAGCAGTGCGGCCACGGCGGCGGCGCCGACCACACGTGAACGCCATGCGGAAGGCGTGCGGGATTCCTGCTTGCTCATGCTGTGTCCTTTCGGCGCCGCATCCGTGCGCGGGCGGCGTTCGTTGAGTCCCGGGCCTGTGAGTGACCGACTCGGCGCTCACCGAGGAAGCGCCGCTACCGGTCGGTCGCGACCCGGCCACGTCAGCCAGTGAACCCTATGTGGAACGATGCGTCAAAAAAATAGTCGAACTTTTCGCCTCAAACGTAGGGAATATTTGTAGCGATCGTTCGAGAGTGGGGGGCGAGTCACGCTTCCTCCTCGGTGTCGGTCGGTGCAAGCGTTCGCCCCTGCCCTTCAGGCACGGGTTGTGTGGCCTGACCCGCCTGGCGGCGCTCTCGGGGACACTGCCGGTCGAAGGCGGGCTCGGCGCCATCGTCGGTCCGGGCGACCTCGTGCTGGGGGCTGTTCCAGGACATCGTTGAGATACCGGGTGCAGGGTTTCGGTTCAGCTGCGGGTCGGCCTGTGCGACAGGGGAGGCCAGGATCGATTGAGCCAGTATGGTTCCGATGGGCCGCCCTGGGTGAGAGTCCCGGTCCGGCGGCGGGCGGGAAACAACCAGCGGGCATAGCCTCGAATGCAGGGGGATCGGCAGTAGGAGGCTCTGTGACCACGACGTCGTACGAACCGGGACGCATCGGCCTGCTCCTGATCGACACTGTCAACGAGCTGTTCTCGGAGAAGGGCAAGGGCTACCCCGAGTTCAAGGACGAGTTCGACAGGATCGGCACGTTCGAGAACCTTAAACGGCTCCTGGCGGGTGCCCGCGAGCAAGGGCTTCCGGTCTTCTTCGCGCCGATGTCCTACACAGAGGAGGACTACACATCCTGGAAGCACCTCTCCGGCATCCACCAGGAGATGTTCGACAACCGCATGTTCGAAGCGGGGAGCTGGGGAGCTGACTTCCACCCTGAGCTCTCACCCGGCGACGGCGACGTTGTCATCGCCCCGCACAAGAACATCGACGTCCTGGCCAACACAGACCTGGAAGTTCAACTGCGCCAGCACAATGTCGAGTACATCGCCATCGCCGGCATGGTCGGCACGATGTGCGTGGAGTCGACCGCCCGCAGTTGCATGGAACACGGCTACCACGTGACCACCTTCACCGACGCCACAGCAGCGGCCGGCGGACGGGCCGCGTACGACGCGATGGTGCTGCGCTACCCGGCGATCTCCCACGCCACCCTCACAGTCGACGAGTTTCTCGCCGCCACGAGCAGGGCGAAGGCCTGACACGATGGCGCCGTCACGGGACCGGCCGACCTCGCACGGCTCGATCAGCCGGGGCCCTTGGCATGGGCGGGTGCAGCAGGCGCTACAGTCCCGCCGAGACGTCAGACGGGCGGGCAATCCTGCGACGGCGGACCGCCGTGACGAGACCTGCCCCCAGGGTTGTGGCGCCCGTGGCCAGGCCGACCGGCAGCCAGGTACGACCCGGCTCCATGGAGACGGTGCGCGCGCGCCGCTACCGCCCTGCGGTCAGCCGGGGTGGTGGGCGGGCGGTTGCGCCGAGCCCACCGGCACGGAGCGGCGGGCCATCCACTGGACCAGGGGTTGGAGTGCGTTCAGCAGTGCTCGGCCGTCCGGGGTCAGTCTGTAGCGGATCTGCACGGGCGTGGTCGGCATTACCGTGCGCTCGATCAGCCCCTCGGCGGCCAACTCCTTCAGGCGCTGCGTCAGTAGGCGATCGGAGATACCACCGACCATCGTCCGGAACTCGCCGTGGCGCCGGGCCCCGTGTGCGGCGGCCGCCAGAATTCCTCCTGTCCAACGTCGCCCGACGAGCTCCAGCGCGCCCAGCAGATTCGGGCAGGTGCTGTCGTCGATGGTGCGTTCTGTGCACTGCGCGGATGGTGAAGCACGCATTCCGGAAACTCCCATGATTCAAGGTCGGTTGCCTGTTGACGGAGCCTGAGGGCCGGCCGGAGAGTCGGCACAGGTCCCGGTACCGGACGGCAGGGTCGGCACGTCGTCGCACGAGGGTTGCTGCATCTGAGTCTCGCTGTGGCACCCGCTCCGCTGCCGCCGTTGTGGACGCGGCCAGGGACGAGCGCCGTTTTCACATTCTCGGGAAGGACAACGGTGCCCGGTGCGGGCCCGGCGGGAGCCCGGCACGGAAGGTCTTGACGGTCAGCGCCGGGTGGGGGCCGCTTCGCCGGGGCGGGCGGCACCATGGGAGGGCGCCGCGGGCGGGATGGCGAAGTTGCGATTGAAGACGTTGTCCGGATCCCATGCGGCCTTCAGGGCGCGGAGCCTGGTGAGTGCGGGCTCGGGGAAGGCGTCCGCCAGACGGGCCGGGTCGGTGTCCGTCTCGAAGCTGAGGTACATGCCGTTGAGGTGCGGGTACAGCCGAGCCCAGTGGGCGTTCATGCGGGTGACATGACTGGAGGCGGTGGCGGCGATGACGGAGAAGTTCTGGGTGCGGTGCGCCCAGGCCATGGCGTCCTCCGGGATGTCGTGCACGGCGCCGCCCATCGAGCGGAACTGCATGACCATGACGTCGCCCGACTTCATCGCCTTCTCGATGATGGCGGCGGCCTCCGGGGTGATGTGGTCCAGCAGCCCGCTACGGGTGTTCGCCAGGCCCTGGCCGCGGTGCTGGTTCTCGGGCGGGGCGACGATCAGGTGGTACGGGACGAGCTGCGCCTGCTGGTGCAGGACCGGGCCGGCGCCCAGGAACGGGGTCAGGGCGTTCTGCGCGTCCTCGGTGTCGTCTCCGGCGTAGACCAGGGTGATCTGTGCGGTGACCGGCCCGCCGCGGCGGCCGGGGAACATCGATATGAAGCTGGTGATCTCCCGCGGGGCGGCTTCGACCAGCCGTCCCCACTTCAGGAGGAAGCCGGCCGTGTTGGTGGCGTCCACGACAAGCGTGGCGTGGGCGACGTTCTCGACCTCGTACGCCTGGAGCTCGAAGGCGGTGACGATGCCGAAGTTGCCGCCCGCGCCTCGGATCGCCCAGAACAGTTCCGAGTGGTGCTCGGCGTCGACGCGTAGCTTGCGGCCGTCGGCGACGACGATCTCGGCGGCGGTGAGGTGGTCGATGGTCAGGCCGTGTTTGCGGGCCAGGTACCCCAGCCCGCCGGCGGTGGCGAGGCCGCCGACACCGACGTCGCCGTAGTCGCCGGAGCTCATGGCCAGTCCGTGCGGTGCGAGCGCGCGGGCGACATGTCCCCAGCGTGCGCCGGGGCCGACGCGGATGCGGCCGGTGGCCCGGTCCAGGACCTCGACGGAGTTCATCTTCGACAGGTCGATGATGATGCCGCCGTCGTTCGTGGATCGGCCGCTGATGCCGTGGCCGCCGCTGCGCACAGAGAGTCCGACGTCCTGAGCGCGCGCGTAGGCGAGGGCGGCCACGACGTCGTCGGAGTTCTCGGCTCGGATGACCAGGGCGGGCGATCCGGGGTGGATGTAGCTGTGGCGGACGTCCTCGTAGGCCGGGTCACCCGGCTCGACGACCTTCTTCGCCAGGGATTCGGGGACCGCGTCGTAATCGATGGTGTCGCGCCGCTCGGCGAGGACGACTGCCGGGCGGTCGGGCACCGTGACCGTGCCGGTGGGGGTGGTCGCCCGCTCGCGGGCGACGGCCTCGCGCAGGGCGGGTGCCACCTCCTCGCCGAAGGTCCGGATCAGCCGGGGGTCGTCGCGGCCGATGAGGAACGCCGAGAAACCCTGCTCCAGGACCAGTGGAAGCAGTTCTTCGACCCACTGCTGCGGCGGACCCTGCAGGTGGCCGCGCCGGGTGGCGGTGAAGTCCACGCTGAAGAGGTTGAGCAGGCGCCGGATCTCCTTGGGGTCGCGGCCCTCCGCGTGGGCGGCATCGTCGATGATCTTGTTCGCCTCCGCCATCCCCGGCGCCCGGAGGTATTCCAGCGTTGGAAGCCAACCGTTGGCCTTGCGGCCTGTCAGGCTGAGCATGCGCGGTTTGTAGGCGCCGAGCCAGATGCCGATGTCATGGGCGGGGCGTGGTCCACGCTTCATCGACGGGATGGTGTAGTGCTCGCCATGGAAACGCAGGGAGCCGTTCTCGCCGCTCTGCCAGGCGCCGCGGAGGATGTCGAGTGCCTCATCGAGTGCCTCGACGCCCTGCCCAGGGCTCAGACGGGGTCCGCCCATGCCGTGAACGGCGTCGGGGAAGGCGCCCGCGCCGAGTCCGAGCTCGAACCGGCCCCCGGACAGGACGTCGATGCTCGCCGCCGTCCGGGCAAGCATCGACGGCGGCCGCAGGGGCAAATTCGTGACGTTCGCCGATACGTGGATGCGGCTGGTTCTGGCCGCCACCCAGGTCAGCAGCGTATAGGTGTCCAGGAAGTCCGTGTTGTACGGATGATCCTGGAACGTGGCAAGGTCCAGCTGGGCAGCCTCCGTGAGTTCCGCGAGCGCCACGGCTTGCGCCGAGTCCTGTGCGCTGGGGGTGATGAATGTGCCGAGCAAGAGCTCGTGGCCGTAGTCGGGCATGCACTTCCTCTGGGTGGGCTGTCAAACAGTTCATCTTCCAGATACATCGTATAGAAGACAACACATCTATGGAGCTGCACATTTCCGGGCATGGCGAAAGGTCGTCGCATGCCGCGTGTGCGGAGGGCAGGACACCTCACGCGCTGGTGTGGCTCAGGCCGTGGAGCGCCGCCTGCCGCACCGTTCGCGCATTTCGGTGCGGCCGATGATGTTGCCCCCGATTGTTACGAGGCGGTGTTGCCGGGGGCGGGCTGGTCGGCGGCCGGTGAACTGCCGGCACGGTCGGGGGCGTGCATGCTGGCGAGCAGGTGGAGGCGTTCCTCGGAGGCGCTGCCCGGCTGTGCGTGGTAGGTGATCAGCGTTTGCCCGGAGCTCGGTATGAGCAGCTTTTCGTAGCGCAGTTCCAGTGGGCCGGCCTGCGGGTGGCGGAACAAGGTGGTGCCGGTGGTCTTGTGTTTGACGTCCTGGCGGCCCCACAGGGTGCGGAAGCGTTCGCTGCTCAGGGTGAGCTCGCCGACGATCTCGACGAGTCGCGGGTCGTGGATGTCGGCGCCGACGATGGAGCGCAGGTAGGGCACGACCCGGGCGGTCATGTCTTCCCAGTCCTGGTAGAGCTCTCGCATCTCGGGTTCCAGGAACGCGGTGAGGATGCCGTTGTGGCCGGGGGCGTTGAATGGCGAGAGCGCGATGGCGAGGTCGTTGGCGGCGAGTATGTCCATGTACCTGCCGTGGACGTATGCCGGTGTGAGCGGCCAGGCGCCGATGAGGGTGCGAATGCCGTCGCTGACCTTCTCGGGCCTGCGGGGCCGTTTGCGCTGCGGGCTTTTCGGTGCGGCGATCTGCAGCAGGTAGGCCGTGGCCTCCTCGTCCAGCCGCAGTGCGCGGGCGATGCTGCGCAGGACCTGCTCGGAGGGATTCTTGTCGCGACCCTGTTCCAGGCGGTTGTAGTAGTCGGAACTGATTCCCGCGAGGAAGGCGACCTCCTCGCGTCGCAGCCCCGGGACGCGCCGGTTGCCCTGATCGGGAACGCCGGCCTCATCCGGTGAGATGAGCTCCCTGCGGGCGCGCAGGTAGCGGCCCAGTGCGTTGGCGTCTTCGGTGGCTGGCATGTTTCCAGCGTACGAAGGCATCCCGATTCCCTGGGTGGCCCTGCCAGTCCCAGTCTCAGCCCGTCCTGGTCCGCCTGGCGGCGTTCGGTGCAGCCTGGCGGGACAGTCCGCGAACCAGGAGGAATGCATCACATGTCCGAGCTCTTCAGCACCCCGTTCAATCGCGACAGCACCGCAACGGAGGTGATCGAGGGCGTCGACCTGTCCGGCAAGCGGGTGGTCGTCACGGGTGCCAACTCGGGCATCGGCGTCGAGACCGCCCGCGCTCTGGCGGCCGGCGGCGCCGAGGTCACGCTCGCCGTGCGCCGTCCCGAGGCCGGCGAGCAAGCCGCGGCGGACCTGCGCAAGGCCACCGGAAACGACGCGATCCACGTCGCCCGCCTGGATGTGTCCGATCTGGAATCGGTCCGTGCGTTCACCGCCGCCTGGCAGGGCCCGCTGCATGTCCTGATCAACAACGCCGGGATCATGATGCCGCCGGAGCTCGAGCGCGGCATCGCCGGCCACGAACAGCAGTTCGCCACCAACTACCTGGGGCACTTCGCCCTGACCCTGGGGCTGCACCGCGCGCTCGCCGACGCTGACGGTGCGCGCCTTGTCTCGGTGTCCTCCGGCGGCCACCTGTTCTCCCCGGTCGTCTTCGACGACATCGACTTCCGCTTCCGTCCGTACGACGCACTTGCGGCCTACGGTCAGTCCAAGACCGCGGAGGTTCTCCTGGCCGTCGAGGCGCAGCGCCGCTGGGCCGATGAGGGCATCACGGCCAACGCCCTGCACCCCGGTGCGATCGCGACCAACCTGCAGCGCCACACCGGCGGCCTGCGGACGCCGGAGCCTTACCGCAAGACGGTCGAGCAGGGCGCCGCGACCACCGTGTTCCTCGCGGCGTCGCCCCTGGTCGAGGGGATCGGCGGTCGCTACTTCGAGGATGTCAACCAGGCGCCGGTGGTGGACGCCCGTCCCACGCAGCTCGGCGTTCCCGGCGTGGCGCGCTACGCGATCGACCCGGCGAACGCCGAGCGTCTGTGGGAGTTCGCCAGCGACATCGTCCGCTGAGCGCGGAAGTCCAGCCCCGTCTCTCATCCGCTCCGACGAAAGAAATGCGCAATGAAGGTGACAATCGAGAAGATCGGCTTCATCGGTCTCGGTGACCAGGGCGGCCCCATGGCGGAAGCCATCGGCGAGCACGGCTTCGAGCTGCACGTCTGGGCCCGGCGCCCCGCCTCGCTGTCCGCGGTGGAGAAGGTCCCGCACACCGTTCACGGCACCGTGGCCGAACTCGGGGCGTCCGTCCAGATGATCGGGTTGTGCCTGCGCGACGACGCCGACCTCTGGGACGTCCTGGACGGCCAGGGCCTGCTGGCCGCTGTCGCTCCGGGGACGATCATCGTCAACCACGGCACCGGCGACCCCACCGAGGCCGTACGCATCGCCGAACACGTCGCCCGGGCCGGAGGGGTCTACCTCGACGCGCCCGTGAGCGGCGGCAGCCCCGGCGCCCGCGCCCGCACCCTGACCACCTTCACCGGCGGGTCCCGGGACGCCTTCGAGGCGGCCCTGCCGGTGTTCGCCACGTTCAGTGACACGGTCAAGCTGATGGGGCCGGCCGGCGCTGGGCAGTTCACCAAGCTGTTCAACAACGCGCTGACCATCACCAACATGAAGAACGCCGAGGACGTCCTCGGTCTGGCCGCCCAGGCCGGTCTGGACATTCCGGCCCTCATCGACGTGGTCTCCGCCAGCAGTGGCGGCAGCGCGGCGCTCCGCGCCCTCGGCGGCGACATCACGCCGGAACTGGCCGAACACGTCCACACGCTCATGCACAAGGACATGCACCACTTCGCCGACGCCGTGCGCGCAGGCGGCGGTGACCCCTCCGAGGTACTGGAACGCGGCCTCGCCGGCGCCGCGGGTCTGGTCGAAGCGGCCCGCATGGTGGCCCGTGCCCGCAAGGACGCCACAGCGGAGCGGGGTGACGCGTGACCGCCGAGATCCCGGCGACCAGCCGCGCGGCCGCACTGACCGCCACCGGCGAAGCACTACAGGTACTGGACGTGGAGATCCCCGCGGTCATCGAGCGGGACGCGCTGCTGGTCCGCATGACCGCCGCGACGCTGTGCGGCACCGACATCCATGTCGCAGACGGCTCCGCAGGCGAGGTCGGCGGCACACTTCCCCTGATTCTCGGGCATGAGATGGTGGGACGGATCGCGGCCTTCGGCGACGGTCCGCGCACCGACTCGCTCGGCCAGCCGCTCGCGGAGGGCGATCGGATCGTCTGGACCCACGGCATGTGCGGCCGCTGCCGCGCCTGCGTCATCGACGGCGAGCCGAGCCTGTGCGAGAACCGGCGCCGTTACATGACCGAGAGCGCTCACACCTACCCGTTCCTGCACGGCGGTTTCTCCGAATTCGGGTACGTGTACCCGACCGCGGGCAGGGTCCGCGTCCCGGACGATGTCCCGGACGCGGTGGCCTCCGCCGCGGCGTGCTCGCTGCGCACGGTGATGCACGGCTTCGAACGGCTGGGCCGAATAGCCGCGACCGACACGGTCGTGGTGCAGGGCGCCGGACCGGTCGGACTGTTCGCCGTGGCCAAGGCGGTCGCCGAGGGTGCGGGCCGGGTCATCGTGATCGGCGGTCCCGCCGAGCGACTCGAGGTCGCCGCCCAGTGGGGCGCCGACGTATGCGTCGATGTCGCCGAGGTCACCTCCCCCGCGGAGCGCGCAGCGTTCGTGAAGGACCTGACCGACGGCCTGGGCGCCGAGGTCGTGCTGGAGATGTCCGGCGTCCCGTCGGCCTTCTCCGAGGGCATCGACATGCTCCGGCCCGGTGGCCGCTACCTCATCGTCGGCCAGGCCCATCAGCGCGACATGCCGTTCAACCCCAGTGTGATCATGCACAAGCAGGCGACGCTGATCGGGTCCCGATCCGCCGGCGTCGACCACTACTGGAAGGCCCTGGACTTCCTCCGCACCCACGCGGACCGCTTCGCCTGGGACGCCCTGCTCTCGAACCGGTACCGGCTCGACGAGATCAACACGGCGTTCGAGCGGATGCGTACGTGGAGCGAGATCAAGCCCGTCATCGAATTCGACTGGGCCTGAGGTAGCGGTGAATCCCATCCCCACCGTGAGACACACCGCCCCGGTCTCCCCTGCGCGGGGGGACCGGGGGCGGGTCGCCGGTCTTCTTCTGATCACCCTCGTGGGCGCCCTGGTCAGCAGCCTGGGCGCCCCGCTCATGCCGGCCATCGCCCAGTCCACGCAGGTGTCCCTGGCGACGGCTCAGTGGACCCTCACCATCACCGTCCTCGTCGCGGTGGCGATCACCCCCGTGATGGGCAGGCTCAGTGACACCCGTCACCGGCGCATCGCGGTTCTGGTGGCACTCACGCTCGTGGCGATCGGCTCGGTCGTCGCCGCCCTGGGAACCTCGAATTTCCCTGTGCTCCTGATCGGCCGCGCCCTGCAGGGAGCCGGGCAGGGCCTGGCACCGATGACCATCGCGGTCGCCGGCGACACCTTCTCCGGCGATCCCGATCGGCGAAAGCGCGCCGTCGCGATCCTCTCGATCGTCAACGCGGCGGGTGTCGGGCTCGGTTACCCCCTCACCGGGGTTCTCGCCCAGGGTGCGGGCATTTCCGGCGCCTACTGGTTCGGTGCCGCGGTCACCGTGGCGGCCCTGCTCGCCGCGCCGGCCGTCGTCCCCGCCCCCCGTGACCGCCCCGCGTCAGCGATCGACGTGCCTGGCGCCGTCCTGTTCGCCCTACCGGTCACGGCTTTGATCCTGGCCGCCTCCGAAGGCGGGAACTGGGGCTGGACGTCGCCCGCCACCGTGACAGCCGGCGTTACGGCGCTGCTCGTGGGCGCGGCCTGGGCCTGGTTTGAGACGCGTACGGAACACCCGCTGGTCGACCTCCGGCAGCTGCGGGTGCGTCCGGTGCTCAGCGCCCATGTCACCGTGCTGCTGGCCGGGATCGGGATGTACCTGCTGCTGTCCGTGAGCACCCGCATGATTCAGGCCCCGGCGACGACCGGAGGGCTCGACAAGTCCGCCGTGGTCGCCGGTCTTCTCATGCTTCCGCAGGCGCTGGGGAGTCTCGCCGCCGGATGGATCACCCGCCGACTGGGCAGGTGGCTCCCGGCACGCTGGACGCTGCCGCTGGCCGGTGTCGTGATGATGGCCGCGATGGCGTTGTTCGCCCTCTGGCGGCACCGCCTGCCGGGTCTGGTGGCCGCGATGCTCGTGGCGGGCATCGGAATCGGCATCATCTTCTCCACCGCACCGGGGCTCATCGTGGAGAACACCGGCAGCGATCAACGCGGCAGCGCACTCGGCTTCAACCAGGTATTCCGCTATGTCGGTTACGGCGTCGGCAGCGTGCTGACCGCCGTCGTCCTGGAATCCCGCACACCGCATGGATCGCCCTACCCCGACGACGGCGGCTATGTCGTGGCGGCTCTCGCCGGAGTGATCATCTGGCTGCTCGTCGCCGTGGTGAGCGGAGTGACCGGTCGCCGGCGCCCCGTACAAGCCTTTTCAGGAGAAAGAACATGACCGCGACACCCGCACCCGGCGAAGCCATGCGTCTGGGGGACCTGAATGTCCGCTACCTTC
Organism: Actinacidiphila sp. bgisy160; assembly: GCF_965342435.1. Taxonomy (GTDB): domain Bacteria; phylum Actinomycetota; class Actinomycetes; order Streptomycetales; family Streptomycetaceae; genus Actinacidiphila. The sequence continues at coordinate 38,737 of NZ_CBDRCM010000035.1, read as the reverse complement.
CCGACGGCATCATCCGCGCCCATCCTCTGCAGGCCTACCCGGAACATGTGCACCTCGCGCGGGATCCCGAGCTGAAGCTGCTCGACGAGGACGGCATGCTGCTGCTCAGTGTCGGCGCCCTTCTCGTCGAGACACCTGCCGCACGCATACTCATCGACACCGGAATCGGGCCGCGTGTCATCCCCATACCGTCCCCGGACCCCGCCCTGGCCGTCGGCGTGATGGCGGGCGGGCAACTACTGGACAGTCTCGCGGAGACCAACCTGCGGCCGGACGACATCGACGCGATCCTCCTGTCCCACCTTCACGCCGACCACGTCGGCTGGATCACCCCCGACGACGTCTCCACCGAACCCACGTTCCCCAACGCCGAGTATTTCGTCGGCGTCGGCGAATTCGACTTCTGGGGTCAGCCCGCCAACATGGCACGTCTGACCGCACCGACCCCGCGGCAGTACAGCGTCATCGGCTCACGCCGCCACGACCTGCGCACCGGCGACCAGCCGCACCAGGGAATCGAGGCCCTTCTCACACCCGGGCACACCCCGGGACATGTGAGCTTCGTCCTGTCCGGGGAGGGCACTCAACGCGCGATCGTCGTTGGCGACGCCGTGCACACGGCGGCCGAGGTCCTGCACCCGGACATGTGCTGGACCGGCGACCTCGACCCCCAGGCCGCGGTCGCCTCCCGGCACGCGCTCGTCGGGGAACTCTCCCGGCCCGGCACCGTGACCATCGGCCCTCACTTCACCGGAACGGTGTTCCCCACCCGCGCCTTTGTGGCCGGGAAGTGACACCTGATCCGCACCGGGCGGGTTCCGCTTCCGCGGCCGGAACTCAGCGCGGCGCGTTCCACGCGTCGCGCTGAGCGGGCCCGTCCCCCCGAGCGGGCGGTTCGCGACGCGAGGGGCCACGGATCCGGTGCCGCGGCCGGCCGCCTCCGCGGTGAGTTCCCCTGCGCCGCCTCCGCGAACGCAGGCGGGGCGGTTCAGAACTCCAGGACGAGGCGACCCCGTACGCCGCCCGCCTCCAACAGACGGTGGGCCTCGGAGGCATGTTCGGGAGCGAAGGTGCGAGCCACGCGCAGGGTCAGCTTGCCGGCTTCGGTCTGTTCACGCAGGTCGTCGAGCCGGCTGCGGTCGCCCAGGTAGTCGGGGACGAAGGCCATGCGCACGCGCAGAGACCGCTGCCGTATCACGTCGGGGCTGAGGGCGCGGGGTCCTTCGCCGAGGACGGTGACGATGACGCCGCCGTCATGGACCGCCGGGGCCACCGCCGCCGAACCGATGACCGCTGCGTCGATCAGCCCTGCCACTCCCGCCGGCACGGCCCGCAGGATGTGCCGAGCAACATCGCCACCCCGGGGTACGACGATGTCGGCACCGAACGAGCGCACGGGCTCCTCATCGGCCGGCGAGGCGTCCGCGACGACGATGAGTCCGCCCGCTTTGGCCATCTGGGTCACGTAGCCGCCGACGGCTCCCGCCGCGCCGGTGACCGCGAGTGTCTGCCCTGGTGAGAGCCCGGTCAGGTCGACAGCGAGCCGCGCGGTCAGCCCGTTCATGGGCAGGGTTGCCGCCTCGGCGTGGGTCGTGCCCTGGGGGCGCGCGGGCGACCTGCTCCGAGGGCAGGACGACGTACTGCGCGTAGGCGCCGCCCAGGGCACTGGTCGGGTCGGCCATCGCCATCACCCGGTCCCCCAGGCGCAGATCGGTCTCCGTCCCGGTGCCGATCTCGTCCAGCACCCCGGCTGCTTCCATGCCAGGGACATACGGGGGTGCGGGGGATGTGGGGCCGAGCGCCCCCATACGCAGGTAGCGGTCACCGGGGTTCACCGTGGCGGCGTGGACCCGGATGCGTACCTGCCCGGGACCGGCATGAGGCTCGGGCACCTCGAAAACGCGCAGCGCTTCCGGCCCTCCGAATTCGGATACTCCAACTGTTTTCATCTTTTTCCTCTTGATACGGGCCGGAGTTGCGTATGTGCAGCGGGGTGGTGTCGTGCCCGGCCGGGGCGTCCGGCCGGATCAGCCGAAGATGTGTACTGTCCGTTCGGCCGAGGCGCTCTCGATGGCGTTCATCAGGCGGTGGCGTGTATGGCAGCGGTGAAGTCGGGGGAGTGGGAATGGCGCTTCGTCCAGGCCGAGCCGGATCCATTCGGTGCCGACGATCAGCCAGGGCTGCCCGCGGCGGTCGCGTACGGTCTCGTCCGCCGCCTCAGTGAGCACTGCGTGGGGCAACCTTTCGATGTCTCTGACGCACCCCATGGGTGCAGCATACGTCCTGTTTGAACGAACGATAAAGATTATACTTGGGCGAACGACACAGATTCTCGTGACGGGAGGCGCCCCACTTCCCTGCGGTCCGGCCCTCGGCGGTCCTGGACCGGCCCTACGCCATGGTGACCGTGCAGGCGCTGGCTGCCGGGGACGAGAGCGAGGCCTATGCTCAGGTCCTCACCGGTGTCATATCCATGATGCCTACCCAGCGTGGCCACAAGGCCCTCATGCCCACTCCGCAGGAAGCACGGAACCAGTTTTCGGTCCCTCGGAAAAGGAATTCGTGAGGAACGGGACGGCAACCGTGGAGTACGGCACCCCGGACGTCGTACGGGAGGGCCTCGACCGGCTGGTGGAACGCACGCAGGCCGACGAACTGCTCATCACCAGCTACGTCCACGGATTGCAGACGCGCCTGCGGTCATTCGGCCTCATCGCGGACGCATACGGCATGACCGCCGCCGAACCCGACAGCCGGAACTCAACCATGTGACGTCTGTCGAACGCCGGCCTTCTCGGTCTCCACCTCGTGCCGGGGCTGAGTGCCGCCGGTACCTGCGAACGGCCGGGGCACCGTTGTCGGCGACGGTTGGAATGAGGGCCACGGGTACCGGCGCTCCCACATGCCCCGACGACCTGCTGTGGGCGCGTCCGGACCCCGTGCTGGGGCGACCGCCGGTTGCTGTCGCACCTCGTTTGCAGGATCCAGGACCGGTAACTCCCGCCGTGACGCCGTGCCGCCGCACGTAGCAGCCGGCTTTGACCGGCGGCTCCGCAGGGCCTCACGGTTATTTGCCGATCGTTCCATCAATAGGTACGGTCGGGTGTATGGCACGTACTCGCGAGTTCGACACCGAGGCCGCCGTCACGGCGGCCATGCAGGCGTTCCGGCGCACCGGGTACGGTGGCACGTCCGTGCGTGACCTGGCGAACGCCATGGAGATCGGCAGTGGATCGATCTATGCGGCCTTCGGCAGCAAGGAAGGTCTCTACCTGGCCGCACTGGACTTGTACCGGCGGCGCTACGCACTGCCGTTCATCGAGATGCTGCGTGCCGGCGGTGATGCGCGCGAGACGATCCGTGCGGCTTTCGCGGCGGTGATCGACGAAGTGACCTGCGGCCCCGGCCAGGCGTCGTGCCTGATTGTTGGGGCGGCGATGGAGCGTGCGCACAGCGATGCGCAGGTGGCCGAGCGGCTTCGCGCAACGACGCAGCTGCTGGAGCTCACACTCTTCGAGGTCATTGCCGAGGCGCAAGGACGGGGCGAGATCCCGGCTGGCCAGAGCGCCGCAGACCTCGCTGGATTCCTCGCCATGGCCTTCCAGGGCCTGCGGGTCATGGGGGCCATAAATCCGGATCGGGCCGCGCTGACGCGGGCCGCGGAGGTCGCCCTGAACTGCCTTCGCTGACTCCGCAGCGGCGGGTTCCGACGTCATGTCGCCACACGAGCTGGGTATGTGCATGCGTACTTAATTTAACGATCGTTCGTATTAAAATGGATGTGGGATGGCCGGTTCGGCGGAGGAATCATGACTGGGCCCCATGCCCGAAGAGCCTTGGATGCAAGCCGCCCATTGCCGCCCATTGCCGCCCATTGCCGCCTGGCCGCCGCGTGAGGCGCGGACACCGTTGTCCGCTTCCTCCGGGAACCGGAGTCGTGCGTGGGTCACGACGCGCCCACCGAACTCCGTCACCCCATGGGCGGCAACGACGCCCGCTTGCCCTCCCGGCTCGCCCCGGACCCGGGCCGCCGGAACTCGCATGGCGCCCGACGTCATGCCATCTCCGCGCCTGACCGACGCCGTCGAGCGCGCCTGCACCCCCGGGAAGGCGCAGACCTTCCATTCACGCGGCCCGGCTGCAAAGGCCTGGCCGGCAACCGACACCTTCAAGGAATGCCAGTCATGTCCCAAGACGTCCACCATCCCGACCCCCGGCGCTGGTTGGCCCTGCTGTTCATCGCCATAGCCCAGCTGATGGTCTTCCTCGACGGGGCGATCATGAACATCGCTCTGCCGTCTGCTCAGCATGACCTCCACTTCACCGACGGCGGTCGGCAATGGGTCATCACCGCCTACGGCTTGGCTTTTGGAGGCCTGCTCATTCTGGGCGGGCGCCTGGGCGACCTCTGGGGCCGCAAGAGGGTGTTCGTGATCGGACTGGTCGGCTTCGCCCTGGCCTCCGGCATAGGCGGCGCGGCGCAGAACCTGTCCACGCTCCTGACTGCCCGCGCCCTCCAGGGCGTCTTCGGCGCGCTCCTCGCTCCCGCCGCCCTGGCGCTGATCTCGCTGGCGTTCACCGATGTCAAAGAGCGTGCCAAGGCCTTCGGCATCTACGGCGCCATCGCCACCGCGGGCGGCGCCCTCGGCCTGCTGCTCGGTGGAGTGTTCACCGAGTACACCGACTGGCGCTGGGGGTTCTACATCAACCTTCCCATCGCTGCCATCGGCATCACCGGCGTCCTGGCCGTCGTCCGTGACGCCGGCGCGCACGCGGGCCGCGGACGTCTGGACGTCCCGGGGGCCATCCTCGCCAGCGGAGGTGCCGTCGCCCTGGTGTTCGGCTTCGCCAAAGCGGAGAGCGACGGCTGGGACGCCGGTGTGACCATCAGCATGTTCGTCCTGTCCATCCTCCTGCTGGCGGCCTTCGTCGTGCTGGAGGCCAAGGTGAAGTCGCCGCTGCTGCCGCTGCGCGTCCTTACGGAACGCAACCGGGCGGGCTCCTATCTTTCCCTGGCTTTGTCCGTCATGTCCATGTTCGGGATGTTCCTCTTCCTCAGCTACTACTTCCAGTTGGTGAAGGGATACTCACCGGTGCAGAGCGGTGCGGCCTTCATCCCGATGGCCGCCGCGCAGGCCATCGGCTCCACGCAGATCGGTGCCCGCCTCTCGCACCGGGTGCGGCCCGGCCTGCTGATGGGTGTCGGCTACGCGGTGTCCGGCGCCGGTGTGCTGCTGCTCGCCTTGCTCGACGTCGATTCCTCGTTCGGCTTCATCGCGGTTGCCGAGATCGTGGTGGGTGTCGGAATCGGCACGGCGTTCATGCCCGCATTCAGCCTGGGAGCCCACGGTGTCGAGCCTCGCGATGTCGGAGTCGCTTCCGCAATGACCAGCACCGCTCAGCAGATGGGCGGCTCCATCGGCACCGCGCTGTTGAACACCATCGCCGCAAGCGCCACCACCGGATACGTCGCCTCCCACCACGGCTCCGCATCCCTCACCAACCTGTCGCTGGTGCACGGCTACTCCATGGCCTACTGGTGGGGCACGGGATTCCTCGCTGCCGCGGCTCTGGTCGCGTTCTTCGCCGTCAACGCCGGCAATCCGAGGAGCCAGTCGAAGGTCGCGGCCGGGAGCGCGGAGACCGCAGAACTCCAGCACGCGGAGTGACGAGAACAGGGCCGGGACGTGCCGCGCCCCGGCCCTGCCGTACTGCGGCCAGGGACCGGTCGGCGGCCGTGTCCCGGTAGCACACCGCTCCAGGGATTGCTCCAGGAGATGACTCACGCCGATGTTGCCTTCCAGCCTGGCGAACTGTGCGAGTCATAGCCGCGAGGTCAGGTGGTGGATCGCCGGCCCGAGCGACCAGCGGGTGGCCGGTCGGGCTTTTGGGAGGCGATCGCCATGGGGTTGTCCGGGCTTACGTGGTGGGCGAGGGTGCGCAGCAAGGTGCGGAAGGTGGCCCGCGACTTCTCGGGCAAAATGTCCAGGAGTTGCTGCTCGGCCAGGCCGACCGGGCCGCTGAGTTGCTCCCAGCGCTGTCTTCCGTGCTCGGTGGCGACGATGTGCCGACTCCTGCGGTCGGCGGGGTCCGGCTTGCGTTCCACCAGGTCGGCGCGTTCCAGGTCGTCCAGGAGATACGTCATGATCGTGCGGTCGATTCCCAGTCGCTTGGCCAAGGCCCGCTGGCTGTTGGCGTGGCCCTGGATGGCAGCCATGAGTGTGAAGTAGCCGCGGGGACCCCCGGGGATCTCGGCGACGGCCGCCTCGACGACCTTCGCGTAGGCGCGAAAGACCACACCGAGGGCAAAGCCGAAGTCATCCTCCATGTCAGGCCCGCTTTCCGGGCCCTCTGCTCTGGTGCTGCGCTGTGAAGTCACAGCGACCACCTTAGTTGCTGCAGACGTATGCTATCGTCTATAGTGTAGATGATATATGTATGATATTTGCTTTTTTGCGGCTTTCCGGTGCGGCAGCGCGCCGAATCGGACGATCGCGGCTACGTCCGGATGCCCGCGGCGCACGCGACCTGCGACATGGGCGGGCGCTCTCGGAAGTGTTCGGCGCGGTCGTGGTGGTACCCCCGGTCAGCCGGCTCGCGACCGCGGCCCGGCCGTACTCCTTGCCGTGGGGGCGCTGACCCCCCTGCCCGGCCGGCTCCACACCCGCAGCCCCGCCGGGCACATCCTCAAGACCGGCCCGTGACGGGGAAGTTGCTGATCGCCCCCTCGGTGATCGCGGACCACTTCTACCGCAGCCTCCCGGCCCAGCCCGGCGTGGCTTCGTTCACTTCAGGCGACAGCGGTTGTCCATGGGTTCTGACAGCGTTCAGTGATCATCTGTACTCGGGATGTCACGGAAAATGACGGCGGTGCCGCCTCGTCGGTTGAACTCATCGTGCACGACGGCACGACGTGGCAAGAACGAGCGTCGTTCGCACTCCAGGAGCGAAGCATGTCGTGAGGCTTGGCTGGTCCCTGCGGCCTCGACCAGCTCGTTCACCAGCTTCGTCGCAAGGGTGTAGCGGACGGGCGATGAGCATGTGGGACTTGCCTGTGCCGGAATCGCCGATCAGGCAGAGCGGCTGACTCCCGTCCTTGACGCGGGCGTGCCGCGTCACAGACATCCGCGCAGCACTGCCGGAACACCGCCACCGCGGTGGCGCGCCGGGTGAGTGGTACTTCGCCGCGGCCTTCCCGCCGCGGGTGCGGCACGGGCTGCCGGCCGAGGCTTCACACTTCGGACGGTTCTTTCGTTCTTCCGCAACGCCTTGATCGGGTGTCACTTCCAGCCCGGCTTTGGCCGCCCCGGCGTTCCGCGAGGCAGGTCCTGACCGGATGTCAGTCACCTTCCATCGCCTCGTGGTTCATGCTGTCCGCCCGTAGTGAGGCAGCGGCGCACGAGTGCGAGAGTGCGTTCCGTGACCGTGTCGAGCGGGGTGCCGCGGTCGGCGGCGGCAAGGGCTGTGTGCAGCATCCCGGCGATCAGGTCCGCCGTGAGCGCGGGGTCGGGGACGCCGATTTCCCTCACGGCGGCGCGGAAGGGTTCGACCTGTTCCAGGTGGAGTTCCATCAGCCGTTCCTGGCAGGCGGGATGGAGGCCGGCGCTCATGAGGGCGGCGGCAGGCCGGTGTGCGCCTTCGGCGCCGAGGCGGAGGCTTTCCCTGAAGAACGCCTCGACGCGTTCCAGCGGGCCGTTTGCGGCGGCCATGGCGTTGGTGAGTGCCTGGTTGGAGCGCCGGAATGCCTCTTCCGTGACGGTGGCCAGCAGGGCTGCCGAGGAGTTGAAGTACTGGTAGACGCTGGAGCGGGCCAGACCGGCACGGGCGCCGACCGCCGTGGGTGTGACGGCGGTGGCGCCCTCGTTCACCAGGATGTCGATCGCTGCCCCGATCAGCGCCTCGCGTTGCTGGGCGCGGTGTTCGGCGACGGTGGAGGCGTTGATCTTCGGCATGCGGCGCAGGCTCCTGGGTGGCGGACGGGCCGGGAGGGAGATGCCGGCCTGCGGCCCCCGGTCAGGAGAGGCGGCCGTCGACCATCTCGTGCACCCGGTCGGCACTGTCCATTATCGCCGTGTCGTGGGTGACCATGACCGTGGCTGTGCCGCGCGCATGGGTCTGCTCGGCGATCAGCCGTACCGCCTCCGCCGAACGTACCCGGTCCAGCGCGGAGGTGGGCTCGTCCACGAGCAGGAGGGCGGGGGAGGTCATCAGGGCCCGGGCCAGGCCCGCGCGCTGACGTTCGCCTCCGGACAGCTGGTGCGGGCGGGCGCCGGCGCGGTGGGTGAGGCCGACCGCCTTGATGAGTTCGTCGGCCCTGGTCCGGGCTGCGGCGTCGAGGTGTCCGTCGATGTGCAGGGGCAGCAGGAGTTGTTCCCGGACGGTCAGGGAGGCCAGCAGGTTCGACTGCTGGAAGACGAAGCCGATGTGGTGACGGCGGGCCGCGGTGCGCTGCTTGTCCGACAGGGCGGTCAGCTCCGTGCCGGCGATGTGGACGGTGCCCGAGGTGGGCCGCTGGAGGCCGCCTGCGACGGCGAGGAGGCTGGACTTGCCGGATCCCGAGGGGCCGACGACGGCGACGAACTCCCCGGGCGCGACGCTCAGGCCGACGTGGTCGAGGGCGGTGACGGCGGTGTCGCCGTCGCCCAGGGTGAGGGTGACGTCGTCCAGTCGCAGTCCACCGGAGCCCGCGGCGTCCGCGGCGGTTCGGTGGCCGGTGGAGGGCGTGGTCATCGGGTGGCTCCCAGAGCGGTCAGGGGGTCGACGGCGGTGATGCGGCGGACGGCGACGACGGCGCCCACGGTTCCCAGGCCGATGAGGAGGCCGGAGGAGGTGGCGATGGCCGGGGCGGAGAGGGAGAAGGGGGCCTTGCCGATCATCGCGCTCCCCAGGGCCAGGCCGACGGCGGTGCCGATCACCGTGGCGCCGACGAGCACGGCGACGACCTGGGCGAGCGCGTCGCGCAGGATGTATCCGGTGGGGGCGCCGAGCGCCTTCAGCAGGGCGATCTCGGCCTTGCGCTGTACTGTCCAGACGGTGAAGAACGCGCCGACGACCAGGGCGGAGATGGCGTACAGGAAGCCCTTGATCAGGGCCATGGTGCTCGACTCGGCCGCGTAGCCGGGGGACGCGTCGAAGGTGGCCTCCTTGGTCTTGGCGCGGGTGGCGGTCGCCTTCTCCACGGCGGAGACGTCGGTGCCGACCTCCAAGGTCAGGGCGACGGCTGTGGCTTGTCGGCGTGCGGCCTCGGGCAGGTCACCCGGCAGGCCGTAGTGCAGGTGCCGCCAGGTGTCGAGGTTGGCGTAGGCGACGCCGATGTGGCCGTAGGAGATGGTCCTGTCGACCAGGCCGACGACCTTCAGTCGCACCTCGCTCCTGTCCGCAGTAAGGACGTCCCCGATCTCCACACCCAGGTCGGCGATCTCCCGGGTGATGACGATGCCCGCACCGCCCTGCTCCAGGCTCTCGCCCCTGGTGGGGCTGGGGGCCAGAGGCGAGTCCGGCGCCATGCCAAAGACGGCGAGGTTGACCTGCTCGCCCTTCTTGGCGCCCTGGGTCACCTGGGCGTTGGCCAGGGTGTTCCCGAACGGCTCCGCCCGCTTCACACCCGGGGCCTTGGACCATGCCTGCCAGTCCTCCTGCTCCACGGTCGAGCGCGAGAACTGCTCACTGGTCGCCTTCTCGTCGAAGGCCATATGGGTTATGGGCAGCGCGTGCAGACCGGATATACCGGCATCCGCCAGACCGGAGGCGAGTCCGGACAGCAGGACGCCGAGTACGGCGATGAGTGCGACCACCGCACCCATCAGGGCGAAGCGACCGCGGGCGAAGCGCAGATCGCGTAGGGCAAGGAACACGGGATCTCCGAGCGACGAGGGTGACGGGGAGCGGCGCCAGGACGCACATGGCCCTTTGCTCAAACTTGACGACGCGAGCGTCGATATCTTAGCGGATGTTACCGACGCGCCTGTCGGCACCTCGCGCGCGTGCCCTGTGTACTGCACAGATGCACCTGACCGGGCTCTCCTCCTGCGCGCGGTTCGTATCCCGTCCAGGCCCAGGTGGAGTCCGGGTGAGCTTGTGGCACGCCTCCTGCACGGTGAACTGCCTCGGTGAACGCCTGCTCCGGCGGAATGGGATCCGCAATGCGGACCGGGTGCTCGTCGAGACCAACCGGTTGCGAGCCCGGATGTCGCGCCATGCGGGCTGCCGGCCCAAGGCCTCGCGGGTAGGCAGGCTCTAACTTTGCATGCCCATGTCACATGCCCCTGGCCGAGGGTCTGATGCCGCCGCCACCCGACTGACGAGCCACGGCGGCCGGCCGGGGCGGCGAGAGATGATGGCTCTGTTTTGCCGGAACCGCTCCTTCGGACCCACGGACAGGATGGCGGTGGTGGGGGAGCGCCGGGCGGGGATCGGTACAGGTGGTCTGCGGTTTCAGGGTGCGAGGGAGAAGTAGTTCTCTTCTTCCTGTGTGAAGTGCAGGCGCAGGACGGTGTTGAGGCCGTAGAGGCAGGAGCGCAGGTCGTCGAGTTGTTCGGGGGCCAGGCTGCCGTCGGGGTGGGCCAGTTGAAGGTGGGTGGCGATGCGGCGGGAGAGGCGTTCGATCTCGGTGTGGGCGCGGCTCATGGTGGCGGTGGCTTCGGGGCCGCCGAGGGTGGGGGCGAGGGCGGGGTAGAGCTGGTGTTCTTCGGCGTATTCGTGGGGCAGGAGTCGTTCGGTGAGCAACCGGTGGGTCTCTTCCACGGCTGAGAGGGCTTTGGGGCCGGGGGTGTCGGAGAGGCGGTCGGCGGCGTCGCGTACGGCGTCGAGGACGTCCTGGAGGTCGTCGTGTTCGGCGGCGAAACGGTGGATGAGCGCTTCGGCGGCGGGGGTGAGGGCCGGTCGTGCGGCCTGGCCGACGTGCAGGGCGCGCAGGGCGTTGAGGATGACGGCGACGTCGATGCCTTCCTGCAGCAGCGCGCCGGCGGCGGGTGGGAGCAGGCCGACGGCAGCCGCGGCCATCGCGGCCAGGGACATCAGCATGCCGCCCAGGGCACTTTGGACCGCGATGCGGCGGGCGCGTTGGGCGATGGTGACGGCGTCGGCGAGGCGGTCGACCCGGTCGGTGGTCAAGACGATGTCGGCGGCTTCGGAGGAGGCGGTGGAGCCGTGGGCGCCCATGGCCACGCCGACGTCGGCCGCGGCGAGGGCGGGGGCATCGTTGACGCCGTCGCCGACCATGACGGTGACCGCGCGCTCGCGCTCTTCGCGTACGGCGGCGACCTTGTCGGCCGGGCTGAGTTCGGCGCGTACGTCGTCGAGGCCGAGGACGGCGGCTACTTCATGCGCGGGTGCGGCGCGGTCGCCGGTGAGCATCAGCAGCCGTTCGATGCCTGCCGTGCGCAGGTGGCGCAGGGTGCGAGGGGCGTCGTGGCGCAGGGGGTCGCGCAGCAGGACGGCACCGGCCGGCCGGCCGTCCAGGGTCAGCCAGGCGACGGCCGCGCCGTCGAGGAGGGCGCGGTTGTCGACGGCCCGGGCCCAGACGGGGTGTGTGGCTATGGGGTCGGGGCGGCCGACGGAGACCTGGTGGCCGTCCACGATGCCGGTGGCGCCGCGGCCGGGTTCCTCGCTGACGTCGGTCGGTGCGGACAGCTTCAACTTGCGTTCCCGGGCGGTGTCGACGATGGCCTGGGCCAGGACATGCGGCGAGTACTGGTCGACCGAGGCTGCCAGACGCAGTACCTCTGCAGGTTTCACGCCGGGGGCGGCGGTGACGTCGAGGACGCGGGGGCGGCCGCGGGTGAGGGTGCCGGTCTTGTCGAGCAGGAGGGTGCGGGCGTGGCCGAGGTTCTCCAGTGCGCCGCCGTCGCGGATGACGACGCCGAGGCGGGAGGCCCGGGACAGGCCGGACACGATGGCGACCGGGGCGGCCAGCAGCAGGGGGCAGGGGGTGGCGACGACCAGGACGGCGACCGCGCGTACCGCAGAGCCGCTGATCAGCCAGGCCAGCCCCGCCACGACGAGGGACAGCGGGAGGAACCAGGCCGCGTAGCGGTCGGCCAGCCGTACGACCGGTGCGGACTCGGCCCCGGCCTGCTGGGCCAGGCGGACGATTCCGGCGTAGGTGCTGTCCTGTTCGGTGGTGGTGGCGCGCAGTTCGAAGGCGCCGCCCGCGTTGACCACGCCGCTGCGCACTGCCTCGCCCTGGACCCGCTCGACCTGGAGAGGCTCGCCAGTGAGCACTGACTCGTCGAGGACGGCGGCGGCGCTTTCCACGCGGCCGTCGACGGGCACGACCTCCCCGGGGCGGACGACAAGCAGGTCGCCGACGGTGACTTCTCCCAGGGGCACCGTGGCCACTCCGGTGTCGGTGCGGCGATGTGCCGAGCGCGGCGCGTGTTCGAGCAGGGCGCGCAGGTCGTGGGAGGCACGCCGCTGGGCGGCGGATTCCAGAGTGCGGCCGGTGGCGAGCATGAGCGCGATCAGGGCGCCGGCCAGGTATTCGCCCACAGCCAGGGTGCCGCCGAGCGCGAGTACCGCGATCAGGTCGACCCCTGCGTGTCCACGCCGTAGCGCGGCCAGCACCCACCCGATCGCGGGGACGACGGCAGCAACGGTGCCCAGCGCCCAGAACAGGTCGGCGAGGCCGCGCGCATCAGCGAGCCAGGCGATGCCGCCACCCGTCAGTGCTGCCGCGGTGACGGTCAGGAGGACGGGTTCGAGCCGGGAGGTGACTGCGGCGGTCAGGTGGCGTGGTCGAGCTGTGGTGTGGTTCATGGCGCACCTCGGTCTGTGCGGCGCGGTGACCGTTGGGGCTGTTCCTCTCCATCCCATGGTGGCAGCAGGTCCCGGAGGCAGGGGCCGTCCGGCTCTGCTCCGGGTCCGGACGGCCGTGGTGGCGCGTGCTCGTCATCACCGGCCGGTGTCGAGGCGGCAGGACCAGGACGGGGCGGGGCGGGCTGCGGCGGCCCGGCGGGCGTGGGCGCGCAGGTGGTCGGGGACGGCCCGGTTCCTGATGACGGGGGAGCCCCATGCGCCGAGGCCGGTCGGTTCGGGGAGGAGTTCGCCGCACAAGCCGCGCCCGGTGCAGGCTGTGCGGTCGTCGACGCACAGGGTCCTTGAGGCGGTCGTCGCCAGGTCTCCGGGGGTACGCCGGGCGGTAGGCGCCCCGGTGTGGAGGACGCCGCTCCTGCGGTGCGGCCGGGGCAGCAGATCGGGGTCGGGCCATCCGGCGGCCGGCGCGGCGAAGTCCCCGGCCACGGCGGGCAGCCCGAAGCGGCAGGGACCGCACTGGTCGTTCAGCCCGCAGACCGAGTGGGGAAGCGCCACGAGCACACCCGCCCGGGGCGCGGCAACCCAGCGGGGGCCAGGTCGCGCCGCGCGAGGGACGTGTCGTTCGTCCAGAGCCGCGCGCAGTTGCCGGTACTGGACGGCGCGCTGCGCGGCCGGCACATCTGAACGGGGTCCGCGCCGACCGCGAGCGCGGCCAGGACGGCGCCGCCGAGGACGTGGTGGGGTGCGACGGTCAGCAGTAACTGGTCCTTGCGGCTCGCGGGTTCGCTCTCCATCGCATGGACGACGACCACGGCCCGGCGTGAGTGCGTCACTGACCCGCCCCCGGCTCGCCGGTGGTGAATTCGCCCTGCCAGACCGCCTTCGCACCGGAGTCGCCGATCCGGTAGACCTCGAAGACCGCGCCGACGGTCACGGCCAGTGCGAGCACCACGGCCGCGACGCGTACGGGTACCGAGGAGGCGAGCCGAACCGCGCTGGATGCCCGGCGAGAGGTGGCGGGAGTGACCGTGTCGCCCTTGGCGGGATCCCTCGGGGCGGTGACGCGGCCCAGCCACCACACGGCGGTGGTGAGGACGAACAGGGCGATCGCCCACGGGGTCAGTCCTTCACCCATTTCGGTATGCCTTTCCACCAGCGCGGTCTCCTTCACCCGCTCCTCCAGCCACTCACCGGACTCGGTGGTCAGTACGACCAGCGCCAAGGTGACAAGTCCGAGCACGGGCAGCGGCCAGCTGAACCGGCGGGCCACGGTCGGCCAGAGCGTGCAGGCGACGAGCGCCAGCGCCGTCAGCGGAATCAGCACCACGACGCCGTGAACGAAAAGGGGATGGCTGGGGAGGCCATTGAACAAGCCGACACTCACGGGATCTCCTTTGACATGCAGCGCCGGCCGGGCGCCGACATGGCTGCTGCTGCGGGCATTGTCCGGTGGACGCGTCGTCAGCCCGGGGAACCGGGCGCGTATGGAGCAGCGGGCGAAGCGTGACGACGAGTAACAGTCGTTCACTCGGATGACGGTCCGGCCTGGCCCGACACGGGTGTCCTTGGTGCCATGGCGTAGATGCCCGCAGCACGAGATTCCAAGACCTTGAGGAGGTCAGTGTGATCCCGCACCGCATATGCGCCCTGGCAGCAGTGGCGCTCGCCGTCGGCCTCAGCACCCCCGCCGCCGCCATCCGTCCGCCAGCGGGTGGTATGCCGCACGGTCTGCACGCCGGAACTTCCGCGGACCTGGAGAAGTCCCTGGGGGGTGAGGCGTTCGCGAACGCCTCGTACTCGGTCTTCGCCGAGCAGGCGCGAGCCCAGAAACTGTCCGCCGTGGCCTCGCTGTTCCAGCGGGTGGCCTCGGTCGAGCTGGGGGAGCACTTCACGGAGGCGGCCACCTTGACCGGCCTGGTGGGCAGCGACGCCGCCAATCTCCGCGCTGCCGCCGAGGGCGAGTCGTATGAGTCGCGGGTGATGTATCCGGGCTTCGCCCGGCAGGCCAAGGAGGACGGCGACACCAAGGCTGCGGAGCTGTTCGCGGAGATCGCCAAGGACGAGGCGGGCCACCACCAGCGGTTCCTGGCGGCGCTGCGCGTGCTGACGACAGGCAAGGGCAGCATCCCCAAACCGCCGGACGTCAGCCCGGTGCGCGTTCGCGCGGGGATGCCCCAGGTCCGTGCGGCCCGCACCAAGGCGAACCTGGACACCGCCATGCACGGCGAGGCGCTGGCACACGCCAAATACGCCCTGTTCGCCAAGCACGCCGAAGCCTGGGGCAACAAGCCGTTGGCACGGCTGTTCACCGGCGCAGGCGACGTCGAACTGCGCGAGCACTTCACCGGTGAGGCGGCACTGGCGGGGCTGGTCCGCTCCACGCGCGACAACCTCACCAAGGCCGTCACCGGTGAGCAGTACGAATCGCGGACGATGTATCCGGACTTCGCGCGGAAGGCACAGGCCGTCGGCGACACCGGAGCGGCCGCCCTGTTCCGCGACGACGCCGGGGACGAGGCCGGACACGCCCGCGACTTCGTCGCCGCACGCCAAGCGCTGCGGTGACCGCGCCGCACCCGCTGGTCACGGGGTGGTGACCGGACTGCGGGAGACGCTGTGACCTGCGCTCCGGCCTGGTTTCAGTGCGCCCATGCCACCGCGGTGTCCCGCGTCGCGCGGCGGTGTACCCCGGCCACGAAGCGCAATCCGCTGCGATGGCCAGGACATCGTCACGAGAGTGCCCGCGTCTGCGTGGGGCCCGTCCCTCCGGCCTGGACTCCCTGTAGTTCCCGTCCAAGTCGGGCGCCCCCGCCCGATCGGCGCGGCTTTCGTCGTTGGCCGCACCCGCCATTGGTCATGGCGGGTGCGGGGTGGTCGGCCGGCGAGCCCGGAAGCAGTGGCGAGATCCTCGGCCTCACCCGCATCGCGGGTGAGGCCGCCGCGATCACCCGCAGAGGCTGGACCGTTGCCTATCTTGAGCAGCAGCGGGCCGAACAGCAGCCGGCCACGGCCAGTGACGGACGGCCTTCCCCACCCGCGCAGGCAGATGGACTGGACGGCAGCGGCGCGTCAGGACTTCGACGCCGTGCCCGCTGACGGCAGACAGCTCGTCCTGGCCGCACGCGCAGAACTGATCACCGCCTCGGACAGCGCCGACGCCTGCCTGCCGCAGTGGATCAACGTCCGACCCCGGCGTCCACCAGGCCCGGCGGACCCCACAGCGCCGATCTCGCCGGCGGCCGCGGTAAGCCAGGATGATCAAGAGATCCGAGTTGCCGACAGTCGACGGAGCAGCACGCGCGAATATGGTTGAGGAAGCGGTTTCGCCATGTGTCAGGGAGCCACCGATGGACGCCTCGGACCATCTTCTCCGAAGGGCTACCCCCTCGGCTCTCCTGACCCTGGACGGTGCCATCCACAGCCTCAACGAGGCCATGGCAAAGGTACTGGACAGGCCGGCGAAGCAGTGCGTGGGTCGCAACTTGGGTGATCTGTTGCCCGAAAGCCAGCGGACTGCGGTCGAAAGCCTCGTGGCCCACGCCGCCACGACGATGACGGTCGTGATGCGGGTGCTGGAATTCCCTGGGCCGGGCGCAGCACGGCTGGTCTGCCTGGTCGAGGCGCGACTGACGAGGGATCCTGCGGACGGCGAGCAGCTGGTGTGGGTGCACTCGTTGAACGCGGGGAACGACCTGGGCGGTCTTGTGATCCCGTTCCGGTTGGCGGCCAAGGCCGCCGATCTCGGTGTGTGCATGTACTCACCCCAGGAGCACCAGCTGGAGTGGCTGGGTGGCGCACCCGCCTTGGCAATGCTGTTCCCGGAGGCATCCGTATCGTTGTCCAGTGTGGTCCGGCGAGTTCACCCTGATGACCGGGGGGCTCTACGGCGGCTCGTGCGTTCGACCGCCGCCGAGTCCCCCTGGATCAAATTGAGGTTCCTGACCGAGCGCGATGGCTGGCACCTTCTGGCCTGCCAGGCCTGTCGAGTGCAGCTGGGGTACGGCGGCCCTCAGCGGGTCTTCGGAGTGATCCGCGACGACACCAAGCGGGAAGCGCGCCGACGCAAAGCGTTGGTCGCGCTGAGTGCTGCGCGGCAGCGAGCCGACGAGATAGCGGCCTTTTCCTCCGCCTTGATCACCGCGGCCACGGAGCAAGAAGTACAGCAGGTCCTCCTGACCCGCCTCGCCGCGACCTTCGGTGGTACCGGCGCCGCGTTGGCGCTCGTTGCCGAAGGCCGCCTGCGCGTCTCCTCCGATGCCGGGATCCCGATGCCGGTGGCCGCCGTGCACGGCTTGTCGCTGGAGGATCCGAGCGCACTGCCCTATGCGATCCGAACGGGCAAGCCACAGTTCATGCGCAACCGGGAGGAGTACATACGCCACTGGCCGCACGGGGTCATGGTGCCGTACTTCGACCAGCTCGAATCCGGCTACGCCGTCTCGATCACCTCCCTCGGCTCGGTCGGCGGTCAGCCCCTCGGGGGTTGGGCGGTGACCTACGAGGGCGAGCACCATTCGTCCCCGGATGAGCGGGCCCTCATGATCACTCTGGCCGACCTTACGGGCCAGGCACTGAGGCGGGTCAGGTCTCGAGAAGTGCGAGTCGAGTTGGCCATGGCGCTCCAAGATGCCATGCTTCCCACGCTGCCGAAGCACCTCCCGGGCCTGGAAGTCACTGTCCGTTACCGACCGAGCCGGGACGGGTTGGACATAGGCGGAGACTGGTACGACGCCTTCGTACTGCCCTGCGGCGCGGTCGCCTTCGAGATCGGCGACGCCCAGGGGCACGATGTGAACGCCGCCGCAGCCATGGGACAGGTGCGTGCCTCGATGCGTGCCATCGCCGCCTGCGAACCTGACCCTGCAACCGTGCTGACGCGCACGAACGAACTGCTCGTCACCATGGACGCGGCGCGATTCGCCAGCTGCACCATGTTGTACGTCGACCCGTGCGACGGACAGGTCACGGGCTCCAGCGCCGGACATGTGCCGTTGCTGTACGCATGCGACGACGGCAGGCACAGCATCCGTGAGTTGCCGGGCGGCCCGGTGCTCGGAGTCCTACCCGACGCCGATTACAACGAGGGAACCTTCACGCTGGACAAGAATGCCGCGCTGATCCTGGTGACCGACGGCGTGGTCGAAGGCCCGAGTCTGACGCTGGAAGCCGGGCTGGAGCGAGTCGCAACGCTGGCCGCGCAAGCCGCCCACGACGGGTTGAACGCCGAGGAGACCGCTGATCGAATCCTCGACGCCATGGTTGCGGTAGACCACATCGACGACGCGGCCGTGCTGATCATCCGGCGCGCGTGACGGCACCCGCGTCGTCGCACACGCGGGCTGGGCGTTGTCCAGCGCGACTTCGTATGACCGGTCGTGCCCAGCCTGTACGCCGAAGACATCTTCGACAGCCCAGCGTGTGACCGTATGGTCGGCTGCTTCCGCCACCGCGGCGAGAGGCGCCGACCCAGTGGGCCGGCCGGCTCCCTCTGCCGGCCCGCACGTCACTGGTCGCCGGAGCGGTGTGGTGCTGTCATGGAAGGTGAGGTCGCGTCCGGATGAGCTGACGAGGTCGTGGCCGCCCTTGGAGGAGCCAGGCGGAGGCGGACACGCGCCGTCCGTCCGGTCCGGTTCTCCGCGGTCGCCTGTCGAAGTGGAGGAGGCCGGTGCCATGCCGCACCGCCGCACGGTCGGTGATGTGATGACCGAGGACGTCGTCACACTCCGCACCGACACGCCGTTCCAGGAAGTCGCGGCCCTGCTGGACGCGAACGACATTGCCGCGGCTCCGGTTGTCGACGACGACGGCGCCCCCGTCGGAGTGGTGTCCGCGTCCGACGTGCTGCGGCACGAGACCGGCATGCCCGATCCACAGGGGCAGGACGGGGACGACGAGCGCGTCTGGGACAAGGCGCGGGCCCGGACCGCGGGCGCGCTCATGAGCAGTCCTGTCTTCACTGCCCGCGCCCATTGGACGATCCCCCGGGCCGCTCGGGAACTGCGCAGGCGGCACGTCAAGCAGCTGCCGGTAGTCGGCGACGACGGGCTGCTGGCCGGCATCGTCAGCCGCAGCGATCTTCTCGACATCTTCGTCCGCTCCGACATCGAGATCCGCGGCGAAATCGAGCAGGACGTCCTGGGGCGCATCCTGGGTTTGGAGGAAGGCGCCGTCGCGGTCGAGGCCCAGGACGGGACTGTCACCCTGCGCGGTCACGTCCCGGAACCGCGTCTGATCCCGGTGGTCGTGGGCTTGTGCCAGGGGATCGAGGGTGTCGTCGCAGTGGACGCCCGCCTTGCCGCCGTTCGCTAGGCCGCGGGCAGGCCGCCGCACCCGTGGCACCTGCATGGGCTCGGTGGCCGGGCGAGGGGCCATGGTGTCCGTCGTCTGTGAAGGCGAGCTCGGCGGGCCCCACGTCTCGGCCGCAGCTCCTGCATCCCGACAAGCCCTTCCTCCTGCGCGCTCACGCCCCCGACCCCGCAGACGAGCTCCACCATCACGTCCCGCTCAGCCGTACCCCCCAGCGGCCCCAGCCGGGCACTGTGCCGGTGACGCTCCTCTACGAAGAACCACCTTCCCGGCACTTCCACCGCCTCGCCATCAACGACCACCCCATCGGCTTCGCCCCGCACACGCGCGCCACCGCACCCGCCGCGTCCACCGTGTCGAACACCACCTGCCCCACATCCTCAGCGCCCCCTGACGGACCTGGCCGAACGCCTCATCGCATACGCCGCGGGGGAACACCCTTAGCGCGCCTGGCTGATGAGATCGTCGCGGTCGGCCTCCGGTAGTGCGCCGGGCTCGCGGTAGATGGCGATGCCGTCCCGCACGATCACGGCGGTGGGGATCGATGTGATCGCGAATGCCTGGGCCAGTTCTTGCCGGCTTCGGTCTGCAGCCGACGCTGACCCTCGGCTTGCGGGGTGGGCATACCATGTTGCTCATGACGCAAGAAGACGGCGATCTGGACAGTCTCGTACGCAAACGAATCCGCGCTTTGCGGGTGGCGCAGGGCTGGTCCCTGGAGGAACTGGCCACCCGTGCCCACCTCAGCCAGTCTTCGCTGAGCCGCATCGAGAACGGCCAGCGCCGCCTCGCGCTGGATCAGCTGGTCACTCTCGCACGCGCTCTGGACACCACGCTGGATCAACTGGTGGAGACCGCGGCTGACGACGTCGTCAGCAGCCCGATGATCGACGGTGCCCGCGGCTCGATGCGCTGGCTGGTGAAGGGGGACCCCGGTATGAGTGTGGTGCGCCAGCGCATGACTGATCCGCCACCCGAGAACCCGGCACGCATGCGTGCCCACCCGGGGCGCGAATGGCTCGTCGTCTTGTCCGGCACCGCGATCCTCATGCTCGGCCACCGCCGGCTCCGCGTCGAGACCCACCAGGCTGCCGAGTTCCCGACCATGATGCCGCACGCGATCGGCGCCGAAGGTGGCCCCTGCGAGATCCTGGGCATCTTCGACCGCGACGCGCGCCGCGGCCACCAGCACGAGGGCAGTGACGGCGACGTTCAGGGTGCCGGTGGATGACTGCGCGGGCCGCGCGACGGCGGCATCTTGCGCGTCGGGCAGCGCATCGGGCCATCTCCTTGCGTAAACAGGGAGCAGTCATGCCACAGACGCATGACTGTCCTACCGTAGAGGCATGAAGCAAGCACACGCGCACGCCCTCCACCACAGCGCTCAGCACGGCCGCCACCAGCAGCACGACGAAGACGGCCTGGCGGAGATCCTCGACCTGGACGCCGAGGTCCTCGCCGAGCACATAGCCTCCATCACCGCATGGCTGCCGCTGAAAACCGGCCCGCGTCAGATCGTGGATCTGGGCTGTGGAACGGGCGCTGGCACCTTTGCCCTCCTCGACCGCTTTCCCGACGCGCACGTCACCGCCGTGGACACATCCGCCGGATACCTCCAGCACCTTCACGCAAAGGCATGCGCCCGTGGCCTGGAGGAGCGCGTGCGTATCGTGCAGGCCGACCTCGACGACTCCGCCTGGCCCGACCTCGGCTCACCGGATCTGGTGTGGGCGTCGGCCTCGATGCACCACATGGCCCACCCCGATCGCGCACTGCGCAACGTCCACGCCGCGCTCACCCCCGGCGGCCTGTTCGCCGTCGTCGAACTGGCCGGCTTCCCCCGCTTCCTGCCCGAGAGTGCCCCCGAGGACCGGCCTGGCCTGGAAGAGCGCTGCCATGCTGCGACCGACCGCTTCCAGGCCGAGCAAAGGCCCCACCGCGGCGCCGATTGGGGCCCGCTGCTGACCGCCGCCGGCTTCACGGTCGAGGGCGAACGCACCATCGCCGTGAAGGTCGAGGGCTCCCGCAGCGAAGCGGTCGGCCGCTACGCCCTCGGCGGCCTGCAACGCATCCGCAGCGCCGCCGCCACCGAGCTCTCCCCAGAGGACGTCACCGCCCTCGACCGGCTCCTCGACACCGCCAGCCCGCACAGCATCCTGCGCCGCGACGACCTGGCGGTGCGCACCGAGCGCACCGTCTGGGCCGCCCGCCGCACCTGATCCCAAGTGCCCCCAGGGCCGTGATCAGCAGGACGCGGTCCTCCCGGGGCGGACTCCACGGCCGGCAGGACGGCTGTGACGCCCTGATCACAACAGCCACTACGAGATCATCTCAACCCGTGGCCGGCTGCTACGAGGCAGCCCTCAGCACGCCCGCCCGTCGGGGCCTCAGGACGCTACGCCTCCCCCCGGCCTGTCGAGTCAGCCGACAATGTCCTCCGTCCTGTCGACCACACGCTTGATGCCGACCAAAACCTGGTAACGCTGCCGTTGCGCAAACTCTGTCATCTCCCAAACCACCGGGCGCCCTATCTCTGCACAAAGATGCAGCACCCGTCTCTCGTTCACCCAGACTCCTACGTGGGCGCCATAAGCATCATCGGTGGCGTTGAACAACACCAGGTCAAGCGGCTGCGCAACCGATACACGAGCTGTGGCCTGCGTATCGGCCCACAGTTCACTCGAACGCAGACCGGGCGGAGCCAGGCCGAAGTGCCGAAGCACCTCGTAGGCGAACAACTGGCAGTTCGCACCCTCCTCAAGGCTGGGAAGGCCGGCGACCTCCGACGACCCCGGAAACCGGGAGCCCACGTACCGAACGCTCCAGAAGGCGGGCGGTAGTTGGCGCAGCAGCGGATCCATGACCCCATCGTCCCTGAGGCCGGGCCGGGACAGGGTGCTCCCGCACGCACACCGCCAGTGCGGTCGCGGGACAGCCCGGGTTCGGCAGACACTGACGGGCTCTCGCGCTGGATCGTCCAGGTCCGCACCAGGCGGAGCCGGATGTGACGGAGGGCTTCGGTTGGCGGCATCCGCCAACCGAAGCCCTCGGCCGCGTTCGATGGTGCGTCACGCCGGTTCGACAGGCAGCCACAGTTCGCAGGTCGCGGTGCTGAAGTCATCCGCGCGCTCGAGGACGGCGACGATCGAGGGACCCGGCCGCAGCCGCCACGGGTTGGAAGGGAACCACTCGGTCGCGGTCGCCGCCCAGGTCGTCTGCAGGGCCTGCGGATGCGGTCCGCTGGTACGGAAGACCGCCCACCTCCCAGCCGGCACCTCGATGGTGTCGAGGTCGTCCGGGGCCGCCGTGTCGTGGGCGAGGGCCACTCCGTGCAGGTAGGTCAGTTCGCGGCCCTCCCCGCCGTCGGGGTCGAGGTCGTCGGAGACCTGCAGCAGGCCTTCCGGTTCGGTGTCGCCGAGGGCCTTCAGCCGCAGGTGCTCCTCATGCGGCAGTGCGGCGATGTGCCGCTGGATGTGGGGATTGACGCCCTGGTAAATGAGCGGTACCCGGGCCGCGTGTCCGACGAGCCGGAACGCGGGTCGGTCGATGAGGCGGGTGTCCATCGGGTTGCTCCCTTCGACAGTCAGGCGGAACCTGAGCTGCGGTTGTGTGTGCAAGGGGCCTCCATCACGCCGCACGTCACCGGGACCGGCGCCGTGGACCGCCCGGAACGCGCGTCCGAATGCCTCACTTGAGCCGTATCCGTGCCGGACGGCGATACTCAGCAGATCGCCCTCGCCCCGGACGACATCGGCGGCGGCAACGGTCATGCGCCGCCGGCGTACGTACTCCGACAGCGGCATGCCTGCCAGCGACGAGAACATCCGGCGCAAGTGGTACTCGGTCGTGCCGAGCGCCGCTGCCAGCCCGCGGACGTCAGGTTCCTCCGCGAGGTGCTCCTCGACAAGATCGACGAGCTGGTTGAGTGCCGAGATCACGAGGCCTCCCTTTCGATGCAACCCTGGCAGCTGCCGCCCCAGCCGCACCCGACCGTTCCGAACCGATCCGATCATCCGAGGCGGAGGACGTCACGGCGGGCCCGGTGGCGCGGCGTCGGTCGGCCAGATCGGCGCCGACGCCCGGTCCAGGGCAGCGCCGTCGATGGCTCCCGGTACCCGCCCGATCGTGGCCGCTGATGGAGTGCGGCGCCACCTGAGCAGATGGCGACGGATACGGGAGCAGTTGGTCCGGATCGGCACCGCTTCCCGTGGTCTGATCTGCCCTGCCTGGCCCGAGGGCGGGCGGCTCACCAGGGTCCTTTGACCGTCCACTGTCGTGCGCCGGGCTCGAGCCGGGAAGCAACGCTGCTCCGGCCCGGACGCCGGCCGATTTCGCAGACAGCGGTGTGGGCGCCCGGCAGCGCGAGGTGAGCCGGCCGGCAAGGCTTCGGGCAGCGTCTCGTGCGGGGATGAGCCAAGGGCGCGCACGACCGGACTCGGTCTCAGTGGCCGGTCGTGTTGTCCGCGGGCGCGGTGCGGGCGATGGCGGTGTCTTCGGGAGCGTCCCCGGTCCCGGTGCGGGCTCGGGCTCGGGCTCGGGGTGTGGCTCGTTTGAGGCGCCGTCGTCGTGCACGGCCTTGGTCTCGCTCTTGAGGATCCGCATGGACTTGCCCAGCGCCCGGGCGGTGTCGGGTAGTTTCTTCGAGCCGAAGATCAAGACCAGCACCGCGACCAGGATCAGCAGGTGCCAGGGCTCCAGCGCATTGCGGAACATCGTCACACCATCCCTTCGGACGCGTCGGCTTTCATGCCTGCCTCTGCGATCCGTGCCGCTTGTTCCTGCGAGGCGGCGGTGGGAACGGGGGCGCCCGCGGCGCATCGTGTCTTGCTGCCCCGGGTATGGCCCCGGCGCTCCGCGGGCGTGCGCAGAGCGCCGGTCGCTGCTCGAAGAGGCGTCCTGCTCGCGACCGGGTCTTGCGGAAGGTCGACGCCGCGGGAGGCACACGCCTTCGGCCGCGGACGACGGCGTGTTCCCGCGGGCGGGTGCGTCCGGCACGGTTGCCCGTCCGCCGATGGGGCGAAGAGTTCCCGTTCCGCGTCCCGGCCGCGCTCGGCCGGGACGTCACGCTGCTGGACGCGGTCGATGTCCACGACCCGGCAGGGCTCTGCACCGAGGGACTGCCGGCACTCGTCGTCGCAGAAGGCGATCCGCGGGAGGTGACCGGGCAGGCCGGTGTCCGTGCCCGCGCTCGCGGTCTCGTGGGCGGGCGCCTGGGAGGAGGTCTCCCGGTGCACCTGGGACCGTGGTTTCACCGGTGTCCGGCTGCGCCGTCGGGAGATTCCCACGGCGTCGTCAGGCCGGGCCTCGCAGGTGAATTCGTCGCCCGTCGCCGCAGCAACCGCACGGAGCCGGGCCGGCAACGGGCTTGTGGCGGGGTGCGGTTCGCCGCCTGTGACCGGCATGGCCACGTGCGCCGGCTGTCCGGCTCGGGGGGTGTGCGGGGGTGTTTGGGCCGGATGGAGGGCCGGCTGCTGCACCTGGGAGGAGCCGCGTTCGGGCATCGGGAACGGCCGGTGGGTCTGTGTGTTCGGCCATGGTGCGTTCGTCGGCTTTTCCTGGCGTGAGTGTTCCTGTTGCCGGCTGGCGCGTTGTTCACGTGTGGCGGTCGGGCGTGGGAGTCCAGGCGAGTGGTGCCGGCCGGTTGCTGCGGGGGCGTGCGGGGTGTCGATGTCGTTGCGGGTCATGTTTCCTTCTTCTGGTCGGGGCGATGTCGATTCAGGTTCCGGGGCGTCCGGCGGCCGTCCAGGCGGCTTACTCCTGGCGGACGTAGAAGCGGCGGCTGGGGGCGGGCGTGGTCGCGTCGGGGTGGTGCGGGCCGGCCACGAGGTCGGGATGGCGGCGGTCGTGCAGGAGGAGTTGTCCGGCGGTTTCTGCGGCTGCTGGGAGGGGGCCGGGGCGGGGGTCGTTCAGGGCGATGCGGTCCATGAGGGCGGCCCGGCGTAGCAGCCGGGCCCGTTCGGCGGCCGTGGCGGTTGGGGGGCGGTGACGGGCCGTGCCCCGCGGCCGTGGAGTGAGCCGAGACGCCATCAGGCGCTGTGGCGGCGGTGGGCGAGCGTGCCCCGGGTGACGGTGCCCGGGCCGAAGCGGGCATGGACCCGGTCGACGACCGGGTCCAGGCGCCGGCTGTTCTCCCGGGCGGCGTTGAGGCTGGGCTGCTGCGGTGCGCCTGCCGCGTCCTTCAGGTGCTCGGGGCGGACCCAGGGCTGATGCGTTCTCAACTGGCGGGACGAGGTGGTTCATCGGACTTGGTGCCAGATGAGCCGCTTGTCGGAGTGGAAGCAAGAGACGTGACACCAGATGATCAAGGTTGCTGAGACCGAAGATCGACCTGGAGTCGCGTCCGCGTGCCATCTTCCGTGATCAACGTCCTCGCGCGCCACTGCGAGGACGCCACTGTTCCCTGCTCGTCCGTCGAACCACGTGATCTGGCCGCGCTGGCCGAGGTGCTGGCCGCGGTTCCCGATCCGCGCCGGGCACGCGGACGCCGCTACCTCATCGGCACGCTGCTGGCCCTGTGTCTCGTGGCGGTGCTCGGTGGAGCCCGATCGCTCGCCCAGATCGCCCGGTATGCCACCACCGCCAGCGAGGAAGTTCGCGCCGAGCTCGGCCTTCAGCACGCCACCCCCGACGCTTCGACGCTCGGCCGGCTGCTGGCCCGGATCGATGGCGACGCGCTGGACGACGCCGTCGGCGCCTGGCTCGCCCGTCACGCTGCCGATCCAGTCCGGGAGGACGGCGTCCTGGTCGGATTGGCCGTGGACGGCAAGAGCGTGCGTGGCTCGCGCACCGACGAGGTCACGGTGCACCTGCTGGCCGCCGCCCTGCACGAGTCCCAGACCGTCGTCGCCCAGCGCCAGGTGGCGGCCAAGAGCAACGAGATCCCGGCCTTCGCCTCGTTGCTGGCCCGCCTCGACCTGCGCGGCGTGGTGGTGACTGCCGATGCCATGCATACCCAGCGCAAGACCGCGAAGGAAATCGTCGCTGCGGGCGGGCACTACGTTTTGGTGGCCAAGGGCAACCAGAAGAAGCTGCAGCGGCAGCTTCGCCGCCTGCCCTGGAAGCAGATACCGCTGCTGGACCGCACCCGCACCGCCGGGCACGGACGCCGCCAGGTGCGGCGTCTGAAGGTGTGCACGGTCCAGGCCGGCCTGCTGTTCCCGCACGCGGTCCAGGCCATCGAGATCAAGCGACGCCGTGTCCACAAGAAGAGAGGCAAGATCCAGCACAAGACCGTCTACGTTGTCACCAGCCTCGCTCCCGACCAGGCCGGCCCCTCATACCTGGCCCAACTCGTCCAGGACCACTGGTCCGTGGAGGCCCTGCACCACGTGCGAGACGTGACGTTCGCCGAGGATGCCTCCAAGATCCGCACCGGTAGCGCGCCCCGCGCCATGGCCACCCTGCGCAACCTCGCCATCGGGCTGATGCGTCAGGCCGGCTGGGCCAACATCGCTGCCGCAGCCGACCACTACCGGTCACACCCCGAGCACGCCACCGCGCTCCTCGAGATCACCTGCTGAGAACACATCGGTCCTGACAATCGGGCTGACGCCGTTCTCGAACGCGGGGGGCTGGCTCAGCCGATGGACCAGCGGCCGGGACAGTCAACGATGGCCAGGCCGGGGCGTCCGGGCAGCGTGACCTTGCCGCGATAGCGTCCGTCCTGCGCGTTGAGCACCTGCTCGCCAGTGCCGTCCAGGTTTCTGAACAGCAGCCGGCCTGGCCCATCGTGCCACTCCAGGGTGACCCGCCGCCGCTCCCCGGAGTGGGCAAGCACGTCCTCCGAAGACCCTCGCACCTCGCCCACGAGGGGCCGTGCAGCCTCGATCGGGAGAACCCGGGCACGGCACTTGAGCATGATGCCGTTCGTTCTGTAGGAACCCCTCTTGATCCACAAGCCGTGGACTTGCGGTGGGATCAGTAGTCTGCTCGGCCTCGGCCCGATCAACGATGCGAGGTACGGTCCCTCCCTGAAACCGTCCCCGGTCACCTCCATGCCAGAGACGATGACATAGCCGAGAAGGCTGGTCTTCAGCTCCAGCAGCGCCGGATGGCTCACGGGCCCGGCAAATTTCAGGTTGCCCCCGCGGAAACCCCAGTAGGTCCCTTCCCACAGCACTCTTGCTGGCTTCGACAAGGCCCCACCCGAAGTTGATTGCCGATCGCCTGGCGCAGCCTACTTGGCGTCGGCATAGCAGGACACCACATGGGGAACCACGAGTGGATCAAGACAGGTCGGGGCTCTCATCTCACGACCCGAGAACGCATCAGCCCTGGGGGCGGACCGAGACTCTGAGCACCCGGGCCCGCTCCAGTCCGAGACGCTCGAACACCGCCATCGCGGGATGGCGTCCCTTCTCGTGTCACGGCAGGGGACACGACCCGTGGCTGACGGGGCGGCCTCCGCGCGAGCCCTTCTTCTTACGGTTGGCCGCTTGGTCCGCCTTCTCCGGGATCACCGCCCGGATTTTGCGTTTGTGCAGGTAGGTGCGATTGCTGCGGGAGGAGTACGCCTTGTCGCCGGCGACCGCGTCCGGGCGGGTGCGGGGCCGGCCCCTCCTGCCACGGACCTTGATCTTGTCCACGACCCGCGCGAACTGCGGACTGTCACCGGCCTGGCCGGGAGTGAGGACGAACGACAGCGGACGACAGCGCCGGTCGGCTGACAAGTGCACTTTGCTGGTCCGCCCACCCTGGGAACGACCCAGGTCAGCAGCCTTCAAACGCGCCCGGCGGCGTCGCCGCAGCCGCCGCCGCTCGGCTCGTTCCGGGTCTCCGTCCTGTTCGTCTTGCGGCTCTTGTCCCTTCTTCCCGCCCCCTTTTCGGACTCGGCGGCCTCCACCAGAGCTTTCAACTGCTCCTCGTCCAGAACCATCCCGGCGGCGTGGTGGTGAGCGCGGGAGGTAGCAGAGTCCACGCTGACCAGCGACAAGTCCACCTCGCCGCGTTCTGCGGCATACCCGATCCGTAAGCGCGTCCGCGGTGACCAGGCGATCGGCAGCGGCGAGGCCAGCGCCCTGCGGACGATCGTTGCCGCAAGGGTGTTCTTGGTGGCGAACTCCCGCTGGTCGGGGACCTTGGCGCCGCGGCAGCGGTCGCGGTCGTCGGTCCAGGACTTGGGCAGGTAGAGCTCGCGGTCCACCAGAGCGCGGCCAGCGGGCTGGCGTAGGCGGCGAAGACGCCGATCCGGCAGTTCTCGGTCCGGCCGGCGGTTCCGGAGTACTGCCTTTGAACTCCGGCGGAGGTGGTGCCCTTCTTCAGGAAGCCGGTGTCGTCGATGATCAGTACCCCGTGGGGACGGCCGAGGTGTTCGGCGATGTAGGTCTGCAGGTCGTCGCGGATATTGTCGGGGTCCAGTGGGCTCGGGAGAGCAGGTGCTGCAGTCCGTCGGGGGTGGCGTGGCCGACGTGTTCGGCGAGCTGCCAGCTGTTCTTGCGGGCCACCGGGGCGAACAGTCCGCGTACGTAGTCCCGCATGCGGCGGCGTGGTTCGAGGCTGCTGAAGTGGTGCCCGATGGTGGTGAAAAGGTGGTCCAGGTCGCGGTCCCAGGTCTCGGCTGCCTGTTCGGTGATCACGACGCGAGGCTTCCCCGGCCCGGGACTACTTTGCCGTCGTGGGCACTCCTTCGAGGGGTGAGCGGGCAGAAGCCGTCCGTGACGGCATCCTGCCCGCTACACTCCCACCACTCGACGTTTCCCCAGGTCAAGCCACGAAGTACTGCTGGAGTACTAAGTCGTAGCCGACAATTCCGATACCCAGGGTGGGGCAGGGAACCCGTCGTCATGTGAAAGGCCCGTCACTATCTCTGCTCCGGAGTCAGGACGTGTCGGGTCCGGTCCCCGATCCAGGCCGCGTCGAGGATCGCGGTCAGACTGGCGGTGTCGGTCGGGCCTGGATGGTTCTGGATCAAGCGGGTGACGCCACTGGCCATCTCCGCGAAGCGCGGGAGGTCGGCGCGTGCCACGCCGATGTCCGCCAAGGTGGCAGGGATGCCGATGTCGGCTAGGAGCCCGTCGAGCCAGGTGAGGAACGTATCTGCGGCCTCGGCATCCGAGGCGTCGGTCACGTCGAGCCCGCACACCCCGGCGAGGATGGTCAACCGGTCGCTGATGGCATCCCTGGCCGCGTCCAGCGCGTAGGGCAGCAGCAGCCCGACGCCCAGGCCGTGCGGTGTGTGGGTGGCTGCGCCGATGGGGTACTGGAGGGCGTGCGGAGCCGCGTTGCCTGCGTGGGAAAATGCGAGCCCGGCCAGCATGGATCCATAGGACATGTCCGCGCGCGCGTCCTTGTCGCCTCCGTCCCTGACGACAAGGGGCAAGCTGCGGGCGATCCGCTTCGCGGCCAGGAGCGCGTAGTGATCGGTGATCGGGTTGCGGCCGAGGAAGACCTGCTCCACAGGGTCGCGCGGTCCGTGGGCCCGGGGTCGCGCGGTGTAGCTCTCCACCGCGTGACAAAACGCGTCGATGCCGGAGTGGGCAGTGACGGTCGCAGGGCAGGTGTAGGTGAGCTCGGGGTCGACGATGGCGAAGTCGGGCACGATGTGGACGCTGGAGACCCCCACCTTCAGCTCGCGGTCCGGGTCGGTCAACACCGAGACGGGCGTGAGCTCGGAGCCGGTGCCTGACGTCGTCGGGACCGCGACGAGAGGAATCGTCGGCCCCGGCACCTTCGACTCGCCGTAGAAGTCGCGCGGCGTCCCACCGTGGCGCCGGATGACGCCGACGATTTTGGCGAGGTCGATCACCGTGCCACCCCCGATGGCGAGGATGACGTCGGCGTGCACCTCTGCGGCGACCGAGACGGCCAGGGCGACATCGGCGAGTGGCACGTCCGGAGTGGCGTCGGCAAACACCCCGACGACTTCGACCTTCTCCCGCACGGCGGCCACGATCTCGGCCACGCCCGGCTGCCCCAGAAGAACCCGGTCGGTCACGATGAGGACTCGCGAGCCACACTCGGCCACCACTCGTGGGATGTTCTGCGCGACCCCTTCGCCCACTATCAGCTGGCGTGGTCCGCGGACGGTCTCAAGCATGTCAGTGCCTCTCTGGAACGTCGGCGGTGATGTGCTGGGCGGACGTCCAGTTCACCTGCGAGACCGGGACGGCGTCGGCTTCCGGGTGGCGCAGGCGCGCGCCGGGCTCCCGGACTCGGTCGTGCCCGGGCGCCCTCGGGTCCATCGCGATGAAGACGTCGCCCCTGGTGGGCGGGTCAGTCGGGTCGAGGGTCCCGCGGACATCGTCGCCAAGGGCGGTACGAGTCAAGGTCGCGACCAGCACGTCGATCATGAGCCCGAGGGCGTAGCCTTTGGGACCGCCGAAAGGGCTGATCGCCCCATCCACCGCCGCGGCCGCGTCTGTGGCGCGCACACCGGCGGAGTCGACGGCGTCCCCGGGTGCCGGCGGATTCGTGCCGGCCATGGCCCGGGTCCCGCCCCACGGGTGGAGGCCGGTCAGGTCATGTGTGCACAGGGCGCGGTGATCCTCGGCGGGCACCCGGAGCAGCAAACCGGTCACGGTAGGTCGATCGCCGCGTAGGTGACGTCGAGGTACTCAAGGATGCCCTCGTGCGACCCCTCCTTGCCGATCCCGGACTGCTTCACGCCTCCGAACGGAGCTGACGGGTCCGAGATCAGACCACGGTTGATGCCGACCATCCCCGTCTCCAACCCCTCGGTGAACCGGAGCGCCCGCTGGAGGTCACGGGTGAAGACGTATCCGGCCAGGCCGTGCTCGGTGTCGTTGGCCTTCGCCATGACCTCGTCGTCGGACGTGAACGAGATGATCGGCGCCACCGGGCCGAAGATTTCCGTCCGCAGTATCCGCGCGTCTTCGGGCACGTCGACCAGGACAGTAGGCGGGTAGAAGTGGCCCGGCCCATCCGGACGCTCGCCGCCCACCAAGACACGGGCGCCGCGATTGACCGCGTCGGCGACGAGCTCGTCGATCTTGGTGACCGAGGCCTCGTCGATCAACGCCCCGACGTCCACGCCGTCGTCGAGACCATGGCCCACCGAGAGCGCGCCCATCCGCTGGGCGAAGCGCGCCGTGAACTCCTCGCGCACCGGCTCCTCGACGTAGATTCGGTTCGCCGCGATGCAGGACTCCCCGATGTTGCGCATCTTGGCCACCATGGCACCCTCGAGCGCGACGTCCAGGTCCGCGTCGGCACACACGATCAAGGCCGCGTTGCCGCCCAGTTCCATGGAGGTGCGCAGCACGTTGTCCGCCGCCTGTCGTAACAGCACGCGCCCGACCTCGGTCGACCCGGTGAACGAAAGCTTGCGGGTCCGACGGTCGGCCAGCAGTGCTGAGACCACCTCGCCGGCACGCTCGGTTGTCACGACGTTGACGACGCCCGGGGGAACGCCGACCTCCTCCATGATGCGGGCCAGGAACAGCATGGTGAGTGGCGTCTGGGCTGCCGGCTTGGTGATCGTCGTGCAGCCCGCCGCCAGCGCAGGAGCGATCTTGCGGGCACCCATGGCCAACGGAAAGTTCCAGGGCGTCACGAAGATGCACGGTCCGACCGGCTTCGGCACGGTGAGGATGCGATATCCACCAGCGGGAGCGGTGTTGTAGCGCCCCTCGACGCGCACCGCCTCCTCGGCGAACCAACGGAAGAACTCGGCGCCGTAAGCCACCTCTCCCCGAGCCTCGGCGAGCGGCTTGCCCATCTCGAGCGTTATCAGCCGGGCGATCTCCTCGGATCGCTCGGTCAGTGCCCGGTACGTCGCGGTCAGCAACTCCGACCGTTTTCGCGGCGGTGTCGCCGCCCACTCCGCCATTGCCTTGCTCGCCGCGTCCAGAGCGGCGAGCCCGTCAACGACGTCGGCGTCCGACACCTCGGCGATGGTCTTGCCAGTGGCCGGATCCTCGACGGCAAAGGTGGCTCCGCTGGCGGCGTCGCGCCAGGCGTCGCCAATCCGGAGCCGCCGGTGCTCGGGGGGCAGGACGTTCATCGGGTCACTCATTGCGTCGCCTCCTGTGATGTTCTTGGTGATGTCCGGCCTGACCTCAACGATCGCGCCACGCGCGTTGACGAACGGGTCAAACGACCTCGTCGGGGTCGAGGTTGCCGAGCGGGTCGAACGTGGCCTTGGCCCTGGCTGCAGGGCGACGCCCCGCGCCACCGATCGCCTTCTCGGGCCATGGCCGCTTCAGCGTCGTCAGGCCGTGCTCACCGGTGACGGTCCGCCGAGGCTCGATTGCCACGTGCGGGCGCGTGGTGACGTCGCCGCCCTGCGCGGTTACCTCCCGGCCTCGGACAGCGCCAGCCCGGTGCCCGCATCGAACAGGTGCGCGCGGTCCAGGTCGACCGTGACAAGCAGCCGTTCGCCCGGCGTACCCGTGACGGTGGGTCGCGCCTTGACCTTGAGGATCTCCGTCCCCACTCGGACGTCGACCACCGTTCGGTCACCGAGCGGCTCAAGGCCGTAGAGCTCACCCGACAACGACGCGTCCCCACGCTGCTCGATGGACAGGTCCTCTGCCCGCAGGCCCAGCAGCAGCGGACGACCGTCCTCAGCCGTGGTCCAGCGGGGCCGCGGCAGCGTCCAGCCTTCCGCCCCGACCAGACGATCCCCCTCGGCGCGGCAGGGGAGGAGGCTGATCGACGGGCTCCCGACGAAGCCTGCGACCCACTGGTTGGCTGGTCGCTCGTACACCTCGGTCGGCGTTCCGACCTGTTGCACCTTCCCCTCCTTGAGGACCGCCACCTGGTCGGCCATGGACAGGGCCTCGACCTGGTCGTTGGTCACATAGACGAAGGTTCCCCCGAGACTCCGGTGGATGCGGGTGAGCTCGGTGCGCATCTCGACGCGGAGCTTGAGGTCGAGGTTCGTCAGCGGCTCGTCCATGAGAAACGCGCGCGGGCGACGGACCAGCGCCCGCGCCAGCGCGACACGCTGCATCTCACCGCCCGACAGCTGCGCGGGACGACGCTGCAGCAGGCGTTCGATGTGCAGCAGGCTCGACATCTGCTCGACGGCAGCGGCGATCTCGCTCGAAGAACAGCGGCGTGCCCGCAGTGGCGAAGCGATGTTCTCGTACGCCGTGAGTCGCGGGTAGAGGGCGTAGCTCTGGAAGACCATGGCCAGGTCGCGTGCGGCCGGGGAGTCACCGGTCGCGTCCCTCCCGTCCAGATGCACCGACCCGGCGTCAAGCCTCTCAAGGCCGGCGATCGCTCGCAGGGTCGTCGTCTTGCCTGCCCCGGAGGGCCCGAGCACGACGAAGAACGAGCCGTCCGGCACGTCCAGCGTCACCCCGTCCAGGGCCTGGACCTTGCCGAAGGACTTGCACAGCCCGTGCACTGCCACGGTTCCCATCAGGCCACCAGCTCTTCCGTGCGCACGTCGTAGACCGGCGGGGGCCCGCCGGTGTGCCGCAGCCCGACCGGCGCGTCAGCGGCGAAACGGACAGTCGGTGGCATCCGAACCCGTACGTCGCGCCGGCCACCGTGGTCGATCACGCAGATGATTTCGTCTCCCAGCCACTCCGCCGAGACCACGCGGGCCGGGGCCGAACGCTCCGCCCCTGGTTCCGTGACCTCCAGCGCCTCCGGCCGGACGCCTGCGACCAGGCGACGGTCGCGCGGCAGGCCTGGCGGTGGCGTGAGGACCAGTCCACCCTGACTGCGCAGCTTCCCGTCGGCCACCTCCACCTCGATCAGGTTCATCGGCGGGGAGCCGATGAATGCGGCGCAGAAAAGACTCGCCGGACGGTCGTAGACCTCCAGCGGCGTGCCGATCTGCTCGACGCGGCCCTTGTTGAGGATGGCGATTCTGTGGCCGAGCGACATCGCCTCGACTTGGTCGTGGGTGACGTAGACCATCGTCGTCCCCAGTCCCCCCTGCAGGTGCTTGATCTCCGTGCGCATGTCCGCCCTCAGCTCCGCGTCCAGATTGGTGAGGGGTTCGTCCATGAGGAAGGCGCGCGGTCGTCGCACCAGGGCGCGAGCAAGCGCGACGCGCTGCTGCTCCCCGCCGGACAGCCGGTGCGGTCGCCGGTCCAGGAGCGGACCGAGCCGCATCAGCCGGGCGGCCTCGTCGACCCGCTCGCGCACCTCCGCCTTGGGCAGTCCCTCGGCCCGCAGCGGGAACGCCAGGTTGTCGCGGGTTCTCAGATGCGGGTAGAGAGCGTAGAACTGGAACACCATGGCGATGTCGCGCTCTGCTGGCGGCAGGTCGTTGACCAGCGTGTCGCCGATGCGGATGTCGCCCGTCGTCTGCCGCTCCAGGCCGGCTATGGCTCGCAGCGTGGTCGTCTTGCCGCAGCCCGAAGGGCCGAGCATCACGAACAGCTCGCCGTCGCCGATGGACAGGTCCACGTGATCAACTGCGACCGTCCCGTCCGGGTAGCGCTTGTGCAGCGCGGTCACCTCGATGCCCGCCATCAGCGTCGCACCGCCCCGAGCGTCACACCGGCGACGAGGTGCTTGCGCACCAGGTAGGCGAAGACGAGCACCGGTAGGGCGAACACCAGGGAGGCGGCGGCCACGAGACCCCAGTCCACCGTGGTTCCACCGATGAGGCCGGCGATGGCAGGCGGGGCCGTCCGCACGTCGTCGCTGGAGGTGAGGAAGATGGCGAACACGAACTCGTTCCACGAGAAGATGAGTGCGAAGACCGCCGTCGCGGCGATGCCGGGCAGGAGCAGGGGAAGGGTGAATCGCCGGAACGCCTGCAAGCGGGTGTAGCCGTCGAGCATGGCGGCATCCTCGTACTCTGCGGGCACCTCGTCGACGAACCCCTTCATCATCCAGATCGTGAACGGGACGTTGAACGCGGCGTAGATGAGGATCAGGCCGAGCTTGGTGTCGATGAGGCCGACTTGGCGGTACATGAGGAAGATCGGGATCACGACCACCACGGGCGGCATGAAGCGGGTGGACAGGATGAAGAACAGTTGGTCCTTCTTGGCCTTCACGGCGAAGCGTGAGTAGGCCCAGGCCGCCGGGACCCCCAGCACGGTGGCCAGCGCCGTGGAGGCCCCGGCGACAAGGAGGGAGTTGAGGAACGAGACGGACAAGGCCGAGCGACCGCCGCCGGGGGCGACGAACACGTCCTTGAAATGGCCCATGGTGACCTTGAAGTGGAAGAACTTGGCCGGGATGGCATAGACGTCCCGGTTCTCCTTGATGGACGTCTCGATCATCCACAGCACCGGAAAGAGCATCACGACGGCCAGCACGGTCAGCAGCGCGACCTCCAGCACGGAACGACCCCGGCCGCGGAGGCGACGCGCGGGGGGCGTGTGATCCTGGACAGGGCCTGTGGACGCGGCCTCGTCGACGGATACGGCCATCAGTCCTCCTTGAGCTTGTTCAAGTAGCGCAGGTAGAGCTGCGTGAGGACGATGACGACGAGGACCATGAGGATCCCGTACGCCGAGGCGGTTCCGGTGTTGAAGCCCAGGAACGCGACCTTGTAGACGTGGAACGACAACGTCTCGGTGGAGACCCCCGGACCTCCGCTGGTGAGGATGTAGACGAGGTCGAACAGCCGGAAGGCCTCGATGGCCCTGAACAGCACAGCGATGAGGAGCAGCGGCCACACCAGCGGAAGAGTGATGGTGCGGAACCGGAACCACTCGGACGCCCGGTCGATCGAAGCGGCCTCGTACAGGTATTTGGGAACCGCGGTGAGGCCCGCAAGTGCGATGAGCATGATGAACGGCGTCCATTGCCAGGTGTCGACCACGATCAGGGACATCAGTGCCGTTCGCTGCTGGGTGAGCCACTCCACCTGCCCCAGGCCGAGCGAGCCGAGCATGCTGTTGATCACGCCGAATTGCGCGTCGAGCATGAATCGCCAGAACAGCCCGACCACGACCGGCGACAGCATCATCGGAACCAGGAATAGAGTGGTCAGCAGTCCTCGCCCGTGCGTGCGCCGTGAGATCAGGTAGGCGATGGCGAAACCGAGCACCGTCTGCAGGGTGACCGCGCCGAACACGTAGATCAACGTCGTCAAGGCCCTCAGGTGGACCTGCGCCGACGTCAGGATGGCGGTGTAGTTCTCGAACCAGATGAAATGGGCCGGCCCCCCGCGAGTGGCCGAGTAGTCGGTGAACGACAGGTACAACGCCCACAGCAACGGGAACACCGACATGGCGAGCAGCAGCAGCAGCGCCGGGGAGACGAAGGCCACGGCGAGCCCGCGGTCGCTCAAGCGGCGGGACCGACTTGGTGCAGGCGGCGTCGCGGACGCCACCTGCCGGGCGTGGTCGGTCGTCAGAGGGGTGGGGTCACTCACAGTCCGCCGCCGCCCTTGCGGCTGCCGGAGTCGAGCACGCTCTGCTGCTCCTTGGCGATGTCGTCGAGCGCATCCTTCGGCTTTTTCGCGCCGTTGAGAGCCGCGTTCACGTTGGTGTTCTCGATGTCGACGAGGCGCGCGTACTCGGGCACGTTCCACATGTCCCGCATCCGCGGAACC
Source organism: Actinacidiphila sp. bgisy160 (assembly GCF_965342435.1). Classification (GTDB taxonomy): domain Bacteria; phylum Actinomycetota; class Actinomycetes; order Streptomycetales; family Streptomycetaceae; genus Actinacidiphila. Next base: position 2,244 of record NZ_CBDRCM010000035.1, on the reverse strand, counting down.
GAGTCGGCGTACACCTGGTTGAACGGCCCGGCATTGAGGAACTCGGGCGACTGAAGGGCGTCCGTACGCGCGGGCACGCCACCAGCCGCGGCCCACTTCTTCTGGATGTCAGCCCGCTCGAACCACTTCATGAAGTTCAGGGCCTCCGCCTGGTTCGCTTTGGGGGAGTAGGCCGACACGTGCATCCCCATGCCGCCGAGAGGCACCAGGTTCGTCTTCTGCCTCGGCAGGGTGGCAAAACCCAGCTTGTCGAGAATCTGCTCCCGCGTGGTGCCGAGCGTCGACTGCTTCGGGTCGAGCAGGCCGCCGCTCGCGGCGATCCAGTTGAACCCGATGCATGCCTTGCCCTGGGCGACCGCCGCGTTCACCTCGTCGATGAACCAGTTGCCGGAGCCCTTGGCGGTCAGCGGCTTCATCTTGTTGACCAGGACGTCCATCGCCTCCTGGCCCGCCGCGTCGTTGAGGACGCCCTCGATCTTGCGCGTCTTGGCGTCCCAGAGGTTGCCGCCGTAGACGCCGTTGACCGTGTTGTAGGTCACGGCCGCGGCGTCGGAGCCGTTGGCCTGGTGGAAAGCCAGCCCGCTGACACCAGGGTTGTCCGCCTGGCACTTCTCGGCGACTGAGATCATCTCGTCCCAGGTCTGCGGTGGCTTGTCGCCGATCAGATCCTTGCGGTAGATCATCGTCCAGGTGTCGCCGAGCAGCGGCAGTCCGTACAGGCTGGCGTTCTCGTCGCGCTTCCCGGTCTCCGCCTGCGGGAACTGGCCGTAGGCCGCCAGGAGGTACGGGTTGTAGGCCTTGACGTCGATGTTCTTCTTGACGAAGTCGGTGATGTCGAGGATGTTGCCGTTCGTCACGGCCTCACCGATGTGCTGCGAGTCCAGGATCGGGATGTCGAAGTCGGTCTTGTGCGCTGCGAACTGGGTGAACATCGCGTCATGCCAGTTCGCGTTCGGCACGGTGTTGACCTTGATGGTCACGTTCGGCCGCTCCTTGGTGTACTCCGCGTTCGCGAAGGCTTCCAGAGCGTGAGCGGGGGGCCAGTCGAACCAGATGAAGCTGAGGGTCAGCGGGTCCTTGGTGAGCTCCGGGATGGTCGCCGGCGCCTTGGGCGCGCTCGAATCCGCGCCGTCGTCCTGCCCGCAAGCCGCCATGGTCGCGGCCACTAATACGGCCGCCGTCGCCAGCTGCGCCGTTCGACCGGAAACGGACAGTCGTCTTATTCGCTCTGGATGCCGCATCTTCTTGCCTGCCTTCTGGGCGGGGAGCTCTGGAGCCTTGCTGCGTGCTTCGCCGAGCAGTTGCTGGGGGTGTGCAGGCGGGTCGACGGCTGCCGCAAGGGCTGACCCGCGGACCGGCGTCACGAGTACGCCGCGAGGTAATGGGGCTTCAAGCAGTCGACAGGTCCTTCCGCCCTTGTGCGGCCCTGCGGCGAACCGAGTGGGACGTCGAGCATGCTCATAGGAGCTCCAACTGATCGAAGCGGAGCGATGGCGGGCGGTTCCGCGACGGGTGAAGGAGGGCTGGCGTCCGTCACCTTTCCTATACGATCTGAATGGGAGCATCAACATCCCGCAGCATTGCGACCGATGTCAACAGGTTCGCCAAGACGCTAGAAGGGACCTCACGTCACGATGGACGACGAAGCGATGATCGCGCGGGGCCGGGGGGCCATGACGGGCGGAACGCCGCCGGGAAGATCTCGTGGCCGGCTTGCCGACGAGGTGTACGACACGCTGCTCGGACAGCTGATGTCGCTACGGATCGAGCCTGGTTCCCGCGTCACGATCGACGTCCTGGCGCGAGAGCTGGGGGTCTCGCAGACGCCGATCCGAGACGCTCTGAACCGCATGGAGGCCGAGGGCCTGGTCGTGCGTGTGCCCCATGCCGGCTATCACATTCCTCCCCAAATCACCCGTCAGCGATTCGAGGACATGCTTGAGCTCCGCCTGCTCCTGGAGCCGGCAGCGGCGCGCAGATCCGCCGAACGCGCATCATCGCAGCAGGTGGCCGGCCTGCGGCGACTGCTGGAGGAGATGGCGGAGCTGGAGGGGGGCACCGGGCTCATGGCCTATGGCGCCTTCGGGCTCCGCGACGCTGCTTTTCACAATCTCATCGCCTTGAGCGCGGAGAACCAGGTCATCCGCGAAGCGCTGGCTCGCCTGCACACGCACGTGCACCTGTTCCGGCTTCTCCACGACACCCAGGTCACTCACTTGGCCATGGCCGAGCACGAGGAGGTTC
>NZ_CBDRCM010000034.1:0-84257 GCF_965342435.1 Actinacidiphila sp. bgisy160 | reverse complement strand
CCGGGTGCCGCGCTGTCAGAAGCCGCAGTACTGGTTGGACCCGTTGTAGGGCAGCAGCGAGTCCTTCACCCATCCGGTGCGGTCGTCGTGCTGGTTGTAGAGGTACGTCCAGGTGCCGTTCTGGCCGCTCGTCCAGCAGTAGTAGATCAGGACGTCCTGGTTGTCGGCCCAGCCGACTACCCCGCAGACCGTGCTCGAGCCGCTGCGCATGTTGGCGCTGACGCCCGGTGTCATCCGCACGTCCCTGCCGTCCGTGCCCCAGGCCCCCTGACCGCAGGACGCGTTCGCCGTCGCCGGTCCCGCGGTGCCCACGACCAGGGCCGCGGGCACGGCGAGCAATCCCGCTGCCAGTGCCGCCCACTTCGCCTTGCGTGCCGATCGCATGCCGATCCCCTCCCGTTGGTGCCGGCGCGGGTCGCGGTGGCGAACCCACGGGTCGCGGTTGTCAGAAACCGGACGGCGGTGCGACGTTCGTGCTGATCTTTCCGTAGGTCGAGTTGGAGCCGTAGGCGATCCTGATGAAGATGTTGGTGGCCCGGCCGCTGAAGGTCGCCGACTTCGCGGTGTAGACGCCGTTGCACTCGCTCGCCTGCGAGCTGGCCCCGGAGGGCGACACGATCACGTTCGACTTGGCGCAGACTCCGTCGGTGCGGGCGTCGTACAGTTCGAACTTCACCGTCTGCCAGTAGACGCCGTCGATGATGTTCTTGCCCCAGGTGACGGAGCAGTTCCGGAGCCTGGCGTGCGTCGTGCCGCCCGAGTCGTTGACGTACAGGGACGCGCAGGCCACGGTCGACGTGCGGTCGCCGTCGTCGGCGGCGGCGGTGGCCGGCGCGACGGCGGCGCCCGCGAGCGTCGAGCCCAGGGCCAGGGCGAAAGCGCCGGCTGCGCTGGTCAGCGACCGGCGTGACGGACGTACGGACATGGTTCCCCCTTGGTGGTCGGCACGTACGGCGAACAGCCACCGGCGTGGCCGTTCGGGCGCTCGGGCGCGATCGCGCCATCGCGAGCCGCTCGTGCGTACGAATCGACGTCAGTCTGTTCCAAGCAGCATGTCCACAACAAGCACTCGTGTACGACACACTGACGTTACGTCAGAAATGGATCACTGCGCACGGAATGCCGGGGAGACCGCGCCATCCGTCAGGTGCGGCTCGCTGCCGGCTCCGCCTCCGGCTCCCGGACCGGCGCCGCCGCGCGGCGTGGGAGCAGCAGCGGGGTCGCGAGAAGGAGCACGCCGGCCAGGCCGATGGCCGTTCGCGGGCCGAGCAGGCCGCCCAGCACGCCCCAGAGGGCGGTCAGGAGCGCGGTCGAGGCCTTGGCCGTCACTGCCCAGGCGGACAGCGTGCGGGCGACACGGTCGTTCGCGGTGCGTTCGAGGCGGTAGGTGGTGTACACGGGGTTGAAGATCCCGCAGCAGAAGATCAGCCCGAGTTCGACGCCGATCACCAGCAGCAGGCCTCCGGTGCCGGGCTCCACAAAGGCCAGGCCGACGGGCCACAGCGCGCGCAGCGCCCCGGTCGCGATGAGGACCTGGTGCTGTCCGAACCGGGTGACGAGCGGTCGGGCCAGCCGCGAACCGAGCAGCCCGCCGATCGAGGGCGCGGCGAAGGCGAGGCCGTACTGCCACGGCGCGAAGCCGAGGCGGCCGAGCATCAGGACGGCCAGCAGCGGCTGGACGGCCATCACCAGGGCGTTGAACAGGGCGGTGTTGAAGAACAGCGGTCGCAGCGCCCGGTCGGCGAGGATGTACCGCCAACCGCCGAGCAGGTCCCGGGCCCGCATGCGTGCGGGCCGTGCACGCCCGGGCGGCGGCTCGTGCCCGCCCGTCGCGCGGATGCCCAGAGCCGAGAGCAGGTAGCTGACCGCGTCGGCCACCACCGTCGCCACCGGACCGAGGAGCCCGATCGCCGCGCCACCCAGCGGTGGACCGATGATCGTGGTCGTCCATGCCGTGGACTCGAATCGGGCGTTGGCCACGAGGAGGTCCTCGGCCGGCAGGAGCGTCTTGAGGTACGCGCCGGAGGCGGCCCGGAAGGTGATGTCGGCCGCCGCGACGACGACCGAGACCAGCAGGAGCTGCACGAAGGTGAGGACGCCGAGCGCGAACGCGGCGGGGATCGTCAGCAGAGCCGCGAACCGTACCAGGTCCATCGCGATCAGCACGGGCCGCTTGTGCCGGAACTCCACCCACGGTCCCAGCGGCACCGCCACGGCGGCGCCCACCGCGGCCCCCACGGACGACAGCGCCGCGACCTCGGCCGGTCCGGAGCGCAGCACCTGGATGGCGATCAGCGGGAACGCGCCGAAGGCGAGCCACGTGCCGAGCGCGCTGGCCCCGTACGCCCCCCAAAGCCACCCGAACCGCCGCCCCAGCCGGTGCCCGCTCCTCATGCCCGACGCCCCTCGTCACTCACCCTGCACAACCCGTCCGCGACCGGAGGCATCAAAGCGGGCGGCTCAGCCCGGGATCAAACAACCGCAGGGTCATAAGCCACAACCAATGGTTGTACGGCTATGGTGGCGGCATGGATCTCGAGACCGTCCGGACCTTCGTCGCCGTCACCGACGCGGGGCAGTTCCAGGAGGCCGCCGCCGAGCTGGCCGTGACCCAGCAGGCCGTCTCCAAGCGCATCGCCGCCCTGGAGCGCAACCTCGGCGTGCGGCTGTTCACCCGCACCACGCGCGGCGCCGGGCTCACCATCGACGGGCAGGCGTTCCTGCCCCACGCGCGGGAGCTGCTGCGCGTCGCCGAACGCGCGGTCGCGTCCGTGCGCACCGGCAGCCGTCCGCTACGTGTCGACGTGATCGCGTCGCGCGGCGCGGCGTCGGGCCTGATGCGCGGCTTCCACCGCGCGCACCCGGAGACCGAGCTCGACGTGGTCTGGCTGTTCGACATCGAGACGGCCGTCGCCGCCATCCGGTCCGGTGAGATCGACGCCTCCTTCCGCGCCGTCGCCGTGCCCGGCCGGCCTCTTCCCGAGGACATCGAGTTCATGCGGGTGCTCGACGAGCCGCTCCAGCTCCTCACGGGCCCGGGCCACGCACTGGCCGGAGCCCGCTCCGTGACCGTCGCCCAGCTCGCCGGGCACCGGATCTGGATGCCCGGCATCGTCCCCGGCACCGAGTGGGCCGCGTACTACGACGACCTCGTCGCCGAGTTCGGCCTCACCATCGAGGCGACCGGCCCCAACTTCGGCTCCGACGCGCTCCTGGACACCATCGCCGACACCCCGGCCCTGGCCACCTTCATGGGCGAGCACACCCTCCCCCAGCTACCGCTGGGAGGTGCCCCCGACGTGTGGCCCGCCGACCACGGCCTGCGCCGCATCCCGGTGACCGACCCGACGCCCGTCTACCCGCACTCGCTGCTCTGGCACCGCGACAACCCCCACCCGGCGCTGGCCGAACTCCGCGCCCACCTCGCCGCCACCGCGGCCGGCCATGGCGCCGCCGGCACCTGGGCCCCGGGCTGGGTGCTTCCGGGCTGAACGCCGCCGCGTCCATGGGGGACGGATCCCGGGGACGCCTGCCTGAGGCGGACGTCCTCGGGACGGCCCCGCATCGAGCGGTGCCGGGTCGCCCGCAGGTGGCGAAGGCAGCGCGCGTCCGCTCCGCACGTATCCGCACCACGTTCGAGCGGCCCGCCGTCGCTATTGCTGCAGGGTGTAGCGGAAGACACGGGAGTCCCGTACCAGGAAGCCGAGACGCTCGTACAGCCGGTTCGCCGCCTGCCGCGAGGGGCGCGAGGTGAGATCCACCGTGCGGGCTCCCGCCGCGTCGGCCAGGCGCACCGCCTCCTCGGTGAGGGCGGCACCGACGCCGTAACCGCGGGCGGCCTCATCGACCACCACGTCCTCGATCCAGGCCCGCAGCCCGGTGGGCAGGGGAAACAGCACCAGCGTGAGCGTCCCGACGACGCGACCGTCGACCCGCGCCACCAGCACCGTGTTCGCCTCGGCGGCCAGGAGGCGTCGCAGCGACTCGTGGGTCAGCGGGGCGGCGCTGCGGGACAGTTGGGGCAGCAGGCGGGTGAACGCCTCGACCATCTCGTCATCCGCTTCGCGAACGACCGCAACCTCAAGACTCATGATGCGGTTCCTTGTCCAGGGTGTCATGGCACCGGGCGGCCTCGGTGGTGCCCGGGGGCGCGGCCGCGCGTGGCCGCCGCCACCAGTCTTCCCACGAACCCGCCGGCAAGCCATTCGTGCTCATCCACACGTGGGCGGGCGGTCGGCGCGAGCCCTCAGCGGCGCCCCCATCGCCCTCGGTTCCCCACCTCACCGCCTGCGGCTTCGTCCTCGCGTCGGCCACCGGGAGGACGTCCCGTCAATAAGGTGATGTCCCGCCTCGCCCGGAAGGTGGGCCCGGCATTCAGGGCATGTCTCGGGCATGAGAAAAAGCGCGCGTCCCGGCGGACTCTCACGACGCAGACTGATCGGTGCCCTCACCGCCCTCGCACCCGTCGCCGCCGTCCCGGCGGTGTCCCTGCCCGGTACGGCCGTCGCGGCGCCCGAGTCGTACGCCGGCCTCGGGAAGGAGGCCGTCACCGCGTTCCGCAGCGCCTGGGACGCCTACCGGCGGCTGGCCTGGGGACGCGACGAACTGCGGCCGCTGAGCGGCTCCGGCTCGGACTTCTTCGCCCCGGGGCACACGTTCGGACTGACGATCGTCGAGGCGCTCGACACGCTCTACCTGATGGAACTGGACGAGGAACTGGTGACGGCCGTCCAATGGGTGAAGCACGAACTCGCCCTAGACCAGGACGTCTCCGTCCAGGTCTTCGAGTCGGTCATCCGGCTGGTCGGCGGGTTGCTGTCGGGACACCTCGCGACCAAGGACCCCGCGCTGCTCGACCTCGCCCGCGACCTCGCGGACCGGCTGATGCCCGCTTTCACCGAATCACCCACGGGCGCCCCCTACCGCTACGTCAACCTCTCCACGGGCGCGGTCAGCGGACGCCACAACTACGTGGCCGAGATCGGCAGCTGCGTCACCGAGTTCGGCGAGCTTTCCCGGCTCACCGGCGACCGCTCCTACTACGGCGCGGCCAAGAAGGCGCTGCGCGCCGTCTGCGAACGCCGCTCACAGCTGGACCTGGTGGGTACCGCCCTCGACATCGAGACCGGCACGTGGACCGGAACCACCGCCACCCTCGGCCCGCCGGTCGACTCCTTCTTCGAGAACCTGTGGTACGGCTGGGAGCTGTACGGCGACGAGGAACTGCACGCCTGGTACACCACGCTCACCGTCGGCGTCTTCAAGTACCTCGCCGACCGGCGCACCGGACGGCTGTGGTTCCGGCAGGCGGAGATGAGCACGGGCCGCGCCACCGGCCACGCCCAGTCCGAGCTGACCGCCTTCTATCCCGGGCTGTTGGCCCAGAGCGGCCGCGTCACCGCCGGCCGGCGCTACCACGACAGCTGGACGGCCCTGCTCGACGCCTTCCGCCTGCCGCCGGACCTCATCGACTACCGGACCATGCGTGCGAGGGACCCGTCCTATCCGCTGCGCCCGGAGTACGTCGACTCCTGCCTGTTCCTGTGGCTGGCGACCGGGAACCAGCTCTACTGCGAACGCGCCCGCGAGATGTTCGGGCGTCAGAAGCGCTACTGCCAGGTCCCCAACGGCTACACGGTCGTCCGCGATGTGACGGCGTCGCCCATGAAGCTGGGGGACCTCACTCCGGCGTACTGGTTCAGCGAGAACGCCAAATACTACTTCCTGCTGTTCGCCGACGCGCGCCGCTTCGACTACCGCTCCAGTCATCTGACCACGGAGGGCAATGTCCTGCGCGGGCTGCTGCACCCCGATGCCGCGTCAGGTGGCATGGGGCCGGCCGGAAAGTGACGCGAAGCGAAACCGGGACACGTGCCTGGCGTGTCGTACGCGACGGGGCCCCCTCCGGCACGGAGGGGGCGTTGTGCCGACGGCATGCCAAGGGGGCTGCCGCGGGCTCAGATCGTCGGTGTGTCGTCGACGTGCTCCTGGTGCAGTTCGAGGACGAACTTCCAGCCGGCGCTGGCCTCCATGAACCGGACGCGAGTGGGGTAGATGTCCAAGGCGCGGCGGTCGCGGTTCTGGCTGCCGCCCGCACCCTTCCGCCCGCGGCTCGGCTCCTCGAACAGGTCGACCTTGACGTCCGGCACCGCGACGACTTCCTCGTTCCAACGCTGAACGATTCCCGCCCCGAACGCCTCCCTTGCGGCGGCGTAGAGCGAGTTCAGAGCCTCCGTGTTCCCGTCCGGGACGAAGAGAGCGAGGTTCAGCAGGACGCCCGCGGTCTGGAGAACCTCGATTTCCTCCCCGGCCTCGTCGGCAACCCATATGCCGGACTCTTCCGCATTGTCCGGGAGGACGTGCATCTCGTTGCCGAAGATCGTCCTCGCGGTGAAGGATCCGCCCTCGAAGTTCTTGCCCGACTTCGTGAGGGACGCCGGTGCGTAGCAGTCGAGTGGAAGATCATCCATTTCCGCCGAGACGAAGATTTCGTCCTGGAGGCCCAGCTCCGAGACCTCCTCAGCCGTAAGACGGCGGGCCGTGATCTTCTTGGTGTTCACGCTGTTTCCCTTCTCCATGGAGCCACGGACAGTTCGGCGACCCGCTGGCCGCGGCTTGGCCACGGCCCAGCGGGCGCTTGGTGGTGACTTCCGGTCAGACAACACAAGTGGTAGCGCGCGTCGTCCTGCGACGTCGCCGCCCCCGGACAAGGTCCCGGGGCTGTCCGGCTCCGCCTGCCGGGGCGTGCGGCCTGTTCAGGAAGTGCGTCGCCTTCCGCGGCGGCACGGTATGCAGGAGGAGCCATGTGCGGTGAGTTTAGTGCGGGTGTCTGACAGCGCAGCGCCACGCCGTGGGCGTGCGGCCGAGTGAGCCAAGACGGCCCACACCCCGTCAGTTGCCCGACCCGCAGCCGCTGTCGGGTGGCAGGTCAGTCCTGCCGAGGTCGTTCCTGGCCGGATGCCGCCGCCTCGTTCCGCACCCTGAGCCGGTCAATGGACCACGCGCCCAGTCCCGCCAGGAGGGCCGCTCCGACCGCGTAGACCGGCAGCCACAGGGTGGTGGTGGCGGACAGGCGGTCGGCAACGGCGTCATGGCTCTGGACCGCCTGTGCGTGGGCCAGGGCGGCACCAGCGCGGTCGGCCAGGCGTCTCCGCCGTGGCGAGGCCGTGCTGGGCCGGTTGCCACCGATCAGTGAGGGGCAGGGAGGAGGGCCTCGGAGACGGCCAGACACATCTGGGGATCCTCGGTCAGACCGAACCCCAAGGCCCACAGCCAGTAGTCCACCGTGCGCACCAGGGTCCAGGCACGTGCCCGGTCGGCATCGAGGCCGGCGGCCGCGACGAGGGCGGCCAGGCGGCTTCGGATGCCGGCGGCCCCGTCCATGTCCTCCAACCGCCTCCAGACCAGTGGCGCCACCGCGTACTCGGGATCGCCGGTGAGCGGCTTGGGGTCGATGGCCAGCCACGGCTCGCGGACACCCGCCAGCACGTTCTCGTAGTGCAGGTCGCCGTTGACCAGCTGCCCACCTGCCGAGGGACCGTATTCGGCGGCGAGGCCCGCTGCCGCGTCGATCAGTCGCCGGGGGAGGGGGCGACCGAGCTGTTCCCACTGGGCGTTCAAGCGCTCGGGGAGCCCGGCGGCGAGATCCGCCAGGCGGGTGAAGCCCTCAGGGGCCGGGACCGAAAGGCGCCGGAGCAGGCGCCCGGCGACGGTGACCGCCTCGTCAACGTCGACGGCGGTGAGGGTGCGGCCGGCGTCGAGTCGCTCCAACAGCATGGCTCCCGCGGCCGGCTCGTGGTCGAGCAACAGCACGGCCCCCCGGCCCTCCCAGGCGGCGAGCGCCGGCGCCTCCTGCGACGTCGTGGCGTCCTGCCATGAGACCTTGAGCGCGCAGGGCTCGTCGCCGCGCCGCACGGGGATGACCAGGCCCAGGTGGCCGTGGAGCGGCGCGCCGTCCACCGCCAAGACCCACCGTGCGCACAGGCTCTGCACCAGCCCGGGCAAGGAGTCGGCCCAGTCCTTGCCGCTCTGGCCCGCACGGTTGACAGCGGCGGCTGCGAAATCTGCGGGAACGTCGATCACGACACCGATCCTGCCAGGAGGTGGCTGATCCGTCGCCCTGCGATGCGACACCGGCCAGGTGCTCGCGGGGGACGTCGGTGCGCCCGGCTCCGGGTAGGTTCTGCGGATGCGCGGATTTGTCGAAGCCGAGGAACTGTCGGGCGCGGTGCGCCACGCCGTGGGGGCGGACTGCCGAGTCGTCGGGGTGGATCGCCTGCGTGGGGGGAGCAAGAAGGGTGTGTACCGGGTCCGGCTCAAGGGTGGTGGGACCGCGAGCGTGATCGTCTACAGATGGGCGGACGAGGAGAACTTCTGGCCCGGCGACGGCGCTGACGGTGACGACGCGACGGACCCGTTGGCGCCTGCCTCCGGGCTGGTGCCGTTCCTGGCCGCACATCGCGGACTGCGGGAGATCGGGGCACGCGTGCCGCGGCTGCTCTGGGCGGTTGACGCCGCAGATCGGCACGCGACCGGCATCGCCGTGGTCGAGGACATCGCCGGTGGCACGCTGGAGGCACTCTTCACCACCGACCCCGGCCGCGCGGAGGCGGTCTTGAAGGACTTGGCCCGGACTCTCGATCTGATGCAGCGTCACATTGCCCCTCGCTTCGGCAGGGTGGACGTGCTGGAGCGGGGCGGCGTGGCTCTCGGGAAGTCCTGCGAAGAACTCGTGCTCGACCGGGCCCTGCGCGACCTCGCGGAGGCGGCGGGACGCGACAGCAGGATCATGGCGGCGCGCAGCCGGCTCGACGACCGGCTCAAGGCGTTGCGGGCGCTGGTCACCCCGCGCACCGAGTACGGGCTGATTCATGGGGAACTCGGACCCGACCATGTCCTGGTCGGTGCCGAAGCGGGTGCCGTCCTCATCGACATCGAGGGCCTGATGTACTTCGACGTCGAGTGGGAGCACGTCTTCCTGCGTCTGCGTTTCGGGAACCACTACGCGGCCCTCGTCCGGCCCGGCCTCGACCCGCGGCGCCTCGACCTCTACATGCTCGCCATGCGCCTGTCCCTGGTGGCCGGCCCGCTGCGACTCCTCGACGGCGACTTCCCGGACCGGGGATTCATGCGGGGGATCGCCGAGCACAATCTGCGGGAAGCGCTGGCCCTGCTCCCGTGAGGCCGGCGCTGCGACCCTCGCGGCTCGCGGGAAGCCCCCGGGCGGCCCGCCGCCGCCGGCGCGAGGGGCATCCCAGGCAGGCGCCAGGCCGGCGGGTGGGATTTTCGCGAGCGGGCCTACGGCGCCGCCAAGTTGTCGCCGACAGGCAAGTCGACCAGCACAAAAGGCCGGCCGGACGGTCTCGTTGACACCCCGGGGCCCTGGCGTCTTTCCGTCGCGTGTCGTATTCACGCCCTCGATACGTGCAGTGAGCAGTCATGAGCAACGGAGGTCCAGCCTTCACTCAACGAACACGCAGAAACGGGCATTCCTGTCAGAACACCTGAAAAACACAGCAGGTTGCGCACGTGCAGCATTCACGTGATGACCTTGTGTAATCGGAGACCTTGATTCGTCCTTGTTGACATGAACAGAGCGGGACTCGCCTAATGGGCTCCGGTGAACGCGCGGACGTTCACCGTCGCCAGGAGCCGTACAACGGCTCGATCCCTGCAAGCACGCATGGGAGTCACGTTGCACAGACCAGCGATATCCCCCCACCCCTTCCGCCGGACGGTGACCAGAGGCCTGGCAGTCCTCGGGGCCGCCGCGATGGCCGTGCTCGGAATACAGGCACCGGCGTTGGCCTCAGGTGCCACCGGCGCGAGATCCGCTGCCGCTGCCACCGGCGTCCGCCGCTCCTTCGAACCCACCTGTGACACGGCCGGGCCCGGCCAGTTCAGCTGCTTCGCCCTGCGCCGCACCGACGTGAAGCCGGTCAAGGGCCTGCTGCCGGCGGCGGTCACGCCGGCCGGTTACGGTGCGGCCGATCTGCGCAGCGCCTATGACCTGCCGGCCGACGGCGGTGCCGGACAGACCGTCGCGATCGTGGACGCCTTCGACGACCCGACCGCCGAGGCCGACCTCGCCGTGTACCGGGCGCAGTTCGGGCTGCCGGCCTGCACCACGGACAACGGCTGCTTCCGCAAGGTCGACCAGCGCGGCGGCACCGACTACCCCGCGCCGGACCCCGGCTGGGCCGGTGAGATCTCGCTCGACGTCGACATGGTCTCGGCGATCGCGCCGAACGCGCACATCCTGCTGGTCGAGGCCGACGACAACAGCTTCGAGAGCCTGTCCGCCGCCGTGGACCAGGCGGTTGCGATGGGCGCGAAGTACGTGTCGAACTCCTACGGCACCGACTACCGCGGCGGCAACGGCGAGGACCCGTCCGAGACCACGGAGCTGGACGCCCACTACAACCACCCCGGGGTCGCGATCACCGCGTCCACGGGTGACTACGGTTACGGCGTGAGCTACCCGGCGGCCTCGCAGTACGTGACCGCGGTCGGCGGCACCACGCTGACCCGCGATTCGTCCACGCCGCGCGGATGGACCGAGGCCGCCTGGAGCCTTGCCGGTTCCGGCTGCTCGCTGTACGAGCCCAAGCCCGCCTTCCAGCACGACACCGGCTGTGACAACCGGGCACTGGCCGACGTGTCGGCCGTCGCGGAGGACGTGGCGGTCTACCAGACCTACGGCCACAACGGCTGGGCGGTCTACGGCGGAACCAGCGTCTCGGCGCCCATCATCGCCTCGGTGTACGCCGCCGCCGGCACCCCCGTCGCCGGCTCGTACCCGAACGCGTACCCGTACGAGGCCGGTACCGGCCTCAACGACATCACCACGGGCAGCAACGGCAGTTGCTCCCCGTCGTACCTGTGCAACGGGGCCGAGGGCTTCGACGGACCGACCGGCCTGGGCACCCCCGCCGGCCTGACCGCGTTCCGCACCGGCGCGCACGGCGTGATCTCCGGAACCGTGACCGACAGCGCCACCGGAAAGCCGGTCAGCGGCGCCACGGTCACAGCGGGCACCGGCATCGCCCACACCGACGCCTCCGGCACGTACTCCCTGACCATGCCCACCGGCACGTATGACGTCTCCGTCGAGGCGTTCGGCTACGCCAAGGGCTCGGCCGACGGGGTCGTGGTCGACGAGGACGCGACGGTCACCAGGAACTTCACCCTCACGGCGGTGCCGAGCCAGACGGTCGCCGGCAAGGTCACCGACGGCTCCGGCCACGGCTGGCCGCTCTACGCCAAGATCACCGCGGACGGCGTACCCGGCGTGGTGTGGACGGACCCCGCGACCGGTGCGTACAGCCTGGACCTGCCCGAGGGGCACTCCTACACCCTGCACGTCGCGGCGGCCACACCCGGCTACAAGACCGTCAGCAAGACGATCACCGTCGGCGACTCCGCGCAGACGGTGGGCATCGCGGTCCCGGCGGACTCCTGGACGGCGGACACGCCCGGATACCGGGTCGACGTGACCGGCACCACCGAGCCGTTCGACGCCACCGACGCCCCGCCCGCCGAATGGAAGGTGGACAACGCCGAGGACACCACCGGCGGCTGGGAGTTCGACGACCCCGGCGACCGCGGCAACCACACCGGCGGTGACGGCGCGTTCGCCATCGTCGACAGCGACCACTTCGGCGGTGGCGCCACCCAGGACACCTCGCTCGTCAGCCCGGTCTACGACTTCACCGGGAAGAACGACCCCGAGGTGGCCTTCAACACCGAGTACAAGCAGTACGGCGGCCAGTCCGCGGCCCTGGAGGCGACCGCGGACGGCGGCAGGAACTGGACCCGGATCTGGTCCCCCGGCTCGGACGTCACCGGCGACCGCATCGAGGCGTCGCTGTCCGACTTCGCCGGCAAGCCCGAGGTGCAGCTGCGCTTCCACTTCACCGGCAGCTTCGGCTGGTGGTGGGCCGTCGACAACGTTTTCGTCGGCGACCGTCAGCTCACCGCCATCCCCGCCGGCCTGGTCGTGGGCACCGTGACCGACGCCAACACCGGTACCGGCCTCGTGGGTGCCACCGTCACCAGCCAGGACAAGCCGGCGGAGAAGACCACCACGGCGGCCACCCCCGAGGACCCGAACCTGCCCGACGGCTACTACTCGTTCGTCTCGACCGCCTTCGGCAGCCACCCCTTCATCGCGGCCAAGGCGAAGTACACCTCGCTGACCAAGAACGCCAAGGTCGGGGCCGACAGCGCCGTCCAGGCGAACTTCAAGCTCAAGGCCGGGAAGATCACGATCACTCCGGCCTCGGTCGCCGCCTCCGTCGCCTGGGGCGGGTCCAAGACGCAGAACCTGACCGTCAAGAACACCGGCGGCGCCGCCGCCACGGTCAAACTCGGCGAACAGTCCGGCGGCTTCACCCAACAGGGCAAGGGCGCCGCCCTGCAGACCGTCAAGGGTGACTTCAACCCGCTGTCCAGCAAGGCCCACACGGCCGCCAAGGCCGGGCCGTCCGCGGCGGCCCCGGCCGACGACACGTGGCAGACGGCCCCGGACCTGCCGGGCGCCCTCATGGACAACGCTGTCGACACGCTGGACGGCAAGGTCTACTCGGCCTTCGGCTACAACGGATCGAGCGATGTCAAGGACCTGTACGTCCTCGACCCGGTAGCCGGCAGCTGGACGAAGCTGGCGAGCGCGTCCGACACCCGTGAGGACCCCGCGCACGGGTTCATCGACGGCAAGCTCTACGCCGTCGGCGGCTGGGGCCCCTCGGGCTCCCCGGACGCGAAGCTGGAGATCTACGACCCGCAGTCGGACAGCTGGACCACCGGCGCGTCCGCGCCCAAGCCGTACGCCGGCTCCGGCACGGCCGTCCTGGACGGCAAGCTGTACATGATCGGCGGCTGCGGCGCCGACTTCTGCGGCACGACCGATGCCGGCGTCTATGACGCGGGCACCGACAGCTGGTCCCAGATCGCCGCCTACCCCGAGCCCATCTCGTGGGAGGCGTGCGGCGCCATCGACGGCCAGATCTACTGCGCCGGCGGTCTCGGCGCGAGCGAGAACGACGTCGTCCACTCCTACGTCTACGACCCGGATGCCGACAGCTGGTCACAGCTCGCCGACGTCCCGGCCCCGCAGTGGGGTACCTCCTACGCCGCGGCCAACGGCCGTCTGCTGATGGTCGGCGGCGTCGGGAACAACGCCCTCACCAACCGCGGCCAGGCCTTCGACCCGCAGTCCGGCACCTGGGGCACCCTGCCCAACGCCAACGTCGCCACCTACCGCGGCGGCGGCGCGCCCGGCTTCTACAAGGTCGGCGGCGGCAACGCCCCCGGCAGGCCGATCAGCAAGGTCGAGGTGCTGCCCGGCTACGACCAGGGCGGGGCGAGCGACGTCGACTGGATGAGCGAGAGCGTCCAGGAGCTCACCCTGCAGCCCGGGGCCAGTGCGACCGTCGCGCTCTCGCTGGACGCCTCGGCCGCCTCGGTGACCCAGCCCGGTGACCTGACCGCCGGCCTGAACGTGGGTACCGACACGCCGTACTCGGTACCGCGCATCCCGGTCAGCCTGCATGTCAACCCGCCCAAGACCTGGGGCAAGATCACCGGCCTCGTCCTGGGCAACAAGGCCACCGGCGGCACCGCACCGCTGGCCGGAGCCACCGTGCAGATCGACAGCTGGGCCGCGAGCTACACGCTCACCACGTCGGCCGACGGCACGTACGGTCTGTGGCTCGACGTCCGCAACAACCCGCTCACCGTCATCGTCGCCAAGGACGGTTACCAGCCGACCGTCACGACGGTGAAGCTGAAGAAGGGAGCCACGGTCACCGCGAACTTCACCCTGAAGCGCAAGTAACCGGGGCACGCGCCGGGAACGGCGCCGACGGTCCGGGAACGGACCGTCGGCGCACCCCCGGACGCGAACTCGCGCACGCCAACGGCCGTTCCCCTCGGGGGCCGGCCCTCCCTGGCCTTCGGTGATCCTCACCAGCGCCCGCAGCGCCCGCCGCTCGCGCAGGCGCGGTACGAGGGCGTCGATGGCCTCGTCCACCCGTCCGGCCCCCACCAGCACCTCGGCGTAGTCGGGCCACGCGTCGTGCGGTTCGGTGCCCCGGCCCTGGGGGTGCGCCAGTTCCAGCGCCTGGTCGACCCGGCCCCATCGCAGCAGGACGTCGGCGCCGGCGCCGACGGCGGGCTGCCATCCGGTGGCCGTGAACGGTTCGATGACCGCCCAGGCCCGCGCGAACTCCTCTGCCGCGCACAGCCGGCGCACCGCACCCTCCGCGCAGAACCAGTCGCCGCGCTCCTGCGCCGCCTCCATCACCGCTTCCAGGCCGCCGCGTTCGAGTACCGCCTCCACGAGCCGCGGCGGAACGCCGCCGAGCCGGTCCCGCTGCCACTCGAGATCATCGATGTGCACGTGGGGCACCCCAGGCCCCGTCACCGACACCGCGGGCGGCCGCTCCGAACAGCCCCCACGGGCTGCGGGCCGTGGAACGAACTGCCTACGGGAGGTGGCGGGTTCGTGCCGGATTCGTGAAGGACGGGTTTCGCGTCGGCGGCATGCCAACGGTCACCGTCCATCCATGTTCGCGCCAACCTTTCGGCGCCTGTACGCCGCTCTGGGCCACTGCAATGCACAATCATGCAGCCTTCCGCATCGCCTTCTCCGTCCGGACACTCCACCGAACTGCGCGACGCCGCACGCCACATGGACAGGCGTCGTTTCCTCACCGTCACCGGGGCGGCGGCGACGCTGGCCCTCGCCGTGAACATCCCGCTCGGCGGCACCGCCGCGGCGGCCGAGGCGAGCGCCGCGCAGATCACCGAGAACCCCTTCACGCTGGGCGTGGCCTCGGGCGACCCGATGCCCGGCTCGGTGCTGTTGTGGACCCGGTTGGCCCCCCGTCCCTACGAGAGCGGCGGCGGCCTGCCCTCAAAGCGCTTCAAGGTGCGCTGGGAACTCGCCCACGACGAGCGCTTCACCCGCGTCACCAGGCGTGGCACCGTCGACGCGCACCCGGAGTACAACCACGCCGTGCACGTGGAGGTGGGCGGCCTCGACTCCGACCGCGTCCTGTACTACCGGTTCCGCGCGGGCCAGTGGATCAGCCCCGTGGGCCGTACCCGCACCGCCCCGTCGAAGGGCGCCCGCCTGACCGAGCTGCGCCTCGCGGCGGTGTCCTGCCAGGCCTACCACGACGGCTACTTCACCGCCTACCGCCACCTGGCCGACGAGGACCTCGACGCGGTCTTCCACCTCGGCGACTACCTCTACGAGTACGCGGTGACCGCGACCGGGGGCGCCCGCGCCTACACGGACCGTTTCCTGCCCTCGCACTTCAACCGCGAGACCCTCACGCTGGAGGACTACCGGCTCCGGTACGCCCTCTACAAGTCGGACCCCGACCTGATGGCGGCCCACGCGGCGCACCCCTTCGTGGTCACCTGGGACGACCACGAGACGGAGAACAACTACGCGGACGGCACCCCCGAGAGCGACGTGCCCCCGGAGGAGTTCCTGCTGCGGCGGGCCTCCGCCTACCGCGCGTACTGGGAGAACCAGCCACTGCGGCGCCGGCAGCTCCCGCAGGGTCCCGACGCGCAGCTCTACCGCCGTCTGCAGTTCGGGCGGCTCGCCCAGTTCGACATCCTCGACACCCGCCAGTACCGCTCGGACCAGGCGTACGGCGACGGCTGGCAGGTCCCGGGACCGCAGTCGCAGGACCCGGCCCGCACCATGACGGGCGCGACCCAGGAGCGCTGGCTCGTCGACGGCTGGCGTACCTCGAAGGCGACCTGGAACGTCGTTCCTCAGCAGGTCACCTTTGCCCAGCGCAAGGACCGCACGACGCCGGACTTCAAGGTCTCCATGGACTCCTGGGACGGCTACCCCGCCTCCCGGCAGCGCCTGCTCGACGGCTGGGAGTCCGCCGGCCGGGACAACCTCGTCGTTCTCACCGGCGACGTCCACGTCCACTACGGCTTCGACATCAAGAAGGACTTCGACGACCCGGCCTCGAAGACCCTCGGCACCGAGATCGTCACCAGCTCGATCAGCAGCGGCAAGGACGGTTCCGACAAGCCGTCCAACTGGGCGACCTACATGCAGGCCAACCCGCACCTGAAGTTCTACAACGGCCGCCGCGGCTATGCCGTGCTGACCCTTGGCAGGGACTCGGCGCGCGCCGACTTCAGGACGGTGTCCGCGGTGACCACGCCCGGCGCACCCGTCACCACGGCCGCCTCCTTCGTCACCGAGGCCGGCAATCCGGGGCTCACGCCCGCCTGACCTCCGGCAGGGCGCGGCATGCGAGCGGGACCCCGGGGTGGCCCACCCCGGGGTCCCGCTCGCGTACCGTCCGGCCGGTGCTTCGCGGGTCCCGGGCCTACGCCGGGATGCCGTCCCTCATCGTGCGGGGAAAGTGCCCCTGGTCAGTTCCTCGGACAGCAGCGTCGCCGCCACCGGTCGGCGCCGGCCTCCAGCGCGGACCCCACTGAGCAGCCGGCGGCGTTCGCGGCCGCCTACGTGCGCTTCGCCGCCGAGGAGCGCGCCCTGGGGCCGGCCCGGCGGCCCGGCCCCAGGCTGTCATGCGCTGCCGCCTAACGTTTGGTCAGGACCACGTCGGCGGTGACGGCGTCGCAACCGCGCGGTCGCACGGTGCGCTCGGCCGTCAGGTAACCCTCGGCGCTGACCGTCAGGGAGACGGCGCGTCCGGCCCGCGGGAGCCACAGCTGGTACGTGCCGTCGACCGCGGTGCTCAGCGTGTGCGCGCCCGTCCCGGTCCCGACCCGGACCGTGGCTCCGGGCAGCGGCGTGGTGCCGCCGTGCCGCCCGGCACCGCTGACGGTGCCGCTGAGGTGCGTCCAACCGGACGGCGCCACCACGGTCATGGTGACGGGCACGGTGACGGACGCGTACGGCCCGTCGCTGTCGATGACCAGCCGCGCCTGGTGCACTCCCGCGTCGGCAGGCCCCATGGAGCCGGCGTCGACGGTGACGGTCAGCTCGGCCGTCCTGCCCGCGGCGACGGAGGACGCGCTCGCCTTCCCCGCCAGCCATGCCACGTCCCCGTGGGGCGCGTCGTAGCCGGGCAGTTCGAGGGCCGACGTCTGCATCACCCTGTCGGCGCTGAGGCCGCCCAGGACGGACCAGCCGGGTGCCCCGGCCGCCCCGTACAGCGGCTGCGGCAGGTTCGGCAGCGCGCTCCACGTGTCCGTACCGGGGTCGTAGGCGTAGGCCTCGTTGGTCACCGCGCCGGCCCCGGCCAGCACGCCGCCGGCGGCCATCAGCCGGCCGGACGCGGCGGCCGTCGCGGCGCCCCAGAAGTCGACCGGCGGATCGGCGATGGCGGTCCAGCGGCCGGCGGCGCGGTCCAGGGCGTAGCCGACGGCCGTGGCGTGCGGAGGCTGACCGTCGCCCTGGTGGACACCGCCCGCGCAGTACAGCGTCCCGTCGACGGTCCCGCAGCTCTGCCAGGAGGACGGTACGGGGTAGGCCGGGCCCAAGGACCACGTGTCGGCCGCCGGGTCGTATACCTGGACGTCACGGGTGCCGCAGGAGAAGCTGGTGCAGCCGCCGATCACGTAGAGCCGGTCGCCGACCGCCGCCGCGGCGGAACTGCCGTACGCCTTGGGCGCGTCGGCGATCCGCGACCACGTGTCGCTCGCCGGGTCGTAGACCTCGCCGCCGGCGATCGGCGCGCCCGCGCGGTTCTTGCCGCCGACGACGTACAGCTTGCCCCGGACGAAGGCGTAGGCCGCGCCGCTGCGCTTGGTGACGGCCGGGGCGAGGTCCTTCCAGCTCGCCGTGGCCGGGTCGTAGGAGCGCAGTGCGGTGGTCCACTGCCCGTCGGGTGTCTGGCCGAGACCGGTGTACAGGACACCGTCGTACGCGGCCGCGATACCCCCGGTCATGGGCTGCGGAAGGTCCGCGAGGGGCTGCCACGCCTGCCCGGCGGTCGCCGCGGTGGCCCGGCCGGAGGCCGTGGTGGCGGCCGTCGCGCTGTCGAGCGGGTCGGGCCTGGCCGCCGTCCGCTGCCTGACGGCGCCGGGCAGGCGCGCCGAGGTGTCCGCGACGGCCTGCTCGCCGACGGCAAGAGAGGCCGGGGCGCCACCGGTGTTGCGCACCTTCACGGTGACGGTCTTCTTCTCACCCCAGGGGACGGTGACGCCCACCGCTTCGGGGGTGGCCTTCAGCCGGGACGGCCGGAGGGCGAAGTCCGCGGTGGTGACCGCCTCGTCCTTGACCTTCACGGTGGACGTACCGGCCGGATAGCCGAAGCCGGGCAGCCCGGCGGTGAATTCCCGGCGGCCGGTCCGGGAGGAGAAGGCCCAGTACAGCCCGTCGCCGACGGCCGGGTCGTCCGGCGTGGCGATGCTGCGGCCGCTGTCCTGCGGTGCCTTCGCGGCGGAGACGGTCGCCCCGACGACGCCGGCGCCGGTGTTGGCGTCCGTCACCCGGCCCGTGAGCAGCCCGCCGGGCACGGTGACCAGCGAGCGGGTGCCGACGGCGACGTTGTCCAGCTGCCAGATGCCGGTCAGGGAACCGGCGAAGTGGAAGCGCAGCCGCACCGAGGGCTTCCCGGCGTAGGCGGCGAGCGGAACCGTCTGGTGGGAGGGTCCCTCCACGACGTCCGTGTGGTGCCAGAGGTTCTCCCAGTGGTCACCGCCGTCGGTGCTCACGTCGATGTCGGCCGTGGGGTCGTTGAAGCGCCACAGACTCGGCAGCGCGGTGTCGAACTCCAGCGTCGGCCGGGTCTGCGCCGAAAGGTCGTAGTCGGGGCTGATCAGCTCAGTGTCGACCTCGCCCCAGCCGAGGGCGTAGTCGTCCACCTGGGCGAAGCCGCCGTCACCACCGGTCTGGTTGCCGCGGGTCAGCGGGTCGTCGAATCCCCATCCACCGGAGTCGGTGTGGTTGACGATGCTCCACCCGGCCGGCTTCGAGGCGGTGTCGAAGGACTGGAAGCCGCCGCCGGCGTAGTCGAAGGCGTAGCCGGGCGGGAGGGTGCCCGTGCTGACCAGGGGCAGCGTGAGGTCGGCGGTCTTGGCGGACGAGCCGAGCACGACCTTCGTCTCGGCCGGCCGGTAGCCGGGGTAGAGGCCGGTGGCGCGCAGGGCGTAGGTCTTTCCGCGCTCGAGGCGGACGGAGTAGCGGCCGGTCCTGGGGTCGGTGTGGACGGCGCCGGGTACGCCGTCGACCGTGAGCCGGGCGTACAGGCCCCAGCCGTGTCCGCCGCCGTCCCGGACCGTCCCGGAGACCGTGGCGGTCGGCACCGCCGCGAGCGCGGCGTCGCGGACCAGCTCCGCGCCGTCGGCGAGGGTGACCTCGCCCAGGTTCCTCTGCGCGTAGCCGAAGGCGTCGACCGTCAGCGGGTACGTGCCGGTGGGCGCCGCCAGCGACCACCTGCCGTCGGCGGCGGTGACCGCCGTGTGCGTGCCCAGCCGCACCGTCGCGCCGGACACCGCCTTGCCCGTGGCCTTGTCGGTGACCTTGCCGGTCACGGTGCCGTGCGGGCCGGGCCGGAAGGCGCCGACGCCCTTCGGGGTTCCCAGACCCGTCGGTCCGTCGTAGCCGGGTCCCGCGGTGCAGCTGTTGGCGGGCTCGCACGCGGGCGGGTCGTCCGGGCCGCAGGGCGCGCCGTTGGAGCAGTGGCCGTTGCTGCCGGCGGTCACGTCGTTGAGCGCACCGGGGGTGCGGTAGGGGTACGCGGCCGGGTAGGTGCCCTCGACGGGCGTCCCGGCCAGCGCGTACAGGCCGGCGATGATCGGCGCGGAGGCGCTGGTGCCGCCGTAGACCCCCCAGCCACCGCCGGAGTAGGTGTTGTAGACCGCCACGCCGGTGTCGGGGTCGGCGACCGCGCTGACGTCCGCCACCGACCGCCGGTCACAGCCGGTGCCGGTCTGGAAGGCCGGCTTGGGCTGGTACGCGGAGCAGCCGGAGCCGCTGCCGCTCCACACCGTCTCCGTCCAGCCGCGCGCACCGCTGTCGCTCCTGCTGAGCGAGGTGCCGCCGACCGACGTCACGTACGGGGAGGAAGCCGGGTAGCTCAGCCCGTGGCCGTAGTCGCCGGAGGCGAACACCAGGGCCGTCCCGGGGTGGTCGAAGTACGCCCCGTCCAGGGCGGCGAGGTCGGGGCCGTCGTAGTAGGAGCCGTAGGAGTTGGACACGTAGCGGGCGCCCATCGCCACCGCGGTGTTGACGGCGGTGCCCAGGTCGTCCGTGGAGTTGCTGTCGGCCTCGACGAGCAGGATGTGCGCCTTCGGCGCGACGGCCGAGACCATGTCCAGGTCCAGGGAGATCTCGCCGGCCCAGCCGTCGTTG
Organism: Actinacidiphila sp. bgisy160; assembly: GCF_965342435.1. GTDB lineage: Bacteria > Actinomycetota > Actinomycetes > Streptomycetales > Streptomycetaceae > Actinacidiphila. The sequence continues at coordinate 63,952 of NZ_CBDRCM010000034.1, read as the reverse complement.
GGCTGCGGGTAGTCCGTGCCCCCACGCTGGTCGACCTTGCGGAAGCAGCCGTCGTCCGACGTGCAGGGCGGCAGCCCGTACTGGGCACGGTAGGCGGCGAGGTCCTGTTCGGCATAGGGATTGTCGAACGCGGCCACGACCGCGATGGTGGCCCCGGCGCCGCCTTCTTCGGGCAGGTCGTACGCCGAACGCAGGTCGGCCGGGCCGAAGCCGTCAGGCGCGGCGGAGCGTGCGCCGCGGGTGCCGGCGGAGTCCGCCTGCCGCACCGCGAAGCAGCCGAAGTGCCCGGGCTGGGGCGTGCCGCACAGCGACTGCGTCGCGGGCGCGGAGTCGTCGGCGACGGCGGACCCCTGCTGCGACAGTTGGACGGCGAGTGCGGTCAGCAGCAGGGCCGCGGCCGTGCCGGTGACACGCTGCCACCGCGACCCCGTTGGCCGGGCAGGGGCACCCCTCGATGACCTGAAGAGGGCGCGTGAAGGACGGGGAACGGGCACAAGGCGACTCCGATGTCCGGCGGAGTGGGCAGGGCGGTACTCCGATAACGTTGTCGGACGACGGGGCGGTCGCCCGAAGAAAGATCGCGCGCCCTCGACTGCCGGGTCAATGGCTGGAGTTGGCGTCTTGGCGCCGCGTGTCGTGTTCCCGACGCCGCCCCGGCCGGTGCTATGCGGCGGCCCCCCGCGAACCCCGACGTTCCTCCCGGCGCCGCTACGCCCGGGCCCGTGGGCTGGCCCCTTCGGTGGCCGCCGTCTGGCACGGGTGGCCGGGGTCCACATAGGCGCCTCGCGCGGCGGCGTCACTGCGTCGTCAGGTGCGGTGAGCAGTTGTCAGGGCCGACCGCCATGCGCTGCTCACGGCCATCGGACGTCGACCGGCACCTTCCTGCCGTCAGGTCCAAGCGGTGGAGGCGCCGTGGAGGCGCACGGCTCGAACGGGGCCGGCCCCTGTGCCCTGCGACGAAGTCCCGGGCAGGCCCGCCGGATACGCGCCGGAAGCCACGGGAGACATGGCCCTTGCCCGGACTTGGCATCCGGCACGCCCCTGCTGTGCTGATTCCGTTCGCGTTCCGTACGACTTCTGCGTGTTTCATGGCTGACGGCCGTGAACACGGCGGGTACGATCCCGCGTGTCCACTGCCGTATCGCTCTGGGTGCACGCCCGGTATCCGGACTGACAACGTTGTCATCCAGAAACGGCGCGTGCGTATCGCGACGCTGGAGAGGTTACGTGTCCATCAGATCCCATCCCCCCTTGCCTCGTGTCACTCCGCCGAGGGCCGCCGGTCGGCGCCGCAGGCCACTGCGCGCGACGGTCGCGGCGCTGCTGACCGGGGCGCTCGGCCTCGGCGCGCTGGCGGGTGGCGGCGCGGCCGCGGCAGTGCCCGTCGCATCCGCGGGGACGTTTGGGGGCACGGACTACACGAAACTGGTCGACCCGTTCGTGTCGACCGCCGGCGACGACGGCAACGACCTGCCGGGCGCCCAGGCGCCCCACGGCCTGGCCAAGGTCAACCCGATGACCACGCCGAACCGCAACCACACCGGGTACGACTACAACGAGGACCAGATCGCCGGCTTCACCGCGACGAACCTCGACGGTGTCGGCGGCTCGGGCGGCGGCGGCGACCTGCTGGTCGTCCCGACCTCCGTGCAGTACGACAAGCGCCCGGCCCCCAGCACCTACGCGCACGCGTACAGCCACACCGACGAGACCGCGACACCCGGCTCCTACCAGGTGGGGCTCGGAGCCATATCCGGAACCGGGTCGTCGGTGAAGCGGGACTCCGGCACCATCAAGGCCGAGATGACCGCGACGACGCGCACGGCGCTGGAACGGTACAGCTTCCCGGCCGGGTCGGAGCCCGGGCTCGTCATCGACCTCGCGAACAACTTCACCAGCCGCACCCGCTCGACCATGAAGGCGACGACGCTCCCGGACGGGACCACGTCGATCAGCGGGCTCGTCGCGGGATCGTTCAACGGCGCCTCGTACAAGCTGTACTACAACGCCACCACGAACGCCCCCGTCACCTCCCTGAAGAGCTGGGGCAGCGACGGCAAGCTGAGCGAGGCGACCACGCAGGACGGCGCCGACACCGGCGCCGTGCTCGGGTTCGACAAGTCCCACGGGGACGACATCGAACTGCGCATCACGCTGTCGCCCATCAGCGCCGAACAGGCCGCGACCGACCAGCGCAGCGAGCTGGGCGACCTCACCTTCGACCAGGCGCGGGCGCGGACGAAGGCGGAGTGGAACACCGCGCTCGGCGCCGTCGACGTACGCGCCTCGGCGAAGTCCGACCCCGGGTCGGTGCTCACCAAGGAGTTCTACACGCACCTGTACCGCATGTACGCGCTGCCGGTGAACGCCACCAGCACCAGCGGCACGTACCGCGGCGCCGACGGCGCGGTGCACAAGGCCAATGGTTTCACCTACTACGACGGCTGGTCCACCTGGGACGACTTCCGCAAGTACTCCGTCGAGGCCTACATCGACCCGGCCACCTACCGGGACATGATCCAGTCGCTGATCGAGCTCTTCGCCGACCAGCGCACCTCCGGCAAGAGCCTCGGCAGCCTCACCCATTCGGTCCCGACCGTGCGCTGGGAGCGCTCGGCCGTGCTGGTCGCCGACGCGCTGTCGAAGGGCTTCAAGAACTTCGACCGGCTCGACGAGGCGTATCCGGCGCTGCTGTCGTACTCCGGCTACTACACGGGGACCCAGTTGCGGCAGGGCTACGTCACCGGTGACCCCGGCACGACCGTCCAGCGCGGCTACGACCAGTGGGCACTGTCCGTCATCGCCGACGCGCTCGGCCAGAAGGACGACGCGAAGAAGCTGCGCGCCCAGTCGACCATGGCGATCGACAACCTCGTGAAGTCCGGCGCCTGGACCGCGGCCGACGGCACCAAGGTCGGTCTGCTCACCCCGCGCGCCGCGAACGGCGACTGGCAGAGCGCCGACTACGAGAAGTTCGAGGCGGCCGGCCTCTACCAGGGAACGCTCTGGCAGTACCACTGGTACGACGCGTACGACATGGGCGGCCTCATCGAGGCCATGGGCGGCGAGAAGGCCGGCAAGGCGGCGGTCAAGCACATGTTCGGCGAGGACTCCGACGTCGACGACGGCTCGACCATGCTGCACTCCAACGCGAACGAGATCGACCTGCAGGCCCCGTACCTCTTCAACTACGTGGGCGAGCCGAGCCTGACGCAGAAGTGGGTGCGGGCCATCTACACCGGCACGACCTGGAACCGCTACATCGCGACCGGATCCACGAACGAAGCCCCCAGTTCCGGAGGGCAGTTCACCCCGCCGGTCAAGACCCAGGTCTACAAGCTGTCCCCGAACGGCTTCCTGCCGACCATGGACAACGACGCCGGCACCATGTCGACCATGTTCGTCGGCGCCGCCCTGGGCCTTTTCCCGGTGACCGCCGGCTCCAGCCAGTTCCAGATCGGCAGCCCGTTCTTCGACTCCACGACGATCACCTACGCCAACGGCTCGAAGTTCACGGTGAAGGCCGACGGCGTGTCGCCGGGCAACTACTACGTGCAGAGCGCGACTCTGGGCGGAAAGCGGTTCGACAACACGTGGCTGGACTACTCGCAGATCATCTCCGGCGGAACGCTGGAGTTCACCATGGGCTCCAAGCCCTCACCGTGGGGGGCCGAGACCAAGCCCGCGTACTCGCTGAACACCGACGGGGGCGCCACCGGTGACGGCGGCACGGGCACGGGCACGGGCGACACCGTCGTCTCCGCCCGTCCCGGCACCGTCGCCACCGCCGAGGACGGCACCGTCGACGGCAGCGTGAAGCTCACCCTGTCCGGCCCGGTGACCTTCGCCGCCCACAAGGGCACCAGTCTCACCACGACCGGCGCGGCGAGCATGACCGGCCTGCCGAAGGGTGTCACCGGGGACCTCCGCGTCAGCGACAGGCGGACGGCGACGCTGTCCCTCACCGGCACCACGGACGTCGACGCCCGCTTCGGCATCACCTTCCACGACGCGGCCTTCGCCCACGGCGTACCGGCCTCCACGGTGAACGGCACCGGGATATCCCCGGCCGACCCGCTGCTCATCTCCGCTGCCGCGGTGCACCGCAAGGCCCTTGGCGCACTCGTCGACCAAGCCTCGCTGGTGCGCAGCGGCAGCTACTCCGACGGCTCCTGGAACCTGTTCCGGTCGGCACTCGAACGCGCGCGGACCGTCCTCGCGGACGCCGCCTCCGCGACGGGCACGATCATGGCCGCGGACGACGCGCTGCACTCGGCCATCGACGCGCTCACCATTGACGAGGGCGGCTACGCCGTCCTGCAGGCCGAGGACCCCGACGAGAAGCAGGGCCCCAGCCTGGTCAGCGAGCGGAACAACTCCGACGGCAACCTCGGTGGCGTCACCGAGGGATCGTGGGAGCGGTTCACCAAGCTGGACTTCGGCGGGGTCGCGCCGCGCAGCGTCTCGGTCCGCTACGCCAACTCGCAGCCGACGACCGCCAAGCCGAGCAGCGTCGACATCCACGCCGGCACCGCCGACGGCCCCGTCGTCGCCACCGTCTCGCTCCCCGGGACCGGAGGCTGGCAGTACTGGAGCACCGTACAGGCGGCCGTCACCGACCCGGACGCACTGCTGGGCGCGAGGAGCGCGACGTTCGTGTTCCACGCTCCGGCCGGCCGGCAGTGGGTGTCGAACTTCGACTGGTACCGGTTCTCGCCGTACGAGGTCCAGGCGTCCCCCACGACCACGCTCGCCACGCTGACCGCGGTGAACAGCACCACGACCGGTAACGGCTCGCTCCCGCTCAACCTCGGCAACGGCATCTTCGAGAACGTGACGAACGGCGCGTGGGCGCAGTGGAAGGACACCGACCTGGCGAGCGGCGCCGACACCGTGACCGTCCGCTATGACAAGCCCCAGTCGCGGGCGGCGTCGGACTCGCACATCGAGCTGCACCTCGGCGCGAAGGACGGTGCGAAGAGCGTCGCCATCCCCCTCGACTACAGCGGTTCGGGCTGGGGAACCATCGCCACCACGAGCGTGGACCTGGACCCGGGCGTCTTCACGGGCGTCCAGGACGTGTACGCGGCGTTCGTCTCCAGCACGCAGACCTCCGCCCAGCCCTATGTGGCCAACATCCACTCGCTGGCCCTGACGCGGACCGCCGGCGCCCCCGTGGGCTTCGACGCCACCGCGTTCGGCTCCCACAGCGGCGGCGGCCTCAAGAGCGAACCCGTCGGCTGGACCGGCTCGGGTTCCACCACCGACCTCGGCGGCACCTACAACGGAGCCTGGCTGAACTACGGGGACATCGACTTCGGCGGCTCCCCGAAGAACACCGTCACGATCACCTACGTCAACAACTCCGCCCGCTGCGGTACCGGTTCCGCCGTCCAGCTCCACCTGGACTCCTTCGACGCGGCCAACCCCGGTACGCCGTACGCGACCGTGCCGCTGCCGGTCACGGGAACCGCGTGGTCGTCCGGCGGGACGACGAGCCTGACACTGCCCAAGGCGATCACCGGCACGCACAGCGTCCACCTGCGACTGGCGACCACCCCCGACGCCTCGCACCCGTACGTGGCGAACCTGGGCCGGATCACCTTCGACCACGTCGAGACTCCCGCCGCCACGGACAAGTCCGCGCTGCGGAAGGCGATCGATCAGTACGAGGGGCTGTCCGACGACGCCGAGCGCTACAACATGATCGACTTCGGTGTGTACCGGCGCGAACTCGCGGCCGCACGCGCCCTCCTCGACGCCGACGACGCGACGCAGCTCGAAGTCGACACGCGGACGCGCAGCCTCACCCTGGCCGCGGGCCAGCTGGTCCCGCTTCCGCGGCTGAGGCTGGAGGACCTGGTCACCACCGCGTCGGCCCTCGACAACGACCGCTACACGGACGCGTCATGGAAGGCGTTCACCGCGGCACTGACCGCGGCGCAGACCGCGGTCGCCGACGAATCGGCGACGGACGCGACGCTCACCGCCCGGTACGACACCCTCCGTCATGCCCGGTTCGCGCTCACCACGAAGCCGAAGACGGTACCGGCCGCGCCCGACGCGGTGTCGGCGACCTCGTCCGGCACGAGCGTGACCGTCGCCTGGTCCGCGCCCGAGGACACCGGCGGCTCACCGGTCACCGGCTACCGGATCACCCTCAGCGACGGCCACCAGATCGAGATCAACGATCCGGACGGCCGGAGCGCGGCCTTCACCTGGTTGCGGTCCGGCAGGTCGTACACGGCACGCGTCCAGGCGGTGAACGCCGTCGGCACCTCGCAGCCGAGCGCCGCCACGGCACGGGTGGTCACCGGCGGCGGCAAGCCGCAGAAACCGGCCGTGACGGGTGTGGTCACCCACGGCAAGCAGGTCCGTGTGACCTGGCAGGCGGCCGGCGACGGCGGGTTCCCGATCACCGGCTACACCGTGGCCCTCGACGACGGAACCACCACGCACCTGCCCGCCACGACGGACACGGCGCTGCTCACGACCACGGGCAAGGCCAAGGCGCACTCCGCCACCGTCACCGCGGTCACCCTGGCCGGAACCTCGGACGGGTCCGCCGCGACCGTGCCGGTGACCACTCCGGCGACCGCTGAGACCAACGCCGCCGACCCGGCGTACGAGCCGTCGCCGTTCCCGGACGACACGCTCAACGCCACCTACGCGTCGGACAAGTGGCCGGGCACCGGCGACGGGACCGGCTACTTCCTCGGCCTGCTCAACGGATTCGACGACCTCGGCTCCGGCATCCTGGCCGCCAACACCAAGGTGCCGGGCGGCACCCCCCTCACCGCTGAGAACGACCGGATCGCCGTGCGCATCAACAACGCGGCGACGCAGAAGGAGGTGAACCGGGCCGAGGTCGACGCGACCAACAGCTCCACGGTCACGATGGCCGACGGCCTCGGCTCCCGGCTCGGCCAGATCTACCTCGACGCCCTGAACGGGGGCCGGCTGCCGAAGACCAGCGCGCTGTTCTCGCGCGTCACCAAGGGCCTCGACAAGGGCGGAGCGGCGAAGGACCACTTCGGCTACCAGCGCCCTTACGTCCGGCTCGGGTTCGTCGGCGACGGCGGCGCCGTCTACGAGTCGCAGGACGGCTCCTACAGCAGCCTCACCACCAGCGGTTCGTACCCCAGCGGCCACGCCTACGGCGGCTACGAGGCGGGGACGATCCTGGCCACGCTCCTGCCGGAACTGGCACCGTCGATCCTGGCCCGCACCTCGGAGTACGGGGACAACCGCATCGTCCTCGGGTTCCACTACCCGCTCGACGTCATGGGCGGGCGGATCTCCGGACAGGCCACCGTCGCGCACCGCTGGGCGGACCCCGGCTTCGCCAAGCTGCTGCTGCAGGCCCACACCGAGATGGAGAACGTACTGCTCGCGCTGTGCGCGAAGGAGGGCTACGGCGACACGCTCGCGGCCTGCGCGGGCGATTCCTACGGCGGCCTGACCGCGGCGCAGCAGGTCGACCTGTACACGCGGCGCCTGGACTACGGGTTCTCCCAGGTGGGGAAGTCCGGGCAGGCCCTCAAGGCGCCGTCCGACGCGGCGGCCCTGCTGATCACGGCCTTTCCGGACCTGTCGGCCGAGCAGCGCACCCAGATCCTGGAGCAGACCGCGACGGACTCCGGTTTCCCGCTGGACCTCACCGCGGACGGCGGAGCGAGCTGGGAGCGGATCAACCTGTCGGCCGCGATGGCGGCGAAGGTCGTCGTCAACGCCGACGGGTCGGTCAAGGTCACGAACCACACCGACGCCACCAAGGCCAGTGTCGCCGACGCCAAGGCGATCACCGTCGCAGGCGTCGCGATCGACGGCGTCGACCCGGCCGTGTCGACGTACGTCGTCGACTGGCCGAACAACAGGAAGATCCCGGCCCTCTCCGCCGTACCGGCCGAGTCCGGCGCTCAGGTGAAGGTCACCGACGGCAGCTCGGTCCTGTCCTCGACCGGGCACCGGTTCACCACCCGCACCATCCAGGTGACCTCGGCCAACGGTTCGGTCACCCGGACCTACACGGTCGGGTTCCAGCTCACGGACCGCGACGACCGACCGGTCGCGGCCGGCGGCAACGGTGGTGACCGCATCACCGGGGCATCCGACCCGCTGAGCCGCGGAGGCAACGGAACCGGCTCCGCGGGCGGCGCCGGATTCTGGGCCCCGGCGACGGAGTGGGCGAATCCCCTGTGGATCCCCCAGGCGTAAGGCACGACCCGGCCACGGGACCCGCCGTGCCCCGTGAGGGCGCGGCGGGATCCCGCTGACCCGCGGGAAGGGCCACGCCGCCGACGACCCCGGGGCTGTTCACCGCGGGCCCCATGGGACATCGCTTCTCCCGGCGGGTGGCTGATCGAGTATCACGCTGGCGGACGGTGGTCTGTGGTGGCGAGGGTGCGACCGACAGCGCTGCCCGATAAGCCGAAATGTCCCATACGAGAAAGATTCGACACTTCTGTCCGTGCGAGTCGCGGAAGAACTCGAAAAAATTCCGGTCCGGATGTGCATCCCCTTGCCCCTCCCGGAAGTCCTACGGTCTGGCGGCCATGTCATGCCGTCAACCCATAGGAACATTTGGGGTACTCACTTTGAGAAACGGTATAAAAATCACATCCCGCGTGTCCGCGGTGAGCGTCACCCTGGGAGCGGTGTTGTCCGCCGGGGCGCTCACCGCGCCGGCCCACGCCGCGACGCTCGCGGTGCCCACGATCACCGCCAAGGGCGGTTTCGTGATGAACAACGGGACCGGCAAGGCCCTCTACTCCAAGGCCGCCGACACCCGTCGCTCCACCGGCTCCACCACCAAGATCATGACGGCTCGCGTCGTGCTCGCCCAGCCGAATCTGAACCTTGACGCCAAGGTGACGATCCAGAAGGCGTACAGCGACTACATCGTCTCCAAGGGCGCCTCCTCGGCGCGCCTGATCGTCGGCGACAAGGTGACCGTCCGTCAGCTGCTGTACGGATTGATGCTTCCGTCCGGCTGCGACGCGGCCTACGCCCTCGCCGACAAGTTCGGCACCGGCTCCACGCGGGCCGCACGGGTCAAGTCGTTCATCGGCAAGATGAACTCGACGGCCAAGACCCTGGGTCTGAAGAACACCCACTTCGACTCGTTCGACGGCATCGGGAACGGGGCGAACTACTCGACCCCCCGCGACCTGACCAAGCTCGCCAGCAGCGCGATGAAGTACTCCACCTTCCGTACGGTCGTGAAGACGAAGTCGACCAAGCAGAAGGTGACCACGAAGAGCGGTGGCTACCGCTACATGTCGTGGACCAACACCAACACGCTGCTCAAGAGCTACTCCGGGACCATCGGGGTCAAGACCGGCTCCGGCTCGGTCTCCAAGTACTGCCTGGTCTTCGCCGCGACGCGGAACGGCAAGACGGTCATCGGCACCGTCCTCGCATCCTCTTCGGCGACCAGCCGTGCGACGGACGCGACGAAGCTGATGAACTACGGGTTCAAGAAGTAGGCCAGCGCACGCACCATGTGAAGGGTGTGCTCACGACCGCGCGGTCGTGAGCACACCCTTCGTCGTGTGGCCGTGACTCGGGACCCCGTCGGGGCCACCCTCGAGGCGCGCCCGTCACCGTGACGCTGGGCGAACGGGCCGGCGGCCTCCAGTCCGAGGCTCTCCGCGGCGGCGTACCCCTCCAGACCGGCTCGGCCCCGGCCGGGGCGAAGCGCACCGCCGCGCCGTCCGGGGACGCCTGGCAGGCCGCCCCCGACCTCCCGGAGACCGTGCGGCCGCGGAGCCGGCACGGGTCCGGGGTGTGCCGGCCGGTGGCGCGCACGGACGTCTGACCCGGTCCCCGGGGAACCGCCGGCACGCGCAGGCGAACGACGCCTGATCACCGAGGCGGCCGCGATCCTGGCCGCGGTCGACCTCCGGGTCCGGGAGCGGAAGCGCGATCCGCGGACTCGACCGTAAGCCGTCACTCGATCGGTGGCTCCGGAGGCGGCTCACCCGTTCGCCCCTGCCCCTCGGCGCCCCGCAAAGCCTGCGGGACGGGAATCGGCGGCGCCACAAGGCCGGCCGTCGTTCCCACGGCCAGGGCCAAGGACGACGGGTCGGCGCGCCCTCGACGAGGCGGCCCCCGCGCGGCCCGGGGTGTCCCGTGCGAACCATGGTGAGGCGAATGCCGGCCGGCATTCGCTTTCCACCTTCCCTCAGTCGGTTCGTACCGAGGGCGAAAGGGTGTACGGCCGCGTCGCTGCGGCATCGCGTCATCTGTGGCGGGCGGTTTCGTTACCACTGGTCAGGCTGGCAATGGGACAATTCGTCTTGGGGTGAGTCGCCTGCCAGGGGAACCGATGACGAGGGTTGCCGCAAGTGCCGCTCCCGGTTTTGGAGGTGTGCTGCGTGCATCCAGGCCGACCGGGCAAGAGTTTCGTTTTCCTGCTCCTCAGCGTTGTGCTGGTCTCGGGGGTGCGGTTGGCGCTGGCCGCTGCGGACGTTCACGTCATGGGCATGGCGGAGTACGCCGTCCTGATCCCGGTCGTGGCCAGTGCCCTGCTGTCGGTACGGCAGACCATGATCGTCGGATTGTTCAACCTGGTTGCTGCCGTCGCGCTCTACGGAGTCCTCCTCCACGGCATGGGGCGCACCAACCAGATCACGATCATCTCGGCATTGGCGTTGGCTTTGGGTATCAGCCTGGCCGTCTGCCGAATCCGTATCGCGGGCGAGAGGCGGTTCAGCCGGCTCATGATCGCCCGCGAGCGGCTTTCGCTCCTCAGCGAGGCCAGCAGCCGCGTCGGAAGTACTCTCGACGCGGCTCGAACCGCCGAGGAGCTGGCCGAGGTCGCCGTGCACCGCTTCGCGGACCACGCCACTGTTGATCTCTTCGAGAGCGTCCTGCGGGGTGACGAACCCTCCTTGCGCCCCGGTACCGGCGATCTCAGGCTGCGCCGCACCGCCGAGGCGGGCTCGTCGGCACCCCGGGAGGGCATGGGGCCGGGTGAGACCGTCGTCTACCGGGAAGGGGCGCAACCGACTCTTGGGCTCTTCACCGGCAGGCCGATCATGCTGAACATCAGGGGCGCCGCCCCCTCGCCCGCCGATGCCGGCGACGCCGGTACGAGCGGCGTGCACTCGGCGCTGGCCATTCCCCTTCGCGCCAGGGGGGTGACCCTGGGTGCGGCACTGTTCACGCGTTCCCCGGCCAGGGACCCCTTCGACGCCGACGATTTGCTCCTGGCGCAGGAGATCGGAGCGCGCGCCGCGGTGTGCGTGGACAACGCCCGCCGCTACACCCGTGAGCGCAACACCTCCCTGGCGTTGCAGCGGAGCCTCCTGCCTCCGACGACGCCGAGGCAACCGGCGGTGGAGGCGGCCACGCGCTACCTGCCCGCGGGCCTTTTCGCAGGAGTGGGCGGTGACTGGTACGACGTGATCCCGCTCTCGGGCGCACGCGTCGCCCTGGTGGTCGGTGACGTGGTCGGCCACGGGGTGCACGCCTCGGCGACGATGGGGCGGCTGCGTGCCGCCGTACGGACACTCGCCGACATCGACCTGCCCCCCGACGAACTGCTCACCCACCTCGATGACGTCATCACCCGGCACCCGGACGCCGGCGATGCCACGAGGGCGAGCCATGATGCCGGACCGGTCGCCGACGAGATCGTGGCGACCTGTCTGTACATGATCTACGACCCGGTCTCACGCTGCTGCACGGCCGCCCGGGCCGGCCACCCGCCGCCCGCCGTCATGCGTCCCGGATCGGGCGTCGAATACCTCGACATCCCCGCCGGTCCTCCCTTGGGAGTGGGTGGACTTCCCTTCGAGACGGCGGAAGTGGAACTGCCGGCCGGCACGCGGCTCGCGTTGTACACCGACGGCCTCATCGAGTCCCCCGGCCACAGCCTCGACGAAGGACTCGAGAATCTCCAGAAGGCGCTCGCCGAACCGCTTTCCTCCCTGGAGGACATGTGCGACCACGTCCTGCGCACGGTGGCCGGCGAAGCGTCCCGGGACGACGTCGCCCTCGTCGTCGCCCGCACCCGGGAGCTCGACCGCACGCACGCCGCGGCGTGGAACCTCTCCGAGGACCTCACCGAGGTCGCCCACGCCCGGGACCTCGCCTCGTCCCTACTGGAGGGCTGGGACCTGGAGGAACTGGCGTTCACCACGGAACTGGTCATCAGTGAGCTGGTCACCAATGCCATCCGTCACGGCTCGGGTCCGGTACAACTGCGGCTCATCCGTGAGGACACCCTGATCTGCGAGGTGTCCGACGCCAGCAACACCGCTCCCCACCTGCGTCGCGCCCGCATGCTCGACGAGGGCGGGCGGGGGCTGTTCATCGTGGCGCAGATCGCCGAGCGCTGGGGCACGAGGCAGCGGTATGACGGCAAGACCATCTGGGCCGAGATCGCCCTTCCCGCATTGACGCCGCAACGAGCCTGAGGCCGCTACGCGCACGAGACCCCCAGCGGTGTGGTCCAGGGGAGGTCTAGGGGCGTCTAGGGCGGGCCGAGCCGGTTGGCAGCCGCACGACCACACACCACCGCGAGGCCGTGCGTCGAGGCCACAGGGGTCTTCGTCGCGACGCGTGAGGTGCGTCGACGCGGTAGCCATCCGACCCTGGGCTTGTACCTGTCTCCAGGGACGGGGCGATTCCACACGGCCCACGCGGGGTCCGGGTCGCACGTGCTGAGGTCTCGGGAGGCGGAAGGGAGCGAGGGCCGTGGGCCGGTATGCAAGGGTCGCGGCCTCGGCGGGGTCCTAAGCTCAGCGGCGCGGCGTTCGCCGGGCCGGCCGCAGCAGGCACCGATCCGGTCTGACTGGGGCAGATGGCGGACGAGGTCGCCTCGGTGCACGACCTGGGTGTGCAGATCGCCGTGGTCGTCGGCGGGGGCAACTACTTCCGGGGAACGCTGGCCGGAAGCTGGGGACTCGGGAGGGGCGAGGCGGACGAGATCGGCATGCTCGGCACAGTGATGAACGCTCTGATGCTGCGGGGCGCCCTGACCGCGCGGGGTGAGCCCGACGTAGGAGTGATGACCGCCGTAGCCATGCAGAGCATCGCCGAACCGTTCATCCGGCTGCGGGCGGACCGGCAGCTGCGCCGCGGCCGGATCGTGCTGCTGGCCGGTGGCACCGGGCAGCCCTTTGTGACCGCCGACTACGCCGCGGTGCAGCGGGCCCTGGAACTGTCCGCCGATGCGCTGCTGGGGGCCAAGCGCGGCGTCGACGGCGTCTATGACAGCGATCCGAAGACGCATCCGGACGCGAAACGGTACGCGCACCTCACCTACCGGGAGGCGATCGAGCGGAAGGGTGAAGGGGATGGACACCGCCGCTTTCGTGCTGGCCGAGGAACAGAACCTGGTCATGCACGTCTTCGACGTCGCGGCAGCGGGCGCCATGCCGGCGATCTGCGAAGGGCGCGACATTCGGCCCCCGGATCGCCGCTGCCTGACGTCCGGCGGGGCCCGGCCGGTTTCTCTTGAAAACGGGCTCGCGAGCCCGCCGCTGCCGGGCCGTTCCGCAATGTCCGCTCAGGGGCAAGGAGGCTGACCGACCGGGGACGGCCACGCCGGCCGTGCGGACAGGCCCGATGAGCGCAAGTGTGGAGAGGGGCACATATCGCGCAAGGAGGCTGCCATGAAGCGATCGGCACCACAGCAGGCTCCCGAGATCCAAGTGGAGACCCAGGGGCAGATGCCGCCGGGAGCCGTCGAGTACGCGCAGGAGAAGGTACGGGCACTCACCGGCCGGACACGGGAACCGGTTCTGTACGCCCGCGTGAAACTGACCCACATGGCCAACCCCGCCATGGAGCAGCCGGCGATCGCCCAGGCCAACCTGGACGTCAACGGTCGTCCGGTCCGCGCGCACGTCGCGGCCACGGCGGTGAACGAGGCCGTCGACCGGTTGCAGGACCGGTTGGCCGTGCGGCTGGAGCGGCTGGAGGAGCACTGGGAGGCCCGGCGAGGCAAGACGCCGGTACCGGGCCCGCACGAGTGGCGGCACGGCAGTGAGCCGACCCACCGTCCCGACTACTTCCCGCGCCCGGCCGAGGAGCGGCAGGTCGTACGGCACAAGTCCTACTCGCTGGCCTGGGAGTCGCCCGACGAGGCGGCCTTTGAACTGGAATCGATGGACTACGATTTCCACCTTTTCGCCGACATGGGTACCGGAGAGGACAGCGTCCTGTACCGGGCGGGCCCGACGGGCTACCGTCTCGCCCAGGTGCACCCACATCCACAGCCGGCCGGTCCCGCGGCCGCGCCGCTGACCGTGAGCGAGCTTCCCGCTCCCCGGATGAGCGTGGCCGAGGCGAAACAGCGGCTGGATCTCGCTGGCTTCCCGTTCGTGTTCTTCGCCGACGCCACCACCGGGCGGGGAAACGTCCTGTATCACCGCTACGACGGCCATTACGGGTTGATCTCTCCCGTCGAATAGTGGTCCGTCGCATGGAACCGCCGTGCCCATGCGGAAGCTCGGCCGAGCAGAGACAGAGGTGTGGTCCTCGAACACTCGGAAGCGGTTCGTGGCCGCCTCCCGCGCTCAGAATCGGGCGACTGTGTGGGCGGCCGGGGCCATGTGGTCGGTGAACCAGTCGCGAGCGAGGCGGGTGACCTGCTCCAGGGTGCCGGGTTCCTCGAAGAGGTGGGTGGCGCCGGGGACGACCGCGAGCTTGTTCTCGCAGCGCAGCCGGGCCTGAGCGTCGCGGTTCAGACCGAGCACCAACTCGTCGTGGCCTCCGACGATCAGCAGCGTGGGCGCCGTCACCTCCGGCAGCCGCGGTCCCGCGAGATCGGGCCTGCCACCGCGGGAGACGACTGCGGCGATCCGGGCGCCGGGCTCGGCGGCTGCCCATAGCGCGGCGGCCGCGCCGGTGCTCGCGCCGAAGTATCCGATGGCCAGTTCCCGGGCCTCGGGCTGCTCGCGCAGCCAGCCGGTGGCGTCCGTGAGCCGACGGGCGAGCAGGTCCGTGTCGAACACGTTGGCTCGATCCATCTCCTCCGCCTCGGTGAGGAGGTCGAACAGCAGGGTGCCCAGCCCGGCCCGGTTCAGGCCGGCCGCGACGAACCGGTTGCGCGGGCTGTGGCGGCTGCTGCCGCTGCCGTGCGCGAACACCACGATCCCGAGCGCGCCCTCGGGGACCGTGAGCTGTCCCCGCAGTACCAGCGGCCCCGCGCGCACATCTGCTTCCCGGTCCTCGGGCAGGGCATGCCCCGGCGGAGCCCGGTGGGTGCTCATCGGGCGGGCGAAAGCCTCCTCCAGGCAGGCGACGACCTCGTCGTCGTCGGTCTGGGAGAAGTCGGCGTAGAACTGCCCGATGGCGTAGAAGTCCCAGGGAGTGTGCAGGCACACCAGGTCGTCGGCGTCCGCGCCCAGCCGCGCGGTCCAGTCATGCGGTGCCACGGGAACCGCGAGCACGACCCGGGCGGCCCCGCGGCCGCGGGCGATCCGGCAGGCCGCGCGCGCCGTCGACCCCGTGGCCACCCCGTCATCCACCACCAGCACCGTGCGGCCTTCGAGCCCGAGCGGCTCCCGGCCGCCTCGGTAGCGTCGGGCACGGCTCTCCAGCACCTCCCGCTCACGCGCTTCGACCTCGGCCAGCTCATCGGAGGTCACACGGGTGGTGCGGACCACCTCGTCGTTGATCACCCGGACGCCGCCTTCGCCGATGGCGCCCATGCCCAGCTCCGGCTGGAACGGCACGCCGAGTTTGCGTACCAGGCAGACGTCCAGCGGCGCCCCCAGGGCCTGGGCGACCTCAGCAGCGACCGGAACCCCTCCCCGGGGCAGCCCCAGCACCACGACGCCGGAACCTTTGAGGTGCCTCAGCCGGGCGGCCAGCTGCCGGCCGGCATCCCGACGATCCAGGAAATACATGATCCGGCCTCCTTGCCCCGGCGGAACACGGCGGAGTATGGCGAGCAGCGCGATGTGCCCTGCACCTCCATCCTCACCCCGGCGAGGAACGGTCGCGCGCCGCTGCGGGGCACGCTCCTCGGTCAGTTGATCCGTTAACAACTTTCGTTGTCGCACCGTGCCGGCGTGCTCAGGCATGCGGTGCTGCACACTGACGCACCAGGCACTTCACACCTGCGGGGTCAAGGCCGCCACTCAGAAGGGCCAGTCCACCACAGAACGCCTGGCCTGCCGGGGCAGCGGGCCGGACCGCCCGTGTCAAACAAACGGACAGCGTACACGTATCGTGTCGACGCGTTTCCAGCCCGGCTTGGGCTCCAGCGACGACCCGTACCCGTTCTCGCAGTCGCGGGTGCTCGATCGTGTCGTGGCTCCGCCTCGCGCCGCCCGACGCAGCGGCAGCTCGGCGCCGCACATGGGCCGCACGGGCTCGGTCCCGCCTTCGGCGAGTCCGGTCACCGCCTGTCCCGGTGTAGTTGTCCGAACGAAGCGTCGTGTGCCGGACGGGTTTCGATCACGCATCCTGGGCCGGGAAAGATCTCTGTCTCGTGACCGTCTTCGTAGCGCACCCGATAGGGCGGTTCGCCGTTCTGGCCGAGCACTTTCAAGACGGTGGCGTGGTGTTCGGGGGATCCCACGGCCCTGCTGGTGAACCGCAGCACGTCACCTTCGTGCGCCTTCATGGTGGCTCACCTCGCTCCCTGCCATCGTTCCCTGTCTTCGTTCAGGATGCCTCGGGGAGGTGCTTGGCGCAGAAGGGGCAGCTCGGGCACCTCCGGCTGGCCATCGGGCCCGTGGCCAGGCCGGTGCCCGACGCCCCACGGCTCATGCGGCGAGCGGCACGGTTCGTGAGGCAGGCGCATCCTGGAGTTGGAAATGCCGCGGCACGCCACCCCGAACGTGTCTTGATACGGCGGCATCCCGGGTGAGTGGTGGCACGTGGCGCCGACAGCCCACTCGGGAGTGGCCATGAAACTTTCCTTCCTGGAACCGCTCTACAAGCAGTCCGGTCCTTTCGCGTCTGTCTACCTGGACACGTCCCGCGACTCCGCCATCGAGGATCCCGACGCCGCCATACAACTGCGCTGGCGGCACCTGCGGGACGCGCTGATGTCCGAGGGAGCGGACCGGGACTCCGTCACCGCGGTGGCGGGCACCGTGGGCAGCGACGCGGACGTTCCCGGCACCCACGGTCAGGCCGTGTTCACCGCCCACGGACACGTGGCCCTGCTGGACGAGTTGCCCGCACCGCCCGCACGGGACACCGCGCACTTCGGAACGCTGCCGGACACCATGCCGCTGATCGTCCAGCACGCGCCCGGGATCCCGTACCTGGCGGTGCACGTGCATTACGGCGGCCGTCACTCGACGGACGCCACCGGCACTGTACGGATCGAGGCCGAGGCGGGCATCTGGCCGCTGACCAAGGTCACGCCGGGTCACCGGCTGGACGAGGAGATCCCGGTGGCCGACTGGCCCCGCGCTGCCGGCGAGGTGGGCCGGGAGCTGGAAGGTCACGCACGGCGCCTCGACGTCGAGACGGTGGTCGTCGCCGGAGACGTCTGGGCCCGCGGCATCCTCGTCAACCGGCTTCCCGCCTCCCTGCGCGGGCAGGTCACCACCGTGGAGGGCGCCGACGAGCCCGAGCCGGGGCGGGCATTGCTGGAGCAGCGGCTGGAAAGCCTCTTTACGGGGCGTATGGCCGCGCACGACCGAGCACTGCTGGACGCCTTTCTCACCGAGCGGGCCCGCGAGGGAGCGTTCGCGGAAGGCCTGGCGTCCGCCGTGTCGGCGCTGCAACGCGGCAGGGTGAAGGCCCTCTTCCTCAACGACCACCCCGAGTCGCCGTTCCGCCTGTGGGTCGGCCCGGAGCCCGGCCAGCTCGCCCTAGCCGAACAGGAACTGCGCTCCTACGGGGTACGGGAGATCAGCGAGGAACGGGCCGACACGGCCCTGGCCCGTGCCCTAGTCGGCACGGGGGCCGAACTGGTCGTGGTGCCCGAGCAGGAGCTGCGGTTGAGCGAGGGCGTGGGTGTACTGCTGCGCTACGCCGACCCCGCATCCCGCGAGTGAGCAGGCATGCCGGAATGCGGTTCTACGTCGGTTCCGGCCGGTGCTCAAGGGCGTACTCACAGCTGGTCGTGCCGTGGAACGGGGGTGCCGCCGCCGGCCCGAACCGCTTCCACCACAGCTTGGTGCAGGTTTCAGCTGTCCTGCTGAGAGGGACAGAACACCGGGCTTCCGGTCAGCGTGAACCACTGGGAGGTGCCGCTGTACTGGACCTTGACAACGGCCTGCCTGCCATCCCAAGTCGTGTGCACGGTTAGGTCCCCGGTCACGATTCCAGCCTCGTCGGTATGAACACGCCTGTCGTCGTCCATGATGTCATGGCGCCTTCAGCCTTCTTTCGTAAATGTGGGGTCTCTGTCTTCAGGCAGCTCCGCTTCCTGGTGCTTTGGGGCCCGCCCGGCTCAGACCGGGACGGAGCTGCCCGTTCCCATCGGTTCCCTGCGTGTCCGCAGTCCCGGTGGAGACGCCGCGGCGCTCCGGCCGGCTTCCTCTTCGACGAACCGGGTCAGGGCCCGGGCGCTTTCGAGGAACTGGGCGGGGAAGACGATGGTGGAGTTCTTCTCCGCGGCGATCTCGGCGAGGATCTGCAGATTGCGCAGTTGCAGGGCGATCGGGTGGTCGCTGATCACGTCGGCGGCCTCGGCGAGGCGGTCGGCGCTCAGGGCCTCTCCCTCCGCCGCGATGATCTTGGCGCGCTTCTCGCGCTCGGCCTCGGCCTGGCGCGCCATGGCCCGCTGCATGCCGGCCGGCAGCTCGATGTCCTTCAGTTCCACCAGCAGGACGTAGATGCCCCATTGTTGGGTGAGGCCGTCGAGGATGTCCTTGATCTGCGTGTTGAGGGTCTCGGTGTCGGTGAGGACCTGGTCGAGCAGGGAGCGTCCGACGACGTTGCGGACGGTGGTCTGGGCGATCTGGCTGACCGCGGACGACACGTCCTCGATCTCGACGATCGACTTCACCGGGTCGACGCGGCGGAAGTAGGCGACCGCGGCCACGCCGATGGAGACGTTGTCCCGGGTGATGACCTGCTGGGACGGGATCGGCATGGTGACCGTCCGCAGGGTCACCTTCCACATCCGGTCCACCAGGGGGATCATGAACCGGATGCCCGGGTCCCGGACGTTGTGCAGTTTGCCGAATCGGAATACGAACGTGTACGACGCACGCGATACGGCCATGACCTGTGGCGAGGCTCCTGAAGGTCTTGGAGCATGGAAGCTGGGAGATTCGCGACGGGGCGGTCTGGTCGGCCAACATCCGCGTCGGCTGATCTCGGTCGGCCAGGTCGGGCAGGTCGGCCGGTCGGTTCGGGAGGATCACGATGGGCGTTCGTGTTGTGGCGGGTACGGCTCACAGGGCACTGGCCGACGCCATCGCGACAGCCCTGGGCACCGTGCCGGTGGAGTGTGAGTCGGCGCGCTTCCCCGACGGAGAGGTACGGCCCGTCGTCGGGCATGTGCGCGGCGGCGACGTGTACGTGGTCCAGCCGACCGGGCCTCACGTGAGCGAGCACTTGATCGAGCTGTTCCTGCTCCTCGACGCGTGCCGCAGGGGCGGTGCGGACCGGATCACCGCAGTGGTGCCCTACTTCGGCTACGCCCGGCAGGACCGCCGTACCCGGGAGGGGCAGCCCGTGGGGGCACGGGTGGTCGCCGAGGCCTTGGCGACGGCCGGTGCGCACCGGCTGCTTGTCGTCGACCCGCACACGACCGCGCTAGAGGCGATGTGCGGGATCCCGGTGGACATGCTGACGGCGGTGCCGGTGATCGCCGAGGCACTCGCACGGGAGATCCCCGATACCGCTGTGGTGGTGTCACCGGATCTGGGAGCGGTCAAGCTGGCCGAGCACTATGCCGGACGCTTGCGGCGACCGGTCGTCGTGGTGCGCAAGACCCGCGTGTCAGGCACGAGTGTGCAAGCCGAGGAACTGGTCGGTGACGTCGTCGGACGACCCGCGGTTGTCGTGGACGACATGATCAGCACGGGCGGAACGGTCGAGGCGGCCGTGCAGGTCCTGCTCGACCGCGGGGCCGCTCCCGACATCACCGTGGCTGCAACCCACGGCCTCCTGGTGGGACCCGTGCAGGACAGACTGGGGCACCCTGCCATCCGGCGCCTGCTCATCACCGACACCCTCGCTGCCGAACAACTGCGAGGACTTTCGCTCCAGATACGGTCGGTGGCCCCATTGCTCGCCGACGCCATCAACCGCCTGCACAACAGCGAGCCCCTGGACACCCTGCTGACGCGCGCCTGAGTGTGCGCGGGGCCGGTTCGGGTCGGTTCCAGCCCGTTCTAGCCTTTGAGGACGCCCAGCGGCACCAGACGGGCGACAAGGCGGCCCAGGTCGTTGTGTTCGCTTGCCCGGACCACGGCGTCGACGTCCTTGTACGCCTCGGGCGCCTCCTCGGTCACGCTGCGCCAGGAGGCGGGGCGCACCGCGACCCCCGCACCGGCCAGTTCCTGGCGCAGCTGTCGGGAGGACATTTCGCGGTGCGCTCGGTGTCGGCTCCAGACACGGCCCGCGCCGTGGCAGCAGGAGTCGAACGCGCGGTTGCCGGTGCTGCCGGTCATGACGTAGGAGGCGGTGCCCATCGTGCCAGGCACGAACACTGGCTGGCCGAAGGGGCGGAGCGGATCTGGCAGGTCGGGGTGGCCCGGCGGCAGGGCACGGGTGGCGCCCTTGCGGTGGACGCACAGCAGCGGCCGGGCGGCTCGGTCGTCGATATGGCGTTCCAGTTTGGCGAGGTTGTGCGAGACGTCGTAGAGCAGGTCCAGGCCCGTGCCGGTGGCCTCGCGGAAGACACTGCGGGCGGCATCAGCGAGCAGCTGGCGGTTGGCGCGTGCGAAGTTCGCGGCGGCGGCCATCGCGCCCAGGTAGGCGCGGCCCTCGGGCGAGTAGACGGGTGCACAGGCGAGTTGCGGGTCGGGTACGTCGATGCCGTAACGCCGCATCACGCTGTCCATGGCCCGCACGTGGTCGGAGCAGATCTGGTGGCCCAGCCCCCGCGATCCACAGTGGATCATGACGCACACCAGGTCGGGGTGCAGGCCGAACGCCTGCGCGCAGGTCTCGTCGTAGATTGCGTCGACCGCCTGGACCTCCAGGAAGTGGTTGGCCGACCCCAGGCTGCCGACCTGCCCGGCGCCGCGCTCCAGCGCGCGTTCGCCGACCTGGGTGACGTCGGCGTTGCCGACGGCTCCGCAGTCCTCGCACCGGTCCAGGTCGCGCGGCACCCCGTGGCCCTGCTCGACCGCGTAGCGGGCGCCGCCGCGCAGGATCTCGTGCAGTTGCGTCCGGTCCGCCAGGTACCACAGACCGCCGCGACCGAGCCCGCGCGGTATCAGTGTGTCCAGCCGGTCCATCAGTACGGGCAGCTTCGGCAGCAGGGCGGCGCGGTCCACGTGCGCGGTGAGCAGCCGCACCCCGCAGGAGATGTCGAAGCCCACCCCTCCGGGCGAGATGACCCCGCCGTGGGCGATGTCGGTCGCGGCCACGCCGCCGATCGGGAAGCCGTATCCCCAGTGGATGTCGGGCATGGCGTACGAGGCACGGACGATGCCCGGGAGCGTGGCCACGTTGGCCACCTGCTGAAGAGCCTGGTCACCCGGCTCGTCCGGCAGCAACTCCCATGGGGCCAGGACGATTCCGGGTACGCGCATGGCGCCGGTCGGTTCGATACGAAACCGCCAGGGTCCTTCGGCCACCAGCCGGATGTCCATGTCGGTTCGGCCTCCTCGGCCAGCCGTGCCGGCGCCGGACGCCGGGGCAGGCATCACACGTCCAGCGTCACCCGGCAGGCCCACCCGTGCGCGTCCCGGGCCAGCCGCAGCCCGTGCAGTGCGACGGCCTTGGGCACGGCCCCGGTCTGCGTCGCCGTCGAGCTGTCGGTCATCCTGAAGCTCACGCGTACCCCTCCCGGCTCCGGTGTCACTGCGACGTCCACAGGCAGCTCGTCCGCAGCGTCCATGCGGTAGATGATTTCCTCGAGTACAGCGGCCAGGAGCCGGCCGTCGTCGTCGGCCGGCACCGCGCACTCCCGGGCAACCCAGGAGACATCCGGAGGCACGTCGGCGAAGCTGCCGAGCATGCCCCGCGCCGCTTCGGCGATGCACTCCTCGCGCGTTGGTGCCCACGCCTCGATACACAGATCACCGGTGTGCGGAACACTGCGATGACCGCGCGGCGACTGTCCGGACCCGACCTCGGTCACGACGCCTGGACACCTTGTCCCAAGCGCGGCAGAGGTCGCATCATCTCGTGCCACCTTCCTCTGGTGACTTCACGTGGTCACTCGGGTGCGGAGCGAGGGGGCAGTCGTCCGCACCCGTCGATCGTGCCCCTGTGGGAATGGTGGTTCAGCCCTCGATCTCGATGTGGTGGGGCTTGGCTGCCTGAGTCTTGGGGACGGTGATGGTGAGGACGCCGTCGGCGAGAGTGGCGTGAACGTCCTCGGCCTTCACCTCGGTGGGCAGCAGCGCCCGGTACTCGAATCGTCCGGTGCGGCGAGTGGCGCGGCGCAGGACACCTTCGCGCTCGCGTTCCTTCAGCTCCCCGGTGACGTGGAGCTCTCGTCCACTTACCTCGACGTCGATGTCCTCGCTCTTGATGCCCGGCAGTTCGCACTCGACCTTGTACGCCTCGTCGGTCTCGCTCAGGTCGGCCAGCGGTGCCCAGGCCATGGGCTCGGCCCAGGACGGTGCGGCGGACTCCAGGAACCGGTGCATCCGTTCGAAGAATTGATCGAACTCGGCGGCGATCGGCTCATTCCAGGGGTAGGCCCGCTCCGGCAGGCTGCCAGGCCTGTGTCGTACGGGCAGAGTCATGTGGCTCACCTCCGCGGATGCAAAGTCCAAAAGCCATGCGGCTCCCTCCTCTCCATCATGGGCGCTGGCTGCCCGGTCTGCGACTCGCACCGCCAGGGTGGGGAAGTGAGAGGAGAACGCGCGTCTCGGCAGCCGAAGACGAGTGCGGAGTGCCGTGCTTTCAGGACGAGATGGCAGAGGCCATGGGCTCGCACCGTCCTCGTACTTCTGAAGTCGGCTACCACTGGCCCAGGAAAACCTCCAGGGCGACGGCCGGCAGGAGCGGCGAGAGTAACAGCCGGGCACGGCGCACACCATCACGGCCTTTACCAGTTCGGGCGGCGTGGGCCCGAACCGGCTTCGTGAGAAGCTGAGATCAGCCGTCTCATGGACTGGGGCAGACACCGGGTGCACTCATCATGCTGGGCCGGTCTGACAGACTGTCCGTCTGCCGTCCGAGCCGTTCCGGTCCATGGTGCGAGGGGCCGCGTCGTTGCCGTGACCACCGGGACGCGTGTATGCCGGTGCCAACCGTGGCCAGGTGCGATGCGTGGCCGACGCCTTCTGCGTAGTCCAAGCGCCCAACTCTGACTGGGAGTTAGCCGACATCACCTCGCTGTCCACAGGCCTCAGATCCGGTCCAGGGATGGCGCTGCGATGCACGTAACGGCCGGTGAACCCCCTCCCGGACGCAACGCATGTCACGCCCGGGAGGGCCCTATCCCTCAAGGTTGCGTTTTTGGAAGTGGTGTAACGGGTTGGACCTGATGCGGGGGTTTGCTCCGGTGTCTGGGTTGGTGCCCGCATAGACAGACGGCTGCCCGCTGATCTTCGAAGTGTCGAACCTCGAAGGAGATCAGCACGATGACCGCACCTGACAGTCTGCCCCTGCACGCCCTCGCCGAGGAGAACCTTGCTGCGGCGAGTCCCGATCTGCTGTGCGCGATGGTGAAAACGTTCGCTGACGCGCTGATGTCCGCGGAGGCAGATGCCCTCTGCAACGCGGAATACGGGCAGGTCAGCGGCGAACGGGTCAACCATCGCAACGGCTATCGCCCACGCGAGTGGGACACGATGGCCGGCACCGTCGAGCTGGCCATCCCCAAGCTCCGCAGCGGCAGCTACTTCCCGCACTGGCTGCTGGAACGCCGCCGCAGGGCCGAACAGGCCCTGATCTCGGTCGTGGCCACCGCCTACCTGCTGGGCGTGTCCACCTGCCGGGTCGAGAAGCTCGCCGAGTCCCTCGGCGTCACCCAACTGAGCAAGTCCCGGGTCAGCGCAATGTCCAAGCGCCTGGACGAACAGGCCACCGCATTCCGCAACCGGCCACTGGACGCCGGCCCATACGCCCTCGTCTGGGTCGACGCCCTGACCCAGAAGGTCCGCGAGGACGGCCGGACCATCAACGTCCACGCCCTGGTCGCGGTCGGGGTCAACGCCGACGGACACCGCGAGATCCTCGGCCTGGACGTCGCCACCGCCGAGGACGGCGCCGGCTGGCTGGCCTTCCTGCGCTCGCTCATCGCCCGCGGCCTGAGCGGGGTCCAGCTCGTCGTCTCCGACGCCCACGCAGGCCTCGTCGACGCCGTCGGAGCCGTGCTACCCGGCGCCTCGTGGCAGCGTGCCGCACGCACTATGCCCGCAACCTGCTCTCGCAAGTCCTGAAGTCGGCCCAGCCGTGGGTTGCCACGCTGCTGCGGACGGTCTTCGAACAGCCCGATGCCGACGCCGTCCACGCCCAAATGAAGCAGGTCCTGGACGCCCTGGAGAAGAAGTTCCCCAAGGCCGCCGAGCATCTGGATGCCGCCCAGCATGACCTACTGGCCTTCACCGCCTTCCCGCGCCAGATCTGGCGGCAGATCTGGTCGAACAACCCCCAAGAACGACCGAACAAGGAAATCCGGCGCCGCACCGACGTCGTCGGGATCTTCCCCGACCGCACGGCCGTGATCCGCCTGGTCGGCGCGGTCCTGGCCGAGCAGAACGACAAGTGGACCGAGGCCCGCCGCTACATGGGCCGCGACCTCCTCGCCAAGACCCGCCTCCACCCGATCGAGTCAGGAAACGACGACACCGTCCTGCCCACCGAACTCACCGCATAGCCTCAAAGCAGAGATCACCGAGTGGCCGTCGATACACCACTCCAACGGACGTGACCTCCCTCAACTGTGGCTTGTGAATCGAGCCTGATCTGAAACGACCGTTCAGAACTCGGGCAGGAGCCGTCTCGATCGGTCAGTCCGGGGCGTCCAGGCACTGGGCTGCCAACTCCTTCAACCGAACACCCTTGGCTCGCAGGAGCCGGCCCTCGGAACGCCAACAGCGGTGAGCTTGGAGGTGCCAGCGCGTTGGTTCACTACGCTGCCAGTCTTCGCGCGCGATCTGGGCGCAGGTGTCTTCGATCACGAGCATCATCACGCTCGGCAGCTTCAATGCAGCCTCCACGCCGACGGTGCGCTCTGCGCACGGCAGGTCCAGTACGGATATCGGGCGCTTGCGTGATTGGCGCCAGCGAGCCGTGCTCACGGCGACCACCTCCCAGATCTCCTCCTCGCGGCCCGCTGTGGAGCGCCGTGCCTTGGCACTGCTGGGTCGTATGGTCATGATGCGCGTGCGGCGTGCGCGACGACAGGGGCCGAACGGTCCTTCGTAGGACTGGCCGGTCCGACCGGTGACGGTGGGGTACCGCTTCCTGCGGTCTACGTACTCCTGGAATCTTTTGCGGCCGGTGAGCCGGGACCGCCCTGACCAGTGGCGGGCTGCTCGTCTGGTTCGGTGCGCTGCTCAGTCCTACCGTGGAAACAAGAGCTGGACCGTCAAGCAAAGACGAGGCGGAGGGCGTGGGCACGGGCTGCACGCACGGGAATGAGCCGTGGAGACTCCATCTGGATCAGGTGCTGGACGAGGTGCAGCTGCGAGTCAACGCGATCCGTGGGGCCCAGGATCGGGTACGCACTCTGCTGGAGGCGATGTTGACCATGGGCCCGGAGCTGGATTTGCCCCACCCAGGTCCGGCGGCAGGTCGTGGAGGCGACGCTCGCGCTGGTGGATGCCCGGTGCGGGGCACCCGGTGTGATCGGCGAAGACCGTAGGCTGGCGGAGTTCGTGCCCGTCGGAGTCCCTGACGAGGTCCGGGAGCGTATCGGCGCGCTGCCGCAGGGCCACGGGATCCTCGGCCTGCTGATCCGGCACCCGGCGCCGGTACGGATCGCGGAGATCTCCGAGCACCCGGATTTCTGCGGCTTCCCCGAGCACCATCCGCCCATGCACTCGTTCCTGGGGGTTCCCGTGCGGGTGCGGGGCGAGATCTTCGGCAACCTGTACCTTACCGACAACCGGTCGGCGAAGGAGTTCGACGCGGAGGACGAGTCTGCCGTCAGCGTGCTCGCCGTCGTGGCCGGGGTGGCCATAGACAACGCCCGGCTGCTCGCCGAGGGGCGACTCGGGAGGCCTGGCCAGCCGCTGCCAGAGAGGTCACGAACAGTCTGCTGTCGGGCCGGCCACAGAAGGAGGTGCTACGGCTCGTCGTCGAGCACGCCCGGCGGAACCTCTCCGCCGACCTAGGCCCAATACTGGCGGTATTGCGTCTAGGGGCGGAAGCCGTCGATCGCCAGTTCCAGCAGGCGGTCGGCTTGGGCTGCGCCTTCGGGGTTGTCGGGCGTGCGCCACAGGCAGCTCATGAGCATGATCACGTCGACGGGATCGATGCCGGGACGTACGTCGCCCGCGTGTTCGCACGCTTCGAGGAGCCGGCCCACGGCGGCGGGGACCGCGGGCCATGAAGCACTGACGACTTCTTGTACGGCGGCCGCATGCAGGGCTTCTCCGAGTCCGTGCTTGATGCGCACGTAGCCGGCGAGGACGGTGAACCAGTGCCGCAGTGCGTCCAGTGGGGCGTGGGTGGCGAGAATGCCCGGCACGCAGTCCACCATGCGGTCGACATCGCGGCGATGGACCTCCAGGATCAGCGCCTCACGGCTGGGGAAGTGCCGGTAGAGCGTGCCGGGGCCGACACCCGCGCGCTTGGCGATCGAGTTGAGCGAGGCGTCCGGGGAGTCGGCCAGCGCGTCATGGGCGACCTGGAGGATCGTTTCCCGGTTCTTCAGCGCGTCGGAGCGCTGCCGTGTGGCGTCGGGCATGGGTCCTCCTGGCGTGCGGACGGCCGGCCATTGCAAATCGGAGAGCTCTCCGCTTGTTGTCGTCCTCCATTGTAGGAGTCCTCTCGTGCGCTGCATCAAGCTCGGCTCGGGTCGTACCGGCCTGGGCCTCTCCCCGGTGGCGGTCCGATCGGCGGCATGACCGAGGGCGAATCCGAGCCCGGCCACCCCGTCCGGGCAACGCCACGCGGCACGAGAGTCCGCTGATCGAGCTGGACGTGGCCGAACTCGGTCACCTGCCGGCCGGTGTCGAGCGTGACCTGGCCGGCTTCCCCACGCCGTCCACCGTGTGGTCCCCGGGGTACCTGCGTGGCCACCGCGATCCCGTCACAGCCGCCCTGGCCCGCGTTCTCGGCCATCCCGCGCCGGCCCCACCTGGATCGGCGCGGGACCTGGGCACCGGGTAGGCGATCAGTTACGCGGAGGCCGCCATCGTTCGCCCGCGAAGCGTGCGAGCGCGTCCTGCAATTCGGGTGGGATCGTCGCCTCGTCCGGGTCCCCGGTGAGGCTGTCGAGCGGCCACAGGGCCACCCACCCCGCGCTGTTGACACGGATCCGCGGCCCCGGCGTGGCCTCGGGCGTGAGCCGCAGGTGGAGCATGACGGTGCCGTCGTCGTTCTTGCCGATCGGCGGTTCGAACAGGCGCGGTGCGATCTCCGCGACGTCCCGCCACTCGAAGCGGAGTGTCCGCTTGCCCAACGCGAACCCGACCCCGTCCTCGTCCAGGCGCAACTCGGCCCGCCGCCAGGTGAGGGGCGGGATCAGCAGGTCGATGACCAGGGGAAGCGCCACGAAGAAGCCCACGGTCTTCCCCGCGCCGGGGTCGCGCCAGCCGTTCTCGAAGGTGATGATGCCGGTCCACAGCAGCGCGAGTGTCCACATCGCCACGTAGAGGGCGGGCTGCCCTCTGCGGCGCCGCAGCCCGACGTAGCCGGGGACGCGCGCGGACTGCGGGGTGCTGCCGGCCGCAGGAAGCGGGCGGACCGGCCAGGGCGCGCGGGTGGCGCCGGGCCGTCGGCGGCGCGCCGGGGCGCCGCCTCGCCGATTCGCTGCGAGGCGTGCTTGGAGTTGGGCGTGGCGGAACTGGTATACCCCGCCGACCTGTCGCAGCAGGCCCACCCGGCGCGCGTCCTCGAGGAACGCCATGATCGACCACGGCAGCGTCCCCAGGCCCGCGAGCGTCAGCTTCGCGAGCAGCCACTGCGTCCAGGGACTGAGCGCCACGATCACCGCGGCCACACCCACGGTCCCCGAGAGCCAACTGCCGAGCAGCACGGCGTGGTCGGGGACCTGGACGACCCCCAGGCTGCCGATCGCCCCGACGACGGGTGCGACCCCCAGCACCATCAGTACGGTGCTGGCCCGCTCGCCGCTGAGCAGTGCCCGCGGTCCGGCGGCCTGCGCGGTGTCGGCAGGCGCGCCGACGACCATCATGAGCAGAGGCGGAACGGTGAAGCCCAGCGCCAGAAAAGGTTCGTCCCGGGTCAGGAGGAGGGTGATGGGAGCCAGGAACAGCAGAAGCCAGAACAGGCCCGGGATGCGGGAGCGGTGTCTGCCGAACCCGGCGGGCCGGCGGGGGAGAGGCCCCTTCCACACGTGCGAGACCAGCAGGAGCATGCCTCCGATGACGCCGCACAGCATGGAGACCGTGGCTCCGGCAGCCACCTGGAACGCCAGAAACGGATCGCCTCCGGTGACCCAGCCCTGGAACCAGGAGGAGACTGACATCACCAGGACGTAGCCGGCCACCAGTGCCGGCGCCTTGAGCACTGTCGGCGGCTTCGCCCGATGCAGTTCCCACCAGGCGAACTCCTTTGTCTTCGCGGCCGTGAGATGGGCCGCGAGGAAGCCGAGGGCCCGCTGTGCCCGCGCGTGACCCCACTGGCGTATCGGATGGGGCTGGTGCGGCGAGGCCGGCCCGGAGGGGAACGCCGCGGGAACAATGGCGTCCAGCAGATGCCGCTCGATGGCCAGGACGTCGGGAAAGACGGACTCGTCGGCGAGTTCGCCCGGATCGGCGCCCGGGCGGGCGTACACCGTGCGGGCCAGCCACAGCATGAGCGGGGACGAGAGGGCTCTGGCCGACGCGGCTTCGGGGTGGGATGCGAGGCGGTCGAGGAGTACCTGCCACTGCCGGGTGTGCAGCGGGTGAGAAGAGCCGCGCAGGTACTCCGCAGCCGCGGCCCCGTCCACGGGCTGTGCCGCGATCACGGCAGCGGCCTGCAACACGCCGTCTTCTTCGACGAGTTCGCTGTACTCCGCCGTGCGGGCAGTGAGGATGAGCGGCGCGTTGCCGGCTCCCGCCTTGTTGAGCCCGGCCAGCGCCGCGGACCGGAGCAGCGGCGGTAGTTCGTCCAGGCCGTCGAGAACCGGAAGTACGCGCCGGTCGCGTACCAGTTCGCGAATCCGGGCCCGGTCGAGGTCCTTGGTCAGGCCGACGTATTCCTCGTGGATGCGGCGCGCGAGCCAGACGTCGAAGTGTTCCTTGTTCGCGTTCCAGGACGAGATCAGCAGCGGTACCGGGACGGGCTTCGTCGCATCGTGCAAGGACAGCAGCTGCAGGGTGAGCAGGATCGCCAGAGACGTCTTGCCCGTGCCGGGGCCGCCGATGATCACCAGGCGCCGGGCGGGCAGAGCCTCGAAGCCGGCGGCGAGTTCGGCAAGGCCGGCGGTACTGCCGGTCACGTCCGCGCCGATGTGCTCGCGGTGGTCGGCGACCGTCCAGTCGGCCCGCCAGCCGACCGCGAGCCTGGCGCTTCCTGCCAGACCCAGGGCCCCTGCCTCGTCCCGCCACTGGGCGAGCACCACGCGCGCCAACTCGACGGCGGCGCGCTCCCGCGATGACGGGGGCAACGGCAGATGCAGGTGCACGTCACCGAAGTCCCGGCCCTGGATCACGTACGTCGCACTGCCACCGGAGAACACGTTGTGCACATCGCCCTGTGCCCGCTCCGACATGCCGTTCAGCCGGCCCTTCTGCGCGGCCTGCGCGAAAACTCCACCTCGTCCACCCCCGTCATCCCCGCGCTGCGGCCTCTCCTACCCCGAAACCGGTGGCCCGCCCGGGACGGGCGAGCACATGGAGGCGGGCCGGTGCTGTCGTCTCAGGATGTCACAGCACGGATCAACGGGCGCTGCGTCATGGCCGGTTGAAAGTGATGGGACCGTGAAAGTCCCGCCCCATGATGACGGTGCCCTGGCGGCCGCCCGTGACACTGTTGTCGGTGTTTCCCGAGCCGGTTCGCGCCGCCGCGGCGTCCTCCGCGGCACCGCGCCAGGCCGCGAAACGCTCGCGGAAGGTGTCGTCGTACGTGGCCCGCAGCGCCAGCGCGCGGGCGAGTGCTCGCGCACGCTCCACACTCCCGGCGTCCTCGTCGAGGGCCGTGAACTCTTCCTCCCCTGACGGGACTTCCTGGACTTCCCCGGGTGCTTCGCGCCCCGCGTCCGCCGTGGTGCGGCGCCGCACGAGGTCGCGCAGTGACGTCCACGCCTGCTGTCCCGCCGCGCCCGCCGTGCCGCTGGCCAGCGCCATGAGAAGATCGGCCGCGATCGCTTCCACAGCGTCCTCCGTCCCTCGTTCCGCCTTCCGGATGGCCCCGCTTGCGCCGGAGTTGAGCCTGGTGCAGGGGACGCTGCTCAAACGGTACCGGCCCGGCTACGCCACTTCACGGCCCCACGACCGCGACGGTCGCGTCACCTGGCGATGCGGGCTTCGATGCCGTCGAGCAGGAAGTCCAGGCCGATCCGGAAGGTGTGATCGGCGTCCGAGTGAGCGGCGTCGCGCACCACCGTGGCCAGCGCGGGGAATCGCCCGGTGGCGAAGGTGCGCTCCAGATAGGGCCCGAGTGAGGCCTGCCAACGCCTCTCGTCCATCCCGGTGGCCCGCTCGGCACGCCGCTCGGCGACCTCCCGGCGCACCGCGCCGATCGTGTACGCGTTGACTGCGGCGACCACCGGCATGACGGCGTCCACGTCGATGCCGTCCAGTGCGGCCACCACGGTCTCCCCACTGGCCAGCGCGTGCGGGCCGAGCTGGGGCCGGCCACCCAGGAGGTCGGCGAGCCATTCGTGCTCGTGGGCGGCGTGCCGGGTGGCTTCGGCAAGAGACCGGAGCACCTGCCGCCAGCCGTCTCCGGCCGGCCGGATCTCGGCGTGGACGGCGTCGACCATGAGGTCGAGCAACTCCTCCTTACTGGCGATGTAGCCGTACAGCCGCATCGGACGGACCTCCAGCGCGGTGGCGACCCTGCGCAGCGACACCGCCTCCAGCCCGTCCTCGTCGGCCAGCCGGATCGCCGCTCGCACGATCCGCTCCCGGCTCAACGGGGCCGGCACGGGTCGATTCGGCGGCTCCGGCCTCTCCCACACCAACATGGCGGCAACAATACATCGCATCGGACCGATACAGTGTATTGATCGGTACGCTGTATCAAGGGGAGAGGCGATCATGACTATTGCCATCGTCGGAGCCGGCCTCGGCGGCCTGGCTCTCGCCCGTGTGCTGCACGTGAACGGCATGGATTCCGTGGTGTACGAACGGGAATCGTCACGTGCCGCGCGCGGTCAGGGCGGCATGCTCGACATCCACTCCGGCCAGCGGGCGCTGCACGAGGCCGGTCTGAGCGATCAGTTCAACGCGATCGCCCGTGGAGAGGGCCAGGACATGCGTCTTCTCGAGCCGGATGGCACCCTGCTGCTCCAGGAGGACACGCCCGACGACGCCCCGCTCGAGCGACCCGAGGTCGACCGCGCCGATCTGCGCAACCTGCTGCTGGATTCCCTCCCCGAAGACGCGGTGCGCTGGGGGCATGCGTTCACCTCCGCGGGCAACGGCCTGCTGCACTTCGCCGACGGCAGCAGTGCGACGTACGACCTGCTGGTCGGCGCGGACGGCGCGCAGTCCCGGGTCCGCGCGCTGCTCACCGACGCCCGCCCGGTGCACATCGGCCAGAACATTGTCGAGGTCGGCATTCCCGACATCGATCGCACGCACCCCGACCTCGCGGCGATGGTCGGGCGCGGCAACTACTGGGTGCTCGGGAACGGACTGTCCATGGCGGCGCAGCGCAACGGCGACGGCCGCGTGCGCATCGGCCTCAGTTTCTACAACACAGCCGAGGACTGGTTCACCACCAGCGGGATCCCGTTCGACGACCCGGCCGCCGCCCGGGCACGGTTGATCGAGTTGCTCCCCGGCTGGGACTCACGGTTCACCGCACTGATCGCGGCCTGCGACGACACGATCGTGCCGCGGTCCATCACGACCCTCCCGGTCGGTCTGACCTGGCCGTCGAGGCCAGGGGTCACGCTGCTCGGCGATGCCGCGCACCTGATGCCGCCGGTGGGAGAGGGCGCCAACATGGCGCTGCTCGACGGCGCCCTGCTCGGTCTCGCGCTGGCCGCGCGCCCGGACGACTTTCCCGCCGCCGTCGAAGAATACGAACGCGAGATGTTCGAGCGCACCGGCGCGGCCGCCCGGATGTCCGCGGACATCCACGAACTGCTGACGTCGCCGGACGCCGCCAAGAAGATGCTCGCGTTCTTCCAACCCGGATGAATGCAGCCGAGTACGACCGGGCGCCCGGCCGCCAGGCCCACCCCGGGTGGGTGGTGTGCCGGTGGCGGTCTTTCGACGGCGAATCATGGCCGGGGAACACGTCACACGGCTCTCCGGAGCGGTCGGGTGGCGCAGGAGGGCATCGCGAGGACCACCCCGGCGTCTGGGCCCGCGCCGAGGCCGACCACGGCGGGTCGGACTGTCCCACGGCCTCGTCCCACGGTTGGTCGCCGTCCGTGGCGACCCCGAGGATCCCCCTCGTCGCCGTTGCCGGGAGCTGCGCAAGCAGCCGGACCACGTGGCCACCGGCATCGAGGACACGTTCCTGACCGCCTACCGCAACGGCAGCTTCCCGTACCTGCTCATCGCGGCCGACCGGGTCCGACCCCTCGTACGTCGATCGCCTGTGGCCCGTGGACGCCGCCCACGGGCAACCGCCCCTGTCCGGCGCGGGGACGTGCGGGACGAAGCGTTCCACCCGAGCGCTGGGACTGCGAGCGCTCGGTGTGGTCGCCGTTCGGTCATGTCGGCGCTCGGCGGCCACACCCTCACGGCCGGCCGCCGGCGTGCATCACCTCAGTTGCCGGCCGGATTCCAGACCACGGCTCCACTTTGCGTGCCTTTATAGGACGAGCCCCAGATCGCCGGCTGTGAACGGGAGCCGTCCTCGGCGGTGACCGCGGCTCCCCATTGCCCTGCCTTTGGAGGGGTGATGTTGCGAAGGGAGCATCCTTGTGTCTGGCCGATACTTTTGAAAGTCACCGGGCAGGCGCGCATGTATTCGCGGATAGGCGCGCCAGTGCCGTCGATGAGCCAGATGAACACGGTGACCTGACCTGTCTTCTGAGCGGTGAAGTCACTGTAGATGTAGATCGTGTTGTTGCTCTCGATCCTGATGCAGGGGTTGGCGGTGGCAATCTCTCCGATCTTTGTTGGAGTGTGGTTTCGGCATTGCGTGATGGAGCGGTCCGCTGCCGGAGTGGGAGCGGCGCCTGCCGCGCCACCGGACGGAGGGGCCTGCGCAGGCTCCGACGATTGCCGTGGCACGGGCGCGGCAAGGGACGCCGGTGGCGTGCTGGGGGAGGGAGAAGGAGTCAGAGAGGCGGGAGGGGACGATGCGCTGATGGAGGCGGTCGCGGACGTCGTCGCGCCTGCCGCAGTCGTTGAGGAATCGTCGGACGGCCCGGAACGGGCCATGGTGAAGCCAAGGAAGGTCAGCCCTGCGACGCCGGCGAAAGCGATGAGGGTGATCCCCGTCGAACGCGAACCGAACCGCATGATCTTGGCCTGGTAGGCGTTGCCGCTGACCTGCGAACCATCATTGATGGCGTTGCTGGTGCGATCGGATGAGGAGGAGTCGATGCTCACTTGCTTGCTACTCCCCCCGGCCGCGGAGGCCACGAAAACCGAACCGGCCTTTGATGTCCCGGCCCTGGATCACGTGACCGTGGACAGTACCCGAAACCGTGTTCTGCGTGCTGTGCCGCAGCATGGCAGTGGGTACAGAACCCTGATCGGCTCTGGCGTCCCTGAGCCAGTCACGTAGATCCTCGGCGAAGTCTGGGTCACGCTCGATGTGCCGCGTCAGCGCCGCGATCAAGGGCTCCGCGTCCGCCGTGGCCGTGTCGAGCGCGGACAGCGCGTCGCCATCGCGGCGAAACCTTTGCCGGATCATGTCAAGCAGGCCGTCCAGGGCACGGGAACTCGCAGCCCCCAGCGCGCCCTCTGCCACTCTGGTCGCCACCGCTTGGGCAAGTGTTAAGTCCATGCGTTCCTCCGTGATGACACCATCAGGACCGGCGACGGCCCGAGTATCACCGCCGCCTGAGCCGACGTGGGGTCAGATCATGGCAGAGACTGCTTCGTCACGCGAAACGGAAGGCTCCATCCTCAGCGGAGAACGGCACAGACCGGAGCGAGAGGACGGGGGCCTATCGTGGCTGGCGGGCCGGTGACCGTTCCAGCGCCCAGAGCCGGCGGGCCAGGCTTCCCAGGGGAGCCCGCTGTGCCTCGTCGCGCTGCGACTGGTTGATCACCCCCGCGTCGGCTTCGCCGTCGGCGTGGGCGGTGGCGGACGAGAAGGATCCCGAAGTGTGGGCCTTCCGCGGGTGCTCTCCAGGCTTGGTCGTTCGTCGGTGCGAGGACGCGCACAGTAGCCGCACGTCGCCAGCCGTGCGGCCGTGGACGGCGCCTTGGCGAATCGGCCGCACCCAGGTAGGCGTCACCTGGGTGCGGCCGACCCGGATCAGCAGGTGGCGTTCAGGCCGGACCAGTTGGCGCGGTCGTTGTAACCGCCGTCGCCGGCGTCGCCGACCACGAGGTCGAGCACTCGGACGCCGGTCAGGTCGACGTCGGCCGGACGGATGTCGTCGCGGGTCAGCACACCGCTGTCGAACAGCACCTTGCCGTCACCGATCACCTGGAAGGTCGACGTGCCGCCCTCGGGGCCGACGTTGCGCACCGCGTCGTCGATGCCGACCGTCGCGGTGAGCCGACTGCACTGGTCGCCGAGGTAGTAGCGGATCGTGGAGGGCGAGGCGACCCCGATACCGGTCGGGTAGACCTGGCCGAGCATGCTGATCGGCGACCAGCCGCCGACGCTCAGGTCGACCGTCGGGCTCATCCACCCGCTGGTGGCGCTGATCCACTGGTGATGTGACAGCGCGACGTCGCCGTGCGGCGCCGCCGGTGCGACGACCACCGCCGTGGCCGTCTCCTGCTGCAGCCGCTTCTTGCCGGTCACCTCGTACGACGTGGTGGCGGTCAGCGTGGTGCTGCCCGGCGCGGCGGTGTCCGGCAAGGTCACCGTGAAGGCGAAGGTCACGGAGCGGTTGGAGCCGAGCAGCTTCGGCGCCTTGCCCAGTGGACGGGCCGTCCAGCCGGCGGGCACCTTCACCTCGACGCGCGGAGTGAAGACCGGCTGCGCACCGTCGTTGCGGACGTCGACCTCGACCCGGGCCTGGTCGCCGCCGGCGACCAGGGGGGCGGTCCCGGCCGGCACCGCGTCGTCACCGACCTGGGTTATCTGCGGCAGGCCGGCGACGACGTGGGGAACACCGGGCTTGCCGGTGGCCCGGCCCACCCGGATCAGGGCAGCGCCGTGGGCGGGGACGGCGGCACTGATGGTGCCGGCGCTCTCGGTGACCTGGTCGGTCCAGGCGTTCTTCAAGGTGAACCGGTCCCCCGACAGCCCGGCCGACGATGCCTTCGTGGTCAGGGTCGCGGGGCTGTCGCCCCGGTTCAGCAGCACCACGGCGCGGTCACCGCCTGCGAGCCGCTTCACCCAGGTCTCCGTCGTGCCCGCGGGGCCGACGCGGACGGCCTGGACGCCGGCGGGGTCCTGGTTGATCGCGATGACATCGGGGTCCGAGAGAATCCCGAGCGAGGTCTTGCTGAGCTTACGGATGTCGCTGCCGATCATCAGCGGCGCGGCCGCCGCCGACCAGAGCGTCATCTGGGTACGGAACTCCTCGTCGGTCATCCCCAGCTCGGGTCCGAGGTAGTCCGGGTCGTTGAAGTGCCCGGGACCCGCGGCCTCGGGGTGACGCGCGTTCGCGTCGTAGTTCCGCAGCACGTCCTTGTACTTGATCTCGCCGACGAACCCCACATCCGTGTACGTCCGCCAGGACTGCGCGATCGCCGGCGCGTAGGACCAGGAGTACGTCGACTGCTGCTCCTCCGGGTAGTTGCCCCAGTCCGGGGAGGTCACCGGGTTGCAGAGGTTGAAGATCATGGGGCGCTGGGCGGCGTTGTTCCGCAATGCCTGCGCGAACTCGGTGTACACGGTCTTCGGGTCGAGGTCCGCGGCGATCCCGCAGAGGTAGTCCGCCTTGACCGCGTCGAACTCCCAGGCGGCGAACTGGTCCGCGTCGCGCTGGTAGTAGCCGTGGCTGCCGAGCCCGCACTTGCCCGGGATGTACGGGCCGGCGTCGGTGTAGATGCCGGCCTTGAGGCCCTTGGCGTGGATGTAGTCGACCAGCGGCTTCAGCCCGTTCGGGAACTGGTCGGGGTTGGGCACCAGGTCGCCGGCCGAGCTGCGCGGTGTCGGCGCCGCCCAGTTGCCGTCGATCCAGACGTACTTGTAGCCGGCGTCGCGCAGGCCGCTGCTGACCAGGAAGTCGGCTGTCGACCTGATCTCGGCATCGGTCGGATCGCCACCGAGGGCGTAGTAGGTGTTCCAGCCCATGTACGGCGTCGGGCTCAGCACCTGCCCGGATGCCGGCGTCGTGACGGCGGCGGGGGCGGCCGCCGGGTCCGCGTGGGCGGTCGCCGGAACGGCCACCAAGCCGGTCAGGAGGGCGAGGAGGGCGGTGAGATGTCGTTTCACATCGGATCCTTCGCTGTCCGATCGAGCAGCCGTGCCGGCCCGTCCCGGTGGTGAGTCCGGGCTGCCGCTCCCTCGTGGAGGGTGCGGGCGGCCGGTCCTCCGACCAGTCCGTGCGAACGCGCCTGCGATCTTGTTTCCAGGATCGTGCAGCGGTTACCGGCTCGCGTCAATAATAATTCCTAAATTAGGAGTTGCTGTTGGGGCTTTGCCGGGTACCCAGCCGTTCTGCCCCCTGGTGGGACGTGTCCGCGGCAGAGACGTCCGGCCCTGGCCGCCGACGTCTTCATCCCTGACGAACCCCCTCCCGCCGACGCCGCCCGCCACGGACCACAGGGCACCTGAGCGTCACGACCAGCACCGCCCCCTACGCGGGGCGGCGTCGCGACGTGTCACTGAAAAAAAGTCGCGAGCCGCTGTCGATCCGGCCGCGTCCTGTTCGACGTCATGGTGTGCGGCGCTCCGTCGCGCGACCATGCCACAGGACCTGTCGAGGAGAATCGTGGATCAACTGCTGAGAGTCATGAACTTCAACATCTCGACTGACGGGATCGGTGCCGGTGAGCACCAGAGTCTGGACAGGCCGTTCGGCTGTGACCGTCCCGAGAGGCTGTTCGGCTGGGCCGGCGCCACGGCCGGCTGGCCCATGCGCACGGACTCCGGAGGCACCCGGGGCCTGGACGACTACTTCACCCGGGACTTCGCGCGCAACATCGGTGCCGAGATCATGGGCCGCAACAAGTTCGGGCCCCAGCGCGGGCCCTGGACCGACCATGAGTGGCGCGGCTGGTGGGGAGACGAGCCTCCGTTCCGCACGCCGGTGTTCGTCATGACCCACCATTGGCGCCCTTCGTTCACGCTCTCCGACACCACGTTCCACTTCGTCGACGGCGACCCGGCCACGGTTCTGGAACAGGCGCGTGAAGCGGCGCAGGGCATGGACGTCCGGCTCGGCGGCGGGGTCACCACCATCCGGCAGTTCCTTGACGCCGACCTGGTCGACACCATGCATGTGGCGGTCGCACCGGTGAAGCTGGGGTCGGGACTGCGGCTGTGGGAGTCGCCCGATGAGCTGCTCGACCGGTTCCATCTGGAGGTCGTGCCCAGTCCGAGTGGTGTGACGCACCACCTGTTCTGGCGAAGGTGACGCGAGGGCGGCCGGGAAGCCTGCGGTAGTCCGCCGGCCCGCCGGTCGTGGTGGGGAAGGCGCCCGGCCGCCCGGGGCGATCAGACGGCTGCGGTGGCGGCGTCCGCCGGGGCCGGGCCGCCTTCGGCACGAGCGGTGGCCCTTAACCGGCCCGGTGCTGCGAGCGGGCCGGCTGAAGGCGTAGCCGGAGGAGTAGCCGACCGGGGCGGCGGTCGTGTCGAGGCTGTCGTCGGTGTCCCGCAGGCGCCGGGCGGCGAGGTCCATGCGCCGGCGGGTGAGGTACGTGCCTGCCGACTCGCCGGTGGCGGCGGCGAAGCGCCGGTCGAGTGCGGCACGCGAGACACCGACCTCACGGGCGAGGGCGGCGGGCGTCCATGGTCTGGCGGGCTCCTCGTGGAGCCTGGTCACGGTGGCTCCCGTCACCGGGTCCCCCGGGGCACCGAGCCGGGAGGGCACGGACGCTCCACCGGAGGCGAGCCAGGCCCGGAGACCTGGACGAGTCGTCATCGGAGATGCGGGCGCGTACCGGCCCGGGCCGCCCGTGCCCGAATTCGGTTGCCGCAGCGTGGTCGGCTGTGGATCCTGCTGGAATGCGCTTCTCGATCAACCTCCCGAACTTCGGTGACTTCGCCGACCCCCGCAACGTCGCGGCCGTTGCGGCCGCCGCCGAAGACGCCGGCTGGGACGGGCTCTTCGTCTGGGACCACGTATTGCACCGGAGGCATCAGGGGCGCCCCTTCGGGGACCCCTGGATGCTGCTGACCGCGGCCGCGCTGGCGACGTCCCGGATCCGGCTGGGCACCCTTCTGACGCCGGTCCCTCGGTATCGTCCGCAGCAACTGGCGCGCCAAGTGGCCACCTTGGACAACCTCAGCGGTGGCCGGGTGACCTTCGCCGCCGGCCTGGGCGGCCCGGTCGAGGACGAGTACCGCAGCTTCGGTGACGCCGCCGAGCCACGCCTCCTGGCCGAGCGACTGGACGAAGGACTGGAGCTGCTGGGCCGCTTCTGGTCCGGCGGCGCGGTGAACCACCACGGCCGGCACTACGAGGTCCGGGATGTGACGCTGCTGCCTGCCACCGTGCAACGGCCAGGCCCGCCGGTGTGGATCGGCGGGTTCTGGCCGCGTCGTGCGCCCATGCGGCGGGCAGCGCGCTGGGACGGCGCGGTGCCGCTCTTCGAGACGGCGCGGCACGGGCAGGTGCCCGATGTCGCGGAGGTACGCGAACTGGTCGCCTACGTAAGCAAGCACCGTGCGGCAGAGGCCGAGCGCCCCTTCGAGCTCGTGCTGGGCGGCGCGACGCCCCCTGACCCGGCCAAGGCCAGGGACGTGATCGGCCCGCTGCACGACGCCGGCGCCACCTGGTGGGACGAGCGACAGGTGCAGACCGGCCCCGACCTGGACCGTCTCGCTGCGGTGCTGCGTCGCATCGAGGCGGGTCCGCCGGCGGTGTGATCCTCCCGCGAGGATGTCAAGGATGCGGGTGATTGGGCCGGCCTAGTCGGCAGCGCGTGGCGGGCCAAGACCGGGTAGCCGCTGCTTGCGCGGGCCCGGCGAAAATCGGTTGCGTGGTGTGTGGGGCTCGCTAGGATCATGCCGATCTGGAGTGCCGGGCGTGATCGAGAGCCCGGCGTAGTGGGAGAGGAGGTGCGTAGTAATGGACGCCGCCATGATGCGGCGCGCTCGTGCGTGCGCGCCAGACGCCTCTTCTCGCTACCTTCCCACCGGCTGACGGCACGCGTCCGCTGACGCTCCCTCCGGTGGGTTCTTCCACTGGAGATCATCACCATGCGTGAGCGCTTTACCGACGGCGAGTCCTTCGCCCGTATCCGCCCCAAGGGCAGCCGACGACG
The DNA here is from genome assembly GCF_965342435.1 of Actinacidiphila sp. bgisy160. Lineage (GTDB taxonomy): Bacteria > Actinomycetota > Actinomycetes > Streptomycetales > Streptomycetaceae > Actinacidiphila. Next base: position 24,134 of record NZ_CBDRCM010000034.1, on the reverse strand, counting down.
CGGCCACCGAGACGGTGAGCAGGCCTTCGAGGAGGCCTTCACCGAGTATGCGGTGCGACGGCCGTTGGCGGCCCGGGATGCCACCGATTCCTCGGTTCTCGAGACCTCCGCCGAGGACGACCAGGACACTCGCTGGGAAGACCTGACAGCGGTCGGTCACACCGCCGACGGGCCTGCCGAGGGTGATCGCTGGTCGACCTGGGATCGGTCGACCCCGACCGAGAAGGGCCCCGAGCCGCGCCCCGCATGGGTGGTGACGGACCTGGCGGCTGTCGACTTCGAACTCGGCATCGTCAAGACCGGCAAAGAGGCCGACGTCTTCCTGATCGAACGGGCGGTGCCCGGAACCGACCGCCGTACCCTCATGGCCGCCAAACGCTACCGCGACGGGCAGCACCGCATGTTCCACCGCGACTCCGGATACCTGGAGGGGCGTACCCACAAGGAGTCCCGCGTCAGCCGGGCCATGGCTAAGCGCACGGCCTTCGGCAAGGAAGCCATCGCCGGCCAGTGGGCCGGTGCCGAGTTCGCGGCGCTGTCGCGGCTGTGGTCGTCGGGGGTCGCTGTGCCCTACCCCGTGCAGATCCTCGGAACCGAGATCCTGATGGAGTTCATCGGGGACCGGTTGGGGACTGCCGCGCCACGCCTGGCGCAGCTCCGTCCGGAAGAAGCGGATCTGGACGACCTGTGGGAGCAGCTGGGCCGCAGCCTGTCGCTGCTCGCGCGCGACGGCTATGCGCACGGCGACCTGTCGGCCTACAACATCCTTGTCCACGAAGGCCGCCTCGTCGTCATCGACGTGCCTCAGATCGTGGACGTCGTCGCCAACCCGCGGGGCCGCTCCTTCCTCGAGCGCGATGTCCGCAACGTGGGCGCCTGGTTCGTCTCCCGGGGCCTCGCGCAACGACGTGTCGAGGAGCTGGCCCGGGCGCTGGCCTTCGACGCACGGCTCGGCTGAGGAGCCGTCCTTCGAATGGGCGCGTCGTCCGCTGCCGTGCACGCCGACACTGAACGCGGGCCCGGGCGCTCCTCCCGGGCCAGCGTGGGCGGCGGTTGTGCGCCCCGTCCTGGGTGAACTCCACCGGTGGGACCTTACGGGACCACCTCGGCGGTGTCTTCGAGGGCCGCGCTTGTGTCACCGTGCCGGTTCAGGCGTGGGTGGGGCAGGTTGAAGCTCGCTTGTGGCAGGAGACGCGCCGACTCCTGCCACAGGCGCTCGATGTCAGGACGTTGCCGGGACGGGCTCTCCCGTCTCGGACGTCTTCGCCTCCACCGTGTTGCCGGCGTCGGGGGCCGGCACTGAGGCGGGGGTGTAGAAGACGCTGCCCTGCTGGCGGGAGCGCTCGGCGAGACCCTTGGCCACCAGCGCCTCCAACGTGTTGCGCACCACGGGAGCGCTCGGCGTGGCGCGACTGGGGTGCTGCTTGGCCAGGGTGTCGACGAACTCGCTGACCATGCGCGGTTCGCTGCTCGCGGCCAGGATGTCCGCGACCAGGCTGCGCAGCGTGGGTTCGCTGGATCGTGAGGTAGCGCGCTTGGGCTTCCTGACGTCCTCGGGGGCCGCCGTCCTCTTCCGGGCCTTGTGGGCCGTCGGCTCGCCTGCCGGCTTCTTCCGCCCACGCGGACGGGGCACGGGCTGGGCCGCAGGTGTCACCTCCGGCTGGCCGGTCTCGTCGCCGGCGGTCGCTTCACCTGCAGGTTGCGCCGGCATCGCGACGCTCGGCGCACCGGCCACGGTTCCCTGCAGGTGGGTCAACCACTCCCGCTCCTGCTCGAGCTGTGCCAGCCGGTTTTGGAGTTCCGCCAACTGCACGCGGACCTTTTCCCGCTCGTTGGCGTTGTTGTCCAGGTCCTCTGCGAGACGCGTCGCATACCGGTCCTGAATGGTGTTGTTGTTGGACACGACAGCCGCTCCTCGTGTATCGGGTGTTGCTCCCGGATAGTACCCACCCGAGAGCCAATGCGAGTTGTCGCCGTGTGCGAACCACCCCTATCGAGTCGCGCATGGCAGTCGTGTTGAGCCCGGGTAGAGCCGGTAGAGAAGCCGTCGTCCAGAGAGGGCAGATTCCTCGCCGAGGCGTGATGGCACGAAGACAGCGGGGAATGACGGTAGTTGACGTGAGGCATCACAGGAAGTGGAACGTCCCGGTGAAGACCTGAGCTGATTTCCGGTACTCGCATCCGAACGGGGATCGCTCCCGATGAAAGCGGGCACCGAAGAGGTGCGAGGTCGGCCGGCCGTGCTGGGGAGGGGGACGGGGCGTGGTTGTCGTCTGGGGCGTGGCGTTGGCCGTTGTGGCTGCGGCCGCGGTGGTGGCAGGGCTGGTGCGGGCGGGCCGCCGGGGGGCTGCCGCCGAAAGGGTCCGGCTGGTGAAGCTCGCCCGTGTAGACGTTGTTCGATCGCTGGACGAGGTCGAGTGAGCGGGAATTCGAGGAGTATGTGGCAGCCTCGTGCCGCAGAGACGGCTGCGCCAAAGTCCGCCGCGTAGGTGGAGCCGGCGACCTTGGTGCCGATGTCATCTGCTGTCTGCCCGATGGCCGGAAACTCGTGATCCAGTCCAAGCGCTACGCGCGGCACCGGTCGGTGGGCAGTCGCGACATTCAGACGTTCAACGGAACCGCTCGAGCAGAACACGGGGCAGATGTGCCGCTCGTCGTCGCTTCCTGCAAGTACACCCAGCAGGCTCGAACGTTCGCAGCCAAGCAGCAGTTGACGCTGATCGACATCGACCTCCTGGGCTTCTGGAACAGCGGTACCCCCTTGATGTCGTTCCTCGGTCCGGACATCAATCGCTCCGGTACCAACCGAAAGCTTCATCCGGAGATGTGACCGTGCCGGCGCGCCGACGCGGGCGGACAAATCCTTTCCCGGGCGCTCGCCGAGCAGCGCCAAGTGCTGCCGCCAGGCGCTCCGCACGCGAAAGGCCCGGCACGCCGTTGCGACGTCCGCCGGGCCTTCGGTACGTGGGTCAGTTGGCGGGGGTGGACTCCACCGGAGCCGGAGCCGGAGCCGGAGCCGGAGCCGGAGCCGGAGCGACGGCGGCGGGGACCTCCTCGACTGCAGCGGCAGGAGCGGGGGCCTGCGCCGGAACCGCGGGGGCCGCGACGGGCGCCGCGACGGGCGCCGCGGGGGCCGCCACAGGCGCGGTGGGAGTCACGGCGGCAGCGGCGGCGGCAGCGGCGGCCACGGCCTCCTCGGCGGCCTTGGCCTCTGCGGCCTCCGTCGCCTCGATCTCCGCGGTGTGCTTGGCCACGAACGCCTCGCCCAGGACCTCGCGGGCCTCCTTGAGGTGGTCGAGCTCCACCTCGCCGTTCTCGGCGACGTGGCCCTCCAGGGCCTCGAACATCCGCTCCACCGGCTCGTGCGAGCCGCCAAGACGCTGCTCGGCGTAGACCGCCACACCCAGCTTCAGGAAGAGCTCGGCCGTGCGGCGGTTGACCGTGAAGTCGTGGATGGCGTCACCCCCCGCGTCAAAGCCCTTCTCGATGACTTCGAATGCCTTCTTGATGAGACTCACGCTGTGCTCCCCTGCACGTGCCCGTCGGACGACTGCCTGACTGTGACCTGATCTGACCTGAACTGCCCTGTGCCGCAACTGACCCAGCGAGCCGATCAAGGTCGAACCCTATGACAGTTTCCCGGCCGATGCGCACCCACCCCGCTGCCGATCCGTACACATTGGGCGGCTTGACCGGGCCCCGGGCATCGCACCCGTCGACGGCGCTGCCGCATACCGCTTCCGTGTGATCACGGGGCCCGTACGGACGCCGGTGCCGGCGGAACGGTTTCACCGGGCACCGCGGGCTGCGTGACCCCGGATGAGCCGAGGCCATCCGCAGCCGTGGGCGAACGTCGGGTCCTCCGCTGCCTCCTCGAACCGCCGGGGGGCAGGCGCGGGCCGTCCCCGCCGTGCGCGTCAGCGGTTCACCCCTTTCCGCGGACCACGGCGACGGGGGAGTGCGCGTGATGGAGCAGAGCCTGACTCACCGAACCCAGGAGCAGCCCGGTGAATCCGCCGCGTCCCCGTGCGCCGACCACCGTGAGCTGGGCGGTCTTGCTTGCCTCGATCAGTGCCTCACGGGGGCCGTCGTCCACCACTGCCTGGCTCACCGCGACGTCGGGATGCCTTTCCTGGTGACCTGCGAGTACCTTCGTCAGATCCACGCTCTCGTCTGTCGCACCGGGCCGATTCCTGTGCGCGTGGAGGGCGATGATCTCAGCTCTGCGCAACGCCGCTTCGGCGAAGGCGAATTCGAGCGCTTTGGCCCCGGCGGTGGAACCGTCGACGCCCAGCAGGACAGGGCCGGACGTGTCCGGCTGTTCCCGCACCACCATGACGGGGCACTGTCCGTGAGCGGTCAAGAACACCGCGGTCGACCCCAGCAGCATCCCGATGAAACCGCCCATGCCCCGGGATCCGACGACCACCAGGTCCGCGGTTCGCGACTGCAGCTCAAGGGCCGTCAACGCGTCCCCGTTCAGCACGGCTTGGCTGACCCGCACTGGCGGCGCCACGCGCCTCGCGCGCTCTGCTGCTTCCCGGACCAGGCGTTCGGCCACCTTCCGCAGGCTGTCCTCGGGTGGGCCCAGTGGTGAGGGATCCATCGGAACATGCATCGGCATGACAGGCAGAGCGAGCCCATGGACGATCCGCAGCTCCGCATCGCGCCACAGGGCTTCCCGGGCGGCTTCCTCCACCGCCGCCAGACTGGACGCCGAGCCGTCCACGCCCGCTACGACCACATTGCTCACCGGGACTCCTTGCCTGCGCGATTTCAAGCGATCACGTGGACGACTCCGGCTGCCGGTGCCGGAGGGTGTATCGCACGCCGCACCCTCTACTCGGACACACTGCCTTCGCTCTTGTCCGGGCGCATCCCGGGTGTGCGGGATGCGGAGCCGTCGGGTGCCGGCCTCCGTCCCGCCGAGGGCCCTCCGGGGAGCGCTTCGAAACTTGACGGCCCGATCGGCGCCCTCCCCGTCCCGGCGCCAACGTGCGCCGGGGTAGCAGGGTGTCCCGGTGCCGCCGCTTGAGTGCGGGACCTGCGACCACCGCACCGGGGCCGGTGGTCGGTGTCGTCGAGCGGCGTGACGGCCGACATCGCGGCCGTGCCAGTCGGGAGCGGAAGTCGTCGCCGTCCGCGAAGGGCGTCCAGCCGCTGCGCCAACAGGAGTGCCACCGCGGACGGGCCGGTCGACGCTCGTGACCACGACGCACGCGGATCCACGCTCAGTGCGGCCCATCGGATTCGTCGACCGGAAGCGCTTCGGGATGCAGCAGGCCGCTGCGCCGCCGTTGCGCGGCCTCGTGCGGCCGCGGAGGCGGTCCGTCGGAACCAGCCGGATACTCCTCCATCGGAACGAGATTGTTCTCCCACGCGCTCAGGACGGGGGTCAGTACCCGCCATGCCTCTTCGGCCTCGTCGCCAGGGATGGACAGGGCCGGATCACCCTTCATGACGTCCAGCAGGAGCCGGCCGTAGGCAGCCAGGCCGGGCGGCTCCATCCGTGCGGTCAGCGAGAGCTGGGAGAGCGTCTGGGCGTGTGCGCCGATGCCCGTCATGTCGAGGGTCAGCCCGTCCGGCTCCAGCCCGAAGCGGAGCACGTTTGGCAGGGCCTCTCCCTCATGGCCGAAGGGCAGGTGGGGTACGGAGCGGAAGCGCACCGCGACCTCTTTGCGGTCCTGGCCGAGCAATTTGCCGCTGCGCAGCCGGAAGGTCGTCCCGGACCAGCGCCAGCTGTCCAGTTCCAGTTCGACCTCGGCGAAGGTCTCCGTGCACCGCCCGGGATCCACGCCCTGCTCGTCGACGTACGCGGGAATGGGGTGGTCGCAGATCCGCCCGGACAGGTAACGCGCGCGACGCGTGCGGTGCACGACGTCGTGGTCGGTGAGGAGCCTGACGGACCGCAGCACGTCGGTCTCCAGTGGTGGGGTCGATCCGTTCCGGCCGCGGCCCGAGCGGTCACGCCCTCCCGCGGACGACCGCGACCGGGCAGTGCGCGTGGTGCAGCAGCGCCTGGCTCACCGAACCCAGCAGCATCCCGGAAAAGCCACCGCGCCCCCTGGCTCCGGCAACCATCAACTGGGCGTTCCTGCTGGCCTCGATGAGGACCTCGCGGGTTTCACCGCTCAGCACCTCCTGCCGGACCGTGACGTCCGGATACCGCTCCCCGCGACCGGCGACCGCCTGGGCCAGCAGACGTTCCGCACTCTCCGCGCCCGTACCGGGGGGCGCGTGATCCGGCAGCCAGGCGTGCACGGCTCTGATCTCGCTTCTCCGCGACGATGCTTCTTCGAAGGCGAATTCGACCGCTCTCTCGCCCTGAGGGGAGCCGTCGACGGCCAGCACGATCGGCCCGGTGTCGTTCGGTTCCTCGCGAACCACCATCACCGGGCACTCGCCGTGGGCGGCCAGGGACACCGCCGTCGAACCCAGCAGCATGCCGACGAAGCCTCCGGTGCCGCGGCCGCCCACGACCACCAGGTCCGCGGCACGCGACTCAGCCGTCAGCACCGATACCGCATCGCCGAGCATCACGGCAGCGGCGACCTCCACATCGGGCGCCGCTCTCCGGGCACGCTGTGCGGCGTCGTGCGCCAAGCGGTTGAAAGGCGAGGGGTCCAGCGGCGCGTACATGGGCCTGACCGGCCAACTGAGGGCGTACACCACACGGAGCCTCGCCCGGCGTCGCTGCGCTTCCCGAGCGGCCTGTACCACCGCGGCGTCACCTGACGACGAGCCATCCACTCCTACGACGATCAGGCCGCCCACTGTGCCTCCACCAATCGGCTTCCAGTCTCCCCATCAGCTGCTGCAGCTCCCAGCTTCACTCCGGCCGGTTGACGTCGCCAGCCGGCCGGCGGGTCGGTGGCCGCTGGACCAAGAGGTGGGCTGCTTCCCGGGGTGGTCGCGGCTTGCGCGCACCCGGATCCTCGGTGGCGCCCTGACCGGTGGTAACGCTGTGCGGTGTGGCCTGCTGTGACGGCGTTCCGGGCCCAGCGCGGTTACCGGCCCCGGGGTATGGCCGCCCTTGAACGCCGAGTCGCGCATGTGATCGCAATCCGGTCATACTTACACGTAAATCCCGATCCGGGTCATGATTGCCCGGCGTCACCGAGGCACGGTCATTCGTATGAACGCCAAGACCAAGTACACGCTTGCCGCCGCCGCCGTCGGCTGGACGTTCCTCGCGTCCCAGTGGTCCGGCAGGGGCTGCGACTTCGTCCCGCAGGCCTACGCCCTCGTGCTCTCCCACGGCATGCCCGCCAGCAGTGAGGGATGCAAGGCCGAGCAGGACGGGCCGCAGTACACCGACAAGTACCAGCGGTGACGCACATGTGAGCTTCGGCGTGGATGTCACTGCGATGTGCGGCTTGGGTGCCACTCGTACTCGGCGGGCCGCACATGGCCGCCGCCCTTGTCCCGGCGGCCCGGTTACGGGTCCCCTTCGCTTCGGGCCCCTGGCCGGGCTGACGTCAGGCGGTGTTGTGTTCGAGCCAGGGCACGATGTGGTCGACGTAGCTGTCCACGTTGGACAACGGTTTGCCGGGCAGGACCGCGATCAGGTGTCCGATACCGAAGGTCTGGTCCCACACCCGTGCGCGTCGGTAGGTGTCGTGGTCGACGGCGCGGCGGACGGTGTCCCAGCCGTGCCAGGCCATGCAGGCCGCATCGATGGCGGGATCGAAGGGCAGCGCGAGGTCCCAGTCCAGGACGCCGATCAGCTTCCCGTCGGAGCTCCAGTGCACGTTGGAACCGGCGAGATCACCGTGGACGAGTGCGTCAGGCACCGGGTCCAGGGCCATGGCGTTGTCCAGGCGACGCCGGCCTTCGTCGCGCCATCGTACGGGCAGGCGGGGGATGACGTCCTCGGCCAGGATGCCGGCCCAGCCCCGTGGGGACGGTTCCCGGGTCGTGGCCAGGGCCTGGCGGAGCCCGGCAGCAAGGGGGACTTCCCGCAGGTCCCGTAGAAGTTTCCCGATGTGCTCGGGGTCGCCTTCGCCTTCGGGCAGTGCGGCGCCGTCGATCCAGGACACGGCGACCGCGGCACGGCCGTCGAAGACCGCGACCGGCGTGAGCGGCTCCGGTACGGCGAACGGCAGACCGGCGGCCCCGACGGCCCGCAGCAACTCCATCCTTCGCGGCAGCGCCTCCGCTGCCGACGGACGCTTGCTGATGCGCACGGCCGCGACCTGCGGCAGCAGCACGACGTGATGGATGTTGCCGTCCTCTGCCAGGCGCGCCCGATCCAGTGGGGCGCCCGGCAGAAGCGCATCGACAATGTCCAGCAAGTCCGCAGGTACATCGTGGCCCACGGTTCCGTCCTTCCGGTTTCCTGCTCCGTCTGCAGGATCGAACTCGGGCACGCCGCGGCGGTGACCGAGGATTCGGCGCTCTCATGGTGCCGCAGAGTCCGAAACCGAAGAGATCCGCACCCCGCAGCCTGGGTGGCCGGACGCGGTACGAGGTCCCGGGCCATGCCGGCCCCGGGTCCGTGCCGTGTGGCCCGCAGTCGTCTGCTCAACGACGAACGCCGCTTGCTGTGGCCTCCCTTCGAGTCCCGTCCGCGTGAGGGACTGAGGAACAAGGCGGCGCTCGCGTGCGGGCCCGGTCCGGACCGGGTTGCCTCCCGGGCAGCAGGACTTCGCAGACCCGCCTCAGCGCGGGCGATGGGGCTCGTGGCCGGGCCGCCGGGTCAACCCGCCACCACGTGGATTCGATGACCCGCACAGTTAAACCGTTTCACTGATCTCTCGAATCTGTTTCATCAAGTCTGCGCAACCCGTTGCCATGGTGGTGTGATGGCCTTCAGAGTGTGATTGAAGCGATTCAACACGCCTCGTGAGGAGCACCCGTGCGTCAGCAGATCGCCGCCGTGGTCGCTGCATCAGTCTTCGTCGTGGTGGCAACCGCGACGGCGACGGCAGCGAGTCCACCCGCCGCCCCCGCCCCCGCCGCTGCAACGAGCGTCGGCCATTTGACGGTCAACGCCCTTGACGCCCCGCTCGGTATCCCGCCCGCGGCGCCCGCCCTCGGCTGGCGGCTCGCCTCCGAGCGCCGCGGCGTCACACAGCGGGCCTACGAGATACACGTCGCCTCTTCGGCCGACCGCCTCGGCGACCCCGACGTCTGGGACAGCGGCAAGGTCTCCTCCCGTCAGTCGACCGACGTCCGCTACGGCGGCCCCGCGCTGCAGCCGCATACGGATTACGTCTGGTCCGTCCGGGTCTGGGACGACCGGGGTGTCGCCTCGCGATGGAGCGACCCCGCCACGTTCGGCACCGCTCTGGGCGGCCAGTCGTGGACGGCCTCGTGGATCGGTGCGGACACACCGGCGCTCGGTGCCAAGTGGACCGACTACACCGTCAAGTTCACGGCTTCCGGCATCAACGGGGCGCTCGGCGTCTACTTCCGCGGTCAGGACACCGAGAACGCCTACATGTGGCAGATCAGCGACACCGACGACGCGCTGCGCCCGCACGTCAAACGCGACAGCGGCTACTCCGTCCTCAAAGCGACACCGTTCCCGGCCGGCTTCGACTTCGCCGCCGAGCACGACTACGCGATCGCCGTCGACGGCGACACGATCACCACCACCGTCGACGGCGAGCGGCTGGACCGGCGCACCGACGCGACGTTCGGCGGCCCCGGCACGATGGGCTTCCGTACCAGCGGCGCGGAGCGCGGCCTGGTCCGCGACGTCACGGTCACCAGCGCCGACGGCACCGTCCTGGTCGACACCGCCTTCCCGGCGGGCGACCGTACCTTCGCCTCCGGCACCGTCACCGCCGGCGGCCTGCGCGTCGACAGCGCGGGCGGCGAGGCCTGGCTGCGCCGCGACGAGCCGGTCCCGCTGCTGCGCAAGGAGTTCGATCTCGGCGGCAAGAAGGTCGCCCGGGCACGCGTCTACGCATCGGCACGAGGGGTGTACGAACTGCGGCTCAACGGGGAGCGGGTCGGCAGCGCGGAACTCGCGCCCGGCTTGACGGCGTACGACAAACGCATCGACTACCAGACCTACGACGTGGCCCGGCAGGTCCGCGGTGGCGCCAACGTACTGGGCGCCGAGGTGGCACCGGGCTGGTACAGCGGCAAGGTCGCCATGTTCGGCACCGACGTCTACGGCAAGGACACCTCGGTGATCGCCGAGATGCTGGTCGAGTTCACCGACGGCACCAGTACCACCGTCCGTACCGACGGCACCTGGACCACCACCGGCGGTCCGACCCGCGAGGCCGACCTGCTCGACGGCGAGTCCTACGACGCACGGGTGGCGAAGCAGGTCGCCGGCTGGGACAGGCCCGGCTTCGACGACGCGAACTGGGCCGCGGCGGACGTCCGCGACGAGCCGGTGAACGTGCTCGAACCACAGACCGCGGTCGACGTACGGGTCACCCAGGAACTCAGGACCGCGAAGCGCATCGACTCGCCGACCGCCGGCACCTACCTCTACGACCTCGGGCAGAACATGGTCGGCCACGTACGCCTGACCCTCGAGGGCGAGCCGGGCCGGACGGTGAGGGTCCGGCACGGCGAGGTGCTCAACCCCGACGGAACGCTCTACACCGCGAACCTGCGCAGCGCGAAAGCGACCGACCACTACACCTTCGCCACCGACCAGCCGGAGACCTTCGAGCCGTCGTTCACCTTCCACGGCTTCCGGTACGTCGAGATATCCGGCGTCGACGAGGCCCCGGCGGCCAAGGACCTGGTCGGTGTCGTCGTCGGCACCGACGGGGACCTCACCAGCAGCCTGGACACCAACTCCGACCTGGTCGACCAGCTGCACAGCAACATCGTCTGGGGCATGCGCGGCAACTTCCTGTCGATCCCCACGGACACCCCCGCGCGCGACGAACGGATGGGCTGGACGGGCGACATCAACGTCTTCGCCCGCACCGCCGTCTACAACATGGACGCACGGTCCTTCCTGAGCAAGTGGCTGCAGGACCTGCGCGACACCCAGCGGACCAACGGCTCGCTGCCCGGCGTCGCCCCCGTGGTCCCCGGCCGCTTCGACGGCGGCTACGAGTCGGCCGGCTGGATGGACGCCGGCGTACACGTGCCGTGGACGCTGTGGCAGGCGTACGGCGACACCGACGTCATCCGCGACAACTACGACATGATGAAGCGGTACGTCGACTTCCTCGACTCCGACTCCACCGGCCACATCCGCTCCGCCGGCGGCTATCTCGACTGGCTCAACCTCGACGACGCGACCCCGGCCGACGTACTCGACACCGCGTTCGTCGCCAAGAGCACACGAGAGTTCGCGCAAATGGCGGCCGCCATCGGCCGGGACGGCGACGCGGCGGCCTACCAACAGCGCTATGAGGCGGTCAGGTCGGCGTACCAGGCGGCGTTCATCGGCGCCGACGGCACCGTGAAGGGCGACAGCCAGACCTCGTACGTACTGACACTGACGGGCGACCTCGCCCCCGCCGACCGGCGCGACGCGATCGTCGCCAAGTTCGTCAAGACCCTCGAGCGCCGCGACTACCACCTGTCGACCGGCTTCCTCGGCGTCGACGGACTGCTGCCGGCACTCACCGAGGCGGGCCGCTCCGACATCGCCTACCGGTTGCTGCAGCACAAGGACTACCCGTCGTGGGGCTACGAGATCGGGAAGGGCGCGACCACGGTCTGGGAACGGTGGAACTCCATCAACCCCGACGGCACCTTCAACGACATGGGGATGAACTCGTTCAACCACTACGCGTACGGCGCGGTCGGCGAGTGGATGTACCGCACCATGGCGGGCGTCTCGGCGGCGGAACCGGGCTACCGCAAGGTGCTCATCGCCCCCGAGCCCGGTGAGGGCATCGACCACGTCGACTTCAGCCACGAGACCCCGTACGGCACGGTCCGCAGCGCATGGGACACGACCAGCGGGGCGATGATGCTCGACGTCACCGTGCCGGCGAACACCACCGCCCAGGTGCGCATCCCGGCGCCGAACCGCTGGGCGGTCACCGAGGGCGGCAGGCCGATCGGCGAAGTCGCCGACGTGACGTACGTCGAGCGGGCGGACGGGGCGGTGGTGCTGGAAGTCGGCTCGGGGCGCTATGCGTTCGCGGTCGACCCGGTGCTCGGGGACCTGGGGGCGGCCCAAGCACAAGCGGCGTCGTTCGCCGACGACGTCGACGCGCTGCCGGCACGTGGTCCCGGCAAGATCGCCAAGGGTCACCTGCAGACGCGCACCGCTGCGATGCGCAAGGAGCTCGACGCCGCGTGGCACCTGCAGGACCAGGGCGCGGACGCGCGGCTGACCGCCGCCGCGGTGCACCGTGCGCTCGCCGCCGTGGCGGACCTCGACCGATGGACGCGGACGTACGCCGATCAGGGCACCATCGACAAGACGGCGGCCACGGTGCTGCGTGATGCGCTGACCGGCATCGAGCGGACCCTGTCGCGGGCATCGTCGCGGCTGGTCGGCGCGGTGGCCACGCTGGACGTGCCGGCCGACGAGATCCTCCCGGGCGACGTCGTCCGCGTGACGGTGGCGTTGGCGAGCACCGGCAAGCGGCAGCTGACCGGCCTCGATTCGTCACTGCGGGCGCCCGGCGGATGGACGGTGAGGTCCGTGGGCCGGCACGCGTCCACCGCTGGTGCGGGCGGTACGGTCGAGCACGCCTACGACGTCACGGTCGCGCCGGACGCGCAGGCGTCCGTGGCCGACCTCACCGGATCGGTGTCCTACCGGTACGGGGGAGGAACGGCGACGCTACCGGTGTCGGCGGGCCTGGTGGTCGCCCCCGGCGTCGCCATCGACAGTGTGTCCAGTACGCCTGATCCGGTGGGCCCGGGTGAGGAGGCCACCGTCGCCGCGGTGCTGACCAACCGCACCGAGGTGGTGCAGTCCGGCAAGCTCACGCTCGACCTCCCCGACGGCTGGGCGACGCCGAACCCGGTCGGCTACCACCTGGACCCGGGGGAGCGGACAAGGGTCGATGCCGTCGTGACGGTGCCGCTCACCGTCGTGGAGGGCGCGGCCACGGTCACCGCGGCGACCGGCGCGACGACGGCGGAGCAGGCGACCGGCACGATCGCGGTCTCGCTGCCCACCCCACCCGCGCGGACGAGCGACCATGTCGACCTCGGTGACGGGCCGTCGGAGTCCGCCCACCGGCTGACGGCGTCGGAGCACTCGGGGACGAACATCGAGGCCGGGCTGACACGGCGCTACAGCCACTCTTCCTACCCGGGTGGCTGGTTCGAGTTCGACGCCGCCGTACCGGCCAGTGGTCGCTTCGTGGTCCGCATCGTCGAGACCTTCGACGGTGCCCGGCGCAAGACCTATGACGTCCGGGCCGACGGCGAGGTGGTGCACAGCGTCGACCTGAGGCGAAGCGAGGGCGGCCAGGGCACCGTCACCCACCAGTTCGTGGTCGAACCCTCCGCCGGCACGTCGGACGGCACCGTCCGGCTCCGCTTCCAGGACACCGGCGGCGACTACGACCCCTCGATCGCCGACGTGTGGGTGGTGCCGGTCGGCTGATGCCGCCGGTCACGGTCGTGTGCCTGAGGACCCCCGGCGCGGGTTCTCAGGCACACGACTGGGCTCCCCTGTCTCGACTCGTCAGGATGCTGTCGCAGTAAATGCCGGATCTACTGCGGCGAGTCTCTACCGTGATCTGCGCGACCTGCGGCGGGACGTTCCGGCCGCCGAGGTGAGGTGTAAGCATTTACTGCGGCAGGGCAGGGGAGCAAGGCGGGTGTGACGATCGAACCAGCGACCGGACTCGGGAGCGGGGGTGCTCTCCGGCTGCCGCGCGCCCGGGTGGTGCCTCCGTCCTCCCCGCCCTCGTCGTGCACCGCGGCGGTCGAGCGATACCTCACCGGCGCGGGAATCGCCAAGTACTCCGCGCGGATCCACCGGATCTCGCTGACGACGTGGGGGTGGATGCTCGCCGGCGAACCGGCGCCCACCGGTCCCGCCCGTCTTCCCCATCGCCGCCATCGACGACCCTGCGCTGCCGGAGGTGCTGGCCGAGCTGGCGGCGGCGCGTGCGGAGTGGTGTGCCCGCGCCGGCGTCGACGCCGTCGCCCGGCAGGTTGTGAAGGCGACTCCGCAGCCCGCCGCCGGGGCTGAGCCTCACGCCGGTGCCTCGGTGTACGGGGAGACGTGACCGTCGAGTGCGTGCCTGTCGGCGGCCAGTAGACTCGACCGCCGTGGCGGACACCCAGTACGAAGACCTGTTGCGGCTGGTGCTCACCTCCGGGACGGCCAAAGCCGACCGGACGGGCACCGGCACCCGAAGTGTCTTCGGGCACCAACTACGCTACGACCTCTCACAGGGGTTCCCGCTTGTCACCACCAAAAAGGTGCATCTCAGGTCCATCGTGTACGAGCTGCTCTGGTTCCTGCGTGGCGACTCGAACGTCGGCTGGTTGCAGGAGCACGGCGTCACCATCTGGGACGAATGGGCCGACGCGAACGGCGAGCTCGGTCCGGTTTACGGCGCGCAGTGGCGGTCCTGGCCCGCCCCGGACGGCAGGCACATCGACCAGGTCAGCGAGGTTCTCGACACTCTGCGCCGGGACCCGGACTCCCGCCGGATGATCGTCTCCGCCTGGAACGTCGCCGAGGTCGACAAGATGGCTCTCGCGCCCTGTCACGCCTTCTTCCAGTTTTACGTCGCCGACGGCAAGCTCTCCTGCCAGCTGTACCAGCGCAGCGCGGACCTGTTCCTCGGCGTCCCGTTCAACATCGCCAGCTATGCCCTGCTCACGCACATGGTGGCTCAGCAGGCCGGCCTCAAGGTCGGCGACTTCATCTGGACCGGCGGCGACTGCCACATCTACGACAATCACGTCGAGCAGGTGACCGAGCAGCTCTCGCGCACTCCGTTTGAGTTTCCCGCGTTGCATCTGCGCCGAGCCAACTCGCTTTTCGACTATGCCTACGCCGATGTGGAGGTGCTCGACTACCAGCACCACCCAGCCATCAAGGCCCCGGTCGCGGTATGAACGTCGGGCTGATCTGGGCGCAGACCCTTGATGGGCGTGATCGGTGCGGCAATGCGATTCCGTGGCGCCTGCCTGAGGACATGGCACATATCAAGGCAACCGCCCTCGGCCATCCCGTGGTGATGGGGCGCAAGACGTGGAATTCCCGGCCCTTCGACCAGGCCGTCGGTGACCATGACCAGCGCGGCGACCTTTTCCAAAGTGAAGGTCTCCTCGGGGTAGTCGATGTCGGGCAGGACTCCCGGGACTGGCCCTCCGGGCAGTGATCACCGAAGTCGCAGCCTATGCACTGGTCCCTGGGCCTGCCCTGCGCTGCGGCCATTGCGGCGTTGAGGCCACGGATGACACCGTTCAGGTTCAAAAGAGCCGACGGTGCAGCCCTCTGGAGTAGTTCGTCCGAGGCGTCCATCTGCCGCTCCCTGACCATCATCGAGCGATATGACCCGGATGGGATCAATAATCCTATCTGCGGCAGAGCAGGGCGCGTCGACGGGAAGCGGAGCGCGAAGCTGACGGAGGGTGATCTGCGATCCCCTGGGGCGTCTGCCAAGAGGCGCATGGCCGCGGCCTGCGTACCCGCGAAAGCCGGTGCCCCGTAGGGCGGCCTCTGCGTGCGGGCAAGCGTGCGGCCCTCCCTTGTGAGTCGCAGCGTGCGCCGACGGGATGCCCCCAAAGCCAGACTGGACTGTTTCGTCCTCTTTGCTTAGGCTGGGACGCGCTGCGCCAGAGCCGGAGCAGGCGGTCCCCTCCCACCGGCTCGGCCGGAGACCGAAGGCCTTCACGGCGGCCGCCGAGCGACTTCCGGCAACTCTCCCATCACGGGCTTTCGCGATCGACTGGAGGGCCGAGATGCCTCACGTTCTGTTTTCAGCCGCGGAATCGTCCGTGGAGGTGAGGAACAACGAGAAGGACCATCGCTACGAGATCTCCGTAGCCGGTGAGACGGCCGGCCACATGGGTTATCGCGAAATCGGCAATCGACGCGTTCTGATGCATACGGTCATCAACGAACCATTCCGCGGGCGAGGTCTCTCCAATGTGCTCATCAAGTGCACCCTGGACTTCTTGCGCATCCACGGAAACACAATTTCAAATTACTGTCCGGTTGTCGACAGGTTCATACGCAAGAATCCCGAATACACCAGCCTGGTCGACACGAGACATTCAGGCACCTGGGTCTCGCCTTCGTCGAGCTGAGGATCCGGTTCAGTCCACGACGTAGGAGCGTACGTGGTTCAACGCCATATGCATGGCGACGCGCATCGGCTCGACGTCCTGGGCGGTCTGAGCCAGCAGATAGCCACCCTGCAAGGCGGCCATGACAGCGGTGGCGAGCTGCTCCGGGTCCGCCCCTTCACGCAGCGAGCCGTTCTCCTGCATGCGCTTCAAGCCTGCCGAGATGAGCCGTTGCCACTCGGCGAAGGTCTCGGCGAGCTTGCTCCTCGACGTCGGGTCCTGTGCCGCCCGGGCGCTGACGAGCGAGCCCAGCGCGCACCCGTAGGCGCCGTGCTGCAGAGAGTTGAGATGGATGAGCTTGTCGCTCCATCGCTCGAGCGCGCGAATGGAATTCATCCGCTCCAGCATTTGGCGATCACGGTTCAGGACCTGATCGGTCCGCAGCTCGATGACACTGTGGACAAGCTGGTCTTTGTCCGCGAAGTGGCGATAAAGCTGCGATTTGCTCGTCCCGCTTGTCGCTCGTACGTCGTCGAGTGAGACCGCGTTGACGCCCCGCACATAGAAAAGGTCGGCAGCGGCCTGAACAATGCGGTCGCGTGTGACAGCCCCACGCGAGGTCAGGCGCCGCTCTTGCCGAGGAGCATCATCTACGGACATGTGCCCGATATTACTACGCGCGATCACCGGTCTACGGAAGAGTCCGGGAGTCCTGCCGACGCGCACTGGGGGGTGACCAGTCGGCTGCTCCGTGCCCACCGGGGCGTCGGGTGCGTGAGTTGCGGCCTTCGCAGGTGCGCGCGACCTGCTGTCAGATGGACCACCTCTGCCTCGTACCGGATGCGAATCGTGGGAACGCGCGAATACGGATCCGACCCGACTGCCCCGCGCTGACCAGGCAGCAGCCCGCGTCGACACGCATCAGGTCCCTGCGAGCACGGTGGGGACTCCGAGAACGGCGACATCCCGGGGCGTCCACTCCACGGACTACATGGTCCTCTCGTTTGCGTTATAACGGAAGAGGACGGCGGGCTCCCAATCTTATGGAGCTGATAACCGACGACTATCGCCGGCGGGACGAGTGCACGACCAGACGGCCCGGCCACGGCGCCTACCGGGAGGGTAAACGACTCCGTTCCGCAATCAACGCCAGCGCTGTGGTCACCGGAAAAGGTGCGACGGCGGAGCAGGGCGAACTCGGTTCGACATGGGACAACGGCCGCCGCCAGCCCAGCAGCGACATTCTCCGCTCAGCGGCCGGCCGGAAACGCACCACCACTCCCGCCGGCACCACGTGGAAAAGGAGCATAACGATGCGCGCAGCACTTATGTACGGCGCTGGTGACGTCCGCGTCGAGAACGTGCCCGACTCCGTCATCAAGCGCCCGACCGACGCCCTGGTGCGGATCACCGCATCCTGCGTCTGCGGCACGGACCTGTGGCCGTACGCCTCGATGAAGCCCGAGGACGGTCCGGCCCGGATGGGCCACGAGTTCATAGGCATCGTCGAGGACACCGGCTCGGAGGTGTCCACCCTCAAGCGCGGCGACCTGGTCGTCTCACCCTGGAGTATCTCCGACAACACATGTGAGTTCTGCCGTGAGGGTCTGACCAGCTCCTGTATCCACCCACAGGCGAACTTCTGGGACGGCGAGGCGGAAGAGGGCGCCCAGGCCGAAGCCATCCGCGTCCCCCTGGCCGACGGCACCCTCGTCGCACTCCCCGTCGCAGCGGATTCGGCCCTCATTCCCTCCCTGCTGACGCTCTCCGACGTCTTCTGCACCGGCTACCACGCTGCCGTGTCAGGCGGAGTCGACGAACGCACCCGCGTCACGGTGATCGGCGACGGTGCCGTCGGGCTGATGGCGGTGCTGTCCGCCAGGCGCCTGGGTGCCGAGCAGATCGTCCTCATGGGCCGCCATCCGTCGCGCACCGACCTGGGCCGCGAGTTCGGCGCGACCGATGTCGTCTCCGCCCGCGGCGAAGAAGGGGTCCAAACCGTCCGCGAGCTCACTGGCGGGTACGGCGCGCACGTGGTCCTGGAGGCCGTCGGCACCAGGCCCGCCTATGATCAGGCCCTTGGCGACGTCCGGCCAGGCGGGGTCATCAGCCGGGTCGGCGCCCCTCAGTACGAGGAGGCGCCCATTGGCGTCGGCAGCCTCTTCCGCCACAACATCCGCCTGGCCGGCGGCCCCTCACCGGCCCGCGCCTACATCGAGGACTTGTTGCCCGACGTCCTGAGCGGCACGGTCGAGCCCGGAAAGGTCTTCGACGCCACCACCGACCTGGACGGCGTTCCAGCCGGCTACCAGGACATGGCCGGCCGCAAGAGCCTGAAGGTGTTCATCAAGCCCTGACCCCGGACACGGTCGGGGTGCGGCGCAGTCCCCACCCCACCGGCTGCGGTCGGGCCCCGCGAGGTCGCCTGCTCGTCGCCGCCACGGCGCCGTGACGGCCAACCGCGGCGGGCCGGCCGCCGAGAGCGGTGGCGTGCAGGCGCGATCAGCCGGCCGCCTGAGGCACCTTCGGCATGGGCGGCAGGTCGGTCCCCAGGTCTGTCCGTCGTCACCATCGCCTGGAGATCCGACCCCAGGCACCGGCGCGTCCGGCCGGGTCCTGCGATGAGGCACTGAGCCTCAAATGGGACTATCTCGACCAGTCAGCGACTTGAGTATGCTGCTAGAGTCCAAGTTCAGGCGAGTTTGTGGACTCTTTAGTTCACTTTTGAGGCGCTTGCAGCTGCCGCGCGTGGCGCAGGGGAGACGACGGGACAGAGGGAGACACCCGATGAGGGCGATTGTTGTGACCGATCAGGACGCGGGAACGGCCGGAATGAGGCTGGCGGAGCGTCCCAAGCCCGAGCCGGCGGGGAACGATGTGCTTGTTGAGGTGCATGCGTCCGGATTCACCCCGGGGGAGCTGACGTGGCCCTCGAACTGGACGGACCGCCTCGGCCGCGACCGGACGCCATCGATCCCTGGCCATGAGCTCGCTGGAGTGGTCAGTGCCCTCGGCTATGGCACGACGGGGTTGTCTGTGGGACAGCGGGTCTTCGGCCTCACGGACTGGACTCGCGACGGCACGCTGGCGGAGTACGCGGCCGTCGAAGCGCGTAACCTCGCGCCGCTGCCCGGGGATGTCGCCTTCACGGTAGGCGCGAGTCTGCCGATCTCGGGCCTGACGGCGTGGCAGGGGCTGTTCGAGCACGGCCGGCTTCAGCCGGGGCAGAGCGTCCTCGTGCACGGCGCGGCCGGCGGAGTCGGATCGATGGTGACGCAGCTCGCGCGCGAGGCGGGTGCTTACGTCATCGGCACCGGACGTGCCGCCGATCGTCAGGCGGTGCTTGACTTCGGCGCGGCCGAGTTCGTCGACCTGGACAACGACACGCTGGAGGACGCCGGCGGAGTTGATCTGGTGTTCGACGTCATCGGTGGCGACACTGGGAAACGGTCCGCGCGCCTGATTCGCGCCGGAGGAACGCTGGTGACCATCGCCGGCCCGCCAGGGGCGCGACCTGTGGACGGTCTGGCCATCGACTTCGTTGTGGAGCCCGATCGGGTTCAGCTGGGTGAGGTGGTCCAGCGGGTGCGGGACGGACGGCTGCGTACGGTCATCGGCACCGTCGCGACGCTCGATGATGCCGTCGCGGCTTTCAATCCGTCCGAGCGGGTCAGGGGAAAGACCATCATCCGCGTTCGTTCATAACGGCCCACAAACCCTACAATGGACGATTCAGTCCACTTGTTGACCGATAGGACTGCCCCGTCAGCCAGGCGGAGCCGGCACAGACACAGGAACGGCGATGGCAAAGGTGCTGTGGACCGACGCGAGCGGCTCGGTCAGAGTCGCCAAGGACGAAGACAACAGATTTTACGAGGTTCAAGAGGACGGCAACTACGCGGGGCTGCTCGCCTACGAGCGCAAGGGCACTCACTACAGCCTGACGCACACGTACGTCCAGGAGGGTTACCGTGGCCGCGGCCTGGGGACCGCGTTGATCCGCGAGGCGCTGTCCGACCTGCTGCGGGAGCACGCGGCAGTCACCAACCGGTGCCCCGTCGTGGATCGCTTCATCGAGAAGCACCCCCAGTTCCACGAGATTCTCGATCTCGGGTCGCAGGCCGCCGACGACGCCCACGACTGAGGCGCCCGCCGCCGCCTGCGGCGGAACGAGGCGCCGCGGGGTTCTCGTGGCTGCGCGTCGCCATCGATTTCACATCTCTCAGAAGGGGCAGAGAATGGCGAGCACCAGCGGAGCCACGGCACGTGTTCGCATGATCCAGGCCGCTGCAGAGCTCTTTTACGTCAAAGGTGTCAACGCGGTGACCTTGGATGACGTGCGCGCGGCGAGCAGGACCAGCGCGTCGCAGTTCCATCGCCATTTTGCGGACAAAGACGAACTTGTACTCACGGTGATCGAGTTGCGCGCTCAGCAGATTCTCGATCGCGACCGACAGCACTTGGAACGGATGAGCTCCTTCCGAGCCCTGGAGCGCTGGACCGAATCGATCATCCGCCTCAACTCTCTCCAGGACGGGGCTTACGGGTGCGCTCTGGGTGCACTCGTCGGATCCCGCGCGGCTCAGGATCCCACGGCCCGAGACCTGCTCGCTGAGAAGTTCGGCGAATGGCAGGAGCTGATCACCGCCGGCCTGATCCGGATGCGGGAGAACGGCTCGCTCAAGGAGGAGGCCGATCCCGCCAAGCTCGCTGTGTCCGTGATGGCCGCACTGCAGGGAAGCTACTTGCTCGCCCAGATGACACGCGACGTCGAACCGATGCGCATCGCCATGAATATGGCGCTGGCCCACGTGAAGACGTACACCGTGGACTGATACGCGGTGCACGAGGCGGCACGAGAGGTCCATGGCGAACGCGAGGCATTTCCCCATGTGCGGTGGTCTCCCTGATGGCCTCGTTCGCCGCGCCGCCCAGCACCGGATCGACGGACCACAACCATGGGCGCCGGCACCGCGTACACGACACCGATCACTCACCCGAGTCGGCGCAGCTTACGGGCATGACGCGCCGCGCCGCGCCGCGCTCGCGCAGGCCGAAGCGTCCAGACCGATCTCAGGACATGACTTACCGACTCTTGGAAAGGCACCGCTCGATGCAGGACGTGGCACCAGTGATCGACCTGACTCGCCGGGGAAGAACGCTCCAACTCGCATTCTCCTCCGGGGTGGTCTCCCTGGTGGCCGCGTTCGCCGCGTCGGCCGCACCCATCCCCTTGTTCAACACCTACCGGGCCGAGGACGGGTTCACCAACGCCGGGGTCTCACTGGCCGTCGTCAGCAACTCCGTCGGCACCATCGCCGGACTGTTGGTGCTGGGACGACTGTCCAATCACCTGGGCCGACGGCCCACTGCGATCGTCAGTCTCGGTCTGCTCCTGCTGGGCTGTCTACTGCTGCTGACCGTGCACGACATCGGGACCCTGCTGTCCGGTCGGCTACTGATGGGTGTCGGTACGGGGGTGGCCAGTAGCGGCCTGGCCTCCTACATCGTCGACGCCGCACCCACCAGGCCGGAGTGGTTGGCATCCGTCTCCTCCAGCCAGGGACCCATGCTCGGCCTCACGCTCGGCGCCATCGCCTCCGGCGGCCTGGTCCAGTTCGGCCCCTGGCCACGCCATCTCGTCTACCTGGTTTGCGCCGGTTTCCTCGTACTGTCCGCCGCACTCATCGTCATCAGCCCGGAAACCGCGCAGCCGACGCCGGGCGCTTGGCGATCACTGCTGCCCCGGGTCCGCATACCGGCCCGGGCCAGGCATCTGCTCCCTGCCGCGGCCGCGGTGTTCCTGGCCACCTGGGCGACCGGCGCTTTCTACCAGGCCTTCATGCCCGCACTGGTCGCGGATCAATTCCACACCCACAGTTCGCTCACCCTCGGACTTTTGTTCGCCCTTTACCTGGCCCCCAGCGTTCTCGGCGCGCCCATCGGCGGCCGGTTCACATCCGCGGCGGGCCAACGCATCGGCATGATCATCTTCCTGACCGGATGGATCGGCCTCATGGCAGCGATCACCGTAGGCACACTGGCGTTGCTCATCGCCGCAACCATCATCGCCGGCACCGGCCAAGGCATCGCCATCAGCTCCGCCACCCGCGGCCTACTGCACGGCAGCACCCTCGCCGACCGGGCACCGGTCTTCAGCGCCATCTACCTCCTCTGCTACAGCGGAGCCGCCTTCCCCAGCCTCATCTCCGGCCAACTCTCGAACACTTTCTCGCTGCCTCAGATCGCCCTCGGATACGCCGCACTCGCCATCGTCGCCACCCTCTTCAGTGTTCTCGCCGCACGCGACCCGCACACCGAAAGGGCAGGTAACGCTCGGCGCGGTGAGTGATCAGGACGAACCTCGCCGTCATCGCGAGGCCCCTGACACGCCGGTCCAGCCTGCATACGCGGTTCGCGTCGGCCGGCAAGTCCGGGAGCGCCGGCCGCGGACAGACAACGGCGCCGTGGCTCAGCCGGCGAAATCGTCACCGCCTTCGACCCGTCCGAAGTGGCGAGGCAAGGCGGTCAAGCGGTTTCGCTAATGTCGTGAATACGGCGAAGCCCCCTCATGGCGTCACAACGGGGTAATCGAGAACTGCCACAGGAGAGATGTCCAGATGAAAGCGATTGTGGTGACGGACCGGGCCGCGGGAACGGCGGGGATGGAGCTGGTGGAGCGGCCCGACCCGGATGCGGTGAGGCTCGCCAGTCTCGAGGGGGCGAACTACGGCGATGTCGTCGTTGAAGTCCATGCCTCAGGGTTCACCGGGAATGAGCTTGAGTGGCCCTCTACCTGGATCGATCGGCTCGGCCGAGACCGGACGCCGTCAATCCCGGGCCACGAGGTGGCTGGGGTGGTCACCTCTCTCAGCTATGGAACGGCGGGTTTGTCGGTCGGTCAGCGGGTTTTCGGCCTCACGGACTGGACCCGCGACGGCACGCTGGCGCAGTACGTCGTCGTCGAGGCGCGCAACCTCGCGCCGCTGCCGGGCGACGTCGGCTTCACGGTGGGCGCGGGCGTCGCGATGGCGGGCCTGACCGCCTGGCAGGGACTGTTCGAGTACGGCCACTTCCTCCCGGGGCAGAGCATCCTCGCGCACGGCGCAGCCGGCGCGGTCGGCTCGATGGTGACGCAGCTCGCACGCGAGGCCGGCGCATACGTCATCGGTACCGGACGCGCCGCCCATCGTCAGACCGCGCTCGACTTCGGCGCGCAGGAGTTCGTCGATCTCGAGAACGACGCGCTGGAAGACGTCGGCAAGGTCGATCTGGTGTTTGATGTCTTCGGCGGCGACATCGGAAGGCGGTCCACGGGTCTGGTTCGAGCCGGAGGAACGCTGGTGACGGTCGCCGGTGTGCCTGAGGTACGGCCGGCCGACGGTCGGGCGGTCGACTTCGTTGTCGTGTCCGATCGCGCGCAACTCGGCCAGATCGCTCGACAGGTGAGGGACGGGCGGTTGCGGACGCACATCGGCCGGGTCGCAACCCTCGATGATGCCGTGGCTGCCTTCAACTCGACCGAGCGGATCAGCGGGAAGACGATCATCCGCGTTCGCTCGTGAGAGATGAGGGACACGAACCGGCCGAGCCACGAAAGCCACTTCTTCCTCGCTCTGACCTCGGGTGCTCGACGAAGCCGCCCACCTGAAGTCCGGTTACCGAGTCTTGACGGAGGTGGTGGGCTGCCGCCCGAACGGCAGGCGATTCGCGAGCGGATCCTTGCCGGCCCCGATCACCTCATCCGCGCGCTCCGCCTCGGCGACCGAAAGATCCAGAACCGCAGCGACCCCATCGACGGTTGCCTCACCGAAACCGGACTCACCCCAACGACACCACGCCTACAGCCTCGGTAACCCGGATGGAGGAGCCGGCCGCCGCCGAGCTGCCCCGGCCCGCCGGTGAGCTCCGCCGCGAGGACACGGGGCAGCTGCGGGAGGACTGATCACCAGTCAGGGCCGTCGGCCGGCGGGGCTGGTGTCCTG
>NZ_CBDRCM010000033.1:0-85312 GCF_965342435.1 Actinacidiphila sp. bgisy160 | reverse complement strand
GGTGTGCGGGGTCAGGCCGTATCGGGCCTGGATCGGGTTGACGGGCCGGAACCAGGCGCCGCCTCCGGAGGAGCAGCTGCCCCAGCCTCGGGAGGTGACGCCCTGGGCCTGGTCGCCACTGATGAATGAGCCGCCGCGGTCGCCCCGGTTCCGCGCGAACGGGTACACGCCCGCGGCCCCGGTGACGCCCGGCACCCGCCGCGCCTAGACTGACGATCCTGGAATCGCGATGTGACCTGGCAGAACGCCGCCGGAACCGACCGGCGCCAGTTGGGAGTCAGTCCGTGTTCTACTACGTGCTCAAGTACGTGATCCTCGGCCCGCTGCTGCGGGTGCTGTTCCGTCCGAGGATCGAGGGCATGGAGAACATCCCGGAGGAGGGCGCGGCGATCGTCGCCGGCAACCACCTGTCGTTCTCCGACCACTTCCTGATGCCCGCGATCCTGCCGCGCCGCATCACCTTCCTGGCGAAGGCCGAGTACTTTACCGGCACCGGCCTCAAGGGGCGGCTGACAGCGGCGTTCTTCCACAGCATCGGGCAGATCCCGGTCGACCGCTCCGGCGGCAAGGCGGGCGAGTCGGCGATCCGCGAGGGAATGAAGGTGCTCGCCAAGGGCGAACTCCTCGGCATCTACCCCGAGGGCACCCGCTCCCACGACGGGCGCCTCTACAAGGGCAAGGTCGGCGTGGCCACCATGGCCATCCGCGCCGGGGTGCCGGTGGTCCCGTGCGCGATGATCGGCACGTACGAGATCCAGCCGGCCGGCCGGCGCCTGCCGCGCATCAAGCCGGTGAGGATCCGCTTCGGGGAACCGCTGGAGTTCTCCCGCTTCGAGGGGATGGACAACGAGCGCTACGTGGTGCGCTCGGCCACGGACGAGATCATGTACGCCATCCTCGCCCTGTCCGGCCAGGAGTACGTCGACCGCTACGCCGCCGAGGTCAAGGCGGAGCAGCAGGGCCAGTCCGGCATCGGCTCCCGGCTGCGCCGCGGGGCCTGACCGGTTGCGCCCTGGGCGGATCCGCGCACGGCGAACGGCCCTGGTCCCGGCCGCCCCGGCCCGCCTAGCGTTCCCGTCATGACAGGAACCGCATTGGTGATCGGGGCCACGGGACAGATCGGCCGGGCGGCGGTGCGCGCCCTGGCGGAGGACGGCTGGGAGGTGCGGGCCGCCTCCCGCGGGGGCGGCGGTGACGTGGAGTGGCCCGACGGGGTCCGGCCGGTGGCCGTGGACCGCGAGGACACGGCCGCGCTGGCGGCGGCCCTCGGCCAAGGCTGCGACGTACTGCTGGACTGCGTCGCCTACGGACCGGAGCACGCCCGGCAGCTGACCGACCTCGCGGACCGCATCGGCTCCGCGGTCGTCGTCTCCAGCTGCTCCGTCTACGAGGACGGCCGGGGCAGGAGCCTGGACACCGGCGGGGAACCGGACGGCGCGCCCGTCTTCCCGGTGCCCATCGCGGAGACGCAACCGGTGCTGGCCCCCGGCGAGGGCGGCTACTCGGCGCGCAAGGTGGCGCTGGAGCGCGACCTGCTCGCGGCGGAGGGGCGGTTGCCCGTCACGCTGCTGCGGGCCGGGGCCGTCCACGGCCCGCACAGCCTGCGGCCGCGGGAGCTGTACTTCGTCAAGCGGGCCGTGGACGGGCGGCCGTTCCGGGTGCTCGCGTACAACGGCGCCAGCCGCTTCCACCCCGTGCACGCCTCGAACCTCGGCGAGCTGGTGCGGCTGGCCGCCCGCCGCCCCGGCTCGCGGGTGCTCAACGCCGGTGACCCGTACGCCCCGACGGTGGCGGAGATCGCGGACGCGATCGACGCGGTGCTGGGCCACCGGGCGCAGACGTACGCCGTGGACGGCCCTCCGCCGGCGAAGAACGTCGGCGACACCCCGTGGACCACGGCGCACCCTTTCGTGCTGGACATGTCGGCCGCGGAGCGCGAGCTGGGCTACCGCGCCGTGACCGGCTACGCGGAGTCCCTGCCGGAGAACGTGGCCTGGCTGGTCGAGCGGCTCGGCGGACGGGACTGGCGGGAGGCCTTCCCCGTCCTGGCCTCGACCTACGACCGCTTCGGCGACCTGTTCGACTACGAGGCCGAGGACCGCTGGCTGGCAGCCGGAAAACCCCTCGCCGGACCCCGGGAGGCCGAATAGCCTCGGGGCGTGGAAAGGGACGGGACATGAGTGCGCGGCTGCGGGCCCTCGCCAAGGAGACGGAAGGCCTTGTCGCGAGCGGCCGCTACCGCACGGCACGCGGCGTGGACGTGGCGATCGGCGAGGCCGTCGACCGGGCCGTGCGAGGGACGCGGATGTACGGCCCCGGGCCCGTCGATCCCGGTCCCGGCGCGGACGGCGTCGGGCCGACGGCCTTCGAGGTGACCGGCGAGGACAGCCTGCAGGCGGCGCGCCGGCTGGTGAAGCAGGCCCCGGGGGCCCCGGTCGCCGTGCTGAACTTCGCCTCGGCACGCAACCCCGGCGGCGGCTACGTCAACGGTGCGCAGGCCCAGGAGGAAGCGCTCTGCCGTGCGTCGGCGCTGTACACGACGCTGCTGACGGTGCGGGAGTTCTACGACCGGCACCGCGAGGACCGCAGCCCCTTCTACAGCGACCGGGTGATCCACTCCCCCGGCGTCCCGGTCTTCCGCGACGAGCACGGCGTCCTGCTGGACGAGCCCTTCGAGGCCGGCTTCCTCACCTCCGCCGCGCCCAACGCGGGAGTGATCGCCCGTCAGGAGCCGGAGACCGTGGACCGGGTGCCCGCCGCGCTGTCGGCACGGGCGGGCCGGGTGCTCGAGGTCGCGGCGGTGCAGGGCTACCCCTCCCTGGTGCTGGGCGCCTGGGGCTGCGGGGTGTTCCGCAACGACCCGGCGGCGGTCGCCGCCGCCTTCCGCGGGCACCTCGGGCCGGGCGGGCGGTTCGCGGACCGCTTCGGCCGGGTCGTCTTCGCCGTACTGGACCGGCGCGCGGACTCGCCCACCCGGGCCGCCTTCGCCGCCGCCTTCCCCGCGTAGAGGAGTCACATGAGCGACAAGCGCAACATCGACACCGTGATGGACGCCGTGGACCAGAAGTGGATGCCGCACGTCCTCGCCGAGGTCAACGACTACGACGTGAAGGTCGCCAACGTCGAGGGCGACTTCGCCGAGCACGCGCACGCGGACACCGACGAGTTCTTCCTCGTCCTCGCCGGACGGCTGCACCTGGACCTGCCGGACCGCACGGTGACCCTCGGCCCGCACGAGGTGTTCACGGTGCCCCGGGGCGTGCCGCACCGGCCGCGCGCCGAGGTGGGCACCCGCATCCTGATGTTCGAGCCGCGCGGAACGGTCAACACCGGCGACGGCAACGAGGACGCGGGCACGACCGGGGTACGGCTCGGGTAGCCGCCCGGTCCGGGAACGCCGGACGGCCCCGGCGCGCCCTGTGTGCGCGCCGGGGCCGTTTGGCTGTGTGCCGCGGTGGGGTCAGCTCGCGGGCGGCACCGGAGCGGCGTGCGGGGCGCACGTCACGTCGGACCGGTCGAGCTTGCCCGACACGAAGTAGCTGGTGACCCGGTCGTGGGGCTTGGCGTAGTCCACCGGTACGGTCACCCAGCCACACTGGACGGGGCTCGCGAGGCCCCAGTCCGCCGGGCAGGCGACCCAGTCGATGCCCGTCCTGGCGGCGTGTGCCGCGGCGATCCGTACGCCGTGGGCCTCGGCGGCGCCGCCGTGTCCGTGGGTCGTCGGCCCACTGCGGGCGACCGCGGTCTGCGGTGCCGCCGTGGCGACGGTGCCGGCTATCAGGGCCGCGGTCAGCCCGAGCACGGCCATGCGTCTGACCATGAACTCCCCCTGCTGTTGGTGCCGCTCGTGGCGGCCCGAACACAACTGCAGGGGGATCCTTTCGTCCCGCAGGCCTCCGGGAGAAGATCTTATGAGTGTTTCTTTACCAACCCATAAGGCCGGAGCGGCGGTTGGCGGCATGCTCCACGGCCGCCTCGGCGGGGCCGCTGACGAACGATGAGGCAAGCGTGCGGCATGAGGGGCCCGAGGGCCGGACGGTGCTGGAACTCGTCAGGTCGGGGCTCGGTCCGGCGCTGCTGCCGCGCTCCGCGGCCGAGGGGGCGGCAGGCGTCGTCGCGGTGCCGTTCACCGAGCCGCGGCTCGTCCACCGTACGGAGGTGCTCCACCGGGACGGCGCGGGTGGGGCGGCGGCGGTGCTGACCGGCCTGCTGACCGGGGCCCGGGGCCGTAGTCCCGGGGCCCGCTCACCCGTTCGGCTCAGCGCCTTTTGCCCCGCCCGGGTGACGGCCGCACAGTCGAGGGGACGGCGGTGACTGGGCGCGCCATCCTCCCGGGATGGACGAGGCGGTCCCCCGGGCGACCGTCCCGGGACCCGGCTCGACGGCCCCTGGCACGCGACTCCCGCACCGCCCCGTGCGATCGAGCGGCCCGCCCGGGCCCCACGCCACCGTCCTCAGCGCGGCTGCGGCGTGCGCACGGTCCTCGCGCCCCCAAGGATCGAGGTTCCATGGACAGCACTCCGAAGACACGCGTCGTTCTGCGGATTCGGCTTCACAAGGGCAAGGGGGATCAGTATGCGCAGGCATACGACCTCGTGCACCGCGGCATCGTCAAGGCGGACGGCTTCATCAGCTCGCAGCTGTGCCGGTCCCTCACGGACCCCGACAGCTGGATCGTGACCAGCGAGTGGCGGTCGCTGGACCAGTACCTCGCGTACCTGGCGAGCGAGGACTTCAAGGCGCGGCGCGTCGGGCTGCGGGAGTGCATCCTGGAGCACGAGTCGACGCAGTACGCGGTCGTCGCCGACGTGAAGCCCTGACGCGGCGCCGGCTGCGGCCCCCGGGGCGGTGCCCGCCCCGGGGGCCGGTCCGCGGACGCGTCAGCGCCAGCGGTACAGCTCCTTGAGCCGGTTCACGACGATGTTGAAGCGGCCCCGGTCGAGGGCGCAGGCCTCGCGGCGCATGCCGTCGGCGTGGACGCGCAGCACGCGGTCGACGTTCACCCAGGACGCGCGGCCGGACTTGTCCCACGGTCCGGAACCGATGGCGACCCACTCGCGGTCGTCGTTGTGCTCCTTGCTGGACAGCTGCACCGCGAGCAGCGTGTCGCCCGGCTCGCGCGCGACGACGAGGACCGGACGGTCCTTGCCGCGGCCGTCGTTCTCCTCGAAGGGCACCCATGTCCAGACGATCTCGCCCGGGTCGGGGTCGCCGTCGTGGGCCGGCGCGTACTCGGTGCGGACGGGGCCGACCTGCTCCGGCTGTGCCTCGGTGGTCGCGTGGGGGCCGTAGCGGCCCGGGTTCTCGGTGTCTATCGACGTCACGGGGCCACGCTAGCCGACAGCATGCGGCGCAGGCACAGCCCGTCCGGCGCGAGGGCGGTCAGCAGGGCGGCAGGACCGGCGAGCGGGGTCAGCACGGCCTCGCCCTGTTCCGTGTCCCGTACCGGCACCCGGGGCTCCACCGGCTTCTCCTCGAACGCGGGGTCCACGACCAGCAGTTGTCCCACCGCTCGGTGCGTGTGCAGGACGGCGGGGCCGGTCCCGCCCGCCGCGCCCGGCCCGAAGGAGAGCTCCTGGTCCAGCAGCGGACGGCCGCCGATCCGCACCGTGAGGCGGGTCGTGAGCCGGCCCGGCCGCTCCCCCGCCCGCCCGAGGATCTGCTCCTCGCGCAGCACCAGGCGGGCGCCCGGGGCGAGTTCGGCCGCGGTGGTCATCAGCAGGTCGCAGCCCTCCGCGGCGATCAGCGGCTCCGGCAGCCAGTGCAGCACGGCGTCCTCGCCGACGGTGAGCCGTACGTCGTACCGCGCCTGCTCCCCGCCGCGGCCGGGCAGCGCGACGGTGGCCGCCGCCGCGTCCACGTGCAGCACGGCGCCCGGCCGGGCGTTGACGTGCAGGGCCAGCCGGTCGCCGCCGAGCGGGGCGGTCATGGCGCCGACGACCGTCACCCGGGCCGCCGTTGCGTCGGCGGAGCGCGTACGGCGCAGCGCGAGCGGCCCGTCGCCGGTGAGTTCGGGCAGCGCGGTGCCGCCGCGGCCGTCCGGGACGGCGGTGATCCGCGCGGTGGCGTGGACGCCGCTCACGCGGGGATGGCTGCCCAGGCCGCCAGCCGCATACGGATCCACTCGGCGACGGGGGCGACGCCGTTCTCGGCGACGAGGGAGGTGAACACCACCGGCAGGTCGCCGCGCTGCTGCCGCGCGTCGCGCGCCATGCGGCCGAGGTCGGAGCCGACGTACGGAGCGAGGTCGGTCTTGTTGACGACCAGCAGGTCCGCGGTGGTGACGCCGGGGCCGCCCTTGCGCGGGATGTCGTCGCCGCCGGCCACGTCGATCACGAAGACCTGGGCGTCGACCAGACCCTTGGAGAAGGTGGCGGTGAGGTTGTCACCGCCGGACTCCACCAGGACGAGGTCGAGCGGCCCGAGGGCGTCCTCCAGGTCCTCGACGGCCTCGAGGTTGGCCGAGATGTCGTCGCGGATCGCGGTGTGCGGGCACGCGCCGGTCTCCACGGCGGCGATCCGCTCGGGCGGCAGGACGGCGTGGCGCAGGAGGAAGTCGGCGTCCTCGCGCGTGTAGATGTCGTTGGTGACGACGGCGATGGACAACTCGTCGCGCAGCGCGCGGCACAGCGCCGCGACGGTGGCGGTCTTGCCCGAGCCGACCGGGCCGCCGAGGCCGACCCGTAGCGCGCGGCGGCTGCCGTCGGGGCGGGCCGTGCGTGTGGCCCAGGTGTGCCGTTGCGGGAAGACGGCGTGGTCGTGGTCGAGGTGCATGAAGCTCCCTTCAGGAGGCGAAGAGGCGGACGGGCCACCCGGCGTGGGCCTCGGCGTACACATCGAGCAGGGGCGCGGAGGCGGCCGGCAGGGCGCCGGTGCCCTCGGTGAGGCAGCGGTGGGCTGCGTCGGCGGCCCGGGCGGCGAC
Organism: Actinacidiphila sp. bgisy160; assembly: GCF_965342435.1. Classification (GTDB taxonomy): domain Bacteria; phylum Actinomycetota; class Actinomycetes; order Streptomycetales; family Streptomycetaceae; genus Actinacidiphila. Next base: position 78,390 of record NZ_CBDRCM010000033.1, on the reverse strand, counting down.
CTCGTCCAGGTCCGGGGCGAGCCGGGCGAGCACGGCGGTCACCGCGAACGGGTCGAGGCTCAGCAGGCGTACGGCGGCGGTCGCCGGCCCGGTCACGGCCTCGTACGCCGCCGCGTGGGCGGCGTCGAGCGAGGTGAGGCCGGCGGCCCGCGCCGTGACGCCGAGTACGACGGGCTGGTGGGCGCCCCGCGGCCGGGCGGTGGCCAGCGCGTCGAGCCCGGGTGACGGCCAGGCGGCGCGGGCGGCCCGCAGCATCTGCCGGCCGAGGCGGCGGGCGGTCTGCCGCAGCGCGGGTGAGGGGGTGCGGGCGTCGGCGGCCTCGTCCAGCGTGAGCGGGTCGGCTCCCGCGGCGGCCGCGGCGGCGAGCGCCGCGGCCACCAGGCCCGTGGTGTGCAGCCTGCCCCTGCAGAACTCCTCCAGCGTGCCGGGCCCGGTGATCCGGCCCGCCTCGACCGCCGCCTCGGCTCCTCCGGAGTGGGCGTGGCCCCCGGCGGGGAAGCGGCCGTCGGCGAGCAGCAGCAGCGCGGCGCGGTTCATCGTCCCCCCGCCCGTTCAGAACAGGAAGTACCGCTGGGCCATGGGGAGTTCCATGGCCGGGGCGGGTTCGACGACGTCTCCGTCGATGCGGACGGTGAAGGTGTCGGGGTCCACCTCGACGCGCGGCATGGTGTCGTTCTCGCGCATGTCCGCCTTGGTGACGCGCCGTGTGTCGCGGATCGGGAGGAACCGCTTCCCGAGCGCGAGGCGTTCGGCGAGACCGTCCTCGAGGGCGGTGTGCGTCACGAAGGTGAAGGAGTTGGCGGCGGGAGCGCCGCCGATCGCGCCGAACATGGGCCGCGGCATGACCGGCTGGGGGGTCGGGATGGAGGCGTTGGCGTCGCCCATCTGCGCGTAGGCGATCTGGCCGCCCTTGAGGACGAGCTGCGGTTTGACACCGAAGAACGCCGGGTCCCACAGCACCAGGTCGGCGAGCTTGCCGCTCTCGACCGAGCCGATCTCGCCGTCGAGACCTTGGGCGACGGCGGGGTTGATGGTGTACTTGGCGACATATCGACGTGCGCGCAGGTTGTCGGCCCGCCCGTCGCCGGGCAGGGCGCCGCGCCGCCGCTTCATGACGTGCGCCGTCTGCCAGGTGCGCAGGACGACCTCGCCGACCCGGCCCATGGCCTGGGAGTCCGAGGAGATGATCGAGATCGCCCCCAGGTCGTGCAGGACGTCCTCGGCCGCGATCGTGCCTGGCCGGATCCGCGACTCGGCGAAGGCGAGGTCCTCCGCGACGGTGGGGTTGAGGTGGTGGCAGACCATCAGCATGTCGAGGTGCTCGTCGACGGTGTTGACGGTGTGCGGACGGGTCGGGTTGGTCGAGGACGGCAGGACGTTGGGGTGGGCGACGACGGTCATGATGTCCGGCGCGTGTCCGCCGCCCGCGCCCTCGGTGTGGTAGGCGTGGATGCCCCGTCCGGCGATGGCGGCGAGGGTGTCCTCGACGAATCCGGCCTCGTTGAGGGTGTCGGTGTGGACGGCGAGCTGGGCGCCGGTCGGCTCGCACACCGTCAGGCAGGCGTCGATGGCGGCCGGGGTGGCACCCCAGTCCTCGTGGATCTTGAAGCCGACGGCCCCGCCGCGCAGTTGGGAGAGCATCGCCTCATGGGAGACGGTGTTGCCCTTGCCGAGCAGGCCGATGTTGACCGGGTAGTGCTCCAGTGCGGCGAACATCCTGGCCAGGTGCCAGGGTCCCGGCGTGATGGTGGTGGCCTTGGTGCCCTCGGCGGGGCCGGTGCCGCCGCCGACGAGTGTGGTGATGCCGGAGGCCAGGGCCTCGTCCACGATCGTCGGGGAGATGAAGTGGACGTGGGCGTCGACGGCCCCGGCGGTGAGGATCTTGCCGTTCCCGGCGATGACCTCCGTCTCGGGTCCGATGACCAGGTCCGGGTGGACGCCGTCCATGGTGTCGGGGTTGCCGGCCTTGCCCAGCGCAGCGATCCGCCCGTCGCGGATGCCGATGTCGGCTTTGACCACGCCCCAGTGGTCCAGGACGACGGCGCCGGTGATCACCGTGTCGGGGGTGCCCTCGGCCCGGGTGGCGCGGGCCTGCCCCATCGACTCGCGGATCACCTTGCCGCCGCCGAAGACGACCTCGTCGCCCGAGCCGTCGGCGCCCCCCGACAGGTCCCTCTCGACCTCGATCAGCAGGTCGGTGTCGGCGAGCCGTACACGGTCCCCGGTGGTGGGCCCGAACAGGTCGGCGTAGACCGCACGCGGGATCTCAGCCATCGAGAGCACCTCCGGTCTGGCCGCGCAGCCCCGGCACGATCCGCGCGCCGCCCAGCGGTACGAGCTCGACCTCGACGGGGATGCCGGGCTCGAAGCGCACGGCGGTCCCGGCGGCGACGGCCAGGCGCTTGCCGCGGGCCGCGGCGCGGTCGAAGACGAGGCCGGGGTTGGCCTCTGCGAAGTGGTAGTGGGAGCCGACCTGGACCGGCCGGTCGGCGGAGTTCAGCACGGTCAGCCGGGTGACCGGCCGGCCCGCGTTGAGCGCGACCGGTTCGGCTGCGTGGAGGATCTCCCCGGGGATCACGCGGCGCCCCTAGACGATCGGCTCGTGGACGGTGACCAGCTTGGTGCCGTCCGGGAAGGTGGCCTCGACCTGGACGTCGTGGATCATCTCCGGCACGCCCTCCAGGACGTCGTCCCTGGTGAGCACCTTGCGGCCGGAGGCCATGAGCTCGGCGACGGTGCGGCCGTCCCGGGCGCCCTCCAGGAGGTGCGAGGTGATCAGGGCGATGGCTTCCGGGTGGTTCAGCCGCAGGCCCCTGGCCCGCCGTTTCTCCGCCACGTCGGCGGCGACGTGGACGAGCAGGCGTTCCTGCTCGTGGGGGGTCAATTGCATGGCCACACCTCGCAGTCGTCCCGGGTGAACGGGCCCGCGGGGCGTCCCGGCGCGCGGATCCGCTCTGCCGTTGTCCGGAAGCCGCAGGCTAGTTCGGCGGCGTTTCGTCCGCGTTAACTCCCGGGTTCCGGGGTGAAGCCGGCGAGCGCGCGCGGTCCGCCGCGGAAGGTGGTGACGTCGGCCTCGGGGAACAGCGCGCGTTGCAGCATCACCCCTTGGACCGTGCCGATCAGGGAGCGGGCGACCTCGTCGGGCTCGGCGTCCTCCGGCAGCATGCCACGGCGTCTCAGCTCATCGGCGTACGACACGAGTCCCGCGACCACCCGGGCGTATCCCTGCCCCAGCCGCCCGGCGGGGACGGGGTTGCGCAACGCCTGGCTCCAGACCCGCGCGGCGAGCCGCGGCGCGGCGCCGTCGTCGCCGAGCGGCGGCAGCCCGAAGAGCCGGGCCACGACCTGCCCCGGGGCGGGCAGCGGCTCGGTGACCAGCGCTCACGGGTGTCGCCGGGGCCGCCCTGGCGCAGAGCCGACTGGGCGCGCCGGGCGGTGACGGGTGGGTGAACGCGGGGGCGATCGGGCTCACCACGCCGGCCATCGCGGCCGCCGGGGCGGGTTGTCGGCGCTGCTGGGCCGCGTGGGCATCGCACCGGCCGCGCTGCTGGTCGCCCTGCCCGGCGACCCGTTCTCCGGGGTGACCTCCGAACCGGAGATGCTTCCCGCTGCGGTGGGCGTCCTGGGCCGGCTGCCGCCACCCGGCGCCGGGGGGCTCACCGATCCGCGGCAGCGCCTTCTTCGACGGACACGGGGCCTTCGGTCCGGTGGCGGTGCCGGCCACCTGGGCCCTGCTGGGGCCGCCGGCACTGGCGGCCGGGGCCGTACGCGCCCGCCACCGGGCGGCGGACGGCTGACCGACCGCCGCACGCCTACGGGCAACGCCCGCCGGAAGCCGCCGCTCAGGCGCCGTCGTGGCGGGCGTTCGTCGTACCGCGGTGCTCCGCGGCGATACCGAAGCGGCGGCGTTCGCCCGTGGCGGACACCGCCCCGCGCACCGAGGAGACCGTACTGACCACCGCCTCCACGGGGGAGGCGTCCAGTTCTTGGAGTCGTTGCAGGTCAGCGGAGGAAACCAGGGCGACCAGCGGCTTGCCGTGACGTGTCACGACCACCCGCTCACCGCCGTAGACGACGCGGTTGATCAGTTCCGCCAGTTCCGCACGCGCTTGTGTCACCGGGACTTCGTGGGCCATGCTCCCCATCATAACGAGATGTACGTCCTGTACATTTTTTACAGCGACGGGCACCCCTGCCCAGGTGCCCACGGAGGTGCAGCGATGCTTCGACCGACCGCCCGCTACGTCCTGCCCGAGTTCACCGAGCGCACCAGCGAGGGCGTGCGCTCCATGGACCCGTACTCCAAGCTGCTCCAGGAGCGGATCGTCCTGCTCGGGACGCCCATCGACGACACCTCGGCCAACGACGTGATGGCGCAGCTGATCCACCTGGAGGCAGCCGCCCCGGAGCAGGACATCTCGCTCTACATCAACTCGCCCGGCGGGTCCTTCACCGCGATGACCGCGATCTACGACACCATGCAGTTCGTCAGCTGCGACGTGTCGACGGTGTGCGTCGGCCAGGCGGCCTCGGCGGCGGCCGTCCTGCTCGCCGCCGGAACGCCCGGCAAGCGGCTGGCGACCCCCGGCTCGCGGGTGCTGATCCACCAGCCCTCGTTCGGGGAGGTGATCCAGGGCACCACGGCCGACCTGGAGATCCAGGCCGCGGAACTGCTCCGCCGCCGTGATCAGTTGGAGGAGCTGCTGGTACGGCACACCGGACAGGAACCGGAGCGGATCAGGGCCGACATCGAACGGGACACCATTTTTGACGCTCCATCGGCCCTCGCCTACGGACTGGTGGACCGGCTGACGCTGAGCCGCAAGGACGGCGCCGGCCGCCCCCCGCACTCCGCGCGGTGACCGGCCGTGGTACCCGAACTGCCACCGCTCCCGGCCCTGACGCGGGCCGAGGGCGAGCTCGTCGACACCTATCTGGAGGTCGTGGACCTGCTGGGCCGGATCAACCCGTCCCGCTCCCGGGACACCTACGGGGCGCTGCGCGCCGCGCAGGCCCTGGTGGGGCGGGCGACGGAGCTGCGTGACGCGCTGACACTGATGCACATGCGCGGTGAGAGCGAGGTGCACACGGCCACCATGGAACGGGCGCTGCGGGTGCTCGACGGCGAACGGCGCACCGGCCAGGTCACCTTGCCGCCCCACCGTCGCTGACGGAGCGTCACGACGCACTGGTCCGTTCGGGCGACGCGAACTCGAACCGAATGGACTCGCCCGATCGTTGTATCTGCCGTGGACGGCCGAGTGGTCACAAGTTGCGCGACACGGCCGCACTCATCCGGAATCTGACGCTCCGCCCCTGGTGTTCGACTCCTTTCGAGTCGTCAGTCCGGGCCCTGCGTCGCGGAGTCCACCCGAATAGGTGAGTCGTGAACAGACTCACATTCGACCGGTTGCGCTGGGAATCGGTCGCTTCGGTGGGTGATCATCCCTTTGACGACAAGCCCCCGTCATCCCGGCGGGGCGGTCCGCGCGGACGCCGAATCCTGCCGCCGCGCGGATGCCAGGTCGACAACGACGCACCGGCAGGAGCGGAGGACCCGAGCAGTACGGGTCCGGCGCCGGTCGCCGGACCCTTGGGGTGAAGCCGCAGCCGCGGCCGGGCATCTTCGCCTGCCCGAACCCGACAGGTCATCCTTCGCAGGCGGACGACGAAGGGTTGCGCATGAGTGCGCCAACAGCCATGTCCGGGGTCCTGTGCCGGCTGGGGGCGGTATCCGCCCTCACGGCGGCCGCCGTGGCCGGTCCCGCGGTACTGCCGGAGCTCGCCCAGCAGGCCGACGCGGCGACGGTCTCCACCAAGGCGCTGCGGATCGCGGCGTCCAAGAAGGGCGCGCCGTACCAGTACGGGGCCGCCGGCCCCGGCAGGTTCGACTGCTCCGGGCTCACCTTCTACTCCTTCAAGAAGGCGGGCAAGAAGCTGCCCCGCACCGCGGCGGCGCAGTACAACAGCGTCCGGCACATCCGGAAGTCCGCACGGACCCGCGGCGACCTGGTGTTCTTCCACTACGGGAGCAACGTCTACCACGTGGGGATGTACGCCGGGCACGGCAAGATCTGGCACTCCCCCAAGCCCGGCGGGCGGGTGCGGCTGGAGATGATCTGGAGCCGCAGCGTCTGGTACGGCCGGGTGAAGTGACCCCGGTCGCGGACGTGCCGGTAGCGTGCCGGTGTGTCCTTGGAACGAATCCTCGCCGACGCCGCGGTGGGCGTCTTCCCGCCCGCCGACGGCTCGGTGACGGTCGTGCCGCAGCCCACGCCGCGCGACGCCGGGGTGATCGCCTTCACCGCCCACGCCGTGGTCTTCGCGGACGCCGACCCGGGGCGGATCCGCGGGCTGCTGCCGCCCGGCGACCTCTCGGCACCGCTCGATCCGCCGTTCCTCACCGCGCTGTGCGGGCTGCTGGACCGCACGGTGAACAACGTCGACCTGCTGACCGCCGCGCCGGCGCTGCCTGGGCGGCCGCCGGCCGCGCTGGGCCTGCCCCTGCGGGAGACCGCCGAACGGGACCACCCGCGGATCGCCCGGGCCCTGCGGCACCGTGACGACGTCCGGGCGTGGACGGTGCCCGGGGGCACGGTCCTGACCGGCCGGGGCGTGGCGGGCCGCTGGGAGGCGGCCCTGGAGGTCGACCCGGGGGCACGCGGCGCGGGCCTCGGCCGCCGGCTCGCGCTTGCGGCGCGCCATCTCGTCCCCGGGGGCGAGACCGTGTGGGCGCAGATCGCCCCGGGCAATGCGGCGAGCGTGCGGGCGCTCACGGCGGCGGGCTTCGTCCCGATGGGCGCCGAGGCGCTGCTGCTCACACGGGAGGACTGAGGGCCACTGGGGTCACTCGACGGCGGCAGTGGCCCAGGGCAGGCTGATCCAGACCGTCTTGCCGCCCTCCGCGGTGGGGGTGACCAGGAGCGTGCCGCCCGCCTCCACCGTGAGATGACGGATGATCACCATGCCGCGCCCGTTGTCCTGCTGCACGGCGGCGGGCAGCCGCTGGGGCCACCGGGGGTGACTGTCGGTGACCCCGATGCGCAGTTGCTCGTCCCGGTCCAGCTGGACGTCGAGGGTGAAGGTCGGCGACTGGCCGAGGGTGTGCAGCACCGCGTTGGTCGCCAGCTCGGAGACGATGAGCCGGACGGAGTCGGCGGGGTCCGAATCCTCGGGCATGCCCCACTCCACCAGCAGGTCGCTCACGTAGCGACGTACCGCGGGGACCGAGGCAGGGTCGCTCGGCAGGGTGACGGATGCTTCCTGGTGGTCTGCCATGGCGACGCTGTCCCTTTCCCGCCGTGACCAGGACGCCGGCGCCCGCCGCGCCCGTGGCCGCGCGCGCGACAGCCGAAGGCGCCGTGCCCCGCCCACGCGGCACGTCCCCGTTCGGCACTCACGCGCCAGAGTGTCACTCATCGTGCCCTTAATCAGGTGTCACCACAGCTATATGCATATATCTGTCGCCCAAAGCGGTGAACTCTGCTACGAGAGAACGTATTTGCGCGGCAGACTTCGCCCGGGGACCGGCGGGGGTGCCGGGAACCGGGAGGTGCACACACCATGCAGCAGGTGCCGGCGGTACGCCGCCGCAAGATCGGCTCGGAATTGCGCCGTCTGCGCGACACGGCGGGGCTCACCAGCGGTGAGGCCGCCCAGCGGCTGGGGTGGCACCAGTCCAAGGTCAGCCGGATCGAGACCGGCCGCAGCGGGGTGCGCCCCGAGGACGTCACGGCGCTGCTGGACGTGTACGGCGTGCGCGACCAGCGGCTGCGGGAGATGCTCGCCGCGCTCGCGAGCGAGGGCGACCGGCGCGGCTGGTGGCATGAGTTCCGGGAGGAACTTCCCTCCGCCTACCGGGACTTCATCTCCCTGGAGACCGACGCCTGCCGGGCGCGAACCCTGGAGACGACGGTGGTTCCCGGACTGCTGCAGACCCCGGACTACGCCCGTGAGTTGACCCGCTCGGTCCTGCCGCAGCTCGGTCCGCGGCAGATCGCGACCCTGGTGCAGGTGCGGATGGCCCGCCAGGCGGTGCTGCGCGCCGATCCGCCGCTGGAGTTGTGGGCGGTACTGGACGAGGCGGTGCTGCGCCGGAGTGTCGGGGGGCCCGGAGTGATGGCGGCGCAATTGAGCCATCTTGTGGAACTGGGTTCACTGCCTCATGTGCATCTGCAGGTGCTGCCCTTCTCGGCCGGTGGGCATATAGGCGTCACAGGGCCTTTCGTAATCTTCTCATTTCCGCGCATTGCTGATCTCGACGTGGTTGTTCTCGACCATTTGACGAGTAGTCTCTATCTGGATCAGCACGAGGACGTCAGGGCGTACGGTGCTGCCTTCAATCGATTGCGCTCCCATGCCCTGTCGAGTGAGCAGTCGTTGTCCTTCATCTCCGGCATCGGCAAAGGCGCGTAAGGAGGCACGCCCCCCATGTCCAATGTCCTGCCTCAGTACGTCACCTCCAGTGCGTCCCTCTTCGGCGTGAACTGGCGACGCAGCAGCTACAGCACGGCGGCGAACAACTGCGTCGAGACGGCCCTCATCGGAGACGGGCCGCTCTCGGGTCAGCTCGCCGTACGCGACTCCAAGGATGTGCGCGGCCCCGCCCTGCTCTTCCCCCCGGCGGCCTGGGCGGAGTTCCTCGCCGCCGTGGCGACGGGGAACCTGACCGAACACCCCTGAGTTCAGGGGCGCGGCGGCGCCGTACGGACGATCGTCCCCACGGCGTCGCCGATCTCCCGGTCGGTCAGATCGGCCCGCGCGGTGAGCCGCAGCCGCGAGATCCCGTCGGGCACGGACGGTGGCCGGAAGCAGCCCACGGCGAGACCCGCCGCACGGCACGCGGCGGCCCACGCGACGGCCGCCTCGGGTGACGGCGCCCGCACCGACACGACGCACGCGTCCGGCACGGTGGCGTCCAGCCCCGCCTCCACCAGCCGCTCGTACAGCTCGCCGGCGACCGCCCGGGCCCGTACGGCGCGTTCCGGCTCCCGCCTCAGCAGGCGCAGCGCGCCGAGCGCCGCGCCCGTCGCCGCCGGGGCGAGGCCCGTGTCGAAGATGAACGTCCGAGCGGCGTTGACCAGGTGCTCGATGACCCGGGCCGGTCCCAGCACCACTCCGCCCTGGCTGCCCAGGGACTTGGAGAGCGTGGCGGTGCACACCAGTCCGGGCGCGCCCGCCAGTCCCGCCTCCGCGGCCGCTCCACGGCCCCCGGGACCGAGCACCCCGAGGCCGTGGGCGTCGTCCACCAGCAGCGCCGCGCCGTGCTCGCGGCAGGCGGCGGCCAGCGCACCGAGCGGGGCCGCGTCGCCGTCCACCGAGAACACCGAGTCGGTGACGGCCACGGCGGGCCCGCCGTGGCCGATGAGTGCCTTGCGCAGGGCGTCCGGATCGGCGTGCGGCACGACCTCGGTGGCGGCGCGGGAGAGCCGGCAGCCGTCGATGAGCGAGGCGTGGTTGCCGCTGTCGGAGACGATGAGGGTGTCCGGCTCGGTGGTCAGCGCGGTGACGGCGGCGAGGTTGGCGGCGTAGCCGGAGGCCAGGACCAGCGCCGCCTCGAAACCGCAGAAGGCGGCCAGTTCGGCCTCCAGCTCGGCGTGCAGCTCCGTACTGCCGGTGACCAGCCGGGAACCGGTCGAGCCGGCGCCCCAGCGCAGGCAGGCGTCCGCGCCGGCCCGGGTCACCTCGGGGTGGTGGGCGAGCCCCAGGTAGTCGTTGGAGGCGAGGTCCAGCAGGGCCGACCGCGCGGGCCGCGGCCGCAGCGTGCGCACCAGTCCGGCGGCGCGACGCCGTTCGGCGTGCGCGTCGATCCAGTCGAACGGGTCGCGGCTCATGGTCGTCCCCAGGGGTCGGCGGAGGGTTCGGCGCCACCGTAGTGTGCCGGATCGTCTCGCACGGTGTGGTGATGCACACACTCTGCGCGAGCTGTCTTGTGGCATGCCCCATTGGCCCGGGCCCGTGCGGTACGCCAGGATCGCGGCATGGATCTGCTGAATGCTTTGGTCGAGAAGGGCCTGCGCCGCGAGCTGCCCACCCGCGAGGAGGCGCTCGCCGTCCTGGCGACCTCCGACGAGGAACTCCTCGACGTGGTGGCCGCGGCCGGCAAGGTGCGCCGCAAGTGGTTCGGCCGCCGGGTGAAGCTGAACTACCTGGTCAACCTCAAGTCGGGACTGTGCCCGGAGGACTGCTCGTACTGTTCGCAGCGGCTCGGCTCGGAGGCCGGGATCCTCAAATACACCTGGCTGAAGCCCGACGAGGCGGCGGCCGCCGCGGCGGCGGGGGTCGCCGGCGGAGCCAAGCGGGTCTGCCTGGTGGCCAGCGGTCGCGGCCCGACCGACCGCGACGTGGACCGGGTCTCCAAGACCATCGAGACCATCAAGGAGCAGAACGAGGCCGTCGAGGTCTGCGCCTGCCTGGGCCTCCTGTCCGACGGGCAGGCCGAGCGGCTGCGTGGCGCGGGTGCCGACGCGTACAACCACAACCTCAACACCTCGGAAGCCACCTACGGGGACATCACCACCACGCACACCTACGCGGACCGGGTCGAAACGGTGCAACAGGCCCAGGCGGCGGGCCTGTCGGCCTGCTCCGGACTGATCGCGGGCATGGGCGAGAGCGACGAGGACCTGGTCGACGTGGTGTTCGCGCTGCGCGAGCTGGACCCCGACTCCGTCCCGGTGAACTTCCTCATCCCCTTCGAGGGCACCCCGCTGGCGAAGGAGTGGAACCTCACCCCGCAGCGGTGCCTGCGGATTCTCTCGATGGTGCGGTTCGTCTGTCCCGATGTGGAGGTCCGCATCGCGGGCGGCCGCGAGGTGCACCTGCGGAGCATGCAGCCGCTCGCGCTGCACCTGGCGAACTCCATCTTCCTGGGCGACTACCTCACCAGCGAGGGCCAAGCCGGCAAGGCCGACCTCGACATGATCGCGGACGCCGGTTTCGAGGTGGAGGGCGCCGGCGAGGTGACCCTGCCCGGACACCGGGCGGACGCGGCGGCCGCGGCCGGGGGCTGCGGCTCGCACGCCTCCGCGGGCTGCGGGTCGCACGGCGAGGGGGAGGGCGGCGGCTGCGGCCCGTGCGGCGGCCACGCCCACGGTGACGTCCAGGCCGGCGCCGCGCAGCCGGCGGCCGCCGGTGCCACCCGCACCGACCTGGTGGCCGTGCGCCGCCGTGGCACCGGCACGGACCTGCCGCCCAATGCCTGAGCCACTCACCCCCCGCGAGCTGCTGGCCCTGGACCGGGAGCACGTGTGGCATCCGTACGGGCCCATGCCGGGCCGTCACGAACCGCTCGTCGTCGAGTCCGCGGCCGGGGTCCGGCTGCGGCTCGCCGAGCCGGTAGAGGGCGCGACCGAACTCGTCGACGGCATGTCGTCGTGGTGGTCGGCGATCCACGGCTACAACCACCCGGTGCTCAACGAGGCGGCCCGCGGCCAGCTGGACCGGATGAGCCACGTGATGTTCGGCGGGCTCACCCACGAGCCGGCCGTGCGGCTCGCCGCCCGCCTGGTCGAGATCACCCCCGAGCCGCTACGGCACGTATTCCTCGCCGACTCCGGCTCGGTGTCGGTCGAGGTCGCGGTCAAGATGTGCCTGCAGTACTGGCGTTCGCTCGGGCGGCCGGAGAAGCAGCGTCTGATGACCTGGCGCGGCGGCTACCACGGCGACACCTGGCAGCCGATGTCCGTCTGCGACCCCGAGGGGGGCATGCACGGGCTGTGGTCCGGCGTCCTGCCCCGGCAGGTCTTCGCGGACGCGCCGCCGGCCGCGTACGAGGAGGCGTACGCCGGCCACCTGCGGAAGACGATCGCCGCTCACGCGCACGAACTCGCCGCGGTCGTCGTGGAGCCCGTCGTGCAGGGCGCGGGCGGCATGACCTTCCACTCCCCCGCCTATCTGCGCGTGCTGCGCGAGCTCTGCGACGAGCACGACGTGCTGCTGGTGTTCGACGAGATCGCCACCGGCTTCGGGCGGACCGGGACGCTGTTCGCCGCCGACCAGGCCGGGGTCTGCCCGGACGTGATGTGCGTCGGCAAGGCCCTGACCGGCGGCTACCTCACGATGGCCGCCACCTTGTGCACCTCGCGCGTCGCCGACGGGATCTCCCGGGGCGAGGTGCCGGTGCTCGCCCACGGCCCGACCTTCATGGGCAACCCGCTGGCCGCGGCCGTCGCCTGCGCCTCCCTCGACCTGCTGCTCGGCCAGGACTGGGCGCAGGAGGTCAAGCGGATCGAGGCCGGGCTGCGCGAGGGGCTCGCGCCCGCCGCCGGGCTCCCGGGCGTACGCGATGTGCGGGTGCTGGGCGCGATCGGTGTCGTCCAGCTCGACCACCAGGCCGACCTCGCCGCCGCGACGCGGGCCGCCGTCCGCAGCGGGGTATGGTTGCGGCCGTTCCGGGACTTGATCTACACGATGCCCCCGTACATCACGGGGGACGAGGACATCGCGCGCATCTGCGCGGCGGTGCGCGCGGCGGCGGAGGCGGCATGACGGTGTTGTTCGTGACCGGTACGGGCACGGAGATCGGCAAGACGGTGACCACGGCGGCGATCGCGGCCACGGCGCTGTTCAGCCAGTACAGCGTCGCGTACCTGAAGCCCGCGCAGACCGGCGTGGGCCCCGGCGAGCCGGGCGACGCCGCCGAGGTCACCCGGCTCGCCGGCCCGGAGGTCACGAGCGTCGAACTGGCCCGGTACCCCGAACCGCTGGCGCCCGCGACGGCCGCACGGCGCTCCGGGACCGCGCCGGTGGGCCCGGCCGACATCGCGGAGGCGGCGGCGAAGCTGGCGGCCGTGCACGACATCGTCCTGGTCGAGGGCGCCGGCGGGCTGCTCGTCCGTCTCGACGAGGTGGGCGCCACGCTGGCGGACGCGGCACGGATGCTCGCGGCCCCGGTGCTCGTGGTCGCCCCGGCGGGGCTCGGCACCCTCAACGGTGCCGCGCTGACGGCGGAGGCGCTGAAGGCCCGGGATCTGACGTGCGCGGGCTTCGTCATCGGCAGTTGGCCGGACGACCCGGACCTGGCCGCCCGCTGCAACGTCGCCGACCTCCCCGACGTCACCGCCATCCCGCTCCTGGGCGCGCTGCCCGCCGGCGCGGCCGCCCTCGACCCCGCCGTCTTCCGCCAGGCGGCACCCGGCTGGCTCTCCCCCCGCATCGGCGGCATCTGGGACGCCACCGCCTTCACCACGCACTGGGCACCCCCCAGCCCCGCCTGACCCGCTCCACCGTCCGGCCCCCGCCCGTCCCGCGCGGACACGCCCGGGGGTGGCGCGTGAGGGCGCTTCCGGGGCGGGCGGCCCCCCAAGGGCACGGGCGAAGGCGAGCAGGACCGGCGGCATCGGCAGCCGGCCCGACGGCGCGGCCTCGGCCGCCCGTGGTCCGCCGGATTCCGGGGGCGGCACCCCTCCCCGAACGTCCCGTGCGACCGCGCTCGCGCCGGACGGCGGGCGACACGCCGAATTCACCCCGGTACGGGGAGGCTTGGGGCGGGCTCCGGAGCGGCAGAATCGGAGTGAGGGAATGCCGAGGCGAAAGGGGGCCGGCCATGGGGCGCCGCATCGGTGTGACCCGCGAACCCGTCCATCACCCGCTGTTCGCCCGCTTCTACGCCCGCTGCGGCCCGGTGATGGACGCCCGCGCGGGCTTCGGCGCGTACCGGGAGACCGCGCTCGCGGGTCTCTCCGGCCGGGTCATCGAGATCGGCGCGGGCTCGGGCCTGAACTTCCGTCACTATCCGCGCACCGTCGCCGAGGTCGTGGCGATCGAGCCGGAGCGGCATCTGCGCCGGCTGGCCGGCGACGCCGCGCAGTACGCCGAGGTGCCCGTGGACGTCGTGCCCGGCGTCGCCGAGGCGCTGCCGGTCAAGAGCGAGGCCTTCGACGCGGCGGTGGCGTCGCTGGTGCTGTGCTCCGTACGCGACCAGAAGCGCGCCCTGGCCGAGATCCACCGGGTGCTGCGCCCGGGCGGGCAACTGCGGCTGCTGGAGCACTGCCGGGCCGAGGGGCGCGGGCACGCGGCGCTGCAGTGGACGGTGGACCGCACCCTGTGGCCGCTGCTGTTCGGCGGCTGCCGCACCGGCCGGGACACGCTCGGCGCGGTCGAGGCGGCCGGCTTCGAGGTGCTGGAGCTGCGCCGCTTCCGCGTCCCGGAGCGAGCCAAGGGCCTCACGCTGCCCGTGCCGAGCGCCCCGCACATCCTGGCCACCGCACGCCGGCGCGGTTGAGCTCCGCAGCTCTGTACCTACTGGTATGTACACTGGGGGCATGGAGACGACGCCGGAGCGCCTGATCGAGAGCACCCGCGAGCTGCTCTGGGAACGCGGCTACCTCGGCACCAGCCCGAAGGCCATCCAGCAGCGCTCGGGCGTCGGCCAGGGCAGCATGTACCACCACTTCTCCGGCAAGCCGGAACTCGCGCTCGCCGCCGTACGCCGCACCGCCGAACAGATGCGGGAGACCGCCGAGCACGAACTCTCGCTCCCGGGCACGGCGGTCGAGCGGGTCTCCCGCTACCTGCGCCGCGAGCGCGACGTGCTGCGGGGCTGCCCGATCGGTCGGCTCACCCAGGACCCGGAGGTCGTCGCGAGCCCGCGGCTGCGGGCGCCGCTCGACGAGACCTTCGAGTGGCTGCGCGAGCGGCTGGCGGACGTGCTCGCCGAGGGCCAGGCACGCGGCGAGATCGCGCCCGGCCTCGACACCGGCGACATCGCGGCCGCGCTCGTGGCCGTGCTCCAGGGCGGCTACGTGCTCGCCCGCGCGGCCGGCGCGGCCGCGCCCTTCGACCAGGCCGTCAGCGGCGCGCTGGCCCTGCTGGCCCAGCGGGCCTGAGCGGGCCCCGGCACACAGGTACGACACCAGGGGGGACACATGTACGCGATGCAGTACGGAATCACGCTGCCCGCCGACTACGACATGAAGATCATCCGCGACCGGGTCGCCGGCCGCGGCCGGCTCACGGACGCATACGAGGGCCTGGGCTTCAAGGCCTACCTGATCCGCGAGCGCGGCACGGAGGGCTCCCCGGTCAACGAGTACGCGCCCTTCTACCTCTGGGAGGACACCAGCGGCATGAACCGCTTCCTGTGGGGCGGGGGCGGCTTCGGCGGGATCGTCGACGACTTCGGGCGCCCGGACGTCAGCCACTGGACGGGCGTCGCCTACCGTCCGGGGCCCGCCTTCGGCACCGCGCCGAGCGCCGCGAGCCGCCTGCGGCAGCGGATCCCCGCCGGGGCCGACCCGCGCGGGCCGGTGGCCCGGGCGCTGGAGGCGTGGGAGGAGCGCGCCGCCACGGCCGGCGTCCACACGACCCTCCTGGCCGTGGACCCGCGCCACTGGGAGACCGTCCTCTTCACGCTCTGGGACCGGACGCCGGCCGCCGGCGTCACCGACCCGGACCGCTACGAGGTGCTGCATCTGTCGGCCCCGCACCTGGACGAGGTGCCGGCCGGCCGCCGGTGGGCGTAGCCACCCGGACGCACCACGTCGGACGTCAAGTCGGACGCACCACGTCAGACGCACCAGGAGCGCAGCTCGTCGGCGATCTCGTGCACGTCGGCGGTGCCGCCCTTGACCAGCCGCGCCAGGTCGCGCACCTGCTCGGGGGACGTGGCGACCTTCAGGCCGCCGGCCACCATATAGGCGTAGGCGACCGCGGAGGCGAACAGCGCGTTGGACCGCTCCAGGGCCGGCACGTGGACCAGCAGTTGCAGCAGGCTCGCGGCCCGCTCACAGGGGTCGGAGTAGACGGGCACGCCGAATATCTCCGCCTGGTGGCGGCTGACCGCGGCGACGAGGGCACCCCAGTCGGTCACCTGGGGGTCACCGGGGGTGTTGTACTCGGCGACCATGAGCAGCCAGGGGAGGTCGATCCGCAGGGTCAACGGCGGCCTTCGCGCTCCGCGCCGAACTCCTCGGCGAAGACGGACTCGTAGCGCCGCATGAAGTCGGCGGCGGCCTCGACGAAGCTGCGGCCCCGCTCGCCGGCGTCCTCCCGGACGAGCTCCTCGATGTACCGGTTCACGCTGACGCCCCGCTGCGCGGCCTGCTCTCGGGCGGCCGCGGCGGTGGTCTCGTCCACCCGCACGTTCAACTGCGTCTTGGCCATACCGTCAAGCTAGCGCTGAAGCACTAGCAGTGGCAAGCGGCTGCCAGGCCATCCGCCCGGGAACCCGTGCGCCCCGGAGCCGGTCCGGGCTCCGGGGCGCACGGTGTGCGCCTTCAGAGGCGGCTCGCCACCGTGCGCGCCAGTTCCTCGAGCGGCTTGTCGAACCGGGCCGGGTCCTCGTTGCGGACCAGCCGGATCGCCACCCACCGCCCGGACACGCGCAGGAAGACCGATCCGTCCTCCAGCCATGCCTCGTCACCGATGCCGTCGAGCGGCTTCAGTTCGTGGCCGAGCCCGCGCTCGGCGTCGTAGTAGTTCTTCCCCGACTCCCCCGCGAAGACCTCGACCTGGGCTGTCGGGCCGGACTCGGGCGTGGGGTAGGTGCAGGTCCCCTCCAGTTCCCGGCCGGGTTCGAGGGCCGTACCGGCGAGGCTTTCGGCCTCCTGATGCGTCACCAGCGCGCACGGGTCGCCGGCCGTCCCGCCGGTCGGCGACGAGGACGGCTGCGCCGGGGAGGCCGCGGACGATCCTGCCGCGTCCGGGGCGCTCGGCGCGGGCGAGGGCGGTTTGCCGCCGGCGTCGCCGGATGCCGTGTCCTGGCACCCCTGGAGCGCCAGGACCAGCAGTGCCGCCACGGGCAGCCCCGCCCGACCCCGCGTGCGCCCGCGATCACCTGACCCGGCCCTGACGTGTGCGTGCACCATCGATTCGGTCCCCCCTCGGCAGGTGTCCTCGCCCCGCCCCGGTCACAGCGCGCCCGGCGCGGGTGCACCTACAGACGTATGAGGAGGGCCGGCCGGTTTCAGCCGGACGCGGTCGCACGGCGGGCGCCCGCGCGTCCCGGCGCTCACCCCTCGGGACGATGCGGCGCCGCACCCGACGACCTACGCTCGGGTCGCATACGGACAAGTGCGCACTTCCTCACGTTGGGGGCAAGCGTGTCGACATGGACGGCAGCGGACACAGAGGGCATCGAGGCGGGAGCGGAACCCGCCGCGCGGGCAACGGCGCTCACGAAGGCGTACGGAACCGGCGAGACCCGGGTGGTGGCACTGGACGCGGTGGACGTGGAGATCGCCCGCGGCCGCTACACGGCCGTCATGGGGCCCTCCGGCTCCGGCAAGTCCACCCTCATGCACTGCCTGGCGGGGCTGGACTCGGTCACCTCGGGGCAGGTCTGGATCGGCGAGACCGAGATCACGTGTCTGGCGGAACGCGAACTGACCCGGCTCCGCCGTGACCAGGTCGGCTTCGTCTTCCAGGCGTTCAACCTGCTGCCGACACTCACGGCCGCCGAGAACATCACGCTCCCCATGGACATCGCCGGCCGCAAGCCCGACCGGGAGTGGGTGGACCGGGTGATCGACACCCTGGGCCTGCGCGACCGGCTGGGGCACCGTCCCGCCCAGCTGTCGGGCGGTCAGCAGCAGCGCGTGGCGTGCGCCCGCGCCCTCGCCTCCCGCCCGCAGCTGATCTTCGCCGACGAGCCGACCGGCAACCTCGACTCGCAGGCGGGCGGCGAGGTGCTGGGCTTCCTCCGCGAGGCCGTGGACGCGCTCGGCCAGACCGTGGTCATGGTGACCCACGACCCCACGGCGGCGGCATGGTCGGACCTCGTGCTCTTCCTGGGCGACGGACGGATCGTCGACGAGATGCACGAACCCAGCGCGGACGGCGTCCTGGAACGGCTCAAGCGGTTCGACGCGCTGCGGAAGCAGGGATAGGCGCCGCGGCGATGCTCCGGGCGACGCTGCGCAGCTTCCTGGCCCACAGGGGCCGGCTGCTGCTCAGCGCGCTCGCCGTCCTGCTGTCGGTGGCCTTCGTCACCGGCAGCATGATCTTCTCCGACACCGTCAACCGCACCTTCGACCGTTTGTTCGCCTCCACGTCCGCCGATGTGACGGTGGGTCCCCCGGAGGCCTTCAGCGAGGACCAGCAGTTCGCCTCCGGGCAGGTGCGCACCCTGCCGGCGTCGCTCCTGGACCGGGTGAAGGCGGTACCGGGCGTCGCGGACGCGCGGATCGACATCACCGTGCACAACACCACCGTCGTCGACGCGGAGGACCGGCCGGTGGAGCCGACCAGCGGAGCTCTCACGGTGGCCACCAACTGGTCGGGGAACCCGCGCAGTCCGGTCCGGCTGACCAGCGGGCACGCGCCGCACGGCCCCGACGAGGCGCTGATCGACGCCGACACCGCCGCGAAACGGCACCTGAGGATCGGCGACCGGCTGCGGGTGCTGGCACAGCCGGGAGCGTTCCCCGTCCGGCTCGTCGGCATCGCCACCTTCACGACGACCAACCCGGGCGCCGCCCTGCTGTTCGTCGACACCCCCACCTCGCAGTCGCGCCTGCTGGGCCGGACCGGTGTCGCGACGTCGGTCCAGGCCGACGCCGCTCCTGGGGTCTCGGACGACGTGCTGAAGCGGCGCATCGCCGCCGCGCTCGGACCGCACTACACCTACACGACCCAGGCCGAGCAGGCGAAGTCAGCGGTGGACAGCCTGGCCACCCTCCTGGACGTGATCAAGTACGTGATGCTGGGCTTCGCCGGGGTCGCGGTCCTGGTCGGGGTCTTCCTGATCGTCAACACCTACTCGATGCTGATCGCCCAGCGCACCCGGGAGCTGGGCCTGCTGCGCGCGCTGGGGGCGGACCGCGGGCAGGTGCGGCGGTCGGTGCTGGTGGAGGCGCTGCTGCTGGGGGTGGTGGGCTCCGCCCTGGGGCTGGCCTGCGGCATCGGGCTCGCGGCGGGCCTGTTCCGGCTGCTCGGCGTGTTCGGGATGAACATCGACGCCGCCGAGATGGTCATCCGCCGGCGCGTACCGGCGGCGGCGTTCGGCGTCGGGCTGCTGGTGACGCTGGTCGCGGCCTACCTGCCGGCGCGGCGTGCGGCCCGGGTCTCCCCCATGGCGGCGCTGTACGACGCCGAGGTCGCCGGGAGCGGGCGGAGCCTGCGGTCGCGGGCGGTGGGCGGCGCGGTCGCGACGCTGGTGGCCGCGGGGGCGCTGACCGGGGCGGCGGTGGCCGGGAGCACCGGTGACGCCGCGACGTTCCTGGGGATCGGCATCGGTCTTTCGCTGATCGCGGCGGTGGTCGTGGGGCCGCTGCTGGTGCGGCCGGTGATCCGGGTGCTGGGCGGGGCGTTCCCCCATGTGTTCGGGCCGGTGGGGCGGATGAGCCAGCGCAACGCGCTGCGCAACCCGCGCCGCACGGGCGCGACCGCCGGCGCGCTGATGATCGGCCTGGCCCTGGTCACGGGCATGTCCATCGCCGGCACGTCGATGGCGAGCTCCTTCGACCAGGAGATCGACCGGGCCCTGGGCGCGGACTACGTCGTGCAGGGCACCCACTTCGCGCCCTTCTCCCCGGAGATCACCGACCGGGTGCGGAAGGTGCGCGGCGCCGGGGAGGTGGTGCGGGTGCGGTACGTATCCGTCCTGATGACCCTGCCCGGCCACCGCACGACCAAGCTGACGGGGACGGCGATCGGACCCGGGGCGGACCGGGCGCTCAACCTGGAGTACGCCGCGGGCGACACGGCCCGCGCCCTGGCCCGCGACAGCCTCTCGCTCTCCGCGACGTACGCCGCCCACCACGGGCTGCGCGTGGGCAGCCGGATCCCCCTGCGCTTCGTCGACGGCCGCTCGTCGACGTTCACCCTGCGCGCGCTGACCACCAGCCAGAGCACCCTGCTCGGCGACGACGCCACCCTCACCATGGGCCTGGCCACCGCCGAGCGGTTCCTGCCCCGCGGCCAGGACGCCGCGCTGTACGTGAACGCCGCCCCCGGCACGGACAAGCCCACGCTGCGGGCGAACCTGGAGCGGGCCCTCAAGCCCTATCCGCAGGTGGAGGTCCGCGACCAGGCGGACTACAAGAACCTGGTGCGCACCCAGATCTCCGTGCTGCTGAACCTGGTCTACGCGCTGCTCGGGCTGGCGATCATCATCGCCGTGCTGGGTGTCGTCAACACCCTCGCTCTGTCGGTGATCGAGCGCACCCGGGAGATCGGGCTGCTCAGGGCGATCGGTCTGTCGCGGATGCAGCTGCGCCGGATGATCCGGCTGGAGTCCGTGGTGATCGCGGTCTTCGGCGCCGTGCTGGGGCTGGCCCTGGGTCTGGTCTGGGGCGTGGTGACGCACGAGGTGCTGGCGCTGGAGGGCATGCGGGCGTTCGCGATCCCGTGGACCACGGTGGGGGCGGTGATGGCCGGTTCCGTGGTGGTCGGCCTGGTCGCGGCGCTGCTGCCGGCCCTGCGCGCCTCGCGGATGAACGTCCTGGCCGCGATCGCGCACGAGTGAGCGGCCCGGCGGCGGGGAAGGTCGTTGACCGGCGGACGGGAGACGAGGGGGGCGGTCATGGCGCGACGGTTCCGGTTCGGTGTCAATCTGCTCGAGCCCGCGCAGGGCGACGCGTGGGAGCACAAGTGCCGCCGGGTGGAGGCGCTCGGCTACGACGTGCTGCAGGTGCCGGACCACCTGGGCCGGCCGGCTCCGTTCCCCTCACTGGTCGCGGCGGCGCACGCCACGCGGCGCCCACGGCTGGGGACCTTCGTGCTCAACGCGGCGTTCTGGAACCCGGTCCTGCTGGCCCGCGAGGTCGCCACCGCCGTCCGGCTCACGGGCGGCCGCCTGGAGCTGGGGCTCGGCGCGGGCTACGTTCGCGAGGAGTTCGAACGCGCCGGCCTGCCCTACGGCACCGCCCGAGACCGGGTCGACCACCTGGAACGCACCGTCGAGGCGCTGACCCGGCTGCTCCCGGCACCGGACGGCGTGGACGGCGTGGACGGCACCAACGGCGGCGGTACCCACGGCGCCGGCGCGCCGCTGCCCCCGCTGCTCCTGGGCGGGAACGGCCCGCGTGTGCTGCGCCTGGCGGCCCGGCACGCGGCCGTCGTCGCCTTCACCGGCGCGGAGGCCGACCCCGCCAAGGACGACGGCTCGCTGCGGCTGCTGTCCGCCGCGACCGTGGAGGAGCGGGTCGCGGCGGCGCGCGGGTTCGCCGCCGCGTACGACACCGACCCGGAGTTCAACGTCCTCGTCCAGCGGGTCGTGATCACCGACGACCGCGCGGCGGCGGTCCACGAGTTCGCCCCGCACGCGCCGTACCTGGACGAGAAGGAACTGCTCGACCTGCCGACGCTCCTCGTCGGCACGGTCGCCGAGATCGCGGAGCAGCTGCGGCGGGGCCGGGAGCGCCTCGGCTTCAGCTACGTCACCGTGCTGGAACCCGCCATGGAGGCCTTCGCCCCGGTGATCGAGGAGCTGCGCCGCGCGGAACCGGCGGAAGGGCCCGGGAGGCCCTGATTCACTCGACGCCCGGGCCGGGGACTGCTTGGCTGACCCGCATGGACGATCTCGGGATACGCGGCGCGGTACCGGCCGACGCCGGACGGGTGCTGGAGTTCTGGAAGACGGCCGCCGAGGGCACCAGCATCAGCGACGACCCGGAGGGCGTGGCGCGGCTCATCGCACGCGACCCCGGGGCGCTGCTGCTCGCCGAGGACGGCGGCGTGCTCGTCGGCACGGTCATCGCGGGCTTCGACGGCTGGCGCTGCCATCTGTACCGGCTGGCGGTCCACCCCGAGCGGCGGCGGCAGGGCATCGCCCGCGCCCTGCTGGCGGCGGCCGAGGAGCGCTTCACGGCACTGGGCGGCCGCCGCGGCGACGCCATGGTGCTGGAGCGCAACGAGCGCGCCCACCACGCCTGGCGCTCGGCGGGCTACGCGCCCGAGCACCACTGGCGCCGCTGGACCAAGCCCTTCCAGCGGACCCGGTAGCGCGCCCGCCGGATCCGGGGCGCAACCCCTGGCCGCGCTCCCGGGCTGTCCGTGGTGCCCGCGGTTCCTACGATGGGCGTATGGACGACCCCGCGAGTCCGTCACGCCTCCGGTCGCCTCGCTCACGCCCGCGGCGCGCGGTCCACCCCGGCCTGGCCGATCATGGGACCGAGGTGTCCCGATGACCGAAGTGCTGCTCCTGGCCGTCGCGCTGCTGCTGACCCTGGCCTGCGCCGTCTTCGTCGCCGCGGAGTTCTCCCTGACCACGGTCGAGCGCACCGACCTGGAACGGGCCGAGAAGGCGGGTGAGCGCGGTGCCTGCGCGGCGCTGCGGGCCGTGCGCAGCCTGACGGTGCAACTCTCCGGGGCCCAGCTCGGTATCACCGTCACCGGACTGGTGATCGGCATGCTGGCGCAGGCCTCCATCGCCGAGCTGCTGGCGGGCCCGCTGCGCGCGCTGGGGATGTCGGCCGCCGGGGCCGCGTCACTGGGCCTGGTGCTGGGCACCGGCATCTCGACGGTGGTGCTGATGGTGGTGGGCGAGCTCGTCCCCAAGAACTGGGCGATCTCCCGTCCGCTGCCGGTGGCCAAGGCCGTCGCCCCGCCGCAGACCGTCTTCACCGCCGCCTTCGGCCCGCTCATCCGCCATCTGAACAACACCGCCAACCGTGTACTGCACCGCCTGGGCATGGAACCCGCCGAGGAGCTCGCCTCGGCGCGCAGCCCCGAGGAGCTGGTGGCCCTGGCCCGGCACTCCGCCCGGGCGGGCGCGCTGGAGGCCGACACCGCCGAGCTGTTCGTACGGACGCTGAGCCTGGCCGGGCTGACCGCCGAGAACGTGATGACCCCCCGCGTCCAGGTCGTCGCCCTGGAGGAGGGCGCCACCTGCCGGGACGTCGCCGACATCACCCGCGCCACGGGCCTGTCCCGCTTCCCCGTCCACCGGGGCGGCCTGGACAACGTGATCGGCATCGTCCACATCAAGGACGTCCTGGCCGTGCCGTACGAGCGCCGTGAGGGGCACCCGATCACCCCGCTGCTGCGGGAGCCGGTACCGGTCCCCGAGACCCTCCCCGTGGACCGGTTGCTGGACCGGCTGTCCGGCTCGATGAGCATGGCCGTCGTCATCGACGAGTACGGCGGAACCGCGGGCGTCGTCACCCTGGAGGACATCGTGGAGGAGGTCGTCGGGGAGGTCCGTGACGAGCACGACCCGCTGGAGACCCCCGACCTGGCCTTCATCCACCAGGACCGCACCGGCCGCCGCGTCTACGACGCCGACGGCGCCGTGCGGACCGACCGGCTCGCGCACATCGGCCTGCGGGTCGCCGACGGCCCCTACGAGACGCTGGCCGGTCTGGTCGCCCAGCGGCTCGGGCGGATCCCGGCCACCGGCGACACCGTCGAGGTCAACGGCTGGCTGGTGGAGGTCACCGACGACTCGCACCACCGCGCGGCGCACGTACGGCTGATCTCCCCGGCGCCGCGCGCGCAGAACGGGTTCGCGCCGCAGGGCGCGGACGACGGGCAGGCGGGTGCGCGATGACCTTCCTGCAGTTGTTCATCGGCGCGCTGACCCTGGTCGTGAACGCCTTCTTCGTCGGCGCCGAGTTCGCGATGATCTCCGTCCGGCGCAGCCAGATCGAGCCCCGCGCGGAGGCCGGGGAGCGCGGGGCGCGCCACGTCCTGTGGGGGCTGCAGCACCTGTCGCCGCTGATGGCCGCCGCCCAGCTGGGCATCACGCTGTGCACCCTGGTGCTGGGCATCGTGGCGGAACCGGCCATCGAGCACCTGCTGGCGCCGCTCTTCCACCTGCTGCATGTCCCGCAGGGCGCGATCCACGCCCTGTCGTTCGCGATCGCCCTGGTCCTGGCCACGTACGCACACATGCTGCTCGGCGAGATGGTCCCGAAGAACATCGCGCTGGCCGCCCCGGAGCGGACCGCGCTCGTCCTCGGTCCGCCGCTGGTGACGCTGGCGCGGGCGCTGCGCCCGGTGATCTTCGCGGTCAACGCCTTCGCGAACGGGCTGCTGAAACTGCTGCGGGTCGAGCCGAAGGACGAGGTCGCGGCGGTGTTCTCGGACGACGAGCTGGCCCGGATGGTGACGGACGCCGGTCAGGCCGGGCTGCTGGACGAGCGGGCCGCGATCCGCCTGCAGGACGCCCTGGAGCTGGGGCGCCGCCCGGTCCGCGCGGTCGTCGTCCCGTGGGATCGCGTGGTGTCGGCGCGCTTCGGGATGACCCCTGCGGGGCTGGAGCGCCTGGCCGCGCGGTCCGGCTTCTCGCGCTTCCCGGTGACCGACGACGCCTGCCGCATCCTCGGCTACCTCCATGTGAAGGACGCCCTGGCCCTCGGCCCCAGCCGCCACGACCAGCCCTTCCCCCGGGGCGCGCTCCGCCGCATCACCCGGGTCGGCGCGGCCACCCCGCTGGACGACGTCCTGGCGGCGATGCGGGCCAGCGGCGCGCACCTGGCGGCGGTCGTCGACGACCAGGGCCGAGGCCTCGGTCTGGTGACCATGGAGGACGTGCTGAAGGAACTCGTGGGCCACGCACCGGCCGCCTGAAACGGCGCTCCGCGGGGCCGGTAGGATCTCGCCCGCCATGCAGATGAACGCCTCCCACACCAGCTTCGTCGCGCTCGGCGACTCCTTCACCGAAGGCATGTCGGACGCGCTCCCCGACGGCTCCTACCGGGGCTGGGCCGACCTCCTCGCCGGGCGCCTCGCCGCCCACACGCCGGGCTTCCGCTACGCGAACCTGGCGGTGCGCGGGAAGCTGATCCAGCAGATCGTGGACGAGCAGGTGGAGACCGCCGCCTCGATGGAGGCCGACCTGGTGACCCTGGTGGGCGGGCTCAACGACGTGCTGCGGCCCAAGTGCGACGTGGTGAAGGTGTGCGCGCTGCTGGAGGAGGCCGTGGAGCGGCTGGCGCCGTCCTGCCGGCAGCTGGTGCTGATGCGCAGCCCGGCCCGCCGCGGCCCGGTGGCCACGCGTTTCCTGCCCCGCATGGAACACCTGTTCGGCTTCGTCGACGACCTGGCCGCCCGGCACGGCGCGCTCGTGGTGGACCTGTACGGCGCCCAGGTGCTGGGCGACCCGCGCCTGTGGGCGGAGGACCGCCTGCACCTGGACGGCGAGGGCCACCGCCGGGTCACCGAGGCGGTCTGGCAGACCCTCGGGCACACCCCGCAGTTCGACTGGACCAAGGCCCTGCCCGACTCCGTCCCCCTGTCCTGGCCCGCGCGCCGCGCCGCCGACCTGCGCTTCACCCGCCGGCACCTCGTCCCGTGGATCGGCCGCCGCCTCACCGGCCGCTCCTCCGGCGACGGACTGCCCCCCAAGCGCGCCGAACTGGTCCCGTACGAGTTCTGAACGAACCTCCGGGGGCGCCGCGCTCGCACTGTGCCCGTGGGCAGGAGGCGGGACTTTGCGGGACCGGACGTCAGCCCCGGCGGGACCGCCCGGGGCGGGCGTTGCCGCCGGGGAGCCGGGCGGTCCGCAGGTCGCGCGCTGTCAGCTCTCCGGGTGGCCCCGGTGGCCGGCCCGGCGACCACCGGATCCGAGCGCCCCAGCGCGCTACGCGCATAGACCGGTCCGGGGCGCTGACCTGCGCCGACGCGCAGTAGAATCTCGCTACGTGACTTCCAAGCCCCGCATCCCCAACGTCCTGGCCGGCCGCTACGCCTCCGCGGAGCTCGCCACCCTGTGGTCCCCCGAGCAGAAGGTGGTGCTGGAGCGCCGCCTGTGGCTGGCGGTCCTGCGGGCCCAGAAGGACCTGGGGATCGAGGTGCCTGACCAGGCCATCGCGGACTACGAGCGGGTGCTGGAGCAGGTCGACCTGGCGTCGATCGCCGAGCGGGAGAAGGTCACCCGGCACGACGTCAAGGCGCGCATCGAGGAGTTCAACGCCCTCGCCGGGCACGAGCACGTCCACAAGGGCATGACCTCGCGCGACCTCACCGAGAACGTCGAGCAGCTGCAGATCCGGCTCTCCCTGGAGCACGTGCGCGACCGCACCGTCGCCGTCCTGTCCCGGCTCGGCCGGCTCGCCGCCGAGTACGCGGAGCTGGTCATGGCCGGCCGTTCGCACAACGTGGCCGCCCAGACCACCACCCTCGGCAAGCGCTTCGCGACCACCGCCGACGAGCTGCTGGTCGCCTTCGCCCGGGTCGAGGACCTGCTCGGCCGCTACCCGCTGCGCGGTATCAAGGGACCGGTCGGCACCGCTCAGGACATGCTCGACCTGCTCGGCGGTGACGCCGGCAGGCTCGCCGAGCTGGAGCGCCGGATCGCGGCGCACCTCGGCTTCTCCGAGGTCCTCACCTCCGTCGGCCAGGTCTACCCCCGCTCGCTGGACTACGACGCCGTGACCGCACTGGTGCAACTGGCCGCCGCGCCGTCCTCGCTCGCCAAGACGATCCGCCTGATGGCCGGCCACGAGCTGGTCACCGAGGGCTTCAAGCCCGGCCAGGTCGGCTCCTCGGCCATGCCGCACAAGATGAACACCCGCTCCTGCGAGCGCGTCAACGGCCTGGCGGTCATCCTGCGCGGTCACGCCTCGATGGTCGGCGAGCTGGCCGGCGACCAGTGGAACGAGGGAGACGTCTCCTGCTCCGTGGTGCGCCGGGTGGCCCTGCCGGACGCGTTCTTCGCGTTCGACGGCCTGCTGGAGACCTTCCTGACGGTGCTCGACGAGTTCGGTGCCTTCCCGGCGGTCATCGCCCGCGAACTCGACCGCTACCTGCCGTTCCTCGCCACGACGAAGGTGCTCATGGGCGCGGTGCGGGCCGGCGTCGGCCGCGAGCTGGCGCACGAGGTCATCAAGGAGCACGCGGTCGCCTCGGCGCTCGCCATGCGCGAGAAGGGCGCCGAGCGCAACGAGCTGCTGGACCGGCTCGCCGAGGACGAGCGCATCCCGCTCGACCGGGCCCAGCTGGACGCGCTCATGGCCGACCGCCTGTCCTTCACCGGCGCGGC
The DNA here is from genome assembly GCF_965342435.1 of Actinacidiphila sp. bgisy160. Lineage (GTDB taxonomy): Bacteria > Actinomycetota > Actinomycetes > Streptomycetales > Streptomycetaceae > Actinacidiphila. The sequence continues at coordinate 51,524 of NZ_CBDRCM010000033.1, read as the reverse complement.
CGCGGACCAGGTCGCCGAGGTCGTGCGGCGGGTCGGCGAGGTCGCCGGCCGGTACCCGCAGGCGGCCGCCTACACCCCCGGGGCCATCCTCTGACCACGGTCCGGCCCCGCCCGAGCCGGGACGAACTGGAGGCCGCCCGCGACCGCGTCATCCCCGACGTGATCGCGGACGGCCTGCGGGTGCTCTTCTGCGGCATCAACCCGGGGCTGCTGTCGGCCGCCACGGGCCGGCACTTCGCTCGCCCCGGCAACCGCTTCTGGCCGGTGCTGCACGCCTGCGGGTTCACCCCGCGCCGGCTCGACCCGGCGGAGCAGGACGAACTCCTCACGTACGGGCTGGGGATCACCAACGTCGTCGCCCGCGCCTCGGCCCGCGCCGACGAGCTGACGCGCGACGAACTGGTGGAAGGCGGGCGGCTGTTGACGGAGACCGTTCTGCGGTACGAGCCGCGCTGGCTCGCCGTCGTGGGCGTCACCGCCTACCGCGTCGCCTTCGCCGAGCCCCGCGCCCGCATCGGCCCCCAGGAACGCACCATCGGCGGCACCCGGATCTGGGCCCTGCCCAACCCCAGCGGCCTGAACGCCGGTTGGTCGACGCAGGCCATGACGGAGGAATACGGTCGCCTCCGCGACGCGTCGCAGGGCTGATGCGCACGTGGGAACGGGGCCCCGGCGGAACGCGCGTCGGACGCGGCGTCCGACGGACCGGTGACGATACGACCGCAGTTGCAGACCATCGGCGCTTGCGGGCGAGAGCATCGTTCGAAGGGTCCGCGCGGTGCGGCGCGAGCCTGGTCCGACCAATTCAGAGTGGGAGCGGCATGGGGCGATCCAGAGTAGCGCGTCCGGCTGCAATGAACAGCCGGAGCGCTTCCTGGGTGGCGCCGAAATGAGTGTCGATCGCGCGGTTCATCTCCCTCACTGCCTCTGGCGTCAACTCTCCCGCGCCAGACCGTGCGTCGTGTGACTCAGCGCAATTCATCAGGTCGCGCAGGCTGTCGATGCACTTGTTCGCCCATTCGGACACTTCGTCGGGCCCTAGCAGCCCCACCGCGTATGAAGCCGTGACGGCATCTCTGTGTGCCCTCCTTCCCTCCATGCGGAGGGTGCGAGTCTGCTCTCGGGTGGGATCCGCTGGAATGCAGGATCTGTGGTAGTCAAGGGCTGCCCCTCGGGCCGCCAAAACTCGCTCAGCGAACTCCTGGTAAGCCGTTCGCCTGTGCTCTCTGCTCCACCGGTGGTGCTCTAGGCGGAGGTCCAGGTCTTGCAAGTTCGCTTGCCTGTGAGTCTGACGTTCCTCCTGCCGCTCAAGCGCTTGCTGTTTCACACGATCGGAGCGGAGAGCGAGAAACCCTGTCAGTCCGCTACCTATCAAGGTTCCGATGATGCCCGTAAGCGAGAGAACCAGCGATTGCGACATGTTTCATCTCTGCGTCGGAGAAGGTGACGCTACTCCTGCTGTATCGGGCGAGCAGTGAGCCTTTCGCCCCCGGCTGGAGCCGTCGCTGGATCGACGTGCTACCACTCAGTGGTGCCTCGCTGGCCGCCGCACCGGGCGACCCGTGCGACGGGACGGCATGACGTGACGCACCGCACCGACCTGGTGCTGCACCTTCCGGCGAGAGGCGGTGTCTGAACGGTGGCCAGACAGACCAGCCCTCCTCTGACGGGACGTGCGTGATGTCGCCGCACCACCGCGCATCGAGTGCGGCTCGGATCGGCTGGAAGTCGCGCAGAATCAGGTCAGGGCGGACGGCCGCGAGCGGGTCCAAGATCGTGGTGCGGTGTCGCCGTCTGCGGTGCCGGCCGGCCAACCCGGCCAGGCGCATCAGCCACGCAACCCGAGGACGGCCGCAGGCGATGCCCTCACGCCGGAACACGGCATGGACGCGCGGAGCTCCACTTGAGCGCCCTACGCGCCCCTTGCGCCGGGCAGTCCCCGGAGGGGACCCGCAGGGCCCCTCTGGGATGCAACGGTGACCAGCGAGGGAGCCACGTGTCGAAGGCGAGCCCCACGTAGCGCGCGCCGCTCGCCCCGGCAGGGTAGCCGAGGGCTCGACGAAGGCGGAGAGGGCTGGTTGGGGTGAAGACGGGGGCGGTGGCGCGCCCAGGACCAGGGCTCAGGCGGCGGGCCAGGAGTCATCTCGCGGCACGGGGAGGGGTGCGGGCTCGGCATGACGGCCCCGGGTACGGCACGGCGCCAGGGCACCGGGATCGCTGTGCCAGCCGTCAGCCTGTTGCGGGCCGTCGTGCTTGACGACACATCAGGCCGAAACCGGCCGTCGGCCCAACGGCCGCGGCGAGGAGTGCGACCGGTCACGGCAGGGCCGCGGCGTCACCGACGGCGGCCACGAGCTGGAGGGGCAGCTCCGCGTCCCGCTGCCCGACGCAGACGCCGATCCAGCGGCCGTCGACGCGCCAGGCCCACGCCTCCTGGGCGTAGTCGCACAGCGTGCGGAGCGGGCGGGGCACCGGCTCCCCTTCGACGAGGCGTTCGAGGTGCGCGGTGAGGTCGACCGTCTCGGGGACGCCCCAGCGCTGCGTGAACACCTCGACCAGGGCCTGGCACTCGGCTTCCAGGTCGTCCTCGGCCTGCCGTCCGCGTGCCGGATCCCCGTCGGCGTCCCAGAAGTCCTCGCTGATCCGAAGGTCCGCTATGTGGTACCCGGGTCCGCTGTCGACCGCGCCGTGGCGCTCGTCGCGCGCCGGGAAGGGGCGGGCGCGCAGCGCGTCGACGGTGGCCACGTGGCCGGGCAGGTCCATGGCTCCAGTAAACCCCCCGCCTGTGACACTTGACATCGAGTCAGTAACCCTTCGCCGGTGCTACTCGCCGCGGGCCGCCAGGGCGGGTACGATCCGGCCAACACGCGCGCAAGCTGGGAGGACGTAGGTTGGGGCGGCTCACCGGCGGGGACCCGTCCCTGCTCCGGCGGATCAATTCCGCGGTGGTGCTCCATGCGCTGCGCGGCGAGCCCGCCGTGAGCCTGACCGAGCTGGTGCGGACGACGGGGCTGTCCCGGCCGACCGTCGAGGGCGTGATCGAGGGCCTGACGGAGTCGGGCCTGGTGGTGGAGGCGCCGCAGGAGCCCGGTGACGCGCGCAAGCAGGGCCGCCCGGCCCGCAGGTTCCGCTTCCACGCCGAGGCGGGGCACCTGCTGGGCGTGGAGATCGGGGCCCGGCAGATCAGGGCGCTGCTGTCCGACCTGAGCGGCCGGGTCCTCGGGTCGCTGGCGCACGACGTGGCCGACACGCTGCCGGCCGAGGAGCGCCTGGAACGGGTCCGCGGCACCGTCGCCGAGCTGCTGCGCAAGGCCGGCGTGGCCCGCAGCACGCTGTGGGCGGTCGGTGTGGGCAGCCCGGGGATCGTCGAGACCGACGGCGCGGTCCGGCTGAGCACGGCGCTGCCCGGCTGGACGGGGCTGCCGCTGGGCGAGCGGCTGCGCCGGTCGTTCCGCTGCCCCGTCCTGGTCGAGAACGACGCGAACGCCGCCGCCGTCGCCGAACACTGGAAGGGCGCGGCCGTCGGCACCGACGACCTGGTGTTCGTGCTGGCGGGGCTGAGCCCCGGGGCCGGGTCGCTGATCGGGGGCCGGCTGCACCGCGGCTTCGGCGGGGCGGCCGGCGAGATCGGGGCGCTGCACCTGCTGGGCCGTGAGGCGAGGCCGGAACGGCTGCTGTCCACGACGGGGACGCCGCTGCACCCGCTGGACGAGTCCGCGGTGGCCGAGGTGTTCGCGCTCGCGAGATCGGGGGACGTCCAGGCGCGGGAGGCCTTCGACCGGTTCCTGCAGCGCCTGGTGCACGACGTGGCGGCGCTGGTCCTGGCGATAGACCCGGAGCTGGTGGTGATCGGCGGCTGGGCGGCCGGCCTGGACGGCGTACTGGAGCCGCTGCGCACGGAGTTGGCGCGCTACTGCCTGCGGCCGCCGCAGGTCGCGCTGTCCGCGCTGGGGCACGAGGCGGTCGCGACCGGGGCACTGCGGCTCGCACTCGACCACGTCGAGGAACAGCTGTTCGCCGTGGCCCGGACCTCACTGCTCGGCCGCTGAACCACGGCCCACGGAGGTCGCGCCGCACCACGAAGCAGGGCAATACGGGCGAAATTCCGCGGCCCGTCGGCCTGCCTGCTTTGCCGGGTTGTCCGACCAGCCGACGATCCGTCGCATCGGCGAGGGTGCCGCGCCGCGGGCGCGGCCGGCGAAGGGCGTCCCGCGTGCGGCGAGCAGTGATCCTGGCAGTGTCCGTGGTGCTGACGGCCGGCGCGGCGACGGCCCCGGCCGCCGCGCACTTCCCGGATCCCGTGGTCGCCGGGCACCTGCGCATGGCGGGGGCCGCGGTGGCGGCCCGGGCGGCCGGGGCCACCGGGATCGACTTCGGGACGTGCCCCGCGGACAGCGGGCTCAAGGCGCCGGTGCAGTGCGGCACGGTCCGGGTGCCCGTGGACTACGCGGAGCCGGGCGGCGCGAAGATCGCCCTGCTGGTGAGCCGGTTGCGCGCGGCGGGCCCCGCCTCCGTCCGGCAGGGCTCGCTGGTGTTCAACCCGGGCGGCCCGGGGTCGTCGGGGCTGTGGTTCCCCGGAGTGGGCCGGCCGGGCGTGGGGGCGGTCACCCGCAAGGTCTGGGAGACCGCGGCCAGGACGTACGACCTGGTGGGCTTCGACCCGCGCGGGGTCGGCCACTCCGCGCCGCTGTCCTGCCAGGACCCGGCGGGCTACCAGCGCTCCCCCGGCCCCGACCCGCGACTGCCCACCGCCGCGGTGAAGGCGGCCAAGCGCGCGGAGGCCCGGCGCAAGGCCGAGGACTGCGGTGCGCGGGGCGGCGCCCTGCTGCGGAACATGCGCACCGCGGACCTCGCGCGGGACCTCGACGTCATCCGCGCCGCCCTGGGCGAGCCGCGCCTGAACTACTACGGCGTCTCCTACGGGACGTACCTCGGCGCGGTGTACGCCACCCTCTTCCCCTCGCACGTGCGCCGCATGGTCGTGGACAGCGTCGTCAACCCGGACCCGCGCGGTGTCTGGTACGGCGCCAACCTCGCGCAGGACGTGGCCTTCGAGCGCCGCTGGGCGGACTGGCGCGCATGGGTGGCCGGACACGACGCCGTGTACGGTCTCGGCACGACGCCCGGCCGCGTGCAGGCGAACTTCGACCGTGCGATGCGGATGCTCGGCAAGCGCCCGGCCGGCAAGGTGGGGGCGGGCGAACTGCACTCGGCGGCGGTGCAGGCCGCGTACTACGACCAGCGCTGGGTCTCCTTCGCCCACCTGCTCTCGCGCTACCTGCGCGGTGACGACGACCCGTTGATCGCCGCGGCCGCCCCGGACCCCGGGCAGGCGAAGGACGAGGAGAACGGCGAGGCCGTCTACCTGGCGGTGGAGTGCTCGGACGGGGTATGGCCGCGCGACTGGAACGTGTGGGACCGCGACAACTCGCGGGTCGCGCGCCAGCGTCCCTTCGAGACCTGGGCGAACGCCTGGCTGAACCTGCCCTGCGCCTCGTGGCCGGTCGGGGGCGGGCGGGCGGTGGACGTCGGGGCGCGCCCGGGGTCGGGGCTGCCACCGGTGCTGATCGTCCAGTCGGAGCGGGACGCGGCGACGCCGTACGAGGGCGCGGTCGAGCTGCACCGCAGGCTCCCGGGCTCACGGATGATCACCGAGGAGGGGCGCGGCTCCCACGGCCTGATCAGCTTCTGGAACGAGTGCGTCACTGCGCGCGTCGACCGGTACCTGGTGTCCGGCACCGTCGGGGACCGGGACGTCCGCTGCTCCGGGCACCCGCTGCCCGTGCCCTCCGGCCGTGGCGGCGCCGAGGACGCCAACACGGGCCGCTTCTACTGACCGGACGGGACGGGCGGCGGGGTCACGACGCGGCGGCGTGCCGCTCCTGGCCGTGGTGGGTGATCTCCATCCCGCCGCTGTCGCCGAAGGTCAGCCGGCAGGTGTCGGCGCGGTAGGTGGCCACGGCGACGGCCGCGACGCGTCCGCCGCTGAAGTAGCGGGTGGTGACGACCAGCACGGGAGCACCCGGCAGCCGGTCGAGCTGCTTGGCGTCCTCGGCGCGGGCCGAGCCCAGCTCCACGGCCCGGTCGTCGCCGTCGAGTTCGAGGGCATGCAACTCCCGCAGGACCGCGGGCGCGTGACCGGCCGGCGTCAAATCGCCGGGGAGGCCGGGGACGGAGGCCACGGGAACGTACAGCAGCTCGGTGGCGACGGGCTGACCGCCCATCGAGCGGACCCGGCGGACGGTGTGCACCGCCTCGTCGGTGTCGGTGCCGAGCACGTCGGCGACGGCGGCGGGGGCGACGGCCTCGACACAGCCCACGGTGCGCCAGGCGTCACCCGCGGCGCCGGGCCGGCTGCCGCTCGACGCGCCGACGGAGACGCCCACGCGCGGCGGCGCGACCGTGGTGCCGACACCGCGCCGGCGCTGCAGGCGGCCCTCCAGCTCCAGCTGCTCCAGGGCCTGGCGCAAGGTGGCCCGGGCGACGCCGAAACGGGCGGCGAGCTCGCGCTCGTTGGGCAGGATCTCGCCGACCTCGAACTCGGAGTCGAGGGCGTCGACGAGCACGGTCTTGAGGTGCCAGTACTTGGGCTCCGGCACGTTCTCGAGCTGCGTGGTCCCCACCCTGTCCTCCGCGATCGGGCTGACGCCGTCCGGGGTTTGTTCAGCCTTGTTTCCGAACGGCTCTTTATTAAAGGTTCTTGCACTACTAGGCGACGATAGAGCGGCCCTTCGACTTGGTCAAGACCAATGCTCAGGGGCCTGGCAACGTGCGGCGGGCACGACCGCGCGCTGTTCACGAGGTGTTCGCGCCCGTCATGCGCCCTTCGCGCGCTGGTAGCGTTCGTGATCACGTCGAGTGAGTGAGGGAGCTGGCATGGGTCCGGTCACGGTGGTCACCGGTGGCGGCCGCGGAATCGGCGCGGCGGTCGCCCTGCGGCTGGCACGCGGGGGGCACGCCGTCGGTATCGGTTACGAGCGGGACGCCGACGCCGCGGAGGACACCGCGCGCAAGGTGCGGGACGCGGGCGCCCGCTGCGTCGTGGTGCGCGTCGACACCAGCGACGCCGCGCAGGTGGACGCGCTCTTCGACACGGTGGGCGAACAGCTCGGCGCGGTGACCGGTCTCGTCAACAACGCCGGCATCACCGGTCCGCTGGGACGGTTCACCGAGACCCCGGTCGAGGTCATGCGCCGGGTGATCGACGTCAACGTGATGGGCGCGATCCTGTGCGCCCGGCGCGCGGCTCTGGGGATGTCCACGCGGCACGGCGGCCGGGGCGGCGCGATCGTCAACATCTCCTCCGGCGCCGCGACACTCGGCGGTCCCGGGGAGTACGTGCACTACGCCGCCAGCAAGGCGGCGGTCGACGCGCTGACCGTGGGCCTTGCCAAGGAACTGGCCCCGGACGGCGTACGCGTCAACTCCGTGCAGCCCGGCATGATCGTGACCGACATCCACGCCGCGATGGGCGACCCCGAGCGGCCCTGGCGCAACCGCGAGCGCGTGCCCATGCGGCGGCCGGGTGAGCCGGACGAGGTCGCCGGCGCGGTGGCGTGGCTGATGTCGCCGGACGCGTCCTACACCACGGGCGCGGTGCTGCGCGTCTCCGGCGGTCTGTAGCGCCGCCCGCTACTCCCGGGCGGCGGCCTCCTCTTCGTCCTCCGCGTCGATCGTGCGCAGCACGTCGGTGGCGAGCGCGGCGACCTGGGGGATCAGCTCCGGTGTGGCGAGGGCGAGGTGGCACAGCGACCAGGTCAGGGTGACGACGCGGCTCCGCCTCGCCTCCAGGGCGTCCAGCAGGCGGCGCCCGACGAGCCCGGCCGCGTCCTTGCGCACGGCGGGATCGGTCCAGGCGGTCGCGACGATCGCGAGGGCGGCCGCCTCGCACACCCAGTCCTCGGCGTTGTTCAGTACGTCCACCAGGAGCGCGCGGCGCCGTGAGACGGCCCAGGGCTCGTCCGTGCGGTGATGCGCCAGACCCAGGCACGCCCAGACCTGCACGCACCGTATCCACAGGTCGGGGGCCTGGGCGGCGAGCGCGCGGCCCAGGTCGTCCTCGCGCGGGGCCGGCGGGTGGACGAGCACGCCGAGCAGGTCCTCGGGTTCGAGCCCGGAGAGCGCCACCGCGTCGTCGTAGGCCGCGACCAGGTGCGGCCAGCCGTGCCACGCCAGCCGGCGCACCGCTTCGGCCGCCTCCGGGGACGGCGGGCGTACGGCGGGCCGGGCGGTCGTGCCCTCGTAGGCCCACAACGCGACCTCGACGGGGCGCGGGGCGATCCGCAGGTCCGGGTCGGGCACGGACTGGATCTCGGTCACCGCGTTCGGATAGGCGGCCCGCAGTGCGAGCAGCGCGCTCGGCGGTTCCAGGGCGGAGACGGTGAGCGTCAGCCCGGCCTCGGCGGGCACGGACTGCCCGAGCGCCTGGTGCAGCAGGCTGACGACGGCCTCGTTGCCCCCGGGTATCCAGTTGAGCCACGGCGTGCCCTGGCTCAGCCGGGTCAGCAGGTCCGCGGCGTAGCCATGCCCGGGTTGCGCCCGCAGGTGGTCGGCGAGGGCGACCAGGTGCCGCAGGTCCGGCTCCACCGCGTGACGCAGCGCGTGAACGGCGGGTGCCGCCTTGGGGTGCGCGGGGTCGGCCGCCAGCGCCCGCTCGGCCCACGCCACACCCTCGGCGGGACGGCCGAGCGACTCCAGCAACTCGGCGATGTCGACGTACAGGTCGAGGTCGGAGGGATCGCGGGCGACCTCGCGCTGCCAGACGTCCAGCGCCTGCGCGGGGCGGCCGGCGCTGCGCAGCGCGTAGCCGAGCATCACCGCGGCGGGGTGGGAGGGTTCGAGCTCGTACGAGCGGCGTGCCCAGCCCACGGCCTCCTCGCAGCCGCCCATGCGGCGGGCGAGGCTGGAACCGCACCAGAGCAGCATCGTGTGGCCGGGGTGGCGCGCGGCGCTCGCCCGGACCAGGTCGAGAAGCGGCAGCAGCGGGCCGCGCCGCTCCTCGTCCACGGGGTCGGGCAGGTGCGGCGCGACGCGCGCGGCGGCGCGGGCCACGGTGTCCGGGCGGACGAGTTCCGCGATGTCGGGGCGGCGCAGCCACGCCACGTCCAGCCACGGCCGCTGCGGTTCGTGCCCGGCGCACTGGGCGAGCAGGCCGACGGCCTCGTCCCAGTGGCCCGCGACCGCGCAGAGGTGGCCGCGCGCCGCCACGGTGCCGATGAACGCCCGCTGCTCGGGGGCGAAGTACGTCAGCGCCGGCTCCGCGCCCCCGACACGCGCGGCGAACTCGGCCAGCGCCTCGTGGATCTCGGGGAGTCCCGGGTCACGCGCCAGTGCGTCCTCGAGGTGCCGGGCGGCGTGCCCGAGGTCACCCCCGGCCAGCGCGATGCGCGCGGTGGCCACCTCGCCCTCCGCCTCCAGGCGCGCCCCGCCCCCGTGGCCCTCCGGATGTTCGTGCACAGCCGCTCCCCACCTCGAACCGCTCCTGGCGCCCCCGCCCCGGGCACCCTAACCGACGCCGTTGAACGCCCTGTCGGTGTGCCCTGGTAGGAAGGCGGTGTGGAGAACGCACACGCTCACCCCGAGGACCTCGCCGCAGGAGTTCGGCCGACCGGGCGGATGGTGGAGCCCCGGGGTCACGCGGACTTCGACGTCGGCCGCGCGTGAGGCGCCGGGCAATGCCGATTCGTTAACACAAGGAAACGGATTCAAAACCCGAGCGGGCGTTCCGGCGTACACAATCCCTCCAGCCTCCAGCAGGTTGCCCGGTTGTCGCACCAACCCCGAGGAGCACCATGTCCGCTCAGGCCACCGACGTGGCGAAGGGCTCGCCGCCGCCACCGCAGAATCCATGGGACCGCTACTTCCGCATCGGGGAGCGCGGGTCGACCTTCGGCCGCGAAGTCCGCGGCGGTTTCGCCACCTTCTTCACCATGGCGTACATCCTCGTGCTGAACCCGATCATCCTGGGGAGCGCGAAGGACAAGTTCGGCCACGTCCTGTCGACCGGTCAGCTGGTCACCGCCACCGCGCTGGTGGCGGCGGTCATGACCATCGTCATGGGCGTCGGCGGCAACCTGCCGCTGGCCATCGCGGCGGGCCTCGGCCTCAACGCGGTGGTCGCCTTCCAGATCGCGCCCATGATGAGCTGGGACGACGCGATGGGCCTGATCGTCATCGAGGGCCTGGTGATCTGCGTCCTGGTGGTGACCGGGCTGCGCGAGGCGGTGATGCACGCGATACCCCAGCCGCTGAAACAGGCGATCAGCGTGGGCATCGGCCTGTTCATCGCCTTCATCGGCTTCGTGGACGCCGGCTTCGTCAGCCGCATCCCGGACGCGGCGAACACCACGGTGCCCGTCCAACTGGGCGGGACCGGTGCGTTGTCGGGCTGGCCGGTGCTCGTCTTCTGCCTGGGGGTGCTGCTGACGATCGCGCTGCTGGCCCGGAAGGTGAAGGGCGCGATCCTGATCAGCATCGTCGCCATGACAGTGCTGGCGATCGTGGTCGACGCCGTCGCGGACGTGAAGAGCTGGGGGCTGACCACGCCCAAGGTGCCGGACGACGTGTTCGCCGCGCCGGACTTCGGGCTGCTGGGGCACTTCAGCCTCTTCGGCGCCTTCGCCGAGGTCAGCTTCATCACGGTGGTGCTGCTGGTCTTCACCCTCATCCTGTCGGACTTCTTCGACACCATGGGCACGGTCGTCGGCATCACGGCCGAGGCCGGCCTGCTGGACGAGGAGGGCAAGGTCCCCAACCTGGGCCGGGTGCTGCTCATCGACGGTGCCGCGGCGGTCGCGGGCGGCGCGGCCTCTTCGTCGTCGAACACGGCCTACATCGAGTCGGCGGCGGGCGTCGGCGAGGGGGCCCGTACCGGTTTCGCCAACCTGGTCACCGGCGGTCTGTTCGCGGTGGCGCTCTTCCTGAGCCCGCTGCTGACGATCGTGCCGCTGCAGGCGGCGGCCCCGGCGCTGGTCGCGGTCGGCTTCCTGATGATGACCCAGGTCAAGAACATCGGCTGGGACGACTTCGAGATCGCCATCCCCGCGTTCCTGACCATCTCCGTGATGCCCTTCACATACTCGATCACCAACGGCATCGGTGCCGGCTTCATCGCCTTCGTGCTGCTCAAGGCCGTGCTCGGCAAGGCCCGGCAGGTGCACTGGCTGCTGTGGGTGGTGTCGGCGCTGTTCGTCGTCTACTTCGCGATCGACCCGATCGAGCAGCTGCTCGGGGTCGGGTAGCGCCCGGCGGGCCGCGGGCGGCCGGCACGGCCTCCCGCGGCCCCACGATGAAGACCCCGACCGGGACGGGGGCCCCCGGTCGGGGCCGCTGGCCGGGCCGGCGCTCCGCGCGCGGCCCGTACCTGTCGAACTACCGGCGCAGGGCCGGAGTTCCCGCCCGTTCCGGATCGCCCGGTGTGATGTGGCGCACCCCGCGCCGAACGCCACCCCTGCCGCCACCAGCAGGCTGCCGGCCAGCTGTCCGGGGCCGTACGTGCCCACGCCGGCGAGCGGCGCGGTCACCGCGGCGGAGACCGGGATCAGCCCGGAGAAGAGCGTCGCGCGCTCGGCGCCGATCCGCTGGACGCCCGCGTACCAGCAGACGAAGCCGATCACGGTGGTGACCGCCGCCTGCCAGCCCAGGGCCAGCGCCTCGGCGCCGGTGGGCGGCCGGAAAGCGGCCGCGCCGTCGAGGGCGAAGCCGAGCAGCGCTGCCTCGGCCGCGGCGACGCCGCACACGCACGCCGACAGCAGCTTCGGCCCGAGCGGCGCAAGCACCGGCACGGCCAGCACGGCGAAGGCGACCTCTCCGCCGAGCGCCGCCAGCGACCACAGCAGCCCGGCGGCGTCGGCGGCGCCCCAGCCCTGCACCACGAACGCCCCCGCGGCCACCAGGACGGCGGCCGCCGTCACCCGCGGTGCCGGGCGCCGGCCCGCCGCGGCGGGCACCAGCACGGCGACGACGACGGGCGCGCAGCCCACCAGAACCCCGGGCACGGCCGGTTCTGCGGTGCGCTCGGCACCCAGCACCGCGAGGTTGAAGGCCACCATCCCGGTGGCGGCCAGCACGGCCAGCCGCGCCCACTCCCGCGGGGTGAGCGCGCGCAGCCGTCGCCCGGCACCGCGCCGGGCGAGGGGCAGCAGGAGCAGGCAGGCCAGGCCGTAGCGCAGGGCCTGGCCCCCGGCGTGCGGGTATCCCACGAGGACCCCGGACGCGGTGAAGGAGCCGCCGACCAGGACGCAGGCGAGGGCCGCGAGCATCGCCCCGCGGCGGTACGAGAGATCCATGGCAGGCACGTTAGGAAGGCCGGCCGGTCCGGTTTAAGGTCCAATGCGATGACGGTTACGGGGACCAGTGGGAGCGGGGACGGCGGCGAAGGCGGCGGTCCGTGGACGGCGGCGTGGGAGCTGCTGCTGCCGGCGGCGGGCGCGCCCGCCCGGCGGCGCGGCCGGGTGCTCCAGGCGGCGTTGCGCGACGCCGTCCGCTCGGGGCGGCTCGCCGCGGGCACGCCGCTGCCGTCGAGCCGTGAACTGGCCGCGGATCTGGGGGTGTCGCGGGGCCTGGTGACGGACGCGTACGCGCAGCTCACCGCCGAGGGGTACCTGCTGAGCCGGCAGGGCGCGGGCACGTGGGTGGCCGGCGCGGTGGCGCGGCCCGTCGCCGCGGTGCCGGACGGTTCCCCCGTGGACGTGCGGGGCGGTCCCGCGGACTTCCGCCCCGGGGTGCCGGACCTGTCGCTGTTCCCCCGGGCGGCGTGGACGGCGGCGCACCGGCGGGTGCTCGGCCGGCTGCCGAGCCTGGCGCTCGGCTATCCCGATCCGCGCGGGCTGCCGGAACTGCGCGGCGCGCTGGCCGACCTGCTGGCCCGCCGGCGCGGGGTGGCGGCGGACCCGGGGCGGCTCGTGGTGTGCTCGGGTGTCGCGCAGGCGCTGACCCTGCTGGGGATGGTGCTCGCCGGGCGGGGTGTGCGGTCGGTGGCGGTGGAGGACCCGGGCAGCCCGGAGCAGGCGGCGCTGTTCGCGGCCGTGGGCCTGACGGCGGTGCCGGTCCCGGTGGACGGGAACGGGCTCGACCCGGTGGCGCTCGCGGCGTCCGGCGCCCGGGCGGCGGTGGTGACGCCGTCCCACCAGTTCCCCACGGGGACGGCCTGCCCGCCGCGGCGGCGGGCCGAACTGCTGGAGTGGGCACGGCGCGTGGACGGCCTGCTGATCGAGGACGACTACGACGGCGACTTCCGTTACGACCGGGCCCCGGTCGGCGCGCTGCAGGGACTGGCCCCCGACCGTGTGGCCTACGCCGGTTCGGTCAGCAAGACGCTGGCACCGGGCCTGCGGCTGGGCTGGCTGGTGGCGCCGCCGGACGTCGCGGAGGCGGCGGCCGCGCGGAAGCGGACGATGGACCTCGGCAATCCGGTGACCGAGCAGGCGGTGCTCGCCGAGTTCGTCCGCTCCGGTCAGTACGACCGTCATCTGCGCCGCTGCCAGCGGCGGTACCGGGAGCGCCGGGACGCGCTCGTACGGGCGCTGGAGCGGCACTTCCCGGGCACGGAGGTGTCGGGGATCGCGGCCGGTCTGCACGTCGTGGCGGCGCTGCCCGAACGCCTCGGTCCCGAGCCGGTGTTCCTGGCGCGGGCGGCGCGCGCCGGGGTGACGCTGCGGCCGCTGTCGTCCTACACCGCCGGGGCCGGCGAGGGAGAAGCGGGAGGGGACGACAGGGTGCGGCTGGTCCTCGGCTACGCGCACCTGTCGGCGGGCGACGTCGAGACCTGTGTGCGTGTGCTCCGCGCGAGCGTCTGATCTCAATTCGGCAACAGCGGGTTTGAGCGGGGAATACCCCTTTATCGGCGAGCCTGGTTGCTTGATACACATGGTTCCGCGCGTTCCTGTCCGTCGACGGTCGCACCACTCCTCCCCTCTGCTCGCCGTGCCTTCGGCCGTCCCTCACCCGGGAACGCCCATGTCTTCGCGGACCGCGCCCTCGCGCGCCCTGCTGCCGCTGGTCGCGCTCTTCTGCGTCGGCTACCTCGCGCCGTACCTCATGCCGACCGTCGTCGGCCGCCTCGCCACCGGGCTCGCGCTGAGCGGTTCCCAGGCCGGGGCGGTCGGCAGCGCATTGCTGCTCGGCTCGGCCTGCGCCGAATTCACGCCGGCCTCGCCGGTGGACCGGACCGGCCGGGCGCGGCCGGCCCGGTACGGGCTGCTGGTGATCGCGGGCGGCTTCGCGACGGCCGCGGTCACCGGCCACGGGCCCCTTGCTGCTCGCCGCCGTGCCGCTCACCGCGCCGGCCCGGGGTGCCGGTTCCGGAAGCCGGGGCCGGGCGCCGCGGCGGTCCGCCGCGCCGCCGCGGTCGTGGCCCGCTCGGGCGTGGGCCGGGCCGCCTGAGGGGAAAACGGGATGCCGCGGCGGCGGCGCGTCTGACAGGGTGCTGCCTCGTGAACGACACCGCGACCGTACGCATCACCCCGCTCGCCGAGCGCCCCGAGCTGACCTCCCGGCTCTGGGAGATCTCCGAGAACTGGCCGGCCTTCGTCCCCCAGGACCCGGTCGCCGGGGCCCTGTTGCACCGGGTGGCCGAGGACTTCCCGCAGTACTGCGTCGTCGCGACCGACAGCGACCGGGTCGTGGCGCGCGGCTTCGCCGTCCCCTTCGACGCGACCCGCGAGGGCCGCGAGGAGACCCCCGACCAGGGCTGGGACCGCGTACTGGTGTGGGCGTACGCCGATCTGCGCGACGGGCGTGCGGCGACGGCCGCAAGCGCGCTGGAGATCACCATCGACACCGGCCACCTGGGCCGGGGCCTGTCGCACCGCATGGTGGCCGCGCTGCGCGACACCGCGCGGGGCCTCGGCCACGACGCGCTGCTCGCCCCGGTCCGTCCCACCGCCAAGCACCTGCGTCCGCGGCTCCCCATGGCCGACTACGCAGGCCTGCGGCGCGAGGACGGGCTGCCGGAGGACCCGTGGCTGCGGGTGCACGTCAGGGCGGGCGGCGTCATCGTGAAGGTGGCGCCGGCCTCGATGACGGTCAGCGGGACGCTGTCCCAGTGGCGGCGCTGGACGGGGCTCCCCTTCGACCGCGACGGCGCCGTCGAGGTGCCCGGCGCCCTGGTGCCGGTGCACTGCGACACCGCGCACGACCACGCCGTGTACGTCGAACCCAACGTCTGGGTCCGGCACCGCACGGAGCCGCGTTAGCCCAACGCCCGGTCGAGGTTGAAGGCGGCGCTGATCAGGGCGAGGTGCGTGAAGGCCTGCGGGAAGTTGCCGCGCTGCTCCCCGGCACGGTCGATCTCCTCGGCGTACAGGCCCAGGTGGTTGCCGTAGGTGATCATCTTCTCGAAGGCCAGCCGCGCCTCGTCCTTGCGCCCGGCGCGGGTGAGGGCCTCGACGTACCAGAAGGAGCAGATGGAGAAGGTGCCCTCGTCGCCGGGCACGCCGTCCGGGCTCGCCAGGGGGTCGTAGCGGTAGACCAGTGAGTCCGATACCAGGTCCTTGCCGAGGGCGTCGAGTGTCGAGAGCCACTTGGGGTCGGTCGGCGAGATGAACTTGGACAGCGGCATCATCAGCACCGACGCGTCCAGCACGTCCTCGCCCTCGCTCTGGGTGAACGCGCCCCGCTTTTCCGACCAGCCGTTCCTCATGATCCGCCGGTAGAGGTGGTCGCGGGCCCCGTACCAGCGTTCGCGGTTGGCGGGCAGGCCGCGGTGGTTCGCCATCCGGATGCCGCGCTCGATCGCCACCCAGCACATCACGCGGGAGTACAGGAAGTTCTTGCGGCCGCCGCGGGTCTCCCAGATGCCCTCGTCGGGCTGGTCCCAGTTGTCGCAGACCCAGTCCACGAGTTCGCAGACGGTGTCCCAGTGGTCGCTGGAGATCGGCTTGCCCCACTTGTCGTACAGGTAGAGGGAGTCGATGAGCTCGCCGTAGATGTCCAGTTGAAGTTGGTGGACGGCGTCGTTGCCCACCCGGACCGGCGCCGAGCCCGCGTAGCCCTCCAGGTGGCCGAGCTCCCGTTCGGGCAGCTCGGATCGGCCGTCGATGCCGTACATGATCTGCAAGGGGCCGGCGGTGCAGCGCGGTCCTCCCACGCAGACGCGGTCCGACAGGAAGTTCATGAAGGCCTCGGCCTCGTCGGTGAAGCCCAGCCGGAGCAGCGCGTACACGCAGAAGGCGGCGTCGCGGATCCAGACGTAGCGGTAGTCCCAGTTGCGTTCGCCGCCGATGCGCTCGGGGAGGCTGGTGGTGGGCGCGGCGATGATGGCGCCGGTCGGCGCGTAGGTGAGCAGTTTCAGGGTCAGCGCGGAACGGTGCACCATCTCGCGCCAGCGTCCCCGGTACTTCGACTGGGAGAGCCAGTGCCGCCAGTACTGCACGGTCTTCTCGAACTGGTCCTCCGCCTCGGTCAGCGGGCAGCCGCGCGGGCCGACCCCGTCGCCGACCTGGTCCAGGGCGAAGACGGCGGCCTCGCCCTCGGAGAGCTTGAACTGGGCCCAGACGTCCCGGCCGTCGTCCTCCAGCGGTACCGAGCAGGTCAGGGCGATGGTCTGGGCGGGGGTGGCGAACAGCGCCTGCATGCCGTTCATGTGCACGGTGTGCGGCATGGTGCCGTAGTCGAAGCGCGGCGCCACCCGCATCCGGAACGGCAGCATGCCCCGTACGCAGACCACGCGGCGGATCAGGCGGTGCCGGTCGGCCTCGTGGGACTCGTCGACGACCGGCATGAAGTCCTGCACCTCGCCCATGCCGTCCTCGGCGAAGAACCGGGTGATCAGCACATTGGTGTCGGGGAAGTAGAACTGCTTGGTGCGCGCGGGAACGTCCGCGGCCAGCTCGAAGCTGCCACCCCGGTCGGCGTCGAGGATGGAGGCGAAGACGCTGGGGGCGTCGAAGCGCCCGCAGCAGTACCAGTCGATGGTCCCGTTCGTACCGACCAGCGCGGCGCTGCGCAGGTCGCCGATGAGCCCGTGGGCGGCGATGGGCAGGTACCGGCCGTCGGCCGGCGCGAACTCGGACCGGAGGGCTTCGGCTGTCACGGTGGCCTCCTCGCGTGCCAGGAACCGGCAAAAGCCACCATTCAGACTAACCCCCAGGCCCTCCTCCTTCTCGGCCGGGAACGCGCGCCCGGCCGCGACCGCCCGCCCGGCCGTAACCGCGGCGCGGTCCGGGCCTACGCCTCCCCGGCCCGCGCCTGCTCCGGTCCTGCGGGGCGCTCGCCGACGTACTCCAGGACGGAGCGCGCCTCGGCCAGCCGCTGGGCGGCGACCTCGTCGTCCGGATCCGCGTCCTCGCCCTCGTACAGGGCGAGGACGGACCGGGCCCGCCGGGCGGCCGCGGTGTGCCGTCCCAGGTCGGCCTCCAGCCAGGCGGCCATGAGCTGGGCCGCGCTGCGCGCGGGACCCGGGTCGAAGACGGCGATCGCGCGTTCGGCGCAGGCCAGGCCCTCCTCGTACGCGGCGCGCGCCGAGCCGTCCGTGTCCTCCTCGCCGGGCTCGCCGGGACAGGCGCGGACGATCAGTTCGCCGGTCTGCCGGTGCGTGCCCGCCAGTTCGGCACGCAGGTGCACCGCGGCGTTCACGTCGCCGGCCGCCGTCGCCGCGGCCAGCGCCTCCTCGGCCACCGCGGCGGCCTCTGCCATCGCGGAACGGCCCTCGGCGAGACCGCCCCGGCCGTCGTGGAGGGCGAGCCAGGCACGGGCGCGCAGGGTGCGGACGAGCGGGACGGGGCGCTCCAGGTCGCGCCAGAGCTCACCGGCCCGGATGTACGCCTGTGCGGCCTCGCCGGCCAGCCCGGCCCGTTCCAGGGAGTCGGCGGCGAGGTTCGCGAGGACGGCGTGGTCCTGCTGCTCCTCCCAGCCCCGCGCGATCTCCGCGGCGAGCAGGAACTGCTCGGCGGCGGCGCGCGGCTCGTCCAGGTCGCGCAGCGCCTCCCCCAGCCACCAGCGGGCCTGGACGACCCGCCCGTCGTGGTGGGCGCGCACCAGGTCGGGCAGGGCGGTCTCCAGCACGGTCGCGGCCTCGGCGGCCCTGCCCTCGCGCAGCAGCGCTCCGCCGAGCACGAGCCGCGCCCAGGCGCCGAGCTCCTCGGACATGTCGCCCTCGTCGGCCCAGTGGGCGCCCTCCAGGGCGTGGTCGGCGGCCTCGGCGTCGGCTCCGCGGGCGGCGAGCGCGGCGGCGAGCACGGTGTGCAGGTGGGCGCGGTGCACCGGGCCCAGGGTGGCGGCGCCGTGCTCCAGCGCGGCGCGGGCGGCCTCCTCCGCGGTGGCGTGGTCGTCCCGCTGGAGGGAGAGGTCGGCGAGGAGTGCCTCGGGTTCTACGGCGTGCCACGGGGTTCCGGCCTCGTGGTGGAGGCCGGCGGCCCGCGCGAAGAGTTCGGCGGAGGTCGCGGCGTCGCCGCGCGCGGCGGTGTGGCGGGCCTGCAGCGCGATCGCATCGGCGAGCCGGCCTGCCATCCGCTCCTCGTCGCGGTGCTCCTCGGCGAAGGCGATGACGCCCCGCAGTTCCGCCTCGGCCTCGGCACCGGGCGGCCGGACGTGGACCCGGGCCAGCCAGGCCCCGGTGAGCTGGCGGGCGGTGGCGCGGCCGGCGCGGTGCAGCTCGCGCAGGGCGTCGACGGCGGCGTCGAGTGCGGCGAGGGACTGACCGGTCTGTTCCGCGACGGCCACCGCGTAGGCGGCGCGGGCGCGGCAGGCGGCGGCCTCGCCCGGCTCGCCGGCCTCCTCGAACAGCCCAGCGGCGTTCTCGAAGAGCGGTACGGCGACGGCGGGGTCGGTGAAGGCGCCGATGCCGGCGTGGTCGGCGATCTCGGCGCGGGCCAGGTCGTCCAGGGCGGTGCCGGTGCGCTCCGCGGCACGGCCCGCGGCGGCCCAGGCGGCGCCCGCGTCGGGGTGCTGGGCAGCACTGAGCCTGCGGGCCTCGGCGAGCAGCACGGGCACGTCCTCGGTGCCCGCGGGCATGGCGGCCGCTGCGGGGGGCGGCACGGGCTGCGGGCGGGCGGGCACGGTCAGGCGCTGCCGGGCCCGGACGCCCAGCGGGAGCCGTTCCACGAGGGGCTCGGCGGCGAGGCGCTCGTTCACGCGGCGGCTGACGGCGTCGTTGCCGTTGCGGGCGTCGAAGCGCGCGGCGATGGCGGCGGCCTCGCGCGCGGCGTGGGCGAGCAGCGTGCGGGCGGTCCATTCGGTGCCGGCCGGGCCGGGGACGCCTCGGTCGGCGTGCCCGAGGGCGACGAGGCGGCGCATCAGGATCCCGGTGACCGCCAGGTGGTCCATGAGCGTGTCGGGGTCTCCGGTGTCGGTGAAGTACGCGGGGTGCTCGGCGAGGATCTCCAGGGCGCGCGCCTCGTTGCCGGTCAGGGCGCAGAACTCGACGTGGCCCGCGACGGCGCCGCGCATGCTCTCCATGGAGCGCACCAGGCGGTAGCCGCGCAGGTGGTGGGCGCGCGCCTCGTCGAGCCGGCCGAGCCGGACCAGCGGCAGCAGCGAGGACGCCAGCACATTGTGCGGTTCGTGGGCACAGGTGTACTGCCCGGCCAGGACGGGCTCCCAGGTGTTCAGCGCCTGCTCGTCGCGGCCGCGGTCGACCTGCCAGCTGCCCTGGCCGTGGAGTTCGCAGGCGTGGCAGTCGGCCATGGCGTCGCGGTCCGCCGCCAGCCACGCGGCGTGGGCAGCCTCGGCGCGGGCGGTGTCACCCAGGTGCCGGGCGATGCGGAACTCGCCTTGGCGGACGGCGCGTTCGGAGTGGCCGGCGAGGCGGTAACGGTGCTCCATCTCGCTCTGCCACTTCTCGATGGAGGCGAGCGGGATACCCGGCTGGTCGAGCATGTTGCCGGCCACCCATTTGAAGATCCAGTGCAGGTGGTGGGCGCTCTCGCCGTCGAAGTCGCCGGGCCGCTCGTCCCACATGCGCAGCAGGCGGGCGAACGGCACGAAGAACTTGTCCCGCTCGCTGCTGTACGCGTAGGCGTTGACGAGGTTGAACAGGGCTTGCAGGAGGAGCGGGGTGTCACCGGTGGCCTCGGCCTCGGCGACGATGCGCTCCGCGCCGGCGTTGCGGGCGCGGCCCTCGGGCTCCTCCCGGTTCTGCCGCAGGGCGCGGCGTATCGTCTCGGCGGTCGGCGGCTGGTCGCTCATCGGCCGTCCTCCTGTTCGGCGTCGGCCGGCCTGTCGGCGGTCTGCGCCGCCCACTGCAGCAGGCCGAGGAAGGCGCGGTTGAGGAGCGCGGAGTCGGCGGGGCGCAGCGGGCGCTGGGCCATCAGCAGGGCCTGACCGTACAGCGCCTCGGCGGCGGTGCCGACGAGCTCGGGGTCGGTGAAGCCGCTGATCCGCCGGACCAGCGGGTTGAGGTGGTTCAGGACGAGCCGGGCGCGCGGGGCGCCGCCGCGCAGCGAGCCGAGGATCCCCGCCCACAGCTCGTCGGCCCGCTCCTCCTCCTCGGCGCGGGCGCGTTCGTGGCGGGCGGCCCGGTCGTCCAGGTGGAGCGCGGGGACGGTGACCGGGTGGAAGGTGCGCAGCGACACGTCGCAGCCGAGGGGGTCGAGCCGGGCGCGGGCCGCGGCGAGGAAGCCGGACAGGGCGAGTTCCTCGGCGGGGTCCACGGGGTCGAGGTGCGCGGTGACGGTGTCCGCGTCGAGTTCGGCGACGGCGGTGCCGGGACGCACGGTGGGCAGCAGCTCGACCAGGTCGGCGTCGTAGGTGTAGCCGCCGTTGACGACCCCGATGCCCTGCGCGGAGGCGATCGCGGCGACCTGCCGGTACTCCTCGACGGTGCGGGTGAAGTGGACGACGGGGTGGCGGCGGGCGAACTCCTCCAGCGACACCTGCCCGTCGGTGGTCTCGAACGGCAGCCACGGCAGCATCGTGCGGAGCATCTCCGCGTCGTGCCGGGCGAGCGACTTGACGCCGAGGTGGTGGACGGCGAGGAACTGGGCGAGCCGCTCCTGGTCGCCCGCGGCGAGTTCGGTCAGCCAGCCGCGGATGCGTTCGCCGAGCGCCTCACGGACGGCGGCGAGCGTCTCGTCGGCGTACAGACTCTCCCGGGAGGCGGTGGGGCGCAGGCTGTCGGTGTCGATCACGCAGCGGACGAAGAACGCCCACTCCGGCAGGAGTTCGTCGGCCCGGTCGGTGAGCAGCATCCCCTTGAGGTGGACGCGGTGCCCGGCGCGCTGGGCGGGGCTGACCGCGGCGGGCAGGACGTAGCCGACGCCACGCACGCCCGCGAGGGGGACGTCGAGGTCGATGACGTCGAGCGGGGTGAAGCCGAACTGCTCGTGGCAGTGCCGGGCGAGCGCGACCCGGCGGGCGGCCTGCCCGGGGTGCGGGCGCTCCCAGACGGGCGGGCGCTCGGTGACGGGGGTGTCGCCGACTCGCACGTCGTACGGCAGCAGCGAGCCGAAGTCCTTGGCGAGGGCGAGCACACGCTCCTCGGCCAGCCACTGCGCGGCGCCCGGCCGGGCGGTCAGGTGGACGGTCGTGCCGGGCTCGGGGTGATCGTCCGGCGGCAGCGTGCGGACGGTGTACGAGCCGTCGTCACGGGCGGTCCACTCGACCGGCCGGGCGTCCGGGGTCCGGGCGGACCTGCTGACGACGCGGATCTCCGCGGCGACGACGAAGCAGGCGAGCAGCCCGATGCCGAACTGGCCGAGGAACTCCGAGCGGGCGCTCTCCAGCCCGTCGCGCTTGGAGCTGCGGCCGATGGTGGCCAGCAGGTCGTGCACGTCGGACTCGGTGAGGCCGACGCCGGTGTCCTCCACGCGCAGCCGGCCGCCCTCGGCGTACAGGCGCACCCGGGCGGGGGCGCCGGGCTGTTCGGCCCGGCGGGCGGTGATCGCGTCGACGCCGTTCTGCAGCAGCTCCCGCAAGTAGACCTTGGGGCTGGAGTAGAGGTGGTGGGAGAGGAGGTCCACCAGGCCGCGCAGGTCGACCTGGAAGGCGTGCGGTGTCTGATCTGCAGTCATCGTGGGGGCGCCGGTGCATCCCAGGGAGGGCGGATGGGGCGCGGGTAGGGCGATCGGGTGATCGCGGCCGCCGGATTGCGGAACATCGTATGGCGGTGGGGCCGAGGTGACCAGGGGGTTTCGTGGTGCGCGGCGGCAACCGGAAGTGCGGGGAGCGGGTGGGCGCCGCGGCCGGGTCGTGGGTGTGGACGCACAGGTCCGGCCGACCGCGCCGATGGCGTACGCGCGGGCCGCCGACGCCGCGGGCGCTGCACCGGCCCTGCGCTGCCGGGTCGCGCGACCACACGAACCGCACACCGCCGCGCCGGGTGTCCGGGGCCGGGGCCGGGGCCGGGGCCGGGGGGAAGGTGCCCGTGACCGGTGCGCCGGTGCGGCGCGGGGCGGTTGTTCACTGGGCGTTCGGATCGGCGGCACACGGCGCGAGCAGAGCCCGCGCCGGCCGGGTCGGGGAAGCCGGCGGCGACGCGGATGTGCGGACCGGGGACTCACGGCGTCGGGCGGCCCGGTGCGGGTGCGCGCGGACCGGCCGGCGCGGATCGTGGTGTGGACCTCGGCGACCGCGTCGTTCGGGGCACACCCGCCGTTTCCACGGCCCGCTGGTCGGCGCCGGCGCGGACTTCACCGGTGGTCAGGTCCCACGTCTCCGCCTGTCCCAGCTCGTGACGAGGGCGAACGGCACGGTGCCGACAGGCGCAGCGGACGGTGTTCGTGGCCGTGGAGAACCGTCGGCAGCCGCCCCTGGTTCACGGCCTGGCAGCCGCCCGGGGCTCGGCGGCCGCGGTGTCCGGTGCGTCCTCGCGGTGGAGGAAGGCGCTCAGGAGGTCGGCGACGGGGTGGTCGGCCTCCGAAGGGTGACGCAGGGCGACGCTGGAGTCGATGGTGTAGCGGTTGCGGCGGCCCACCCGGGTCCGGGTCAGGTACCCGGCCGCCTCCAGGTCCGCGACGATGATCTGCACCGCCCGCTCGGTGATGCCGATGCCGGCGGCGACATCACGCAGTCGCACCTCCGCGTCCCGGGCGAGCCACAGCAGCACCCGTGCGTGATTGGTCAGGAACGTCCACTGTCCGCCGCGCGCCGATGAGCTGCCCATGGCCCCATCATACGAATCCCGTTTCGCATGTTCAGCCATCACGCGAAAATTTATTGGCGAAAAAATTTTCGCGTAACCGTTGACGCATGTCAGGGGTGGGGTGACTCTTGAGGTGATTCCTCCCGTTAAGGAAGGCGGGTAAGCGCCATGACCCGACTGCTTTCCCACCCCGCACGTGACTGCGTCCCCCACCCCGGCCGGGCGGGCCTGGTC
This sequence comes from Actinacidiphila sp. bgisy160, assembly GCF_965342435.1. Lineage (GTDB taxonomy): Bacteria > Actinomycetota > Actinomycetes > Streptomycetales > Streptomycetaceae > Actinacidiphila. Next base: position 28,273 of record NZ_CBDRCM010000033.1, on the reverse strand, counting down.
CGGCCGGTGGCGGCGGTCCTGACCGACGGCGTCGACGATGTCGCGGTGGCCGAGACAGCCGCCCGACTCGCCCTCGCCCGCCGCGTTCCGCTGCTGCTGATCGCCGTGATGCCCCCGCACGTCCGCCGCTCCTGTCCGGGCCCGGCCTCCGCGTCGGTGCGGGCGGTGCTGGCCCGTGTCATTCCGAAGGTCGGCCCGAAGGGGACCGGCTACATTCCCGAGGTCTTCCACCTGCCATCGGGTGACGGGTCTCGTCTGGCGGCAGCTCGGCAGCTGCTGGCGCTGGCCTGCCGCCACCGGGCCCCGGACGTGGTGGCCGGCCGCCGCGGCCCGGCGGGGCTGGACGCGTTCACCCTGATCGAGGCCGCGGCCCTGCACGGAGGCCCTCGCGTGCACGCCGTCGCCCCCGCCGCCTTGACGCCCATGAGCCTGCCCTCGCCGTGACCGGCCCCCCTGCTCGTGACCTGTCCCGCTGTTGGAGGGGAGACGTTTCGCGATGAACGACCTGCCGTTCTCCGTCCCGCTGTGGGTGTGGGCCGCGGTCACTCTCGGCATCTGCGTGATGCTCGCCGTCGACCTGGTCGCCCACCGTGACAACCACGTCATCAGCTTTCGTGAGGCCGCGGTCTGGAGCGGCATCTGGATCGCCATCGGTCTCGGCTTCGGCCTCGTCCTCTGGGCGTGGCAGGGAGGTGAGACCGCCTCGACCTACTACGCCGGCTACCTGATCGAGAAGGCCCTGTCGATCGACAACGTCTTCGTCTTCGCTCTGGTCTTCTCGTACTTCGCCGTCCCCGACGCGTACCAGCACAAGGTGCTGTTCTGGGGCGTCCTCGGCGCCCTCGCAGCCCGGCTGGTGTTCATCTTCGTCGGCGCCGAACTGCTGCAGCTGTTCTTCTGGACCGCCTACCTCTTCGGCGCGTTCTTGATCTGGACCGGCTGGAAGATGGCCTTCTCCCAGGAAGACGAGGTCCACCCGGATCGCAGCCCCGTCGTCCGCCTGGTCAAGAAGATCATCCCGACCGACCCGCGGTATCACGGCGGCACGTTCTTCGTGCGCGTCCACGGACGGCGGGTCGCGACCCTGCTGTTCGTGGCGCTTGTCGCGATCGAGGCCACCGACCTGATCTTCGCCGTCGACTCCGTCGCCGCCGTCCTCGCGATCACCACCAGTACGTTCCTCGTCTGGACCGCCAACGCCTTCGCCGTGCTCGGCCTGCGCAGCCTGTACTTCTGCCTCGCCGGACTCCTGCGCCGCTTCCAGTACCTGCACTACGGCCTCGCGGTCCTGCTCGCCTTCGCCGGCGTCAAGCTCATCCTGTCCGAGACCCCCGTCGGCAAGCTGCCCATCCCCCTCACCCTCGGCGTCATCACCGTGACGATCACCGTGTCCATCGCGTGGTCGCTGATCGCCACCCGCAACCAGCCCACCGGCATCGACCACCAGCGGGCCGAGGCCGGCGCCGCCGGATCCGTCAGCGCTCGCGGCGACGAGCGGACCCCCACGTCCCACCAGGGCGTCCATACGCACGACGCGCACGACGCGCACGGGAAGGACGCGTCATGACCACGACCCGGCGCCTCCGGCCGGCCACCGCGCCACCGGCGCCGCAGTGCGCGTCTGCCACTTCCCGCCACACCGGGACACCGGGACGCCGAGAAGAGCGTGGACGTCCCCGGCGAACGCCGACCGGGCGCGGCGGGCGTTCGCCGAGCACTCCCCATCCCCTCGCTGCGACCGGACGGCGCCGGCCGGGTGCACCGGGTACCGCGGCAGGGCCCCCTGCTGGACGGCTTCGTCCTCGACATGCGCACGTACCGCAACGCCGACTCCCCCGACAGCCAGGCTTACGACCCGCAGGGCATCCTCGGCCGTTGTCGCCGAGTGGCCGTCGCGGGTCTCACTGATCGTTCCGGGCCCAACCGGAAGGGGGCACGGGAACCGCCCGGTGGAGCATGCCGAAGCCCTGCGGGTTCCACGCCTGGCTCGGCAAGCGCGCAGGCGCCGAGACCCCGCCGCTCCCCATGCGCGGCTGGACCAGGAGGCGAGCCGCACTCCGCACCGGCGGGCGGCGGTGCCCCGAAGGCTTAGCATGTGCAAATCGCCGGGGCAATACGGCGATTTCGAGACCTCGTGGAGTGGCCGGGGAGGGTACTCCACGGACTCCTGACGGACCGGGAGGATGGCGCCGTGACTGGTGGTTTCACCTACGAGCAGGTCGGGGTGACCCGGACCGGCGGCCCCACGCCGCCTGGGTTCCACCGCCTGCACGAGCGGATCCGGCTCGGCGAGGGCTCCGAGGTGCTGGCCGCGGCCGGCCGGGCGCTGATGGGGTGGCGGATGCACCGGGCGGCCGGACTGCGGGTGCCCGCCGGCACCCCGGACGCGGCGCCGGGGGTGCCCGTGCCCCTGCGGATCGGCCCGCTGCGCGCGCCGTGCGAGGTGGTGTGGGCGGAACACGACCCGGAGCGCGTGGGATTCGCGTACGGGACGCTCCCCGGCCACCCGGAGCGCGGGGAGGAGGCCTTCGTGGTGGGCCTCGCCCCGGACGGGTCCGTGTGGCTGGATGTCACGGCCTTCAGTGGACCGGGGGCGTGGTACGTGGGTCTACTGGGCCCCCTGGGACGCGTCACTCAGCGTGGCTTCGCGCGGCGTTACGGCCAATGTCTGCGCCGATTGTCGCAGGACAGAACTATTGAAAGGGGGAGTTAACCGACATGGCCCACCCTTTACCCGTCGGTCACAACGCGTTCGTGATCACGCAACACGTGTTCGGCATGGTGTTCGCATGCGAGACCTGACTTCCGCCACGACCGCCCCTGCCGCCGCCGCACGGCGGCAGCACCACTGGCGCCGCGACGTCATCGAACTCGCCGCGCTCTTCGTGGCCGTGGCCACCGCCGACCTCATCGCCAACCTCGTCGGGCACGCCCCCGACGGCCCCGCCCTGCTGTGCCTGTCGGCCGCCGCACTCGTCGCCACGGCCGGCTTCCACACATGGTGGGCACGCCATCACGGTCACTCACCGCCGACAGCCGGGAGCCACAACGGGAGCCGTACGACGGAGCCGGGGGAAAGCTCCGCCGTGGACGGGACCGACGCCGGGACCACGTTGTGGCGGGTGCGCACCACGGTGCGTGACACGCCGGGCAGCCTGGCCGCCCTCTGCACGGCGCTGGCCGGGCGGCGCGTGGACATCCTCACGCTCCAGACGCACCCGCTGGCCGAGGGCACCGTGGACGAGTTCCTGGTCCGCGCCCCGGCCGCCCTCGCCCCGGGCGACCTGACGCGGGCCGTGGCCGGCGGGGGCGGGCACGACACCTGGATCGAGCGGGCCGACGCCCACGACCTGATCGACACCCCGACCCGGGTGCTGGGCCTCGCCACCCGTACCGCCCTGGACGCCGCCGAACTTCCCCTGGCCCTGCGCCAGTTGTTCGGCCGCTGCACCATAAGGTCCACCCCGCCCGGCACGGCCGGCCCCGATCCGGCCGAGGACACCCTGGAGGACACGATCATGCGGCTGCGCGACCCGGCCGGAGGCACCATCACCGTGGAACGCGCCTATCTCCCGTTCACCCCGACCGAGTTCGCCCGCGCCCGCGCGCTCGTCGAACTCGACGCGCACCTGGGCACCAGGGTCCCGGAGGGCCGAGCCGTCCTCACCCTGCCCGAGGGCAATGAGATCACCGTCCGCCGCGCGGGCCCGGAGGACCTCGAGGCCGCCCGCGAACTCCACGACCGCTGCTCCACCGCCACCCTCGCGCGCCGCTACCACGGCCCGGTCGCGGACGTGGACCGCTATCTGACGCACCTGCTCAGCCCCCGCTTCGGGCGGACACTCGCCGTGCGGACCGTCTCCGGCCGGCTCGTCGCACTCGGCCACCTGCTGTGGGACGGCGACGAGACCGAGGTCGCCCTGCTGGTCGAGGACGCCTGGCAACGCCGCGGCATCGGCCTGGAGTTGCTGCACCGCCTGGTCGCCCAGGCCGTCGACACGGGGTGCGCGAGCGTGTACGCGGTGACCCAGGCGACCAACACCGCGATGGTCGCGACGATGCGCCGCCTGGGTCTGCCGCTGGACTACCAGGTCGAGGACGGCACGCTGGTCATCACCGCGACGCTGTCACCGGCCGGCGCGAGCGCTCGGCCGCGCTGAGCGCGATGTCCAGGTCCTCCCACAGGTCCTCGACGTCCTCCAGCCCGACCGACAGCCGCAGCAGCCTGTCGCTGACGCCCGAGCTGTGCCGGTCGCCCTCGTCGACGATGCGGTGGCTGATCGAGGCCGGGTGCTGGATGAGGGTGTCGACGCTCCCGAGGCTGACCGCCGGGGTGATCAGCCGGACCCCGGCGATCACCTCGTGCGGGTCGCCCTGGACCTCGAAGGCGACCATGGCGCCGCCGATCCGCGGGTAGTGCACCTTGACCACCCGCGGGTCGGCGGCCAGCCGCTCGGCCAGCGCCGCCGCCGTCGCGGAGGCGGCCTTCACCCGGACCGGCAGCGTGGACAGCCCGCGCAGCAGCAGGTAGCCGGCGAGGGGGTGCAGCACCCCGCCGGTGGCGAAGCGCACCTTGCGCAGCACACGGGCGAACTCCTCGTCGCAGGCGACGACCCCGCCCAGGACGTCGCCGTGACCGCCCAGGTATTTGGTGGCGCTGTGCAGCACGATCCGGGCGCCGCTCTCCAGGGGGCGCTGCAGGACAGGCGTGGCGAAGGTGTTGTCGACGAGTAGCGGCACCTCGCCGCAGGAGTGGGCGACGGCCCGCAGGTCGACCTCGGCGAGCGTCGGGTTCGCGGGGGTCTCCACGATCACCAGGCCGGTGTCGGGGCGGATGGCGTCGCCGACGCCGGCCGGGTCGGTCCACGTCACCTCGGTGCCGATCAGACCGCCGGTCAGGAGGTGGTCGCTGCAGCCGTACAGCGGGCGGACGGCCACCACGTGCCGCAGCCCCATGGAGGCGCGGGCCAGCAGGGTGGCGGTGAGTGCGGCCATGCCGCTGGCGAAGGCCACCGCGGCTTCGGCACCCTCCAGCTTGGCCAGGGCGGTCTCGAAGCGGGCGACGGTGGGGTTGTCGAGCCGGGAGTAGACCGGCGGGCCGGTCAGCGCGGCACCGGTGGCGGCGAAGTCGTCGAGGCGGGCGGCCTCGGCGCGGCTGTCCCGCGAGGGGTAGGTGGTGGACAGGTCCAGGGGAACGGCGTGCAGGCCGAGGTCCGCGAGGTCTTCGCGGCCGGCGTGCACGGCTTCGGTGGCGAGGGCGCGGCGGGTGTGCGCCGATGCTGTCGTGTCCATGGCCCGATGCTGAACAGCTACCGGTCCGTAGCGCGGATCGCCCGTGCTAATTTCGGCCGGTGTCCGATTCTGTGCTTCTGGATCCGGTCGACCTCGAGATTCTGCGCCTGCTGCAGAACGACGCACGGACCACCTACAAGGACCTCGCCGCCGCCGTCGGCGTGGCCCCGTCCACCTGTCTGGACCGGGTCAGCCGGCTGCGCCGCACCGGGGTGATCCTCGGCCACGAGCTGCGGGTCGACCCGGCCCGGCTCGGACGCCCGCTGGAGGCACTGCTGGCGGTGCAGGTGCGGCCGCACCGCCGGGAGCTGATCGGCCCCTTCGTGGAGCGGGTGCGCGCACTGCCGGAGTCGCGGGCGCTGTTCCACCTCACCGGGCCGGACGACTACCTCGTCCACGTGGCCGTCGCGAGCACCGGCGACCTCCAGCGGCTGGTCGTCGACGAGTTCACCTCGCGGCCCGAAGTCGCCCGCGTCGAAACCCGGTTGATCTTCCAGCACTGGGACTGCGGCCCGCTGCTCCCGCCCACGTCAGGAATATGATCGTCAATGGTGATGACGGAGCACGCCGCCCCGTACCAGGATGTGACCATGCCCGACACCACCGGCAGCGCGCTGCCCCGCCGGATCGCCGACGCGTACGTCGACGCGGTCACCGAACTCGATCCCATCACCGCCACGTACCTGGGGGTGCGGACCGGCCAGGACCGGCTCCCCGACTTCACCCCCGCCGGCCTGGAGGCCCAGGCCGAGCTCGCCCGCCGCACCCTGGCCGACATCGACGCGGCCGAGGTGCCGGACGACGACGAGCGCCGCTGCGCGCGGCTGCTGCGCGAGCGGCTCACCGCCGAACTGGCCGTGCACGAGGCGGGTGAGGGCCTGCGGGCCGTCAGCAACCTGCACTCCCCCGTCCACGCGGTGCGCGGCGTCTTCATGCTGATGCCGACCGGGACCGATGAGGACTGGGCCGCCGTCGCCGCCCGGCTGCGCGCCGTCCCGGAGGCCCTCGCGGGCTACCGGGCCTCCCTGGAGGAGGGCGTCGCCCGCAGGCTGCCGGCCGGTCCGCGTCAGGTCACCACGGTCATCGAGCAGCTCGGCGAGTGGCTGGGGGAGGACGCGGACGCCAGCTGGTTCGCGCAGTTCGCGAAGGAGGGCCCGCAGGCCCTGCGGGCCGAGCTCGACGGCGGCGCCGCCGAGGCCACCGCCGCCGTCGCCGCCCTGCGCGACTGGCTGCGCGACGTCTACGCCCCGGCCGTCGAGGGCACCCCGGACGCCGTCGGTCGCGAGCGGTACGCCCGCTGGGCCCGCTACTGGACGGGCTCCGACCTCGACCTGGACGAGGCGTACGCCTGGGGCTGGGAGGAGTTCCGGCGCATCGAGGCCGAGATGCGCGCCGAGGCGGAGAAGGTGCTGCCCGGCGCCACCCCGATGGAGGCCCTGGCACACCTGGACGAGGCCGGCGAGGCCATCGAGGGCGTCGACGCGGTCCGCGAGTGGCTGCAGGGCGTGATGGACGAGGCCATGGCCGCGCTCGACGGCACCCACTTCGACCTGGCCGAGCCCGTCAAGCAGGTCGAGTCCCGGATCGCCCCGCCCGGCAGCGCCGCCGCGCCGTACTACACCTCTCCCTCGCTCGACTTCTCCCGCCCCGGCCGCACCTGGCTGCCCACGCTGGGTCGTGAGCGGTTCCCCGTCTGGGACCTGGTCAGCACCTGGTACCACGAGGGCGTCCCCGGCCACCACCTGCAGCTCGCGCAGTGGGTGTACGTCGCGGACCGGCTCAGCCGCTACCAGGCCACGCTGGGCCAGGTCAGCGCCAACGCGGAGGGCTGGGCGCTGTACGCCGAGCGCCTCATGGACGAGCTCGGCTTCCTGACGGACGCGGGACGCCGGCTCGGCTACCTCAACGCGCAGATGCTGCGGGCCACCCGCGTCATCCTGGACATCGGCATGCATCTGGAGCTGGAGATCCCGCGGGACAGCCCGTACCGCCCGGGCGAGACCTGGACGCCGGAGCTGGGCCGCGAGTTCTTCGGGCGTTACAACGGGCTGAACGACGCCATGCTCGACAGCGAGATCATCCGCTACCTGGGCATGCCGGGGCAGGCCATCGGCTACAAGCTCGGCGAGCGCGCCTGGCTCGCGGGGCGCGAGGCCGCCCGCAAGGCCCACGGCGACTCCTTCGACCTCAGGGCCTGGCACATGGCCGCGCTGTCGCAGGGCTCCCTGGGCCTGGACGACCTCGTCGACGAGCTCTCCAGGCTCTAGCCGTCACCGGTCCTCCCCCGGGCCCCGCCCGGGGGAGGACGCCGTGCTCCGCCGCTCACCGCTCCGGATCCGGACAGGCCGCGACGAGCCCTCGCGCACCGGGTGCTCCGCGGGTGCGGGGCGGACCGTCAGAGGGACGCGACCGATCGGGACCCGGCATTTCTCGCGGCCCACGCCGCCGACCCTGTGCGGGAGCTCTTCCGCCGCGGCGCCCCGGCAATGCGCCTCCGCGGGTGGCACCCACCCTGAGCACCGATGGCGGCGGGACCCGGGCGTGCGGGCCGGCCGGGGTGGATAGGGTGAGGTGGATGGGGGTGTTGCACGGATGATTCCGAACGCTTCGCGGGAAGAGGGCCGGCTCGTGCTGACGCACGGGCGGGTGGCGCTGAGGGAGCAGTTGCCGGATGAGTCGGCGCAGCTGGCGGACGGCAAGCCGGCCGGGCTGGCGTGGATCGACGGCGGGCCGGGCGAGGGCACGATCATCGCGGCCGGGATGTCGACGATCGCGGCGGCCGCCGGGGTGTACGCCCCGGGGTGGGGGCTGTTCGTGATACAGCGGTCGGACGACGGGCTCGCGCTCGGCGGCATCGGCTTCCACGGCCCGCCGTCCGCCGCGGACGGCCTGGTGGAGATCGGCTACGACCTGTCGGAGTCCGCGCGCGGCGCCGGCTGGGCGACGGACGCCGTTCTGGTGCTGTCCCGGTGGGCGCTGAGCCGTGCCGAGGTGCGCACCGTGCTGGCGACCACCGACCCGGGCAACCACGCCTCACAACGGGTGCTGGAGCGGGCCGGTTTCGGGCGGGTCGCGGACCGGGACGCCCAGTGGGCGTACGAGTTGCGACCGGTCGGCCGGGGTGTGCCGGCGTAATTCGCTGTCGCGGGGCCTGCCGGTTCCGCCACCATCGGGGCCGTGAACACCGTGCCCCCGACCCGGACCCTCTTCCTCTCGCCCCGTGTGACCGCCACGGGCCACGCGCTGGCCGCGGCCGCCCACCGGCGCGGCATGGCGACGCGCACCCTCCCCACGTGGCGGGTGCCGCAGGACGCGGCGGACGCGGTGGGCCCGTCGCTGTACGCGGGGCCGCTGTTCGCCGACGCCGTGGCGACGGACCTGGGCCTGGGGCTGCTGGAGGCGGACGCGGACTGGCTGGCCCGGCTGCCGTACGAACTGACCGGGCGGGAGGTGGAGTTCACGACCCTGGCGGAGGCCCGCGGGCTGCGCAGGCCCGCTTTCGTGAAGCCGCCGAACGACAAGAGCTTCCCGGCCCGTGTGTACCCCGACGGCAGCGGCCTGCCCGGTCCTGACGCGGTGGACGACGACGCTCCCGTGCTGGTGAGCGACATCGTGGCGTTCACCGCCGAGTACCGGCTGTTCCTGCTGGACGGCGAGGTGGTGACGGGCAGCCGTTACGCGACCGGCGGTCGCCTGGACGTGGCGCCGCTGGACGACGACCCGCTGGCGGGCGAGGTACGGGGCTTCGCCGGGCGGCTGTTCGCACCCGGCGTGCCGGAACTGCCCGGCGCGGTCGTGGTGGACGTCGGCAGCACCGCGGACGGCTGGGCGGTGGTCGAGGCCAACGCGGCCTGGGCGAGCGGGCATTACGCCTGCGACGCCGACGCCGCGCTGGACGTCGTCCTGCGGGCGGCGGCGCCGCTCGCCGGCTTCGGGGCGGAGGACCGCCGGTTCCTGCGCCCGGCCGTCACCGTCGTCCGCTGAGGCCGCCCCGCGGCGGCCTCAGCAGCCGCAGTCGTCCGCGCCCACGGGCGCGGTCAACGGGTCGGCGGGGCGCCGCTGCGCGCCGTCCGCCGTCTCATGGGCGAAGCCCTCGCGGATCCAGTACTCCATGCCGCCGAGCATCTCCTTGACCCGGTAGCCGGCGCTCGCCAGGGCGTGCGCGGCGCGGGTGGCGCCGTTGCAGCCGGGGCCCCAGCAGTACACGACGACGGGCACGTCGCGGTCGAGGAGGGCCGCGGCGAGCCGCGGGACGTCCGCGGTGGGCAGGTGGACGGCGCCGGGGACATGACCCTGCTCCCAGGCCTGGGTGGAGCGGGAGTCGACGACGACGAAGCCGGGGCCGGCGCCCGTCTCCGCCGCCGTGGCGAGGGCGGCCGCGACGTCGGACACGTCGGCGTGGAAGGCGAGGCTCGCGGCGAAGTACGCGGCGGCCTCGGCCGGCGCGGCGGGCGGCACCCGCAGCACGGGGTTGTCGACGGGGGCGGGGGTGGTCGCTGGAGCTGTCCGTGTCGTCATGGCGGCAAGCCTATGAGCCGCGCGCCGCCACTCGAAGGGCCGTTCCCCGGCGTAAGCCTTCCCGGCCGGGGATTTCCCTGGTAGTCAGGGGATATGACCGTGGATTCCCTCGACGCCACCGACTGGCGCATCCTGGACGCCCTGCAGCGCAACGGCCGGGCCGGCTACGCCGAGCTGGCGCGTACCGTGGCGATGTCCCCGAGCGCCGTCACCGAACGGGTCCGGCGGCTGGAGGAGGCGGGCGTGATCACGGCATACACGGCCGTGGTGGACCTGGAGCGGACCGGCCGCCCGATCCTGGCGTTCGTCCGGCTGCGCTACCCGCACGGCAACTACAAGCCCTTCCACGATCTGCTGGAGTCGACCCCGGAGATCCTGGAGGCCCACCATGTGACGGGGGACGACTGCTTCATCATGAAGGTCACCGCCCGTTCGATGCGTCACCTGGAGGAGATCACCGGCCGTGTCTCGGGCCTGGGCTCGGTGACGACGAGCGTGGTCTACTCCTCACCGCTCGCCCGCCGTGCGGTGGCGCAGGGCTGACCCCCGCTGCCCCTTGACGACCTGCAACTGGGCGGGTACGCGCTGCCGGAGCTCCGCGACGTGGCTGACGATGCCGACGGCGCGGTCCCGTTCGCGCAGCCCGTCGAGGACGTCGAGCACCTCGTCCAGGGCCTGCTCGTCGAGGCTGCCGAAGCCCTCGTCGACGAAGAGCGTGTCGAGGCGGGCGCCGCCCGCCTCGTCCGTGACGACGTCCGCGAGACCGAGGGCGAGGGCCAGGGAGGCGAAGAAGGTCTCGCCGCCGGAGAGTGTGGCGGTGTCGCGCTCGGTGCCCGTCCAGGCGTCCACGACCATCAGTCCCAGGCCCGACTTGACGTTGCGTGAGGCGCGGGCGTCGGTGTGGACGAGGGTGTAGCGCCCCGAGGACATGCGGTGCAGCCGGGCGCTGGCCGCGGCCGCGACCTGTTCCAGCCGGGCGGCGAGAACGTAGGTCTCCAGCTCCATGCGGAGCGTGTTCTCCCCGGCTCCGGTAGCCAGGTCGGCGAGACGCCGCAGCCGCGCGTACTCCTCGCGGGCCGGGGCGAGCGCCCTGGTCCCGCGCAGTGCCTCCGCCCGCAGCCGGCCGAGGGCGTCGCGGGTGGTGTGCGCGGCGGACTGGCGGGCGGCGGCCTCGCGCAGCCGCGCGGTGGCGGACTCCACGGCCCGCCGGGCCGCTTCGGGGTCGGCCGGGGGCAGCGCGGCCGCCTCGGCCAGGTCCAGGGCGGTGAGTTCGGCGGTGACCGCGGCCTCCTCGCGGCGCCACTCCTCCGCTCGCCGCCGCAGCCGCCGCAGTTCCGTCTCCTGCAGCACGGCGGCGGCCGCCGCCTCGGGCGTGGGGAAACCGGCCTTGTAGGCGGCGTCGGCCAGGTCGGAGTCGGCCTCCTTCAGCGCGCGGGCGGACTCCTGCCCGGCGCGGGCCGCCCCGGCGGCGGTCGCCGCGCGCTCGGCGTCCGCCGCGAGCCGGGCGCGGCGCTCGGCGACGGTGGCGTACGGGCCACGGGCCCGCGCCAGCCGGGCGGTGAGCTCGGCGTCCTCCCGGTCGAGGAGTTCGCGGCGGGTGGTGAGAGACGCGAGCCGGTTCCCGGCCTCGACGCGATCGGCGCTGCGGCGGGTGTGCTCGGCGAGGGCCCGGTCGAGCGCCTGGCGCGCCTGCGGCGCTTCCGCGGCGGCACGCACGGCCGCCGCGTACTCCTCCTCCAGCGCGTCGTGGGCGGCGGCGAGTTCGGGCTCCGGCTCGGGCCCCGCGACGGCCAGGGCCGCGTCGTGGGCCGCGGTGAGGCGTACGACCTGCTCCTGCGCGGCATCGCGGGCGGCGGCGGCCCGCTGCTGGGCCTCCTGCGCGGCCTCCTCGTCGGCGCGGCCCACCTGGCGGCCGGTGGGACGGGCGGGGTGCGGGTGCTCGGTGGCCCCGCAGACCAGACAGCCCTCGCCGGGGCTGAGCTGCGCGGCCAGTTCGGCGGCGATGCCGTTGATGCGGGCCTCGCGGACGTCCTGCCAGTGGTCGCGGGCGTCGGCGGCCGCGTCGCGCGCCGTGCGCAGCCGGTTCTGCGCGGCGAGCAACGCGGTGGCGTGGGTGTCGCGTTCGCGGGCGGCGTCGAGGCGGCGGCGGGCCCGGTCGAGGGCCCCGGAGAGCTCGGCGGCGCGGGTGGCGGCGGACTGGGCGGCGTCCACGGCGCGTTCGCGGCCGAGGCGTTCGGCCTCCCAGCCGTCGAGCCAGGCGGCCGTGTCGGCGATCAGCCGCTCGTCCTCAGCCGCCTCGCGCTCCACGCGTCCGCGTTCGCGGGCCAGTTCGGCGGCGCGCTGCTCGTCCCGGCCTGCGTCGGCGAGGCCGCCCAGCTCCTCGCGGAGCCGGTTCTCGTACTCCGCGAGCTGTTCGGCGCCCGCCTCGTACTGCTCGGCGGGCAGGCCCGCGCGGGCGGTGCGCTCCGCGGCGGCGGCACGCGCCTGCCGGGCGGCGGCACGCTCGCGCCGCTCCAGCGCCGGCGCCACGCTCGCGGCCCGCTCCGCCGTCTCCAGCAGCTCCTGTTCGCGGGCGCGGGCCTCGCGCTCGCCGGCCAAGTCGTGGGCACGGCGTTCGGCCGCGGCGTGCCGGCGCTGCCGTACGGCGAGTTCGCGTACCGCCTCGGCCTCGCGCTGGACCCGCTCGTGCGCACTCTCCGCGGCGGTCACCGCGAGGTCGGCGATGTCGGCGCGTTCACGGGCGGTGGTGGCCAGGACGGCCGCCCAGCGCAGGATGTGCGGGGCCAGTTCGGGGTCGCCGGGCGCGACGCCCTCCGGCAACGGCCCGGCAAGGGCCTCGGGGTCGTCGCCGGCGGCCTGGCCCATGCGCTCGGCGAGCCGCAGCAGTTCGTCGTCCCCGGCGGCGACCCGCTGCTCCGCGGCCCGCCGCTCGGCCCTCAGCCACTCCTCGACGGCCTTGAAGCGGCGGGTGTCGAAGAGCTTGCCGAGCAGGGCGGCCCGGTCGGTGGCGGTGGCCCGCAAGAAGGTGGCGAACTCGCCCTGGGGCAGCAGCACGACCTGGCAGAACTGCTCCCTGCTCATGCCGATGAGCTGCTTCAGCTCCTCGCCCGCCTCCTGGTGGGACTTGCTGAGCGCCCTCCACTGCCCCGCCGTGTGCTCGCGCAGCAGGGTGACGGCCTTCTCCATCGTGAAGCCGGTGCCGCGCTTCTTGGGGCGGGGCTGCTCGGGGCGCCGGGTGATCTCCAGCCGCCGCCCGCGCACGGTCAGGTCGAGCACGACCTCGGTGAGCGTGTCCTGATCGGCGTGGTCGCTGCGCAGCCGGTTGCCCTGCCGGCTGCCGGGGACGCCGCCGTACAGGGCGAAGCACACCCCGTCGAGGACGGAGGTCTTGCCGGCGCCCGTCGCGCCGTGCAGCAGGAACAGCCCGGCCGCGGCCAGCTCGTCGAAGTCCACCGTGTGGCTGCCGGCGAACGGCCCGAAGGCGGTCAGGGTCAGACGGTGCAGGCGCATCAGTCGGTCTCCGCCCGTACGGCATCGTTGCGGACCGCGTCGAAGGCGTCCCGCAGGACACCCCGCTCCGCGGCATCAGGCCCGGCGCCGCGCACGTGGGCCACGAAGTCCTCGGCGATCTGCCGGTCGGAGCGGCCGCGCAGGCGCTGCGCATACGAGGCGTGGGGGCCGGCGTCGACGCGTTCGGGCTCGAAGGCCAGGGCCAGGGCGTGCGGGAACCGCTTGCGCAGGCGGGCCATGGGCTCGTGCGGACGGTGCGGGTCGGTGAGGGTGGCCTCGACCCAGGAGTTCTCGTGCCGTTCGTGCGCCGGATCCTCGAGGAGTTCCTCGAGGCGGCCACGGAGCCGGGCCAGCGGCCGGGGCACGGGACAGTCGACCCGCTCGGCGGCCACGGAGCCGTCGGGGCCGAGGTCGACCAGCCACATGCTCTTGCGGTGGTCGGCCTCGGAGAAGGAGTACGCGAGCGGCGAGCCGGAGTAGCGCACCCGGTCGGAGATCGTCTGGCTGCCGTGGAGGTGGCCGAGGGCCACGTAATCGACGCCGTCGAAGACCCCCGCGGGCACGGCCGCCACGCCGCCGGCCGTGATGTCCCGCTCGCTGTCGCTGGGGGCGCCGCCCGCGACGAAGGCGTGCGCCAGCACGACCGAGCGGGTGCCCGCGGGGCGCGCGGCCAGGTCGGCGCGGACCCGCGTCATGGCGGCGTTCAGCACCTCGGCGTGCCCGGCCCGGTCGAGAGTGAACTCCTCACGCACCAGGGCGGGTTCGAGGTAGGGCAGGCCGTACAGGGCGACCGGCCCGTGCCCGTCGGCCAGCACGACCGGCGTGGCGCAGCCGGCCGGGTCGGTCCGCAGGTGGATCCCGGCGCGGTCGATCAGGCCGGAGGCCACGCCCAGCCGGCGGGCGGAGTCGTGGTTGCCGGAGATCATCACCGTGGGCACGCCGAGGGCCGCGAGCCGGTGCAGCGCGTCGTCGAAGAGCTCGACGGCGGGCAGCGACGGCAGCGCCCGGTCGTAGACGTCACCGGCGACGAGGACGGCGTCGACGCGCTCCGCCCGCACCGTCGCCACCAGGTGGTCGATGAACGCCGCCTGGGCGTCGAGCAGTCCGACCCGGTGGAAGGACCGCCCCAGATGCCAGTCGGAGGTGTGCAGCAACCTCACCGTGGCTCTCCCGCCCGCATGTCGTTCCTCCGGCTCGCTTTCCGCATGCTCCGCACGGGCCCCGGTGTCCCCACCGGTCCCGTGCGCTCCGAGAGCAGGCTATCCGGCACCACTGACAGCGCGTCGCGGGAGTCCGAACTCGGGCAAGGTCGGTCAAGCCGTGTCCCCGCCCAGCCGTACGATGACCGCCATGACGCGGGCGACTCCGGCAGGCGACTGATCGACGGCCGCTTCGAACCGCTGGAACGACTGGCGGCGGCATGGGCCTGGTGTGGCGGGCCTGCGACACCGCCCTGCGCCGCGAGGTCGCGCGAGGCGGCGGCGGAAGTGCGGGAGCGCGTACTGCGCGGGGCCCGCGTGCTGTGCCGGCTCGGTGCGCCACTCGATGTCGCCACGATCCACCACATCGGCAAGGTCACCGGCGTCATGGCCGCGGTCCGAGCTCCCGGACGGGCGAACCCCGGCGTGTGCGGGTGACCGGCCGCCGGGCGAGACCCCACCGTGGGGCGGTGCACGCACTCACACCCGCGGCCGGGGCGGCCGTCATGGCGACCGGTATCCTCTCCGCCGGGCTGCGGCTGACCGGGCACGAGGGGGCCGCGCTGGCGGCGCTCGCCCTGGCCGTGGCGGTGTGGGCGGTGTGCGCGGGCGTGTTCGTCGCACGGCTTGCCCGGGGCCGGGAGCGGTGGTGGCGGGAGGCGTCGACGCCTGCCGGACTGACGGGCGTGGCGGCCACCTGTGTGCTCGGCACGTGTCTGTCCCTGCAGGGGTGGCAGGAGGCCGCGGCGGTCGCGCTGACGCTGTCGGCGGTACTCTGGCCGCTGCTCCTCGTGCCGGTGCTCCGGCGCTGGGAACGGGGCTTGCAGGGTGCCGTCTTCCTGGTGTGCGTGGCGACGGAGGGCCTGGCCGTCGGCGCGGGCACCCTCGCGGTGCCGGACCGGCTGCCGTGGCTGTGCCAGGCGGGCCTCTCGCTCTTCCTCCTCGGCCTGGTGCTGTACGGCATGGCGCTGGCCCGTTTCGACCTGCGGGAGGTCCGCTCGGGCGCGGGCGACCACTGGGTCGCGGGCGGGGCGCTGTCGATCAGCGCGCTCGCCGCCGCCAAGCTGACGATCGCCGCCGATCCCCGCGGCCCCCTGGGGTGGGCGCCCGGCCTGCACGGGACGCTGCGCACGGTGAGCCTGGTCCTGCTCGCGGCGAGCCTGCTGTGGTTCCCGGTGCTTGCGTACGCCGAGGCGCGGTGGCCGCGCACCCGCTACGACGTCCGGCGCTGGGCCACGGTGTTCCCGCTCGGGATGACGGCGGTGGCGAGCCTGGTCGTGGCGGACGCCGCCGCCCTTCCCGTCCTCGACGAACTGGGGCGTGCCCTGCTGTGGCTCGCGGTCGCCGTCTGGCTGCTGACGGCGGCCGGGGCGGCCCGCGCCTGGTGGCGTTCGGCGCAGCGCCGGTGCCCTGGGCGCCCGCGATGACCACGTGCTGCCCGGCCCGGCGGTCGGCGATCCGGGCGCCGAGCCGCGGCCCGCGCGAGGCTCGGAACAGTGGATCGACCGGATACGGCTGCTGCCGGGACATCGGGGGCGCGGCCCCGGGCGGCGGTTGACCGAGGCCGGCCACTTCCTCGGAGCACCGCCTTCCGGGCCCGGACCCGGTCACACGTCCACGAAGGCGCTGCCCGACACCTCGACGCGCGCGGTCCCTGCGGAGGCGTCGGCGAGCCAGGTCCGGAATGCGGCCAGTTCCTCCTCCGGCACGCCCAGCTCGATACGCACGTCCACCGCGCCGTAGGTGACCCCGCGCACGGCGCGCCCGGCGGCGCGCAGGTCGTTCTGGATGCGCCCGGCCCGCTGGTGGTCGGCGACGACGGTGACCAGGGCGAGCTTCTGCCGTTCGATCGTGCCGAGGTCGTCGAGCGCCGCCGAGACCGCGCCCCCGTAGGCGCGGACCAGGCCGCCCGCGCCGAGCTGGATGCCACCGTAGTAGCGGGTGACGACGGCGACGACGTCGCGGACCTCACGGCGCAGCAGCACCTGCAGCATGGGGGTGCCGGCGGTGCCGCCCGGCTCCCCGTCGTCGCTCGCCTTGTGGATCCGGCCCTCGGCGCCGATCACGTACGCGAAGCAGTTGTGCGTCGCCCCGGCGTGCTCCTTGCGGACGCGGGCGATGAACTCCTGCGCCGCGTCCTCACTGGAGACCGGCGCCAGGGCGCACAGGAACCGCGAGCGCTTGATCTCGCTCTCGTGGACGTGCTCGCGCCCGATCGTCAGATACCGCTCCACCACCCCGCCACCCTACGGGAACAGTCAGGTGCGTCCTCTGGTTGACTGCTGCGGACCGGATCGAGGGAGGACGACGTGCACGAGGACGACGCGGCGGTGCGGGAGATCCTGACCGGCCTCGGGAACACGTGGGCGGTGGTGGGGCTGTCCAACAACGCCTCGCGGGCGGCGTACGGCGTCGCCGCGGTGCTGCAGCGCTACGGCAAGCGCGTGGTGCCGGTGCACCCGAAGGCCGAGACCGTGCACGGCGAGCAGGGCTACGCCTCACTGGCCGACATCCCGTTCCCGGTCGACGTGGTGGACGTCTTCGTCAACTCCGGCCTGGCCGGCGCCGTCGCGGAAGAGGCCGTCGCGATCGGCGCGAAGGCCGTCTGGTACCAGCTCGGCGTGATCGACGGGGCCGCGTACGAGCGCACCCGGGACGCGGGGCTGCTGATGGTCATGGACCGCTGCCCCGCGATCGAGATCCCCCGGCTCGGATAACCGGCGTCAGCCGCCGGGCTTCTCGGCCTCCTCCAGCTCCGCCGGCCGCCGCAGTGCCGGACCGAGGGCGCGGCGGCAGGTGCCGAGCCCCTTTCAGGGGCCGCCGTCCTTGTCGAGTCGGTCCGGGAGGGTCCGCGCGGTCCAGCGGCGGGGGCCGAGGGCGGGGTCGTCCGGTTCGGCCCAGTGCAGGGGTGTGGCGACCGTGCCTGGGGGGCGGGCGCCTGCCGGGGCGGGCATGCGGATGCGCCGTCAATCCGCTGTGTACGGCCTGATCACCTGTTGTAGCGTGCGCACATGCCCGGTTTCGTACGTCCTGCCCGACCCGATGACGCCGCCGAGCTGGTACGGCTGCGGCGGCTGATCTTCCTGGCCATGAGCGGCCGGGACGAACCCGGCCCCTGGGAGGCCGCCGCCGAGGAGCGGGCCCGCGAGCAGCTCGCCGGGGGCGGTGGGCGGTTGCTGGGGGCGTTCGTGGTGGACGGCGATCCCGCGGTCGCGGACGGGCCGCACCTGGCGGCGTGCGCGGTGGGCCTGGTCGAGGAGCGGCTGCCCGCGCCAGGGCACCCGGCGGGCCGGTTCGGTTTCGTCTTCAACGTCTGCACCGACACCCGCCACCGCGGCCTGGGGTACGCGCGGGCGACGACGGAGGCGCTGCTCGCGTGGTTCGCGGAGCAGGGCGTGACCCGGGTCGATCTGCACGCCACCCCGGAGGCCGAACCCCTGTACCGCAGCCTCGGTTTCGCGGAGCACTCGATCCCGCTGTCGCTGGACCTGTCGCGGCGGCCGGCCGGCGGAGAGCGGGTCAGCGGAGGGGCGGCTCCGCGATGAGCGCCGTGGCGACCCTGTGGAAGCCGAGCCGGGCGTAGATCCTGGCGACGTCCTCGTCGCCGGCCGAGAGGAACACCGTGGTCAGCCCGCGTTCGCGGGCGTCGGCGACGAGGGCGCCGGTGACCGCGAGGGCCAGCCCGCGGCGGCGGGCGCTGGGCAGGGTGCCGACGCCGACGATCTCGCAGACCTCGCCCACGGGGTTGTACTGGCCCGCGCACAGCGCGGTGCCGCCCTCGACAGCCGCCGCGTGCACGGTGAGGCCGGCCCGGACGCGGGCCTCCGCGGTCGCCACGAGGCCCGGGGCGGCGTGCAGCGGGAGCGCCGCGGACAGTTCCGCCCGCCCGGCGGTGCCGATGCCCGTGCCGGGCTGCGCGAAGGCCAGGTGGGGGACGGTGAGCGCGGTGGGCAGCGCCGGATCGCCGGGCGCGAGCAGTCGTACGCTGACGTCCGCGGGGAGTTCCGGCAGCAACGGGGGCGGGGCGAGCGGATCGAGCACCATCAGCGGGTGCTCGTGCACATCGAGGCCGGACGCCAGCGCCGCCTCGCGCAGTGAGGGCGTGGTCTCCGCGACCCACTCGAAGCACTCGGGGACGCCCAACTCGCGCTGGCGGGCCCGGACCCGGTCCACGTCGGCCCTGGCCACGGGGCCGTCCGTACCAAGCGCCGGGCGGGCGTAGAAAGGCCAGCCGACGCCCTCACGCACGAAGAGGGTGAGCGGTCCGTGCTCCTCGGCGCGGGCGCCCGCGCGGGGCACGGCGTCGTAGTAGCGCTCCAGGCGGTCCAGCAGCTCCGTCACGCGGGGAGTCCCAGCCCTTCCAGCAGCTCCACACCGGGCAGCGACGCCAGCGCCTTGCCGGGCACGAGCAGCTTGCCGCGCCGGCGGCCGCTTCCGATGATCACGTACGGGGTGTCCGCGACCGACGCGTCCACCAGCAGCGGCCAGGCGGCGGGCAGCCCGATCGGGGTGATGCCGCCGTACTCCATGCCGCTCTCGCCCACGGCGGTGTCCATCGGCGCGAACGAGGCCTTGCGGACGCCGAGGTGACGCCGCACGAGGCCGTTGACGTCGGCCCGCGTGGTGGCGAGGACGACGCAGGCGGCGAGCGTGACCTCCGCGCCGCGCTTGCCCGCGACGACCACGCAGTTCGCGGACTGCTCCAGGCCGACCCCGTACGTCTCGGCGAAGACCGCGGTGTCGGCCTTCTCGGGGTCGGTGTCGACCAGCAGCAGCTCCTCGACGGGCACCTGCCCGCTCCAGGCGCTCAGTGCGGCGGCGACGGGGGCCGGCAGCAGGTCCTGCCGCTTCACGGCGGGGTGGACGTCGGTGAAGGTGCCGATGGGTGCGCGCATGTCCGGAACGCTAACAAATCCCGGGAGTTGGCGGGCGTGCCGTCTCATGGTTGGGACGGCGAGGACGGAGGCGGCCGGCGTCGTCCCCGCCGTCCCGCTGCCACGCCGCGGGCGCCGTGCGGCCCGCGGACCCGGCGCGGACGGCGTCGCCACGACCGCGGTGGGGGTGGCGCAGCGGCAAGCGGTGTTCACGACCCTGACGGCGGAGGCGTCCGGCGCCGGTGACCGGGCGCTTCCCACCGCTGGTCGTCCGGCACGCCCGCGACGTCGCCGCGGGCCGCGGCCCTCGCCGTCTCTGCGCGGCGGAGCGCGCCGGGTCGCTGTGGGACGCGGGCCCCGCGGGCGTCGCGGCCAACGGTTCCCACGATCCGGCCGCGCGCCCTCGCCCCCTCGGGCAGCGGCGTTCGCGCCGCCCCGGCTCACCCACCGGTTGCCGGGTTTGCAATACCCCGTGCCGTTTCGGCAACCTGGGTGTGTGGGAGTCACGAGGAAAGAGGTGCTGGACGCCGTCGGGCCCCGGCTGCGGGAGCTGCGGCGCCGGCGCGGGATGACGCTCGCGGAGCTGGCCGGGCGGACGGGGATCAACGAGAGCACCCTGTCCCGTCTCGAGGGCGGCAGCCGCAAGCCGACGCTGGAGCTGCTGCTGACCCTGGCGGAGGTTTACGCGGTGCCGCTGGACGAACTCGTCGGCGCGCCCCGCACCGGCGATCCCCGGATCCACCTCCGGCCGGTCACCCGCGACGGGCTGACGTACGTGCCGCTGAGCAGGCCGGGCGGGATCCAGGCGCACAAGCTGCTGATCCCGCCGCTCCCGGGCACGGAGCCCGAGTTGAAGACCCACGAGGGCTTCGAGTGGGTCTACGTCCTGGCCGGCCGTCTGCTGCTGCTCCTCGGCGACCGGCGCGTGGTCCTCAAACCGGGCGAGGCCGCCGAGTTCGACACCCATGTGCCGCACTGGCTCGGCCCCGACGGCGAGCACCCCGTCGAACTGCTCGTCCTGTTCGGGCGGCAGGGCGAGCGGGCCCATCTGCGGGCCCGCACCGCCTGAGACCGGCGCGACCGGGGGTCAGGCCCCCTGCAGTGGATCCACGCCGTGCGCTCGCGTACCGAGCACGCGCCGCGTCACCTCCGCCTCCATCCGTCCGCCGAACACCTCGGCGTCGCCGGCCCCGCGCGCCCGGGCGGCCGCGCGGGCGTCGGCCGCCAGCAGGTCCATGACGACGGCCGCTGCCGCGGTCGTCCCGGCCGCGGCGGCGGCCGGAACGCCCGCCATCAGGTCGCTCACGTTCCCCGCGGCCCACACGCCGTCGACACCCGTGAAGCCGGAGGCGTCCACCGCGAGGTACTCCCCGAAGCCCGCGGGATGTTCCCGCACCGCCAGACCGAGGTCGCCGAGGAAGGACGCCCGGGCCGTGAAGCGCGGGGCGACCGCGAGCACGCGGACGGGCACCACG
Organism: Actinacidiphila sp. bgisy160; assembly: GCF_965342435.1. Lineage (GTDB taxonomy): Bacteria > Actinomycetota > Actinomycetes > Streptomycetales > Streptomycetaceae > Actinacidiphila. The sequence goes on along the minus strand of NZ_CBDRCM010000033.1, from coordinate 7,405 downwards.
TGCCCGGAGTCCAGGCGCACCCCCGCCAGCCGGTCCGCGCCGTCGGTCTCCAGACCGCTCACGGCGCCCTCGACCACGCCGACACCCAGTCCGGCGAGTTGTTCCCACTGATCATGCGTCAGATCAGTGCCGGGGCCCAGGAACAGCGTCACGTCCTCGGACAACTGCCGGAACAGCAGGGCCTGGTGGAAGCTCCCGAGGACCCCGATGGCGGTGTCCCGGGCCTCCCAGCCGTGGCAGAACACGCAGTGCACCACGTCCCTGCCCCACCGCTCCGCGAGTCCCGGCAGGTCCGGCAGCTCGTCGACCAGGCCGGAGGTCACCAGCACCCGCCGGGCCGCCGCCCGCCGCCCGTCCCCGCACTCGACGACGAAGTGACCGCCGTCGCGGTGGATGCCCGTGACGCGGCCGGCCACGACGCGGCCGCCGTGGGAGGCGACCTCCTCCCGCCCCTTCCGCAGCAGTTCCAGCGGGGCGATGCCGTCGCGTCCCAGCAGTCCGTGCGCCGCGGCGGCCGGGGCGTTGCGGGGCTCGCCCGCGTCGATCACCAGTACCGACCGCCGTACCCGTGCCAGGGTCAGCGCGCCGGACAGTCCGGCCGCTCCTCCCCCGACGACCACCACGTCCCACACCCCGCCCGGCGCCCCGAGGCCGTTGTCGCTGCTGTCGCTCTTGTTCTCGTCCATGGTGGCACGATCGCCCCGGCCGCCGGCGGGGGGCAAAGTTCCATGCCGATTCGGCAAGAAGCGCCGGACGGCCGTCCGGTCAGGCCTCGGAGGTGAGCTTCTGCTCCAGCCCCGCGAGGAGTTCCGGCTCCAGCCCCGCGAGCGCGGCCAGCTGCTGGTGCGTCGCGCCGGCGGGGATCGGCCGCGGCGCCGGGGTGCGCAGCGGCGGCTCCCAGCCCCGCTCGGGCGTCCAGCGCCGGACGACCCGGGCCGGCGCGCCCGCCACCACCGAGTGGTCGGGGACCTCGCCCCGCACGATGGCCCCCGCCGCGACGACGACGTTCCGCCCGATCCGCGCCCCCGGCAGGATCACCGCGCCGGCGCCGAGCCAGCTCCCCGACCCGATCTCGACGGGCGCCGAACGCGGCCACTGCCGGCCGATCGGCTCGTGCGGGTCGTCGTAGGAGTGGTTGTCGCTCGTGACGTACACGTACGGCCCGCAGAAGACGTCGTCGCCGAACACGACCGGCCGGGAGGCGATGACGTGGCTGCCGCGGCCGAGGACGACGCCGTTGCCGAGCCGGACGACGGGGTCGGGTCCGAGGTCGAGGCCGGGCATCATCCCGGCCGTCAGGGTGACCTGTTCGCCGATGATGCAGCACTCGCCGAGGTGGATCCACCGCTCGCCGAAGATCGTCCCCTGCGGGAACGCCAGCCGGGTGCCCGCGCCGATCCGGCCGAAGCGAAGCGGGCCGGGGCGGTCGGCGGAGACGGCGCCCGCGCTCTGGACCCACCGCCAGCCCCGGTGCACCAGGCGCGAGACGGCGCGGCGGCGCCAAGCCGCCGCGGAGGAGAACAGGTTCTCGTTCTTCGGCACCCGCTCACCGTACCGAGGGGGCGGGGGCGCGGCCGGGCGATCAGATGTGATGTGCGCCGCGTTCCGCCCACGCGACGGCGACCTTGGCGGCGAGGCGGACGTTGCCGCGCACCGCGGCGAGGTTCGCCTCCAGGCTGGCCCCGCCGGTGTGCTCGACGAGGTGCCCGAGGAGGAACGGTGTGACGGCCTGCCCGGTGACGCCCTCGCGTTCGGCGGCGGCCAGTGCCTGCGCCAGCACGCGGTCGTGCAGCGCCGGGTCGAGTTGCTCGTCCTGCGGCAACGGGTTGGCGAGGATCACGGCGGAGGGCGGGCCGTCGAGGTCGTCCTGGGCGGCCATGACGCGGGCGGCCTCGTCGGGTGTGCGGACCGTCCAGTCCACGGGCTGCCCCGAGCTGCTGAGGTAGAAGCCGGGGAACTCGGTCGTCCCGTAGCCCACGACGGTGACGCCGAGGGTCTCCAGTCGCTGCAGGGTGGCGGGCACGTCGAGGATCGACTTCACACCGGCGCACACGACGGTGATCCGGGTGCCGGCGAGCAGCCGCAGGTCGGCGGACTCGTCCTGCTCCTCGGTCCAGCCGCGGTGCACACCGCCCAGTCCGCCGGTGGCGAAGACCCGCAGCCCGGCGCGGGCGGCGAGGAAGGCCGTGGCCGAGACGGTGGTGGCGCCGCTGGCGCCGGTGGCGACGGCGACGGGCAGGTCGCGGTGGCCGAGCTTGCGCATCCCCTCGTCGCCGGCGACGCGCTCCAGGCCCTTCCCGTCGAGCCCGATGCACGGCACACCGTCCAGCACCGCGATCGTCGCGGGGACGGCGCCGGCCTCGCGCACGGCGGCCTCGAGCTCCAGCGCCACCTCGTGGTTGCGGGGGCGGGGCAGACCGTGGGAGATGATCGTCGACTCCAGGGCGACGACCGGGGTACCGGTTTCCAGCGCGATGATCACTTCGTCGGAGAACTTCAGCACGCAGTACGCGCTACCCGCCACGCGATCGGCGCAATCACCGGACTACGGTGATCCCCATGACGGACAGAGCCTTGATCGCGGACGTCGCCGGACGCACGCCCCGGCTGGACCCCGCCGCATTCACCGCGCCGACCTCGGTGGTGCTGGGCGACGTGACGATGGCGGCCGGCGCGAGCGTCTGGTACCACGCGGTGCTGCGCGGCGACTGCGAGTCGATCAGCGTCGGCGCGGGGAGCAACATCCAGGACAACTCCACGGTGCACGCCGACCCCGGTTTCCCGGCGGTGATCGGCGCGGGCGTCACGGTGGGCCACAACGCGGTGCTGCACGGCTGCGTCGTCGAGGACGACGTGCTGGTGGGCATGGGCGCGACGGTCCTCAACGGCGCGCACATCGGCACCGGCTCGCTCGTCGCGGCGGGCGCGCTCGTCCCCCAGGGGATGCGGGTGCCCCCGGGCTCGCTGGTGGCGGGCGTACCGGCGAAGGTGCGCCGTGGGCTCACCTCGGAAGAGCGGGAGATGGTGCGGATCAACGCCGAGCACTACGTCGGTCTCGCCGACGCCCACCGGGCCGCCTTCGCCCGGGACTGACCGCCCCGGACCCGGCCGCTCAGTCGGTGGTGACCGCCGCCACGGCGTCCGCCTCGGGCGCGGCCTCGTGGGCCTGCGCCGCGGCCTTGGCCCGGCGGCGCACGATGAGGAAGGAGCCGAGCCCGATCAGCACGGCGGCCACCAGGCCGAGCCACGAGAAGCGCTTGAGCCACGGCTCGGCGACGATGCCCACGTAATAGATGACGGCCGTGGTGCCGCCCGCCCACACGATGCCGCCGAGGACGTTGGCGGTGAGGAACTTCCAGTACGGCATCTTCAGCACGCCCGACAGCGGGCCCGCGAAGATCCGCAGCAGCGCCACGAAGCGCCCGAAGAACACCGCCCACATGCCCCAGCGCGTGAACGACGCCTCGGCGGTCGCGATGTGCGCCGGTGAGAAGTGCTTGGGGAAGCGCCGCCCCAGGCGGTCCAGCAGCGGCCGCCCGCCGCGGCGGCCGATGGCATAGCCGATCGAGTCGCCCACGATCGCCCCGGCCGAGGCGCAGACGCCCACCACCCACGGGTCCACGTGCCCCTGGGAGGCCAGCAGGGCGGAGCTGACGAGGATGATCTCGCCCGGCAGCGGGATGCCCAGGCTCTCCAGGCCGATCACGAGGCCCACCAGCAGGTAGACGCTGACCGGCGGGATCGTGCCGAGCCACTCCTGGACGTGCAAGGCCGCTTCCTCCCCCTCGGGCGGTCGGATGTCGGTCGGCGCGCACACGCGCGCACGTCGTTGCAGCGTAGCCGACCGGGCGCACCCCCCGTGCCGCCCGCGTCGGCCACCGCGCCGGGCACCGGGATGCGGGAGGGTCCACGTGGCTGAGGTCACAGCCGTTGCCGAGCCCGTGCGCGCGAGGCAGGAGCCGGCGGGGTCGGCGGCGAACTGTTGCTCCGCGGCCACGGGTTCCGGCCCTTGGTCGCGCCGTGCCCCAACTGCCGTGCCCTGCAGACCCGCGGCCGCGAGGAGTCGCGTGCGCTCCTCGCGGCGGGGGCGTCGGCGCGGCACGCCCGCTGGACGGACCGATCCCCGACGTCTCGGACATGGCCGGATGTTACCAGCAAGTAATCAACGCTTCCGTGGAACCGCGACCGCTCAGCCCCTAGTGTTTCGAGCCATGTGGCCAGGACAGCAGCAGCCGGGGGGACGGCAGGATCCGCAGCAGCCCCCGCAGAACCAGCCCCAGTGGGGGCACCAGCAGCAGCCCTCCCCGCACCAGCCGCAGCAGCACCCCGCCTACCAGCAGCCACCGCAGATGTGGGGGCCGCCGCCGGGGCCTGGGGTGCCGAAGCCGCCCGGCGGGCGGCGGGGCGCGGCGATCGCGGTGTCGGTGGTGGCCGCCGTGGCGGTGGTCGCCGCCGGTGTGCTGGCCGCCGTGAAGCTCAACGGCGGCGAAGAGAGCCCGCAGGCGGGGCCGTCCGTCAGCGCCTCGCCGGCCGCCTCCGAGAGCGCCCCGGACTCCACCGCCCCCCCGCCCTCGGCGACGTCGGGCGAGGAGGGCCCGGGCCCGGACGACGCCCGTGGCAACCCCGGCGAGGACACCGTCGAACCGGTCGTCCCCGGCTGGCAGACCGTCGTGCGCAGTGACATGGGCGTCGCCTACGACGTCCCCAAGGACTGGACGGTCAAGCCGCAGGGCCTGCTCATCGGCTACGAGTGGGACAACAACCGCGTCGTCACCGGTGGCGCGGCCGTCCTCGACGAGAAGTGGTGCGGCACCGACGAGCGCGGCCTCGCGGGCGTGAAGGGCGGCAAGGGCGCCAAGAGCCTGAAGACCGAGGCCGCCAACGAGTCCTACAACTGGGCGTACGGCAAGTACAAGAAGGAGGGCGGCACCAAACTCACCGAGACCGCTCCCCGTGCCTACACCAACGCCCAGGGCGTGCGGGGCTGGGTCGCCTCGACGCGCGCGACCGGCATGAAGGGCAAGTGCGCGGCCGACGGCACCTCGTACAGCTTCACCTTCCTCGGCAGGGACAAGGAGGTCCGGTCCTGGCTGATGATCGTGGACAGCGGCTACGCGGGCGCGCTCGACGCCGGAACGGTGGCGAAGGTCCGCGACAGCGTCCGGCTGGTCGGCTGAGGTCGCAGCCCACCCCGCCGCCGGCCCGGAAACCGGTTTGCCAAAGACCGGCCCGGCGACGATAGTCCCCTGGTGATACGCGACGTCTCCCACCGGCCGCGCTTCCCGGACTGGGCCGGCCGCAACTTCCGGCTCCTGGCCGCCTCCGCCTTCGTGACCGGGCTCGGTGCCTCCGGCGCCGTCGTCGCGTCGGCGTTCGCGGTCCTGCAGGCCGGTGGCGGCGGTACGGAGATCGGCCTGGTCGCCGCCGCGCGCACGGTGCCGCTGGTCGTCTTCCTGCTCATCGGCGGCGCGGTCGCGGACCGCCTGCCGCGGCACCGGGTCATGGTCGCGGCCAACTGCCTCAACACGGTCTCGCAGGGCCTGTTCGCGGTCCTGGTCCTGACCGGCCGGGCCGAGATCTGGCACATGGCGGTGCTCTCCGCGCTGGGCGGCACCGGGCAGGCCTTCTTCGCCCCCGCCAACGAGGGCATGCTGCTGTCGACCGTCGACACGGCCCACGCGAGCCGCGCCTTCGCGGTGTTCCGGCTCGGTGTCAACGGGGCGAACGTCGGCGGTGCCGCGCTCGCCGGGGCGCTGGTCGCCCTCGCGGGACCGGGCTGGGTGCTGGCGGTGGACGCGACGTGCTTCGCGGTGGCGGCGGGACTGCGCGCGCTGCTGCGGGTGTCCCCGGCGGCGCTGCGCGACCGCGCGGAGCGGCGCGGCGGCGGTCTGCTGGGCGATCTGCGCGAGGGCTGGCGGGAGTTCGTCTCGCGGCGCTGGCTGTGGGGCATCGTGGTGCAGTTCTCGGTCGTCAACGCCGTGATCACGGCCGCCGACGCCGTGTACGGGCCGCTCGTCGCCCGGGAGCACCTCGGCGGCGCCGGGCCGTGGGGCGCGGCCCTGGCCGCGTTCGGCGTCGGGAACCTGCTGGGCGGCCTGCTGATGCTCCGCTGGCGGCCGCGCCGCATCCTGCTCGCCGGGGTGCTCTGCGTCTTCCCGTTCTCGCTGCCCGCCGCCGCGCTGGCCCTGGCGCTCCCGGTGCCGCTGCTGGCCTGCGCGATGCTGGTCGCGGGCCTGTCGATCGAGGTGTTCGGCGTGGCCTGGATGATGGCGCTGCACCAGGAGATCCCCGAGGACAAGCTCTCCCGTGTGGCGGCCTACGACTGGTTCGGCTCGGTCTCCATGATGCCCATCGGCACGGCCCTGGCGGGCCCGGCCGCCGACGCCCTCGGCCTGTACGGGGCGTTGTGGGGTTGCGCGGGACTGACGGTGCTGCTCACGGGAGCGGTGCTCACCCTGCCCGAGGTGCGGCGGCTGCGGCGCGTCGACGACCCCGAGGCCGGACGGACGGTCGCCCGGGGCGGTCAGCCGACGCCGAAGGAACCGTCGGGCGGGATCGGCGAGGGCACCGCGTCCTTGTCGTAGACCGGCCGTGCCCCCCGGCCGAACACCTCCAGCGCGTCGCCGTCCACCACCCGGGCCGGGAAGACGTCGGAAGCGGTGCGCCGCGCGATCCGGTCCACCGGCAGCGGGGCGCGGCTCGCGGCCAGCACGGTGTTGCCGAAGCGGCGGCCCCGCAGCACCCCGGGCTCGGCGATCAGGCACACCTCGCCGAACAGTTCGCGCAGGCCCGCGATCTGCGGCCGCAGGAAGCCGAAGGGCGCCGAGTCGGCGAGGTTCGCCAGGTACAGCCCGCCGTGGCGCAGCACCCGGGCCGCCTCGGTGAGGAACTCGTACGAGGTCAGGTGCGCCGGCACCCGTGAACCGCCGAAGACGTCCGCCACGACGACGTCCGCCGAGGCGTCCGGGGCGCCCTCGAGCCAGGCACGGGCGTCGTCCGTCGTGATCGCCACGCCGTCGCCGCACGGACCGAGCGGGAGCCGGGTGGCGACCAGCGCGGCGAGCGCCCGGTCGGCCTCCACGACCCTCTGCCGCGAGCCGGGCCGGGTCGCGGCGGTGTAGCGGGGCAGCGTCAGGGCGCCGCCGCCCAGGTGCACCACGTCGAGCGGCGTGCCCTCGGGCGCGGCCTCGTCCAGCACGTGGGCGAGGCGCCGCGCGTACTCGAACTCCAGGTAGGTGGGGTCGTCGAGGTCCACGTACGACTGCGGGGCCCCCTCGACGGTGAGCAGCCAGCCGGCCGGCCGGTCCACGTCCGGCAGGAGCCTGGCCGCGCCGAAGTCCACGTCCTGGGTAACGGGTATGCGTTCGTCGTCCTGCACACGGCAATTCTCCCAGCACGCGCGGGG
>NZ_CBDRCM010000032.1:0-85571 GCF_965342435.1 Actinacidiphila sp. bgisy160 | reverse complement strand
ACTTCTGACCCGTCCGTGCCGCCCCGACCGGAGACCGCCGGGCCCGGGGCGCCTCTCACCTTCCGGGCCCGGCTCGTCCGCGGTCACCGCCGGCGGGTGATCGTCTTGTGCTCGACGTAGCCGGTCAGGCCCACCGATCCGTACTCGCGGCCGATGCCGCTGGCCTTGAATCCGCCGAAGGGCCCGTCGAAGCTCACCGGGGAGCCGTTCAGGGTCACGGTCCCGGTGCGCAGCCGGCGGGCGATCTCCAGCGCGCGCTCCGGGCTCGAGGTCCAGACGCCTCCCGACAGGCCGTAGTCGGATTCGTTGGCGATCCGCACCGCGTCGTCCTCGTCGTCGTAGGCGATCACGACCAGCACGGGGCCGAAGATCTCCTCCTGGGCGATGCGCATGCCGTTGTCGACGTCGGCGAACACGGTGGGGGTGACGTAGTTGCCCCGCTCCAGCCCCTGCGGTACCTCGGGGCCGCCGGTCACCAGCCGGGCGCCCTCCTGGATGCCCAGCTTGATGTAGTCGATCACTCGCTGCTGCTGATCGCGGCGGATCATGGGGCCGATAAAAGTGTCCGGCTCGGAGGGGTCGCCGACCTTCAGCGACTCCACCATCTCCTTCAGGGCCGTGACGACCTCCTCGTAGCGGCTGCGCGGCGCCAGGATCCGGGACTGCAGGATGCAGGCTTCGCCGTTGTTCGCCAGGGAGCCGAAGCGCAGCCCCTGCATCACGGCGGGGAGGTCGGCGTCGTCCAGGATGACGGCCGCGGACTTGCCGCCCAGTTCGAGGCTGACCCGCTTGAGCTGCTCGCCGGCGATCGAGGCGATGCGCCGGCCGGCGCGGGTCGACCCGGTGAAGGCGATCTTGTCGACGTCCGGGTGCGAGACGAGGTGCTCGCTGGTCTCCCGGTCCGCCGGGAGGACGCTGAGCACGCCCTCGGGGAGACCCGCCTCGTGGAAGAGGTCCGCCAGCAGCGTCATGCTCAGCGAGTTCTCCGGGGAGACCTTCAGCACCACGGTGTTGCCGGCCAGCAGGGCCGGGGTCAGCTTCGCCGTGGCCGCGGAGAAGGGCGAGTTCCACGGGATGACCGCGGCGACCACGCCGATCGGCTCGCGCCTGACGACGGTGTCGAAGTCCACCGAGGGGTCGGAGGGTTCGAGGACCTCCTCCCAGCCGAGTTCGCCGGCGGCCTTGAGGTAGGCCTCGACCTGGCGGGTCAGGAACGGCTGGCCGGCCTTGGTGAACCAGCCCGCCGAACCGTTCTCCGCGGAGATGGTCGCGGCGATCTCGTCGGCCCGGGCCTCGCGCAGCGCGTTGACCCTGCGGATCACCTCCTGCCGCTCCTTGGGGTCCGAGCGCGGCCACGGCCCGTTGTCGAAGGCCTCACGCGCCGCGGCAACGGCCGCGTCCACGTCCGCGTCGGCCGCCTGGGCCACGCGGCCGAGGACGGACTGGTCGTGGGGGGAGCGGATCTCGAGGAGGGGCTCCGGGTCGCTGGGGGTCACCCAGGAGCCGCCGATGTAGAGGCTGTCGCGAATGATCATCGGTTATGTCTTCCTGGCGATGGGGCAAAGGCGAAGAGGGGCGGGTGCAGGCGGGGGTGAGCGTCAGGCGGAGCGGGGTGCGGCCGGGTGGTCCGTGGAGCGGCTCACGTGAGCCCAGGCCCTGGCCTCCGCGAGTCGTGCCTCCTCCGCGCTCAGCGCGATCTCCAGGGCGTCGGCGCCGAGGAGCAGGCGGCGCGGGGGCTCCTCGGCGCCCACCACGTCGACGATCGCCCGGGCCATGCGGGCCGGGTCACCGGGTTCGTTGCCGCTGTAGGCCGCGAACCGCTCCTGCCACCGCCCGACGGTCTGCTCGTAGTCGGCGCCGATCGGGCCGGAGGTCAGCGCCGCGCCGGCGGCCCAGCCGGTACGGATGCCGCCCGGCTCCACGATGGTCACCTTGATGCCGAGCGGGGCGACCTCGTTCGCCAGGACCTCGGAGAAGCCCGCGACCGCGAACTTGGCGGTCTGGTAGGCGCTGAGGCCCGGCGTGCCGCCGACGCGGCCGCCGACGGACGAGACCTGCACGAAGTGTCCCGAACGCCGGCCGCGCAGGACGGGCAGCGCCGCCCGCGTCACGTTGACGACCCCGAAGAGGTTCGCCTCGATCTGCGCCCGGAACTCGTCCTCCGGGAAGTCCTCGACCGTGCCGGTGGTGGCGTAGCCCGCGTTGTTGACCACGACGTCGAGACGGCCGAAGCGCTCGACCACCGCGGCGACCACCTTCCGGGCCTCCGTGGGCGAGGTGACGTCCAGCGCGAGGCTCTGGAACCGCTCGGGGTGCGCCTCCGCCAGTTCCGTCAGTGCCTCCGGCCTGCGCGAGGTCACCGCGACCTGGTCGCCCGCCTCCAGCGCCGCGACCGCGAGGGCCCTGCCGAGGCCCTGGGAACCACCGGTGATCAGCCACGTACGTGCCATGGAACGTTCCTCCTGTCCTGTGACGAGCGCTCCCGGGCCGATGGGCCGAACCGCGGAAGCTGTGGAAGCTCGTCGACTAACTGCAACACCAATGTAGCAGTACTCCATCCTTTTGCAGCGACCACGATGGTGATGTACGTCTAATTGCGACTCGCTGCTAGCATGAGCGCCATCATGAGAGCCGATGCCGCACGTAACCTCGCCGTGGTCCTGCGCACCGGGGCCCGGCTGCTGGCCGAGGACCCCGGTACCTCGATGTCGGCCATCGCCAGTGCCGCCCGGGTGGACCGGACGACCGTCCACCGCCGGTTCGCCACGCGAGAAGCGCTGCTCAGTGCCGTCTTTCACGCGAAACTCGACTCCGCCGAGCGCGTTCTGGACGAGGCGCGGCTCATGGAGGCGCCCGTGGCCGTCGCCCTGCACCGCTACGTGGAGGGGATCGTCCCGGTCAGCCGCGAGTGGCCGCTCGACACGCGCCGCATGATGCGGCAGGACCCCGACGCCGACCGCCGGCGTGCGGTGCAGAGCGCGCGCCTGGACGCCTTCCTGCGGCGCGCCGTGGACGAGGGGTATCTGCGCCCCGATGCCGCCCCGGAGTGGGTGCGGGCGGTCCTCGACCAACTGGTGGACACCGTCTCCCACCGCTTTCCCGACGTGGAGCCCCCGAAGGCGGCCGACCTCGTGGTGGACGCGTTCCTCAGCGGCTTCGGCCGGTCCTGACCGCGCCGGCGGACGAGGCCCTGGCGCTCACAGGCCGAGTGCGATGGCGGTGCGGGTGAGTTCGGCGGTGCTGTAGATGCCGAGTTTGGCGCGGATGCGGCGCAGGTAGGCGTCGACGGTGTGCTTGGACAGTCCCATGTGGCGGGCGGTCTGGAGGTAGGTGCGGCCCGCGGCGATGTGGCGGAGGGTCTCGCGTTCGCGGGGGGCGAGTTCGGGGACCTCGGTCCCGGTGCCGGGGATCTCGGCGGTGTCGGTGCCGGGCTGGGGCGTGGTGGGTGCGGAGCTCATCGGGTGTCCTTCGGCGGCTGTCGTCCCTGCTCACGCCCTCGGAAGCAGGAGGTGGATGTCCGATTGGGGCGTTTTGCCCTCTATGGACCACCCTTGCGCGCCGACGTCATGACGCTGTCCGCCGACTGTCACAGACGTGTCACACCATGCCTCCGGGGGACCGGCCCGGCGGTCGCCCTTCCGGCAACACGCCTGCCATCAGCGGCAGTCGCCCTGCCCCCACCGTCAGTCGAGGGGCGGTACCGCGTCCGCGTCGAAAGGCTCCAGGCCCAGGAGCGGCGGGCGTGCGTCGGGGTCCGGCAACTGCTGCGCCGTCCAGATGCACTTGCCGTTGGGCGTGTAACGGGTGCCCCACCGCTGGGACAGCGAGGCGACGAGCTGCAGCCCCCGGCCGCCCTCGTCCGTCTCGGACGCGTGGCGGATGCGGGGCATCGTCAGGCTGTCGTCGGAGACCTCGCAGACCAGGTCGATGTCCCGCAGCAGTCGCAGCGTCATCGGGCCCTTCCCGTGGCGGACGACGTTCCCCACCAGCTCGCTGGCGAGCAGCTCCGTCGTCGGCGTCAGCTCTTCCAGCCCCCACGCCGACAGTTGCTCCCGCACGTGCCTGCGGGCCTTCCCCGCCGCCCGCGGGTCCTCGGGGAGCGGCCAGCACGCGATCCGTTCGGGAGCGAGCGCGTGGACGCGGGCGACGAGAAGGGCGATGTCGTCGCTGGTGGTCCGCCCCACGGGGAGCAGCCCGGAGGTGAGAGTGTCGCAGAGCGCGCCCAGGTCCCCACCGTCACCGTCGGCCAGCAGCCGCGCCAGGTCGCCCAGGCCCTCGTCGATCTCGCGCTCGGAGGACTCCACCAGCCCGTCGGTGAACAGCACGAGCAGGCTCTCCTCGGGGATCCGCAGCTCGATGCTCTCGAAAGGCTGCTCCGCCGCCCCCAGGGGCGGGTTCGGCGGCGCCTTCGGGAAGCGCACGGTCCCGTCGGGATGGACGACCGCGGGCGGGGGGTGGCCGGCGCGCGTCACCGAGCAGATGCCGGTGGTCGAGTCGTAGAGCACGTACAGACAAGTGGCGTACGAGTCCGCGCCGAGTCCGCCGACGATGTCGTTGAGGTGCCCCATGATCTCGTCGGGGGGCAGTTCGAGACCGGCCAGCGTGTGGACGGCCGTGCGCAGGCGGCCCATGGTGACCGCCTCGGACAGGCCGTGGCCCATCACGTCGCCGATGACGAACGCGACGCGCCCGGCGGACAGCGGGATCACGTCGTACCAGTCGCCGCCGACGTCGGCGCCCTGCTCGGTCGGCAGGTAGCGGGCGGCGAGGGTGCACGACGGCAGCGCGGGCAGTTCCTGGGGGAGCAGGGCGCTCTGCAGCTCCCGCGAGCGGGTGTGCTCGGCGTCGTACAGCCGGGCGCGTTCCAGGGCGTGGGCCACCAAGGCGCTGATGGCGCTCAGCAGGGTGCGCTCCTCGTCCGTCAGCCGCCGCGGCTGATCGAAGGCGACCACACAGACGCCGAACGTCTGCCCGGAGGCGGTCAGCGGCAGGAAGGCCCATGACCCCTTCCCGGTCAGGTGCGGGCGGTCCGCCGTGGCCGGGTAGCGCGCCGCGTACTCCCCCGGCGAGGAGACGAAGACCGGTCCGCTGGTCGAGATGGCGTCCCACACCGGGTCCTCGGCGCCCCGGGGGCGGCCTTGGAGGTTGTCGAGGAAGGGCTGCGGGTAGCCGACGGACCCCACGTTGTAGGCCCTGCCGTCCTCGAGCGCCTGCACCAGCAGCCCGGTGGCGCAGAACGGCGGCAGGACGCGCTGGGCGACGGCGTCCACCACGTCGCGCGAGGTCGTCGCCTTGGCGAGAGCCGCGGTCAGTTCGGCGATCCGGGCCGCGCGTTCGCCCGCCGCCCGCTCGGCGGCGGCGCGCTCGGCCTCGTGCCTGCGCCGGTCGGTGACGTCGGTGAAGTAGAGCGTCACCCCGTCGGGCTGCGGGACCAGCCGGACGTGGTAGCAGGAGCCCGTGTCCGGCATCCGTACGTCGAAGCTCGCGGGCGCCGCCTTGGCCGCGGCCTCCCGGCAGCGGGCCTCCAGGCCGGGGACCTGCCGGAGCGACGGCAGCGTCCAGAGCACCCGGCCGAACAACTCCTCCTCGGAGGAGCCGAGCACGTCCTCCGCCTCCAGATTGACGAAGGTGATGCGCCAGTCCTCGTCAGCGGAGAGGAAACCGTCGCTCATGTACCGCAGGGCACGGCTCAGCGCATCACGCGCGGAACGCGACTCATTGCTCTCCCACGCCGTGCCGATCATCCGGTACGGCTCGCCCCGGTCGTCCAGGACCACCTTGGCGCGGGTCTCGGTCCAGCCGTAGCTGCCGTCCGGGCGACGCACCCGGTACTCGGCCTCGAACACGCCCCGGTTCCGGATCGCCTTCTCGGCGGCGGCGAGCGTCCACCGCAGGTCGTCGGGGTGGACGACCTTCATCCAGCTCTCGACCCGGGGCACGAAGTCGGCGGGATCGGTGCCGTAGACGGCCATGGCCGCGTCGTCCCAGGCGAGTTCGCCGGTGCGGATGTTCCAGTCCCACGTTCCCACCTCGACGGCCTTCAGCGCCTGCCGCAGCCGGCTGCCGCTGGGCTCCTCGTGAGTGGGGCGGCTCGGGGGCGGGGCCTGGTCCACGCGTTCCTGCGCCCAGGCGGTCACCGCCTCGAGGAACCGCCACTGCTCCTCGGTGGGCTCCCCGGCCGGGCCGGTGACGACGGTCAGCGAACCCACCGAGCTGACGCCGTCCGAAAGTGCCACGGAGGCCAGTCCCGTGCCGGGCCAACCCATCCGCGTCGCGGGCCGGACGGCGCCGGCCGACCCGTTGGCCGCCCACACGCGGCCGTGCGTGCGCACGGCACGCGCCGGGACCACCGGGCTCTCCTGGTCGATGATCTCCCAGGGGCGAACGGACCCCGGCGACAGTCCGACCGTGGACACCATTCGCAGTGCGGACATCGGCCCGCACAGGTGGACCGTGCCGCCCAGCCCGTCCAGCTCGGCGACCGCGTGCTGCAGGGCGAGCCGGAGCACCTCGCCCTCGGCGATGCCCTTCTCGACATCGGCGAGCAACGCCAATCGGCCGTTCACCATGTAAATGTACATTTCCGGAGGAAAGCCGGCAGGTGAGGCGGGCCTTACTTCGGACCCCGGTCCTCTTGGACGTGCAGGAGGAAGAGGGCGTTCAGCACGTCGTCCGACATGCCGGCCAGGACGGCTTCCGGCGTGCTGGCCATCGCGTGTGCGATGTCGTCGACCAGGTGCGCCAGACCGTCGATGCCGGACTCCTGCGTGCCGGAGCCGGAGCCGGGGGCGCTGTCGAGGTCGGGGCCGGTGGGGTCGTGGTGGTCACCGGCGCTGCGATGGGTGGTCGTCTGGTGGTTCATGCGCATCTTCCGAACGGGGCGGGGGTTCACCGCGGCGGGAGGCCGAGATGTGCTTGCCACGGCCAAGGCTGCGTCATCGCGGCCGCGCCGGCCACGGAACGTTGGTCCTATGCCTCCCGGTACCAGGCAGCGCGCGCGGGCAGCCGTGTCCTGCCTGTCCCCGGGCAGGACACGGCCCGGCGTCAGGCGGCCCCGACGCGCCGCGCGACCTCCTTGCCCTTGATGGTGGCGTCCTCCAGGGCCCGGGCCCACGAGGCCTCGGCGAGCGGGACGAGCTCCGCCATCGCCGGGTTCGACGCCGCCGCGGTCAGTTCGGGAACGATGAAGTCCACGTCCAGGCCCATGTACTCACCGAGGATGGACCGCAGGTAGTTCTGGACGTACTCGGAGGACTCCCGCGGGGTGCCCGGCGCGTAGGAGCCGCCGCGGCTGGCGACGACGGTGACCGGCACGCCCTTCACGCTGGAGGTGTCACCGGTCGTCCGGCCGACCATGAGGACGTGGTCGATCCAGCTCTTGAGCGTCGACGGGATCGTGAAGTTGTACATCGGGGCGCCGAGGAGCACGGCGTCGGCCCGCTCCAGTTCCTCGATCAGGGCCAGACGGCCCGCGAAGGCCGCCGCCTGCTCGGGCGTGTGCGACGAGGTGTCGACGAAGGCGGCGGAGAAGCCGTGCACGTCGAGATGGGGGAGCGGGTCCGCGGCGAGGTCGCGGTAGACGACGGTGCCGTCCGGGTGCTGCTCCTGCCATGCGTCGCGGAAGGTCAGCGCCACGGTGCGGGAGCGGGAGTCGGAGCCCGGGTGGAGGGAGGAGTCGAGGTGCAGCAGGGTTGCCATGTGAAGTTCCATTTGCGTCAGACGTGTTCGTGGCCCCGTGGGGCGGCTCCCCGGCGTCACGGCGCCGGGGAGCCCGGTGGTCCGCGTCGCCGGGGGTGCGAGGCGCGGGTCCCACGGCTCCACCGTGGTGCACTCGGCTACCGCGGGCCAAAGAGGGGATTAGTCGCTTACTTTTGGTAAGTGCCTGGGCGTGGAGCGGCGACCTCCCCTGGTGTATGGGGAGTTGAAACGGCAATGGGACGGCGTGACACGCCAAGGCGCACCGCGGTGTCGCCCGGCGGGGAGGACTCACCCGGGGCGCGGCGGATCGTCGCCTCGGCGGCGCACGGGTCGCCGTAGGCGCTGAAGGGGCCGCCGGATGGGGCGGCGCCGAGCCTGTGCTCGAATGTGTGCGCCGACGTCGAAAGGCTCCCCGTTCCGGATAGGCCCGGACACCAGGAGGGGGAGGTGCGGGGCCGGGACGGGGAGCCGGCGCTGTTTCTCGCGCAAGAGTGTGGGGGCGCGCGCGGTGCGCGCGGCACGCGTCCGGCCGGCTCGTCACCGTGATGCCGGGTGTGCACCAGGGCGCGGGCGGCCTGAGTGTCGTGGAGCGGCCTCGGCGGTGTTCAGCCCTGGGCGGCCGTGGTGCCGGGGCCGGGCGCGTCGAGTGGGCGGCGGTGGGCGCCCATGCCCGGGATGCCGATGGCGGTGACGCGTTCGCCGGCGGGCCGGCCGCGGTGTCGTCCGCTGCCGGGGGCGGCGGCCGACTGCTGGCGCCGAACCGCCACGAGGACGTTGTTGAGCAGTCCGCCGGACTTCGTCGTTGGCGTGGTCTTGAGCATGGTGTTCTCCGGGTCTTTCGTGTGCCGGCGGCATCAGGGGAGGGCGAGCGACGGGAGCCGTCCGGTGCCGGGCCGTGTGAGGACGGGGCGGCTCGGCACCGGCGTGGCTCCCTGCCCTGTCGGCCGGGTTGTCCGGTCGCCGGGGCGTGCGTGGTCCGGCGGGGTGTGCCGGATCCGGTCGGGCCTCAGCGGACGGGTCCGTGGCCGTGGGACTGCCAGACGGTCACCCAGTGGCCGTGGGACCAGCGGGCCAGGCGGTGGCCGTCGTAGCGGTAGAGCTTGCCGTCGTACCCGTACCAGTACTGCACCTGGTGGTGGCCGTAGTCGTAGTGGTGGCGGGTGATCTCGTCGTGCCAGCGCCGGTCGTTGTTCCCGCCGCGGTCGGCGTTCCGGTCCCAGGGGGTGCTGCTGACGGTCACCGTCTGCCGGTCCTGGCCGGAGGGCCGGGGTGCGGCGGAGGCGGAGCCCGTGGCGCCGAGCAGGGCGGTGCCGGCGAGCGCGACCGAGGCGGTGGAGGTGGCGATGATGCGCGTCCACTTGTTCATGACTGGTTACTCCTTGCTGCGCCCCGGTGTGCGGGGCGTCGGACGACGGTCCGGCCGGTGGGCCGGTCCCCGTCGTGCGGGGGCGATTGCGCGGGGGCCGCCGGTGCGGGGCGCCTGGTTCGCAGGCGCTGGATCCGCGGGGCCGGCGTCGCTGTGAATCGCTGGTGAATGGAACCTAACAGATGATTGATGGCCGTCAATCGTTTATGGTGTGTGACCATCGCCTCGCGCAAGGAATCCGGAGAAGCGGAATAACAGGACACAAACGTCACTGACGGGGCGCCGTGGATCTCCGTCCGTGGAGCCGCCGCACGGTCCCCGAAATCGTTGAAATTCATGGATTACCCATAGACCACGATGGTTGGTGTCGCGCTACCATGTACGTATGGCAGTGAACGAGATCGCGGTTGAGGATGCCGCCGGCGGCGACCCGCTGGAGCAGCTCGGTTTCCTGCTGGCCCGGCACGGGGCCATCGCCAACGGCCGGGTCCAGCGCGCCTTCGCCTCCTGCGGTCTGACACCGCGGGCAGGTGCCACGTTGATGCTGCTCGGCAGGTGCGGATCCATGGGGCAGCAGGGTCTCGTCGCGGCGCTCGAGGTGGATCCCAGCATCATGGTCGCGATCCTGAACGACCTCGAGTCCGCGCAGCTCGTGGAGCGTCGACGGGACCCGTCCGACCGCCGTCGGCACATCGTCGCCATCACGGATCGCGGACGCGCCGTCCTGTCCGAGGCCCAGACGGCGGTGGAGGAGGTCGAACGGGGGCTGTTCGGTGATCTGTCCCCGGAGGAGATCACGGCGCTCCGCGGACTCCTGGCCCGGGTGCGCACATCACCGGGCGACGAGGTCTGCTCCGAGCAGTGACCCCGGGCCCCGGCCGGTGCCTCGCGGCGAACCGGAACGGGAACAGCACCTCCGGTGGCCGGAGGTGCTGGGGCTCTCGGGAGGCGGCGCGGAGGGGCCGGACGCTCAGTCGAGGATCACGCCGTTGTTGACGGTGCCGTTGTTGACGTTGGTGGAGTTGTTGTTACCGAGGACGATGATGATGCTGCCGTTACCGTTGCCACTGCTGTCGGGGCGGTTGCCGCCGTGCTTCCAGCCGCCGCGCCCCCGGTCGTCGTGGCCCCAGCCTCCGCCGTGACCGCCGCCGCGGCCGGCCTTCGCGGTGGCGGCGTGCGCCTCGGACGGCGTGGTGGCGGCGAACGCGGTGGTGGGGAGCAGCGCTCCTCCGGCGGCCAGGGCGGTCGCGGCGGTGAGGGTGACGAGGCGCTTGGTGTACGGGATGCGGGCCATGGTCGTTGTCCTTCGTGAGCGTCGGTGGAGGTTCCGGTGTGTCCGGTGGGCCGCCCTGGGGGCGTGAACCCGATGCCTCCAGTAAGCCGGGCGCGACGCCCGGCGTCATGTCGCTGAAATGCGGGACTTGACAGGGATTTGCGACCGGGGATATGCGGGCGCTGACCGGGTCGGCCGGTGACCATCCCGGCGACCAGGTTGACGGCCGTGGCCAGGATGCCGGTGCCGAAGACGTACGACAGCAGCGAGTGCCGACGCACCGTCGCACGGATCGCCGGGCTCGAGACGTCCGTGTCGGAGACCTGGTAGGTCACGTCGAATGTCACGGCTCGTGGCAACGGCACTTGAGATCGCCCGGAGGTTCCGGCGGCGTCCCGCCGGGTGCCGGGCCGCCCGCGCCGTCCCCGCGCGGCGGCGAACGGCGCGGGTACGGCGGCCCGTACCCGTGGTTGCGGCGCCCGCCGTCAGCCGAACTGGCCCGGCTGGTAGTCGCCGGCGGGCTGCCGGTTGATGACGTTGATGCGGTTGTAGGCGTTGATGACGGCGATCAGGCCGATCAGGGCGACGAGTTGGTCCTCGTCGTAGTGCTTGGCGGCGTTCGCCCAGACCTCGTCCGTGACGCCGCCGGCGGCGTCGGCGATCCGGGTGCCCTGCTCGGTGAGTTCGAGGGCGGCGCGCTCGGCTTCGCTGAAGACGGTGGCCTCGCGCCAGGTCGCGACGAGGTTCAGGCGCACCGAGGTCTCACCGGCCGCGGCGGCGTCCTTGGTGTGCATGTCGGTGCAGAAGCCGCAGCCGTTGATCTGGCTGGCGCGGATCTTCACCAGTTCCTGGGTCGCGAGCGGCAGCCCCGACTCCCCGGGCACCCGGCCCGCCGAGTTGATGTGCTTGAAGAACGTGAGCGCGAGGGCGTTGCCGAACAGGTTCACACGGGCTTCCATGGCGGTCTCCTCCTGCGTGGTGACGGTTACGCAGCCCTGACGTGCGGGGCTCGGGAAACGTGACACGGGCACGGATGTGACGTGGGTCTCGCGGCGGGTAGTGTCGCCACATGGCTGACGAGGAATTCGAGGACCCGCGGCTGGCCGCGATGTACGACGCCCTCGACCCCGACCGCGGCGACCTCGACGCGTACACCGCCGTGGTGCGGGAGTTCGACGCCCGCCGGGTCCTGGACATCGGCTGCGGAACGGGGGTGTTCGCACTGCGGCTGGCCGGCCTCGGGATCGAGGTCGTCGCCGTCGACCCGGCCCGGGCGGTCCTCGACGTCGCCCGGGCAAAGCCGGGTGGCGAGCGGGTGCGCTGGATCGCCGGTGACGCCACGGCGCTTCCGGCACTGCGCGTGGACCTGGTGACGATGACGGCCAACGTCGCCCAGGCGATCGCCGACCCCCGGGCGTGGCGGGAGACCCTGCGGGGGGCCCACGACGCCCTGCGGCCGGGCGGCCGCCTGGTGTTCGAGACGCGGGACCCGGCCAGGCGCGCGTGGGAGGGCTGGAACCGCGAGGCGTCGCACCGGGTCGTGGACGTGCCGGGCACCGGACCGGTGGAGCACTGGGTCGACCTTCTCGACGTCAGCGGCCCGTTGGTCACGTTCCGCTGGACCTACCTTCTCGGTGCGCGCCGGGAGGTGCTGACCTCGACCTCCACCCTGCGGTTCCGGGGGCGGGAGGAGATCGAGGCGTCACTCGCCGCGCAGGGGTACGCCCTCGACGACGTACGCGACGCCCCGGACCGGCCCGGCCGCGAGTTCGTCCTCGTCGCGCGCCGACCGGAAGCACAACCGGAACCGCGCTGATACCCGGGGCCGCACAGCGGGCACAACGGCTCTTGAACGCCCCGGCACGCCGCCCGCCGACCGGGCTCGCACGCTGCTGACGCGTACGGCCGCCGACGGAACCGGCGGCCGTACGGAGAGGGCGGCGCGGAGGTCAGCGCTTCCCGAAGACCCGCTTGCCGGAGCCGAGGTCCAGGAAGACCGTCTCGCCGGTGGCGTCGGCCAGGCCGTCGTTGTCGGTCACGGCGTAGACGTGGCCGTCACCGCCCACGGTGAGGCCCTCGAGCTTCTCCTGGGTCCACCCGTTCGTCGCCCGCAGGTCGGGCAGCACATCGTGGGCCAGCGTCTTGGGCAGCACCGGGAGCGACCCCGAGGGGGCGGCGGACTTCGGCATGCCGACCGTGTAGACGCGCTTGATCTTCGCGGCGGGGCCGTTGAGCTTGTCCCGCTCGATCAGAGCGAGCTTGTCGCCGACCGCCGTGATCTCGGACAGGCCGATCCAGTCGCCCGGGGTACCGGTGGTGCCGATCCGGTAGCCGAACCAGCTCCAGGTGCCCGACCGGACGTCGTAGCGGCCGATCCGGACGACCCCGGCCGGGTCGCCCTTGACCTCGCGCTGCAGGGTGGCCCAGACCACCTCGCGGCCGTTGCGGTCGGTGGTGGCGGTGACGCCCTCGAAGCCCTGCTTCGCCAGGCCCGCGGCGACGTCCGCCGGGAGCGGGACGACCTGGCGGGTCACGCCGTCGCGGTCGAGCCGGACCAGCTTGTTGCCGTCGCCGGTCGCGCCCTCGACGGCGAGCCAGAAGCCGCCCTGGGGGCGGGCGTGGATGCCCTCGGCGTCGTAGCCGGCCGGCTTGCCGTCGGCGTCCTTGACGGTCAGGGCCCGGGTGACGACCGCCGGCTTTCGCGAGGTGTCGATGGTCATGATCCTGGTGACGGAGTACGCCGCGTCGGTGACCGTGTACAGCTCGTGCGGCTTGCCTGGGACGGCGGACAGCGCGCCGAGCGCGCCCCATCCGATCGGCGCGCCGGCGGAGTCCGGGGCCGAGACGATGCCGGGGAACGACGGCGTGCCCTTGCCCAGTTGGAACAGGCTCACCGAGGCCCGCACGCCCACCGAGGCGTCGTCCTCCTCGCTGGAGACCGCGAGCAGGTCGCGCGACGGGATCGGCAGCAGTCCCTCAGGGCCGTTGGTGGTGGCCAGCATCTGGCGGAAGACCGGGGCGGCCGGGCGGCTGACGTCGTAGACGGCCACGAAGTTGCCGCGCTCGGAGCCGACGAAGGCGTACCGCACACCGTGGAAGGTGGCGACGACCACGCCCTCCGGCTCGGTGCCCTTCTTGCCCGCGCGGTCCTCGTCGTGCAGGCCGTAGCGCACCGCGAGGCGCTCGAAGCTGTTGCCCGCGTCCCAGACGACCTTGCCGGTGCGGCTGTCGAAGACGGTCCAGCCGCGCGTGCCGCCCTTCCAGTCGCCCTCGTTGGCGGTGGCGAAGTAGCGGTCGTCGATCCAGCTGACGGCGTCGGGCTCGCGCCGCACGTCGGTGATCGAGCCGCTCTGGTCGATGACGCCGTCCTTGACGGTGTCGATGCCGCGGACGGTGGCCGTGCCGGCGCTGAAGGCCTTGGTGATGCGGCCCGTCGGCAGGTCCACCAGGACGACGCCGTTGTTCTCCTGCAGCGTCACGGCCAGCTGGTTGCGGCCGTTGACCGCGACGTACTCCGGCTCCGGGTCGGTGGGCTCGACGATCCCGGCGGCGGTCAGCGTGGGCAGCGCGCTGCCGTCGGGCCGGGTCAGCGGCACGGCCCGGGTGCGCCAGTGCTGCGGCGAGGCGCCATCGAGGTCGACGATCCGCACGAATCCGGCCGGGGCCTGGGGCAGGTCGCCCTCCTCACCGCCGGGCGGGGTCGCCTCCTCGTCGCGCTCGTTCTCGATCGCGATCGCGGCGTACCGCTTGTCCTTGGTGATGGTGATGGAGTCCGGCTGACCGCCCAGGTCGATGCTGGTGACCCGCTCGCGGTTGCGCAGGGATATGACGTCGAGGCGCCCGGAGGGCGTGGAGTAGCCGCTGCTGGTGTTGACCACGACCAGCACGTACTGGCCGACCACGGCCACGGAGGTCGGCTCGTCCTCGGCGTCGCCGAGCTCGGTCAGCGACAACGTGCCCAGCCCGCGCGGGCTGCCCGGCTTGCTGATGTCGAGGAAGCCGATCCGCCGCGCCAGGGCGTCGGTGTAGACCAGAGTGCGGCCGTCCTCGCTGACCGCCGAGATCTCGGCGACGGTCGCGGTGGCCGGGTCCTCGCCCGCCGGGCGGTTCTGGAAGACCGGGTAGGTGGCGGTGCGCTGGAAGTCCGGCGTCACATGCGGGTGGTGGGCACTCGCCGGGCTCGCGGCCACCAGCGTGCCGGCCGCGACAGCCGCGGTCGTGAGCGCGGCGTAGGTTCTCTTGGGGAGCATCGTCTCTCCGTTGCGCTTACGGTCGGAAAGGCGATCATCTCGCCACCCGGTCAGCACCATCGGGCGCACAGGTGAACAACCGGCGAAGACCGTCCGCAGGGTGTGACCGGGACGCCCCGGTCCGTACGGGTGCCGGGAGTGCCGTCGCGGCACGGGGACGGTGCGCGCAGCGGCGGCTCCGGGGAATCCGGCGGCGGCAGCCGAGGGTCGCCGGGCTCCCCGGCGGCGCCTTGGACACCGGCCCCCGGTGCCGGGCGCCGCCTCGCGCGCGTACGCGGGACGGGCGCGCAAGAACGCCGGACGGGCGCGCATGGTCCGCCGCGGGCCCCCGGAACTACGGTCGGTGACGGACGCCGTCACCGGCGTCCGCGTACCCGACCGTGTACCGAAGGCCTCACATGACCACTGCAGACAACAGCCGCCCCGCCATCCTCCTCGTCCACGGTGCCTGGCACGGCGCCTGGTGCTACGACCGGCTCGTGCCCGAACTCACCGCGCTGGGCTGGCGCGTCGAGACCGTCGACCTGCCGAGCGCCGCGGCCGACGAGGCGAACACGGCCGGGATGTACGACGACGCGCGGGCCGTCCGGGAGCGCCTGGACGCGGTCGAAGGCCCGGTGACCGTCCTCGCCCACTCCTACGCGGGCATCCCCGCCACGCAGGCCGCAGCGGACGCGCCGAACGTCTCGCGCATCGTCTACCTCTCCGCGTTCGTGCTCGACGAGGGGGAGTCCATCGACGGCATGAGCGGCGGCAAGATCTCCGGCGCCGGCGTCGACTCGCTGTCCGCGCACGGCCACTACGAGGACCCCAAGGCCGCCTTCTACGGGGACGTCGCACCACGGGACGCGGAGGAGGCCACCGCGCGACTGGTGCTCCAGACGGCCAGGTCCTTCTGCGAACCGCTCACCGCCGCCGCGTGGAAGACCGTGCCCTCCACCTACATCCTCACCGAGCGGGACACGGCGCTCGCCCCGGAGTTCCAGGAGGCCATGGCGGCCCGTGCGCAGCGCGTCCACCGGCTGCCCTCGGGGCACTCGCCGTTCCTGTCCATGCCCGTCGAGCTGGCCAAGCTGATCACCACCGACGCCGGCCGGTGACGATCGCCGCACCCCGCCGTGCGGGCTCCCGGAGGTCGTCTCCGGGGGCCCTCACCCGGTCTCACCCGGTCTCATCCGGGCGGTGCGGTTCCGTCGTGCGGTAACGTCCGGGCGAGGACCCCATGACGCGCTTGAAGGCGTGGCTGAAGGAGCTCTCCGAGCCGTAGCCCCAGCGCGCCGCGATCGCCGCGACGGTGCGGTCGCTCGTCCTCAGCTCCCGTGCCGCGGAGCGGATGCGCCAGCATGCGAGGTACTCCAGCGGCGGCACGCCCACGGTCCTGGTGAACCGGTCGGCGAACCGGGACCTCGACATCCCGCTCCGCCCGGCGAGTTCGGCGACGGTCCAGGGGTGCGCGGGCCGGTCGTGCATCAGGCTCAGCGCGGCCCCGATGTGCCGGTCGGCGAGCGCGGTGAGCCAGGCGCCGCCCTCCGGCCCGTGCTCGGCCACGTGGGCCCTGAGCAGGTGGACCAGCAGGACGTGGGCCAGCCGCTCCGTCACGAAGGGTGTGCCCAGCGCGGGCTCACTGGTCTCCGCGCGGAGCAGTTCGAGCGCCGCCCGGATGCCCTCCGCCGCGGTGGACCCGGCGCCGACGTGGATCAGGGGCGGCAGGACGTCCAGGAGCACGGCGGCGTTGGCCTCGTCGAGGTCGAATCCGCAGCCCACGACGACCGCGTCGGGTGAGGTGCCGATCCGGACCGCGTCCCCGGGCGTGAAGCCGTCGAAGACCTCGGCGCTCGGCACCGCCGGGACCTCGGCGCCGCCCGACAGCTCGTATGCGCGGCCGCCGCCGAGCAGGTAGCAGTCGCCCGCCTTCAGGGTCACCGGTCCCGGGGTCCCGGCCACCGCGATCCGGCAGTCGCCTCGCAGCACGGCGCCGAACTTGATGTGCCGGAAGCCGGAGAAGCCGACGGCCCACGGTTCCTGGGCCTCCAGCCGCGCGAAGCTCCCGCTGCGCAGGTCGAGCAGGCCCAGGACGTCGGTCAGCGGATCGGTCACATGTCCTCCGGCGCCGTCGGCGGATGCCGCGGGCGCGTCCGTCAGCGGGTGGCCGCGGCGAGCGCGGCCCGGATTGCGTCGGCGGGCACAGGGGTCGCCGTGGCCTTCGTGAAGTCGGCCTCGCCGCCCGAGTACGGCAGACCGTAGACGGGGGTGCCGGGCTGGGAGCGCCAGCTGTCGGCGAGGGTGCCGTAGCCGACGGCATCGTAGCCGAGTGCGTCGAGGAGTTCGGCGGCGTGCGCGACGGCGGCCGGGTCGTCGCCGGCGATCGGCAGGGCGGTCCGGTCGGGTGAGCCCTTGGGGCGGGCGAGATCGCCGAGGTGGCGGAAGAAGATGTTGTTGAACGCCTTCACCACGTGGGCGTCGGGCAGGTGGCCCTGGAGCAGCCCGCTCTCCGTGGTGGTCCCGTCCTCGAGTGCGGCGATGCGGCCGTCACGCTCGGGGTAGTAGTTGCCGGTGTCGATGACCGTTTTCCCGGTCAGCGGTGCCACCGGGACCTGGTCGAAGGCCCCGAGCGGGATCGTCACCACGACCCAGTCGCCCGCCGCGGCGGCCTCGGCCGGGGTCGCCGCGCGCGTCCGGGCGCCCAGTTCGGCGACCAGACCGTCCAGGGTCTGCGGCCCGCGCGAGTTGCTGAGCACCACGTCCAGGCCCGCGTTCACGGCGAGTCGCGCCAGGGTGCCGCCGATGGATCCGCTGCCGATCAGTCCAAGAGTTGCCATGTCAATCGCAACCCCGCGCCCCGCCGTTCTGTTTCCGGCCGGCCGCAAAGACCGGGCAAAGCGGTCGGCGGTCAGTCGCCGGGGAGCAGCGTGAACACCTGCTCCACCCTTCGGGCCGGCGCCGCCTCGCCGGCGTCTTGGAGCGCGGTGCTGCCGATGGTCCTGCGCATCAGCCAGAAGCCGGCGACGATGGATGAATCTGGAACTGACCGGCCGCCGGGCCGGCGACGTCCGCCGTGCGGCCCGGGAACCGGCATCGGGTGAGGGCGGGAGCCGTCGGGTGAGTCGCCGCCCCGGGCAAGGGGCCTGACAGACCGTGACGGAGAACGCTATGCTCCCCGCGATGACGACCTACTCCCTTTCCAGATTGGGGGTCCCGTCCGCGCAAGGTGAGTGCTGATGCTCACTCCGATCGCGAACGAGGATTCCCGCCTTTCCCTCTGGCTGCGCGTGCGCGAGTTCGCCGTGCCGCCCTCCATGGTCGAGGCCGCCACCGCCCGCCGCCGCCGCGGTGACTGGAGCGGGGCGTGCGCCGCCGCCGGTCTCGACGTCGACCTCAACCTGCGTTCCCTCGCCCGCACCCACGGCCGGGAACTCGCGGCCCGGGTCCGGGCCGATCTCCGCCATCTGGCTCCCGACCTGCTGCGCTGGCACATGCCGCGGGTCGCCCCCGACGGTCTGCTGCGCCCGGGCCTGACCATCTCCCTGGCCCGGTACGGGGCCTTCGGACCGGAGGACGGGGACCGCGTGCACCTCGTGGCCAGGACCCCACCGGCATGGGCGGACGGCGGGCAGCGAATGAGCCTCGCGCTGTGGGACCCCGCCCGCCCCGAGGCCGGCGCCCTCCACCATCCGCACCCCCGGCCCCACCGGCGGTTCCGCCTCAACCTGCACCGCCACCTGTGGGACGCGCGCAGAACCGGCGAACTGCGGTTCCGCGCCGGAACCGGCCGCGGGCCCGCCGATCGGCCTCTCCTCCCGGACCCGCAGCCGCCCGGGCCACCGCCGCCGCAGCACCGCTGCGCGGCCGACCGGTGGGAGGACGAGGCGAGGATGGTGCTGCGCGCCGAGGGCCGGACCACCGGCGCCGTCACCGTGCGCCTGGGGTCCCGCCACCGGCTGCTCGTGGACGTGAGCGACGGTGGCGGCACGGGACGGCCCATCGCGCGGATCGCGACGGCCGCGGACGGCGCACGCGCCCGGGCGCTGCCCGTGTTGCCGGAGGCGGCGACCTGGGTGCCACCGGACCTCGAACTGCTTCAGGCCGGCCTGATCGACGCCGACGGGCTGCACCCGCTGGTCGCCGCCGCGCTCGTGCCCGGCCACACGCCGTCCGGCCCGTCCCTGCCGCGGGGGCGGCAGGGACAACCGCGCGTCGTGGAGTGCCGGGGCGCGCTGCACCGGATCGGCATGGTCGACGGTGTCCTGGCCGCGCTGGACCACGACCCGGACGAGATCCGCCGCGAGGAACTGCTGGTCGCGCTGACCGGCACCCCGCTGCCCTGCCTGCGGGCGATCGACCGGGCGCACCGGCGTCCGGAGTCCCTCGCCGACGTACGGGCACGTCTGGACCACGGCGACACCGTCGGCGCGCTGGCCGTCGTCGAGGGCCTGCTCGGGCCCGGCGCCGTGCTCCGCGACGGCCCGCTCCGGGACGAACTGGAGGCGGCGGCCCAACGGCGCATCGCGTACGGCCTGTTCAGAGCAGGCCTTGCCGGGCCCGCCCCCGGACGCGTCCCGCCGCGCGAGCGCTTCCCGGCACCCGGCGGCCGCTCCGGCCGGTCGCAGCCGCGGCACCGCACCTCCCGCTGACCCCGGGGCGTGCGCGGCGTCCCCGCGCAGGCCCCCGTACCCCCTTCGACTTCACGAACCCCAAGGTGACCATCCATGCCCACGCACGCCCCGTCCGCCCCGTCCGCCCCTGCCGCCCCGTCCGCCCCTGCCTCCGTCCCAGCAACCGCACCCCAACTCGAGGTCGCGGAATCCCTGTTGTCGCTGCTGCGTGACACCACCACCGAACCGCGCCCCGACACCCGACTGGAGGCCCTCACCCTGGCCGTCGCCGCCGACCTGCCGGTGCTTTTGTGGGGCGAGCCCGGGATCGGCAAGACCGCGGCGCTCACCCAGCTCTCCGCCGCGCTCGACCTGCCGCTGACCACGGTGATCGCCAGCGTCCACGAGCCCTCCGACTTCTCCGGGCTGCCCGTCGTCGGGGACGACCCCGCCGAGCAGGGCGTCCCGATGGCCCCGCCGGACTGGGCCGTCCGCCTGGTGCGGGCCGGCCGGGGCCTGCTCTTCCTCGACGAACTGTCCACCGCGCCGCCCGCCGTGCAGGCGGCCCTGCTGCGCCTCGTGCTCGAACGGCGGATCGGCGCCCTGCGGCTGCCGCCCGCCGTCCGGATCGTGGCCGCCGCCAACCCCCCTTCCTCCGCGGCCGACGGCTGGGAACTGAGCGCGCCGCTGGCCAACCGGTTCGTCCACCTGCAGTGGACCCATGACCACGACGTGGTGGTGCGCGGCCTCGGCGGGACCTGGCCCCGGGCGACGCTGCCGCGGCTCGACCCCGGAAAGCTGCCCGAGGCCGTGGACTTCGCCCGGCGCGCGGTGTGCGGGCTCCTCGCCGCCCGCCCCGGCCTCGTCCACCGCCTCCCCGGCAACGAGGCCCGGCGCGGCGGCGCCTGGCCGTCCCCCCGGAGCTGGGAGATGACGCTGTGCCTGATCGCCTTCGCGACCGCGGCCGGCGCCTCCCGGGAGGTGCTCTCCCTGCTCGTCAGGGGCACCGTCGGGGACGGCCCGGGGCTGGAACTGCTGGCGAGCATGGACCGGATGGACCTCCCCGATCCCGAGGAACTGCTCGCCGACCCCGCGGCTGCCGTCCTGCCCGAGCGCGGGGACCTGCGTCAGGCCGTACTGGACGGTGTGGTGGACGCCGTCCGCAACCGCCCGGAGAGGTCCCGCTGGGACGCGGCGTGGGCGCTGCTGGTCCGGGCCCTGGAGACCGGGGCCCCCGACCTGGTCGTCGTCCCCGCGACCACGCTCGCCTCGCTGCGCCGTGAGGACTGGGACGTACCCGAGGCCGTGGAGCGGCTCGCCGGAGTGGTGTCGCTGTCCCGGCGCGCCGACCGGGCGGCCGCCAGGTCCGGGCTCGTCGCGAAGGCCGGCCGGTGAGCGCGGACGCACCGGGGGCACTGGACCTCGAGAAGCTCTTCGCCGCCCGCCTGTACGCCGCGCGGGTCCGGCCCTACCTGGCGACCGCACTGTTCGCGCTGCATGTCGTGGAGTCCCGGCGGGTCCCGACCATGGCCGTCGACCCGCACTGGCGGTGTTACGTCTCACCGGCGTTCGTGGACCGGACGCCGCTGGAGCAACTGGCGGGGGTGTGGGTGCACGAGGTGTCCCACCTGCTGCGCGACCACCACGGGCGCGGCGACCGCGTCGCACGGGAACAGGGGCTGGAGGGCCCGGCGGAACGGCTGAGGATGAACATCGCCGCGGACTGCGAGGTGAACGACGACGCCTTCGGGGAAGGTCTGGACACGCCCCAGGGCGCCGTCATCCCGAAGTCCCTGGGACTTCCCGAGGGGAAGCTCATGGAGGACTATCTCGGGCGGTTCGGTCTCGGCCCGTTGACGCAGGACTTCGTCTGGCTGGACTGCGGCAGCGGCGCGGACGGCCTGGAACGGGAGTGGGACCTCGGACCGGCGGGCGCCGAAGGCCTGAGCGAGCAGGAACGCGACGCCGTCCGCTTCCGCGTGGCGCAGGGCATCAACGGCCGCCCGGGCCACGCGCCGAAGAGCTGGCGACGGTGGGCGGAGGAGGCGTTCCACCCGCCGCAGCCGTGGCGGCAACTGCTGGGAGCCGCCGTACGCTCGGCGGCCTCCGGCGCCGGCGCGGGCGAGGACTACAGCTACGGCCGGCCCTCGCGCCGCTCGGCCGGCGTGCCCGGTGTCGTGCTGCCGAGCCTGCGGCGCAGACCGCCCCGCGTCTGCGTGGTCATCGACACGTCCGGCTCCGTCAGCGACGCCGAACTGGGCAGCGCCCTCCTCGAAGTGACCGCGATATCCCGCGCCGTGGGAGGCCGCCGCGACATGGTCACCGTCGTGCCGTGCGACGCCGCGGCGAGAATCGCCCACCCGCTGTGCCGCGCCGAGGGCATCCCGCTGGTGGGCGGCGGTGGCACGGACCTGCGCACCGGCTTCACCAGGGCGCTGCGCACACGGCCCGGGCCCGACGTCGTCGTGGTGCTCACCGACGGCCAGACGCCCTGGCCGGCCTCGCGGCCGCCGTGCCGTACCGTCGTGGGCCTCTTCCCCCGGCACGGAACGCACCGGTCGTGGCGCGAGCACGATGCCGACCACGTGCCGGACTCGCCGCCCGACTGGGCGCGCGTGGTCCACATCGGGTCGTCCGGCACGGCGGGGTGACGGCGCCGGCGGTGCCCGGGCGGGCGTGCCCGGGCACCGCCGAAGGCGATCTCATGATCCGTCAGAATCCTTGTGCACAAGCGTTCCCCTGCGTCGGCCCCGGACCCTAAGATCACCCCGCCAGTCAGGGGACCGCGGCCGCCGGGGAGGCGACGTGAGCGACAGCGCACCTCAAGGGCAAGATCTCGAGAAGTACGGCTACACGCAGCAGTTGGCGCGATCACTGGGCTTCCGGGACCTGGTGGTCTACGGCCTGGTCTTCATGGTGCCGATCGCGCCGTTCGGCATCTTCGGCGGCGTCTTCCAGGGCTCGGGCGGCATGGTCGCCCTCGCCTACGCCATCGGCATGCTGGCGATGATGTTCACCGCTCACTCCTACGCCCAGATGTCCCGGGCCTTCCCGATGGCCGGGTCGGTCTACTCCTACGCGGGGCGGGGCATCGGCGCGCCGGTCGGCTTCCTGTCCGGCTGGATGATCCTGCTCGACTACATCCTCGTGCCGGCGCTGCTCTACTTGATCGCCGCCGTGGCGATGAACTCGCTCGTCGCCTCGGTGCCCGTGTGGATCTGGCTGATCGGGTTCGTCGTCCTCAACACCGTCGTGAACTGGCTCGGCATCGAGATGACCGCCCGGATCAACAAGATCATGCTCGTGGGCGAGCTGATCGTCCTCGTCATCTTCCTGGCCGTGGGCGTCACCGCGCTCGCCCAGGGCAAGGGCAACGGATCCGGCTTCCATGCCTTCTACGACTCCGGCACCTTCTCCTGGTCGCTCGTCTTCGGGGCGGTGTCGATCGCCGTCCTCAGCTTCCTCGGCTTCGACGGGATCTCCACGCTCGCCGAGGAGAACCGCGAATCGGCACGGGCCATCGGCCGCGCGATGGTCACCGCCCTGCTGCTCGCCGGGGCGCTGTTCATCGTGCAGACCTGGGTCGCGGCGATGCTGGTGCCCGACCCACAGGCGCTGATCGACACTGGAGACCCGGACGGCACCGCCTTCTACGACGCCGCGCGCGTCGCCGGCGGCGCCTGGCTCGGCACACTGAGTGCGCTGGCCACCGCCATCGCCTGGGGCTTCGCCAACTCCCTGGTCGCCCAGGCGGCCACCTCACGGCTGCTGTTCGCGATGGCCCGCGACCGGCAACTGCCCCGCTTCCTGGCCACCGTCGACGCCCGCCGCCGCGTCCCCGTCAACGCCACCCTCCTCGTGGCGGTGGTCTCGCTCGTCCTCGGCCTCTACATGAACTCCCGGGACGACGGCATCACCCTGCTCAGTTCGCTGGTCAACTTCGGGGCGATGACGGCCTTCCTGGTCCTGCACGTCTCGGTGGTCGTCCACTACGTCGTCCGCCGGGGCAGCCGCGACTGGTGGCGCCACCTGATCGCACCGCTGATCGGCTTCGCGATCCTCACCTACGTGGTGATCAACGCGAAGGTCACCGCCCAGCGACTGGGCTTCCTCTGGCTGGCGATCGGCGCCGCACTGCTGGTGGGCCTGCTCATCTCCGGCCGGCGCACGCAGATACCCGACGAGCCCGCCGTGGCCGAGGAGGCCGGACAGTCGTGAACGATCCCGACGTCGTACGGCTCCACCCGACCCCCGAGCAGTACGCCTACGCCTTCGGCGGCCGCGAGCCGTTGCTGCGGGTACGGCCGGGCACGATCGTGGAGCTCTTCACCGAGGACTGCTTCGGCGGCGTGGTCCGGGGCCCCGAGGACCTCCCGAGCAAGGTGTGCGAGTTCCCGTACCTCAACCCGGTCACCGGCCCGATCCACGTCGAGGGCGCCGAGCCGGGGGACACCCTGGCCGTCCACTTCGTGGACATCGAGCCCGCCCGGGACTGGGCGGTGTCCACCACCTTCCCGCACTTCGGGGCGCTGACCACGACGCATTCCACGGCGATGCTGCACGAGCCGCTGCAGGAGGTCGTCTGGCGGTACGGGATCGACCGCGAGCGCAACAGCTGCCGGTTCCGGGCACGCTTCTCCGACCACGAGGTCGAGTTGCCCCTCGACCCGATGCACGGCACTGCCGGGGTCGCCCCCGCCGCGGGCGAGGTCGTCATGAGCATCACCCCGGGCGCGCACGGCGGGAACATGGACACCCCCGAGCTGCGCGCCGGCACCACGCTCTACCTGGGCGTCAATGTGCCCGGGGCGCAGCTGGCGATCGGCGACGGGCACTGCCGGCAGGGCGAGGGCGAGGTGTGCGGCACCGCGGTGGAGGCCGCCATGCACACCGTGGTGGTGATCGACCTGCTCAAGGGCGGTGCCCCCGCCTGGCCACGCCTGGAGAACGACCGCTTCCTGATGTCGACCGGGTCGGTACGGCCGCTCGAGGACGCCTACCGGATCAGCCAGCACGACCTCGTCGGCTGGACGTCCGCGCTCACCGGCCTGCACCAGCTGGACGCGTACCAACTGGTCAGCCAGGCCGGACTGGCGCCCATCGGCAACGTGGTCGACACCAACTACACCGTGGTCGCCAAGCTGCCCAAGAGCGTGCTGGACGGCCCGCCCGCGTACGACGGCCTGCACAGGGCGCTCCGCGAGAAGGGCCTCGAGTACCTCCGCACGCGCTGAACCGCCGCCGGCGCCGCGAGGGACGGCCGGAGTACGCCGTCCGTCCCCGCCCCGGGGTCGGGGGCGGGACGGGGACGGACGGCCCGGCCTCAGCGGCGCCGGCGGCGGGAACCGCGGGTCAGCCGAACATGCCGAGCTGATACCCCCCCGCGGGCTGCTGGTTGATCACGTTGATCCGGTTGTACGCGTTGATCACGGCGATCAGCGAGATCAGGGCGACCAGCTGGTCCTCGTCATAGTGCTTGGCGGCGTTCG
Organism: Actinacidiphila sp. bgisy160; assembly: GCF_965342435.1. Classification (GTDB taxonomy): domain Bacteria; phylum Actinomycetota; class Actinomycetes; order Streptomycetales; family Streptomycetaceae; genus Actinacidiphila. The sequence continues at coordinate 60,903 of NZ_CBDRCM010000032.1, read as the reverse complement.
CCCAGACCGCCTCCGAGACGCCACCGGAGGCGTCGGTGATCCGGGTGCCCTCCTCGGCCAGCTCCAGGGCGGCCCGCTCGGCCTCGGTGAAGACCGTCGCCTCGCGCCAGGCGGCGATCAGGTTCAGGCGCACCGAGGTCTCACCGGCCGCGGTGGCCTCCTTGGTGTGCATGTCGGTGCAGAAGCCGCAGCCGTTGATCTGGCTGGCGCGGATCTTCACCAGATCCTGGGTGAGAGCCGGCAGCGTGGACTCCGCCAGCACCTTGCTCGCCGAGTTCAGATGCCTCATGACCTTGCCGGCGAGGGCGTGGCCGAAGTAGTTCACGCGGGCTTCCATGGTGAGCTCCTCTGGTGTGGATTGGGATTCGCAGTGATGACCGGGCTGCCCCGCGAGATGTGACAGCGGGGCGAAAGCGACGGCGACCGGTCAGGCGCCGACGGCCGCACGTCCCGCGACGTGGATGCGGGCCTGCTGGGCGACCCGCCGGCCGAGGTGCTCGGCGGTCGCGATGTCGGCCTTGTGGACCTCGTCCACGCCGACGTCGGTGTGCGTCTGGGCACCCGCGCCGAGGTAGATGCCGAGGCGGTTGAGGTCGTCCTCGGAGCCGGTGGTGCTGTTCCAGCCCGGGTGCAGGCCGAGGTTGACCCAGGTCATGCCGTGCTGGGCCGCGAGGATGCTGAAGTACTGCAGCGTGTGGAGCTTGTCGCCGCTCTTGGCACCGGAGTTGCTGAAGCCGGCGGCCAGCTTGTCCTTCCACGAGTGGACGAACCAGCGCTTGGAGGTCGTCTCCGCGAACTGGTGGAAGGCACCCGAGGCAGTGCCCATGTAGGTCGGCGAACCGAAGACGATCGCGTCGGCGCCGTCGAGCAGCCCCCACTGCTCCTCGGTGATCTCGTCGACCCTGACGAGGTGGACGACGGCACCGGCTTCCACGGCACCGGCACGCACCGCCTCGGCGATGACGGTCGTGTGGCCGTAGCCGGAGTGATAGGCGATCGCGACGACGGGGGTGGTCATGGACGTGCTCCTCCTGCGGTGGTCTTTCCGGCTCCCCGCGGGGGAGCCCTCATTCACCAGGACCGGACAGTGCCCGCCGCTATGACACCCACCGGCCGTTTGTGACCAGGAGCACGCCGACCGCCGAGGCGATCCCCGGACCGGTCAGCGGCACGCGGCGCCGGGCTCGAACGGGCCGGTGCCGGGGCGGTGAGGGACCCGGCGTCGGTCTTCGGGCCGGCCGCCGTGCCCTCCGGGCCGAGCGCGCCGCCCATGACCCGAGATACCCGGGGTCGTCAGCTCCAGCTCCGGGCCCACGGTCGCCGGCACCTCCGCCGGACCGGCCCACGGCATATCGCACCCTCCACGAGGCGCGCGCCCGGCCCCGCGAGCCGCCTCGACGGGGGACGGCTCCCACCGCCGCCGATCGGCGCCACCCCCGGGCCCGACACGCCGGGGGGCGGCCGGGCGGGCGGGACGACGGGCAGTGGCCGTGGATACTGCGGCCATGCGCGTCGACTTCGATCCCGAGGCCATGGGCGGCTCCGCCTTCTACCGCTTCCTGACCTCCGTGGTCGTGCCCCGGCCGATCGCGTGGATCTCCACCGTCACCCCGGACGGCCTCGCCGAGAACCTCGCGCCGCACTCCTTCTTCAGCATCGCGAGCACGGATCCGCCGATCGTGCAGTTCACGTCGATCGGCCGCAAGGACTCGCTGCGCAACGTCGAGGACACCGGCGAGTTCGTGGTGAACTTCGCCACCGAGGCGTTGATGCCGCTGGTCAACGCCACGGCCACCGATTTCCCACGGCACGTCAGCGAGTTCGACCACGCGGGCATCGAGCGCGAACCCAGCCTGCGGGTGCGGCCGCCCCGGGTCTCCGCGTCACCGGTCGTCCTGGAGTGCCGCTCGCACGCCGGCCTGCGGATGGGCAACTCCACCCTCGTCTTCGGGCGGGTGGTGCACGCCGCCGTGGACCGGGAGGTGCTGGTGGACGGCCGCCCGAGTGCTCCGTTGCTGCGGCCGCTCACCAAGCTCGGCGCCGACGAGTGGGGCACGCTCGGCGAGATCCGGCACCTGAACCGGATTCCGTACGAGGAGCCCGGCCCCCTATGATCGTCGCCGGCCGCCGGGGCCGGGGGAGGGGCTGGGCTCGTGGACGGGGACGGTTCGGTCCGCGAGGTCGTGTGGGGGCGGGAGCTGCCCCTGCGCTTCGCGCTCGTCGACGAGGAGTGGGACGGGGAGCAGACGGTGTGGGCGCGGTGCGTCGACGCCGAAGGACTGTTCAGGGACCGGGCCGCGTTCAGGGAGCGGCTGACCCTCCTCGGCTGCGCGCCCACCGGTCGGCTGCTCAGGGCCGCCGAGCGGTCCGCCGGGCACGCGCCGGTTCCCTTCGGCCAGTTGGACCTGATCGTGGACGACCTGGACGCCGAGGATCCGTACACCCACGACTACTTCACGCTGGAGGACCTCGACGTCATCGACGGCCGGCCCGCCACGGAAGACCCCTCGCGGCTCGACCTCGTCGTCGAGTGCGTGGTCACCCACGCTCCCTACTCCGGCCGCAGGCAGCCCCCGAGAGCGGATGTCATCCTGCTGAACGGCACCAGCGGCGGCCCGCTCGGGCGCTGCCGGCGGGTGGACGGCCTGTACGGTCACCGCCCGGCGCCCGCCCGGCGGCCCGTACGGCTCATCGGCTGCGAGCCCTCCCCGAAGCTGCTGCGCCGGCTGGTCGTGCCCCGCCACGGCGGCGACAACCTGTGGCTCTGGCTCCTCGACCGCACGGGCCGGCCCACCGCGGTCCAGGAGCAGATAGCGGTGGAGGCCGACGAGTGCCGCCCCTCCGCGCTGGGCGGTGCGCTGATCGACGTGACGCTCAAGGGCGGGCTGCTGCGCCGCATGCCGTTCCCGTCCGAGGCCCGGCCCGTGTGGGAGGCCTGGCACGAGGGCCCACCCCGGGAACGCAACGCATGGGCGCGGTTCCAGGCCGAGGGGCGCCGGGAGTGGCTGGGGTTCACCGAGACGTGCGCGGGCCCCGAAGAGCCCGGCACGGTGTGCGAGATGGACGGGCGGTACGTCACCGACGTCCCGGGCCTGCACTGCGCGGTCGGCGAGGCGGTCGGCGGCCCCGGCCGCCGATGGCACCAGTGCTGGAACGTGCTGCGCGGCTGCCAGTGCGGCGGCGAGGCGCCGCGCGTGCCCTTCACGCTCGTCTGGCACGACGCCGACGTGGCCCGGCACGCCCTGGCCGGCGTCAGCGTGGACACCGACGGCGAGCTGGGCTACTTCGACGCGGTGGTGCCCTTCCTGGAGCGCATGGGCGTGGCCGTGGTGCTGCGCTGACCACGCCGGCGGCGCCATCGACCCGCGGATCACCAGGCGGCGCGGCTGCGGTTCGGTCCCGGAGCCGCCGGCGGACAGGGCGCGCGCGGCCACGCGGCCCAGGCGACTGACCGCCACCCGCCCGGGCGGGTGGCGGCCCTACGCGTACGGGCCGCCCCGGAACCGGCCGGTGAGCGCACGGAGCTGACGCTGGTGCCGTACCCGACCTGGGCGAGCAGCGGGCCCTCCACCATGCGCGTCCGGATGCCCACCGCCCGGGCCGCCGCGGGCGGGCCCGGTCCGGCGCCGGAGAGCTGACCCGCCGTCACGACGGCCCCTGTCGCACGCCGGACGCCGCCGGGCGGGAGGCCCGGCGGCGGCGCGGACTCAGGGGATGCGGTCGGTGAGTTCCAGGACCGGCGGGTCGACCCGGAAGGTCTCCGGGTACTTGGCCGCCGCCCCGGTGTTCAGCACCACGACCTCCTCGTCGCCGGACAGCCAGCCCTGCTCGCGCAGGACCCGCACCGCCGACAGGGTCGCCGCTCCTTCCGGGCACAGCAGCGCCCCGTCGGCGGCGGCGCACCTGTCGCGGTCGGCGAGCAGCTCCTCGTCCTCGACGGCGACGGCCCGGCCGTCCGTCTCGTACAGCGCGTCCAGGACGAGGAAGTCGCCCAGCGCCTTAAGCACGGTGATGCCGAACGCCACCGTGCGCGCGTCCTGCCACGGCTCGCTGGTGCGTTCGCCCTTCTCGAAGGCGCGCACGATGGGGGCGCAGCCGGCGGCCTGCACGCTCACCAGCGTGGGCATCGGCCCCTGCAGCCACCCCAGGGCGCGCAGTTCGAGCAGGGCCTTGTGGATGCCGATGAGGCCGACGCCGCCGCCGGTGGGGTAGACGATGACGTCCGGGGCGCGCCAGCCGAGCTGTTCGGCGATCTCCAGCCCATGGTCTTCCTGCCCTCGATGCGGTAAGGCTCCTTGAGGGTCGCCGCGTCCATCCAGACACCGGGCTCGGCGGCGATCTTCTCCGCCACCAGCCGGCCCGCGTCGCCGATCAGGCCGTTCACCAGGTACAGGCCGGCCCCGGCGACAGCGCATTCGGCGCGGGTGATCGACGGCGCGTCCGCGGGCATCGCGATGAGCGCGTCCAGGCCCGCCCGCGCGGCGTAGGTCGCCCATGCCGCCCCCGCGTTGCCGTTGGTGGGCATGGCGATCCCGCGCGCGCCCAGCCGCCCGGATACCCCACCGACGGGGACGTTTTCGCCGCCCGGCGCTTCCTGGACAGCCGTGCGGACACCGGCGATCCCCGGCCGTTCGGCAACTACGGGATCCGCCGCCGCGAGGACGGCCGGGCGATCGGCGGCATCGGCTTCCACGGCCCCCCGGACGAGAACGGCGGCGTCACGATCGGCTACGGCCTCGTCCCCTCGGCGCGGGGCAGCGGCTACGCCTCCGAAGCCCTGCGCGAACTGCTGCTGCTCGCGCGGGCACACGGCGTCACCCGCGTGAAGGGCGACGCCGACCTGGACAACGTCGCGTCCCACCGCGTGATGACGGCCGCGGGCATGCGGCCGGCCGGACAGGACGAACGCGTCAGGTACTTCGACATCACATGGACCGGCGCGACGGCGAACACATCGCGGACCGCACCGGGGCCGCGTACCCGGGGATGACGTGGGAGCCCGAGGAGGCCTTCGCCGCTGTCGCCGACCACCACCGGGGGCGCCGAAGCGGGACGAGCCCCTCAGTTCTGCGTCCAGCGGTTCCGCAGCCGGGCGAGCTCCGTCGACCACCTGCTCCGGCGGTGGCCGCCGACCGCTTCGGAGGCCTCCGGCGGGGACACGGGCAGCCGGACCGATTCGCTGTACGTCTTCCACGCCCGGTACCAGTTGGGCGCCAGGACGGCGGCGAGCATGATGAGCGGGACGAGCACGGCGGATATCAACACGGCTGCTCCCTTCCGTGCGGCCGTCGCGCCGGCGGGGGCGCGACGGGCTGCGAGCGCGGACAGGGGTCGGGGGACGCGGGTCCGCCGACCGGACCGGGTGGAACGGGCTCCGTCCGATATCGTCCTCCCGGCCGCGGCATACGCAAATCGAGTGAACGGCCGCCGGCCGTGCCGCTCCTGGTCACCGTGCCTTCCCCCGGTCGCGACGTGGGCCGCGCCGCTGCCGCCCCCGATGCTCCGAACGGATGACGGGGTAGCGCCCTTGGCCACGGGTCGTGGGGGCCGCTCCCCTGACCGGGCCGAAACGGTCCGCCAGTGGATGGCCGCGGCGGCGCCGTGCGCGGCGGGCCGAACGGCGCGGGCTCCGCCTGCCCCGGCGGCAGGTTCCGGCGGCAGTCAATCCGCCGGATGACGGAGGCGGCCGGCCTCTGCGGTCGTAGCTGACGGCCGCGGGGAAGGTGGTTCCGCGCAGTCTTCCGCCGGGGGTGTTTCCCGCGGTGGGCGAGATGGGCAGCCAGGGACTGTGCGTGCGTTCCCCGGGGTTCGTTGACATGTGGAGATGAGGGACCAATGCCTCCTGAGATAGTCGGGCGTCGAGGCGCGTTGGCAGGGGAGAGGTTCGGGATCGGCGACAAGCCCCTCACGTTCGGGCGCAAGGCCGGGAACACGGTGGTGATCGCCAGCGTCAGCGTGTCCCGTCTGCACGCGGAGGTGCGCCGCGAGGGCCACGGTTTCGTGCTCTACGACCGGGGGAGCAGCAACGGGACGCGGGTCAACGGGGAGCGCGTCACCTCGCACGTGCTGCAGCCCGGCGACGAGATCGCCATCGGTGACGAGACCTTCGGCTTCGAGGCCGCCGACGCGATGGAGACCATCCTGGACCTCTCCCTGCTGGAGGCGCTGATGCCGCCGGCGGAGCCGGCGGAGCCCGGGCCGGTGCTGAGGGTGACGGTGGCGGGCGGCGGTCCGGTGGGGCTGGCGTTCGCGCTCCTGCTGGAGGACCTGATGGGCCGGCGGGTCTCCGTCACCGTCCATGACAGCCGTTGGACGCAGGACGGGGACCGCGTCGTCTGGAAGGACGAGGGGCAGGGCAACGTCCGCCGCCAGCAGGTCGTGACGGTGCAGAGCCGGCAGTACCTGAACCTGCCCGAGGCGGTGCAGGACCGGCTGTTCACGGAGGGCACGTACACCGAGATGTGGCCCGCGGGCCCCGACTCGATCCGGGGTCACAACCCGCGCAACATCCGCATCGCCTACATCGAGGACACGCTGCTGGACCTGGCCAACGCCAAGCGCGACCGCATCCGCCTGGTGCCCGCCCGGTTCGACGCGGCCGAGCAGCAGGAGGCGGTGGCCCGGGACCACGTCCTGGCGATCTGCGAGGGCGGGCGGTCCCGCACGCGCGAGCACTTCGCCGCCAGGTTCGGGACCGCCGACACGTCCATCTACTCGCTGGACGGTGAGCACCTCCAGGACGTGGTGCTGGGCCTTCGCGTGAGATCGAAGCTCTCCGACCCCATGACCGTCCTGCTGACGGTCGCTCAGAATCGCTTCCTCCTCAACTCGCTGCGGGGCGAGGGGTTCCTGAACATGCGCCTGACCGACGCGGAGGCGCGGGAGGTCGTCGGCATCGACCCGGTGCGTCAGGTCTTCGAGCAGTGCATCGCCTCCCGCCCCTGTGTGATGAGCCGGGACGGCCACGGGGACTTCCACTGCTCCACGCACAGCACGTTCTTCCTGCCCGCCCTCATCAAGGGCTCGGCGCTCTGGCAGCGCGTCAAGGAGTGCCTGGCGCTCTTCGACGTCGACGAGCGGGACCTGAGCGCGATCACCGCCTTCCGGCTGGACATGGTGCAGCGCCCGCGTTTCACGGCCCGCCTCCACCCGGCGACCGCGGCCACCCCGGGGACGTACGGGTTCCTGCTCGGCGACGCCGCCAACGCCATCCACTTCTGGCCCGGGCGCGGCCTCAACAGCGGCCTGGCCTCCGCCATTTCACTGGCCCGCACGCTCAGCGGCACCTGGCGCGGCAGGGCGCTGCGCGACGCGGACTTCGTACGGCACGAGGCGGCGATGTCGATGCTCCAGTACCGGCACAAGAGCCGTGCCTGGAACGCGATGATCACCACAGACGAGAACGGGGTGGGTCAGGCGATCAAGGACAAGATCGCGCGGAGCATCGAGGAGTCCGCCGCGGGAAAGCCGGACCGCGAGGCCGACATCGACGCCCTCATGGAGCAGCTCCGCGCGATCCGGGAACGGCTGGCCCCGCGCATCGCCGGGATGCCCGACGACCCGGCCCTGCGACAGCGGTTGGAGACCCTCGGCGACGAGACGCTGCGCACCCTGCGGGACAGCGGTCCGTGGGACACCGTCACCGTCGGTGGCGAGGAGGTCGACATCGACATCTTCTACCGGGACGCGCGGCCCGCCTCGCGCACGACCCCGGTGGTCACCTGAGCCGCCCGGTCAGAGGCCGACGGCCCCGGGCGGTGCGGCGCCCGGCTCGTCGAGGACGGCGGTGATCAACCCGGGGAAGCGGTCCTCCAGGTCCGCACGGCGCAGGCTGACCAGGCGCTGCCGGCCGTGCGGGTCGTTGCGGATGACGCCGGCCTCGCGCAGCGTCTTGAGGTGGTGGGAGAGCGTGGACTTCGGGATCTCTCCGTTGACCGGCTGGCAGGCCGCACCCTCCAGGGGGTGGTCGGCCAGCCGGCGCACCAGCTCCAGCCGCGAGGGGTCGCTCAGGGCGAAGAGCACATCGGTCAGCACCAGGTCCGCGGTGTCGGGGTGCGGCAGCTCCCGGGGGGCTCCAGTCATGGTTCGATAATAGTTGAACAATCGGCGTGCGTCTGCTTACTCTCGAATGGTTCGATATTTTTGGAACCATTCGGAGTACCGATATGCACACCCAGCGCCTCACGCGGCGGATGCCGCGACCGGTCGGCTTCTGGTTGCTGGCCGCCACCCTGCTCGCCTTCCTGGCCGCCTCCAGCGCACCCTCCCCGCTCTACGTGGTCTACCAGCACCAGTGGGGTTTCTCGCCGATCGTGCTCACCACGATCTTCGCGGTCTACGTGCTCGCGCTGCTGGTGGCGCTGCTCACCGTGGGAGGGCTGTCCGACCACGTCGGCCGGCGGCCGGTGCTCCTCGCGGCGCTGGTCGTCGAGGCCGCGTCCATGGTCGCGTTCCTCACCGCGGACGGGGTCGGAGCGCTGTTCCTCGCACGCGTCCTGCAGGGCGTGGCGACGGGCGCGGCGGCCGGGGCCATCAGCGCGGGGCTGATCGATCTGCAGCCGTCGCCCACCTCGCCCCTCGGCTCCCTGCTGAACACCGCGGCGCCGGCCACCGGACTGGCCGCCGGGGCACTGGGCGCGGGCCTGCTGGTGCAGTACGCCCCGGCCCCCACCCGTCTGGTCTTCGTCGTGCTGACCGCCCTGTTCCTGGTGCTCGCGGCGCTGATGCTGTTCCTGCCCGATCCCGTCTCGCCGCGACCGGGTGCCTGGGCCTCGCTGCGGCCCCGGGCGGCCGTGCCGGTCCAGGCCCGCCGGACCTTCCTGGCGGCCACGCCCTGCCTCGTCGCCACCTGGGCGATGGGCGGGCTCTATCTCGCGCTCGGCCCGTCCCTGACCGCCGGGGTGCTGCACATCGGCAGCCATCTGGTCGGCGGCCTGGTGGTGACCACCCTCTTCGGGATGGGGGCCGTGGCCTCGCTGGCCGTCCGCGACGTGACGCCGCGGCGGATGATGACCGGCGGCTCGGCGGTGCTCGCCGTGGGGACCGGGCTCACGCTGCTCGCCCTCGCCGGACCGTCCACGACACTGTTCTTCCTCGGGACCGGGCTCGCCGGCCTCGGCTTCGGCGCCGCCTTCCTGGGCGCGTTCCGCTCCCTGGCGGTACTGGCCCGGCCCACCGAGCGGGCGGAGTTGTTCGCGTCGGTCTACATCGTCAGCTACCTGGCGCTGAGCGTTCCCGCCGTGGTGGCCGGGCTCGCCGTGCCGTCCTTCGGCCTGCACGACACGGCGACGGTGTACGGCTCCGCGGTGGTCCTGCTCGCGCTGCTGGCGGCCGTCTCGGGAGCCGTCGTGCACAGGCCCCCGGTCGTGGTACCGGCGACGGCCGTGCCGGCGGAGGAGCCTTCCGCGGCGACGGGCCGGCGGACCGTGACGGCGGTCGCCTCCGCGCCGGCCGGCGAGCCGGGGTCCGGCATCTGACCGTCGCGCCGGGCGGGGCCCGGTAGGACCTCGCCGGCGGCCCCCTGGCGGGAATTGTGTCATCACTCGATGACTACACTTGATGACATCGCTTGGTGACATCAAGGAGAGTCGTGGAGAACCCCGCAACGGCAGGGCCGCCGTCCGGTCGGCAGCGCGCGCTGGTCCCGGTGCTGATATCGCTCGGCATGCTGGTCGCCGTCGTCAGCAGCCTCGGCGCGCCACTGGTGCCGACCATCGCCGCCGAGGAGCACGTGTCCCTCAACGACGCCCAGTGGTCGCTGACCGTCACGCTGCTGGTGGGCGCGGTGGTCACACCGGTGATGGGCCGGCTGGGCGACGGACCGCGCCGCCGCGCGGTGATCCTCGCCGCCCTGGTCGCGGTGCTGACCGGCTGCGTCCTGGCGGCGCTGCCGCTGGGCCTCGGCTGCCTGATCGCCGGACGAGCAATGCAGGGCCTCGGCCTCGGCCTCGTCCCGCTGGCCATCGCCACCGCCCGGGACGCCCTGCCGCCGGAGCGGTCGCGCCCCGCGGTGGCCATGCTGTCGATCACCACGGTCGCCGGGGTCGGTCTGGGCTACCCGGTCACCGGGTTGATCGCGCAGTCCTTCGGGCTGTACGCGGGCTACTGGTTCGGGGCGGCGGTCAGCGCCGCCGCGCTGGTGGCCGCCGCCATGGTCCTGCCGGCGTCCCCACGCCGCGCCGCGCCGCGACTGGACCTTCCCGGCGCGGTGCTGCTCGGCGCCGCCCTCGCCGGAATGCTGCTCGCGCTGAGCGAGGCCGAGCTGTGGGGCTGGTCCTCGGGGCGGCTGCTCGCCCTGGCCGGGCTCTCGGCGCTGCTGCTCGGGGCATGGGCCGTGCACGAGCTGCGGACCGCGCGGCCGCTGGTCGACCTGAGGCTGATCAGGGACCGCACCGTGCAGACCGCCAGTGTGACGGCGCTGGTGGCCGGTCTCGGGATGTACCTGCTGGTGTCGTCGGTCACCCGGTTCGTACAGACGCCGAGCGACGCCGGTTACGGGTTCGGGGCCTCCGTGGCCGTCACCGGGCTGGTCCTGCTGCCGTTCTCCCTCGCCAGCATGGCCGCGGGCCGGATCGTGCCGCCGCTGGCCCGGCGCGCCGGCACCGCGGTGGTGCTGCCGGTCGGGTGCGCGGTCTCCCTGGCCGCCGTGCTGACCTTCGCCCTGGCTCGCGGACAGCTGTGGGAGCTGTTCGCCGTCATGGCAGTGGCCGGCTTCGGCATCGGCTGGATGTTCGCCCTGCTCCCCGGACTGATCGTGGGCGCCGTGCCCGCGCACGAGACGGGCAGCGCGATGAGCTTCAACCAGGTGCTGCGCTACGTCGGCTACTCCACCGGAAGCGTGCTGAGCGCCACCGTCCTGCAGGCCCACACCGTCACCGGTCACGTACTGCCCACGGGCGACGGTTACCGGACGGCCGCCCTGCTGGCCTGCGCGGTATGGTCGGCCATGATCGTCGTGACCGCGGTCCTGCCGCCGAGACGCCGACGTGGTGCGGTCGCCGCTCGCGTACCGGGGGCGGCCGTCGTGCCCCGCACGCCGGACGAGGACGCGGCCCGGGAGGTGGTGCGGTGACCGACGGCTCGCCCTCGCGCAGGCGGGACGCCACGCGCAGCCGCGAACTGCTGCTCCAGGCGGCGGGTGAGCTCTTCGGCGAGCGGGGCTTCGACCGCACCACCACCCGCGACATCGGAGAGCGCGCGGGCGTCGACCCCGCGCTGATCGCCCGGTACTTCGGCAACAAGAGCGCCCTGTACATCGCCGTGCTGCGTGCGGAGACGGGTGACACGCCCCCGCCGGACCTGCTCGACCCCGAACGTCTGCGTGCCCTCTTCGAGCGCAGGGACCGGCGTGGCGCGGGCCCCGTCTTCCGGTCGGCCGTCCACGCCCACGACGATCCCGCGGTGCAGGACGCCGCTCGCGCCCAGCTCCACCTGCGTCTGGTCGACCCGCTGCGCGAGCGGTTCGCCCGCGACGGTCTGGACCGGCCGCAACTGCGAGCGGAAGTGGCGACCGCCGCATTCGTCGGGGTGCTGCTGGCCCGCGGCGCGGGAACGCTCGACGAGCTCGCGGCGGCGGACTCGGAGGAACTGCTGCCCCTGGTCCTCGCGGCGTTGCGGTCTCTCGACACGTGATCGTCCCGGCGTCCCGAGGTGCTCGTCAGCCGCTGGCCCCGCTCCCGGATGGGCCGTTCGCGGCCTGCCGCGGGCGCACTGGGTGATCGCCTCGAGCACGCCGCGGTTGTGGTGAGCGTAATCGTCGCGGCAGGTGTGGCGGGGGATGAACCCGGCCTGGATCTCGCCGGGCCAGGGCTCGTGGCCCTCGCGGCAGCGGGCGAAGCGCTCGAGGTCGCTCGCGTGCAGCTCGTGCGTCGCGGAGCGGGCCTCGTCCTCCGCACGCCGGACGGCTGGGCCTCGGCCAGGGCCAGTTGCCCGTCGGGGATCTGCCGGCGTGCCGCGGCGGGCAGACGGTGCGGGAGCGGCCCGAGGCGGGTGCGCTCCACGTCGAGGGCGCCTCGCAGCAGTTCCTCGGTCACGGGAGTGATGATCAGGTTCTCGTTCGCGTGCAGGGTGCGATGCCGGTCCATGGGCTGGGTGCGGGCCGGGCCCGTACGTTCGGTGGTGACGTGCCGGGGCGCGCGCTCAGGACGCCGGCCGCTCGCGCAGCAGGGCGTCGAGCGAGTCCAGCGCCCACGACCACGACTCCTGCGCGGTGACGGGCGTGTGGTCGAAGCCCCCGGCCAGTTCGAGGCTGACGTAGCCGTGGAAGACGCTGCCCAGCAGACGTACGGCGTGCGTCTGGTCCGGCTCCGGGAGGTCGTAGCCGCGCAGGATGGCCCGCGTCATCTGGGCGTGGCGGACGCCGGCGCTGGCGGCCGCGGTCTGCGGGTCGAGCCTCAGCTGCGCCGCCGCGTAGCGGCCGGGGTGCTCCCGGGCGTACGCCCGGTACACGTTCGCGAAGGCGACCAGGGCGTCCTTGCCCGCGCGGCCGGCGAGGGCCTCGGCCGCCCGGTCGGCGAGTTCCTCCAGGGCGAGCAGGGCGATCCTGGTCTTCAGGTCCTGGGAGTTCCTGACGTGCGAATACAGGCTCGCGACCTTGACGCCGAACCGCTCGGCGAGGGCCGAGCAGGTCACCTGGGCGAAGCCGACCTCATCGGCGAGCTCCGCTCCCGCCCGCGTCAGGCGTTCCGCGGTGAGTCCTACACGTGGCACAGTGCGCCTCCCTTCTCCGTAAAGGATTATGCGCATACCTAAAGTAATTAGGCAAACGCCTAGTGGCGATCTGGGTGTGGGCACGCAACGCTACGAACGGCCCACTCAGGATGCGGGGCAGGTCACGGCATGTAACGGTCGTCATGTGCATTTCGGGTTCGGCTGGGACCAGGGGACTCCTGGACGGCTTCTGCCGTCGCATGATCGTCCGCCTCGCCCAGGACGCCGGGGTCAACTGCCCCGAACGACCCCTGTCGTACAGGGGGCCGTGACCTCGGACGTATCCCACCCCGCACGATCCACAAACCACTCCCCAAGTTCTGCTGAAACGTGAAGGGTCGACTCGACCGCCGCCGTGTCGTGCCGCGCTGCGGTGTGCCGCGCGACGCCTCGGCATGGGCAGTGGGCCGCACCCTTCGGCTACCCGGAAGGAATGGGCTGTGAAGGCTCGTCTTGGCTTGAGCCGGGGAAGGACGCTCGTGGCCGTTGCGCTGGCCACGATCGTCACCTCGGCCCTCACCGGATCGTTGTCCGCCGTCGCGGACGGCCACTCCGGCAACTCCATAGGCTCCGACCACTGGGGTGTCATCACCCGGAACACGATCGGCTCTCCTGTCGCCGTCCTTCGGGACGGCCCGTTCGGCTCGTTCGGTGTCACCGGATCCGCCTCCCGGCCGCCCTACGGCAACGGCAGCCTGGGCATCGAGGTGGCGGACGACTCCACCTCCCTGAATCCCCCGAGTGAGAAGGTCGACTTCGGCAACGAGGTCGACTTCTACGGCGGCCGGGTCCGGGACCTGACGGCGCTCGGGTTCCACGTCTTCCAGACCCAGGAGAACGTGGACTTCGCCAACGCACGCAACCTGCCGAACATCAAGATCGAGATCAACCCGAGGCTGACGGCCGACCCCTACTCCACCATGGTGTGGCTCCCGCCCGCGGTCACGCAGACGAACCGGTGGAGCGGCCCCCTCAACGCCGTCACGACTGGCGAGTGGTTCCTGTCGGGCGGTGAACTGACGCCGCTGTGCACCCAGTCCAGCCCGTGCGACTTCATGACGCTGAGGAACGCGCTCCCGCAGGCGACCATCTACTCCGTCGCCGTCGGCAAGGGCCGCGACAACCTCTGGGCCGGCGCGGTCGACGGCCTGCGGGTCAACCGGTACGTGTACGACTTCGAGGCAGATGGCGTCAGGGCCCGCCGCGTCGGCTGACGGCCGTGACCCCTCCCGCCGGGAGGAACCCCCGGGCCGTCGCCGGAGCGAGCTCACCGGTGACGGCCCGGACCGCGTCCGCCAGGTCGCGTCAACCGCCTTTCCGCCGCGCCTCGATGACCAGCAGGGTGATGTCGTCACCGCGAGCGGCGGACCGCGGCCCGTGCCGGCCGGTCAGTGACCGCGGCCCAGGGGGGTGGACAAAGCGGACGACCAGGTCGAAGCCGGGCCGGACACGGTGCGGTGGGGCGTCCGGCGACGCGGTCAGGCGTTGCACGAGGCAGTCGACGGCCTGCCGGGCGATGGCCTTGTTGTCGGGGGAGATGGTGGTCAGCGTGATCGTGCCGTAGCGCCCCTCCTCGATGTCGTCGAAGCCCACGAGCGCGACGTCCTCCGGCACGCGCAGCCCCCGGGTGGTGAGCACCCGCAGGGCGCCGATGGCCTGGAGGTCGTTGTAGGCGAAGACCGCGTCCGGGCGGGCCCCGCGGTCCAGCAGATCGGCCATCGCCTGGGCGCCGTCCGCCCGGCCGTACCCGGCGATCAGGTCGCCGCGGCCCGAGTCCCCCTTGGAGGCCGCAGCAGTTGACCCCCTGAGTGGGCGTCGACCAGGCGCGCGGGGTCCTGCTCCCTGACGGCGTCGGCGAGCTCACCGGTTGCCTGCTTGCTCCACTCGCCCCAGCCCCCGTTCATCAGCGTCCACACCAGGACGGACGGGGTGCTGATGTGCTGGTCGACGATCTGGTGGACCTGGTCGAGGAAGGCCCGGCTCTCCGGGGTGCCGGCGGCCGCCGTGCCGCGGCTCGGCATGTCCTGCCGCGCCATCAGGCCCAACTTGTCGGCCCGGTAGTACCAGCGGTCCGGCTCGACCTTGATGTGCTTGCGGACCGCTTTGAAGCCGGGCTTCTCGTGCTGCGCGGGGTCGTACTTCAGGGCCTCGTCGGTCGGCGCGGTGTAGAGGCCGTCGGGCCAAGAGCCCTGGTCGAGGGTGGCGAGCACGAACACCGGTTTGCCGTTGAGCAGCTTGATCCGGTCGGTGCCGCCGGGGGGGCGCCGTCGGCCCGCCGGGTCGGCCGGCAGGTCAGGGGGGTGGTGCGGTCGCCCCAGAGGCGTCCGAGGGCATGCGCTCTGCGGCTGCCCGTTCCCCGCGCCCACCTGTGGAGCCCGGACGACCCGTACCTGTACGACCTCGAGGTCACCCTCACCGACGGCCGCGGCAAGGACCGCGTCGGCTCCCTACGTCGGCATGCGGTCGATCGAGGGCGGCCATGCCCCGGACCGGCGGCCCGGGGTGGCGGATCCACTGGGTGCGCGCCCGCCGCGGACATGCTGCTGCGGCGGTCCGGGACCGCCGCAGCAGCATGTGATCGACGGGGGCGGCGTCGCCGCCCGGACGTCAGTGCAGTTGACCGTCGGGGGACACCGGTGTCGTCGCTGGTTCGGCGGGGGTCGCCGCGGGGGCGGCCCAGGCGGCCTCGGCCGCCGCCGCCCAGGCGGGGTCGGCCCAGGACGTGTCGGCCCGTTCGTCGGGTTCCAGGACGTCCTCGCCGTACAGGTCCTGCAGCCAGTTGCTCTGGTAGATCGTGTCGAGGTAGCGCTCGCCGAGATCCGGCGCGATCGCCACCGACGTGAGGCCCGGCGCGCCGTTCTTCTCGAGCCAGCTCATCGCGCCGCTGACCACGGTGCCCGTCGAGCCGCCGAACAGGAAGCCGCGCCGGGCCAGCCGGTGGCAGGCGCGGATGGTGTCCGCCTCCTCGACCAGGACGACCTCGTCGACGAAGGACTCGTCGAGCAGCGGCGGGTGGACGCTCATGCCGAGCCCGGGGATCATCCGCCGGCCCGGCGCCCCGCCGAACGTCACGGAGCCCACGCTGTCCACCGCGACGACCTTCACCGGCCGGGACCACTCCCGGAACCAGCGGGCGCAGCCCATCAGCGTTCCCGTGGTGCCGGCCCCGACGAACACGACGTCGACCTCGGGGAACTGCCGCGCGATCTCCGGAGCGGTCGTCCGGTAGTGCGCCCTCCAGTTGCCCGGGTTCGTGTACTGGCTGAGCCACACGTACCGGTCGTCCGAGGCGCACAGCGCGCGGACGAAGTCCAGCCGCGCGCCGAGGTAGCCGCCGTGGGCGTCCGGCCCGGAGATGATGTGCACCTGGCTGCCCAGGGCCTTCATCAGGAGCCTGGTCGACAGGTTGCACCGTGCGTCGGTGACGCACAGGAACCGGTAGCCCTTGCTGGCGGCGATCATGCTCAGTGCCACGCCCAGGTTGCCGGACGAGGACTCGACCAGGATCGACTCCGGAGTCAGGATCCCCTCCCGCTCGGCAGTCTCCACCATCTCGGTCGCGGCTTTGAGCTTGATCGAACCGGCGAAGTTGAAGCCCTCGCACTTGAGGAAGAGTGATCGCCCGAAGATCGACTCGAGGTCGACGAAGAGCTCTTCCTCGTTGAAGGCCTGGGGAACGGATATGACTGTCACGATGGCCTCCTCATCTGCAGCGCGACTCCCGTCCAGACGGGGCAGCGCGTCAGCGGCCGCTGTGTCCTGCACTGATGAGCTTGCGTGGCTGGACCGTTGGTCTTTCCCGGAGGTACCTCCGCATGCGGCTCCTTGTCGTCCGTGGCCGTGCCGCCCGCCCCGCCGTCGGGTGCCCGGGCCCAGGTCCGGGGGCCTGGCGTCGTGGGGGCGGGTTCGCGGCCGTTCATCCGTACCGGCGCAGTTCGTGGAAGAAGTCGTCGATGACGTGCAGCTCGCCGGAACGCGCCACCTCGTCGTAGACGTACTTGCCGACCGCGAGGTCGAGGACTCCGAGGCCGAAGGGCGAGAACACCACCGGCCGGTCCTCGCGGAGCGCCACCCGTCCGGCGATCACGTCGTCCAGCGTGCCGGCCAGGAAGTCCCGGTTGCCCGTGCGCTGCTCCGCCAGGTGCGGCGACGTGTCCGCCTTCAGGCAGTGCTCGACGTCGTCGACCACGTTGGTCGAGCCGAGCACGATCTCCGGCGTGAGGTCGCGCAGCGACATGTGCAGCACGAGCGGCTTGTGCCCGAACCAGGTCATGTCCCGCACATGGGGCTCGCCCGCGACGGTGGCGAAGACCACCAGGTCGCTCGCGCGGATGATCTGCTCGGCGTTGTCGTACAGGGTGATACGTCCCGGGGCGCCCGTTTGTTCAACGTAGCCGCGGAAACCCTTCGCGCTCTCGGCCGACAGGTCGTGCACGCCGATCTCGTCGAAGTGCCAGCCGGTGCCCACCAGGTAGGTGTGGATGTAGCGGGCGATCAGCCCCGTCCCGATGAACCCCACACGCCGGGGGCGCTGGTCGGGACGGCTGAGCCGGTCGGCGGCCAGGGCCGCCATCGCCGCCGTCCTGGTGGCGCTGATGATGGAGCTCTCCAGGCACGCGATGGGGTAGCCGGTGTCGTGGTCGTTGAGGATCAGTACCGCCGAGGCGCGGGGGATGCCCGCCACCACGTTCTCCGGGAAGCTGGAGATCCACTTCAGGCCGTCCACGCGTACGTCGCCGCCGATCGAGGCGGGCAGCGCGATGATCCGGGCCGTGGGACGGTCGGGGAAACGCAGGAAGTACGACGGCGGGTTCACCGAGTCACCGGCGGAGTGCAGCCGGTAGGTGGTCTCCACCAGCTCCGTGATCTGCTTCTCGCGCCCGTGCAGCGCGCGCTGGACCTGGACACCGGGGACCACCGCGAACGGCGGTACGGTGAGCGGCCCGGAGGGTGCGGAACCGTGGGTGGTGGAGCGGTTGCCGGTCATGCGGTGGTCACCTCGACGGTCGGGGAGCAGTCGGCCAGGCGCACCGCGTCGGCCATGGCGACGAGCACTTCACGGGAGCCCTCGTACGCCTCGCGGCTGTGCGCGGTTCGGATGTTGTCGACGAGCATCAGGTCGCCCGTCTGCCACGGCTCGCGGGCGGTGTTGGCCTCGTAGACGTTGTTGAGCAGCTGGACGACGTCCGCGCCGATCGGGTCGCCGTTGCCGAAGCGGGTGTTGAACGGCAGGCCTTCGGCGCCGTACATGTCCACGAGGTACTCGTGCACCTCGGGGTCCATCGTCCATTCGTTGAGGAACGCGATCTGGTTGAACCAGCAGCGCCGGCCGGTGACCGGGTGGCGGACCACGGCACTGCGCCGCTGGCGGGTGTGCAGGGCCCCGTCCGGCTGCCACTCGAAGGCGATGGCGTTGGCGCGGCAGTAGTCCTCGACGGCGGAGCGGTCGTCGGTGCCGAAGGCCTCGGCGACGGTCGCCCCGATCTCGTCGTTGTAGCTGCGGGTGAGCAGCCAGCCCTCCCGCTCGAAGCGCTGGACGAGCTCGGGCGGCAGTGCCTCGAGCACGGTCGGCGCGTCGGCCACCGCCGTCGCCCCGCCCTCGTCCGGGGCGGTCAGGCAGGCGAACATCATCAGGCCGGGGAACTCGAGCCGGTAGCTCAGTTCGTGGTGCATGCACATCGGCTGGTTGGGCGGCCAGTTGGAGGAGGAGTACAGGCCCTCGGCGTAGGTCCGCCGGGACGCGAAGGCCTCCTTCTCGGCGGTCAGCCGGCCGGCCAGTCGCTTGACGACGCCGGCCGCCTTGTCCGCGTCGCTCAGGCCGAGGCCGCGGATCAGGACCGAGCCGTGCTCGGCGACGACCGCGCGCAGCGCGTCGCGGTGCCCGTCGGCCCAGCCCGCCGGGTCCTCGACGGCCCCGGTGCGCAGGATCGGGGGTGAGCCGGGCCGCAGCTCGAGGTCGAGCAGGGACGGAGGGGAAGCTGAGGTCGACAACTGCGTCTCCTCTCGGTTGCCGTTCATGGGGAGGCCAGGAGTTCGGCGGCGCGCAGGACCGCCTGCGCCACCTCGTCCGGGCAGGTGCGGAGGAAGTGGTGACCGCCGTGGGCGAGCTCGTACAGATCGACGTGCTCGGCCAGCAGCTGCCACTGCCGGTACCGGCGGGAGTGGTCCGCCGTGTACGGGTCGTCGGCGGCGACGACCACGGTGACCGGCGCCTGCAGCCGCACCGGCGGTGCGGAGTCCAGGGCGTCGGCGAAGTATCGGTGGGCCGCCACGCAGTCGTGGCGGTAGGCGGCGGCCACGCGCCCGGCGCGCGCCTTGTCCAGCTCGGCGAGCCGGCCGTAGCCGTCGTCGCCGCTCAGCTCGGCGGCGATCTCGGTGTCGCTGCGGGCGGCCAGCGCGTCGGCGGCGGCACGCCGCCCGGCGGAGTCGCCGAGCAGTTGCGCGCCGAGGAACACGCGCTGGACCTCCACGCCCTTGTCCTGCAGCCGCCGGGCGGTCTCCACCGCGAGGGCGGTGCCCGAGGAGTGGCCCCACAGCAGGATCCGGGACAGTCCGCGGCCGGCGATCTCCTCGACCACCGCGTCGGCGACCTGTGCCATCGGGGCGAAGGGCTCGTCGCGGGCGGCCGGGTCGTGGCCGGGCAGTTCGACGGCGTAGACCGCGCAGCCGGCGGGCCGCAGGGCCGCGGCCAGCGGCCGGAAGTTCACCGCGTTGCCACCGGCGTACGGGAAGCACACCAGGGCGCCGTGCGGCTCCCCGTCCGGCTCCGACAGGACCTGCAGCAGTCCGGGCCGGCCTGTCGTCCGGCCGTCGGCCAGCTCGGCGAGGTCGGCGAGGACCGGATGCGCGGTGACGTCCTTGAGCGAGATCGCGCGGTCCAGCAGGATCGCCAGCCGGACAGCCGACAGGGAGGTGCCGCCGCGGTCGAAGAAGTGGTCCCGGCGCCCGATCCGCTCCTGCGGGATGCCGAGCACCGCCGACCACGCCCTCGCCAGGCGCTGCTCGGCGGGGGTGCCTGGGGCCTGCCGGTCCGCCTCGGCGGAGGCGGGCCCGGAGCCCTCCTCCGCGGCGAGCGCCGTCAGGGCCTTGCGGTCGATCTTGCTGTTGGCGGTCAGCGGCAGGCTCTCCTTCCAGTGGAAGGCCGCGGGCACCATGTACGCCGGCAGGGACGCCGCCAGGTGCTCGCGCAGTACGTCCGCCGCCACGGGCCCGGGACCCGAGTAGAAGGCGACCAGCTGGCTGCCGTCGTCGCTGACGACGACCGCGCCGTCGCGCACGCCCGGCGCCCGGACCAGGGTGTTCTCGATCTCGCCGATCTCGATGCGGAAACCGCGGATCTTGACCTGGTGGTCCTTGCGGCCGAGGAACTCCAGCGTGCCGTCCGGGTGCCAGCGACCGTAGTCGCCGCCGCGGTACAGCCGCTCACCGGCGTGGTGGGGGTCGGTCAGGTACGCCTGCCGGGTGCGCTCGGGGTCGTTGATGTAGCCACGGCCCACGCAGACCCCGGAGAAGACGATCAGCCCGGGCGCGCCCAGCGGCACCGGGGAGAGGTGCTCGTCGACGACGTACACGCGGACGTTGTTGACGGGCCGGCCCAGCGGCACCCAGTCGGTGTCCGGGACCCGGTCCATCACCGCGTGGTTGGTGTCGTCGCTGGTCTCGGTCAGCCCGTAGGCGTTGACGAGCTTGACACCGGGCCGGGCGGCGAACCAGCGCTTGACGAGGTCCTTCTTCAGGGCCTCGCCGGTCACCGACACGCAGCGCAGATCCGGCAGTTCGCGCGGCTGCCGCTCCAGGGCGGACAGGACGACGTCCAGGTAGGAGGGGACGAGCTGGAGGACGTTCGCCCGTCCCTCGGCGATCGAGTCGAGGAAGCGGTCGGCGTCCAGGATCGTCTCCTGTCCCACCAGCAGGGTCCGCCCGCCGACGAGCAGCGCCGAGACCAGCTGCCACAGCGAGATGTCGAAGCACTGCGGGGCGGTCTGCGCGACCACCTGCCCCTCACCGATGCCGAGGTCGTCGATCTTGGCGTAGAGGTGGTTGAGGAATCCCGCGTGCTCGCACATCGCGCCCTTGGGCTCCCCGGTCGAACCGGAGGTGAAGTATATGTACGCCAGCTGGTCGCGGCCGACGGCCACGCGCGGGTCCTCGCTCGGGTGGTCCTCCGCGTAGGCCTCCTCGACCAGCAGCCGCTGCACCTCGGGGAGCGCGGACAGGGCCTCGTCCAGCGTGGCGGTGCTGCCGCGCTCGGTCAGCACCACGCGGCACTCGGCGCGGGTCAGGGTGTTCCTGATCCGCCCGGCCGGGAAGTGCGGCTCGATCGGCAGATAGGCCCCGCCGGCCTTGAAGACGCCGAGCACGGCGGCCAGCCAGTCCAGGTTCCGCTCGGTGACGACCGCGACGACGCCCTCGCGCTCCAGACCGCGCGCCAGCAGGGCGTGGGCCAGGCGGTTCGCGCGGGCGTTGAGGTCGCCGTAGGTCCACTGGCGGTCGCCGTGGACGGCGGCGACCGCCTCCGGGTGCGCCCGGGCCCGCTCCTCGAACAGCTCGTGCATCCTGCGGTCCGGCAGCTTCTTGTGCGGTCCGGCCATCCCGGCCAGCTGCAGCCGGTTCTCCTCCGCCGACAGCAGGCTCTTGCGGCTGTGCTCGGCGTCCAGGTCGGCGGCGATCCGCGCGAGGGCGGCCAGGTGGTAGCCGGCGACACGGGCCGCCGCGTCCTCGTCCATGACGTCGGTGGCGTAACGCAGCCGCAGCGAGAGGCGGCCGTCGCGGTCCGACGCGCTGACCCACAGCACGGTGCCGGGGGCGAGCTCGACACCACCGCCGGACAGGTCGAAGACCGTCTCGAACAGCGGCTCGGCCAGGTCCAGCTCCTTGCGGAGCGCGTCGACCGGGAAGTCCTGGAAGGCCAGCAGTTGCGACTCGGCGCCGTGCGCGTCCAGCAGCAGGGACCGCCATGAGCCGGGGCCCGCCGACAGCCGGCACGGCAGCACCGCGCCGCCCGCGGCGACGTACCCCGTCACGACGTCGGTCTCGCCGGAGAGCGCGGCCAGCACCCTGGCGTGCGCGGCCAGCAGCACCGAGCCCAGGGGGACGGTCACCTCGTCCGCCACACGGCGCACGGACGCCGTGAGGCCGTCGGGGACCGCCACCACGTGCTCGGCGGCGCCGATGACCGGTTCGGGAGCCCAGCGGGGGATCGCGGTGAACCCGCCCCTGAGGAGCACCCCGCGCCAGAACTCCCGTCCGGCGTGCGCTGCCATGTCCATCGACCTGCCTCCACTCGCGGTTTCCACGGGGCTACACACCGCTGATCAGGGCGGCGGCGCGATCGCCGCCGCTGTTCGGGTTCTTCGGGTTCTCGGGCATCTCGCGGGCCGGGTTGCCACCCCACCGGGCGCGCGGGGGGAGTTCCTCGCCCTTCATCACGAAGGAGTCCGGGGCGATCACGGCGCCGTCGCCGACGGTCACGCCGTAGTGGACGAGGGCGCCGACCCCGAGGGTGCAGCCGGCACCCAGCGAGCTGTGGTCGGACTTGAACGCGCCGTCCTCCTGGGAGTGGCTCTGGATGACGGTGCCCGCGTTGAGCGTGCAGTCGTCGCCGATGGCGGCGAGGGAGCGCTCGGGGAGGAAGAGGCCGTCGTCGAAGACCCGGCGACCGATGCGCACGCCGAGCAGGCGCCAGACGACGTTCTTGTACGGCGTGCCGTTGAGGACGTTCAGGTACTCCGTCGCGGCCGTCACCTTCCAGTAGCGCTCGTGCTGCCAGAAGTCGATGTCGTAGATCGAGCAGTACAGCGGTCGCAGACCGCGGAACCTGGTGACGACGCGCTCGCCGAGCACGATGTAGGTGACGGTGACCATCAGGACCACGACGTTCGCGAGGGCGACCGCCGCGGCGCCGTACGTGGGGTACAGGTCGGCGGCGCAGGACGCGATCAGGGCGACCAGGAAGAGCAGCAGCCACTGCAGCATCAGGTGCAGTACCGCGGTGCCGGTGTTGTGCTTGTTCTTGTCCGCGAGCAGACGCCGGAACGCGTCGCCGTTCTTCAAATGGTCGAATTTGCTGTCGCGGTCCACCGTCCGGGGAATCTCGAAGCTGGGCGAGCCCAGCAGCCCGACGTTCTCCCGGACCGGTCCCTCGACCGGGACCATGACCTTCGTGGCCAGCAGGCAGTTGTCGCCCGTCCTGCCCTGGGAGGGATAGGCGATGTGGTTGCCCAGGAAATTGTGCGGGCCGATCGCCGTCCGGGTGACGCGGAAAGAGGTGCTCGAGTAGTCCGCATTCATGATGGACAGTCCGTCGGCGACCATGGTGCCGCTGCCTACCTTGCTCAGGTACGGATTCTCGTGCTTCACCTCGGTACCGAAATTCGAGCCGGTCTGTTCCACCGGCGACAGGTCGTAGCCGATGGCGCGCAGGTAGTGCACGACGGCGGAGCTGTCACCGAACAGGACGCGGAAGAACTTCCGGTTGGTGAGGAAACCGATGGTCCGGTGGACCCCGTAGCGGAATCCGTAGAGCGGGTGCACGGTGTCGGGCTTCACGAGCGGGTGCAGCAGCCGCGGCACGGTGACCGCGACGAGCAGGCCCAGCAGCAGAGCCCCGCAGAAGAGCACCAAGGAGGCGACCAGGGCGTCGGCGTAGAAGGTCCACGTCGTCAGGGCCGTCGGTCCCGGCTCCAGCAGGGTGTCCAGGCGCGGGACCACCGCGAGCAGCATCGCCACCCCGCCGACGGCGAGCGGGATCCATACGGCCAGGAGGATCAGCAGCTGTGACAGGCAGTAGGTGACGCGGCGGATCCTGCCGCACCCCACCGGCGCGACCACGCGGTAGTCCGCCGCGCCCGGCTGGGCCGGGGAGCCGTGCCAGCGCTCGCCGGCGGGGACCGCCTGGCCGCTGTGGAGCGAGGAGGCGTGGCCGAGTTGGGCGCCGTCGCCCATGGAGGTGCCGATGTCGAGCACCGTCACCTCGCCGATCAGCACGTCCTTGCCGAGGGTGACCGGGCCGGTCTGGATGGCCATCGAGTGGCCCCGGTAGCAGGAGAAGTACGAGTCCTTGCGGATCACCGTGCCGTCTCCGATGGTCAGCAGATCGGTGCAGACCGGGACGTGCTTGGAGAAGATGGCGACACCGCGTCCTATTCGCGCGCCCATGGCCCGCAGGTACAGCACGTACAGCGGAGAGCCGACGAACAGCACCATGGGGTTCGCCCGGATCAGCGTCCGCACGCACCAGAACCGGAAGTACGCCAGGCTCCAGATGCGGATCTCCTGCGGCTTCCACCGTCCGACCAGCAGCCACTTGCCCGCGATGGGCAGGACGCAGACGCCGGCGAAGGCCGCGCCACCGAACTCCACGGACCGCAGGTAGGTGTCGAAGGGGTTCGCGCCGGCGGATATCCACTCCGCCCCGCGCGCGATCACGAGCGCGGCCAGGTACGAGTAGCCCAGGAAGAACAGCGCTTGCAGCACGCCGCACACCACGTAGCGCGGCGTGCCCTTCGCGGCCGCCACCTGGATCGGTTCCGGGACCGCAACGTCGGCGAGGGCCGGCGTGGTGGCGGGGGTCTGGGCGCCGGTCGGCGGGGTGTCCGCCATGGCCGTCGCGAGACTTCTGATGGTCGGATACCGGTAGATGTCCTTCATCGACACCGACGGCAGATCCTGGTGCTTCCTCACCCGGGCGCAGAAATGCGCCATCACCAGGGAGTCGGCACCCATTTCCGTGAAGAAGTGGCTGTCGACCGACACCCGGTCCGCGTGCACGATGCCCGCCAGGATGTCGGCGAGGATCCTTTCCGTGCCGCCGGCCGGGGCGGTGTGGGGGCCCCCGGTGGTTGAAGATTCATCGGGATCCGAAGCGGGATCGGACGCCAGGACCTCTGCAGATTTTTCCACGATGTGAGCTCCTTGAGGAAAAGTCGACCACGGGCGGCCGGTAAGGCCGGTACCCGGTGTCCCTCGCGCCCCGGCTTATGGGCCGGAGCGAGTAATCCGGAAGCCATGCGGTCGTGAGCTCTTCTCTCGCCATACAACCATATGTCGCTCCTCGTAGTCTCCGCCGTCCTCGTTCGGACTGCCACTCGAAGATGATCGAAGGGGCATGTCGCGGCCCTGGGCTGCGTAAAAGCTCGAGAAGTCACGACGAATCGACGAGTACCGTTCTGGAAAGCCGGAAAAACCACCGATTCCCAGGGTTGCGGGAAAGAGACGGAGCTGCGATAAGCGCTACCGAGAGTGGTCGTCCAGGTCAAGAGAGTTGAAAGGCGACGGCCGAGTGCTGAGGGCTCGTCACATGGCAGAGCCCGCCCGCGCACAGAGTGCGGGGGCGGGCTCTGCGGTCACGCGCAGTCGTACGTGAAGCCCGTCGTGACGGAGTGGTGGCCGGGCGCGGTGATGCGCAGTTCCGCCTGCGCCCGGTACGAGCCGTGGCCGCGGAACGTCCACAGCAGGTGCAGCCGGGCCTCGTGGCTGCCGCGGGGGACCTCCTCGTACAGCACGTCGGAGGACGTGCCGTCGTTGCGTAGCCAACGGTAACTGATGGTGCCCGGGCGGCCGTTGGTCGTGACGACCGCGACGAGGTCGACGGTCGTGTCGCAGGCGGGTGCCGACGGGGACGTCGTCACCCTCACTCCCTTGACCTGCAGGCCCGGCCCGAAGCGCTGCCAGGCGAGGAAGAGGAGCACGGCCACCAGCACCGCGGCGGCCAGGGCGTACCCGCGCGGCCACCTGCGACGTCGCGGTTCCGGCGGGACGGTCGGGGCGATCAGGCCCCGCCATACCTCGGCGGCGATGTCGGCGCGGGCGGCGGCCCCCGGAGTGACGCCGGGCCCGAAGCGCAAGACCTCGCCCTCGACCCGGTCCGGGAGGACGACGGTGCAGCCGGAGTTCACCGTAGGCGCCGCTCCGTCGGCGCCGGCCGTGGGCTCGAGCCGTGCCGTCGGCGGTGCGGACGGCGCCCAGTGCTCGGCGAGGACGGTGGCGCTGTACTCGGGATCGGCCACGGGCCGTACGGCTTCGGCGTCCTGGGGCGTGGCGTCCTGCGGCGGTGTGTCGTTCGGCGGTGTGTCCGCTGGGCCGAGACGGAAGGTGGGCTGGGTTTCCTCCGGAGGGAGGTCGCGCGACCCGCTCATGTGATCACGCACTGACGGGTGAGGATCTGCTGGAACGACTGCCCGTTGGCCGCCGCCGGATCGGTGCCCGCCACCGCTCCGAACCAACAGCCGCCGGCCCGCGGGAACGTGTGGTCGGCGGTGAAGTCGTACGAGGTCGAACCGCTGCGGGTGAAGGTCTGCGAGCCGTCCACGGTGCCGCGCTCGCCCTTCGCGTCGCTGGAGTACCACGTCACCGTGACGGTCACCGGGCGTGCATCACTGGTGCGCAGCCGGATCGCCGCCGAGGCGCTGAATGCACCCGTCTGGGTGAGCGAGGTGACGGAGACATCACTGACACTCACCGGCGGTGTCGTCGGCGTGGAGGGCGACGCCGGCGGCGTGGCCGTCACGGACGCGGAAGCCGTGGCCGATACCGTCGTGGTCGGCGTCGGCGCGGTCGGCGTGGTGACGGCGGTCGTCCCGGCGGAAGCCGGGGCGCTCTGCGGCTCCGAGGGCGACGGACTCGATGACTCGGGCGAGGGACTGCCCGGTGGAGCCGTCGTCCCTGGCGCGGCGGAGCTGCCGCGCGGGGTCGCTCTCGTCGTTTCCCCTGTCCAGTTGGCGGTCGTCTGCCGCGGGCCCTCCCCGGAGGCAACCGCGGCGAAGGTCAGCAGTCCGGCGATGATCACACCACCCGCCGCGGCGAGCATGCCCTGACGTGTCAGACGCCGGGCGCCCCCGCGGAGCACGGTGGTGGCCAGGTCGGCCGTTCCCGCTGCCGGTCCCCCCGATGGGAAAAGCAGCGGCAGCAACGCCGCGAGCGCGGCGAGCCTGCGCTGTCCCCGCTCCTCCCAGTCGTCTCCGTAGGCCGCTCCCGCGATCACCTCCAGTTCCGCGACGAACGCCTCCGCGTCCGCCGGCCGGTGCGCCGGGTCCTTCGCCATCCCGCGGAGCACCAGTTCCCGCACCGGCTCCGGGGCCAGCTCCACCGGCACCGGCGCTTCGATGTGCTGGACGGCCAGCTCGGCGAAGTTCGCGCCTCCGAACGGCTTGCGGCCGGTGAGGCACTCGAAGAACGTCGCCGTCGCCGCGTACACGTCCGCCGCGGGCGACGCCGGGCGCCCGTTCCACTGCTCGGGAGCCATGTAGGCGGGCGTTCCCACCACGGCCCCCTTGGTCCCGCTGCGCAAGGCGATGCCGAAGTCGGCCAGCTTCGACGATCCGTCCGCCGCGACCAGTACGTTCTCCGGTTTGTAGTCGCGGTGCACCACACCGGTGCGGTGGGCGGCGGCGAGGCCGAGAAGCGACCCCTTGAGCACCACCAGCGCTGCCTCGGGACCGGTGGCTCCCTCCTGGCGGAGGAGCGCCCGCAGGGCTATACCGTCCACCAGCTCCATGACGATGGCCGCGCCCTGCGGAGACTCCACGTACTCGTACAGACTGACGACATACGGTGTTTCCAGACCTCCCAGCAGCTGTGCCTCGGCTCGGAACTCCTGAACGAACTCGGGGTCGGCCCGCAGTTCGTCGCTCAGGTACTTGATCGCGACGGGCGTTGACGTGGCGTCATGGGACGCGAGCACCACACGACCGCCGCCGCCCGAGCCCAGTTCTCTGGCCTCGGTGTACCCGGGAGCCCTCCAGCCGCTCATTCACTTGTCCCCCCTGCCCGTGGCGCGGCGCCGGCGGCCGCGTCGACTTTTCCTCTCCAGACACGATTCCCGAACGACCGGTTCCCGGGGAACCCCCCACCCGGCTGAACACCCCCCGCCGACCGTCCGTAGTACGGGGGGACATGCGTTCCGATCCACCGAACGGCAACAGGGGAGGCGGCCGGCATGGCCCCATCGCGCCACGTGCTCAGCTCCGTCGTCGCAGGCACGGCCGTCTTGCTGCCGCTGACCCTGGCGGGACCGGCCGCCGCCCACGGCGCGCCGGTGTCCCCGGTCAGTCGTGCCGCCGCGTGCGCGTCCGGAAGCGGACAGTACGCGGGGACCGCCGCCTGCCGGGCCGCCGCGGCCGCGAACGGCGGGAGCCGGCCTTTCGCGGACTGGGACAACCTCCGCGTCGCCGGGGTCGCGGGCCGCGACCGCCAGGTGATCTCGGACGGGAAGCTGTGCAGCGGCGGCCTGGCCGCCTTCCGCGGCCTCGACCTGCCCCGCACCGACTGGCCGGCCACCCGGCTGACCCCGGGCGCCGGCTTCACCATGGCGTACGGGACGACCATCCCGCACCAGGGCACGTTCAGGATCTACCTCACCAAGGAGGGCTACGACCCGAGCCGCCCGCTGACCTGGTCGGCGCTGGCGAGCGACCCCTTCGTCAAGGTCACCGACCCGCCCGTGTCCGGCGGGGCCTACCGCATCAGCGGGCGGTTGCCCTCGGACCGCACCGGGAGGCACGTCCTCTTCACGATCTGGCAGAACTCCTCGACGCCCGACACGTATTACTCCTGCTCGGACGTCGTCTTCCCGGCCGCCGCGGCCAAGGCGCCGGCCAGGCCCGCCAAGCCGGCGAGGCCCGCCCGGCCTTCGGCGACCGCGGCCACCACAACGCCCGAGGCCACCGCCTCCCGCAGTACGGCGTCCCCCTCCGCGGCCCGGACCGCCGAATCCGCCGCGGCCGCCCCGGCCTCCCCGCGGGACGCGGTCCGCACACCGGCGACCCAGCCCGTGGCCGCCGAGAGTGAGGGACCGGGACGCACCCTGACGGCCCTCGCCGGCGCCACCGCGCTCGGCGGCATGGCCGCGGTCGCCCTGCTGTTCCGGCTGCGCCGCTCGCCCGGCGCCCGGCGCCGCTAGGGCGTGCCGTCACATGCCCGCCTGCCCCGCGGCGCCTGGCACGGCACCTCGCTGCGTTGTCGAATCGTCCGAGTAGCCCACTGCGAGGACGACTCTCCGCCTTGCGATGCACCGCACCAGACACCGCGGGGCCCGCCCTCCGGGCGGCCGGCGCTCATGTGACGACACGCCCTCTTGGCCGTGTCGTCACATGCCCGACCCCGGCCTTCGGCCGGGGTCGGGCGGTGGGGGCACCTCCCAGCGGTAGCTGGGAGAGCTCCTTCGACGACACGGCCTCCATCCCGAAGGGCCGCCGCCTAACTGAGGGGTTCGCTCAGCTCGATGGCGCGCAGAGCGGCCGCCAGCGCCGGTGCGTCGCCGACGTCGAGGGCCGTGTCGGTCAGTTTGATGACGTGTTCGTCGCCGTGTGCCAGGGCCCGTTCGAAGACCTCTTCGGGAGTCGGCGTGCCCGGCGCGGCGTACGAGACCGCTTCGTCCGGTGCGTACATGGCGGTCACCGCCGCGGAGGCCGTCCAGGCGGCGCGCAGGCTCGGTACCCACAGGGCGCGCGGGAGCGCGGGCAGCGTGCGCAGGACGGCGTTGGGGGCCGTGGCCGCGTGGACCAGCATCGTCTCCTCGCCGTGGCCGTGGGTGGCGTACCGGTGGGTGGCCGCCCGCACCAGTTCGGTGAGGCGGTCGCGGGCCTCGTCCGGGTCGGTGATCCCGGCCGCCCACACCGGCAGGCCCGTGACGCGGTCGAGCCGGGCCGGGAAGCCGCCGTCCCGTACGGCGATGGGCGCCACGGCGTCGAGAGCGGCGGCCGCGCTGCCCGCGCCGGGCAGCGGCGTGGGGTCCGTGACGGGGTGGTGGCGGGCGGCCCAGTAGCCCAGGCCGTGGGCGAGTTCGGCCAGCCGCGGTCCGGTGCTCTCACCGGCCAGCAGGGTGCGCACGGCGTGGCCCACCCGGATCACCGGGTGCGTGGAGCCGCCGTGGATGCCGGGCAGGAGGCGGGGCCACCACTGCGTGAGCACCTCTTGCCAGGGCTGCCCTGCGATCTCCCGGCCGAAGTAGCCGATCCAGTCCGCGGCGCGGCGTGGATCGCCGAGCGCGGAACGCCAGTTGCCCTCCGTGACCGGTTCGACGGCGGACGGGAACTCCTCGAGCTTGTGTGCGTACAGGTCGAGCCAGCGGTGCACCGCACGGGCCTGTCCGTGGGCGGCGAGGGCCTCGACGGCCATCGGCGCGTGATTGGTGAGCCGTCCGAGCCGTTCAGGCCCCGATCCGTGCAGCCGCTGGAGCGCCTCGTCCAGGGTCCCTGTCGTATCCATGGCCAGGACAGTAGGCGGGGCGCCGCGGCGGCGTAACCGGCCGCGGACGTAGGACCGGACCTAGGTCCGCTGCCGGGTTCAGGCCGGTGGGTGGCGCCGCTGTGGCCCACGCCCACGCCCACGGAACCGGCCGGGCGGCTCCAGGCCCACGGCGCCGTGCAGATGAGACCAGACCCGGCACGCCGGGGCCGGCGCGTGCAGGCGCGGACGGGGGGTGTGCCCGGCGGCCGACTCGGCGGCTTCGGGCGTGGCGGTGGCCATGCCGTCGTCGGCGTCGCGGACCAGCGCGCTCAGCGGCTCGTCCCGGCTCGCGAAGCGGCGACAGGGCGAGCGGGGCGCTCGACGCCGCCCTCGCCTGGTGCCGCGGACTGCTCGCGGGCCGGTGACGGCCGCGCCCTCCTCCTTCGCCGGGCCCCTACGGCGCCGGGACGAGACCGTCGGCGACGAGGCCGGCCAGGACGGCCTCCCCGAGCGCGTGCACCGCGGACCGCGGACGCACCATCACGGTGAACTCCTTGATGAGGTCCGCCTCGTCGACCTGCAGCAGGTCGATGCCGTGGATGTCCCTGCCGCCCACGGTGGCGCGGAACACCAGCACCGTCGACGGCGCCTCGGTGCCGTCGGCGCTGGTCTCGACCGTGCCGTCGAGGGTCCCGACGTAGTGGAAGTCCTCGAAGGTGCGCAGCAGGACGCCGAAGAGCCCAAGCACCATGGGCTTGCCCTCGAACGGCGTGAACTTCACCGGGCTGTAGAGGCGGATGTCCTCGTGGAGCAGCTCGTCCAGCGCGCCGAGATCGCGGCGCTCGACGGCGGACCGGAAGCGGTCGGCGGCTGTCATGGCTCCTCCTGGTCGTCCGGCTCCGGACGTCGACACTCAGAACATTGATTACTCCGTTTCTTGAGTATCATGGGGCGCGGCCACACGGAAGAGCGAGGCACGGCCGGACAGGCGGACGGAAGGGAGCGGGGATGGCCCTGCGGCACGCGGTGCTGGCCGCGCTCCTGGACGGGGAACTCAGCGGCTACGAGCTGGCGAAGGCTTTCGACATCGGGGTGGCGAACTTCTGGCACGCCCTGCCGCAGCAGCTCTACGCGGAGCTGGCCAGGCTCGACAAGGAGGGGCTCATCGCCGGCCGGGAGGTCGTCCAGGACAGCCGGCCCACCAAGCGCCTCTTCCACGTCACCGAGGCCGGGGTCGCCGAGCTGGAACGGTTCGCGGCGGCGGTCGGCAAACCCTCCTTCGTCCGGGACGACCTGCTGGTGGCGGTACAGGCCGCCGACGTCGTGGACGCGGGGGAGCTGATCGCCCGGCTCGGCGAGCGGGCCGCCTTCGCCGACGCCAAGATCGAGCTGTTCGAACGGCTCCTGGTGCGGATGCGCGGCGGCCGCACCGAGGAGGAGTTCCTCGGCCGCGGCCGCCGCGTCGGCCCCTACCTCACCTGCCTGCGGGGCCTCGCCTTCGAGGAGGGCAACCGGGACTGGTGCCGGCGGGCCGCCGAGGTCCTTCGGCTGCGCGCCCGCGTCGCCGAGGAGCGCTGACGGGCCGCCGCGCCGGTTTCGTCACGCCCGCAAGGCGGCCGTCAGCCACGCGACGGCCGGGGCCAGCGCGGGCGGTGCGTCCTGGCCGGCCACCTGCGCCAGCAACTGCCAGTAGCGCTCGTAACGGGAGTCGTGGGAGATCTCCAGCCGTTCGGCCAGCCATGCCCGGAACTCGGGGCCGTCCGCCCGGCCCGACAACTGCGCGTAGACGCCGACGAGTTCCTCCACGACGGGCCGGGCCGACGCCGAGGCCGGGTCGACACCCGCCGCTACAGCGCCGCCCGCGCGCTCCCGCAGCAGTTCGGCCGTCCGGCGGGCCGCCGCCGGGTCCGGCTGCCCGCCTTCGGCGAGCGCACGGCTCTGGTCGGCGACGGCGCGGCGGACGCCGGCCCTGAACTCCTCGTCCTGGATCAGCTCTGCCAGCTCCACCCAGGCGCCCACCTGCTCCGGCGCGGCGTCGTCGGGGAGTTCGGGCATCGCGGCGCGCATCATGGCCGGGAAACCGGGGTCGACGTCGATGCCGCTCACGATGTGGTCGACGAACTCGTCGACGAGGCGGCGGCGTTCACGTTCCGAGAGGGTGGCGAGTCGGTGCATCAGTTCCGTCTCCTGTGGTGAGGCCCCGCGCCCCGCGACCGTCCGCAGCACCGTCTGGCGGATCCGCAGCATACGGATCTGCACCTCCAGAGCCTCGGCGTGGGCCGCGGCGACCTCGGCGACGGTGACCTTGCTGTCCAGGATCGAATGGACGGAGGCGAGGTCGATGCCGAGGTCGCGCAGCGTGCGCACCAGGGCCAGACGGTCGAGCGCGGCACGGTCGTAGAGCCGGTAGCCGGCGGGTGTCCGATCGGTCGGCGGCACCACCCCGGTGTCCGACCAGTACCGGATGGTCTTGACCGTCAGACCGGTCAGCCGGGCCAGCTCACCGATGGTGTAGAGGGTGTCGTCGTCCATGTCCGCCATCCTGGGGTCTCCCGCCGCGGGAGACTCAAGCATGCGCCCCGGGCGCTCGCGCGCTCATGTCGCGATGCGTCCGCCGGGACGGCCGTGGTCTGACGCGCCGCGGCTTCGCGGCCGCCGCGGGCGTGCAGGCGGCCTCCCTGGCGGGGTGGCTCGTGCCGGTGCTGGTGCTCGCCCTGAAGCCGCTCGCGTCGTGACCGCCGACGCCGCACGTCACCAGGCGCGGGCCTCGCGCAGCAGCAGGTCGCGGACGAGGCCGAGGTGGGGGTGATGGCCGGAGCCCGGGCGCTGGACCAGGTAGGCGGTGTTGATGGGCGGGTCGGCGGGGTCGAGCAGCGGCACGAGCGTCCCCTCCGCCAGGGCGGCGGCGCACAGGTAGCGGGGGAGGACGGAGAAGCCCGCGCCCGCGGCGACGGTGGCCAGCACGCCGCGCAGGTCCGGGACGGTCACGGCGGCCTGCCCGGTGAGGCGGCGGCCGAAGACATGACGCCAGTAGCGGCGGGCGATGGGCAGGTCCTCGGCGTACGAGACGAGCGGGACGCCGCTCAGCGCGCCGGGACCGCCGGACGCCACGTCCAGCCGGGCCGCCCGTGACGGGGCGGCCACCAGCACGAACTCCTCGTCCATAAGAGGGACGGCGCTGAGCAGGCGGCCCCGCGGGCGGTGCGTGGAGATCACCAGGTCGTGCTGTCCGGCCCGCAGCGACTCCAGCAGGTCGTCGGTGAGCCCGGTGCCGATCCGCAGCCGTACGCCGCGCTCCACGAGCGGTGCGAGCGCCGGCAGCACGCGCTCGCACAGCAGCTCCGCCGGGCCGCCGAGGCGGACCGGCTCGGCGGGCAGGTCCGCGTCCCCGTGCCCGCGGTCGGCGACGGCGGCGAGCGCGTCGAGCGGCTCGGCCACCCGGCCGGCGAGCTCGTCGGCGAAGGGCGTCGCGGCGACCCCGCGGGGCAGCCGCTCGAACAGTTCCCGGTCCAGTTGCCCTTCGAGCGTACGGATCTGGGTGGTCACCGTCGGCTGGGAGAGCCCCAGGAGCCGCGCGGCGGCGGTGAAGGAACCGGCGCGGTGCACCGCCAGGAAGGTGCGCAGCAGCGTCAGGTCCAGCGATCCCCCTCCCGGGGCCCGGTGCTCCGGGCGCATTCCCGGCGACCCATTGGAATCCGTATGGCTCATGGTAGTGATCCTATTGGAATCCAATGGGAGGTCCGCCCTACCGTCGTGCTGTCGGCCCGCACCGAAGCGGGTCGGCGGCAACCGAGCACCCCAAGGAGACCTGACAGCATGGCGAAGATCCTGTTCGTCCTGACCGGCGCCACGTCCTGGACGCTGTCCGACGGCACCGGGCACCCGACCGGCTTCTGGGCCGAGGAGGCCGCGACCCCCCACCGGATCCTCACCGCCGCGGGGCACGAGGCCGTGGTCGCCACCCCGGGCGGCGTCGTCCCGGCCGTGGACCGGGCGAGTCTGGCCGCCGAGGTCAACGGCGGGGAGGAGGGCGCCCGGGCCGTCGCCGAGGAGCTGGAGACGATGACGGCGCTGCGGCACCCGATCAAGCTGGAGGAGGCGGACCTCGACGACTACGCCGCCGTGTTCTACCCCGGCGGGCACGGCCCGATGGAGGACCTCGCCGTCGACCCGGTCTCCGGACGCCTGCTGACCGCCGCCCTCGACTCGGGCAAGCCGCTGGGCATCGTCTGCCACGGCCCCGCGGCCCTGCTCGCCGCCGAACGCGCCGATGGCAGCTGGCCCTTCGCGGGCCACCGGCTGACCGCCTTCAGCAACGCCGAGGAGACCCAGGCCGGACTCGCCGACCGGGCTCCCTGGCTCCTGCAGGACCGCCTGGTCGCCCTCGGGGCGGACTTCCAGGAGGGCGAGCCGTGGGCGCCCCACGTGGTGTCCGACGGCAACCTGATCACCGGTCAGAACCCGGCGTCCTCCGGCCCGCTGGCCGAGCGTCTGCTCGCCGCGCTGGGCTGAGGCTGGACCAGCCCGCCCGGCGCCCCCGAGGATGGGGTGCCATGAAGGTGGAGAGCGTGGCCGACGCCGACGCCCTGGCGTGCCTGGCGCACGAGGGCCAGACCGACCGCATCGGCGTCCCCTACATCGAGCACGTCCGGGCGGTCGCGGCGGGGCTCGCCGCCTTCGGCCCCGAACTGCAGATGGCCGGTCTGCTGCACGACGTCATCGAGGACACCCCCTGGACCGCCGGCCGGCTGCGCGCCGCCGGCGTCCCGGACCGGGTCGTCGCCGTCGTCGAGCAGGTCACCAACGAGCCGGGCGTGCCCTACGAGGACAAGCTGCGGCGGATCGCCGCCTGCCGCGAGGCGGCCCTGGTGAAGATCGCCGACAACGCCCACAACAGCCATCCGGACCGGGCCGCACGCCTCGACGAGGCGCAGCGGCTGCGGCTGGCCGCCAAGTACCGCCGAGCACGCGCGATCCTGTGGCCCGCGGTGCCCCGTGAGGACGTCGCCACGATCCTCGCGGCCGTCAACACTGCGCTGCTGCCGGACCTCCCGCCGGCCTGCGGAGCGCGGTGACCACCCGCTGCAGGCCGGCCAGCCAGATCGCGGCGTCGACGGCGTAGTACAGCAGCGGGTCCGGGGCCCGGCCGCCCGAGGCCGCGCAGACGTCCGCGATGACGGTGTGGTCGGTCGGCACGCTCCGCTGCGGGGCGTCGTCGGGCGCCGGACGCATGGCCCCCGAGCGCAGGTCGTACGTCAGCGGCAGGGTCGTCAGCCGCAGATGGTGCGCCGCGTCCCGCAGGTGCGCGGCGCTGAGGGGCCACGCCGCCAGCGCGCCCGGCGGGCAGTGGTCCACCAGGGTCTGCCCCATGGTGAGGACCCGGTTCCCGGCCAGCACGATCGCCTGGAAGTCCGTCGGCAGGGGCGGGCCCGCGCCGGGGGTGTCGCGTTCGGTGGCGAACTGCGCGTAGCTCGCCTCCGCGATGAGCTGGGCGAGCCGGGCCCTCCGCAGCGCGTCACCCATCGTCCCGGTCCCGGTGATGCAGTCGGTGATCTGGGTGACCGCCCGGGTTCCCTGGTCCAGCAGCCGCGAACAGGCCCGTCCCAGCTCGCCCGTGCCGCCCCGCGGCCAGGCCAGCAGTCCGACGAGGATGCCGGTCAGCGCGCCCGTGACCACGTCCACGATCCGGAACGCGGCGAATTCCGGACCCGTGGGGGCGATCTGCGTGAAGGCGGTGGCCACCGCGACCGTGAGGAAGGCCTGGCTCCACCCGAGACCGAGCACCGGCCCCGCGGTGAACGCCAGGAAGAACACCGGCGGCATCGCGACCGCGTACACCAGCGGCCGGTCGCCCACGAACAGCAGCAGCGCCGCCGCCAGCGCGGCCCCCACCACCGTGCCCCGCACCGCGGGGAGTACGGTCGTACGGGTACCGGCGGCACTGGTGCGCATCACCGTCAGGGTGGTCAGCAGCGCCCAGAAACCGTGCGACAGTTCGAGCCCACCCGCGATCAGCCGCGCCACGGCGAGGGCCAGCGCGATGCGCACGGCGTTCTGGAAGTAGACCGAGCGCGGCGTGAGATGGACCCGCATCCGGTGCCCGTACAGCGCGACGGGCGACTGCCCCGCGTACCAGAACGGCCCCAGCCGTTCCGCGGGCCGGGTCGCCTCGGGCCGCACGGGCGCGCCCAGCGCGATCCGCACGGAAGTCACCAGGAAGGCCGCGGTGTACGCGATGTCGAGCGCGATCGCCCCGTCCCGCACCGTCGTCGCGGAGGCCGCCCCGGACACCGGCCGGCGGACCCGGTGCTCCTCGAAGGCCGTCGCGGCGGCCGCGCACGGGGCGACCGGGGGCGCCGGGCTCTCGCCCCTCAGGGCCAGGGCGGCGCCGTGGCAGGCGGTGGCCGAGGCCAGCAGCATCCGTGACCGCGCGGGATCGGGACCCGGCGTCCGCTCCGCCGCGTCCTCGGCCAACTGCCCGGTCTGCGCGAGCAGGTGCCGCACGTACGCGGCCCCCTGGCACAACGCCCGGTCGCGCGCCCCCGCCGACACCGGTCGCTCGTCCTTCGGCACGTGGCTCATGCGCAGTTGCTGCGCCGTCTCCAGCAGATGTTCCGGACGCTCGGACACCACCGGCGGCTCCAGCGCCAGCGCCCGCAGCGCCCGCGCCGCGGTCTCGCACGCGTGGGCGAGCCGGTCCTGGTAGCGGCCTGGCGACGGGTCCGGCCACACCGACACCTCGGCCGCCGCCATCAGCAGCACGCCGACCACCAGTCCGGACAGGCGCAGGCCCAGCGTCTGCGGCTGGTACGGGGGAAAGCACGGCAGGATGTAGAACAGCTGCAGGCCGTTGGCGAGCCCCACCAGCTTCGGCCCGCCCACCCCCGCGTACGTGACCGCGAAGCCGACCCCGAGCATTCCCAGCGCCGCCGTCCAGTCGCTCACGGCCAGTGCCGTGCCCAGGGCGACCAGCAGCGCGGCCACCGGCAGCGCGGCCAGCAGCGTCCGGGCACGCTCGCCCGGCGTACCGGGCACGTACGACAGGGCGCCGGAGGCGACCGCGCCGAAGAGGGCGTAGATCGCGACGATCGGGTCGCCGAAGCCGTAGCGCGCCACGAAGAAGCTCAGGCACGCCACCAGCGTCACCCGCGCGGCACGGCGCACCGCCCGGAGGCCCGGATCACGCGCCCGCACCCACTCCAGCCCACCGCGACCGGGCACTCGCGGCCTCCTCGCTGCTCGGGTCCACGACTCGCCGGACCCCTTCAGATCACCGTAGGCCGGGCAGGACCGCCCGGCCACCGCGTGGCCCGGCGGCGTCCGCGCCTCACAGGCGTACGGTGACCAGCGCGATGTCGTCCGCCGCGCCCCCCGTGACGCCCAGCCGGGCCAGCAGGGCGTCCGCGAGTCGCTCGGCGCTGAGCTCGGGCTGCTCGGCGAGCGCCGTGGTCAGCCGGGCCAGGCCGGTGTAGATGTCCTCCTTGCGGCGCTCGATCAGCCCGTCGGTGTAGAGCACCAACGTGTCCCCCGGGCGGTACGGCACGACCGCCTGCGGGCGGGCGACGGGGGAGGGACGGGCACCCAGGGGCGGGTCGGTGGCCTGGTCCAGCAGCTCGCAGCGGCCGTCGCCGTGGAGCAGCACCGGTGGGGGATGCCCGGCGCTGCTGTAGCTGATCGTGTGTCGCGCCTTGTCGATCAGGGCGCTGACGGCGGTGGTGGCCACCGCGCCGTCGACGCAGCGGGCGTACAGGCCGACGACCTCCAGGGCCCTCGCGGGACCGTCGACGGTGCGCATCGCCGCGCTCAGCGCGCTGCGCAGCATCCCCATGACGCTGGCGGCCTCCAGCCCGTGGCCCACCACGTCGCCGACCGCCACCGCGTAGCAGCCCGGCGAGAGGTTGACCACGTCGTACCAGTCGCCGCACACGTTCAGCGAGCCCGCGGCCGGCAGGTAGCGCACCGCGATGTCCTCGTGCCGGGCCAGATCGGGCGAGTGGAGCATGGCCTCCTGCAGCGTCAGGGCGACCTGCCGTTCCCGGGCGTGGGCCTCGCGCAGCTGGTCGTTGAGGCGCTGCAGTTCGCGGGCCCGCGCGTACAGCTCGGCCTCCATCGCCTGCTCCCGCTCGCTCAGCTCGGAGCCCTGCAGCCCGTGCCGGTGCCGGCGGGCCTGGACGAACGCCGTCACGTCCTCCACCCGGTGGATGATCCACGCCACGGTACCGTCCGGCCCGAGGACGGGGGTGTTGATCGGGCTCCACCAGCGCTCCTCGAACCTCCCGGGCTCGGCCGTCACCGGGATGTCGTACTTCTGCGGCGCCATCGTGTCGCCCTCGCGGGAGGTCAGCACCCGGTGCAGGGAGGCGCTGAGGTTGCGCACCCCGTCGGCCAGCGGGTCGGCGGGGTTGTCCGGGAACGCGTCGAAGATGTACTGCCCGATCAGGTCGTCCCGGGTGCGCCTGGTGGCCTCCAGGTAGGCCCGGTTGACGCCCACGATGACGAGCGTCGCGTCCAGCACCAGGTAGGGGCTGGGCATCGCCGCGAACAGCGCACCGTAGTCGATCTGCGGTGTCGCCTCGGTGTGCTGCTCGTCGTCCCCCCTGTCCGGCAGGGTCACCCGACCAATCTATAAAACGTTCGCCCGGGCGGCCCGCCCAGCGACCCCGGGCTTGGCCGGGCGTCCGCGGGATCAGCCCGAGGCGAGCGAGGTACGGGACTCCAGGTCGCGCCGCGTGGCGTCGCCGTACTCGCCGCTCTCGTCGCCGCGGACGCCGTACCAGACCTGGAAGCGGGCGACGGCCGCGGCGAGGCGCCGGTCGAACCGGCCGTCGACGGCACCGCCCGCGTACACGTCCGGGATCCGCAGCAGCCGGGCCTGGAGCTCGCTGACGGCCGGTCCGGAGTCGCCCTCGCGGAGCACCCCGCCGACGGCGCCCGTGCCAGGGGAGCCGGGAGCGGCGGCCGTGGGCGCGCCGGACGCGGCGGGGGCGGCCCCTTGCGAGGGGCCGCGATGGAGGACGCCGGGGGAGAACAGGGCGAGGGCGAGGGCGAGGGCGAATCCGGCGGCGCCCCCGGTACCGGTGAGCACGGCGAGGTCGCAACGCTCGCGTGGTGCGGGGAGAGCGGCGGAGCCGTCCCGTCCGCCCCACCGCCCGGGGATCCGTTCCGTGGGGCGCGGACCTCGGCGGGGGCGGCGCGGTGCGCGGCAGCGGCTGGGTGTCGGGACCGTCCTCCCGGGGCGGGGTGGATCCGCCGGCGGGGCGGAAGAGGCCGAGGGAGTCCTCCCACGGCTCGTCCGGCCCTCCGGCCGTCTCCCGCGCGGGGATGACGCGCGTCGGCTCGATCATGCGGCGCCGTGACGGTCTTCCGCCGGACGGGTTCGGCACAGCGGTCCCCCTGTTCTCCCCCCTTCATCCGTTACGGGCCGACCACGTGAGGACCGCCGGTGGGCGCAGGCTCCGGGAATCGCCGAATTCGCCGCGGCCCGGGCATCGTTGGGGTATGCGTGCGGCCGGCCCGGCGGCGCCGGCGCGGAACCCTGATGACCTTGTGCGGGCCCGTCGCCTATCGTCGTGGCTGCGGAGACCGCTCCGCGGGTGACGGCACCGAGTGGAGGACGACTGTGCGCTACCGGGACCTGGGACGCAGTGGGCTGAGGGTGTCGGAGATCGGCTACGGAGCCTGGGGGATCGGGGCGTCCGCGTGGGTGGGCGCGACCGAGGACGAGTCCGTACGCGCCCTGAACCGCGCCGTCGACCTCGGGGTGAACCTCATCGACACCGCCCGCGGCTACGGCGAGAGCGAGCGGATCGTCGGGCAGGTCGTCCGCGAGCGCGCCCGGGCCGGCGATGAGATCCTCGTGGCCACCAAGGTGCCTCCGAAGAACCGCCTGTGGCCCGCCCCCGACGGCGTCGACCCCGCGGAGGCGTTCCCCGGCGACCACATCCGCGAGAGCCTCGACACCAGCCTGCGGGCCAGTGGGCTCGACCACTTCGACGTGCTCCAGTTCCACGTCTGGAGCGACGAATGGGTCGGCCGCGGGGACTGGGCGGAGGCCGTCGCGGACCTGAAGCAGCAGGGCAAGATCCGGCTCTTCGGGGTGTCGGTCAACGACCACGAGCCGGACAACGCCCTCGCCCTGGTCCGCAGCGGGCTCGTGGACACGGTGCAGGTGATCTACAACGTCTTCGACCAGGCGCCCGCGGACGCGCTGCTCCCCGCCTGCCAGGAGCACGGCGTCGGCGTCATCGTCCGGGTAGCCCTCGACGAGGGCGGCCTGACCGGCCGGATCACCGCCGGGACCACGTTCCCCGAAGGCGACTTCCGCAACCGCTACTTCCGCGACGACCGTCCCGCGCAGGTGGAGCGGCACGTGGACGCCATCGTCGCCGACCTCGGCATCGACGAGGACGACATGGCGGAGACCGCCCTGCGCTTCGTGCTGAGCGCCCCCGCGGTCTCCACCGTCATCCCCGGCATGCGGTCGGTGCGCAACGTCGAGCGGAACACGGCGCTCAGCGACGGACGCTTTCTGACGCCGGAACAGCTCGCGGTCCTGGCCCGGCACCGCTGGGAGCGCAACTTCTACGGCTGACCGGCCCGACCGCCCGCGGCATGAACGCCCCGGCCGGGGGAAGGCGCGCTTCCGGACGGAACGGCTCGTTCACGGAGGTGGCCATGGCAGCCTCGACGGCTCACGCCGACCCGCCGGAAACGTTGCGGACCGATGTGCCGGCCCGGCTGGGCCCGCCCTCCGGGCGGGCGGCGCTACTTTGACGACAGGGCCACTAGAGCGCGCCGCGTTCCACGCAGCCGCGCAGGAACGCGGCCTGCCCGGCGTGCTGCAGGTCGTCCGACACCACGCTGACCAGCCGTACCGCGAGCGTCACCGGAGGATCCCAGCTGGTGTCGACGACGCGCGGGAAGTCCGTCTCGCGCAGCGTCCGCAGATAGCCCAGGGTGTGCTCGTACACCGCGTCGTGATAGCCGGTCAGCAGCTCGCCCGACTCCACGCGCAGCGCGGCGACGTCCTTGGGGCGGTGGCCGTACCCGGTGTCGTACGGCGCGAAGGGCAGACCGAACCGGTCGGCCCAGCCGCCGTCGGTCCACAACTGCCCGGTGCCGGCGACGCCGGCCACGTGATCGTCCTGAACGCGCGTCAGGTGCCAGATCAGCCAGGCGATCGAGTTCGCCCCCTTGTCGGGGCGCGCGTGCAGGGCGTCCAGGGACATGCCCTCGACGGCCTCGTGCACGGTCTCCTGGATCCTGCCGAAGGCGTCGGCGAGCAGGTCTGCGCTCTTCATACGTGCTCCCTCGTGCTCCCTCGGTCTCCTGCGCCGGGCGGCCCCCCGGTGCCACTCAGCCCACGCTAGGCGTGCCGCCCCGCCACGGCCACCAGACACTCCAGCACCCGGCGCGGCGGCTGACTCGCGGCACCGTGCGGGCGGCGGCACACGCCCCGGCTCCGCCCTTGCCTCCGCGGAGGTACGCGGTCGCGCGGCTCAGCCTCGCGAGCTCCACCGGCGGCCCTGTGCCTCGTGCCGCCGGTGGCCCTTCCGGTCGCCTTCGTCCGCCTGGGTGAGTCCCCCGGCCCGCCGAACTCGTGGGCGTCGTCCTGATCGACCGCGGGCGGCCGGCGGCGCCGGGGGCCGGCCGGACCGCGCGTCAGCGGATCGCCAGGACCAGGGTCACGACGTAGTGCTCCTCCATCATTCCGTCCGGGAAGTGCCGCAACAGGCGCTCTCGTTCGGCGGCGAGGAAGACCCGGGCACGTTCCTCGCCGAGCACCAGGAACGCCGACTGGGTGCCGATGTTCGCCAGATGCACCTCGACGGGCACCCGCCGGGACCACGGCAGCCGGTGCTCGGCGAACCCCGGCCCGTCCGGCAGCCGCCCCGAGCGGGGATGCGACAGCGGCCCGAAGAACCCGCCCAGCCGCTCCTGCTCGGCGGCGATCCACGGCACCGAGACGTCGGGGTCGTTGCGCCACAGCGCGAACGCGCCGCCCGGCCGGAGCACTCGCAGGGCCTCCGGAACCGACCGCCGCGGATCGGTCCAGTGCCACGCCTGGGCGTAGGTCACGAAGTCGAAGGCGCCGGAGGCCAGCGGCAGCCGGTCGCCGTCCCCACGCACCAGGCAGACGTCCGGCAGGTCACGGCGCAGCTCCGCGGCCATGCCGTCGCCGGGTTCCACGGCCACGACCCGGGCGCCGCGCTCGTGCAGCAGCGCCGTGGCGATACCCGTCCCCGCGCCCACGTCGGCGACCAGGGCACCGCGCAGCCGGTGCCCCGCGAGCTCCTCGACGGCATCGAGGAGGGCCGGCGGGTAGGAGGGACGGTTCGCGGCGTACCGTCCGGCTGCCCGGTCGAAGGAGCGGGAGCGAGGTGAACTGGTCATGCCCCCATGATCCTCCGCCCCGGCCGGCCGCAGGGCGCGGTCCCGTGCGGGTCCGCGGCCGGCCGGTCAGTCCCAGCGTCCGGATCCGTGGGCCGCGGCACCCGCGGCGGGCCGGATCCACCGCGTGGCCAGGAACGCGAGGCAGCTGACGGCGGCGATGAGCAGACCGGGACCGATGCCGCCGCCGCTGCCGATCGCGCCCAGCGCGGTCGGATCGCTCGCGGTGCCCGGGTAGACCGGCGCGCCACCCGGAGCCGTCGGCGCCCCGGGCGCCCCGGGAGCCGCCTGCCGCGCGCCCTGGCCGTTGCCGGAGCCGCCGGAACCGCCCCCCGAGCCGCCGCCCGCCTCACGGGTGGGGGAGCCGGCGAAGGCGGGCGGTGCCGCGCCCGGCGCGTCCGCACCGGCGGGCGGCGCCGGGGCGTCACCGCTGTCCGTGGCGCGCGGCAGGCTCACACCGAGCGCCGCCATCGCCGTGGTCACCGGCTGGAAGAACGTGATCCCGCCGGCGGTGCAGTCGCCGCTGCCGCCCGAGGTGATCCCGAGCGCGAAGCCCTGGGCGAACAGCGGGCCGCCGCTGTCGCCGGGCTCGGCGCACACGGAGGTCTGTATGAGACCGCTGACCGTGCCCTCGGGGTAGTTGACCGTCGCGTTCAGCCCGGTGACCTGACCGGAGTGCAGCCCGGAGGTGCTGCCGCTGCGGAAGACCTCCTGCCCCACGAACGGGTCGGCCGCGCCCGTGATCCGCGCCACGCGTCCGGCGCCGACCCCGACGACGCTGCTGTGGTCGGAACCGTCGTTCTGGTACTGGACGAGCGAGAAGTCACCGCCGGGGAAGGAGGTCGAGACGGTGGTGCCGACGGGGTTGGTCCCCTGGTTGTCGGCGAACCAGCCGGTGCCCGGCGGGCCGCAGTGGCCGGCCGTCAGGATGAAGTCCGTCGTGCCGTTGGTGACGTTGAAGCCCGCGGAGCAGCGACTGCCCCGGGTCAGGATCGGCGCGGCGCCCGCGGTCCTGGTCGTGAAGGAGGCCTCGGTGCGCTCCATGCGCACCTGCCCGCCGATGCCGTCCGCCACGGACCGCAGCCGTGCCCACCACTCGGCGGAGACCGTACTGTCGGCCAGCACGACGACCTCGTTGGACACCGGGTCGACCGACCATGCCGTGCCCGGTACGCGCGGGGCCTCGCGCAGCCGCCCGGCCGCGTTCCGCAGGTCGCGCATGCTGTAGCGGACGACCTTTGCCCGGGCGCCCGCCCGGGCGACCTCGGCCGCGGTGTCCTCGTCGGTCACGGCGACCACCGGGCGGCCCTCGTCGTCCACCCAGCTCCCGCCCGTCCGGACGTCGCCGAGGCGCGCCGCCAGATCTCTGGCCAGGCCCGCCGCGTCCGTCGCGCCCTGCGCGCCGGCCGGGGCGTCCAGGACCTGGCTGCCGCCCCTGGTCCGCGTGCCGTCGGGGGCCGCCCCGAAGGCCTGCGACATCATCACTCCGCCGCAGACGACTCCCGCGACGGCCACGAGTCGCAGCGCGCGCTGCACCTGACGCCGTGTGCGCCTCACCGTGCCCCCAATATCCGCTTCCGTACTGCAGGTCACCGGCATGGACTGCCGCGGGTCCCGAGTGGGGACCCGGCCTTCCATACGTGCGGGGGAGCCGCCGCGCTCACCGCGCGCCGGCGACGATCCACACGCGTGGAGGTGCCCGGGCCGGCGCAGCGCCCTATCGTGGCCTGGTCGCCGGTGCCGGCGACCAGGCGAGGCATCAGGGGACGACATAGGTGGTCAGTTCGAGGCGGTCGTCGAGGTCGGCCGTCCCGTCGCGGAGGTCCTCGCCTTCCTCGCCGACGGGCGCAACGCCCCCAAGTTCAGCCCGCGGGGGCAGGAGATCGTGCGCACGCCGGACGCCCCGACCGCGGTCGGCACGGTGGTCGCCGGCACCGTGAAGGATGCCGGGATGAAGTCCCACCGGGAGTTCGGTGTCACCGAGTCCGACCCGCCCAACCGGATCCGCTGGACCGAGCAGTCGAAGAACCCGGTCACCGCCGAGGGCGGCTACGACCTGCAGCCCGTCTCCGAGACCACCACCCGGGTGCGGAGCTTCGACCATCTGGAGGGGCACGGGCTCGGGAAGCTCCTGGCGGGCCTGGCCCTGAGCGCCGCGCGCAAGGA
Organism: Actinacidiphila sp. bgisy160; assembly: GCF_965342435.1. GTDB lineage: Bacteria > Actinomycetota > Actinomycetes > Streptomycetales > Streptomycetaceae > Actinacidiphila. The sequence continues at coordinate 16,473 of NZ_CBDRCM010000032.1, read as the reverse complement.
CGCCCCGGCGTTCGGGCTGCGGATCAAGGCCGCCGTCGAGGCCTCCTGACCCCCGGGTCCCACCAGGCCGCAGGCCCGTGCCGCCGTCGCGGCAGGGGTCACCCGGGTCCGCCGCCGACAGCAGACCCGGGTGACGTACTCGGTGGCCGCGCCCGCCGCTGCCGGGCGGCGTGGCGGCTCAGTAGCGCAGCACCGCCGCGATCCGGTCGTGCTCCGCGAGGCTGTCCGGCGCCACGAAGTGGACCTCGGCGCCCTTGTCGAGAGCGGTCTCCACCAGTTCGTCCACGATGTCCTCGCGGATGCCGTCCTCGAAGCCGCCCGCCTCCGGGCCGTCGCCGTCCACCGGGGTGAGGTGACCGTCGCTCAGCCGCACCGCGCGCTGGAAGTCCTCCTCGACCACGACGAGTTCGGCGCGGCCCTCGCACACGGACTCCCACACCTCGTCCAGCCCGGCCGCGAAGATCCTGCGGCTGCGGGCGTCCACCAGCCTGCGGCCGATGCGTTCCGCCTCCCGCTCGGCGAACTCCTTCTGCGCCGGGGCGAGTTCCTGGAGCAGCGTCTGCGCGGGGCCGTTCGCCAGACCGCCCTTGTGCACGACGGCCACCGCGGCGTCGGCGGCGGTGCCGACCTCCTTGAGCAGGGCGACCGCGTCCGGCAGCCCGACCAGGTACAGCGGCCGGCCGTCGGCGGCGAGGAGCGAGGCGAGGGCGCTGTCGACCGACCGCAGGAAGCGCCGCGTCTCCTCGTCCCGGAAGGTGCTCGGGTGGTCGCCGACCTGCTCCTGCCGCTCGGGGTCCCACTGCACGGGGTCCGGCTCCAGGGGGAAGCCCTGCGCCTCCTGGGGATGCAGCGTCTGGCCGCTGCCGCTCCACAGGGTGGCCCGGTCGGCCGCCACCGTGACCACCCAGTACGGGCGGGCCCTGGCCTTCGCGGCGACCAGGTTGCGGGTGAGGAAGCTGTCGCTGAGCACCACGCGCTCCGGGACGGCCCGGGGCAGGGTCCAGATCTGGTGGTCCCGCTCCGTGGCGTACATGACGAGCCCGTCCAGCGAGTAGCGCAGGTCGACTTCGGCCGCGGCGGCCTTGAGTTGCGTCTTGATGGCCATCCGGGCCCGGCGGGACGCCTCGGGATCGTGCTCGATCCGGCGCTCGGCCTCCGCGAGAAGATTGCGCAGCCGTACGGCGTCCTGGGCGTTGTCCGGTTCGCGCCGGTGCGTCGGCATGGTCAGCGACACCGCCGGATACGGCCTGGTCGCGCGCAGTTCTCGCAGGGTCCCGGCCGTCAGGGCATAGGTTTCCATGATCGCCTCCCTGAGAGGTCCGCGGTTGCTCCCCGCGGACGGGGGCACCCCACACCCCGAGCGTCGCACACCAGGCGGGCCGCCGCCTGCCGGGGAAGGCGGCCCGGAGGCGCGGCGTTCAGGCGTGGTTGCGGTGGTGCGCGCCGAAGCCGGAGTCCCAGGCCCACATGTGGGTGCAGCCGGGGCACTGCAGATGCAGCACGGGCCCCTTGTTCGACAGCAAGTAGCGCCAGTGGTCGGGGCAGTTGCGGCCCTCGGCGCAGGTGGCGCACTCCCGGTGGTCCGCACAGCGCGGGCAGGGCACCCACGCCCGCCGGCCGGGGTCGGCCGTGGGGTCAATCGGAAGCAGCACCGTCGTCCTCCCCGGGCTCGGCACGGGGCGGCAGCACACCGGCTGCCACGAGCGTGCGGTACACCGCCTCCTGCTCCTCGTCGAGGCCGGAGTAGAGCAGCCGGTACGCGGCCTCCTCCTCGTGGAGCACTGCCACCGGGTCCCAGTCCTCGCCGAGGGCGGCGAGGACCTCGGCCCCGCGACGGGTCTCGTGGTCGGTGAAGTCGAGCTCGAACGCCTGGAGGCGGTCCGGGGTGTCGTCGTCGTTCATGTCGCCCGCTCCCGGGGCAATCGGGGATGAATCCACTCTGTGTAACAAAGTGCCGTGCCCGGGGGAAAGCTTTCCCGGCCCGATGTGACGAAGCGCATGCGGCTCCGCCGCTGGTCAGGGACGTACCAGCGGCGGAGCGCCAGGGGGCCGGGGCCCGGCCGGGTGGCCCGGGCCCCGGTCAGGAGCGCCGGGCGGCCTTGCGGCGGACCGTTCCCAAGAACAGGAACGGCCTGCGGGGGGCCGCCTGCGTGGCCTTGGTCCGCTTCGTGGCCGTACCGGCCCTGGCGGCCTTCGCGGCCGTGCGACTTCGGGGTGTCCTGAACGCCTTCGCGATCCCGGACGTCCTCGCGCCGCCCGCGGGCTTCGCCTCCGGGGCGTGGCCCGGGGCCGCCGGGCGGACCTGGTGCACGACCCGGCCGAGGCGGCGCCCGAAGAGCAGGTAGCCCAGCAGGGCACCCGCGGTGTTCATGATCACGTCATCGACGTCGAAGGCGCGACCCTGCACCACGGCCCCCTGCGCCAGTTCCACGAGGATCATCACCAGGCCGGTCGTCACCACCACGCGCAGCGCACCGCGCGCCTTCGGCGCCAGCACCGGGAGCAGCACACCGAAGGGCATGCCCAGCAGCACGTTCCCACCGACCTGCCGCACCGCGCCGGCCACCGTGTACCGCTCGTAGTACCGGCGCAGCGAGGCTCCGGGCTGCAGGTTCGCGTGCGCGAGCCCCTCCGAGGCGTACGACGGCGCAAGCGTCGCCCGGGCCAGTACCGCACCGAACACGACCATCGCCGCGAAGGCCAGCGCCATCGCCGCCCAGCGGGCCAACGAGGCCGGCCATGTCCGGCGCCCCGATTCCCGTGAATCCGGCGTACGCCCGCGCACCACCAACCGAACCACGGACTTCCCCCTCCTCTGGTCTGTTCCGGTCAAGGTCTCCCCGTGTCACAGACCGGATACCCCGAGTGCCGCCCGGGATGCCGGGTGAGCGCCCCGCCGCGTCGGTCAACTCGGGGGCGCCGCCTGCCGGGAAGGGGGCGACGGCGCAGAGGACGAGGAACCGCCCGCTCGCCCGGCCGCAGGCACCAGGGCCGGCGACCGGGTGATCGCCAGGACGGCCGCGTCGTCGCCGAGGCTGCCGCCCGCGTAGGCGAGGAGGTCGGCGCACAGGCGCTCCACCAGCGCCTCGGGATCTTCGGCCGGCTGCCCGGCGAGCCGCCCGGCCAAGGGGTAGAAGGTTCCGGCCACGTCGCGTGCCTCGACGACTCCGTCGGTGTACAGCAACAAGGTGTCGCCTGGCTCGAAGGTGAACGTGCCCACCGTGGGCTCCCCGCCGGCGAACTGCGACAGCCGCAGCGGCGGCGCGGGCGCGGGCATCTCGAGCGGGGTCACGCGCCCGTCGTGGAGCCGCAGCGGCGGGGGATGACCACAGGTGACGAGGTAGACCACCGGCTCGTCGTCCGGGATGTCGGCGACGACCGCGGTGACGAAGGACTCCACCTCGTCCTCGGTCGGCTCGTCCTCCGCGGCGGGGTCGGTGAGCTCGGAGGAGATGGCCTGCTCCAGCCACAGGACCAGGGCCGGCAGGTCGGCCTGCCGGTGGGCCACGGCGCGGAAGGCGCCCAGAGTCAGCGCGGCCTCGTTCACCGCCTCCATGCCCTTGCCGCGGACGTCGCCCACGATCACCCGGGTCCCGGTGTCCGTGCGCACGGCCGCGTACAGGTCCCCTCCGATCTGCGCCTCCTCCTCCGCGGCGAGGTAGACCGAGGCGATACGCAGCGTCCCGATGCGCCGGGGGATGGGCCGCAGCAGCACCCGCTGCGCGGTCTCGGCCACCGAGCGCAGCCGGGTGACCTGCTGCTCGTGCTTCACCCGCAGATGGGCGAAGAAGGTCGCCAGCACCGACATCAGGGCCAGCGTGGCGACCTGCGCGGAGTGGTTCAGGTCCAGGGGCGTCGTGCGCATCCCCGCCACGACGATCTGCGCGACCACCGCCACCCCGCCGACGATCGCGGTCGTCCTGGTACTCGCGAACGACGCGGTGATCGCGGGGGCGGCCACCAGGAACGGCCCCAGATGGACGTCCGGCGGGGACATGATGTCCACGACGGTGACCAGCAGGATCAGCGTGAGCATGGCGGCCACCAGCAGATACCCGGGCCGCCACGACTTCCCCCACCGTTCCAGGCGTCGTGCAACGTCCATGACTCTTGGATACACCCGCGTCCGCGGCCCTGCCCGCCCGTGCCGCCCCGCCTCAGGAGCGCCACTTCTCCCGTACCAGCACCTCCCGGATGGGCCAGTCGGTCCCGGTGTGCCGCAAGCCGGAGGGGTAGCGGCCGCCGCACACGAAGTCCGGGGTGGTCGGGCCCGTCCCCGAGTCGTCCAGTGCATTGACGTGGTCGGCGTGCGCCACCGCGGACGGCGGGCCGAGGGCGATCCGGCGGTTCACGATCAGGTGCCGCCGCACGGGAGAACAGGCGCATCGTCGAGGCGAGCCGTCCGGCGATCTCGGCGGCGGGACCGGCGATGCCGCCCGCGGAGATGCAGTCGGTCCGGCCCTCAGGGGCGAAGAGCGCGACGTACGCCGTCCGGTCGCCGTCGTCGACGACCGCCGCGTAGCCACTGATCGGCTCGTCGACGGCCGACCGGTCCAGCAGGTTCTCCCGCTCCGTTCGCGTCGTCATCGGCACCGTGTCGGGCGGGAGACGCTTGCGGCTACGTCATTCGGGCAGCGGGATGCGCATGCTCACCGAGCCCCGCAGGTCCAGCCACGCGGCGGACGGCCCACGGACCAGCCGCAGGATCACGGTGTCGCAGCCGGGACAACGCGCCACCAGTCCGGGGGCGTGGTCGTACACCCGCAGCGAGGCCACCGGCCCGGTCCGCCCGCAGCCCACGCAGCGGCCCTCGGCGGCCGTCATGTCCACCGCGAAGATCTCCCGGAGCGGTCCCGCCAGCGCGTTGCCGTCGGTGTACGCGTCCGTGCCCTGTGCGCTCATCCCAGCCTCCCGTCGGCCCGGCCGTCCCGCCGTCACCCACCCTACGCAGCCGCCGCCCGCCCCGCCCGCCGGATCTCGTGTCGCCGAACGCCCGCCGCTTCCCCAACGGGAGCGGCGTTCTGCTGCAGCTCGTCGTCGGCTGGCTCACTGGCTCGCGCGGCAAGAGCGGCGGCTCGCTCCCCCTCACGCTCTCCGCACGGCGGAGACGCAGGTCAGCCCCAGGATTCTCCGTCGCTCTCCGGTCGCGGGGAGCGACGCGGAGACCGGCGGCGGCCATATCCCGGACGGCGAGCACGTCATCGCACCTCAGCGGATGAGGGCGGCGACCCCTTCGACGGCTGCCTTCGCGGCCGCTGCACCCCGGCGCGGGGTCCGGCGAGCGCGGCCGCGAGCGGCCCGCTCGCGCGGAGACCCCGCACATCCTGTCAGCGACGGCCTTCCCTGACGCCTCGCTCGTAGACGTGCCGGGCGCGTTCGCGGCCGAAGACGATGTTCTTGATGGTCATGGGCGTGGCCGTGGCGCAGTCGGCGGGATTGTTGTCTTTGCGTGCCATGGCGGTGGCGATCCAGAGGCCGCCGCCGCGGTGCCAGCCCCGGATGGTGAGGTAGTCACCCCAGTCCCCCTCCTGCGGTGTCTGCGATTCGCTGGGGCAGGCGTTGCCCTTGCCAGGGAGGAAGTAGTCGACGGCCGGCGGGAAGGGGGTGATGTCGTCGAAGACGGCGATCGCCGCGCCGGGGAAGTAGTGACGGTTTCCCGTGCCGCCGCCGAAGGTGTCGATGTAGCCGATGTTCCCGCGCTCGTCCGGGGCGATCGCCGGATAGGCGTGGCCGATGCCGCGGCTGTACACGTCGTGGCTGGGACCGACCCTCAGGCCGGACTCGCGGACGGTGGTGATCCTGACGTACGGGAAGGGGCGTCGTGTGCCGTATTGCTGTGCCACCCACGCGAACCACAGGTAGCCGCGGGCGCGTGCCGCGAACACGCCGCCGGACGTGGTTTCGACGCACCAGTTGGTGACCACCCGGTCCTGGCTGCTGCAGTCACCGCCCATCCCGGGCACCTGCCAGGTCATGTAGCGGAAGGGCGGGACGGCCCGGTCCACGGTGGTCACCCACCGGGACTTCTCCGGCCAGACCAGCAGGCGCAGCCGGCGGCCCTTGCCCTCCGGCAGGGCGGTGGCCGCCGCGTAGGCGATGTCGGTGATGCCCTGGGGGACCCGCAGTTCCCCGTCCTCCTGGTATCCGGGACCCCCGATGGTGTCGGTGCGGGTGATCGCGTCGTAGTGCGCCGGTCGCCCCGCGGCCAGGTCCGCGCGGGAGACCCGCAGCAACGCGGCGGCCAGGACGTCGTAGTCCTTGGTGCCGTCGTGGAATCTGATGACGCGGGTGGTCAGGTACAGGTAGCGGCGGCCGATCACGATGTCGTTGTAGTCGAGGTTCAGGTCGTCGGACCAGCCGAAGGTGGCCGGGGTGATCGTGTACGGGCGCCAGTTGACGAAATCCCCGATCGCGGAGTTCGCGAGGACCAGGTGGCCACCGCCCGGAGCATTGTCGAGGGCAGGCATGTACTGCAGCACCCAGTGCTGCCGGTGGTAGCGGTGGTCGGCCTTGGTGACCTGGTCGCAGCAGAAGTGCGGGCCGAAGATGGTGAACGGGTCCAGTCCGTGCCAGATTCTGCCGTTGTCGCGGGAGAACTCGGCGTGCATGTTGGCGGTGGCGAAGATGTCCCGGCGCGACTGGTCCGTGCTGGGCTCCGGTTTCGAGTACTCGACACCGGTCGTCACGGGAACAGTTGTGTCGCGGAACAGCGTCAGCCGCTTGGGGTCCGTGGGCGGTGGAGCCGGGTTGTGGTCCGGGTCCGGCACCGGCGGCCCCAGCCGCGGGGACACATCCGGCACCAGGACCGGACCCGGGGCGACGGGCCCTGGTCGCCGCCGTGGGTGGCCCAGCCGGCCCGGCGTGCGCCGGGCACGGGGAGCCGGGGCCGGAGGACCGGTCCACGCGTGCACCACGGGCCCCGGCCGCAGCAGCCCTGTCAGGGCACGTTGCGGCCCCGGTGTCGACCACTGCTGCGCCCCGCCCACCGATGGTGCGGCTCCAGCCGCGGAACTCCCGGAACCGACAGCGGCGATATCGGAGAGCAGCAACACGGTCGTCAGGAAGGCGAGCCAGACCCGCCCCCGGCCTCTGGCGCGCGAAGCACCGTGAATATTTGTCATATTTTTCACAAAAGGTAATATCATGGCCATTTGCGAGGCGAGCAACCGACGGGCCGGGAGAGTCCGCCGATTGGCCCACCACGAATCGCCGAGGCAGGTCACGGATGTCGCCGGCCGCCGCCCCAGGGGCTTGGTATGTGCAAATCGCCTGGGCAATACGGCGATTTCGAGACCTCGTGGTGCGGCCGGGGAGGGCGGCGCCCCGTGGACTCGGACTCCTGACAGGCTGGGAGGATGGCGCCGTGGCAGGTGGTTTCACCTACGAGCAGGTCGGGGTGACCGGACCGGCGGGCCCACGCCGCCGGGGTTCCACCGCCTGCACGAGCGGATCCGGCTCGGCGAGGGCCCCGAGGTGTTGGCCGCGGCCGGACGGGCGCTGATGGGGTGGCGGATGCACCGGGCGACCGGACTGCGGGTGCCCGCCGGCACCCTCCTACAGCGGCGGCGCCGAGGCCCCGAACGGCTCACCCCTGCCTGCGCGGGGAGGACCTGATGCGACCCACGGACCTGCTCGAAGCATTCGGCTCAGCTTGACGTTTAACCTCGCTGCGCCTTGTGTTCCTTGATCGACTCGGCGCGTTTGACGGTCTTGCCGACGTCGTGACGCTTGGCGCGGTGCTTGTTCTTCGAGCCAGGTGGTCGTCCGGGGCCGGCCCGTGTGGGTTTCGGTGCGGCCGCAGGATGGGCCGCCGTCGCTCGGAGGTTGCGAAACCCGCGGCGGACGCGGGCTGGGGTGATGCGACGGGGTTCGGTGCGTCGTTCCCAGGGCCGGCGTAGGTCCTCGGTGAGGGGTCGGGCGAGGCGGAGCTGGGTGTGAGCGGCGACGATGAGCCAGGTCCACAGGTCGGCGGTATCCGAGTGGCGGATCTTCGGGGCGGTCCAGCCGAGGGTTTGCTTCATCAGTCGGAAGGTGTGCTCGAGGTCGAAACGACGGAGGAACGACTGCCACCAGCGGTCCGCTTCCGCGGGTGTGGCGTCGGTAGCCGAGACCCACAGCCAGACGGGTTTCGGCTCGCGGTCGCCTGGCAGGTACTCGACCTCCAGGCGAAGCAACGTGCCGTGCAGGATGGGTAGTTCCTCGTCAGCGTGGTTGAGCCAAGGACCGCGGTGGGTGAGTCTGGGGTGCATCCTGTTCCAAGCCGTCGCTTTTGCTTTGCCGTAGCGGGTGGTGTCCGTGGATGTGGTGATGTCGGGCTGGTGCCAGGTGTCGGGCTTGGCGAAGGTCAGGACGCCGCCGTGCCTGCGGGGTCGCCCGCCTTTCGGTCCTACCCGGGCGGGGCCCGGATCGCGGAGCATGACGCGGTCCGAGCGCAGGCGCCCGACCAGGACGACCGGCAGGTCTGTCAGGGCGTGGGAGAGGTAGGCGACGTCATAGCCGCTGTCCATGACGATCAGGATGTCGGGGTCGCCCGGCCGCCAGTGCCCGACAGCCATCAATCGGCCGACGACTTCTCGGAGTTGGCTGGCGGTGACCTGGGTGGCGTCGTCCGCTTGGCCCAGACGGACCGCGTCCAGGAGAGCGACCCAGGAGGTGCGGCCGGTCTCCAGGGCGGCGACAAAGGAGTAGGGCCAGCCGGGAATGAACTGGTCGGTGCTGCGGTCTCCGCGTCCGTAGACGTGGCAGAACAGCCGGTCGTCGCTGGTGGGCGCGTCGGGTCGCAGCCAGTGCGACACATCCACTGCAAGCACGATCCGCCCGTCGGCCGCCCTCGGCAGCGGAAGGCCTGCCAGGGCGCGGCGTAGTCGTGTCGGCTCGATCCAGCCCCGGTCCAGGGCCGCGTACAGGGCACCGTGCCCGCGCTGGTGCTCGGCGGCCAGCGACAGTTCGACCAGGGTCTTCACCGGCCCGTCCGCACACAGCACCGCATCGGTGAGCTCGAAGAGCGTGTCCGCACGGGCGTACAAGCAGTCGTAGAACTCGACCCGAAAGCGGGACAACACGTCCAACGCTTCACGTCCGGGCACATCGACGGGCAGACTCATGGGCAGCGGCCGTTCTCTCGCATTTCGTGACTCGACATCTCGAAGCGTGGAGAACGGCCGTTCCTGCTGTCCCAGGAAGAACCACAGGTCAGCAGGACGGGTGACCTGCGAGGTTAAACGTCAAGCTCAGAAGCTGTTTCACATCTTCACCGTGCGTAAGTAGTACTGGTGAGCGCGAAGCGGGACGCCGCGAACCTCCGCACCCGAGGGTGTGACGACGAAGCTGCTGCCGCGCACATGTACCACCGCCGCGAAGCAGGCCTCATCATCGACCAGATCATCGTGCCGCCCCGCAGTGATCAGCCAGCCTGACCAAGACCCAGCCGCAACCCGGACAAAAATCCACCCCCGGTCCTCTGACGCTGACGGCTTGGTTCTCACCCGACCCGACCCGACCCGACCCGCACCGGCCGGACGCCGCGATCGCCCGCGCTTGGCAACGCCTGGAGCACACGCAGGGCCGATTACGGATCAACGACCCAGCCTGCGAACTGGATGTCAGCCGGAGCTACCTGAACAGGCGGTTCAACGAGTAGATCGGCCTCTCGCCAAAGGCGATGGCCGAGCAATGCTCAAGACCTGTGGATCGGTCCGGGAGGGTACGCGGAGGGCGTACCTTCCCGAATGATCCTGTGATGGTCACCGAGTAGGCCCGCGTTCGTAGCGCGGGTCGGAAAGCGGCTCGGCGGCCGGGCTGTCGCCGGCCACCGTGACCCGGCTGACGAAGCAGCGGAGCGACGACCACACCGCCTTCCAACAGCGCGACCTGGCCGAGTCCGAGTATGTATACGTGTGGGCGGACGGAGTGCACCCCAAGGTCCGGCTCGGGCCGGCGCACTCCTGCGTCCTGGTATTGATGGGCGTGCGCCTGGACGGCACCAAGGAGCTCATCGCGCTGGCCGAGGGGCTACGCGAGTCCACCGAGTCGTGGGCTGACCTGCTGCGCGACTGCCGCCGCCGGGGCACGCGCGATCCCGAGTTGGTGGTCGGCGACGGCGCGATGGGCCTTTGGCAGGCCCTGGCCGAGGTGTTCCCGGCTGCCGCTCGTTCAGATGAGGCAGCAACACCGTGAAACGGCGGCCGAGTTGGGGCAGCATCTCCTCCGTGATCGCCATATCAGGCCAACGAGTTGCTGATCGCAAAGCAATAGGTTGATTCTTGACGGCTTCGACAAGGCCCGGAACGTCACGAACGCCCTGCCGAAGTCCGCACAGCCGGGCGCGACGAAGGCGATGCAGGAGATCTACAACGCCGAGGACCGCGCCCACGCCGAGAAGGCAATCAAGGCGTTTGCGAAGACCTACGGCACCAAGTGGCCCAAGGCCGTCGCGAAGATCACCGACGCCGAGGAACTACTGGCGTTCTACGACTTCCCCGCCGAACACTGGAGCCACCTGCGGACCACGAACCCCATCGAATCGACGTTCTCCACTGTCAAGCTCCGCACCAAGGTCACCCGCGGCGCCGGCAGTCCGGCCGCCGCCCTCGCCATGGTGTTCAAGCTCGTCGAGTCCGCGCAGGAACGCTGGCGCGCGATCACCGGTGCCCGCCTCGTCGCTCTCGTCCGCTCCGGCGCCAGGTTCGAGAACGGCGTCCTCGTCGAACGTGAGGAGACGGCAGCAGTCTGACACACAGTGACCGGCCATAGGATGCGCTCGTATCACCGAGACGGGGACAGTGGCAGACCATGGACAACGGCACCCGCAGCGAACTCCTGAGCCGCCTGGCCGAGACGATTGAGTCCGTCACGGTCGGGCATCCGGTGCGCGTGGCCATCGACGGGCCGCCTGCCGCTGGCAAGACGACCCTGGCCGACGAACTTGCCGTTGTCCTGCGCGCACAGGGCCGCGAAGTCATCCGCGCGACGATCGAGGGCTTCCTGTTCCCCAAGGCGCAGCGCTATCAGCGCGGCGAGTACTCGCCCGAGGGCTGCTACTTCGACAGCCACGATCACGACACGATGTGCCAGGTCCTGCTCGACCCGCTGGGCCCAACCGGTGACCGAAAGTTTCAGCAGGCGGTCTACGACCGAGGCACCGACACCGCACTGTCTCTCCCCATCACCGAAGCACCCGCGGACGCCGTGCTGCTTTTCGACGGCGTCTTCCTCTTGCGCCCGGAGCTGGCTGGCCGTTGGGACCTCAGCATCTTCGTGTCTGTCACGTTCGAACGGACGCTAGATCGCGCCCAGACCCGAGGCGAGGCGCTGGCCGGATCCGCGGCCAGCACAGCCGAGATCGAGCGGGCCTGGCACAACCGTTACATCCCCTCCCAGCAGCTTTACTTGGCCACGGCCCGCCCAACAGACCACGCCGACATCATCGTCCACAACGATGAACTCCAGCGGCCGGCCTGGGAAATCCGATCGGGCTGATCAGATCCACAGAATTTGACAATTACTCGCGATGGCCCACGTCCTGCGCCCTGCTCACCTCGACCGACTCCCGGCTCAGCCTGATCAGCGAGGCATACGGCTACAGCGACCAGGCCCACCTCGACCGGGAACTCCGCGCGCCGGCCGGATGCACGCCGACGGAGCCCGGCGGGTCGCCGGTCCGGATGTAGGGGCTCAGTCCTCGCCTTCCGCGTCGTCCTCGTCGACTTAGATTGGTTCATTGATCCGTTCGAGGCTCTCCTCGTATCGCCGCGTTCGCGGATCGCTCACCCCGAATATCCGCTGGGCCCGCTCCAGGGTGTCCTCTGCCAGAACCCCCGCGTGCGCGTATCGCTTGAGCGCCCGCAAGGTGAGGGCCAGGTCGCCCGCGACGCTGAGTGTGTCCTGGTGATTGGCGCCGAGGATGTTCCTGTATCTGCGCAACAGGTCCTGTTGCTGCAGCAGCGCCTCGTCGTATCGCCCGCGTCTGAAAAACAGTCCGGCCTGGTTGCCCCGCAGCCGCAGTACGTCGGGATGATCTGGCCCCAGGACTCGATCGCCCCGTTCGATGGCCGACTCGTAGAGAACCTCCGCCCTCTCGAATTCGTCTTCGCCGAACGTGACCAGGCAGCCGGCGAGGTTGCCGGTGGCGACAATGGTGCGCTGATGCTCCAGCCCGAGCACCCGTTCGCGCCGGTCGACCACGTCCTCCCAGAGGGCCCGGGCACGGCCGTGATCACCGGAGGCGAACACGTTCCCGGCGAACCGGTCGTTCAGCGCGATGAAGTCCGGATCATCGGGATCCCGGAAGCCGTCCCACACGCTCTTGACGAACCATCCGGCGGTGAGCCCGGCCAGATGGTCACCGCCCAGATACGTGTAGCGGAGAATTCCGGGAACGATGGCACGGAAGGTCTCGGACTGCGCCCCGAGCCGCACGGCCGACCCGCCGAGCATGCCGAGGGCACCCACCGCCAGCTTGAAGGATCCCCAGTGCGCCCGGTCGTCCGGATCCAGGCGCGAGAGGTATCCGTGGATCGCCAGGAAATCGTGAAGCTGCTCCTGGCCCGCGCCGTCGACGACGTCGGCCCGGAGAGCGTCCGCGACGCTGGGCAGGGCCCGGAGACAGGCTCGTAGTCTCTCGTTAGGCGGAGCCGCGAGCATCCCGAACCCGATCGCCGGCTCCGATCGGATGAACTGCAAGAGTTCTTCGAGGCGCGGTAGAAGCAGGCGGTTGTCGGTGTAGACGTGGATCTCGTCGCCCTCCTCCATGCTTTGCTTGAGTTCCTCCAGTCCGTCGAGTGTCGCCGGATCCACGGAGGTTCCGTCGAGCATGATCGACGACGCTGTCCGCCAGTCAGGGTCCCTGTGCAGGCGCCCCCGGGCCTGGTCGATCAGGATCTCGATCGTCTGATTGATCGCCCAGGTGAACTTGAGGCCGAGATCGGTGTCTGCCATCCGGAGCCTGAAGCCGAGATCTCCTACGAACTCCGGGCGGGTCTTCTCCAGGTTCTCGGCGACGGCACGCCCGTGGTTGCAGATCTGCAGGGCCGTTTCGAGATCCTGTCCCGCCGCGCAGCGAAACCTGATCGCCGTCTCATACGCTCTCAGGAGAGGGCGGAGGTACCGCTCCTCGCCGTCCTCGACGAGCTCCTCGTAGACCGCGACGGTCCTGGAGATCGCGGTGACCGCGTCGTCCATTCTGCCGAGGACGTAATAGCTCACGGCGAGTCCGTCGGTCTGGGCCGCCAGTTCGCTGAGGGAGGCGGCCCTGTCCTGGTCCACGAGTTCCTCGGCGAGAAAAGCGCTGTACTGGTGCAGCATGAGGGACTCGTTCGGCTCATCGTTGCGGGCGAGGGCGTCGGCGAGCCCTGCCGTGATCTGGGTCATGTACGGCAGATAGGCCTTGTACGCCTTGTAGCCCCAGTGAGCCAGCTCCTCGTAGCCCTGGAAGGCCTGGCGAGACACGGTGAGAGCCTCGGGCGCGCGCTTCGCCCTGCGCAACTCAGCGCTGTATTGTCCCTGCGCAAGCGACAGGAAGTGGAGGTGCTTCCCGCGGTTTTCGGCGGCGAGTTCCGTCAGGTAGCCCACCGCGCGTTCGGCCGTGCGCAGGGCTTCTTCGTATTCGTCGGCGGCCGCGAGAGCGCCGGCCAGATTGTGCAGCGCGGCCGCCAATGTTTCCCGCCAGTCTCCTCGGCCGGATTTGACCGCGCGCTCGAGGTAGGCGATTCCGCTCCTGACGGCGTCCAGAGCCCTGGTCGCCTCGCCGAGATAGCGCAGGCGGTTACCGTAGTTCAGGTAAACGGCATACACGTCCTCGGGTTCACCCGAGGCGGCGCGGTAAGCCACACCCCGAGCCGCGAGCGCGGCCCCGAGCCCGTCGAGTGCCTCGTGCGGGTGCGGCACGGTGAAGTGAGCGTCGTACGCGGCCTCGTTGATGACATCCGCCCCCGTCAGGTAGGGCAGGCCGAGCGCGGCGGTCAGCTGCCGTGCCGCCCTCAGGTCCTGCCGCCCGGCGAGTTCCACGGCGACGTCCACCAGGCGCCGCAGGTGCGCCTGGAGCAGTTCCGAGAGCGATTGCGAGGCGTCGGTGTTGTCGACGAGTTGGGCGAGGGACTGCCCCAGGTGGGTTCTGAGATCGTCACTGACCTCGGGGTAGTCGTCCGCGGCGAGCGCGAGGGAGTTCAGCAGGCGCGCGAGATACGCCGGGTGCTCCGCGACCGCGCGCGATACGACGAGTCGCTCGACGAGGGCAGCGCGGCCCTCCGTGGTCGCGAGCAGGTGAGAGGCGATCAGATCTGGTTCGATGGGCGCGAGCAGGGTGCCTGGGGCTCCGTCCGCGACGGCTGCGGCCGGGTAGCGCCGGTGCAGCGCGTTAGCGACGTCCGTGCGGGTCTGCTCCGGCTCGCCCTTGAAAGCGGGTGTTGATTCGAGCAGTTCCACAAGATCCTTCACGGTCGGAGCCGTGAGAGTCATGACGCAGAGCGCCTGCTTCGCCCGGCCGCGATCCGCCAGCGCGCTCGCGCCGTCCGTATGCGCCGTGCTCGACCTGGCCAGACGGTCGACTTCGACGTCGATGACCGTGTCAAGGAGCAGACGCGCCGAGTCGTCGGCGGCGGAAATGGGCACCGCCCGGCCGGAGGCCGTCAGCAACGCGGCGACGTGGACCAGCAGCGGCCGATCGTACGCGGAGATCCGCCGGACCTCTTCGGCCGGCAAATCCCGAGGGGTATCCGGTCCGCCGACGGCCTTGCTGAAGGAGCGATAAGCGGCCTCGGCGTGCCGTTCGCGGACATCCTGCTCATCGAACGCCTGGGTGGTCAGGTCGAAGGAGCCGGTGAGCAGCGAAGGGAGATCGACATTGCGGGGACGGAGCCGCCCCGGCCAGGCCTCCTCGCTGCGGGTGATGACGAGGAGCCGGATCGAGGCGCCGAGGTGACCGTCATGGAGCGCCTGCTGATAGAGGTTCTCGATGAACGTGCCCAGCATTTCGTGCTGGTGCTCGGCATAGTCGAAGACGATGAAATGCGGCGTGGCGAAGCTGTGCGTGCCGGAGAGCTTGTCGTAATCGGCGAATCCAGCCTGCCACATCGTCCGCAGGTCCCGGGTGAGCCTTCGGCAGGCCTCGGCGGCGATCCTGGACTTGCCCACCCCGGCCGGACCGGTCAGCCGTCCGATCCTGATATCCGGTCTCGGCGGCAGATCGTTCGCCCAGTCGACGATGCTGTCGAGCACCGAGCCGCTTTGGCCGTCGTTGACGAACTCGACCTGGCGGAACCGGTAGTTCACAAAGGCGAAGAGGCTCGCGTCAGAGAGCCGCGGCGGGGCACCGGACCAGCCCTCGGTGCCGAAGACCGACGGCCGCGCCGACAGATCGACGAGGGGAAGGCCCTGTAGCGGTTCGAGTGCGCTCACTGCGTGCTGCCGGGCCGCCGACAGGACTGCGGCGATCGAGACGCCGCGCAGGCGGCCGTTCCACTGAGTGGGGACGCTCGTCACGATGCCCAGCAGATGCCCGCCCGGGCCGATCACGCCCGCCCCCGAGATCCCGCCCCAGTCCTCGTCGGCCCGCGGCTTCGGGTCGATGACCTGAATCGCGATCGCCGTGTCGTCGTCGCCGACCACGGGGGCGAGGTTCACCCGCACGACGGTCGGCTTGGGCGACGTGGAGCCGGATTCGATGCCCGCGACCGGGTATCCGATGATCCTGCAGTTCTCCAGCGCCTGGACGCCGTGGTGGGTGCCTCCGCGGGCGGCGGTGCCCCTGGGCTCGTCCAGGTCCGGGACTATGAGCAGTGCGGCGTCGAGACCGTCAGCCTTCAGCGGAACGATCTCCGTGACCGCCGCCGGCGACGTGGATCCCTCCAGCCTGACCGTGAACTGCCGCGCGGGAACGCGGCCGCCGGCGTACTCGGACGCCTTCGTCACGACGTGCTGGGCGGTCAGGACGAGGCCGCGGGCGAGCAGAAACCCGCTACCGAGGAACACTCGGCCGTCGGCCGCGTCGAATCTGATTTTGGCCACTCGGGCGGCGAGGTTCTCGGCCATTTCAGTCGTTATCCGGGATCCGCACCGAGGGCGTGACCAGAAGCGGGCCCTGGTTCGCGTCGGAATCGACGAAACCGGGGTCCAGAGTGAGCGTCAATCTATGAGAGTGCGTTGACGCAGAAATTTTGCTTCCTTTGGCGACCACGAGCCAGCTGATACCCGCGTCGGCCGCGGCTTGTTTGGTCACCTCGACCGTGAGCTCAACCTCGATCGCCTTTACCTGTAATGGCATGAGCGGATCACGCTGGCCGTGAGCGACAGCGAGTTCCCTGCGAAGGCTCGCCAATACCTCACTCAGAGGAAGTCCGTCAGACATGACCGGATCGTACCGGAGACACCGCCGTCAAGCAGTGGCCAGCATCAGGACCGGTCCCCGCTGCCACAGAGCACCGATGACGGTGCCGCTGAGACCGGCCAGCAGGATCCCAGCGATGGCGGTTTTGGCGG
>NZ_CBDRCM010000031.1:0-87082 GCF_965342435.1 Actinacidiphila sp. bgisy160 | reverse complement strand
GGTGGAGCACCGCGCCGCCCGCACAGACCCCACCTCCCGACGGCCGCATCGAGCCCCGCCTCGACGCGGCCGTGCCGCACGGAGCCGCGGCGCGGACGGCGTGAACCCGCCAAAGCCACCGCGGGTGCGCGGCGCCGCGGCCGATCTGGTCTGATGGAGGAGTGATCGATGACGCACTCTTCAAGGCGGTCGAGGACACGGTGCGCACGGCCGCTGAGGCGGAGGTCGTGCCGCGCTGGCGACAGCTGGGCGCCGCCGACATCAGCCACAAGACCGGACCGGGGGACCTGGTCACCGTCGCCGACCGCGAGGCCGAACTACGGCTCGCCGAGGAGCTTCCGGCGCTGCTGCCCGGCTCTGTCGTGGTGGGGGAGGAGGCCGTGCACGCCGACCCGGGCATCCTGCACCGCATCGGCGGCGACGACCCGGTGTGGATCGTCGACCCCGTCGACGGCACCGCCAACTTCGTCGCCGGCAGGCCCGAGTTCGCCACGCTCGTCGCGCTCGCCCGCGGTGGCGAGGTCCACGCGTCCTGGACGTACGTGCCGCGCCTGGAGCTGATGGCCACCGCCCGGCGCGGCCGGGGAGCGCTGCTCAACGGCGAGCCGATCCGCACGGCCCGCGACTCCGGCGGGCCCGCGCTCAAGGTCGCCGCCTCGCAGTTCGCCTTCCTCGACGAACAGGAGCGGCACCGGTTCGAGGGGCTCGGCACCGACGGCGTCGAAACCCGCCGGTGCACCTGCGCCGGACTGGACTACCTGGAGGTCGCCCGGGGCGCCATCGACGCCGTCGCCTTCACCTGGGAATCGCCCTGGGACCACGCGGCCGGCGTGCTGCTGGTCGCTGAGGCCGGCGGCGGCAGCCTCACCGCCGAGGGCGTGCCCTTCCGGATCGGCGGCGGCAACGCCTTCCCCTTCTCGGTGGCGCGCGACGAGGCGACCGCGCGACGGGTCGTCGACCTCATGGCAGGTGCCCGATGAGCAGGGCACACGTCACGGACGTCATCGTCGTCGGGGGCGGGCCCAACGGCCTGACCGCCGCGGTCGAACTCGCCCGCGCGGGTCACTCCGTGGAGCTCTTCGAGGCCTCCGACCACGTCGGCGGCGGCGCGCGCACCGAGGAACTGACCCTGCCGGGCTTCCGCCACGACCCCTGCTCCGCCGTGCACCCGCTCGGCGCCGGCTCGCCCGCCTTCAACGCGATGCCGCTCGGCGACCACGGCCTGCGGTGGCTCCACCCCGAGCTGCCGCTCGCGCACCCCTTCGACGACGGCACCGCGGCGGTCCTGGACCGCACCGTCGGGGCGACCGCCGCCTCGCTCGGACCGCGCGACGCGGGCACCTATCGCCGGCTCCTGGCCCCGTACATCGGCCGCTGGAAGACCCTCGCCCACGACTTCCTGCGGCCCCAGTGGCAGGGGCTGCCGCGCGACCCGCTGCGCTTCGCGAGCTTCGGGCTGACCGGGCTGCCGCCGGTGGCCGCGCTCGCCCGGCTGTTCCGCGACGAGAAGGCGCGCGGACTGCTGGCGGGTCTCGCCGCCCATGCCATCGCCCCGCTGACCAGCCCGCTCACCGGTGCGACGGCGCTGCTGTTCGCCGTCTCCGGCCACGAGGTCGGCTGGCCGGTGCCGCGCGGCGGCTCCCAGTCGCTCGCCGATGCCCTCGCCTCCTACCTGCGGCTGCTCGGGGGCACCGTGCACACCGGCGTCATGGTCCGCAAGCTCGACGAGCTGCCGCCGGCGCGCGCCTACGTCTTCGACACCTCGCCGACCGCGCTGGCGCGTATCGCCGGGCTCGGCGACGCGTACCGGAACTACCGCTACGGCCCCGCTGTCTGGAAGATCGACTACGCCCTGGACGGTCCCGTGCCCTGGACCGCCGCCGAGGCCCGCCGGGCCGGCACCGTGCACATCGGGCCCACCATCGGCGAGATCGGCGACGCCCTGAACCGGGCGGTGCGCGGCCGCCCGCCGCAGAGCCCGTTCCTGATCACCGCCCAGCCCACCGTCGTCGACCCCGGGCGCGCCCCGGAGGGCAAGCACGTCTTCTGGGCGTACGGACACGTGCCCAACGGCTGGCGCGGCGACGCCACCGAGGCCGTAGAGCGGCAGATCGAGCGCTTCGCCCCCGGCTTCCGGGACCTCGTCCTCGCCCGGGCGGTCAGCGGCCCGGCCGAACTCGCCGCCCGCAACGCCAACTACGTCGGCGGCGACATCGGCAGCGGGGCCTTCGCCGGCCTGCAGACGGCCTTCCGCCCCAAGCCCAAGTGGAACCCCTACGCCACCTCGCGCCCCGGGGTCTTTCTCTGCTCCTCCGCCAGCCCGCCCGGCCCCGGCGTCCACGGCATGTCCGGCCACCACGCGGCCCGCGCGGTGCGCCGCCACCTGGAGGGGGCCGCCCGCCGCTAGCGCACGCCCCGTCGGCGGCGGCCGGCGGGGCAGCGACTAGCATCGCAGGCATGGAGCAGCGCGTATTGGGCAGGACGGGCCGCAAGGTGTCCGTCGTGGGTCTCGGCACCTGGCAGCTGGGTGCGGACTGGGGAGAGGTCCGCGAGGAGGACGCACTCGCCGTCCTGGACGCGGCCGTGGCGGAGGGCGTGACCTTCTTCGACACGGCCGACGTCTACGGCGACGGCCGCAGCGAGCAGCTGATCGGCCGCTACCTGCGGGAGCGCCCGGACGCCGGGATCTTCGTCGCCACGAAGATGGGCCGCCGGGTCGCCCAGGTCCCCGAGAACTACGTCCTGGACAACTTCCGCGCCTGGAACGACCGGTCCCGGGCCAACCTCGGCGTCGACACCCTCGACCTCGTGCAGCTGCACTGCCCGCCGACCGCCGTCTACTCCTCGGACGCCGTCTTCGACGCCCTCGACACCCTCGTCGAGGAGCAGCGCATCGCGGCCTACGCCGTCAGCGTCGAGACCTGCGAGGAGGCGCTGACCGCGATCGCCCGGCCGGGCGTCGCCAGCGTGCAGATCATCCTCAACGCCTTCCGGCTCAAGCCCCTGGAGCAGGTCCTGCCGGCCGCCGCCGAGGCCGGGGTGGGCATCATCGCCCGTGTGCCCCTCGCCTCCGGCCTGCTGTCCGGCCGGTACACCAAGGACACGGTCTTCCCGGCCGACGACCACCGCACCTACAACCGGCACGGCGAGTCCTTCGACCAGGGCGAGACCTTCTCCGGCGTCGAGTACGCGACCGGGCTGGAGGCCGCCGTCGAGTTCTCCGCCCTCTCCCCGGAGGGCGCGACCCCGGCCCAGACGGCGTTGCGCTGGATCATCCAGCAGCCCGGCGTCACCACCGTGATCCCCGGCGCCCGCTCCGTGGAGCAGGCCCGCGCCAACTCCGAGGCGGCCGCCCTGCCGCCGCTGCCGCAGAGCACGCTGGACGCCGTGCGGGACCTGTACGACCGGCGCATCCGCGCCCAGGTCCACCACCGCTGGTAACCGCCGCGGCCGACCCGCCGTGAGCCGTGCCCCGGACGATCCCCGTCCGGGGCACGGCCCTCAGCCCGCGGCGGCCTCCCGGGCGATCCCGTCCAGGAGCGCGGGCAGCGAAGTCCCGATCGGCTCGCGCACCAGCTCGTCGGCGATCGCGTCGTACGGTGTCGGCTCGGCGTTGACGATCACCAGCCGCGCGCCGTGCTCCGCCGCGATCCCGGCGAGCGACGCGGCCGGCTGCACCTGCAGGCTGGTGCCGACCGCGACGAAGACCGTGCACCCCTTGGCGATGGCCATCGCGTTGCCCAGCACCACCGGGTCCAGCCGCTGCCCGAACATGACGGTCGCCGACTTCAGGACCCCGCCGCACTTCCCGCACGCCGGGTCCGGCTCGCCCGCCCGCACCCGCGCCAGCGCCACGTCCATCGGCGCCCGGTCGTGGCACCGCGTGCACACGACGGAACGGGCCGTGCCGTGCAGCTCCAGCACCTTGCGCTCGGGCAGCCCCGCCATCTGGTGCAGCCCGTCGACGTTCTGCGTGATCACGCGCACCGGCACGCCCGACCGCTCCAGCCGGACGATCGCCTCGTGCGCCTTGTTGGGCCGGGCCTCCAGCGTCGGGCTGTCCATGCGCATCCGCCACGACCTTCGGCGCACGTCGGGGTCGGCCATGTAGTGCTCGTACGTCACGAGCTTCTCGGCCTCCGGGTCGCGCCGCCACAGCCCGCTGGGACCGCGGTAGTCCGGGATGCCGGAGTCGGTGGAGATCCCCGCGCCGCTGAGGATCGCGACAAGCGGCTTCTTCGCGCTCATGCCGCGAGCGTACGCAGACCCGGCGAGCCCCGGCCATCGGGTTTTTCCGCCGGTCGGCCGAGCGCCGCCGGTCAGCCCAGCGCCGTGCGTACGTCCGCGACCAGGGCCGAGGCGTCCTCCACCGCCGCCACCGGGTCGCCGAGGCCGGACAGCACCGCCTCGGCTCGGGCCCGGAAGCCGGACGGGGTGCCCGGGAGCGCGTCCGCGGCGGCGAGTGCGCCCTTCTCGTTGAGGCACCACACGCGGTGGTGGGCGTGAAGGGACTGCGTCAGCACCCCGATCGCCCGCGACAGGCACAGGGCGGCGTGCAGCACGTCCCCGGCGCCCGCGGACTTGCGGGCGTTCACGGCGAGGAAGTCCGCCTCCCAGGAAGCCGCGACGAGGGCCTCGCGCAGCGGCTCCGGGTAGACCAGCGTCGACTCGCGCAGCGCGGTCAGCTCGCCCGCCGGGTCGGCCAGGACGCGGCCGAGGGCGACCTCCCCGGCGTACGCCGGTGACCAGAAGCCGAGCGGATGGCCGGGCTGGACGCCCACCTCGTAGCGGCCGGCGCGGCAGTCGTCCCACACCCGCCGCACACGGTCCAGGTCCCGCAGGATCCAGTCGACCTGCACACCCTCCACGCGCAGCCAGGCCCCGCCGTTCACCCACGGACCCCAGCCGCCGGGGCCGGCGATCTCCACCGGCGCGCCCGTCGCCCCGGCGGCGAGGGCGGCGAGCGCCTCCAGGTCCGGTTCGCCGCGGTAGTACACGCCGAGGTCCCAGTCGGAGTCGGGGCGGTGCGTACCGCGGGCCCGGCTGCCGCCGAGCATCACCGCGACCACGCCGGGGACCCGGGTGAGCGAGTGCGCCATGGAGGAGACAGGGGGTAGTTGTGCGGGCTCGTGGGGCACCGTGCGAGTGTAGGAGCACCCCGGCGCGAGGAGTACTGAATTGTTCACGACCCGGCCCACCCTCCAGGGCACCTTCGGAATGGCCTCCTCCACGCACTGGCTCGCCTCGCAGTCGGCCATGGCCGTGCTGGAGAGCGGCGGCAACGCCTACGACGCCGCGGTGGCCGCCGGGTTCGTCCTGCACGTGGTGGAACCGCACCTCAACGGACCCGCGGGCGAGGTGCCGATCATCGTCGCGCCCGCGGGCGGTCCCGTACGCGTGCTCTGCGGCCAGGGCCCCGCCCCGGCCGGGGCGAGCGTCGATCACTACCGCGCGCTGGGCCTGGAGTTCGTCCCCGGCACGGGCCCGCTCGCCGCCGCCGTGCCCGGTGCCTTCGACGCGTGGATGGTGCTGCTGCGCGACCATGGCACCAAGCCGCTCGCGGACCTGCTCTCCTACGCCATCGGCTACGCCGAGCACGGTCACCCCGCGGTGGAGGCGGTCGGCGCCACGGTCGGCTCCGTCCAGGCGCTGTTCGAAACGGAGTGGACGACCTCCGCCGAGCTGTACCTGGCCGGCGGTCGCCCGCCCCGGCCGGGCGCCCTGCTGCGCAACCCCGATCTCGCCGCCACCTGGCGGCGGTTGCTGCGGGAGACGGAAGCCGCCGGCAGCAGCCGGGAGGCGCAGATCGAGGCGGCGCGACGGGTGTGGCGCGAGGGCTTCATCGGCGAGGCGCTGGCCGCATTCGCCGCCCGCCCCGCGATGGACACCACGGGCGAGCGCCACGCCTCGACCCTGACCGGGGACGACCTCGTCGCGTACGAGGCACGCCACGAGGACCCCGTGACGTTCGACTGGAACGGCTGGACGGTCTGCAAGGCGGGACCCTGGAGCCAGGGCCCGGCCTTCCTGCAGCAACTGGCCCTGCTGCCGCCGGATCCCGCGGACCTGGAGTACGGCTCCGCCGACTACGTGCACACCCTGGTCGAGGGCACCAAGCTCGCTATGGCCGACCGCGAGGCCTGGTACGGCGACGCCGAGGACGGCGTCCCCCTCGCCGAACTGCTGTCGCCCGCCTACAACGACGCGCGTCGCGCCCTGGTCGACCCGGCCAAGGCCTCCCGTGAACTGCGCCCCGGCTGCCCGGGCGGCCGTACGCCGCGGCTGCCGCGTTTCCCGCTCCACGACCCGGCCGCCGCACCGGACTTCGACGCCATGGGCGTCGGAGAGCCCACCGTCGCGCACAACGGCGCGACCCGCGGCGACACCTGCCACCTCGACGTCGTCGACCGGTGGGGCAACATGGTCGCCGCGACCCCCAGCGGCGGCTGGCTCCAGTCCAACCCGGTGGTCCCCGGACTCGGCTTCCCGCTCGGTACCCGCCTGCAGATGACCTGGCTGGAGCCCGGCCTGCCGAACTCCCTCACCCCGGGCCGCCGTCCGCGCACCACGCTCACCCCCTCGCTCGCGCTGCGCGACGGCGTGCCGGTGATGGCCTTCGGCACCCCGGGCGGCGACCAGCAGGACCAGTGGTCGCTGCACTTCTTCCTGGGCGTCGCCCTGCGTGCCCCCGTCCGGGGCGGCCTTGACCTCCAGGGCGCCATCGACGCGCCCAACTGGCACAACGACAGCTTCCCGAGCTCCTTCCACCCCCGGCAGATGCGGCCGGGCAGTGTCACCGTGGAGGGTCGTTTCGGGGAGTCGGTCGTCGCCGGGCTCCGCGGTCGCGGGCACGACGTGACGGTCGGCGCTCCGTGGTCGGAGGGCCGGTTGTGCGCCGTGGCCCGCGACCCGGAGACGGGTGTGCTGTCCTCCGCCGCCAATCCCCGCGGGATGCAGGGTTACGCGGTGGGTCGCTGACCGGCTGCCGGGGGGCGGCCGTTGACCAGTTCGACGGGGCAGGCGCCGTCCTCCAGCGCGGCCAGGGCGGCGCGGACGCGGCGGTAGAGGCCGGGGGAGAGGTACTCCTCGGCCTCCTCCGGCGTCGCCATGCGCCAGGCCGACAACTCCTCCTCCTGCAGCACGATCGCGCCGAGCGCGGCCTCGTCGAGCACCCCGCCGTCGTACATGTACGAGGCCAGCGGCGGCCGCCCCGACGGTCCCTGGACCCAGTCGACGGTGAGCAGGGTGCCCGGCTCGACGTCCAGCCCTATCTCCTCCAGGGTCTCCCGGCGCGCCGCCTCGCGCGGCGTCTCCCCGTCGGCCGACTCGATGGTGCCGCCGGGCAGCACCCACGCGCCGTCCTCGCGGTAGGTGGTCTCGGCGATCAGGATGCGGCCCTCGGCGTCGCGGAAGAGCGTGCTGGCCCCGGCGAGGATCTTGGGCAGGCTGTCGATGTACGCGGAGAAGTCAGTGGTCGTCACGGGCCCCAACCTAGGGGTTCACGGCCCTCGACGGCGGCGGCCACCTGTGCCGGCTCCAGGCATCCGGGAGCGCGGCGGTCGCGTGCCGCGCGGTTCGCGAGCCGCCGCAGCGTCTCGTTGACCGGGACGGGTATCCCGTGGAGCCTCCCCAGCAGCACGATCTCGCCGTTGAGCCAGTCCGCCTCGACGCTCCCGGTGCCGCGGGTCAGGCTCTGCCAGGACGAGCCGCCGCCCCGGGCGAAGCCGTCGACCGGCCGCAGGCTCACCCGGTCCCCGCGGACCGCCGCCTGTTCCTCCTCGCCCACGTACGGGATGCCGGCGGCGTCGAGCACCGCGGCGCCCTCGGCCCTCGCCCGCTCGAGGAGGCCGGCGGCCGCGTCGTCCCAGCCTCCGCACAGCGCCTCGACGGCGTTGCCCAGGTTCGTCAGCAGCTTGGCGTACTTCCAGCGCATCACGTCGGCCACCACCGGGGCGGCGAACGAGGACTTCTCCAGGTCCGCCGAGACGGCCCGCGCGAGGTCGTCAGTGCCGTGCGGGTAGCGGCCCAGATGGAGGATGCCGGTCAGCGGCCCGCAGGGGGCGACCACCTCGCCCGGCTCCAGGTGGGTCGACGGCAGCCACACGCACATTCCGTGGACGTCGCGGAAGCGGCGCAGCGCCATGCGCTCGCCGGCGACGCCGTTCTGGGCGCAGATCACCGGCAGACGGTCCGCCACCGGGGCCCAGGCGGCGAGCGCGGCCTCCGTGTCCTGCGTCTTCACGGCCAGCACCAGCACGTCGTCCGCACGGGGCGCCAGCTCGTCCGGGCCCCCGGCCACCGGGACGGGGAGCTTCAGCGTCCCGTCCGGCGTCCGCAGCGTCAGCCCGCGCTCGCGCAGCGCCTCCAGGTGCGCCCCCCGCGCGACCAGGACGACCTCGTGACCGCTCTCGTACAGCCGGCCGCCGATCGTCGCGCCGACCGCGCCCGCTCCCACAACGATGTATCGCACACGCGGGACCTTACGGCACCAGCACCGCCGTGCGACGGGCGAGTTCGCTGATCGCCACCCCGTCGAAGCCGAACACGGCGCTGCGCACGCGGTCCTCCAGCGGCTCGGTCCACTGCGGCGGGATCGCGGCGGCGCCGCAGAGCACCCCGGCCACCGAACCCGCCGTCGCGCCGCTGGAGTCGGTGTCCAGTCCGCCGCGCACGGTGAGGGCGATCGTGGTGGTGAAGTCGCCCGCGCCGTACAGCAGGCCGGCGGTGACGAGCGCGGCGTTGGGGACGGTGTGGATCCAGTGCATTCCGCGGGTCTCCTCGTCCAGTTCCGCCATCGTCCCGGCCCAGTCCAGCCCCGCCTCGTGCAGCGCCATGGTGCGCCGCACGGTGCGGGCCAGCCGGCTGCCCGGTGGGATCTGCTGCAGCGCCGCCTCCAGCGCCGCCCGGGCGTCGGGCGCCGTGAAGGCCGCCGCGATCAGCGCCGCCGCCCACATCGCGCCGTAGACCCCGTTGCCCGTGTGCGAGAGCACCGCGTCCCGTCGGGCGAGCGAGGCGGCCCGCCGCGGATCGCCGGGGGAGGTCCAGCCGTGGATGTCGGCGCGGATCAGCGCACCGATCCACTCCTGGTACGGGTTGCCGGCCGTGGCCGTCAGCGGCGGCTTCAGCCCGCCCGCGAGATTGCGGTACGCCGCCCGCTCGGCGGTGAAGGTCTGCAGGTAGGGCAGGCGCAGCAGCCACAACTCGCCGACCTGCTCGGTGGTGAAGTCCGGGCCGTAGGTCTCCAGCAGGTCGAGCCCCAGGATCGCGTAGTCGACGTCGTCGTCCCGTGCGCTGCCGTGGATGTTGCCACGGGTGCACTGCGGCCACTCCGGGCGCAGTGCGAACTCGGCCGGGTCCGGCGGCGGGTCCAGCGCCGGGATGTAGTCGGTCAGCGGCAGTGCCCCGGCCCGGCGCAGGTAGCGGTCGATGCGCTCGCGGGTCCAGTGGTCGCCGCGCTCGACGGGCTTGCCGAGCATGTTGCCGGCGATCCGGCCGAGCCAGCCGCCGAGTACGCGGTCTTCGAGAGAGAGGGCCATGCATCCGGTGTACCGTCCGGGCGCCCCGGGATAGGGTCCAAGCGGCGCGACCTGCCGTAGGGAGATCAATGTGACGGACGCACGGCCCGTGCGGGTGCTCATCGCAGCGGACAAGTTCAAGGGGTCGCTCACCGCAGTCGAGGTGGCGGAGCGGCTCGGGGCGGGGCTGCGGCGGGCCGCCCCCGGTCTTGTCGTCGAGTCCGTGCCGGTGGCCGACGGCGGGGACGGCACGGTGGACGCCGCCGTCGCCGCGGGATTCGAACGGCGGCTGGTGGAGGTCACCGGGCCGCTGGGGGAACCGGTCACGGCCGCGTACGCACTGCGCGACGGCACCGCCGTGGTGGAGATGGCCGAGGCCTCGGGCCTGCGGCACCTGCCGCCGGGCGTCTTCGCGCCGCTGACGGCGACCACTCGCGGCACCGGCGAGCTGCTGCGGGCCGCGCTCGACGCGGGAGCGCGGTCCCTGGTGCTCGGCGTCGGCGGCAGCGCGACCAACGACGGGGGCGCGGGCATGCTCGTCGCGCTCGGCGCCCGGCTGCTGGACGGCCGGGGCGAACCGGTGGGCCCGGGCGGCGCGGCGCTCGCCGGGCTGGCCTCGGCGGACCTGTCGGGCCTCGACCCGAGGCTCGCCACCACCGAGGTCGTCCTCGCCGGCGACGTCGACAACCCGCTGCTCGGCCCCAAGGGCGCCGCCGCCGTCTACGGGCCCCAGAAGGGCGCCGCACAGAAGGACGTGGCGACGCTGGACGCGGCGCTCGCCCACTACGCGGAGGTGCTGGGTGCCGGTGCGGCCGCCGAGGCCCCCGGGGCCGGTGCGGCCGGCGGGGTCGGGTTCGGGGCGCTGGTTGGCCTGGGTGCCTCCTTCCGGCCCGGCGTCCAGGTGCTCCTGGACATGCTCGGCTTCGCGGCGGCCCTGGAGCGGGCCGACCTGGTGATCACCGGCGAGGGCTCGCTGGACGAGCAGACCCTGCACGGCAAGGCCCCGGCCGGGGTCGCGGCCGCCGCCCGTGCCCGGGACGTGGACGTGGTCGCCGTCTGCGGCCGGCTCGCGCTGTCCGGGGCGGCGCTGGCAGCCGCGGGGATCCGGCGGGCGTACGCCCTGACGGACCTCGAGCCGGATCCGGTGCGCTGCATGGCGGAGGCCGGGCCGCTGCTGGAGCGGCTCGCCGGGGACATCGCGCGCGACCTGCCGGCCTGACCCGGGAACGCCAGGGCCCCGAGCCTTCACTTCACGGCTCGGGGCCCTGGCCAGGTAGCTCGTACGGCTACGGAAGCTGCGCCGTACGCGCCTCGCGGCGGTTGTTGCGGATCGTGTTGACCCGCCGGGTCGTCGCGAAGAGCGGGATCACCGCAGCGGCGCAGATCTGCAGGGCCGCGCCCGTCTGGAGCAGGACGTCGCCACCGGGGACGGCGAACGCCCAGCAGACCAGACAGCCCATGCTCAGCACGATCCAGGCGAGCGTGATCGTCGCGAGCCGGCCCCGGGGCTTCGGGTACTCGACCCGGCTGACCATCAGCCACGCCACACCGACGATGGCCAGCACCGTGGGGATGAAGGGCAGCTCCAGCAGCACGACCGAGATCACCGTCATCGCCCCGAAGGGGCTCGGCATGCCCTGGAAGATCCCCTCCCGCACCGTCGTGCAGGAGAAGCGGGCCAGGCGCAGGACGACCGCGAGCAGCACCACGACCGCCGCCACCGCCGACACCTTGCCGTAAGGGTCGTTCGAGATGAGGCCCCAGACGACGACGAAGTAGGCGGGGGCCAGGCCGAAGCTGATCAGGTCGGACAGGTTGTCCAGCTCCGCGCCCATCGCCGAGCTGCGCAGCTTGCGCGCCACGAGCCCGTCGAAGAGGTCGAAGACGGAGGCCATGAGCATCAGCAGCACGGCGGTGGCGGCGCTGTGCCGCGTCATGCCGCCGTCGGTGTTGCCCATCAGGTGCGGGACGAGCACCCCGGTGGTGGTGAAGTACACCGCCATGAATCCGCAGATCGCGTTGCCGAGGGTGAGGCCGTCCGCTATCGACAGCCGCGTCGACAGCGGCATGTCATCATCGTCGTCCTCGTCCACCGACGCGACCCACGGTGCCTGGGTGTCGGGATCAATCACGGTCAAGGCGCGTCACCCCAGCCACGGTGGTCTGGCCGACCTCGACGGCGGGCTCCACGCCCTCCGGCAGGTAGATGTCCACGCGGGAGCCGAAGCGGATCAGGCCGATGCGCTCGCCCTGTTCCACCTTGGTGCCCTGCGGTACGTAAGGGACGATGCGGCGCGCCACGGCCCCGGCGATCTGCACCATCTCGATGTCGCCGAGCTCCGTGTCGAAGTGCCAGACGACGCGCTCGTTGTTCTCGCTCTCCTTGTTGAACGCCGGGACGAATCCGCCGGGGATGTGCTCCACGGACGTGACCGTGCCGGCGAGCGGCGCGCGGTTCACGTGGACGTTCAGCGGGCTCATGAAGATCGCGACGCGGGTGCGTCCGTCCTTCCACGGCATGATGCTCTGCACCACACCGTCGGCCGGCGAGATGACGCGGCCCTGGGCGATCTCGCGCTCGGGGTCGCGGAAGAACCACAGCATGCCCGCCGCGAGGGCGGTGGTGGGGACGGCCACGGCCGCCCAGCGCCCGGAGCGGCGGGCACGGACCAGGCTGACCGCCGCGGTGGCCACGGTCGGGAGGAGCCACGGCGACGCTCCGCGCGCGAGGCGTACGCCGGCCCGGCTGTCGCGTTGTGCAGAGGAATGGCTGTGGGGCATGGAAGACCTTCGTAGCGGAGGGTGCCGCAAAGATGGTGCTGGGGACGGCGGCTTTCCGTGAATGGTATCGGGAGTGACCGGCAACTGGGCAAGCCAGCAGTTGAGTCAGTGGCCGGTATTTGATGACTGGGTGTGACCTTTGGTTCGCGCAAAGTGTCACAACCCAGACATTCACCCCTGGATTCGGTACTCCTCGAGCAGCCGGCGACCGATGATCATTTTCTGGATCTCGGCGGTGCCCTCACCGATGAGCAGCATCGGGGCCTCGCGGTAGAGGCGCTCGATCTCGTACTCCTTGGAGAAGCCGTAGCCGCCGTGGATGCGGAAGGCGTCCTCCACGACCTCCTTGCAGTACTCCGAGGCCAGGTACTTCGCCATACCGGCCTCGAGGTCGTTGCGCTGGCCGGAATCCTTCTTACGGGCCGCGTTCACCATCAGCGCGTGGGCGGCCTCGACCTTGGTGGCCATCTCGGAGAGCTTGAACTGGATCGCCTGGTGCTGCGCGATCGGCTTGCCGAAGGTCTGCCGCTGCTGGGCGTACGCGATCCCCAGTTCGAAGGCGCGCTGTGCGACTCCGCAGCCGCGGGCGGCCACGTTGACCCGGCCGACCTCGACACCGTCCATCATTTGGTAAAAACCGCGACCGCTCTGACCGCCCAGGACGCGATTTGACGGAATCTTCACATCCTCGAGGATGAGTTCGGTCGTGTCGACGCCCTTGTACCCCATCTTCTCGATCTTGCCGGGCACGGTGAGGCCCTTCACCTTCGGGTTCGGGCCGAAGCCCGGCTCCTTCTCGATGAGGAAGGTCGTCATGGACTTGTGCGGGGCCGCGCCCTCCGGCTGGCCCTCGTCGGTCCGGCAGAGCACGGCGACGAGGTTGGAGGTGCCGCCGTTGGTCAGCCACATCTTCTGGCCGTTGATGACGTAGTCGTCGCCGTCCCGGACCGCCTTGGTGCGGATCGCGGAGACGTCGGAGCCGAGGCCCGGCTCGGACATCGAGAAGGCGCCGCGCACCTCGCCGGTGGCCATGCGGGGCAGGAAGTGGTCCTTCTGCTCCTGGGTGCCGTGCTGCTTGAGCATGTAGGCGACGATGAAGTGCGTGTTGATGATGCCCGACACGCTCATCCAGCCGCGGGCGATCTCCTCGACCGTCAGGGCGTAGGTGAGCAGGGACTCCCCGAGACCGCCGTATTCCTCGGGGATCATCAGGCCGAAGATGCCGAGTTCCTTGAGCCCCTCGACGATGTCGGTGGGGTACTCGTCCTTGTGCTCCAGCTCGTTGGCGACCGGGATGATCTCCTTGTCGACGAAGCTGCGGACGGTGGAGAGGATCTCCTGCTGGATGTCGGTCAGCCCGTCGGTCTGCGCGAGGCGGCTCATGTCTGCTGTCTCCTAGGCGTTCATCTCGGGACCAGGGGTACCGCCCCGCAGGGGCGCCGATTGGGGGTGGTGGGGGGAGACGGGCGGGCGGCCGGGCTGCTCGCCGCCGCGCTCCTTGATGTACGTGGCGGTGGGGACCATCACCTTGCGGCGGAAGACGCACACCAGGGTGCCGTCCTGCTTGTAGCCCTTGGTCTCCACGTGGACGATCCCGCGGTCGTCCTTCGACTTCGACGGCCGCTTGTCCAGCACGGTCGTCTCGCCGTAGATGGTGTCGCCGTGGAAGGTCGGCGCCACGTGCTTCAGCGACTCGATCTCCAGGTTGGCGATCGCCTTGCCGGAGACGTCCGGCACCGACATGCCGAGCAGCAGGGAGTAGACGTAGTTCCCCACGACCACGTTCTTCCCGAAGTCGGTGGTCTTCTCGGCGTAGTTCGCGTCCATGTGGAGCGGGTGGTGGTTCATGGTCAGGAGGCAGAAGAGGTGGTCGTCGTACTCGGTGACCGTCTTCCCGGGCCAGTGCTTGTAGACGGCCCCGACCTCGAACTCTTCATACGTACGGCCGAACTGCATTTCTCCTACGCCTCCGGGGTGTCGAACGTGTTCGTACGGGTGTGCGCCGCGGGGGTCATGCGGCGACCTCCAGCGGCTCCAGTTTGTTGGCCCTGCGGATCTCGTCCACGATCCTGCCGATGATCTCGGTGATCCCGAAATCCTTCGGCGTGAACACGGCCGCGACGCCGGACTCGACCAGCTTGGCCGCGTCCGCCGGCGGGATGATGCCGCCCGCGATGACCGGCACGTCGTCCACCCCGGCCCGGCGCAGCCGGTTCAGCACGTCCGGCACCAGCTCGGCGTGCGAGCCGGATAGGACCGACAGTCCCACGCAGTGCACGTCCTCGGCGACCGCTGCCGAGACGATCTGCTCGGGCGTCAGCCGGATGCCCTGGTAGACCACCTCGAAGCCGGCGTCGCGAGCCCGTACGGCGATCTGCTCGGCGCCGTTGGAGTGACCGTCCAAGCCGGGCTTGCCCACCAGCAGCCGCAGCTTGCCGGCGCCCAGCTCCTCGGCGGTCAGCGCCACCTTGCGGCGCACCGCGGCCAGCGGCGTGCCCGGCTCGGCGGTGACCGCGACGGGGGCGCTGCTCACCCCCGTCGGTGCGCGGAACTCGCCGAAAACGTCGCGCAGCGCCCAGGACCACTCGCCCGTGGTGACCCCCGCCCGGGCGCACTCCAAGGTGGCCTCCATGAGGTTGCCGGTGCCTGCGGCCGCGGCCTTGAGGGCCTCCAGCGACCGCTGCGCCCGCACCTCGTCCCGGTTGTCGCGCCACTCGTGGAGGGCGGCGACGACCCGCGCCTCGTTCTCCGGGTCGACGGTCATGATGGCGCCGTCCAGGTCGGAGGTGAGGGGGCTGGGCTCGGTGTCCTGGTAGCAGTTGACGCCGATGACCTTCTCCTCGCCGGACTCGATCCGCGCCCGGCGCTCGGCGTGCGAGGAGACCAGCTGCGACTTCAGGTAGCCGGACTCCACGGCGGCCATGGCGCCGCCCATCTCCTGGATGTGCTCGATCTCGGCGAGGGACCGCTCGACGAGCTCGGCGACCTTCGCCTCGACGACGTGGCTGCCGTCGAAGATGTCGCCGTACTCCAGCAGGTCGCTCTCGTGGGCCAGTACCTGCTGGATGCGCAGGGACCACTGCTGGTCCCAGGGGCGCGGCAGGCCGAGCGCCTCGTTCCAGGCCGGCAGCTGCACGGCGCGGGCCCGGGCGTCCTTGGAGAGCGTCACGGCCAGCATTTCCAGCACGATGCGCTGGACGTTGTTCTCCGGCTGGGCCTCGGTGAGGCCGAGGGAGTTGACCTGGACCCCGTAGCGGAAGCGGCGCTGCTTGGGGTCCTCGATCCCGTAGCGCTCGTGGGTGACCTCGTCCCAGATGCGGGTGAAGGCCCTCATCTTGCACATCTCCTCGACGAAGCGGACGCCCGCGTTCACGAAGAAGGAGATGCGCGCGACGACGTCGCCCATCCGCTCCTGCGGGACCTGGCCGGAGTCGCGGACCGCGTCGAGGACGGCGATCGCGGTGGACACGGAGTACGCGATCTCCTGCACCGGCGTGGCCCCGGCCTCCTGCAGGTGGTAGCTGCAGATGTTGATGGGGTTCCACTTGGGGATGTGGTTGACCGTGTAGGCGATCATGTCCGTCGTGAGGCGGAGCGACGGGCCGGGCGGGAAGACGTATGTGCCGCGCGACAGGTACTCCTTGACGATGTCGTTCTGCGTCGTCCCCTGGAGCCTGGTGACGTCGGCGCCCTGCTCCTCGGCGACCACCTGGTAGAGCGCGAGCAGCCACATGGCGCTGGCGTTGATGGTCATCGAGGTGTTCATCTCCTCCAGGGGGATGTCCTGGAAGAGCCGGCGCATGTCGCCGAGGTGGGCGACCGGGACCCCGACCCGGCCGACCTCGCCGCGGGCCAGGATGTGGTCGGGGTCGTACCCGGTCTGCGTCGGGAGGTCGAACGCGACCGACAGGCCGGTCTGGCCCTTGGCGAGGTTACGCCGGTACAGGGCGTTGGACGCCTCCGCGGTGGAGTGCCCCGCGTACGTCCGCATCAGCCACGGACGATCCTTCTGACGCTCGCTCATGCTCGTTCCCGTTCTCAGACGTTCCGGAAGCGGTTGATGGCGTCGATGTGCTTGGCCCGCATCGCCTCGTCGCGGACGCCGAGGCCCTCCTCCGGGGCGAGGGCGAGCACGCCGACCTTGCCCTGGTGGACGTTGCGGTGCACGTCCTGCGCGGCCTGGCCGGTCTCCTCCAGGCGGTACGTCTTCGACAGCGTGGGGTGGATCTTGCCCTTGGCGATGAGCCGGTTGGCCTCCCACGCCTCGCGGTAGTTCGCGAAGTGCGAGCCGATGATGCGCTTGAGCGACATCCAGAGGTAGCGGTTGTCGTACTCGTGGTTGTAGCCGGACGTCGAGGCGCAGGTGACGATGGTGCCGCCCTTGCGCGTGACATAGACCGAGGCGCCGAAGGTCTCGCGACCGGGGTGCTCGAAGACGATGTCGACGTCCTCGCCGCCGGTGAGCTCGCGGATGCGCTTGCCGAAGCGCTTCCACTCCCTTGGGTCCTGGTTGTGCTCGTCCTTCCAGAACCGGTAGTCCTCGGCGGTGCGGTCGATGATGGCCTCGGCGCCCATGCTGCGGCAGATCTCCGCCTTCTGCGGGGAGGAGACCACGCAGATCGGGTTGGCGCCGCCGGCCAGCGCGAACTGGGTGGCGTAGCTGCCGAGGCCGCCGCTGGCGCCCCAGATCAGGACGTTGTCGCCCTGCTTCATGCCGGCGCCGTTGCGGGAGACCAGCTGCCGGTAGGCGGTGGAGTTCACCAGGCCCGGCGCCGCGGCCTCCTCCCAGCTGAGGTGCTTGGGCTTGGGCATCAGCTGGTTCGACTTGACCAGCGCGATCTCGGCGAGGCCGCCGAAATTGGTCTCGAAGCCCCAGATGCGCTGCTCGGGGTCGAGCATCGTGTCGTTGTGGCCGTCCGCGGACTCCAGTTCGACGGACAGGCAGTGCGCGACGACCTCGTCACCGGGCTTCCAGGCGTTCACGCCGGGGCCGGTGCGCAGGACCACGCCCGCCAGGTCGGAGCCGATGACGTGGTAGGGCAGGTCATGGCGCCTGGTCAGCGGGGAGAGCCTGCCGTACCGCTCGAGGAAATCGAACGTCGACACCGGCTCGAAGATCGAGGTCCACACCGAGTTGTAGTTGACCGAGCTGGCCATGACGGCCACCAGGGCCTCGCCCGGGCCGAGCTCGGGCACGGGCACCTCGTCCAGGTGCAGCGACTTGCGCGGATCCTTCTCGCGGCTGTCCACGCCCTCGAACATGCCGGCCTCGTCCTTGTGGACGGTGATGGCGCGGTACGACTCGGGCAGCGGCAGCGCGGCGAAGTCCGCGGCCGTGCTTTCGGACGCCATGATGGCGTCGAGGATGTCCTTCACGGTGATGCCTCCGGCGAAGCGCGACGTAGGGACGCTTGGGGGAACGTCGGGGGTTTGCTGAGGGTGGTGCCGTCGGTTCGGCGGTGGTGCTGCTGTCCGTGGCGGTCGCACGGATGGAGCGGAGCGCGTGGTGGCGCGGTGAATGCCTGTGACGCAGGCGCCCGGGCCTTGGGGACAGACGGCGTGCGACGGATCCCAGCACGCCGCCCGCCCGGACAGTTCTCACGGTATGGCACCGCGTGCCACCCTGCAAGACACTGCGTGCCAACAATTTTTCTCAGATGGCACCATGGCTTCACGTTTGAGCGACACAGGAAGGCGCCCCCGGCACGAGGGCCTGGGGGCGCCGGTGGGATGCCGGAGGCGCAGGAGGACGCCGGAGGCTCGAGCGGGCCGCTACGCGCCCTTGAGGGCCTTTTCGATCGTCCGCATGACCTCGGCAGGCGAGGCGTCCGTGCGGGCCACGGCCACGATGACCTCGCCCTGCTGTGAGGCGAGCACCGGGGCGGGGGCGGGCGCGGGGCGGCGGCCGATGCCGGTGCCGAAGGTCTGCTTGATCACCTCGAAGGCGTGGTCGAGCTGCGCCTCGACGTCGCCCTTGCCGCCGGCGCGGAGCCAGCGCCGCAGCACGTGGTTGTGGGCCGCGACGACGGCGGAGGCGGCGACCTCTGCCAGCAGCGGGTCGTCGTCCCCGTCGTGGTGGGCGCCCTCGTCGAAGTGGCCCAGCAGATAGCGGGTGAACAGCCGTTCGTAGCGGGCCACCGAGGCGATCTCGCGTTCCCGCAGGATCGGGATCTCGCGGGTCAGGCGATAGCGCTCCACGGAGACCTCGGGAGCCTCGGCGTACATGCGCAGCACCTCGGTGATGCCGCGGCACACCGTGTCGAGCGGGTGCTCGTGCGGTTCGGCGGAGTCAAGCACCTGCCCCACGCGTACCAGGGTGTCGTCGTGGTCGGGGAAGATCGCCTCTTCCTTGGAGCGGAAGTGCCGGAAGAACGTCCTGCGAGCGACCCCCGCCGCCGCGGCGATCTCGTCGACCGTGGTCGCCTCGTACCCCTGGGTCGCGAACAGGTGCATCGCCGCGGCGGCCAGTTCCTGGCGGACACGATGGCGCTGGGCGGTGGTGGAGGACGCACGGGCGGGCTTCACGGGCTGGGGCATACCGCGAACGTACTGCATTCCCGCTGAACCGTGGGCCGGGCCCGGCTTCCGGAGGCGGTGGGGCGGTCCCAGGAGACCGCCCCAGCCGCCGGGATCGTCCTTGCCGTCCCAGCCGCCCGCGTGATCAGCGGCGGGCATACTCGCGGAAGCCGCGGCCCGTCTTGCGGCCGAGGCAGCCCGCGGAGACCAGGTGCTCGAGCAGCGGCGCCGGCGCCAGGCCCGGGTCGCGGAACTCCTTGTGCAGCACCTGCTCGATCGCGAGCGACACGTCCAGCCCGACGACGTCGAGCAGTTCGAAGGGCCCCATCGGGTAGCCGCCACCGAGCTTCATCGCCGAGTCGATGTCCTCGACGGTCGCGTAGTGCTCCTGGACCATCTTCACCGCGTTGTTGAGGTACGGGAACAGCAGCGCGTTGACGATGAAACCGGCCCGGTCGCCGCAGTCCACCGCGTGCTTCCCGATCCGGCCGCAGACCTCGTGGACGGTCGCGTGCACGTCCTCGGCGGTCAGCACGGTGCGGACCACCTCGACGAGCTTCATTGCGGGCGCCGGGTTGAAGAAGTGCATGCCGATGACGTCCCGCGGACGCGACGTCGCGGCGGCGATGGCCACCACCGGCAGGGAGGACGTCGTCGTGGCCAGCACCGCGCCCGGCTTGCAGACCTTGTCCAGGGTCGCGAACAGCTGCTGCTTGACCGGCAGATCCTCGGCGACCGCCTCCACCGCCAGGTCCACGTCGGCGAAGGCGTCCAGCGAGCCGGCCGCGGTCACCCGTGCCACGGCGGCGTCGCGCTGCTCCTGGCCGAGCCGGCCCTTGGCGACCGACCGGTCCAGGGACTTGGCCAGCGCCGCGACCGCCC
This sequence comes from Actinacidiphila sp. bgisy160, assembly GCF_965342435.1. GTDB lineage: Bacteria > Actinomycetota > Actinomycetes > Streptomycetales > Streptomycetaceae > Actinacidiphila. The sequence goes on along the minus strand of NZ_CBDRCM010000031.1, from coordinate 67,388 downwards.
GGTCGGCCTTCTCCTGGCCGCGGGCGGCCAGCACGACCTCGTACCCGGCCTTGGCGAAGACCTCGGCGATGCCGGTGGCCATGGTGCCCGAGCCCGCGACACCCACCCTGCGCACGGGGCGCCCGCCGGTGGCGCCGGCGGCCTCGGCCGGCGTCTCGGCGTCCGGGACGACCGTGGCGCTGCCGGGCGCCTCGTAGGTGTAGAAGCCGCGGCCGGCCTTGCGGCCCTTGAGGCCGGCGGCGGTGAGCTGCTTGAGGATGGGCGCGGGGGCGTGCAGTCGGTCCCGTGAGGCGTCGTACATCGCCTCCAGGACGGTCTGGGCGGTGTCGATGCCGATCAGGTCGAGCAGGGCGAGCGGGCCCATGGGCAGGCCGCAGCCGAACCGCATGGCCGCGTCGATGTCCTCGCGGGTGGCGTACCGGGCCTCGTACATCGCGGCGGCCTGGTTGAGGTAGCCGAACAGTAGCCCGTCGGCGATGAAGCCCGGGCGGTCGCCGACCGCCACCGGCTCCTTGCCGAGCGAGCGGACCAGCTCGGTCACGGCGTTCGTGGTCTCGGGAGAGGTCAGCACCGTGGAGACCACCTCGACCAGCTTCATGGCCGGGGCGGGGGCGAAGAAGTGCAGGCCGAGGACACGGTCGGGGCGCGAGGTGTGCGAGGCCAGCTGCGTCACCGACAGCGCGTTGGTGCCGGTCGCGAGGACGGCGCCGGGCTTCACGATGGCGTCCAGGGCCGTCAGCACCTCGCGCTTGATCTCGAAGTGCTCGGTGACGACTTCGATCACCAGGTCGGCGTCGGCCGCTGCCTGCAGGTCGGAGAAGGTGCGGAAACGGGCCAGGACGTCGCCGCGCTCGGACTCCGTGATCCGCTCGCGCTGCACGGCGCGGGCGGTGGAGGCCTCCAAGGCGACGACGGCGCGGTGCGCGGCCGCGTCGTCGATCTCGATGCCGATCACTTCGTGGCCGGCCCGGGCGACGACCTCGGCTATGCCGGTGCCCATGGTGCCGAGCCCGATGATGGCGACGGTGGGGAAAGGACGTGGACGGTCCATCGCGGAACTCCGAATGCTGAGGGTCCGCGCCGTGCGTCTCTGCTGCGCAGGCGCGGGGCGGGAGAGTCGAGGAGCCGCGGGGGTGCGTACGCGTGCGTGTGCGTACCCGCGTGAGATCCGGCGAGCCCTGTCCCGGGGCTGCGCCGCGATGGTGCCGAACCGACAACGGCCGCACACGGCGGCTGCGTCACCAGGCCGCGGCGTGCGTTGGTTAGAGGGTAACCGGTGAGTAACCTCGGCGCCAGTCCTCCCGCCCATGTGATTTACACCTCCTACAGATGAGCACCCCATTAGAGTGAGGGACGGGGAGAAGGGGGAACCGTGGAACGGGTGCACGGGGGCGCCGGTCACGCGGCGCGGCGCGCGGCCCAGCTGTACGGGGCCGTACGGGCGGGGGAGACGGACATCGCGCGGCTGCGTGAGCGCGGGGAGCCACGCCGTGTCCTGGGGCTGATGGAGTTCGCCACTCAGGGGCGCCGCGAGGAACGCGACGCCTATCTGCGGCGGCTCGCCGCCTCCCCGGACGCCGCCGCCATGGTGCGGCCCTGGCTCGGGCCCACGGAAAGGGCCGTGCTCGATTCCGCCGCCGGACGGGCCCCTGCGGTGCCCGCGCTGCTGGCCGACATCGTCCACCACGACAGGGCGCGCCGTGCCTACGCCCGGGAGGTGCTCGTGGCGCGGCGTTGCCTGGAGGCCGCCGGGCCGCTCTTCGAGGTCCTGGCCGGGCCGGAGCCCGACCGCGGCCACTGGGATCCCGAGTTCGGGCACGACGACGGCGTCCGGAACCACATCAGCCGCCTCGTCACCGGAAGCGGGCTGCACCATTGGCGGTGGTTCCCCGGCCACCGGGGTACGCCGCCCGCGCCCGAGTGCGTGCCCCTGCTGCTGCAGTACTGCGGCCATCAGGAGCCCGGCGTCAGGTCTCTCGCCCTGGCCTTGCTCGGCCGGGCCGCGGATCCGGAGCATCTCCCCGTGTTCGCCGCCGCTGTCGGCGATCCCGATCGGGGCGCCCGCGAGGCGGCCCTGGTGACGCTCGGCAGGATGGACGATCCGGCGGCGAGGGACGTGCTGGCCGATGTCCTGACCGGGCCTTCGCGTCCCCTGGGCGAGCGGGAGATCGCCGCCGTGATGCTCGGCCGGGCCGGCGACCGGCGGGCGTTCGAGACCTTGGTCCTGCTCCTGAACCATCGCGACAGCATCAGCAACGTCTCGGCGGCCGAAGCCCTCGCCCGGCTCGGCGACCCGCGGACCGCGCGTGCCGCCGCCACGCTCGCCACCAACCGGCTGCGGATCGGCTACTCCCTGGCCGCGGTACACCTGCTGGGGCGCTTGCGGGCTCCCGAGTCGCTGCCCGCGCTGATGTCCACCCTCACCTGGCTCATGGACGAGGGGCAGACGGTCCATCAGGCGGCCGCCGGGTGCGTCGAGGAACTGGGACGGCTCGGCGACGCGAGGGCGGTGCCCGTCCTGACCCGGGCCGTCACGGTTCCTCGCCTGCGCTCCGCGGCGGTGGACTCCCTCGGCCGGATCGGCGGCCCGCATGTCCTGGAGACGCTGCTCGGCGTCGTCTCCGACGAGGACACGGAGGTGCGTGCCGCCGCGGCGCGCGGACTGGCGCGGTACGAGGGCGAACCCCGCGCCACGGCCGCCCTCGCCGGATTGTGCGCGCCGCCGTACCCCAGGCGGATCGTGCGTGCCCTGGTGCGCTCGGGCGACCCGGTGGCCGCGCCCGTGCTGGCAGCGGCGCGGGACGGGGCGCCGAGCGCCGCAACGCGTCGCCTCGCAGGGCGCTTCAGGCCAGATCCGTCGCGTACCGCAGCTCCTTGAGCGGAAGGCCGTCGTAGACCTCGATCTGGTCGGTGCCGTCCGGTGCGAGGCCGGAGCGCTCGTAGAAGCGCAGTGCCCGCGCGTTGTCCGCGAGCACCCAAAGGCGCAGGCTCCGGAAGCCGCGTTCGGCGGCGCGGGCGCGTACCGCCTCCATGAGCGCGCGGCCGGCGCCCCGGCCGACGCGGTCGGGGTGCACGTAGATCGCGTAGAGCTCGCCGACCTCGGCGTCGTCCGGCTCGCCGCGGTAGGGGCCGAGAGCGGCCCAGCCGGTCACCTCGTCGCCGTCGGCGGCGACCAGGTTGTCCACCCGGCTGCCGCCCGCGTCGAACCACTCCTTGCGGCGTTCCGCGTCCGCCTCCACGTCCATCGCGTCGAGGTACGACCGCGGCACGATCCCCGCGTAGGCCGCCTGCCAGCCCCGTACGCGGATCGCCGCCACGGCGTCGATGTCGTCGCGGGTCATCACTCTCACATCCGTCATGGCTGCGACGTTAAGTGGGGCGGAGCCCGGTGGGCACCCGCTTTTCGCGAGCTCAGATCAGGGTCAGCTGCGTCGGCTGGGCCGGATCGGCTGCGGCGGGCGGCCCGGGGGCGTCCTCCTCGGGTGCGGCGATCCGGCGCGCTGCCCCGGCCCGGCTGGGCCCGATCCCGAACTCGGCGGCGAACTCGTGCACTTGGCGTGTGATGCGCCGCTGGTACCACGTGGGCGCGTAAGCGCCGCCCGCGTAGAGCGCCTTGTAGCGGGAGAGCAGCCGCGGATGGTGCACGGAGAGCCACGCCATGAACCACTCCCTCGCCCCGGGCCGCAGATGCAGCACCAGCGGAGTGACCGACGTGGCGCCGGTCCTGGCGATCGCGCGGACCGTCTCGCGCAACTGCTCGGGGGAGTCGCTCAGGTACGGCAGGACCGGCGCCATCAGGACGCCCGACGGGATGCCGCGGTCATTGAGGGTGCGGCAGACCTCCAGCCGCCTCTGCGGCGACGGTGTGCCCGGTTCCACGGTGCGCCACAGGTCCCGGTCGACGAAGCCCACGGAGACCGCGGTCGACACGTCGGTGACCTGGGAGGCCTGCACCAGGAGATCGAGGTCGCGCAGGATCAGCGACCCCTTGGTGAGGATCGAGAAGGGGTTGGCGTGGTCGCGCAGCGCGGCCAGGATCCCCGGCATGAGCCGGTAGCGGCCCTCCGCGCGCTGGTAGCAGTCGACGTTGGTGCCCATGGCGATGTGCTCGCCGCGCCAGCGGGGCGAGGCGAGCTCGCGGCGCAGCAGCTCGGGCGCGTTGACCTTCACCACGATCTGGGAGTCGAAGTCCAGGCCGCCGTCGAGGTCCAGGTAGGTGTGCGTCTTGCGCGCGAAGCAGTACACGCAGGCGTGGCTGCAGCCGCGGAAGGGGTTGATCGTCCACTCGAACGGCATCCGGGACGCACCCGGCACGCGGTTGACGATCGTGCGGGCGCGCACCTCGTGGAAGGTGATCCCGCGGAACCCGGGGGTGTCGAACGTACGGGTCACGGCGTCCACGCCGAAGAGCGCGGGTGTGGTCGCCGGCGTTTCGCGGCTCAGGTTGTCCCACCTCATGCCGCCTCCTTCGTTGCTCTCCTCCCGACAATAGAACATCTGAGCGAATAGCGTCGAGGGGTGATCCGGGGGATTCCCGGGGCCTGTGCGTGACCGCGGGTGACGTGGGGCCCCGGGCGCTGCCGTCGGCACCGTCCGGGGCCCTGCCGGGGCCGTCCGCCGTCACTGCGGCCGCAGGCTCACCACGAGGTCGCGCGGCAGGCCGTGGGTGTCGTGGAGGTAGTGGAAGTCCTCCTCGTCCAGCGGGCCCCGGAACCGGGGGCGGGCCAGCACCTGACGGCCCCTGTCCAGGAGCTGCCGGAACCGGCGCTCCTCCTCCAGCAGCACCTGGCGCGGCGCGTCCGGATCCACGCTCTGGCGGAAGTGGTCCAGGGTGTGCCGGATCAGCTCATCCGGCAGATCGCCGAGGCTGCGGGACGGATCGTCCCGCCACAGGGCGGTGAGGACCCGCCGCACCAGCCGGCGCAGTACGTATCCGCGGCTGGTGTTGGACGGGCGCACCCCGTCCCCGATCACCACCACGGCCGAGCGAAGGTGGTCGCAGACCAGGCGCAGCGACGGTTCGTCCAGCGGCCACAGGGCCGGTACGAGACGGCGCCAGGGAGTGAAGACGTCGCACTCGAAGACCGATGTCCGGCCCTGCAGCAGCGAGGCCAGCCGTTCCAGACCGAGTCCGGTGTCGACGTTGCGCCGGGGGAGCGGCACGAGGGAGCCGTCCTCGAGCCTGCGGTGGCGCATCATCACGTGGTTCCAGACCTCCACCCAGCGGTCGTCGCGGGTGGGCGTGGACCGCGGCGGGGTGTCGCCGGTCCACAGGAAGATCTCCGAGTCGGGGCCGCACGGGCCGGTCGGACCGTTGGACCACCAGTTGTCCTCGACCGTGAGTTCGACCGGGACCCCGTGCCTCCCCCACAGCTCCAGGGACCCGGTGTCCGGACCGGTGCGGTCGTCGCCGCCGAACACCGTGACGTGCAGCCGCCCCGGGTCGATGCCGAATCCCTCGGTGAGCAGCCCGTAGCCCCAGTCGAGGCTCCGCGGGCCCTCGTAGTCGCCGAGCGACCACGTGCCGAGCATCTCGAAGACCGTCAGGTGGGTGGGGTCGCCGACCTCCTCCAGGTCCGTGGTGCGCAGACAGCGCTGCACGTTGACCAGCCGCCCGCCGAGCGGGTGCGGGCGCCCCTCCAGGTACGGGGTGAGCGGGTGCATGCCCGAGGTCGTGAACAGCACGGGGTCACCGGGCGGCGGCAGCAGTGTCGATCCGGTGATCCGGCGGTGGCCGCGTTCCTCGTAGTACTCGACGAACGTGCGGACGATCTCTTCGGTGTCCATGGAGGGTGGCTCCTTCGCGTGGAGGGCGGGGAGGCACCGGGCAACGCGTCCGCACGATCAGCGGAATCGGGGCGGGGAGCCACGAATCCACCGGCGGGCCGTTCCCGGTCGCCGGTGGTGAGGGAAGGGGTACGTCAGGCGGCGGTAACCGGCGAGCTGGTCGCTCGCGCGGTCGCGGTGTCGCTGTGGCCGGTGACGTTCATGCGGCCGACGATAACGCCCGCGCCCCGGCGGGGCACGTGATTTCCGCCGGGTGGCGCAGGGCCCCGGCACGCCGGCGTACGGCGGTCCCCCACCGGAGGGCGGCCGATTTCGCGGGCACGCGGCCGTGGTGATTGGCTTGTCGGCGACGGCACACGGAACGACGGAGGACGGCGATGGCACAGGTCGAGGCCACCACGCAGCGCGAGATCGCGGCGAGCCCGGAGAGCGTCTTCGCGGCGCTCGCCGACTACGCGGGCACCCGGCAGCGACTGCTTCCCGAGCAGTACAGCGAATACGAGGTGCGCGAGGGCGGCAGCGGCGCGGGCACCCTCGTGCACTGGAGGCTGCAGGCGACCGAGAAGCGCGTCCGGGACTGCCTCCTCGCGGTGACCGAGCCGACCCCGGGGCAGCTGGTCGAGAGCGACCGCAACTCCTCCATGGTCACCACCTGGACGGTCACCCCGGCCGGCGAGGGCCGGTCCAAGGCGGTCGTCACCAGCAGCTGGACCGGCGCCGGCGGCATCGGCGGCTTCTTCGAGCGCACGTTCGCCCCCAAGGGTCTGAACCGCATCCATGACGCGGTGCTCGCGCGGCTCGCCGCGGAGACCGAGAAGTAGCAGGCGGCACAAGGGAGGCGGCCGGAGCCGGGTGGACGCCCGGCCGCCTCCTTCGGCATGGCGTAACTGCCGTGCGTGCCGTGCGTGCGGCCGTGCGTGCCCGGACGCCGTCCGGTGGGCGCACGCCGGTGGGCACGTCACTTGAAAGGGTGGATCTGCCGTGCTCCGGCGCATCCCCGGCGCCCCAGATCGTTGTCGCAGGGCAGGCGCGACGAGGGGAGCGGTACGCAGATGGGCGGCACCACCGGGACGACCCTGTCCGAGGAGACCGGCACCCTCACGGACGTGACCGGCGCCGGCACGGGACCCGGGGACCGACCCGCAGTCGTGCCGCAGGAACAGGGCGCGCCCATCGCGGGACTGAGCCCGCGCAGGGTGCGACTGGTCTTTCTCGGGCTGATGCTGACGCTGCTGCTGGCAGCGCTCGACCAGATGATCGTGGCGACCGCGCTCCCCAAGATCGTCGGCGAGCTGCACGGCCTGGACAAGATGTCCTGGGCCGTCACCGCCTATCTGCTCGCCTCCACCGTCGGGCTGCCGATCTACGGCAAGTTCGGCGACCTCTTCGGGCGCAAGAGCGTCTTCCAGTTCGCCATCGTCGTCTTCGTCGTCGGATCCGCCCTCGCCGGCTGGTCGCGGTCCATGGACGAGCTGATCGCCTTCCGCGCCATCCAGGGAATCGGCGGCGGAGGGCTGATGATCGGCGTCCAGGCGATCATCGCGGACATCGTCCCGCCCCGTGAGCGCGGCCGGTACATGGGCCTGATCGGCGCCTCCTTCGGCCTGGCCTCCGTGGCGGGGCCGCTGCTCGGGGGCTTCTTCACCGACCATGCGTCGTGGCGGTGGTGCTTCTACGTCAACGTGCCCTTCGGGCTGGTGACACTGGCCGTCATCGCCGTCGTGCTGAAACTGCCGCGGCCGGCCGTACGTCCCCGGCTGGACGTGCTGGGCGCGCTGCTGCTGGCCGCCGGATCCACCTGCGTGGTGCTGCTGACCAGTTGGGGCGGCACGACGTACGCCTGGCGCTCGGACGTGATCATCTGGCTGGGCGTGGCGTCGATCGGCTGCGCCGTGCTGTTCGTGGTGGTGGAACGATTCGCCGTCGAACCGGTCATCCCGCTGCGGCTCTTCCGCGACAGCGTCTTCACCGTCTCCGCCCTCATCGGTGCGATCGTCGGCGTCGGCCTCTTCGGCGCCGCCAGCTATCTGCCCACGTTCCTCCAGATGGTGAACGGTGTCAGCGCGACGGAGTCCGGGCTGCTGATGCTGCCCATGATGCTCGGCGTCGTCCTGGCCTCCGTGGTCTCCGGCCAGTTGATCAGCCGTACCGGGCGCTACCGGGTGTTCCCGCTGGTCGGCGGGGCGCTCTCGGTGGCCGGCATGTGGCTGCTGTCGCTGCTGGAGACCGACACCCCGCGCGTCGAGTACAGCGCGTACATGGGCGTGCTGGGGCTGGGCATCGGCCTTGTCCTGCCGGTGCTGATCCTCGCCGTGCAGAACTCCGTGCGGCCCGCCGACCTCGGCACCGCCACCAGCGCCAACAACTACTTCCGGCAGATCGGCGGCTCGGTCGGGGCGGCCGTCTTCGGCACCGTGTTCGCCAACCGGCTCGCGGACGGGCTCGCCGACCGGCTGCCGCGCGCCGTCGATCTGCCGGACCCCCAGTCGATCACCCCGCACATGGTGCACGCGATGCCGGCACCGCTGCGCGACGCCTATGTGCGGGCGTACGCCGAGGCCATGCCGCGCATCTTCCTCTATCTGGTGCCGGTGCTCGCCCTCGGCTTCCTGCTCGCCTTCCTGCTCAAGGAGAAACCCCTGGTGACCCAGCACGTCCCCACCGCCCGCAAGGCCGAGACCGTCGGCCTCCCGGTGTGCGGCACCGTCCAGCACGCCGACGGCAGTACCGTCGGCCGGGCGGCGCTCACCCTCATCGATGTGACCGGCCGCCAGATCGGACGCGGTGCGACGGGCGAGGACGGGCGCTACGCGCTGAGCACCCCGGGCAGCGGCAGTTACGTGCTGATCGCGGCCGCCGGGGGGCACCAGCCGCAGGCCGTCAGCGTGACCGTCGGGGAACGCCCGGTCGAGCTCGACGTGGTGCTCGGTGGCGCCGGGCGGCTGGCGGGCACGGTGCGCACCGCCGACGGCACGTCCGTACGGGAGGCCACCGTCACCCTCACCGACTCCCGCGGCGACGTGGTGGCCACCACCCGAACCGGCAGGGAGGGCGACTACGTTCTCAGCGACCTCGTCGCGGGGGAGTACACGCTCGCCGCCAACGCCCCCGCGTACCGGCCCGCGGCGCTCCCGGTGTCGGTGCACGCGGCCCGGGAGACCCGGCAGGACGTCGAACTCGCGGGAGGCGCGCTGCTGCGCGGCACCGTGCGCGGCCCGGGCGGCAGCCCCGTGGAGGACGCCCGCGTCACCCTGCTGGACGCGGCGGGCAACGTCCTGGACACCGTGACGACCGGTCCTGACGGGGTCTTTCGCTTCGTCGACCTGGCCGCGGGCGAGTACACCGTGGTGGCCTCGGGGTATCCGCCGGTGGCCACCGTGCTGCGGCTGTCGGGCGGCGAGCGCACCGAGCGCGACGTGCACCTGGGCCACGAGGACTGACCGCCCCGAAGGGTCCTCGGAAGTTCGACGATGCCTCAGCGCCGGGGTGTGCGCCGCGCATGCTCCGGCGCGTCCGCGGCCCCGCGGGCGCACACCGGATTCGTCCAATGCCCCACGCGGCACCCGGTGCCGGTCGTACCGTGGTTGCGGAGCCGCAGATCTTGCGCCGGGGGCTGACCACCTCCGGGCGCGCCGGGGGCCGACCACCTCCGGGCCTCGGTCGGCATCCGGGCACCGCAGGGGAAGGAGCCGGACGCGTCATGCAACGTCGCACTCCAACGGGGAAGGGGAGCCGCGCCCCGCTGCCGGAGCAGCGGACCGGACTCTCCGGACGCATCCCGCTCGCCGTGGTCGTCGTCGACGGCGACGGGCTCGTCTCGCACTGGAGCACGGGCGCCCGCAGGCTTTTCGGGCGCGCCCGGGAGGAGGCCGTCGGCCACCCCGCCGTCGACCTGCTGCCGGTCTCCGGCGCGCTCGGCGAGGAGCACGCCCCAGACGACCCCGACGCGCCGGCCGGAGCCGGCCTCGACACCACCCTCAGCGGCGCGACCTCCTACCCGACCGCCGGCCGCGCCCGGCTCAACCAGGGGCCCGACCCCGACCCCGGCGGACTTCCGGCCGACGTCCTGTGGTGGGCCTACCCGCTGGTCGGCCCGGGCCCCGAGCGTCTGCTCGTACTGGCCGCCGACGCCGCCCAGGTGCACGGCGAGGACGACGCCCCTCCCGGGGAGTCCGAGCGGATCGCGCCCGGCTTCGCCCTGCACACCGAGTTCCCCGGCGCAGACGGGCTGGCCAAGCGGCTCCCCGAGATCCTGCCCAGCATGAGCGTCGCCGAGAGCGGGCGCATCGTCTCCCAGGTTCTGGAACTGGGCTATCCCGTCCTGGAGATCAGCCGGCACGACCGGGTCCCGGTCACCCCCGACTGGGGCGTGCCCCGGCGGGTCGAGCGCGGCGCGCGCGGGCAGCGCGCCGCCCGTGGGGCCGCCACCGACCCGCGTGTCGCCGCCTCCGAGGACCTCGAACCCGACCTGGAGTGCGCCGCCGTACGCGAGCGCCTGGAGTTCCTCAACGAGGTCAGCGGGCGCATCGGCAGCTCCCTGGACCTGACCGTCACGATCCGCGAGGTCAGCGCCGCCGTCGTACCGCGCTTCACCGACGTCGCGGGCACCTACCTCCGCGAACAGGTCCTGGCCGGCGAGGGCTTCCCCGACGGCCCGCCCGACGTCACCACCATGTGGTACCGGGTCGCCCTGGATCACACCGACGAACCCGGCCGCTGGGACGACGTCGTACCCGTGGGCGAGGCCATGCCGTTCCCCGAGCACACCCCGTTCTTCCAGTGCATGACGAGCGGTCAGCCCGTGCTGGTGCCCAGGATCACCGAACCCATGGGCGAGGCGATCGCCTCGCAGTTCGAGAAGCGCGACATCCGGCCGCTGATCACCGGGCGGTCGATGCTGGTTGTGCCGCTGAAGGCGCGCAACGTCGTCCTCGGCTTCATGATCCTGCTGCGGCACGCCGAGCGCCCGCCGTTCAACGACATGGACCGCGTGACGGGCGCCGAACTGGCCGCTCGTGCGGGGCTCGTCCTGGACAACGCCCGCATGTACACGTACCAGGAGAACGTCGCCGACACGCTGCAGGACAGCATGCTGCCGCAGATCACCCCGCGGATGCCGGGGTGCGACGTCGCGATCCGCTACCTGCCCGGCACCCGGCTGGGCCGGGTCGGCGGCGACTGGTTCGACACCATCAAGCTGCCCGGCTCCCGGCTCGCCCTCGTCGTGGGCGACGTCATGGGGCACGGGCTCAACGCCGCGGCCATGATGGGTCAGTTACGCACCGCCGTGCAGACCATGGCGGCGCTGGACATGCCGCCGGCGCAGCTGCTGCGCAACCTCGACGACCTGGCGCAGCGCCTCGGCGAGCACTACCTCGCCACCTGCCTGTACGCCGTGTACGACCCGATCCGGTCCGATCTGCACATCGCCAACGCGGGCCACGTCCCACCGGTGCTGGTGCGCGCCGAGGACGGCCGCAGCGAGCTGCTCGACGTGCCGACGGGCGCCCCGATCGGCGTCGGCGGGGTGCCCTTCGAGACGGTCCGGATCGCCGTCGGCCCCGGCGACCGGCTCGTGTTGTGCACGGACGGGCTGGTCGAGGCGCGCGACCAGGACATCGGGGCCGGTCTGGCCGCACTGTGCGAGAGTGCCGCGCACCCCGCGGCCTCGATGCACGACGCCTGCGACGCGATCATCCGCGCGCTCGACCCGCCGGGCGGCCGCAAGGACGACGTCGCCCTGCTGATGGCGCGGCTGAACGGCATCGCCCGTGAGGACGTCGTCAGCTGGCAGCTCGCCCTCGACCCCCGGGAGGTGGGCAGGGCCCGGATGCTGACCCGGGGCGTCCTGGAGCGCTGGGGGCTGGAGGAGGCCGCGGAGGCGGCCGAGCTGATGGTCGGCGAGGTGGTCACCAACGCCGTCCGGCACGCGCACTCCCGGCACGTCGAGCTGCGCCTGGTCCGCACGGACGCGCTGTTGTGCGAGGTCTCGGACGACGATCACGCCGTGCCCGTCCTGGTGGGCGCCGGGCCCGAGGACGAGTCGGGACGGGGACTGCGGATCGTGAGCCGGCTGGCCCGGGAGTGGGGCGCGAGCCGTACGGCGCAGGGCAAGACGGTCTGGTTCGAGCAGGCCCTGCCGTGGCGGCGGACCGGCGGACGCGATGGCGCGGTCCCGGCCCGTCCTCGAACATAGTGAACGCCAGGTCACGACTTGCCCCGGACACTTGCCCGCACCGACGACCGTCTGTAGCACGGATTTTGACGGGGCTTCGGTCGCGCGGCCGGGCACGGTCCGCGGCGACGGACACGTGGACCTGGGGAGATCGCATGGACGTCACCGGCACGAACCTGCAGGCGTGGGAGAGCTTCTGGCGCGCCGCCCCCGGCGAGCCGGGGCGGCGCTCTGGGACGCGGAGGCGGAGCTCACCGCGGCGGCCCACCTCCCGTTCTCCGAGGCCCACTTCCACCCGTCGTTGCCGGTCGTCGACCTCGGCTGCGGCAATGGCACCCAGACCCGGTTCCTGGCCAAGCGGTACGGCCGGGCCGTCGGGGTGGACCTCGCGGCGGCGGCGATCGGCCACGCGCGGCACCAGGACCCGGGCGGCGTCGCCGAGTACCGGCAGCTCGACGCGGCCGACCCCGTAGCGGTCCGGCGGCTGAGTGAGGAACTGGGCGAGGTGAACGTGTACATGCGCGGAGTGCTCCACCAGTGCCCGCCCGAGGATCGCGCACCCCTGGTCGAGGGCATTTCCGTGCTCACCGGCGGGCGCGGCCGGGTGTTCGCGGAGGAACTCGCGGCGTCCGCGAAGGCCGTGCTGATGGGGCTCGCGCAAGGGCCCGGGGAGCCGCCCGCCAAGCTCGCCGCGATCTTCACGCACGGGATCGCGCCGGCCGAGATGCCCGACGAGACCGTCCCGGAACTCTTCCGCGCGGCGGGCATGGAGGTGCTCGCACGCGGTGAGGTCGCACTCGTGACGACGGAGCGGCGGCCGGACGGCTCGTGGTTCGAGGTACCGACGAACTGGCTGGTGGCAGGGGGTGTCGGCTGATCGTCCCCGGTCTGTACCACTGAAGTTTTCCACAGGCGGGCCGGGGGGCCTGGTGTGGCGCGGTGACTTTGCGTAACGTTCCATGCCATGAAGATCCTGATCAGCGCGGACATGGAGGGCGCTACCGGGGTGACCTGGCCCGGTGACGTCCTGCCCGGCACGGAGGGCTGGCAGCGGTTCCGGCATCTGTTCACCTCCGACGTCAACGCCGCGATCGCCGGCTTCTTCGACGGCGGCGCCGACGAGGTCCTGGTCAACGAGGCCCACTGGTCGATGCGGAACCTGCTGCTGGAGCAGTTGGACGAGCGGGCCGAGATGGTCACCGGGCGGCACAAGGACCTGTCGATGGTCGAGGGCGTGCAGCACGGCGACGTGGACGGCATCGCCTTTGTCGGTTTCCACACGGGCGCCGGGACGGAGGGGGTGCTGGCCCACACCTACCTGCCCAACTCGATCACCGGCGTGTGGGTCGACGGCGGCCCGCCGGCGAGTGAGGGCCGGCTGAACGCGCTGGTGGCCGCCGAGTACGGGGTGCCCGTCGTACTGGTCACGGGGGACGACCGGACCGGCCTCGACGCCCGGGGCTACGCGCCGGCGGCGCGCACGGTCGCCGTCAAGGACTACGTCTCGCGTTACGCGGCCGTGTGCCGGCCGCCGGCCCGCACGGCGGCGGACATCCGCGCCGCCGCCAAGGACGCGACGCCGCTCGCGGTGCGCCACGAGCCGGTGCGGGGTGGGCCGTTCACGATCGAGGTCGAGTTCGACGCGGCGCACTTGGCGGGGGCCGCCGCGATCGTGCCGGGTGTGGAGCGTACGGGCGAGCGCCGCGTCGCCTACACCTCACCGACCATGTACGAGGGGATCCGCTGCTACAAGGCCGTGACCGCCCTCGTCTCGGCAGCTGTGGAGGAGCAGTATGGCTGACACCCGGGCACTGGAGGAGGCGGTCCGCTTCACCTCGGAGCTGATCCGGATCGACACCACCAACCGCGGCGGCGGTGACGGCAACGAGCGCCCCGCGGCGGAGTACGCCGCGCGGCTTCTCGACGAGGCCGGGATCCAGGCGCGCGTCCTGGAGTCCGCACCGGGCCGGGCCAACGTCGTGGCGCGTATCGAGGGCGCCCCACGCGCCGGGAGCGGACAGGGCGCGCTGCTGGTCCACGGTCACCTGGACGTCGTGCCCGCCCAGGCGGAGGACTGGAGCGTGCACCCCTTCTCCGGCGAGGTGCGGGACGGGGTGGTCTGGGGCCGCGGCGCCGTCGACATGAAGGGCACCGTGGCGATGGTGCTCGCCACCGTGCGCTCCTGGGCCCGCAGGGGACTGCGGCCCGAGCGGGACATCGTGCTCGCGCTGACGGCGGACGAGGAGGACAGCGCCACCTACGGGGCGACCTACCTCGTCGAGCAGCATGCCGAGCTGTTCCGCGACTGCACCGAGGGCATCAGCGAGTCCGGCGGCTTCACCTTCCATGCCGGGCCCGGGCTGCTCTTGTACCCGGTGGCCGCCGGGGAACGCGGCACCGCCTGGCTGAAGCTCACTGCCCACGGCAGGGCGGGGCACGGCTCCAAGGTCAACCGCACCAACGCCGTGGCCCGGCTCGCCGCGGCCGTCGCCCGCATCGGCGAGCACCGCTGGCCGGTGCGGATCGTCCCCACGGTCCGGGCGGCGCTGACCGAACTGGCCGCGCTGCACGAGGTCGAGCCCGACTTCGACGACGTGGACATCCTGCTCACCAAGCTGGGCAGCGCCGCCGCCCTGGTGGAACCGGTGATCCGCAACAGCGCCAACCCGACCGTGCTCGAGGCCGGGTACAAGGTCAACGTCATCCCCGGCAGCGCGGTCGCCTACATCGACGGCCGGGTCCTGCCCGGCGGCGAGGCCGAGTTCGCGGCCACCATGGACGAGCTCACCGGCCCGGACGTGGCATGGGAGTTCCACCACCGCGAGATCCCGCTGGAGGCCCCACTCGACGCGCCGGTCTACGCCGCGATGCGGGAGGCCCTGATCCACTTCGACCCCGACGCCCACGTCGTGCCCTATGTGATGGGCGGCGGTACCGACGCCAAGCAGTTCTCGCGGCTCGGCATCACGGGATACGGCTTCTCCCCACTGAAGCTGCCCGAGGGCTACGACTACGCGGGGATGTACCACGGCGTCGACGAGCGGGTCCCCGTGGAGGGGCTCCACTTCGGCGTCCGCGTACTCGACCGGTTCATGCTGGGCCGGCAGGACACGACCGACGGAGTCGCCCGATGACGCGTGCCCCGATCATCGCCCCCTACGGTGCCTGGGAGTCGCCGGTCGGCGCTCGCACCGCCGCCTCCCACGACGGACGCCCCGAATTCCCCGGGTTCGTCGGTGACGAGGTGTGGTGGACCGAACCACGGCCGGCGCAGGGCGGTCGCCGTGCCCTCGTGCGCCGACGCGCGGACGGCACGGTCGGCAGTCCGCTGCCCGCGCCGTGGAACGTGCGAACCCGCGTCATCGAGTACGGCGGCCGGGCCTGGGCGGGCGCCGCGCAGCCCGGGAGAGGACCGCTGATCGTCTTCTCCCACTTCCCGGACCAGCGGCTCTACGCATACGAGCCCGATGTGCCGGACGCCCTGCCGCGGCCGCTGACCCCGCTCTCCCCGGTCGGCGACGGACTGCGCTGGGCCGATCCGCAGATCCATCCGGACCGCGGTGAGGTGTGGTGCGTACTGGAGGAGTTCACCGGCGAGGGGCCGAGCGACGTACGACGCGTCGTCGCCGCCGTCCCACTCGACGGCTCGGCCGCCGAGGACCGCACCGCCGTTCGTGAACTCTCCGACGCCTCCCACCACTTCGTGACCTCGCCGCGGCTCTCCCCGGACGGGCGGCAGGCCGTGTGGATCGCCTGGGACCACCCCCGGATGCCGTGGGACGGCACGGAGCTCAAGCACGCCGCCGTCGGCGCGGACGGCACCTTCGGCGCCGCCCGGACGATCCTCGGCGGCCCCACCGAGTCCGTCGCGCAGGCGGAGTGGACACCGGACGGCACCCTGATCGCCGCCACCGACCGCGACGGCTGGTGGAACCTGCACCGAGTCGACCCTGCCACCGGCAACGCGGTCAACCTGCTGCCGGCGCAGGAGGAGTTCGCCGGGCCGGGCTGGCAGATGGGCGCGCGCTGGTTCGCCCCGCTCGCCGCCGGGACACTGGCTGTGCTGCATGGCAAGGGGGCCCAGCGTCTGGGGATATTCGACCCGGCGACCGGCGAGTGGGCCGACGTGCCGGGTCCCTGGAGCGAGTGGACCGCGGCGCTGTCCACCGCGGGCACCCGGGTGGTCGCCGTGGCCGCCTCGGCCCGCAGCTCCTTCGAGGTGCTCGAACTCGACACCTGCACCGGACGCACCCGCGTCATCGGTGCCGCCCACCGCGACACCGTGCCCCCGGAGTTCCTGCCCGAGCCCGTGGAACGCACCTTCACCGGGCCCGGCGGACGAGAGATCCACGCGCAGCTCTATCCGCCGGCCAACCCCTACTTCGCCGCGCCCGAGGGCGAGCTGCCGCCCTACGTGGTCTGGGTGCACGGCGGTCCCACCAGCCGGGCACCGCTCGTTCTCAACCTCGAGATCGCCTACTTCACCTCACGGGGGATCGGCGTCGTCGAGGTCAACCACGGCGGCTCCACCGGCTACGGGCGCGCCTACCGCGAGCGGCTGCGCGAGCAGTGGGGCGTCGTCGACGTGGAGGACTGTGCCGCCGTCGCGAGGGCGCTGGCGGAGGAGGGCACCGCCGACGGGCAGCGCCTCGCGATCCGCGGCGGCAGCGCCGGCGGCTGGACCAGCGCGGCCTCCCTCACCGGTACCGACGTCTACGCCTGCGGCGTGATCAAGTACCCGCTCCTCGACCTCACCGGCTGGGCCGCGGGCGGTGAGACCCATGACTTCGAGTCCCACTACCTCGACTCGCTCATCGGGCCCTACGCCGAGGTTCCCGAGCGCTACCGCGACCGCTCGCCGGTCACCCGGGCCGACCGGCTCTCCGTGCCCTTCCTGCTGCTGCAGGGGCTGGAGGACGTGATCTGCCGCCCCGTGCAGTGCGAGCGGTTCCTGGAGCGGATCAAGGGACGCGGCGTCCCCCACGCCTACCTCACCTTCGAGGGCGAGGGCCACGGCTTCCGCCGCGAGGACACGATGATCACCTGTCTGGAGGCCGAACTCGCCCTCTACGGACAGGTCTTCGGCTTCACCCCGCCCTCCGTACCCCCTCTGGAGCTCACCAAGTGACACCGCTGGCCCCCCTCACCCGACCCCGCCCCCTCGTCCCCGGGGACCGGGTCGCCGTCGTCGCCCCCAGCGGACCTGTGCCCCGGGAACGGCTCGACGCCGGGCTGGACATCCTCCGCGGCTGGGACCTCGACCCGGTGGTCGCGCCGCACGTCCTGGACCGCCACCCCACATTCGACTACCTGGCCGGACAGGACGCGGCGCGCGCCCGCGACTTCCAGGGAGCGTGGTGCGACCCGTCGGTGGCCGCCGTGCTCTGCGCCCGCGGTGGCTACGGCGCCCAGCGCATGACAGACCTCCTGGACTGGGAGGCGTTGCGAGCGGCCGGGCCCAAGACCCTCCTCGGCTTCAGCGACATCACCGTGCTGCACCAGGCGTTCGCCGTCCGGCTGGGCCTGGCCAGCCTGCACGGCACCATGATCGCGGCGCACGGCTTCCTCAAGGACGAGCCCACGCGCGCACACCTGCGGGAGGCACTCTTCGAGCCCGGGCGGACGCGAGTCCTCGGCGCGCCGACCGCCCGGACGCTCGTCCCCGGCACGGCACGCGGCGTCACCGTCGGCGGCTGCCTGGCCCTGCTCGCCTCCGGCCTCGGCACACCGGACGGGCGGCCGGGGGTGCCGGGCGGCATCCTGCTGCTGGAGGACATCGGCGAGGAGCCCTACCGGATCGACCGGATGCTCACCCAGCTGCTGCGGGCCGGCTGGCTCGACGGGGTGGCGGGTATCGCCCTCGGCTCCTGGCGGGACTGCGGCCCCTACGAGCAGGTGCGGGCGGTGCTCCTGGACCGGCTGGGCGGGCTCGGCGTCCCGATCGTCGAGGAACTGGGCTTCGGTCACTGCGAGACCAGTCTGACCGTGCCGCTCGGCGTCCCCGCCGTGCTGGACGCGGACGCGGGCACCCTCACGGTGGAGGTGCCCGCGCCCACCGGCTGACCGGTGCGGGGTCCCGTCCTCAGGAGGGTTCGGCCGCCGAGAGCGCGGTGACGGGACTGGCGGTCGGGGAGCGCCCTGTGACCGTGACCGCCGCGTGCCGAGGTCAGGGCGTCACCCACCCCGCCACGAGGACCGCCGGAAGGAGCCGGTGGACGGCGAGGAAGCCGAACGGGCGCAGGAATCCCACCCGCACCCGCCGGGTCTGCCGGGCCTGCCCGGGAGCGCTGCCGACGCGCAGGGAGACCGCGGTGACGGCGGCGGCCCGGAAGCCCTTCGCGCTGAAGGTCGCTGTGGCCGCCTGCTTCGCCGCGCCGACGGCCAGCGGCTGCGCGCTGACGCCGGGGAAGTGCCCCGCGCCGCTGTCGCGGGCGGTGGCGAGCCCGAACAGCTCGGCGCGCTCGAGGAGGTCGTGCTCGGCTCCGACGGTGAACGGGACCGTGGTCAGGTCGAGCGCGGGTGCCGGGTCGAAGCTCGTGACGTCCTCGACCGTGACCCCCGGCCCCGGCCGCCCGTAGGGCAGCAGGTTGCCGGGCAGCACCTGGTACGTCCCGTCGAGGGCGGCGATGCCGGCGGCGATCACCTCGCCGGGGGCGACGTGGTCGGGGCCGAGCAGCAGGTGGACCTCGATCCCGTTGGTGCCGTTCACCTTAGCCATGGTCAGCGGGCCGAAGGGGGTGGCCGCGACCCCGGCCATGTCCAGGTAGGGCGAGCTGCGGAAGAGGGTCCCGGTGTGGTTGTCCTGGAAGGGCTCGGCCCAGTCGGTGCGCAGGGCCAGCGCGTTCGCGAGCAGCAGGAGGGTGTTCCGGTCCACGGCGACCGGCATCCTGGGGATCATGCCGTGGGTCCGGTCCGCGGCCCAGGTGTCCAGGGTCTTGCGGTCGGTCTCGGTGTCGCCGGTGAAGTGCCCGTGGGCGCCGGCCGGGAGCAGGGAGAGCCAGCCGGGCGCGAGCGGAAGGGAAGCGCGGGTCCACAGCCCCACGGCGGTGTCGACGCCTTCCATGGCGTCAAGCCGCGCGAGCAGTCGTCCCGAGGCACCCGCCGCGGTCGCGGCGTCCGTCCCGACGGCCTGTTCCAGGTCGGCACGGGCGGCGCCGGCGGCCCCCGCGGCGAGCAGGCCCAGCAGCGGCCAGACCCCTGCGGCGGAGAAGACGGTCGCCCCGGCACGGCCGCCGCCCAGGGTGTCGCGGGCCCACCGCGCGGTCAGCCCGTTGACCGCCGCAACCGGCATACGGTCGTCCATGTCCCCCCAAGCCCTCCACCCGTCGGCGCCCAACGCTTCAGGGGATCATCCCAGCGGCCGGGCGGGACGGCCAAGTGGCCGCGGCACACAAAGAGCCGCGCTCACCGCGCGGCTCATCGGCTGCAGTTCCACGACCTACGAGGTGGGACTCCCTTCGCCGGCATGGTCCGGATCAGGTGCTAGGGGTCGCTCTCCGGTCCAAAAACCTCTTCCCAGACCTTCAAGCCTCTCAGCCCGGCCGTTGAACCCGGCGCCGGCGGAAGCTGCTGCTTCCTGCTCCGCAACCGGTGCTACCGGACTCCCTCGCTCGCCCCGTAGGCCATAATCCAATCTACTCGGGGTGAAAGCCGACCGCCAGGGGCAAAAGGCCACAATTGGCGATTTTCTCCATGTAATTTCACCCCTCATGTCCCCTGCGCCCCCGCTCTCCCGTCCGCGACACAACTGTCATCGAGGAGCCGTTGTGCGATCCGTTGAACGCGCCCGCGCGGCGACGCTACCGTCGCTTTGCGCACCACCCAATGAACGACAGTTCACTGCGCGAACGGAACTCTGGACGACGCTGCGCCGGCTCGTCCGGCCCACCGCGCTCCCGTACGCCATGACCGGCCTGCGGCTCGCCGCCTCCCCTTCATCCTCGCCGTCGCGACCATGTGCGCCCTGAACTGCGCGCCCATGTCTACGGCAACCCGCGCCGCCAAGACGTATCCGGGGCGACCGTCGGCGGGCACCATGAAGGCATGAGACGGTCCACGGCCGCGCTCGGCAGCGCGGTCTTTTTCCTCGCGGCGCCCGGCGTCGTGTCCGGGCTGATTCCCTGGTGGCTCACCCGGTACGCGTCCGGCGACGGGCCCTGGCCGGTACGGGCGGCCGGCGGCCTCGTCGCGCTGGCCGGGGCGGCGGTGCTCCTGCACGGCTTCGCCCGCTTCGTACGCGAGGGGCGCGGCACGCCCGCGCCCGTCGCCCCCACCGAACGCCTCGTCACCGGCGGCGCGTACGCCCGGGTCCGCAACCCCATGTACCTGGCCGTCGTGGCGCTCGTCGCGGGGCAGGGACTGCTGCTTCTGCGGCCCGTCCTGCTCCTCTACGCCGCCGCCGTGTGGCTGACGGTCGCCGCGTTCGTCCACTGGTACGAGGAGCCGACGCTGCGCACGGCCCACGGCGAGGAGTACGAGGCGTACTGCCGGGCCGTGCCCGCGTGGCTGCCCCGGTTCACTCAGACCCGGTCGAAGGGCTCCGCGTAGCGGAACGCCCCGCTCACCGAAGGGCTGTAGGCGGACAGCGGGCGGACCTGGAAGTACGGCCCCCAGGCCGGGTCGGGCGGCGTGATCCGGTAGTCCGTGCTCACCCGGAAGCCGTAACGGCCGTAGTAGTCCGGGCTCCCCAGCAGCGCCACCAGCGGCTCCCCCAGGGCGTCCGCGGCGCCCAGCACCGTGTGCACCAGCGCCAGGCCGACGCCCTTGCGCTGGTGCCCCGGCGCGACGCTCAGCGGGCCCAGACCGAGCACGGGCGTGCCGCCGGCGTGCGCCCGCGTGCAGACGATGTGGCCGACGACGCGATCGCCGTCGGCGTCGACGGCGACGAGAGACAGCTCCGGCAGCCACGCGTCGCTCTTGCGCAACTCGGCCAGCAACGTGACCTCGACGGGGTCGGGACGGTCCTCCGAGGCGAACGCCTTCGCGGTGAGAGCCTGGACGGCCGGGACATCGTCGGGGGTCTCACGTCGAATCAGCACCCGGGCAGTCTGGACGCCCCACCCCCGCCGGGCAAGCGCATTTCGGCCGCGGCCACCCTGTGGGCCCCTCTTCCCGCCGCGATCGCCACCGCCTCACGCCGCCGGGACGGCAGCGGCTCCGCACGGCTGCCGGAAGGTCCGTCGTCGCGAACGGCCGCAGGGTCCCGCCGATCCGCGTGAGCGGCGCTTTCCGTGCGATGGCGCCCTCGCCGCGCCGGACCGGCAGACGCCGGCTCCGGCGGCAGCGCCATCGTACGCGCGGCGGCTGCGCGCCACGTCGGCATCCGACGCGGGGCCGCGGTCGTCGCGGCTGCCCGGGACGGATGCGCTGCGTGGCACGCGCCGCACGCACCGCGGACCGACTGAGGGCAGCCGGGACGGCAACGTCAGCGGGTCCCGGGCCGCTTCCCCACCCCGGGGCGCGCCACCCCCTTGCCGCTGTGCCGGGTGGCCGCGTCAGACGGGTTCCCTGTCGGCCGGGAGGGTCCTCGGGACAGTGCCGTGCGGCAACGAGGCCGCCCCTGCGCGAGTTCGCCGCCCTGGGGCGCGCCGCCCCGTGGCGCTGGGCGTCGGCGTGGGCCTCGGGGAAGGGGCGCGCCGGGTGGCCGCGTCAGACGGGTTCGGTGTCGGCCGGGGCCGGCAGCCGGGGGCCGGGGAGGGTGCCCGGGAAGGGGCCGCGCAGCAACGAGGCCAGGCCGTGGGCGAGTTCCTCGCGCCAGCAGAGGTAGTCGTGGCCGCCGTTGTACTCGTGGTGGGCCACCTCGTAGCCTTGGGCCTGCAGGGCGTCCCGCAGCCGCCGGACGACGGCCGTCAGGCCCCATTCCTGCAAGCCCGCCGAGAGGTGGAACCGCACCGGTCTGCGCGCGAGCGACGCCACGCGGCCGGTCAGCCACTCCTCGGGCAGCGCGCCCGCGCGGCGCCCGGCCGGCCACCAGAAGGCGCCGGACTGCGCGAGCACGTTCCCGAAGTGCTCGGGCCGCCGCAACGCCGCGTACGCGGCGGCCAGTCCGCCGAGGCCCTGGCCGGCGAGGACCGTGCGCGCCGGGTCGCCGCTGACCGGCCACCGGCGGGCCGCCCAGGGCAGCAGTTCGCGGGTCAGGAAGGCCACGAAGCGGTCGTCGCAGGTGAGTTCGCGGCGCCGGGTGTCGCTGTCCAGCGCGTCCGGCATCAGCGCGACCAGCGGCGGCAGCGCGCCGGCCGCCACGAGCCCGTCGAGCAGCGCCGAGACGTCGAGGTGCTGCTGCCACACGTCGCCGTCGAGCAGCACCACCACCGGCAGCCCGGCGAGATCCTCGTAGCCGGACGGGGTGTAGGCCCACACGCGGCGCCAGTTGCGCAGGTGCGCGCTGCGCATGGTGTGGACGGTGACCTCGCCCACCGGCGGACACGGCCGGTCGCGCCACGCGCCCAGCGGTGCCGGGGCCGCGGGCAGGGCGACCACCGACAGCGGCTCGGTGCCCCAGCGGGTGGGGAAGACCGTGCGGTTGAGCGGGTCGCGCCGCGGGTGGCGGCGCAGTCCGCGCAGGTACGCCTGCCCCTTGGGCCCCGAGGGGGCCGCGGCGCCGCCGTCGCCCTCGTCCACGCAGAGCGCGTATGTGGCGCGCCAGTCGGCCCGCATCCTTATCGTCCAGTGCCACACGTCCGTGCCCGGCACCCGCGACATGAGGTTGCCGGCCAGGTCGTCAGGGTCGAGCACCTGGTTGGGCAGGGCCAGTACGGCGCGGGTCGCGGTGGTACCGCGCCACAGGAAGGTGACCGCGGCGTGCCCCGGGTCGCCGTCCAGGCGCTCCACCAGGGGTGTCCCCTCGGCCTCCACGGCCCGCCAGAACTCGGCCTCGCGCTCGGGACGGGCGGCCAGCGCCGCCAGCCGCGGGCTGTGCGCGCGTTCGACCGGAGCGGGACGTGGCACGCGGGGCGCGCGCGAAGGCGTGCCGTTCGGCGGGCTCCACAGCGTGGACAGCATGATCGGCAAACCCTCCCGGACCCGTCGGACGGCAAAAGCAGGCCAAAATGGCGTTCACCATGGACCGATGTGCGCACGCCGGCCGTTCCGTGAGGTGCAAACCGCTGACGGCGCGGGCCGATACGGGGTTCCATGTCCTCACCCGAATACCGGTGACAGAGAGAGGGACCTCTTGGCCACCACCGTGCGACGCACCACCCTCACCCTCCCGGCCAGCCCGCTCGGCCCGGAGAACCCCCTGCCCGCGCTCCGCGCGCCGGGGGACCCGCACGTCCTCGACCCGTCCGAGAGCGCGGCGCTCCCGCCCGCCATGGCCCGGCGCATCGCCTACGGGCAACTGCGCACCCTGCTCCCCGTACCGCGCCTCGACGGCTACACCCGCGAGCGCGTGCCCACCGCACTGGACGCCGTCGTCCTCGAGAACGAGCGGCTGCGCGCCACCGTCCTGCCCGGCCTCGGCGGCCGCCTGTACGCGCTGCACGACAAGTCCACGGGCCGCGAACTGCTGCACGCCGACCCCGCCCTGCAGTACGCCGACTTCGGCCTCGCCGGCGCCTGGTTCTCCGGTGGCGTCGAATGGAACCCGGGCGCCACCGGGCACACCACGCTCAGCTGCGCGCCGCTCCACGCCGCCCGCGTCCCCGCCCCCGACGGCGGCGAGATGCTCCGCCTCTGGGAGTGGGAGCGGCTGCGCGACCTGCCCTTCCAGATCGACCTGTGGCTCCCCGAGGGCTCCGGCTTCCTCTACGCGGGGGTACGCGTCCGCAATCCTCACCACCGGACCGTTCCCCTCTACTGGTGGTCCAACACCGCCGTACCGCAGGCACCTGGCACCCGCGTCGTCGCACCCGCCACCCATGCCTGGCACTTCGGCGCCTCCCGTACCCTCCAGCGGGTGCCCGTCCCCGAGGCGCCCACCGCCTCCGAGCACCCCGCCGACTGGTTCTACGACCTGCCCGACGGCACCCGCCCCTGGATCGCGGCCCTCGACGCCGGCGGCCGCGGCCTCGTGCAGACCTCCACCGACACCCTCCGCGGCCGCAAGCTCTTCGTCTGGGGGCAGGGCGCGGGCGGCCGCCGCTGGCAGCGCTGGCTCGCCGGGGACGAGGGCGACGGCCCCGGGTACCTGGAGATCCAGGCCGGACTCGCCCCCACCCAGCTCGAGCACCTCCCCCTGGCCGCGGGCGCCTGCGTCAGCTGGCTGGAGGCCTACGGCCCGCTGGAGACCGCCCCCGGCGCTGATTCGCACGCCGTGGCGGATCACCTGGAGGCGGTCCTGCCGCGTGAACGCTTGCGCGCCGCCCACGAGGCGTGGCTGCCCGCCGCGGACACCGAGCCCGAGGACGTCCTCGCGACCGGTTCCGGCTGGGGAGCGCTGGAGGTCACCCGCGGCCGGTTCGACCTGCCCGGTACGCCGTTCGCGCCCGACACCATGGGAGAGCTGCAGAAGCCCTGGCTGGAACTCCTGCGCGCCGGGGTCTTCCCGCGGCTGAGCGAGGACACCGTCCCCGGCCCCGTGCTCGTCTCCCCGGAGTGGCGGGAACTCCTGGAGACCGCGGGCACCTACGAGGACAACAGCTGGGCCCTGGACTACCACTTGGGCCTCGCCCAATGGCACGCCGGCGACCGCGCCCAGGCGGTGCGCAGCTGGGAGCGGGCCGCGGCGGAGTCGGGTTCGTGCCTGCCGCTGCACTGCCTCGCCGTCGCCGACCAGACCGACGGCAACCCCGAACGCGCCGCGCAGCGCTACCTCGACGCCTTCCGGGCCGTGCCCGTGGGCGAGGCATGGGCCACCGCCGCGGCGGCCCTGGCCCGCGAGGCCGTGCCGGTGCTCCTCGCGGCCCGCCGCCCCGGCGACGCCGCCGCCGTCCTCGACGCCCTGCCCGGAACGACCCGCGCCCGCGGGCGCTTCAGGCTGCTGCACGCCCAGGTCCTGCTGGCCGCAGGGGACACCGCGGGCGCGCGGGCCGTCTTCGACGGGGGCTTCACCGTGGACGACCTGAGGGAGGGCGAGGAGTCGCTGCACACGACCTGGCAGGCCCTCACCGACGAACCGCTGCCCGGGACGTACGACTTCCGTATGGCCCCGGCGCCCTGAAAAACCGTTCGCCCGCGGAGCGCGGCACCCCGCACAGTGGTGCGATCCACGCACCACCACGAGGGGGAACCCGATGTCGACGCTGCGCGTCACCGCCGAAAGGCTCACCGTCCACGACCACCCGAACGCGGACGCCCTGGAGCTCGCCCAGGTCGGCCTCTACCGCGCGGTCGTGGCCAAGGGCGCCTACCGGACGGGCGACTTCGCGCTGTACATCCCCGAGCAGTCCGTGCTGCCCGCCGCGCTCATCGCCGAACTCGGCCTGACCGGACGGCTCGCCGGCCCCGCGTCCGACCGCGTCAAGGCGGTCCGGCTGCGCGGCGAGCTGTCCCAGGGCATCGTCTGCCGCCCGGCCGCGCTCGGCGGCACGGACCTGGCGCGGGCCGCCGGGGAAGGCACCGACTTCGCGGGGCTCCTCGGCATATCCAAGTGGGTGCCGCCGGTGCCGGTGTCGATGAGCGGCGACGTGGAGTCCGCGCCGGACCTGCTGCCGTGGATCGACATCGAGAACGTCAAGCGTCACCCCGGCGTCTTCACGGCGGGCGAGCCGGTCGCGATCACCGAGAAGCTCCATGGAACGGCCTGCTGCCTGACCTATCTCGCGGACACCGGACGCGTGCTGGTCACCTCCAAGGGGCTGGGTGCCCAGCGCCTCGCACTGAAGGAGGCCGACGGCAACCTCTACTGGCGCGCCGTGCGCGGCCACGGCCTGCCCGAGGTCGCCGCGGCCCTCGCCGGCCGGCTCGGCGCCAGTCGGGTGGCGATCTACGGCGAGGTGTACGGCTCCGGTGTCCAGGACCTGGGCTACGGCGCCGACGCGCGCCGCGACACGCCCGGCTACGCGGCCTTCGACGTCGCCGCCGAGATCGACGGGTCCGTCCGCTGGCTCGCCCCCGCCGAGATCCTCCCGGCCGGCAGCGTGCCGCTGGTCCCCACGCTGTACGAGGGCCCGTTCGACCTCGACCTCGTCCTGGAGCTCGCGCGGGGCGCCGAGACCGTCTCCGGCCGCGGCCTGCACCTGCGCGAGGGCGTCGTGGTCCGGGCGGCCCCGGATCGCCACAGCCCCGAGCTCGGCGGACGCGCCGTCCTGAAGGCGGTCAGCGACGCCTACCTCACCCGCAAGGGCGGCACGGAGTACGAGTGACCCCGTCGGGCACGCATGACCGTTCCCTCGCTGGGTACGCGCAGGCCCCGAGCCACCCCGTACGCAAGCAACGGAAAGGGAACGGCCATGACCGATTTCACCACTCCGAACGGTGCGCAGCCCCCGGCGCAGCGAGCCCTGCACGAGATCGCCACCGGCGGTGACAACGCGGCGGCGCTCAGCACTCTGGCCTCCAGCGACGTCCTGCTGCCGGTGCCCGCGCCGCCGGAGGAGCCCGCGGGGGACGGGGCGGAGCAGGAGACGATCAGCCTGCCGGTCTTCGAGCAGGAGGACGGGACGAAGCTGGTCCCGGTCTTCACCTCCGAGGTGCGCCTGGCGCACGCCCTGCCCAACGCCCGGGGCTACCGCATCCTGCCCCTCGCGGCGCTGAGCAGCGGCTGGCCGTCGGACGACCTCACTCTCGCGATAGACGCGGGGTCGCCGGACACCCTCACCATCAAGGGCGAGGGCGTCCGGGCGCTGGCGGGCCTGTCGGACTGACGGCGGCCCGCCCACCCGCACGCGCGAAGCGGGCCGCGCCCCTGGGGAGCGGCCCGCTTCGCGTCGCCGGGTCAGAGCGGCCGGTAGACGGTCAGGGCCTCGTTGGCCTTGTCGATCACCAGGTCGCGGGGCGCGGGCGCCACCTCGCCGTCGAAGGCCAGGCGGGTGCCGGGATCCATGCCGCCGATCCGCAGCCGCCGCAGCAGGGCCGTGGTGGAGCCGGTGAGGGCGGCCGCGAGCAGGTGGGTGCGGGCGTGGGGGCTGCCGGGCACGATGCGGACGTCGAGCTGCCCGTCGGACAGGGCACGACGGCGCAGCGGCGCCGGGCCGATGCTGCGGTACGCGCCGTTGCCGGCGAAGAGCATCCACACCGAGTGCCGCCGGCCGTTGATCTCGAGGTCGATCGGGGCGGAGGTGCGCAGCACGTGCAGCGCGGCCAGCACCCCCGCGGGCCAGCTGCCCACACGCCGCGACCAGCGTTCGCGGTAGTGGACCAGGTCGGGGTAGACGCCGATGCTGAACGTGTTGAGGAAGACCGTGGATTGCGCGGACCCCGTCTCCTCGCCCGCGGCGTCGTCCGTCGGGGCCGGCGAGATCCGCGCGACGTCGGCGGCGATCGCGGTGCCCGCCCGGGCCGCCCGCGCGGCGTCCTCGATGCTCTTGACGGACAGATCGAGCGCGAAGTGGTTGTACGTGCCACCGGGGGAGACGAGCAACGGCACGCCGTGCCGCAGCGCGACCGAAGCGGCGAGACTGACGCTGCCGTCGCCGCCGTGGATGCCGAGCGCGCCGCCGGCCTCCGCGGCCTGCTGGGCGGCCTTCTCCAGCATCTCGGCGAGGTCGTCGTCCTCGGAGCACTCCTCCACCACGGCCTCGGGCAGCGCGTTGCGCAGTCGATCGGCCGGCGGGCCCAGCAGCGGCGGGGGGCCGGAGACCTCGTTGACCACCGCGTACAGTCCACGGCCGTCCGGCAGGGCCGGGGCGTCCGCCCGTGGGGTCGGGCGCACCGCCAGCTGCCGCCCGGTCGGGACGAGGCCGCGTACGGCGAGGGCGGCGCCCGCGCCGAGGGCCACCCCGGCGAGGACGTCGCTGGGATAGTGCACACCGGTGTAGATCCGGGAGAAGGCCACCGACCAGGCGACCGGCAGCACCGCGGCGCCCCAGCGGGGCGATTCCAGAGCGATGCCCGCGGCGAACGCGGCGGCCGACGCGGCGTGGCCGGACGGGAAGGACGTGGTGCCGGGCTGCCGCGCCAGCCTGCGTATCACGGGCACGCCGTCGAGGGCCGGGCGGTTGCGTCGCACCGCGCCCTTGCCGACGGTGTTGACCACCGCCGACGCCACCGCCAGCGACCCGGCGCCGCGCAGCGCGGCGCGCCGGCCGGTGCGGCCGCCGACGGCCGCGATGCCGGCGGCGACCCCGAACCACAGCAGCCCGTGGTTGGCGGCCCTGCTGAGGCGGGGCAGCACCGGCTCGGCGGCCGGCCACGAACGGGTCGCCACATTCCGGAACAGCTCCTTGTCCCATGTGCTCAGCATCCGGCGCACAACGACTCCCTTCGTGATCGGTCGATTCCCGGGCGGTGCGGTCCGTGCGAGGCGCGCGGGGGCCGGCCGACCGGCCCCGCGGCCCGCGTCGCGGTCGTGCGGCCGGTCAGGCCTCCGGGCGCATGCCCAGGGTCCGTACGACTTCCTGGACGTTGGCGTACCGCCGATTGTCGCCGGGGAGTCCGTCCACCAGATCGGTCAGGGGGTCCGGCGCGTGCCGGTCGCGCAGGGCCCGCAACAGGTCGCCGCGCCGGGCGGGGAACGGCTGCCGGGTCAGATGCCTGGCGAGCTCGAACCGCACCGACGCGCCCTCGGGCGCACCCGCCCAGGCCGGCCCGGTGCCGACCTCGGGGTCGTCGTCCGCGGCGGGCTCGGGGTCGTGCCACTCCTCGACCCGGGTGGAGTGCCCGGAGCGCAGCATCTCGCGCAGTTCGTGCTTCATCTCGTCGTCTCGATGGACGCTCAGACGGTCGCTTCCTCGTTGCACGGTGGCTCCTTTCCTCAGGGGTCGGGTCCTTCCATCGTCTACCCGGACCAGGGATCCGATGCCTGTTGAATGCCCACAGAAGCGGATGAATCCCCGCGCCGGGGGTAACAAACGGGCGAGGTGACAGGGAGGCGAAAGGAAGGTGCGCGACCCATGAGCCGCTATCCCGGCGGGGTCGACCCCGCAGACCTGGACGAACGACAGCTGGT
This sequence comes from Actinacidiphila sp. bgisy160, assembly GCF_965342435.1. Taxonomy (GTDB): domain Bacteria; phylum Actinomycetota; class Actinomycetes; order Streptomycetales; family Streptomycetaceae; genus Actinacidiphila. The sequence continues at coordinate 38,439 of NZ_CBDRCM010000031.1, read as the reverse complement.
GCAGGAGCTGGAGTCGGTCCACCGGACCCGCCACGAGACACTGCTCTACGGCTCCGGTGCGGCGCTCGACGCACACAACTCGCGGATGGCGGCCCTGGAGGGCGAGTACCTGCGCCGTCATCCCCAGCGGATGGTCTCCGCCGGCCGTACCCGGGCCGGGGCGAGGGCCCGGACCGTGCGGATGCCGGTCCAGGCCCAGCAATAGCGGACAGGGCGGGATTCCTCGCGCATTCGGGGTGCGCGGCCACCCGATGGCGGACGCGCGCCCCCCTTCCCTTCGCGGTTCCGTTCACTACCACCGGTACCAGCGCGAGCCGCCGGAACCGCTCCGTGCCACGAATCCGAGCAGCCACAGCACCAGGACGACCAGGGCGACCCACCAGAGGACCTTGACGGCGAAACCCGCGCCGAAGAGGACGAGGGCCAGCAGCAGAACGAGGAGCAGCGGGGTCATGGGAACACCTCCTGGATTCCGGTTGCCCTGAATTCCCGGCGGCACGCAGCGCAATTCGCGCGTCCCGGCGGCGGGAGCCCGGAGCGCGTGCGAGGGTGGCGGCGGGGGACGACCGGGGCCGTGTGCCCCGTCGCCGGATCCCGCCGGTCCCCCGATCCCACCGGAGGCACGGATGCAGCGGACCTCACCGCCGGCCCCGGCCGGGCGCCTCGCACGGGCCGGCCGGCGGCCCGACCCCGGGTTGCCTGTGCCGCCGTACTGGGCCGAGCGGCTGTCCGCCGGCCTGCCCGGCGGTGCCGCGCCGGAGCCGCCCGGTGGCGGCGAGGCGGTGCGCGCGGCCGCCGCGGGCTACTGGGAGCGCCGCGGGCTCGCCACGACCGCGGCCGACACCGTGGCCGCGCCGGGTGCGGAGACGCTGCTGCTGGCGCTCCTCGCGGCGGTGGACGGGGACGTCGTGCTCGCCAGGCCCGCCGCCGCCTGGCAGGCGCCGCTGGTGCGGACGCTGGGCCGGCGCGTGACGGCCGTGCAGACCCCCGCGGTGGGCGGCGGCGCCCCCGACCCCTTCGCCCTGCTGGAGGCGGTGCGCCGGGCCCGCACGGAGGGCGCCGACCCGCGGGTGCTGCTCATGTCGGCCGCCGACGACCCCAGCGGGACGGTGACTCCGCCGGAACTGCTGCACGAGACGTGCGAGGCGGCGGAGCAGTGCGGGCTCCTGCTGGTCTCCGACGAGACGTACGCCGACACCGTGCACCAACCGCACGAGACCGTGCTGCTCACGCCCGCCGAGATGCTGCCCGGCCGGACGATCGTCGTCACCGACCTGTGCGCGGCCCTGGCCCCGCCGTCCTGGCCCGTGGCCGTCGCCCGCTTCCCGGCCGGCGAGGAGGGCGCGCGGCTGCGTGACGCCGTGGCGGACCGCTGCGCCGGGCTGCGCGCGGTGCTGCCGGAGCCGGTGGCCGCCACGGCCGCCCACGCGCTCGCCGAGGACGGCGCCGTACGGGCACACCTCGCCGCCGCGACCCGCCTGCACGCCGCCCTCGGGGCCGCCGCCCACCAGGTGGTCACCCGCGCGGGCGCCCTGTGCCGCCCGCCCGAGGCGGGCTTCCACCTCTACGCCGATCTGGGGCCCCTGCGGCACGCCCTGGAAGCGGCGGGCGTCACGGACGCCCCAACCTTGGAGACCGCCCTGTCCGCCCGCCTCGGCCGCCCCGTCCCCGGCGGCCACCGCTTCGGCGACGACCCGTCCGCCCTCCACGTACGCATCGACACCGGCCCCCTCCACGGCACCGACGACGCCCAGCGCCGTGCCGCCCTTGGCGCCCGGGACCCGCTCGAACTGCCCCACGTCGCCGCGGCGCTGTCCGACCTGGAGGCGGCGATCGCGGGCCTGGGCACGGGCGCCGCCTGAGTGCCGCCCGGTGCCGACGCCCGGCCGGGGACGGTGCCCCTCCGCCTTCGCCGGCGGCCCGGTTGCGTATGGGCGCAGCAGCCACGGTCCCTGTGCCCTGACGGCGGCGCGTCTTTGGATTCGCTGCCGGGCACTCCTGCCGGGGAGGCCGCGAACAGCGCTCTGGCGACGCCGTACCCCTGCGGGCGCCCGTGCTCGTTGGCGCTCCCGGCCTGCCAAGGGGGCGGCAACGGGCCCGCGGCGCGACCCCCGCCGGGAGACGGTCAGCGGCCGGGGCGTTCCGCCCGGGTGTCGTCGCACGTGGTGGGAGTGGCCGTGAGGCCGCGCACCCGGCGCCAGAGTTGCGGGGCGGAGGCGATGAGGAGCGTGAGCGCGACGGCGAGGAGGACGCCCTGCCAGGGCTCGGGGAAGAGGGTCCCGCCGAGGATGCCGATGAGCTGGTAGGCCGCCGCCCAGGCCAGGCAGGCGGGGACGTCGCCGCGGGCGAAGCGGCGGACGGGCATCTCGGCGAGCAGGCAGGCGACCATCACCGGGATACGGCCGGCCGGTATGAGGCGGGACAGCACGAGGACGGTGACGCCGTGGTCGTCGAGCCGGCGTTGCGCGTCGGCCAGGCGCGCGGGGTCGGCGCGCTCCTGCAGCTGCCGCATCCAGCGCGAGCCGTTGCGGGAGCGTACGCCGCGGTGGCCGAGCAGGTAGAGGCCCATGTCGCCGAGGAAGGCGGCGCCGGAGGCGATGACGAAGACCAGCGCCAGGGAGAACGGGGCGGTCTGGTGGAAGGCCACGACGGCGGCGCTGCTGACGAGCGCTCCGGTGGGCACGACCGGCACGAGCGAGCCGAGCACGACCAGCAGGAAGAGCGAGGGGTAGCCGACCACCTGGCCGGTGGACTGGGAGGACGTCTGCTCCGCGAGCAGGGTGAGTCCGCTCACGTGGCGGCCTCCAGCAGGATGCTCTCCCCGTGCTCCAGCCGGTGCACCGCCACCGCCGGTGCGAGCTGCCCGGCGAGGCGCACGAACTCTTCGCCGGGGGAGTGGAATTCGTGCGGGCGGACGGCGTCCATGCCGATCGGCCAGTACGTCCCGTAGTGGATGGGCACGGCGGCGCGCGGGGCGAGCCGTGCCAGGGCCTGGGCGGCGCGCGCCGCGTCGAGGTGGCCGGTGCCGAGGAACGGTCCCCAGCCGCCGACCGGCAGCAGGGCGGCGTCGCAGGGGCCGACCTCGTCCGCCATCGCGTCGAACAGCCCGGTGTCCCCGGCGAAGTACGTCCGTTCCTCGCCCGTCAGCACGTAGCCCAGCGCGGGGGAGCGGCGCGGCCCGTACGGCAGGCGCCGGCCGTCGTGCGCGGCGCTCACCACGCGTACCGTCAGCGCGTCCACCTTCACCTCGTCACCGGGGGCGACCTCGGTCAGCTCCAGTCGCCGGTCCGCGGCGAGCCGCCGCAGCCGGGGCACCGCGGCGGGGGCCCCGCGCGGCACCAGTACCCGGGTGCCCCGGGAGAGCCGGGCCAGCGAGCCGGTGTGCAGGTGGTCGGCGTGCAGGTGGGAGACGACGGCGACGTCCGCCAGCGCCGCTCCCGGCGGCGGGACCGCGCCGCGCCGCCGGCGCAGGTGGGCCAGGCGCGGGGCGAACAGCGGATCGGTGAGCACCCGTACCCCCGAGTCCCGCACGGTCACCGTCGCGTGTCCCCACCAGGTGATCTCGACCGCCACTCGTGCCTCCTCGTCTCGCCCCGAGCCTATGCTCCGGCGCGCCCGCCTGTGCCCCGGGTGCGCCGCGGGGCGCAGGGGGGACTGTGACAGTCTGGGGGTATTCGTGTTCGGGGACGTGGACAGACGTGAGGAGAGGGTGGGCGTGCTGCGTCGGTGGCGGGCCACCGGTGGCGCGATCGTGCGCGTGCTGGTCGTGTGGGCGGTGTCGACGGCGACGATGGCCGCGCTCGCCGGGATCCTGCCCGACTTCCGCATCCAGTCGCCGAGCGGCGACAGCCCCACCCGCATCGCGGTGACGGCGGCGGCCGCCGCCGGTGCCTTCGGCCTGCTGAGCGCGCTGGTCTGGCCGGTGCTCGTCCGGGCCGTGCTGCTGGTGCCCGCGCTGGTGCTGGGCCTGCTGGTGTTCTTCCTCAACGGCTCGCTGCTGCTGCTCGCGCTCCGCTTCACCCCCGACTGGCAGGGCGACATCGCGCCTGCCACGGCCGTGGTGATCGCCGCGGTGATGTCGGCGGCCTCGTCCGCGATGAGCACGACCCTCGCCATGCGCGACGACGCGGCGTACGGCCGCCGTCTGGCGCGCCTGGCCGGCCGGCGCCGGGGCGCGGGTCACGACGCGGAGGGCACGCGGGAGCCGGGCTTCGTCTTCGTCCAGCTGGACGGCGTCGGGCACGACGTGCTGCGCGAGGCCGTGCGCCCGGCGACGCGCAAGGGGCGGCTGCGTGCCCCGGCGATGGAGACGGTCGCCGAGTGGCTCGACGGCAGCCACCGCCTGGTGCCGTGGACCACCGACTGGAGCAGCCAGACCGGCGCCAGCCAGCTGGCCATCCTGCACGGCAGCAACGAGGACGTGCCGGCCTTCCGCTGGTACGAGAAGGAGACCGGGCAGGTCATGGTCTGCAACCGGCCCTCCTGCGCCGCCGAGCTGGAGCGCCGCGCGGTCGCCCGCACCGGGCGGGCGGGTCTGCTGGCGCCGGACGGCGCGAGCCGCGGCAACCTGTTCAGCGGCGGCGCGGAGCAGCTGGCGCTGGTGATGTCGGTGTCGACGCGCCGCCGGCGCTTCTCGGCCGACCGGCTCGCCATGGCCCGGCTGCGGTCCCGGGCGCTCGGCGCCCCGGAGGGCGGGGATCCGGCCGCCGTCCTCGCCCGGGCCGGCGCCACCCGCTCCCGGACCGGCTACTTCGCGTACTTCTCCGACCCGGCCAACGCGGTGCGCACCGCCGCGTCCTTTCTCGCGGAGGTGGGCCGCGAGATCACCGAGTCCATCGCCGCGCGGCTGCGGCACGAGCGTCCCCGGGTGCGGCGCGGCGGGCTCTACCCCTTCCTGCGGGCCTTCGCCACCGTCGTCGAGCGCGACGTGGCGGTGGCGGCCGTCGTCGGCGACATGCTCGCCGGGCGCGGGGCCGTCTACGCCGACCTGGTCGCCTACGACGAGGTCGCGCACCACTCGGGGCCGCGCAGCCCGGACGCCATGCGGGTGCTGCGCCGTCTGGACCGCGCCATCCGGCTGATCGCCGACGCCTCCCGGTACGCGCCGCGCCCCTACCGGATCGTGCTGCTCTCCGACCACGGTCAGAGCCACGGCGAGACCTTCGAGGCCGCATACGGGCTGACCCTGAGGGACCTGGTCCGGGCGGGGTGCGGGCTGCCGGTGCGGCGCCGCGCCCGTGGCACGGCCAGTGGCGCCGAGGCGCGCGCGGCGGCCCGTGCGGCGCTGCACCGCCCGGAGCACGGACGCCACGCGGGCGAGGAGCAGGAGATGGCCGGGCCGTCCTCGGACCCCGTGGTGCTGGCCTCGGGGAACCTGGCGCTGATCTCCTTCCCCGGCCTTCCGGGGCGGGCGGACCGGCAGAGCATCGAGGCCCGCCACCCGGCCCTGCTGCGCACGCTGACCGAGCACCCGGGGATCGGCTTCGTGCTGGTCCTGGACCGGGAGCGCGGTCCGCTCGTGCTGGGCGGGGACGGTGGTGAGCACGAGCTGGGGACGGGCCGGATCACCGGCCGCGACCCGCTGGCGCCGTTCGGGCCGGGCGCGGCGGCCGCGGTGCTGCGCACTGCCCGCTTCCCGCACGCCGCCGACATCATGGTCAACTCCGCGTACGACCCGGTCACCCGGGCCGTGCACGCCTTCGAGGAGCAGGTGGGATCGCACGGCGGCCTGGGCGGCGACCAGAGCCGCGCCTTCCTGCTGCACCCGTTCGACCTGGACGGTCCGGACCCGCAGGACCGGCTGGTGGGCGCCGCGGCCGTGCACGAACTGCTGGGCGGCTGGCTCGGCCGCAAGCCCGTGGCACCGGCGCCCCCGGTCGAGGAGGGCAAGGACGAGCAGCCGGTCGCCGGCTGACGGGTGCCGCGCACGGCACTGGAACCCACGCCCGCCGAGGACGCGCCGGCGAGGGCTCGCCACGTACGGGTGAGGTGCGCGCGGGCGGGGTCCGCGGCGGGTGCTTCGTCGCCGGCTGCCGGTGGGCGGCACCGGCTCACGGGCTGATCGCGAGCACCACGTACGCCGCCAGCAGCGCCAGGTGCACCCCGCCCTGCAGTGGTGTGGCGCGTCCCGGGATCACCGTGAGGGTGCCCACGGCGATGGTGATCGCCAGCAGCACCATGTGCGTGGCGCCGAGCCCCAGCAGCAGCGGACCGGACATCCAGAGCGAGGCCACCGCCACCGCCGGGATGGTCAGCCCGATGCTCGCCATCGCCGAGCCGAGCGCCAGGTTGAGGCTGGTCTGCACACGGTCGCGGGTGGCCGCGCGCACCGCGGCGATGGTCTCGGGCAGCAGCACCAGCAGAGCGATGACGACACCGACGAAGGAGGACGGCAGCCCGGCGTACTGCACGCCCTGCTCGATCGTCGGCGACTCCACCTTGGCCAGCCCCACGACCGCGATCAGGGCCACCACCAGCAGTGCCAGGCTGAACATCGCGGCGCGGGAGGTCGGCGGGACGGTGTCGTCCTCCGAGACGTCGATCACCTCGCCGCCCGGCTTCACCGGCAGGAAGTACGCGCGGTGCCGCACCGTCTGCGTCGCCACGAACAGGGCGTAGAGCACCAGCGACGCGAGCGCGGCGAAGGTGAGCTGGGCGGTGGAGAAGCGCGGGCCCGGGGTGCTGGTGGTGAACGTCGGCAGCACCAGGCTGAGAGTGGCCAGGGTCGCGACCGTCGCAAGGGAGGCGCCCGTCCCTTCCGGGTTGAAGACCGCCACCCGCCGGCGCACGGCCCCCACCAGCAGGGAGAGCCCCATGATGCCGTTGCAGGTGATCATGACCGCGGCGAAGACGGTGTCGCGGGCCAGGCCCGCGCTCTTCGGGCCGCCGTCCGCCGTCAGGGTGAGGATCAGGGCCACCTCGATGACGGTCACCGCCACCGCCAGCACCAGCGCGCCGTAGGGTTCGCCCACCCGGCGCGCCACCACCTCCGCGTGGTGGACGGCGGCGAGCACCGCGACGGCGAGGAAGACCGCGACGATCACGACCACGGCGACCGGCAGCACGCGTCCCCAGGTCAGGGCCAGCAGGACCACGGAGAGCACCGGGACGACGACCGTCCAGTGCAGTGCGGCCACGGGGAAGCGAGCGGTCATGCATCCGAGACTGACAGCTCGTCAGGGTCGGCGCGACGCGGGGAGCCCGGACGTGGCCCCGCTCATCGCCCGGCCGGGGGAAACGCCTGTTCGGCCCGGATGGTCTTGCCCGCGGCGGTCTGCCGGGGGCGGGCGGCGGGCGGCGCCGGCGAGGGCGCAGCGGCGCGCGATGGGGTCGTGCACGGCGACCGGACACGTCGCGCCGAGCTCGCCGCTGGTCCCGGCGGGCGACACCTCCCGGTCCCCACCGTCCACCGGGGTCCAGGTGCGTGACGAGGTCGTCGAGATGCGTCAGCGGCTCGTGCGGCGCCAGGCCGACGTCCGCGAGGGTGCGCACGGCCGTCCGCAGCGGCCGGTGTCGGTGGTGGCGGCGATACTGCCGCCATGCGCGCGAGCCGGCTGGTCTCCCTCCTCCTGCTCCTCCAGACGCGGGGCCGGATGACCGCCTCGGATCTGGCGGAGGAGCTGGAGGTGTCCGTACGCACCATCTACCGCGACGTGCAGTCGCTGCACGAGGCGGGCATCCCGCTGTACGGCGACGCCGGGCACGAGGGCGGCTACCGGCTCCTCGACGGCTACCGGACCCGGCTGACGGGCCTGACCGCCGACGAGACGCAGGCGTGGTTCCTGGCCGCCCTTCCCGACCCGGCCGCGCAGTTGGGGCTCGGGGAGGCCGCGGCGGCGGCCCGGCTGAAGTTCAGCGCCGCGCTGCCGCCGGCGCTGCGGGAACGGGCGGAGCGCGTGCGGGAGCGGTTCCTGCTGGACGCGCCCGGCTGGTACAGCTCCGACGAGCAGGTGCCGCACCTGCCGGTGGTGGCCGACGCCGTGTGGAACCGGCAGGTCGTGCGGGTGCGTTACCGCCGCTGGCGCGAGCCCGCCGAGACCGACCGCAGGCTGGAGCCGTACGGGCTGGTGCTCAAGGCGGGCCGCTGGTACGTGGTCGCCCACGACGGCAGCGAGCCGCGCACCTACCGCGTCGACCAGATGCTGGAGGTGCGCGCCCTCGACGAGACGTTCCCTCCCCCGCCCGGCTTCGACCTCCCCGCGTACTGGCGGGAGTATCTCGCCGGATTCCACGCGCGTCTCCACCGGGACGAGGCCCTGATCCGGCTGTCACCGCGCGGCGCGGAGCGGCTGCCGGCGCTGCTGTCACCGGCCGTCGCCCGGGCGGTGGCCGAAGGCGGCGAGCGGGAGCCGGACGGCTGGGTGCGCGCCCGGGTGCCCATCGAGTCGGTCGCGCACGCGCACGGCGAGTTCCTCAGGCTCGGCGCGGATCTCGAAGTTCTGGCGCCCGGTCCGCTGCGGGAGATGCTCGCGGAGTCGGCGCGGGCGCTGGCCGCCCTCTACGGCCCGCCGCGATCCACACCGCCGCCACCGCGGACGCCACCGCGCTGAGGCCGGCGACCGCCGCGAAGCCGGTCAGGAGTCCGGCGCGGGCACTGACCGCCGAGGTCCCGAGCATCACGGCCACGGTCGCGGCGAGCCCGTACGCGTTCGCCGTCCCGAAGGCCCGCCCGGCGCGGCCCTCGTCGACGGCGGTCATCAGCAGGGTGCGCGAGGCGATGCGCGCCTGCCCGAAGACGAAGGCCCCGGCCGGTACGAGCAGCAGCAGTCCCGTCACCCCGAACCGTGGCTGCAGCGCGAACAGCACGGCGCAGACCACGAAGCCGGTGAGGGCGAGCCGCAGGTCCCCCAGCCGGGCCCCCGTGCGCCGGTACGCGGCCGCCGCCAGCAGGAAACCGGCGCCGCCGAGCGCGTCCACCGCACCGACGACGGCGGCGCCCCGGTGCAGCTCGGCGATGACCAGCACCGGCATCAGGGCGTTGAAGACCGTCACCACCACACTGCCCTGGGCGTACAGCACGATCAGCGGCCCGAGCGGCCGTCGTGACGGGGCCGGCCGCGCCGCGGCCGCCACGGCGGCGGTGTCCGCGGCGACCGGCTGCCCCGGCCCGCGCCCGGTCGCCAGGACGAGGACGGCGGAGGCCACGAAGGTCGCCGCGTTGAACACGAAAAGCGGGGCCGGGCCGGCGTACTGCAACGCGAGGCCGCCCACCGCCGCCGACAGCAGCATGCCGCTCTGCAGTGCCATCTCGTAGTGGGCGTTGAACCGCCGCAGCCGCCCGGCGGGCACCCGCTCCTTGACCAACGCCGCGCTCACCGGCACGAAGAGCGCGGCCGCCACCGCCAGCGCGAAGTTGCTGCCGTAGACGACCGCTCCCCGGGGCCAGCCGAGTGCCGTGCCCAGCGCCGGGACCACGGCCACGGCGGCGCTGAGCAGGTCGCAGCCCGCCCACAGTGCCCGCCGGTCGTAGCGGTCGGCCAGCCGGCCGGCCAACGGCGACAGCACGGCCTGGGGGACGGCGACGGCGATGAAGAGCCACCCCACGTCCAGCACCGAGCCCTGGGCGCGCACCATCAGCAGGGCCGCGGCGATCAGCTGGATGTTGTTGCCCAGAGAGGTGATGAACACGGCGGGCAGGAGGAGGCGTTGCGTGCGTTCGGTGGTGGTCACGGGGACCGATGGTCCGGCTTTCCGCTGACATCTGCTGTCAGGGGGACGCGGCGCGCCGCCCGCGGTTAATCGGTGGACGCGCCGCCGTCGTTCCCGACAGCATTCCGCCGATGACGCGAACAGACACACCCACCGCATGGGACGAGCGCTCCGCGCTGACGACCCTCCTCGACTACGCCCGCGACACCGCACGCGCCAAGTGCGAGGGCGTCACGCCCGAGCGCGCCCGCAGCGCCCCGCTCCCGGGCTCCCCGCTGATGACGCTCAGCGGACTGATCAACCACCTCCGCTGGGTCGAGTACTACTGGTTCGAGGTGGTGTTCCTCGGCGGCGAGGACGAGGGCCCCTGGACGGAGGAGGACCCCGACCGCGAGATGCGGATCGCCGTGGACGTCCCCCTCGCCGATCTGCTGGCCGACTACGAGGCGCAGACCGCCCGCTACCGCGAACTGGTCGCCGCGCACGAACTGGACGCGGTCGCCGAGCGCCCCATCCGCGACGGCCGGCACCCCAACCTGCGGTGGATCCTGCTGCACCTTGTCGAGGAGACCTCCCGCCACAACGGCCACCTCGACCTCCTGCGGGAACTGGCCGACGGCACCACCGGCGTCTAGCGGTGTCAGTCGTCCGCGATACGGTCCACGGCGGACACACGAGATCGACCACGAACGACCAAGGGGCAGGCGGCATGAGCGAGATCGAGAACATGAGGGACAAGCGGCGGATACGCGTGGCCGCCACGGTGGGGGCCGCAGCCGTCGCGCTGACCGCGACGGCGGGCTGCAGCGCCGCGCGCGACACGGCGGACGCGGTGGGCAAGGCGGACTCGATCGCCCGGATACTGGCCCGCGTCACCAGCCAGACGGAGAAGATCGGCTCGGCCAAGGTCGATATGTCGACCGATCTGGGCCAGGGCAGCCCCGTCACGATGAAGGGCACCTACTCCTGGGGCAAGGGCGCTGCGTACGACGTCATGATGGACACCGCGGCGGCGCGGATGCAGCAGCTTCAGGACGACCCCGAGCTGCGCGCGCTGCTGGTGGACGGCGCCTACTACTACAACGTCGACCCGCAGCCCGCCGGCCCGCTGAAGGGCAAGCACTGGCTGCGCGTCGACGTCTCCGCGGTCCTGGGCAAGGCGGGTGCCGCCGCCGTGGAGAAGGGTGCCGACCCGACCGCCGGGCTGCGCTACATCGGACTGACCAAGGACGTCGAGGACCTCGGGGAGCAGTCGATCCGCGGCCGCGAGGCCCACCACTACCGGGCGACGCTCGACAAGAGCCGGCTCGGCGGTATGGGGAAGGCGCTCTCGCCGTCCGAGGAGAAGAACATCTTCAACTCCGTCACCGGTCCGGTGGACAAGATCACGATCGAGGTCTGGGTGGACGGCAAGGACCTGCCGGTCCGCATGGTGCAGGTCCTGGGCAAGGCGAAGGTGACCATCGACTTCCTCAAGTTCGGCGGCACCCGGGCCGTCACCGCGCCCCCGGCGTCCGACACGGCCGACCTCAGCTCGCAGCTGTCCTCCCAGAAGCAGGGCTGACGAACGGGGCGGGTTCCCGAACCGCCCACCTGCCGCCCCGGGTTGCGCGATGATGCGGGAGGATCCGGGGTGGGCGGGCTACGGCCGCGTGAGCGGCCACGGGAGGCAGGGCATGGACGAGCGGTTCGCGGTGGTGGCGAGTGCGGGATCGTTCCTGGAGGAGGACGGCGACGACGTCCGGCTCCCGCACCGCTGGACGCCCGGCGGCGTCGGGGTGCGCTCGGCGTTCACCGGCGGCCATGTGCTGAACCTCGCGGTGGCGGCCTGCGTGCTCAACGACCTCTACCGCGAGGCCGCGGCCGGCGGGCTGGAGCTGCGGGGTGTCCGGGTGCGCGCGGAGGGCGGCTTCGACACCGCCCGATGGCGGTCGACCGGCATCTCCTACGCCGTCGAGGTCGACAGCGCGGCGCCCCGGGAACGGGTCGCGGCACTGATCGCGGCCGTCGACGAGGTCGCCGAGATCCCCCGCGCCCTGCGCCAGGGCGCCGAGGTCACGCGCTCGGTGGGCTGAGCGCGGCGCCCTTCAGGGCCACCGCGCCGCGGTGAGCTCCGCAAGTCGTGCCGCCGCGGCGTCCCAGGCCCGGTGGTCCGTGTCCGGCTCGTACGTACGCAGCGGCTGGGTGGCCGCGACGAGGGCGCGCAGCGCCGCCAGGCCGTCGGGACCCTCGCCGAACGCGCCGTGGGCGCGGGCCTGGACGAGGATGTTGCCCAGGGCCGTGGCCTCGGTGGGGCCGGCGACGACCGGGAGCCCGGTGGCGTCGGCGGTGAACCGGCACAGCAGTTCGTTGCGGGAGCCGCCGCCGACCATGTGGACGCGATGGATGTCGCGCCCGGCGAGTCCGGCCGCCTCGCGGAGGGTGCGGCGGTGGGCCAGGGCGAGGCTCTCCAGGATGCTGCGGACGACCGCCCCGTGCGACGCGGGGGCCTTCTGGCCGGTCCGGGCGCAGAAGGCGCGGATCCGGGCGGGCATGTCGCCGGGTGCCAGGAACACGGGGTCGTCCGGGTCGATGAGGGCCGCGAAGGGCTCCGCGGCGGCGGCCGCGGCGAGCAGTTCGCGCAGGGGCAGGCCCTCTTGCCGCTGCTCCCAGGTGCGGCGGCACTCCTCCAGCAGCCACATGCCCATGATGTTGCGCAGATAGCGGATGGTGCCGTCGACACCGCGCTCGTTGGTGAAGTTGGCCAGCCGCGAGGCCTCCGTGAGCACCGGGGCGTCGAGCTCCAGTCCCGCCAGCGACCAGGTGCCGCAGGAGATGTAGGCGAAGTGCGGTTCGGTGGCCGGGACCGCGGCCACCGCGGAGGCGGTGTCGTGCGAGGCGACGGTGACGACGGCGGTGTCCGCGGGCAGCCCCGTGTACGCGGCCACGTGGGGCAGGAGTGTGCCGGCGTGGGTGCCCGGTCGGCGCAGCGGCGGCAGCAGGCGCGGGTCGATGCCGAGCCGGCCGGGGCAGCCCTCCGCCCAGTTCGCGGTGCGCGCGTCGAAGAGCCCGGTGGTGGAGGCGTTGGTCTCCTCCGCGCCGATGCTCCCGGTGAGCCAGTGGGTGAGCAGGTCGGGGATCATCAACAGCGTCCGCGCGGCGGCGAACTGCGCGCCGTCACGGGCCGCCGCCAGCTGGAAGACCGTGTTGAAGGGGAGGTGCTGCAGCCCGGTGACCGCGTACAGCTCCTGCGGGCCGATGTCGTCCCTGACCCGGTCGGCGACATGCTCCGTACGGCTGTCGCGGTAGTGGTGAGGGATTCCGAGCAGGGCGCCGTCCGCGTCGAGCAGTCCGTAGTCGACCGCCCAGCTGTCGATGCCGACCGATGTGACGCCCGCCCCGTCCCGCGCCGCCAGCCGCAGGCCGTCCAGGCTCTCCCGGAACAGGGCGAGGACGTCCCAGTGCAGCCCGGTGGGCAGCCGTACGGGGGTGTTGGCGAAGCGGTGCACCTCGTCGAGGACGAGGTGGTCCGGGCCCACCCGGCCGAGGATGACGCGGCCGCTGGTGGCGCCGAGGTCGATGGCGGCGAATGGCACGTGGGCCCCTCGTGTTCTGGTCGTTCTGGTCAGTCTGGTCGTTCTCGCCGTTCGGGCCGTTCGGGCCGTTCCTGCCGGGGCGACGGGTGCGGTCGGCTGTGCGCACCGTGGGGGTCGGTGGGTCCTACCGGTGCGGGGGAGCCGACCGGCTCCCCCGCGCAGTGCGGTCGGCGTCAGCGCAGGAACGCCGCTGCCACGCCGGCGTCGACCGGGACGTGCAGCCCCGTGGTGTGCGTCAGTTCGCCCGCGGTCAGGGCGAAGACCGCGTTCGCGACGTGCTCGGGGAGCACCTCGCGCTTGAGGATCGTGCGCTGGGCGTAGAACTCGCCGAGCTTCTCCTCGGGCACCCCGTACGTCGCGGCGCGCTGGGCGCCCCAGCCGGAGGAGAAGATGCCCGAGCCGCGGACGACCCCGTCGGGGTTGACGCCGTTGACGCGGATGCCGTGCTCGCCGAGTTCGGCCGCCAGCAGCCGGACCTGGTGCGCCTGGTCGGCCTTGGTGGCGGAGTAGGCGATGTTGTTGGGCCCGGCGAAGACCGCGTTCTTGGAGGCGATGTAGACGATGTCGCCGCCGAGCTTCTGCGCGATGAGGACGCGGGCCGCCTCGCGGGAGACGAGGAAGGAGCCGCGGGCCATGATGTCGTGCTGGAGGTCCCAGTCGCGGGCGGTGGTCTCGAGCAGGGGCTTGGAGATGGAGATGCCCGCGTTGTTGACGACCAGGTCCACCCCGCCGAAGGCCAGCAGGGCCTCGTCGAAGGCGGCGCGGATGGCCTCTTCGCTGGTGACGTCCACGGGGACCGCGACCGCGCGGTCCGGGCCGCCCAGCTCCTGCGTGACCGCCCGCGCGTTCTCCGCGTCGAGGTCGGCCACGACCACGCAGGCGCCCTCCGCCACCAGGCGGTGCGCGACGGCCTTGCCGATGCCCGAACCGGCCCCGGTGACCAGGGCGATGCGGGTGGCCAGCGGCTTGGGCCTCGGCATCCGCTGGAGCTTGGCCTCCTCCAGCGACCAGTACTCGATGCGGAACTTCTCCGCCTCGTCGATCGGGGCATAGGCGGAGACGGCCTCGGCGCCGCGCATCACGTTGATCGCGTTGACGTAGAACTCGCCCGCCACGCGGGCGGTCTGCTTGTCCTTGCCGTAGCTGAACATGCCGATGCCCGGGACGAGGACGATCGCCGGGTCCGCGCCGCGGATGGCGGGGGAGTCCGCGGTCGCGTGCCGGTCGTAGTAGGCCTGGTAGTCGGCGCGGTAGGCGGTGTGCAGCTCCTCCAGGCGGGCCACGGCCTCCTCGAGCGGCGCCGTGGGGGGCAGGTCGAGCACGAGCGGGCGGACCTTGGTGCGCAGGAAGTGGTCCGGGCAGGAGGTGCCGAGCGCGGCCAGCCGGGGGTGCTCGGCGTGCGCGAGGAAGTCCAGGACGGGCGCGGAGTCGGTGAAGTGGCCGACCTGGGGGCGGTCCTGGGAGGCGATCGCCCGCAGGACCGGGGCGAGGGCGGCGGCCCGGGCCCGGCGCTCGGCCTCCGGCAGCGGCTCGTAGCCGGCCAGCGGGGCGCCGAAGGGGTCCGGCCTGCCGTGGCGCTCCAGGAACTCCTCGGCGGTGCGGATGATCCACAGGGCGTTGCGCTCGCACTCCTCGGAGGTGTCGCCCCAGGCGGTGATGCCGTGACCGCCGAGGATCACGCCGACCGCTTGCGGGTTGGCCTCCTTGATGCCGGCGATGTCCAGGCCGAGCTGGAAGCCGGGCCGGCGCCACGGCACCCAGGCGACCTTGTCGCCGAAGCACTCCTGGGTGAGCTTCTCGCCGTCGGCGGCGCAGGCCAGCGCGATGCCCGAGTCGGGGTGCAGGTGGTCGACGTGCGCGGCGTCGACGAGGCCGTGCATGGCCGTGTCGATGGACGGCGCGGCGCCGCCCTTGCCGTGCAGGCAGTAGTCGAAGGCCGCGACCATCTCGTCCTCGCGCTCGGGGCCCGGGTAGACGGCGGTCAGCGCGCGCAGCCGGTCCAGGCGCAGGACGGCGAGGCCGGCCTCGGTGAGCGTGCCCAGGTCGCCGCCGGAGCCCTTGACCCACATCAGGTCCACGGCGCCGCCGGTGACGGGATCGGCGGCGGCGGCCTTGGCGGAGGCGTTGCCGCCGGCGTAGTTGGTGTTGCGCGGGTCGGCGCCCAGGCGGTGGGCGCGCTCCAGCAGCGCGGCGACTTCCGGATGGGTGGCGGGTGCCATGGGATGTCCTTCGGGAAGGGAGGATCGAGGAGGGACGGGGGGACCGGCGCCGGGCCGGGTCGTCACACGGGCGCCGGTGGGCGGCTATGTGACGACAGGCCTACGCACCCCAGCCGGCCTGGGTGCCGCCGACGCGGTCGGCGACGATGTGCTCCTGCCAGCCGGAGGCGTGGTAAGCGGCGACGGGGTCGGGGGCCAGGCCCCGCTCCTCGCGCACCTCTCGCAGCAGCGGGCGCACGTCGGTGTTGTACGCGTCCATCACGACGGCGTTGGCGGCGAGCACGTCACCGGAGCGCTGCGCCGCGCCCAGGGCGTCGAGGTCCACCAGCAGGGCCTTGGCGGTGGCCTCCTGGACGTTCATCACCGAACGGATGACCGCGGGGATCTTGGCCTCGATGTTGTGGCACTGGTCGAGCATGAAGGCCACGTTGGTCTCGGCCTCGAACCCGCCGTTCTTGGCGACCTCGTGCAGGATCCGGAAGAGCTGGAAGGGGTCGGCGGCGCCGACCATCAGGTCGTCGTCGGCGTAGAAGCGGGAGTTGAAGTCGAATCCGCCGAGCTTGCCCTGGCTGAGCAGGAAGGCGACGATGAACTCGATGTTGGTGCCCGGCGCGTGGTGGCCGGTGTCGACGACGACCTGCGCCTTGGGGCCGAGCTTCAGGCAGTGCGCGTAGGCGGTGCCCCAGTCCGGGACGTCGGTGGTGTAGAACGCCGGCTCGAAGAGCTTGTACTCCAGCAGCATCCGCTGGTCGTCGCCGAGCCGCTCGTAGACCTCGGACAGGGCCCCGGCCAGGCGCTCCTGGCGGCCCACGATGTCGTCCTGGCCGGGGTAGTTGGTGCCGTCGGAGAACCAGAGCTTGAGGTCGCTGGAACCGGTGGCGTCCATGATGTCGACGCACTCCAGCAGGTGGTCCGTGGCCTTGCGGCGGACCCGGGGGTCGGGGTGGCACACGCTGCCGAGCTTGTAGTCGTCGTCCTGGAAGACGTTGGAGTTGATCGCGCCCAACTCCAGGCCGCGGTCCTTGGCGTGGGCGCCGAGCGAGGTGTAGTCGTCCACCCGGTCCCAGGGGATGTGGAGGGCCACCTTCGGGGCGACGCCGGTGAACTCGTGCACCTTGGCCGCGTCGTCGAGCTTCTCGTACGGGTCACGGGGCACCCCGGCCTGGGCGAAGACCTTGAAACGGGTGCCGGAATTGCCGTAACCCCAGGACGGCGTCTCGATCCGCTGGGCTGTGAGTGCGGCCTTCACGGCTGCGAAGTCAGGCATGTCCACCTCGGATGGCTCAGTGAATCGGCTCAGTGAATCGATTCATTCGGGTGTGAAGCTATCCACGTCCACGGGTGGCCGTCAAGGGGTCCGTCGGCCTGGATCCCCGTTATTGAATCGTGTCATCCGTGCCCGGAAAGCGCGTTGTTGCTGTTCGTACGGCGTTGTCGGGCCTGTTACCTGCGGGTTTCTCGAGGGTGCAGGTCAGGAGGGGGAGGTGGCAGCTCTTGACGCCTCCGCAGGGCGGGGCTAGCTTCCCCGCAACCCCGTTGAAACATTTCATAGCAGGAGGGCGCAATGACGCACCCCGAACCGGAGACCACTCCGGTGCTCGCGCTCGAGGGGGTGAGCAAGTCCTTTGGTGCCGTTCGCGCTCTGCGCGATGTCTCGCTCCGGCTCCACGCCGGCGAGGCCCATGCCCTGGCGGGTGAGAACGGCGCCGGCAAGTCGACGCTGATCAAGACCCTCGCGGGTGTGCACCGCCCGGACACCGGAACCGTGCTGCTCGACGGCCGGCCCGTGGAATTCCACGGCCCGGGGGACGCCCGTGACGCGGGGGTCGCCGTCATCTACCAGGAGCCCACGCTCTTCCCCGACTTGTCGGTGGCCGAGAACATCTTCGTCGGCCGTCAGCCCCGCCGTTCGCTCGGCAGGGTCGACCACAAGGCCGTGCGCGAAGCCGCGTCCGCACTCTTCCGCCGCCTCGGCGTGGACCTCGACCCCGAGCAGCCGGCCCGCGGACTGTCCATCGCCGACCAGCAGTTGGTGGAAATCGCCAAGGCGCTCTCCTTCGACGCCCGCGTCCTGATCATGGACGAGCCGACCGCCGCGCTCACCGGCAGCGAGGTCGCCCGGCTCTTCGGCGTCGTCAAGTCCCTGCGCGAGCAGGGCGCGGCGGTGCTCTTCATCTCCCACCGTCTCGACGAGATCTTCGCCCTCTGCCAGCGGGTCACCACCCTGCGGGACGGTGCCTGGATCGCCAGCGAGCCCCTCGACTCGCTCACCGAGGACGACCTGGTGCGCCGCATGGTCGGCCGCGACCTGGACGAGCTCTACCCCAAGCAGGAAGCGGAGATCGGCGAGGTGGCGCTGAGCGTGCGCCGGCTGACCCGCGAAGGCGTCTTCACCGACGTCTCCTTCGAGGTGCGCCGCGGCGAGATCGTGGGCCTGGCGGGCCTCGTCGGCGCCGGCCGCAGCGAGGTCGCCCGGGCGATCTTCGGCGTGGACCGACGGGACGCCGGCGAGGTCGTCGTCGACGGCAAGCCGCTGCGCGGCGCCGCGCCGAGCCTCGCCATGGCCGCCGGGATCGCTCTGGTCCCCGAGGACCGCCGGGCCCAAGGCCTGGTGATGGACATGTCCATCGAGCGCAACATCGGTCTCACCGGCTTCGCCGCCACCACCAAGGGTGGTCTGATGAGCCGTCGCGCCGAGCGCAGCCGCGCGGCGGACTGGGCCGTCCGGCTCCAGGTGAAGTACGCACGGCTGGCCGACGTCGTCGGCACGCTGTCCGGTGGCAACCAGCAGAAGGTCGTCCTCGCCAAGTGGCTGGCCACCGCGCCTGGGGTGCTGATCGTCGACGAGCCCACCCGCGGCATCGACGTCGGCACCAAGGCCGAGGTGCACAGGCTGCTCTCCCGGCTCGCGTCCGAGGGCGTGGCCGTACTGATGATCTCCTCCGACCTGCCGGAGATCCTCGGCATGGCGGACCGCGTCCTGGTGATGCACGAGGGACGGCTGACGGCCGAGATCCCCCGGTCGGAGGCGACCGAGGAATCCGTGATGGCGGCGGCGACCGGCCGCGTGCGGAGGGCGGCATGACCGTGACCGCCGACACCCCGCAGCAGATCGCCGCGGACGAACCGACCGCGTCCCGCCGCTTCCTGGACCGGGTGCTGAGACTGCGGGCGCTCGCCGTGCTCGCCGTGCTCGTGGTCATGCTGGCCGCGACCCAGATCTACAACAGCGAGTTCCTGTCCCAGCAGGGCATCAAGGACCTCCTGCTGAACGCCACCATCCTCGTGCTGGTCGCCGTCGGCCAGGCCATGGTCGTCATCACCCGCAACGTCGACCTGTCGGTCGGCTCGGTGCTCGGCATCTCGGCCTTCGCCGCCGGCACCTATCTGCACGGCGGCGGCGACCCGCTGGTCGCCGTGCTCATCGCGGTCGCCCTCGGTGTGCTCTTCGGCCTGCTGAACGGCCTGCTGGTGAGCCTGGGTCAGGTCCCGGCGCTCGTGGTGACCCTGGGCACCCTCTACATCATCCGCGGCATCGACTCCATCTGGGTCGGCTCGCGGCAGATCACCGCGAACGACCTGCCGGCCGGCTTCGTCGACTTCGGCCACGACGGAATCTCGGTGATCCCCTACCTCGCGCTGCTGACGCTCCTGGTACTGGTCGCGGCCGGCTACTACCTGCGCAGCTACCGCGGCGGCCGCGATCTGTACGCGCTGGGCTCCAGCCCCGAGGCCGCCCGGCTGGCCGGCGTCCCGGTCCGCAAGCGGATCCTCACCGCGTACGTGGTGTGCGGGGCGCTCGCCGGACTGGCCGGCGCGCTCTACCTCGCCCGCTTCGGCAACGTCGACTCCGGCACCGGCAACGGCTACGAACTGACCGTCGTCAGCGCCGTGGTGGTCGGCGGCGTCGCCTTCACCGGCGGCTCCGGCACCGTGTACGGCGCCGCGCTCGGCGCCCTGCTGCTCACCTCGATCAACAGCGTCCTGCCCTCCATCGGCGTCAGTTCCGTGTGGGTGCTGGCCATCGACGGCGTCCTGCTCCTGCTGGCCATCGCCGTCGACCGGATCGTGGCGCTGCGTGTGGCCGGCGTCCTTCGCAAGCGGGCCGCACAGATGAGGAGTGCCCACCATGCCTGAGACCACCAAGGCCCCCGCCCCGCTCGCCCGCCTCGGCGGCGCGGTGCGCTGGGACACCGCGGTCGGCGCCCTGCTCGTCGTCCTGCTGATCTGCTCCTTCTCCTTCGTGGACAACTTCGGCAACGCCCTGAACGTGTCCTTCCTGATCGGCAACACCCTGCCGATCGCGCTCATCGCGCTGCCGATGACCATGCTCGTGGTCTCGGGCGAGATCGACCTGTCCGTCGGCTCCACCGCCGGCCTGTCCGGCGCCGTGATGGGCGCGCTGTGGAACGGCGGCATGGCGATCGAGACGATCATCCCGCTCTGCCTGCTCCTCGGCGCCGTGTGCGGCCTGGTCAACGGCCTGCTCGTGACCCGGCTCGGCCTGCCCTCGCTGGCCGTCACCATCGGCACGCTGGCCGCCTACCGCGGCATCGCGCAGATCGTGCTCGGCGCCGACTCCGTCACCGATTTCCCCCAGCAGTACCTCGACTTCGGCGCCGGCCGGATCGACGGCACCTTCATCCCGTACGCGGCGATCCCCTTCGCCGTGCTGCTGCTGATCGCCGTCCTGGTACTGCACGCGACCCCCGTGGGACGCTCCCTGTTCGCCGTCGGCACCTCGGAGGAGGCGGCCCGGTTCGCGGGAGTGCGCGTGCGGCGGCTGAAGCTGGCGATGTTCGTGACGACCGGCCTGGTCTCCTCCCTCACCGGGGTCTTCTGGGCCCTGCACTACGCCAGCGCCCGCTACGACAACGCCACCGGCCTGGAGTTGTCCGTCATCGCCGGCGTCCTGCTCGGCGGCATCGACTTCGACGGCGGCAAGGGCACCCTGGGCGGCGCGATCGCCGGTGTGTTCCTGCTCGGCGCGGGACAGAACGTCATGAGCCTGCTCAACGTCTCGGCGCAGTCCCAGATCGTCGTCACGGGCGTGCTCCTGGTGATCTCCGTCCTCGCCCCGAGGATCGGCCGCCAGGTGGCGCAGGCCAGGGCGCGCAGGAGGCCGGCCGACAAGGCCCCGGCCGCCCTCGCCACCTCGTGAACCCCCACCTCCCCCCCCGCACACGTCACACGGCACCACCACCCCCCGCACCACCACCCCCCCCCGCACCACCACCCCCCGCACCACCACCCCCCGCACCACCACCCGTCCTCACTCCGGCGCCCGCTCCGGCAGCGAAAGGATCACCATGTCCAGAACCCTCACCCGTCGAGCCACCGTCGTCGTCGCAGTGACCGCGGCCGTCGCGCTCGGCGCCACGGCCTGCGGCGGCACCACCAAGAACTCCTCCAAGGACAGCGGCAGCGGCGCCAAGGCCACCGCGTCGGCAGACCCCGACGCGGCGACCAAGAAGGGTCTGACCGTCGCCTTCCTGCCCAAGCAGGTCAACAACCCGTACTTCACCATCGCCGACGGCGGCGGCAAGCAGGCCCTGGACGCGCTGGGCTCCTCCTACAAGGAGGTCGGCACCAGCAGCGGCACCGACACCGCCGGCCAAGTGAGCTACGTCAACACCCTGACCCAGCAGCAGGTCGACGCGATCGCCGTCTCCGCGCAGGACCCGGGCGCGCTGTGCACCTCGCTGAACCAGGCCCGCAAGAACGGTATCAAGGTCGTCACCTACGACTCGGACACCAAGCCCGAGTGCCGCGACCTGTTCGTCTCACAGGCCGGCTCCGAGGACCTGGGCCGCACCGAGGTGCAGCTGCTGGCCGAGCAGATCGGCTACAAGGGCGAGATCGCGATCCTCTCGGCGGCCCAGACCGCCACGAACCAGAACACCTGGATCGACTTCATGAAGGACGAGCTCAAGGACCCCAAGTACAAGGACGTCAAGCTGGTCAAGGTCGCCTACGGCAACGACGACGCCCAGCAGTCCTTCCAGCAGACCCAGGGCCTGCTCCAGCAGTACCCCGACCTGAAGGGCATCATCTCCCCGACCACGGTGGGCATCAAGGCGGCCGCCCAGTACCTGGCGGGCTCCAAGTACAAGGGCAAGGTCAAGCTGACCGGCCTCGGCACGCCCAACGACATGCGTGCCTACGTCAAGAACGGCACCGTCGAGGCCTTCGAGCTGTGGGACCCGGCCAAGCTCGGTTCCCTCGCCTCGTACGCCGCGGTCGCCCTGGCCTCCGGCCAGATCTCCGGCGCCGAGGGCCAGACCTTCAAGGCCGGTGACATGGGCAGCTACACCATCGGCAAGGACGGCGTGGTGGTGCTCGGCAAGCCGACCGTGTTCACCAAGGACAACATCGACCAGTTCAAGTTCTGAGAGCCCGGGCGTGGCGGAGAAGGGCCGCACGGTGGGGATCAAGGACGTCGCGCGTGAGGCGGGGGTGTCCGTGGGCACGGTCTCCAATGTGATCAACCGGCCGGAGGCGGTCCCCGAGGCGACCCGGGTCCGCGTACAGCGCGCCATCGCCCGGCTGGGGTACGTACGCAGCGAGTCCGCCCGGCAGTTGCGGGCGGGCCGCAGCAGGATCATGGCCCTGCTCGTGCTCGACATGGGCAACCCGTTCTTCGTCGACGTGGCACGCGGCGCGGAGCGGGCGGCCCGGGAGGCGGGGCTCGGCGTGATGGTCTGCAACAGCGCCGAGAACCCGCGGGAGGAGGCCGCGTACCTGGCGCTCTTCGCGGAGCAGCGGGTGCGCGGGGTGCTGGTGACGCCGGCCGACGCCGACGGCGGCAACCTCGCCGCCTTCCGGCGGCACCGCATCCCCTTCGTCCTCGTCGACCGGGTCGCGGCGGGCACCGCCGAGTGCTCGGTGTCGGTGGACGACGTGGCCGGTGGCCGGACGGCCGTCGGTCACCTGGCGGCCGCCGGGCACCGGAGGATCGCGTTCGTCTCCGGTCCCGGGCATCTGCAGCAGGTCCGGGACCGGCGCGCGGGGGCGCTCGCCGCCCTCGCGGAAGCCGGACTGCCCCCAAAGACCCTGCGCGAACTGCCCACCGAGCGGCTGGACGTCGCCGCCGGACGGGACGCCGGCCACCGGCTGCTCGGCCTCCCGGAGCGGCCGACCGCCGTGTTCTGCGCCAACGACCTGCTCGCCCTCGGGGTGCTGCAGGCGCTGTACGCGGCGGGGGTGGACGTGCCCGGCGAGATGGCCATCGTCGGCTACGACGACATCGAGTTCGCGGCCGCGGCGGCGGTGCCGCTCACCTCGGTGCGGCAGCCCGCCGCGAACATGGGCGCGCTGGCCGCCGGGATGCTGCTGGAGGAGACCGGGCCGCAGGCCCGGGAGCACCGGCACCGGCGGGTCGTGCTCCAGCCGGAACTGGTGGTCCGCGACTCCAGCCTGATCCGTCGCTGACGCCGCCCCGGCCGGGCCCGGCCGGGGTGCCGGGCGCCTCGGGCGTCCGATGACGGCGCGGGTCGACGCGGTCCGGCGGCCGCCTGAGCGCGTTGCGCCGGTGGGGCGCAGCCACCGCGAAAACCGCTGGACACGCTCCAGCGCGCTGCGCGAACATCCGAGCCGTGACAGATGAGCCCGCCCACCGCTCCCCCGCCCCGACCGGCCTGAGGCCGGTGAGATTCGTTGATCTCTCGGGCCCGGCCATGACCGCCTTGCTGGACGACGACCTTGCCCGGGCCAGTGCCGAAGCGGGAGTCGGGCTCACGGACTACTTCCTCACCGATCAGGCGAAGTGGGTCTGGCGGTATCGGGTCGATCAGCTCGCCTCCGACCCGGGTAGCGCGGGGTGGCTCACCCGAGCCGTGGTGGCCGAGCCCGAGGGAGTCGTCGTGGGGTATGCCGGTTTCCATGGCCCGCCCGATGGGACGGGCATGGTGGAGATCGGCTATTCGGTGGCCCCCGGCCACCGTCGTCAGGGGTACGCCAGGACGATGCTGACCGAGTTGATGCGTCGCGCCGCCGCCGAACCCGCGGTCAGGACCGCACGGGTGACGATCAGCCCCGAGAACACCGCGTCCCTGGCCACGATCTCCGGTTTCGGCTTCGTGGAGGTCGGCGAGCAGTGGGACGAGGTGGACGGCCTCGAGCTCATCTTTGAAGTCCCGGTCTGAAAGGGCCGCTGCCGGAAGGCGGCGCCGCGTCCCGACGAGCCGTACCCGCCGGCCCGGTCGACGTTCCCGGTCACGGCATCCGGCGTCGACCTGATCGGTCGCCGGCCCGGTCCGGCCCGGGCACGCGCGGGCCGGGGCCGGTTGGGAGGCCTGCGCTGCGTCAACCGCTGCAGCGCAGCACGCCCGCCGCCTGCTTGGCGGTCAGCACGCGCCGCACGCTGTTGGCGACCAGGGTCCGCACCTTCGGTTCGTGGCGCATGGCGTAGCGGATGCCCTCGGCCATCGTGGGGATGCCCTTGGGGGAGACGGTGAGGGTGAGGTCACCGCCGGCTCGCAGGAAGGACAGGGCGCGCTGGCCGAGCGCCACGGACTGGGCGGAGGCCGCCTTGCCGAGGTCGTCGGAGATGATGACGCCCTTGAAACCCAGGTCGTGGCGGAGCGTCTGATCGACGATCAGCGCGGAGAACACGGCCTTGTGCTTGGGGTCGATGCGCTTGTACGTCGCCAGTGAGACCATCACCAGCCCCGCACCGGCGGAGATGCCCGCGCGGAAGGGGGCGATGTTGCCACCGGTGCGGGTCAGCGTCGTGTCCGTCACCGAGGCGGTCGTGTCGGTGTTGCCCTTGACGCTGCCGAGGCCCGGGAAGTGCTTGGGCGTGGTCAGCACCCCGGCCGTCCTCGATCCCTGGACGTACGCCGTGACGTGCGGGGACACCACGCCGGACGTCGAGCCGAACTGGCGGCCGTAGCGGCCGATGGGGGCGTTCGCGGTGCCGATCGAGGCGGGGACGATGTCGGCGACCGGGGCCAGGTTGACGTTGACGCCCGCCTTCCTCAGCTCCTTGGCCCAGCCTTCCGCGCGTGAGCGCAGCGTGGCGGTGGACCACGTGCCTTGCGTCTTGCCGCTGGGGATGGTGGAGAAGCCGGTGCCCTTGAGGACCTGCACCTGGCCGCCCTCCTGGTCCGTGGAGACCAGCAGGCCGACCCGCTGCCCCGCCACCGTCTGCCCGAGCGACTTCTGCAGCCCGTCCACCAGGGTCCGGGTCTTGGTCACACCGGCCGTGCTGCGGCCCGCGAGGAACACCGACCCGACGGCGTACGACTTCATCGCGTCCAGGTCCGCCTTCGGCGGCGTGGGCAACTGGGCCGCGCCCATGAAGAGCTGGCCGACCCGCTGCGTGTCGTTCATCGCCGCCAGAACCCGGTCCGCGCAGGACGCCTTCGGGGTGGCGGTGGCCGCCGCGCGCCCCGTGGCGGCCATGGACTCAGGGGCGGACGGCGCCCTCTCGCAGGCGGCCAGGGCCAGCGTCGTGGCCAGCAGGGCGAGGGACACGCGTCGGGGGGTGAGGACGTACGAGGTCACATGTGCAGCGAATATCCTTGATGTCCTGTATGTCAATCGGAGCGGGATGCCGGGGGGAGGGTCATGACGAGCCGTTATGTCGCCGTGGTGGGGTCCGCCGAGGCCGGCGAGCGGGAGTGCGAGGTCGCCCGCGGGGTCGGCGAACTTCTGGCCCGGCGCGGTGCCGTCGTCGTCTGCGGCGGGTTGGGCGGGGTGATGGGCGCCGCGTCCGAGGGCGCCCGCGCGCACGGCGGGACCACCGTCGGACTTCTTCCGGGCCGGGACCGCCGGGCGGGTGACCCGTCCCTGTCCGTGGCGATCGCCACCGGCCTCGGTGAGCTCCGCAACGGCCTCGTCGTCGCCGCCGCCGACGCGGTCGTGGCGGTCGGCGGCAGCTGGGGCACCCTGAGCGAGGTGGCGCTCGCCCTGCGGACCGGGAAGCCCGTCGTCGTGGTCGGCGGCTGGGACGTGCAGGGGCCCCCGGCGGGGAGGACGTTCCTGCGCGCGGCATCCGCCGAGGAGGCCGTGGAGGCCGTGGAGGCCGCGCTGGCGGGGTCCTCCCCCGGCGGCTGAGCGACGGAGGAGGGCGCGCGGCGGTCAGACGGCGATGGGCTTCAGTCCGGTGCGGCGGGCCGGTCCCGCCGTGCCCGACTCGCGGCCGGGACCGCTCGCCTTGAAGGAGCCGAGGGAGGCCGCCAGGACGGGCGCCGCGCCGTTGACGCGGAAGGCGCCGGTGCGGACCCGCCGGGCGATCTCCAGGCCGTGCTCCCGGTCCGCCGTCCGGACCCCGCCGCCCGGCCCTACGGGGAGTCAGCCGGGCAGTGCCCGTGTCGCCGCGGCGGCGGGGCGCGGCCCTGCCGGAGACACCGCCTCCCCGCACCGGGCCGCCCTTTGGGGCGGTTCGTACCGGCACCGGGCGGTTCGGCGTGTCATGGCGCAGGTCGTCACCGGTTGCCCGAACCGTCGTGTCGCCGTTGGGACATGTCACAGCTGTGACAGCTGATAACCGGTGACACCTCCCTGACGTCGGCAGATTCTGTCGGACAGCGCGTGACCCGGAGCTGTACGAAAGGTGTTTGGCTGATGGCATGGTTCCGCCTTACGGCGGCGATATCGACAGTGCTGGTGGTGACACTCGGGGGCACGACCAGCGCCTCCGCGGGGACCGCCCCGGACGGTCCGGCGCGATCCGCCGACCGGGTCGGGACGTACTCCACCACCGTCCGGCTGGTGACCGGTGACCGGGTGACGGTGACGTCGGTGCCCGGTGGGCGGCGCACCGCCTCGGTCCAGCCCGGACCCGGCCGTGAACACATCCCCTTCCGCACGCTGGAAGCCGACGACAAGTCCCTGACCGTCCTGCCGTTCGACGCCGAGGCACTGGTGTCCGCGGGCACCCTGGACCGCCGGCTGTTCGACGTGACGGCGCTGATCGCCGCCGGCTTCGACGAGGCGCACACCTCCACGCTGCCGCTGATCGTCTCCTCGCGGCCGGAGCCGGCACGGGACGGTGCCCGGGTCGCCGCGCGGGCGGCGAAGGCCGCCGAGGCGACCGCCGACCGGCTGGTGGCGCTCCGCGCGGACAAGGCGCCCTCCCGCACCCTGGAGAGCATCGACGCCCGCTCCTTCCGGGTCGACGGCGACGAACTCGGCGCCTTCTGGAAGACGCTGAACCCCGGCGGGACCTCGGACGCCGCCCGGGCCGCGGTGACCCCGCGGGTCTCGCTGGACGGCAAGGTCAAGGCGGTGCTGGACCGCAGCACCGCGCAGATCAACGCGCCCGCCGCGTGGAAGGCCGGCTACGAGGGCCAGGGCGTGAAGGTCGCGGTGCTGGACACCGGTGTCGACGCGAACCACCCCGATCTCGCGGGGCGGATCGCGGAGGCCAGGAACTTCTCCGACAGCACGAACACCGAAGACCACTTCGGGCACGGCACGCACGTCGCCTCCATCGTCGGGGGCACCGGCGCGGCGTCGGAGGGGACCCGGCGCGGTGTGGCGCCGAAGGCGGACCTGCTGGTCGGCAAGGTGCTCGGTGACGACGGGTCGGGGTCGGAGTCGCAGGTCATCGACGGTATGGAGTGGGCGGCGGGCGAGCACGCCAAGGTCGTCAACATGAGCCTCGGTGCGGACATCCAGACCGATGGCACCGACCCGATGAGCCAGGCCGTCAACACCCTGACCGCGTCGACGGACACGCTGTTCGTCATCGCCGCGGGCAACGCGGGCCCGGGCGCCTCCACCGTCGGCTCGCCGGGCGCCGCCGACGCCGCGCTGACCGTCGGCGCCGTGGACCGGGACGACTCCCTCGCCTCCTTCTCCAGCCGCGGCCCGCGCTTCGGCGACGGCGCCGTCAAGCCCGACGTGACCGCGCCGGGTGTGGGCATCGTGGCCGCCCGTGCCGCGGGCACCACCATGGGGGACCCGGTCGACGCGAACTATGTCGCCGCCTCGGGCACGTCGATGGCCACTCCGCACGTCGCGGGCGCCGCGGCGCTGCTGGCGCAGCAGCACCCGGGCTGGGGCGCGCAGCAGATCAAGGACGCGCTGATCAGCACCTCGCGCACGGTGCCCGGCACCAAGGTGACCGAGCAGGGCGGCGGCCGGATCGACCTGGCCACCGCGACCGGCCCGATCACCGCGACCGGCACGATCGCGCTGCCCCCGGTCCAGAACGGCGGAACGGCGGGCCGGCAGCAGGCGGCCACCGTGCGCTACACCAACACCGGTGACAAGAAGGCCGACCTGAAGCTGGCCGTCACGCTGTCCACCGGAACCGGGCGCGCGCTGCCCGAAGGGGTCGTCACCCTCGGCTCCGGCACCGTGAGCCTCGCGCCCGGCGCCACCGCCGACGTCCCGCTGAGCACCGACCCGGCCCACGCTTCGCGCGGGAAGTACTACGGCTTCGTCACCGCCACGGCGGACGACGGCACCATTGTCGCGCACACCACCGTCAGCCTCGAAGTGCACGCCCCCAAGCACAAGCTGACCGTGGTCGCCCGCGACCGCGACGGCAAGGTCATCGAGGGAGCGGCGCCGACGATCTGGGGCGCCGACGGGTTCGTGGAGTACAGCGGCTTCGAGCCCGCAGTGGCCGAGGTCGAGGAGGGCACGTATCAGCTCAGCTTCGGCATGCTGGACAACGCCGCGGACGGCCAGGAGCTCCGCGAGGTGGTCAACCCGGAGGTGAAGGTCACCAAGGACACCACGGTGACGCTCGACGCCTCCAAGGTCACCGAGGTGAAGATCCGCACGCCCCGGCCCGCCGAGCAGCGCGGCATCCTCAGCTACCAGACGTACCGGAAGATCGACGGCAACGGCCTGCTCCAGGGCGTGATGTTCTTCGACATCGCCAAGCGGATCTACGTCAGCCCCACCGCGCGCGTCACCGACGGCGACTTCGAGTACGCCTCGCGCTGGCAGCTGGTCGCCCCGCAACTGCGGGCGAAGGTCTCCGGCACGTCGCAGGCCTTCACCCCGTACTACATGCCCGCGTCCCCGGCCTTCGACGACAAGGGCGCCAAGCTGACCGCCGTCGACGCCGGCACCGGCACCGCGGCCGAGCTGCAGAAGGCCGGCGTCCGCGGCAAACTGGCCGTCGTCCGCTGGCACTTCACCGATGAACGGGAGCTCGCCGAGGCGGCCGCGGCCGCCGGGGCCAAGGCGCTGACGCTGGTCGTGGAGGACGGCTTCTACCCCTGGACGCGGTGGAGCCCGACCGGCGACCGGATGGCCCTGCCCACCATGCGCGCCGGCGCGGCGGAGGGCACCGCGCTCCTCAAGAGCATCAACGAGCGCACCACCACGGTGGAGTTCTCCGGCACGGTGCGCAGCCCGTACCTGTACGACGTGATGCAGGTGTCGAAGGGCTTCGTTCCGAAGAACCTGGTGCACACCGTCTCCGAGCGCGAGAGCGCCGTGGTCCGCAGCACCTACACCCGTACCGGCGCCTCGCAGTGGGCGAGTGAGCAGCGCTTCGGGTGGCGTCCGTACCAGGACACCGCCTGGCTCCAGTACAGCCGTGAGGTGCCGACGGGCCGCGAGCGTGTGGAGTACGTGACCGGCGGGGACACCCTGTGGCGCCACACCGTGCACCACAACGTCGTCTTCGGCATGGACACCCCGCTCGGGGCAGGCATGCACAACGTGCCGCGCACCTACCGGCCCGGTCAGAAGGCCACGGAGCGCTGGTTCGGGGCCGTGGTCCGTCCGTCGATTCCGCGCGGTGCGGCCTGGCCGTCGGTGCGCAGGGGCAACACCCTGTCCCTCTTCGTTCCGGAGTTCAACGACTCCGGTACCGGCCACTATTCGTTCTACGAGATCAACGGCTTCGGTGGCGGCATCGGAACTGGCGCGGCCCGCGCCGGCGACGGAGCGTCGCTGGACGACACCGCCGTCGCGGTGCTCTACCGCGACGGGCAGCGGATCGCCGAGTCCGGCCATGGCGCGTGGGGCGACTTCGAGGTGCCCGCGGGCGATGCCGAGTACCGGCTGGACCTGGCGACCACCCGGGTATCGGACGACTGGCGCTTCGGCGTCGGCACCCGCACCTCGTGGTCGTTCCGCTCCGGTGCCGCCGCCGACATGACGCTGCTGCCGCTGCTCCAGGTCGACTACGCCGTACCGGTCGACGCCCGCAACGCGGTGGGCTCCGCCCGGCGGTACGACCTGGGCCTGAACGTGCGGATGCAGGACGGCATGGCCGCGCCGCGCGGGGTGACCCTGCGGGTGGAGACGTCCTACGACGACGGGAAGACCTGGACGACGGCGCGCACGGCCCGCAAGGGCAGCGGCTTCACCGCCACCGTGGAGCGTCCGTCGCGGGTGCGCGGCGACGCCTATGTGACGCTGCGTGTGACCGCGACCGACGCTGCGGGCAACAGCGTCCGGCAGACGGTGGACCGCGCCTATCTGCACAGCGGAACGGGGTCCTCCGGACGACGGTGACGGTGGGGCGTCACCGTTGACACTGCGGCGGGTGCAGGGGAGTGTGGGCCCCTGCACCCGCCGTGCCATTGGCACGAAACATTTCCCGGGTATAGTCCAAGCTTTAACGATATGTGCGGCTTGTGCGCGGACTGCGCGCCTGCCGTGCGGACCGTCCTGTACCCGGAGGAACGCGGCATGCTCGAGGCGGCTGGTCTCACCGCGGTCGAGGAGACCGTCTACCGGCTTCTGGTCACCACCGCGACCGCTTCGGCGGACGAGGTCGCCGCCCAGACGGGCCTCCCGCCCGGCCAGACGGAGGGCGTCCTCGCCGCCCTCGCCACCAAGGGGCTGGCCAGCCCGACCGACGGTTTCCCCCGGCAGTACGCAGCCACCCCGCCCGACGTGGCCCTGCTGCCGCGGCTGCAACGTCAGGCCGACGCCCTCGACAAGGCCCGCACCGCGGTCACCGACCTGCTGGAGAGCTACCGCAGCACCGCGCGCCGCCAGGACGCCGGCCAGCTCATCGAGGTGATCACCGGCAGTGAGGCGCTGCGCCAGCACCTGCGGCAGATGCAGGAGAACGCACGCCACGAGATGCTCTGGTTCTGCAAGGCGCAGTACGTCGCCATGCCCTCGGGCAGCAACCGCGCCGAATACGACGCCCTGGCCCGCGGTGTGCGCTACCGCGTCCTGTACGAGCGGGCGTTCTTCGACGACGAGGGGGCCATCGACAACGTTGTTGAGGGCGTCCAGGCCGGGGAGATGGCCCGCTCCGTGCCCCACCTGCCGCTGCGGCTGGCGGTCGCCGACCGCACCATAGCCATCTGTCCCCTGGTCCCCGGCGGCCCGCACGGCAGCCCCAACGAACCGACCGCGGCGCTGCTGCGCGACAGCAGCCTCCTGGAGGCGCTGACCGCGCTGTTCGAACGCTACTGGGAGGACGCGGTACCGCTGCACGTCAGCGCGTCCGGCGCGATGAGCGGCACCGACGGAGCCGGCGAAGCGGACCCGCTGTGCGAGACCGACCGCCGGCTGCTGTCGCTGCTCGTCGCGGGCGTCGCAGACAAGGCCATCGCCAGCCAGATGGGCCTGAGCCGGCGCACCGTGCAGCGCCACATCCAGCACATGATGACGCTCGCCGGCGCGGCCACCCGCATGCAGCTCGCATGGCAGGCTGCCCGCCGCGGCTGGCTCTGAAAGGGGTGCGGGAGGGCTCGCGGGCGTAAGGTGAGAGTGGCGCGAGTGCCCAAGGACGGAGCGTTGGTGCCATGTCCCGACGTCACACCGCTCCCTCCAGCAGCGCCGAGGAGCTGTTGCACACACTCGGACAGCTCACCGGCCGCATCCTCGAGCGGATCAAGATGCAGCAGGCCCGGGTGGAGCTGGCCGCCGCACTCCAGCGGCACACCCTCGGCGCCGCACTCCCGGCCGTCCCCGGACTGCGCGTGGCGGGCCGGTACGCCCCCGCCCGTGACGGGCTCGACATCGGCGGTGACTGGTACGACGTGTTCCCCATGGCGGACGGCAGCGTCGGCTGCGCGATCGGCGACGTACAGGGCCACGACGTCGAGGCCGCCGCCTACATGGGCCAGGTGCGCACCTGTCTGCGTGCCGTCGCCGTCGCCACCACGGAACCGGCGGATGTGCTCGCCCGCACCAACGACCTGCTGATCTCCATGGGGTCCGCCCCCTTCGTGACCTGCACCTTCCTCCGCTTCGACCCCGCGACCTGCGAACTGGTCGACGCCCGCGCCGGACACGTGCCGGCGGTGTGGGCCACCGACGACGGTGGCTGCGAGATCGTGCTCGACGAGGGCGGCCTGCCGCTGGGCATCCTCGACGGAGAGAAGTACCCCTCGACCCGCCGCGTTCTGGCCGGCTCCGGTGCCTTCGTACTGGTCACCGACGGCGTGGTGGAAGGGCCCGGGCATCCCATCGACGAGGGGCTGGCACGCGTGGCGGAGCTGGCCGCCGCCGGCTGCACCGCGGACCCGGACGAACTGGCCGCCCGGGTGATCGCCGTGGCCGACCTCACCGGGCACAGTGACGACGCCGCCGTGCTCGTCCTCGCGCACGGCGGACCTTGCGGGGCGGCACCGCGATGACCGCCGCCGGCGGACACGCAGAGGGGCTCCGGGGCCGCAGCGCCACGGCCCTGTGGGTCCTGGCCATCGCGGCCGCCTACTACGGCGCGGCCCGCATCGGCCTGGAGCAGCAGCTGGTGCGCGGCCAGGTCACCCCGATGTGGCCGCCGACCGGGATCGCCCTGGTCGGCCTGCTGCTCGGCGGCATCCGGCTGTGGCCGGGGATCGCGATCGGCGCGTTCGTCGTCAACATCGCGATCGGGCCGTCCCTGCTGCCCGTGCTGGGGATCGCGGCGGGCAACACCCTCGCCCCGGTGTGCGCCTGCCTGCTGCTGCGCAGGGTGGGGTTCCGCGTCGAACTCGACCGGCTGCAGGACGCTCTCGCCCTGGTGTTCCTCGGCGCACTCGGCGGGATGCTGATCAGCGCGACGATCGGCAGCGGCGTGCTGGTGGCCTCCGGGGCCGTACCGGCCGGCGCCTTCTGGTCCACCTGGTCGGTCTGGTGGACGGGCGACGCGATGGGCGTGCTGGTGATCGCGCCACTGCTGCTCGTCCTGCGCAACGTCCGGCCGCCGCGAGGGGTACCGCCGTACCGCTGGGCGGAGGCGGCGGCCCTGCTCGCCGGCACCGCGCTCGTCACGGTCGTGGCCACCCACAGCACGCCCGGGCTGCTCTTCCTCGTCTCACCGCTGCTGATCTGGGCCGCGTTCCGCTTCCAGCTGGCCGGCGCCGCGCCCTGCGCCCTGATCACCTCGCTCATCGCGATCGACGCCGCCGCGGCCGGGTCCGGCCCGTTCGCGGGGCTCGACCTCTTCGCCAAGATGGCGACCCTCCAGGCCTTCAACGGGTCCGCCGCCCTGACCGCCCTGCTGCTGTCGGCGACCGTCACCGAACGGGAGCACACCCGCCGCGAGATCGAGCTGGTCTGCCGCAGGCTCGGCGAGGCCCTGTCCCGGCTCGCGCCCGACGAGCAGATCGAGCACTGGGCGGCCGTACCGCCAGGGGAACGGGGCCACGAATAGCGGCGTCGCTGCGCGCGTCCCGCCGCCAAGGTGGCGCTGTGTGCGGAGATCACCAGCGCCCTGCTTTCGCCACCGGGATGACGCTGCAGGGCGCGATGCGCTTCGTGGGCCACCCGCAGGCGAGCGAGCGGCTGCTGCGGGCCGTGGACGACCTGGACGAGACGATCGAGATCATCCGCTCGACGATCTTCGGGCTGCGCAGTCACGACACCGGCCCCGGCCGCCAGGGGCTGCGGGTGCGGACGGCGAAGGCGGTGGAGGAGGCCGTGCCCGGCCTGGGCTTCACCCCCGTCGCTGCGCATGGAGGGGCTGATCGACACCGATGTGCCGGCCGTGGTCGCCGACCACGTGATGGCCGTGCTTGCCGAGGCCCTGTCGAACGTGGCCCGGCACGCCAGGGCCCACGCCGCGGAGGTGTCCCTGGTCGTCGGCTCCGGCACGCTGACCCGCACGGTCAGCGACGACGGCGTGGGCTTCCCGGGCACGGGCGCCGCGGCGGACTGGCCGACCTCGCGCTGCGCGCCGGGAAGCCGGGCGGAACGATGACGCTCGACAGACCCGACCACGGCGGCACCCGCCTGGTCTGGCGGGTGCCGTCGGACGGCCGGGGTACGCGCTGATCAGCCCCACTGCGCGGTCTCGCGGACCGGCACCTGCGGCGCGCCGTACCCGGACGCCGAGGCACCGAACCGGATGAGCATCTGTACCAGGCCCGGACCGCAGTCCGTGGTGCGCATCGCCGCCCGCAGGTCCGGCCACTGCATCGCCTCGTGCAGCAGTGTCGCGTGGACGGTGTGCGCCGTCGCCAGGAGCACCACCCGCTCCATCGCCTGCCCCGCCCGCAGCCAGTCGGCGCACGTGTCGTGCGGCGTGCACAGCACCGCGACCAGCGACCGCGGCCCGGGATCGGCCAAGGCGGCCGTTCCGGCCCCCGATTCCTCGTGGACCCGGCCCCCGGAACCGACGGCGCGGCCCGTGCCCGTCGCACCGCGCTGCTCGGCCTCCGCGGTCAGCCGCAGCAGCCGCAGCGCCTCCTCCGTGCGGGGCAGGGTCAACGACGCTCCCTCCGCGTGCGCGGCGTCGATCAGCTCCAGCACGACCGCCCCGGTGGGGCAGTGCGCGAAGTACGGCGTACGGCAGTTGTGCCGCCGCCAGATCGCGTCGTACAGATCCCGGTATGCGTGGTCGCCGACGTGGCGCGGGCCGATCGGGCGCACGGCGGCGAGCAGGTCGGGGTCGCCGGGGACGGGCAGCAGCCGCACGGCCGTCTCCCAGCCGAAGTGCGCCAGCGCGACCCGCAGGTTGAACACGGCGGCGCCGACGGACACGTGCAGGGCGCGGGCCGCCGCCTCGGAGTCCGGGACGCCCGGTTCGGGGACCGCGCGCACCTGGAACGTGCCGGTGTCCGGATCGAGACGGTAACGCCAGGGCCGGCTGCCGCGGAACGAGGGCGCCGCGACAGCGGCGGAGATCAGCTTCTCCAGGGTCGCCCCGTTGAGCGTGGTGGGATTCATGACGCGCTCCCTCCGGACGGCGCGTGCTCCACCCTGCACGTCGCGACGCCCCGTGGGGAGGGCCGACCGGCCCTACCGCCTGGGTCGCCGGGGCATCCCTGCGAAGCCGTCCCGCCCGGCCGGCTCACGCACACCGGCAGGCGCCGGTGCCGCCGTGGTGGCGGCTCGCGCTGACCGGCACGCGTGCCGTCGGGGGGTGCGGTGCTTGCCAACCGTGCCGGCGCGCGAAGGCGCTGTATCCGGGTATGTCCCCTCAGGGACCCGGTCCCGGTGCGCCGCCGGTGTGCTGGCGCTGCGTGGCGGGCACGGCCGCCTGGATGCGGCGCTCGACGCCGAGCTCGTCCAGCATCCGGGAGACATGGTTCTCGACCGTCTTCTCCGACAGGAACAGCCGTTCCCCGATCTGCCGGTTGGTCAGTCCCTCGCCGACCAGCTCCAGGATCTCCCGCTCGCGCGAGGTCGGACCGGCCGGCGCCTCGTCCCGCGGCTCCGGCTGCTGCTCGTGCTCGCGCAGGCTGTGCATCAGGCGGGCGGTGGTGGCCGGGTCGAGCATCGGCTGGCCCGAGGCCACCGTCCGGACCCCGGAGGCCAGTTCGGAGCCCTTGATCTGCTCAGCACATAACCGGCGCACCGGCCGTGATCGCGTCCAGCGGCGCGTCGTCGAAGGAGGTCAGCATCAGACAGGCCAGCCCCAGCATGCGCGAGCGCAGCTTCCCGACGCCGGTGCCGTCGGCGGGGAGGCGCACGTCGGCCATCGCTTCGTCGGGCCGCAGTGCCGGGGCGCGCGCCCGGTGCCACCGGCCACGCGCTCCTCAGTGCGCCGTGCTGCCGCTGCCCTGCGGACCGTACAGGTCCAGCAGCCGGGTGCGAGCCCCCTGAAGGCGGTGCGCGACGACCTGCGCGACCCGGCGGGCGACCGCCCGCCCGAACACCGCGTCGGCCTCGCACAGCGCCCGTACCAACGTGGCGTCGAACTCGTCCGCCCTCACCGGGCTCTGCGTCCGCGCGCCCAGATGCCAGCAATAGGGCGGGAAGAGCCACGAGCAGCCGAGCAGGTCACCCGGGCCGAGGGTCTCGACCACGGCGGGCTGCCGGCCGGGCACGTGCAGGTCGAGCGCGACCGAGCCGGTGCGGATGATCCAGAAACGGTCGGCCTTGTGCCCCTCCTCGAAGATCCGGGCCCTGGCCGGGAAGGACACTTCACGCGCCAGTTCCAGCAGTCGCCCGCGGGTC
Source organism: Actinacidiphila sp. bgisy160 (assembly GCF_965342435.1). Classification (GTDB taxonomy): domain Bacteria; phylum Actinomycetota; class Actinomycetes; order Streptomycetales; family Streptomycetaceae; genus Actinacidiphila. Next base: position 2,729 of record NZ_CBDRCM010000031.1, on the reverse strand, counting down.
TCCGGGGGCAATGCGTCGAGCAGGCCCGTCGTGGTGGTGGTCATCGCGTCCTCCCTCTCGTCCGGTACGCCCTCACCACCAGGGTGCTCCGGCACCCGGGAGCGCGAGGAGGGGCCGACCGGCCCCAACGCGGGAGCGTCGCGCCGTCATCGGGGAGGGCCCCTTCGGCCCCCAGCTGTACTCCCTGGTGACGCCCGCGGCGCTGGCCCGCGTCCTGCTGTTCCTCAACCCACTGCTGTCCGCGATGCCCCAGCACCCCGAGCACAACTGACGTACGGGAGGCGGCGGCCGGGGGTGTTTACCAGGTGTACTGCGAAGCGGGCGGCTCGCAGAGCTCGAAGAGGAGCCCGCCCGCCTCGCCGCCGGCGGTGCGGGCCAGCCGGACGCGGGCGCCGCTGCGCACCTGCGTCGGGGAGGCGCCGACGATCCGGCCCCGCACCGAGAAGCCGTCGGAGAGGTCGACGAGGGACGTGTCCCGCAGCGATCGGACGATCACCCCCGTGCCGTCGCTGCGCACCTCTTCGAGCTCCGTGGAGGCGCAGGTGGGACAGAGGAGGCGCTGGAAGGCGGTGTTGCCGCACCAACGGCAGCGCTGGACCAGCAGCCCGCCGTCAACCGATTCGTCGTGCGCGTCGAGAGTCCGGTCATCCATGGCGCACACCATATGGCACTGAGTGCACTTTGGGAAGGCACTGAGTGCCCCGAGTGGGGTCCTATGCGGGGGACTCCTCCTCCGCCAAGCCCGCCTCGATCTCCCGGACGACACGCCACATGGGCGTCCGCCGCTTCGTGATCACGATCACCACGTCGTCCTCCGCCTCCGGGGCGCCCTGCCGCGCGGTGCCCTCCCGGTTCCAGGCGCTGCGGACGAATTCCAGCGCGTGGTCCACGGCCGCGCCGGCGTCGCCCTCCGCGCCGGAACGCAGCCAGGTGCGCAGGCCGTTGTTGTGCGCGGCGACCACGGCTGCCGCGATCACGTCGGCCCGGAGCTTGCCGTCGGGGCGGTCGGCGTAGCGGGTCCCGAGGTAGTCGGCGAGCGCGCGCTCGTAACGCCAGACGACCGAGAGTTCGTATGCCCGCAGGCCGGGCACCTGCTTGGTGAGGCGGTAGCGCTGCACGGAGAAGGTGGGGTTCTCGGCGTACATGGTGAGCACCAGGCGCGCCGCGTCGCAGACCCGCGTCACCGGGTCGTCCGTGTCGGCGCTGGCCTCCAGGAAGCGGGTCATGTCGGCGAGCGCGCGCTCGTGGTCGGGGAAGACCACGTCTTCCTTGGAGGGGAAGTATCGGAAGAACGACCGGCGCCCGACGCCGGCGAGGGTGACGATGTCGTCGATGGTCGTGGCCTCGTAGCCGCGTTCCAGGAAGAGCTGGAAGGCCGCGGCGACGAGGGCGTCCCGCATCGGGGGCTTCGTGGTCATGGAGGCGAACCTAACACCGGGGGACCGTCGATCAATGGCACTGAGTGTGCATAATTGAGGGTACTCGATGCCATGGAAGCCTGACGCGGACTGGAGTAACGGACGTGAGTGACAATTTCGACCTCTTCCGGACGTCGGAGGAGCACGACATGCTCCGGGACGCGGTGCGTTCGCTGGCCGAGGCGAAGATCGGGCCGTTCGCGGCGGAGGTGGACGAGCAGGGTCGCTTCCCGCAGGAGGCGCGCGACGCCCTGGAGGCCAACGACCTGCACGCGGTGCACGTGCCGGAGGCGTTCGGGGGCGCGGGTGCGGACGCGCTGTCGACGGTGATCGTGATCGAGGAGGTGGCGCGGGTGTGCGCCTCGTCCTCGCTGATCCCGGCGGTGAACAAGCTGGGGTCGCTGCCGGTGCAGCTGTCCGGCTCGGAGGAGCTGAAGGCGAAGTACCTGGGCGCGCTGGCGCGTGGCGAGGGCATGTTCTCGTACTGCCTGTCGGAGCCGGAGGCCGGCTCCGACGCGGCGGGGATGAAGACGCGCGCCGTGCGTGACGGGGACTTCTGGGTGCTCAACGGCGTGAAGCGGTGGATCACCAACGCGGGTGTCTCGGAGTTCTACACCGTCATGGCCGTGACCGACCCGGACAAGCGCTCCAAGGGCATATCGGCCTTCGTGGTGGAGAAGGGCGACGAGGGCGTGTCCTTCGGGGCCCCGGAGAAGAAGCTGGGCATCAAGGGATCGCCCACCCGTGAGGTGTACTTCGACAATGTGCGGATCCCCGCCGAGCGCATGATCGGTGCGGAGGGCACGGGCTTCGCCACGGCGATGCGCACCCTGGACCACACGCGCGTGACGATCGCGGCGCAGGCGATCGGCATCGCGCAGGGCGCGCTGGACTACGCCAAGGGCTATGTGAAGGAGCGCAAGCAGTTCGGCAAGGCGATCGCCGAGTTCCAGGGCATCCAGTTCATGCTGGCCGACATGGCGATGAAGCTGGAGGCGGCGCGGCAGCTGACGTACGCGGCGGCGGCGAAGTCCGAGCGGTCGGACGCGGACCTGACGTTCTTCGGTGCGGCGGCCAAGTGCTACGCGTCGGACGTGGCGATGGAGGTCACCACGGACGCGGTGCAGCTGCTGGGCGGTTACGGGTACACGCGGGACTACCCGGTGGAGCGGATGATGCGCGACGCCAAGATCACCCAGATCTACGAGGGCACCAACCAGGTCCAGCGCATCGTCATGGCCCGCAACCTGCCGTAATCAGCAAACCGAGAGTGTGGAGGGACATCAAGTGAGCTTGAGGATCGTTGTCGCG
>NZ_CBDRCM010000030.1:0-90298 GCF_965342435.1 Actinacidiphila sp. bgisy160 | reverse complement strand
CTTCGACCTTGCTCCCCCCCCCCCCCCCGACGAGGCGCCGCCACTGACGTGACGGCGCCTCGTCGGCCGGACATTCAGCTGTTGTTCTACTCGCCGGCAGTGGGCAGCGCGTTCTTTCGGATCACGTCCGCGTACCAGTGGGCACTCGCCTTCGGGATACGGCGCTGCGTCGAGTAGTCGACGTAAACCGTGCCGAAGCGCTTCGAGTAGCCGTAGGACCACTCGAAGTTGTCGAGGAGCGACCACAGGAAGTAGCCGCGGACGTCCGCGCCATCGGCGATGGCTTGACGTACGGCGTCCAGGTGGGCGTGGAGGTAGGCGATCCGCTGCGGGTCGTTCACCACGCCCTCGGGCGAGATGTAGTCGTCGAAGGCGGCGCCGTTCTCGGTGACCATGAGCGGCAGCTCGGGGTGCGACTTCGCCAGGTCGGTCAGCAGGGTGTGCAGTCCCTTGGGGTCGATGGCCCAGTTCATCGCCGTCACATTGTCGTTGGCGAGGTGGAACGCGATGTGCTCGGAGCCGGTCCACGGCGAGTGGTCGCTCGCACCGTGGCCGTCGTTCTTGGTGTTGCCGGCGCCGTCGGCGGGCAGCGAGACGACGGTCGGCGAGTAGTAGTTGACGCCGAGCACATCGATGGGCCGGGAGATCTCGGCCAGGTCGCCGTCGTGCACCAGACTGTCCCAGTCGACGATGTGCGCGGTGTCCTGGCGCAGGTCCTCGGGGTAGGCGCCGTCGAGGATCGGGCCGGTGAAGACCCGGTTGCCGACCGCGTCGATACGGCGGGCGGCATCGACGTCCTCGGCCCGGTCGGTGAGGGGGCGCACCTGGTGCAGGTTGAGCGTGATGGAGGTCTGGGCGGATGCCGGCAGAGCCGCGCGCAGTGCCCCGATCGCGAGGCCGTGGCCCAGGTTGAGGTGGTGGGCGGCGCGCAGGGTGGCGGCCGGGTCCGTGCGGCCCGGTGCGTGCACTCCGGAGCCGTAGCCGAGGAACGCCGAGCACCAAGGCTCGTTCAGCGTGGTCCACACGCCGACCCGGTCACCGAGCGCGCGGGCCATGATGTCGGCGTACTCGGCGAATCGGTAGGCGGTGTCACGGTCCGGCCAGCCGCCCGCGTCCTCCAGCTCCTGGGGCAGGTCCCAGTGGTAGAGGGTGGCGACGGGGGTGATGCCGGCCTCCAGCAGTTCGTCGGTGAGCCGGCGGTAGAAGTCCAGGCCCCGCTCGACGGCAGGCCCGCGCCCCGTGGGCTGGACCCGGGACCACGAGACGGAGAACCGGTACGCCCCCAGGCCGAGGTCCTTCATCAGGGCCACGTCGTCGCGGTAGAGGTGGTAGTGGTCGGCGGCGATGTCGCCGGTGTCGCCGTTGCGCACCTTGCCGGGGGTGTGGCTGAAGGTGTCCCAGATCGACGGGGTGCGGCCGTCTTCGGCGGCGGCTCCCTCCACCTGGTACGCGGCGGTGGCCGCCCCCCAGATGAAGTCCTGCGGGAAGGAAGTGGCCGAGGCCGGCCGAGCGCTCGCCTCGGGTCGTACGGCGGTCATGCTGAGGACGCTCCAAAAGGATCGGTGAACAGGCCGGACAGCGTGGTCCGGCACGGAAGAAGGATGTGGGCCGCGGGGGCGGGTGCCCGTCCGGTACCGGCCGCACGGTGTACGGACCGGTGGACGGGAAGCCCTCCCGGCGCGGGCGGGGTCAGCCCTTCACGGCGCCCGCCATGATGCCCCCGACGATCTGCTTGCCGAAGATGACGAACACCAGCAGCAGCGGCACGGTGCTGATCAGGGCGCCCGCCATGACGATGCTCTGGTCGGGGGTGTAGGAGGCACTGAGCTGGCCGAGGGCCACCTGGATGGTGGGGTTCGTCTGGTTCAGGGCGAGGAAGGGCCAGAAGAAGTCGTTCCACGCCTGCACGAAGGTGAGCATGCCCAGCACCATCATCGCGGGCCGCGCCACGGGCAGGACCACGCTCCAGACGATCCTGAGGTTGTTCGCGCCGTCCACCTTGGCCGCCTCGACCAGCTCGTACGGCAGGGCCTCGAGGAGGTACTGGCGCATGAAGAAGACACCGAAGGCGCCGACCAGGGTCGGGAAGATCACCGACTCCAGCTGCCCGCCCCAGCCGATGTCCGCCATCAACTTGAAGAGCGGGACGACACTGAGCTGCGGCGGGATGGTGAGGGTGGCGATGACTGCCGTCATCAGGAAGCCGCGCCCGCGGAAGCGCATCTTGGCGAAGGCGTAGCCGGCGAGCGTACAGAAGAACAGCGTCGCGATCGTGATGCTGCCGGCGACGATGACGCTGTTGACGATGGCTTTGCCGAGGTTCGCCTGTTCCCAGGCCGACTGGAGGTTGCTCCACAGTCGGCCGCCCGGCACGAGCGGCGGCGGGGTGTCGAGCACCCGCTGCTGATCATGCGAGGCGGCCACCAGGGTCCAGTACAGGGGGAAGATCGACCCCAGGCCGACGATGACGAGGGCCGCGTAGGTCAGTGGGCCGCCCTTGAGCTGCTGGCCGGCGCCGAGCTTCAGGCGGTTGCGCCCCTTGCCCTGGGTCTCGGTCCGCCCTGTGGGAGCGAGGTTCGGTGCGGTGCTGGTGGGACTGGTCGTGGTCATCGAATTCGCTCCCGTCAGGCCGCGCTCTTGCGCACGAACCGGCTGACGATCCAGTTGATCAGGGCTATGAGCAGCAGCAGGACGAGCATCGCCCAGGCCACGGCCGCGGCGGGGCCCAGGTGTCCGAGCTTCCAGCCGTAGTTGTAGAGATAGATGCTGAGGGTCTCGTACTGGTGCTCACTGCCACCGGTGGATCCGAGGGTTCCGCCCTGCAGCAGCAGAGGCTCGCCGAACAGCTGCATGGAGCCGATCGTGGAGATGACGATCGTGAACAGGATCGTCGGCCGCAGCGAGGGAATGGTCACCTTGCGGAACTGCTGCCACCGCGAGGCCCCGTCGATCGAGGCGGCCTCGTACAGATCGGTCGGCACCGCCTGCATGGCGGCGAGGTAGATGAGCGCGTTGTAGCCGGTCCAGCGCCAGATCACGATGACCGAGATGGCGATCTTGGACGTCCAGTGACCGTTGCCCCAGTCGGTGTTGCCGGCGCCGAAGAAGTGCAGCACCCAGTTGAGCAGGCCGCCGTCGGCTCGGAAGACCAGCGCGAAAACCAGCGCGGCGGTCGCGACCGAGGTGGCGTAGGGGGTGAGGATCACGGTCCGCCAGAAGGTGCTGGCACGCAGCTTGTAGTTGAGCAGGTGCGCGAGGCCCAGCGCGACGAGCAGCTGCGGAACCGTGGAGATGACGCCGATCACGAAGGTGTTGGAGACCGACGTCCAGAACTCGGAGTCCTGGAGGATCTTGGCGAAGTTGTCGAAGCCGACCCACTCCGACTGGTTGAGACCCGTCAACTCGACCCGGTGCAGGGCTATCCACCCGGTGTAGATGAGCGGGTAGAGACCGAAGGCGCCGAAGATGAGGAAGAAGGGGGCGATGTACGCGTAGGGCGACGCCATGTCGTCGAAGCGCCACAGCCGGCTTCGCCACGCCCGCCGACGTCCGTTCGACGCGGATCCGGAGCCGCCGGACGGCGGGCCGTAGGCGTCGCGGGTGGGGGTTGTTGTTGCCACGGAGGAGGTCCTTGTCTGGGATTCGGCCGGGTGAGGACGGGACCGAAGACGTGATGCGCAGGGCCGGATGCCGGTCCCCTCACGCCCCAAAGTCGGTACGGTAACGGCTCGCCTCGCGCGCCGGCCGTGAGGTACGTGCGAGGCAGGGCCTGGCAGCCGCCGGACAACCGGCCCCGTCGTCGCTCACCTGCGGCGACCGGATCCAGCGCCGGGACCGGCAGTGGTCGGCGGCCGGAGGATCCGGGGCGGTGCGGGGACGGCGCCGGAAGGCGCCGCCGCGCTCAGCGCGCCACGGAGCCGGGTGGCCGCCGTGGTCAGGACCTTGCCTGGCCCGGACCCGCCGTACCGGCCCGGACGAGCCGAGCCGGCGCGGCGGGTCCGGTGCGGGCGGCGGTCAGGGCCCCGCCCGCACCGGAGTGCGTCAGCCGATCGCCTTGTCGATCGTCTCCGTCGCAGCCTTCCACGCGTCGGCGGGCTTGGTGCCCCGCTGCTCCATGTTGTTGATCTGGTTGGAGATCGCGTCCTTGATCACGCCGTCCTTCGGGCCGAGCACGGCCTCGGGGATGGTCTTGGCCTCCTCGGCGTAGATCTGGCCGATCGGCGCGCCGCTGAAGTACTCCAGCGTCGCGTTCTTCACGTCGGGGAGCTCGTAGGCGCCCTGGTTGGACGGGAAGATACCGGCCGCCTTGAACACAGCGGCCTGCTGCTCGGGGGCCGTCAGCCACTTGACGAGGTCGGTGGCCTCCTTGACGTGCTTGCCGCCCTTGGGGACGGCCAGGAAGGAGCCACCCCAGTTGGCCGCGGTGGAACCGGGCGCGCGGGAGATGTCCCACTTGCCCTTGTAGGCCTCGCCGGAGTTGTTGGAGATCTGGTTGGCCATCCACGCGGGGCACGCCACGGTGGCGACGGAGCCCTTGCGCAGCGCGGCGGTCCAGGCGTCGGTGAACTGCGGCAGGCCCTGGGTCAGCTTCTTCTGCGCGGCCTCGGCGGCCAGGTCCCAGCCCTGCTGCACGGCCGGGCTGTCCTTGTAGACCGGCTTGCCGGCGGCGTCGTAGTACTGCTTGGCGTCCGAGCTGACGACCGCGTTGTACATCGCGCTCGCGGAGTCCATGAAGAAGGTCCCCTTGGGCGCCTTCGCCTTGTACTGCTCACCGAGCTTGAGGTAGTCCTCCCAGCCGCCCGCGACGGCCTTGGCGACGTCCTCGCGGTCGCTCGGCAGGCCGGCCTGCTCGAAGAGGTCCTTGCGGTAGCACAGCGACATCGGACCGATGTCCGTGCCGGCGCCGATGACCGCACCGTCCTTCGTGGTGGCCTGCTTCTCCTTCCAGGACACCCAGTCGTTCACGTCGATCGACTTGCTCAGGTCGGCGAACTTGTCGGCCTGGGTGTCGACGACCTCCTTGATGCGGCCGACCTCGATGCCGGTCACGTCCCCGAGACCGCTACCGGTGTTCAGCTGCTGAAGAAGCTTCGGGTAGTAGTCCTGCTCGTTGGCAGTGACCTCTTCCTTGACCGTGATGTTCGGGTGGAGCTTGTGGTACTGGTCGAACAGACCGGCTTCCTTGTAGCCGAACTGTCCGTAGTCAGCCACGGTGAGGGTGATGCTGCCGTCGGAGCCGGACGCGTCCGAATCGCCGCCGTCACTGCCGCATCCCGTAAGCAGTACTGCCGAGGCCGCCACGACCGACGTGGTCAGGGCCGCCACTTTGCGGCCGCGACCGCCGCCGGTGCCAGTTATGCGCATTCCACTACTCCTTGTTCCAGTGGGGAACGGACCTAAGGATCCGGGCCGCCAGCGGTCGACGGTCCGCACCTGTCCCTTTCGGGTCGAGCAGTGGCCAGCATCACGGCAAGGCGTGTGATGCAAAAGTGCTGGTCACGTCGCCTTCGATGCGCGATCGTAGGGACAGGCCTTCGGTTCTTCGAGGCCGCGCGAGACGCCCCCGACCATCCGTGGGACCGCTCCCACGCGGCATGCCGGAAGACTCCTTCGTGGGAGCCCAGATGTCAAGAGTTGAAAGCAGCGTCGTTGCCTAAGCGTGTCCCACACGTCACGCCGATGTGTCCGGCTCCTGGCTGGCCACCACCGGAAACCCGCAGGTCACGACCTGTTTACCGCGATGACTCGGCCTACCTGACGGTGCCGGGGGCGAACCACGAGGTTTCAGGGGTCACAATGAAGCAGTCCATGCGAAACGCCGGAAGGTAAAGATGAGTCCTGCCGCACAGCCACCCGAGACCACCCGTGCCAGGCGTCCGACGCTTGAGGCGGTAGCCGCTCGCGCCGGTGTGGGCCGCGGCACGGTCTCCCGGGTGATCAACGGCTCCCCCCAGGTGAGCGACCGCTCCCGCGCTGCCGTCCAGCGAGCGATCGCCGAACTCGGCTACATTCCCAACCGCACGGCCCGCTCGCTTGTCACCCGTCGCACCGATTCGGTCGCCCTGGTCGTCCCTGAGACAGAGACCCGGCTCTTCTCGGAGCCGTACTTCTCAGCCATCATCCGCGGCGTGACCTCAGGTCTCGCGGGCACCGACATGCAGTTGCTCCTGCTGCTCGTACGCGACGAGAGCGAGCGAGCCCGCCTCGCCACGTATCTGACCGAACAGCGCGTGGACGGCGTTTTGATGGTGGCGGTTCACCGCGACGACACTCTCCCCGACCTGCTGTCAGAACTGGCCATCCCCACCGTCCTGGCCGGACGTCGCGGCCCTGCGGAACCCTTGGGACATGTACAGGCCGACAATCAAGGCGGCGCCCGAGCGGCCGTCCGGCATCTGCTGGATGGGAACCGGCGAAGCATCGCCACCATCACGGGACCACTCGACATGGACGTCGCCCAGGCCCGCCTCGACGGCTACCGCGAGGCCTTGCAGACCGCAGGCATCACGGTCGACGAGGGACTGATCGCGACCGGTGACTTCACCGAAGAAGGCGGGCAGGCGGCCATGCGTGAACTACTGGAAAGACGCGGCCACCTCGACGCCGTGTTCGCCGCCTCCGATGTGACGGCCTCCGGCGCCATGCTCGCGCTTCGGGCCGCAGGCCGGCGGATACCCGACGACGTCGCCGTCATTGGGTTTGACGACTCGATCGTGGCCCGGCACACCGAGCCCCCGCTGACCAGCGTGCGCCAGCCGATCGAGGAGATGGGCCACACCATGGCGAGCCTGCTGCTGGATGAGATCGCGCAACGTGGCACGGGCCGGCGAGAAGTCGTCCTGCCGACGCGACTGGTGGTACGCCAGTCGACGTGACACCGCCGGTTCGAGGGAACCCTCACCGGTCAGCCTGGCGGGCACGGCAGCCGGACTCCGTGACGCGGGTGTGGCGACATGGGCGAGCACCGCGCCATCAGGCCAGGCTTTTGTTGATTCGGAGGGTCGTGCGCCGGCGGTGGAACCCTCGCCAAGCCGCACGAGGATGAACGCGGCACGCACCGGCACCAGGGCCGCAGATGCCGTCGCGCCACCTCGACGGACTCACCGACGGGGCGCCGCGGGCCTCGCCCTTGCTGCGTTTGGCCGCTTCCTAGGAGCGTCCGCAATCCATGGGTGTGGAGGCCACCACCCACGCGCCGTCGGTCCATGACGCGGTGCCGGTGGCCGGCATCCGGAAGGAACCCGTACACCACTTCCAAGGACGCAACGCCAGCCGAGCGCGTCCTTGGGCCGGGTGTGTTGCCCTGCCCGGCCGGGCCCGCGATGTTCTTGGCTCCGGGCTGAGTGGTGCGGGGACACAACTTCGCCCGCGATACCAGGAACTCGATGGTGCGGCAGCGGCTCATGTCCATTCCGGCCTCGGCTGGCCGGCGCAGTTCATTGCGGTCCCTCTGGCCTTGATGGGCGTGAAAGGTATTTGAGAGGATTATTCGGTACGTGCGGCGATCAAGGGGACACGTAGCGAGGGGGCACGCCCATGGGGCCGGAATTGGAGGCGCTTGCCGCTGCCGGCAGTGCGGCCGTGGTGGCCGCCGCCGGCACGGACGCGTGGGGCACGCTGCGACACGCCGTGGCCCGGTGGTTCGGTCGCGGCGACGGCGGGCGACAGCAGGCCGAGTGCGAACGACTCGAACAAACCGCACTCCTCGTGGGGGCCGAAAGCGCACATGACGAGCCGGCACGGGTGAGGAGCCGCCAGATCGCCTTCTGGCAGGACCGCTTCCGGGACGTACTGGAGCGCGCGGATGGTGAGGAGCGGCAACGGCTTGCCGCTGAGTTGAGGGACCTCCTGCACGAGCACGCAGCTGCACGGACCGTGACAGGCCATGTTGCGGCGGGACGTGACATCACCATCCAGGCGGAGGGCGGTTCGGTTGCCGCCTCGGTGATCCATGGGGGTGTGAGCATCAGCCGCCCTCCCGCGCCGGATCCGTCCCAGGGCTGAACGGACCGGCTCACCCGAGCCCACCCGCGCACGGGGTCGACGATGGTGCGTGCGCTGCCGCAGTGAGCGGCGACCTGAGGATCGAAGCACGGGACGGCTCGGTTGCGGCCGGGAGGATCGACGCACTTCATGTGCATCCTGCACCGCGCCTGCCGGTGTCCTTCCCCCATCGGGTGGGGGCTGGACTGCCGCGCCGGGCGGAGGCGTTTCAGGAACGCCGGGCTCTCACGGAGCTCGAGCGCACCCTCGCGAGGCAGGGCACGGCGGTGCTGTCCGGGATGGGCGGGGTCGGCAAGACTCAGCTCGCCGCCGAATTCGCCCGGCGCCGGTGGAGCACCGGGGACGTGGACATGCTGTTGTGGATTGCCGCTGACAGCCGGGACGCCGTCGTGAGCACCTACGCGCAGGCAGCTCGTGATCTGGTACTCGGGCTCGACGACGATGATGCCGAACAGGCAGCCTCCCGCTTCCTGGTCTGGCTGGCAGAGGAGGCGGGGCGTTGGTTGATCATCTTGGACAATGTGCACGACGCGACCGCCGTCCGAGGGCTCTGGCCGCCCGACCGGCACGGTGGCTGCACGGTCGTCACCTCCAGGCGCCGGGATGCCACGCTTCAGGCCGGCCGAGAACTACTGGAGGTTGGGGTGTTCACTGAACGGGAAGCGGTTGGCTATCTGACGGCGCGGCTTCCTGAGCAACTTGCTGATGACGCCGAGGGGGTTGCCGAGGACCTCGGGCTCCTTCCGCTGGCGCTCGGGCACGCGGCGGCGTATATGCTCGACCAGGATCTGACATGTGCGGCCTACCGTCGCCGCTTCGCTGACCGCAGTCGTAGACTTGGCGGCCTCTTCCCTGACGAAGCGGCACTGTTCGACGGCACCACTCACACGGTTGCCACGACCTGGGCGCTGTCGATGGAGGCCGCCGACCGCTCCGCCCCTGTCGGCCTGGCCAGGCGCGTCTTGGCCCTGAGCGCGGTCCTCGACCCGAATGGGATCCCGGAGGCAGCGTTCACCACCAGCAGCACCGTTGCGTTCGTCGGCAGGGGACTTTCCGGGGCTGACGCTTTGCTTGCCGGTTCGGATGTCCGGGACGCACTGCGTATCCTGCACCGCTTCAGCCTTGTCACGCACCAGGTGGCGCTGGTGCGGGTGCACGCGCTCGTCCAGCGCGTCGCTCGCGAGGCCTTGTCGGAGGACCAGCTCACCGCCACGGCGAGGGCGGCTGCCACGGCGCTCGTGGAGGTCTGGCCTGAGAACGATCGCGGCACGGAGGCGCAACTGCTGCGGTCCAACGCCACTGCCATCCACGACACGGTCCCTGACGCACTTTGGGAGGAGCACGAGGGTGCGCATCCGGTACTTCTGAGAACGATTCGGAGCCTGGCTGACGCGGCGATGCTGACCACGGGCATCGACTTCACTCGCCGTCTCGCCGATGAGGCCGGCCGGCGACTCGGCAGTGACCATTCGGACACGTTTGTCATCTGTGGTCGGCTTGTCGACCAACTTGGCGACGCCGGGGACCTCGACGAGGCGGTCGCGCTGGGAGAGGCGGTAGTCGCCGATGCGTCCCGGCTACTGGCGCCGGACCATCAGATCACCCTTTCGGCCCGCCGCACACTCGGCTATCAGCGCGGTCTGGCGGGCGACCCCGGTTCCGCGGCGCGCGAACTTCGCACGGTACTGGAGGACTGGACGCGTAGGTTCGGCCCGGATGATCCAGTCGGCTTCGAGATCGCCGACCAGCAGGCGTACTGGCAGGCGAAGGCCGGGGACACCTTGGGTGCGATTGCCAGGCTCCGTGCTCTCCTCCCGGCGGTGGTGCGGACCCTCGGTGCCGACCACAGGGACACCTTGCAGATTCGTGGCAATCTGGCGTTCTGGCTGGGTGACGCGGGGGACCCGCACGCGGCAGCAGTCGCGCTGCGGGAGGTTGTGGACGACATGGTGCGGACCCTCGGTGCCGGCCATCGCGACGTGTCGGTCGCCAGGCACAACCTGGCCCACTGGATCGCTGAAGCCGGTGACATCGCCGGCGCCGTGGCGGAGCTGGAGACGCTTCTGCCGGAACGGTTGCGCATGTTCGGGCCCGACCACCGGGACACACTGGTCACTCGCGGGCGGCTCGCGGAACTCCATGCCCTGCTTGGCGATACCCAGGCGGCTGTGACCGAGCTGCAGGCCGTTCTCGCCGGCCAGCTCTCGCGGTTCGGTGCGATTCACCCCGAGACCATGACCACCCGCCACGAACTTGCCCAGCTTCGGGGCTCCGCGGGGGACCCCGCGTACGCGGTGGCGGAACTGCGTCGCCTGCTATCCGACCAGGAGCGCGTCCTGGGCTTGAACCACAGCAACACCGTCGCCACGCGCGCAGCCCTCGCCCATTGGGAGGGGCAGGGCCCGCTGCCGTCCTGACCGGACCGGGGACGCAGCACAGCGCCGGTTGCCTTGATGCGTCATCGGGATGGCCCACCCGACGCGCTCAGCCACTGGTGACGGAGCTCTTGGTCCGGTGGCACCGCGATCCCGACCTGCCCGACATCGGTAAGGTCCATGGCGGGTGGGCCGGAAGGGCCCCGGCCGGGGTCAGCCCAGGGCCTCGACAGCTGTTTCGGCGACGGCCATGAGTGAGGCGCGGTCGGGATTGATGGAACCCATCACCTTGAGTCCCTGCATCGTCACGACGAGGTAGCGGGCCAGATCGCGGGCGTTGCGCGTGTCGGGCAGCTGACCCGATGCCTGGGCCGAGCTGATGACGTCGCGCAGGGCGTCCTCGATCGAGGAGGTCGTCGCACGCACATGCGCCGCGACCTTGGGGTCCTGGGCGACGCGGTCCGTCGTGGCGCCCACGATGAGACACGACTTGCGGGCGCCGTCTTGGACGATGCCGTCCACCGTCGACACCAGCACCTCGCGCAGCAGGTCGCGCGCCGGCGTTCCGGCGTGCAGCATGTCGATCAGCGGCACGGCGTACAGCTGGCGATAGCGGTCCATGGCCGCCAGGTACAGGCCCTCCTTACTGCCGAAGGCCGCGTACAACGATCCCCGGCCCACTCCGGTGGCCTCCACCAGGTCCTGGATCGAGGTGCCCTCGTAGCCCTTGTAGCGGAAAGTGTCCATGGCGGCATGTACGGCCGCTTCAGTGTCGAACTCTCTGACCCTCGCCATGTCGCAAGGTTAACCTTTTCGGAATGAACAGTCAAAATTGCGAGGATCGAGCGTCGCCCGATGCCCTCGGCCGGATCGGTCCGCGCGCCCAGCCGGCGGCATCCGGCCATGGAGACTCCACGAAATTTCGTTACACGGACGAGGTGACCACTGCTACATTTCCGGAGGCCGTGCGAGAGATCGAGGAGGTGGTACCCGTGAACGCAGTATCGACATGGGTGCTCCCCTCCGGGGTCACGGTCGGGCGATAGACAGGTCGTCCGGGAGCGCCGTTCCAGCGCACTCCCGAAAGGCACGACCATGCACTTCACTTCCGAACAGCGCGTCGACGGCGACGTCCTCGAGCGCGAGTTCACCCTCGGCGAGATCCCCGGCATCCTGTGGACACCCGCATCCGCATCCGCACCGCTGCCGCTGATCCTGCTCGGCCACCCTCCCCTTGGCCTGCGCAAGATGTACCCCCGACTGGTGGACCGGGCCCGGCACTCCGCGGCGGGGGGCTTCGCCACGGCCACCATCGAGCTCCCGGGAAGCGGCGACCGGCCCCGATGGCCCGCCGCCGAGCAGGCCCGCGCCGACCTGCGCCGGGCGATGGAGGCCGGCGAGCCCGTCAGCGACGAGATCGTCGACGCCCTCATCCTCCCGCTGGTCGACAAAGCGGTCCCGGAATGGCAGGCCGCCCTGGACGCCCTCATGTCGCTGCCCGAGATCGGCGGTCCGGTCGGGTACTCGGGGGGAGTCATCTCCATCGGCATCCGGCTGGCGGTCGTCGAGCCGCGCATCGTGGCCGCCGGTCTCTTCGCCGGGAGTCTCGTGCCTCGCGCCATGTTCGAGGAGGCCCGCCAGGTCACCATTCCGCTGCACGTCCTACTGCAGTGGGACGACGAAGGGAACGACCGGCAGGCGTCCCTGGACCTGTTCGACGCCTTCAGCTCCAAGGAGAAGTCCCTGCACGCCAACATGGGCGGGCACACCGGCGTCCCGCAGTTCGCGGGGGACGCCGCGGCCCGGTTCTTCACCCGGCATCTGAAGTGAGGCCGTACCGTCAGACCGGCAGCACACGGTAGCTGATGCAGGCCGGCATACCGCTCATGGAGGACAGGCGCCGGTCCTCCGCAGTCCTCCGCAGCGGGGCCCCTGCTGAACTCTCGGCAGGGGCCCGTGCTGCCTGAGGTCATGAACCGTTCGATTTCTGTAGAGCTCTGAGTGCCGCCACATCGTTTACAGGTGCTGTCGGTTCTCGTGAACAAAGCCAATCGAGGACAAGGCCGGGGCCGGCTCGTCGTGCCGACGCTGCCGGCAGCTCACGCAGCGCTTGGCGGCGCCTGTCGGCAGTCGGGGGATCGGTTCAGCGGTTGCGAATGTGGAGCTGGGTGTAGTCGAGAACGAATGAGGTGGGTCCGCTGATGAGGGCGCGTCCGTCGGGGCTGCGACGCACGACTCGGCGGAAGTGCGGGAAGGTGATCCCTTCCACCGTTTTCATGTCGTACGTGTAGTGCGCGGCGACACCGCTGACGACGTCGGCGACGTAGTCCATCCGCCGGAGAAGGAAGTCCTCGCCGAAGTAGAAGGTCTGGACCTTGGTGTGTGTGGGGAAGTGGTCGGGGTGGGTGACTTCCAGCCGGCGCCAGGTCTCGCCGTTCTCGGTGTGGGGTTCGAGTTCGCGTGTTGAGAATCCGGGTTCGCTGAAAATGAACGGGATGGTCAGGTAGTTCCACACGGCGTAGCCGGCGAAGTATGTCAAGTGCAGCTCGTCCCACGGTGTTTCCCTGACGTGGCCGGCGAATGCGGCGCGGGGCTGGTTCCGTTCCGCGACCACGGAACCGTCGGGGCGTTCGATCCACACGCGGTCGGGGGTGAAGATCCAGCGGTTCTCGGACTCGCGGTCGAGGTGCAGGAAGGTTGTCCGGGGAGTGTGCGCGTCGATGGACGCGATGGGGAGGAAGTGTCCCGGGAAGCCCTTCAGGTCGAGCAGTGCACCCCAGAAGTTGAAAGTGACGTCGATGGCTCCGACTTCCTGCCACCGATTCGTGCCTCCGTGCGCGTTGATGACGGATCGCAGCAGGTCGGACATGGGCGTACTCCTATTGTCTCGGTCGGTGACGTGCTTGTGTCACTGGGCCGCAGCCGGCTCCGGTCGGCACGAGGCTCACGTCCTTCAGGCCCGGGCCGGCCGGCGACGGCTGACGTGCACGTGGCCGGCCAAGCCCCACCGGGGCGCGACGGCCGCCACAGTCCGTCCCCGCGAGGCCAGCGGGTGTCGAAGCGACGAGCCGGCCGGCCGTGACCGGGGTTCCCGGCCGTCCTGGGGCGCGACGCCGGCTGTGGTCCTTTGGGGCTCACGAGCAGGGAGGCGTCGTGATCCGCAGTGGTCCGCGCCATCTGTTGCGGACTCGCCTCGAGGGACTCGGTATGGCTCCTTGCCGTGCGCACCCCCGACGCCGGCTGATCCGCCGTGACGACGAGGCCTTACCGAGCTGCCGCACGACCGCGTGATTTTGGACCTTCTTCTCGCCCACGTCAAGTCCCGTGTTGTCGGAACGTGACCCGGCACCGTGGCTCGGGCCTACTGGAGATGCGGGCCTCGCGGGACAGGAAATACGAGGCAAGCCCAGCAGAAGGAATTCCTCACCCAGGTGTTCCCGTCGCTGGTCCGGATATTCCTCTGGCATTCCCATTTCGATTCCCATCTAAGGAGTTCGGTCATGTTTCACAAAACTCAGGCTTCCGGTCAGGTTCGTTCCCCGCGTCGTGGGCTGCGAGCGGTGGTGCTGTTCGCATCGGCCGGTTTGATCTCCGGGGTCATCGCCCTGCCGGCCTCGGCGGCGACGGTGGACATGAGTAGGAGCACCACGGCCACGGCAGGTGTGGTGACCGACGGCGGAAAGGGCGGCGAGGGCGGCGCGGGCGGCAGCAGTGTCTTCGGTCCCGGCGGGGCCGGCGGTTCCGGTGGTTCCGGCGGCGGCAGTGTCTTCGGCAACGGTGGGGCCGGCGGTTCCGGTGGTTCCGGCGGCGGCAGCGTCTTCGGCCCCGGCGGTGGCGGCGGTGGCGGTGGCGGCGGTGGCGAAAGCGTCTTCGGCAACGGGGGCAGGGGCGGCAATGGTGGTTCCGGCGGCGGCAGCGTCTTCGGCAACGCCGGTAACGGCGGCAGCGCGGGCTCCGGTGGGGACAGCGTCTTCGGCGCCGGCGGTGGCGGCGGCAACGGAGGCTTCGGCGGGAACAGTGTCTTCGGCGATGGCGGCAACGGCGGAAAGGCCGGCGGCGGTGGCGGCAGCGTCTTCGGCCCTGGTGGCCCCGGCGGTGTCGGTGGCCCCGGCGGGATCAGCTTCTTCTGAGCACCGTTGGCGATCCTCTGACACCTCTTGGAGACGGCCCGCACCGCCGAGCGATACGGGCCCTCCACCCCGGGTCCCGGCCTCAGGCCTTCGGGCCGGCCGGGACCCGGGGCCTTTCTCACGCGGTTCCGCCGCGGATGTGGAGTATCCAGTGAAGTCACACGGCGTATGGAAGCGTCCTTTGGTCCTGGTGGTCACGGCGGCCGCGATCGCCGGCGGCGTCGCCTGCTCGTTCGAGGGCTCGTACGGAGGATCCTCGGCCGCCCAGACCCGCCACGACGGCAGTTCGGGAGCCGATGGTGCTCGCGGAGCCGACGCCGTCACCGGTCTTCCGGCGGGTTGCGCCCGTGGCGGGGAAGGCGGCAAGGGCGGGGCAGGTGGCAAGGGGGGCCGGCCCGGCGAGCCAGGGCAGCCCGGGCAACCGGGGGAGCGGGGTGGGGCGGGGTGTCTGCGGCTCGCTGACCTGCCGGACAAGCCCGCGGAGAAGCTGTCGGCGGTGGACAAGGTGCGGATCGTATTGACCGTGACCTCCGGCCATGCCACCCGTGCCGAGGTTGCCGAGAAGTACAAGGTTCCCGAAAAGACGTTCGATACGTGGAAGGAGCAGGTTCTGGGTGGTGACTGGCTCGGGTTGTTCGGGGAGGGTTTCCCCTCCTCGACCTGATGCCCCCGCGCGGGCTGCCCCGGACGCTGACATCCCCGGTATGCCCCGGCCCGGTGCGGCCGGGGCATACGCATGCGGCGAACCCGCACGGACGCTCGCACCGGCTGCAACTTTGCGGCTGCGCGGGCCGGATCGACCTCGCGGGGCCGCGGCGTGGCCATCTCCATGGCTGCGTGCGCCCCTGGGGCTGCGCTGTGACGCCACCGGTATCGGCTGCCGCCCTGCTCCATTGGGCCGGCAGGCGCAGGGCGGTCTAGGACGGGCTGCTGGGTTCGGTGCCGTGGACGAGGAGGATCTGGTCCGGGTCGTCTCCTGGGGTGAGGCTCAAGATCAGGGGGCAAGGTCCCCACTTCGATGGATCAGGCCCACGACCGGCATCATGCCGCACGAAGATCACGTCACGTGAGCAGCCTCTAAGCCCTGATTGATACGGCCGACCTGGCGGCCTGCTCGATCTTCGCGCGGTAGGTCGCACGGGCTTTCTCGTCGATCGGCCTCTCGTGCTCGGCGCGCAGCCCGGTCCGGCCGTCGAGGCCCTCGCGCAGGATATCGGCGTGCCCGGCATGCCGGATGGACTCGCCGAGGACATGGACCATGACGGCGAACAGGTTCGTGTCGGCATGAGGCTCCGGCCACCACGGCACGTGGCCGGGCGCGTCGAGGGGAAGCTCGTTGATCGTCGCGTCCGAGTGTTCCCACGTGCGCCGGTAGAACCCGGTGATCTGATCGCGGGTCTCGTCCTCGGTCGCCCACAGATCGCTGCCGTCGGAGTCCTGCCACCGGGGCAGCGGTTCCGGGGAAGGGCGGTCGAAGACCTCGCCGAAGTACCTGGCCTCGACGCTGGCCACGTGTTTGACCAGGCCGAGCAGGTTGGTGCCGGTCGCTGTCAAAGGCCGGCGGGCGTCGTATTCGGACAAGCCGTCGAGTTTCCAGAGCAGTGCCTTGCGGTCCTGCCGCAGTCTCCCGTGCAGGTTGGCTTTCGCGAATCCATCGATCATGCGGCATGAGCCTGCCATGGGCTGCTCGTGCTCTCAAGATCCCGTACGTGGTCCGCAAAGACCGGCAGAGCCGAGGCCTGGCCATGGCCGGCGCAAGCGCGACACCGGCAACCTTGCCGCCGCCGGCCTTCGTCAAGTCACCCGGTTCGTAGCTCTTATCAGCCGAGCCGACCGGAGCAAAGCGCATGAGCATGACCAGCCGCAGGGACATCAGCGCGGTCCGAACATGCGGCCGCGGAAGTTTTCGCAGCTGGTGGGAAATTACGTGACCGTCGACAGTCAGCGGGGCGTGCTGACGTGCGACGCGGTACTCGGTGGCCCGCGGGCTTCCGGCGGGTGCCGGCCGTGGCGCGGCGGGCACCCTCGTGCGTCACCCGCCCGCGGTTCCTTGCCGCGAAGCCCGCGCACTGCCTGCCGCGCTGCCACCGGGCGGGGCCGTCGGCGCGGAGCGTCATGTCTTCCCAGCCGCCGTCACACCATCCGCGGGGCACGAAGTCGGGGATGGCCGGCCAGACGCTCGCCCACGAGGGTGCACGGTCGAGATGTGCTTGCCGCCGTCCATGCGCACCCGCAGGTACTGGTTCCGGGAGCCGATGTGACCGCCTCGCGGGGCTTTTGAGCCGGATCTCAGTAGGTGGTTTCCTGGCCTCGGCGGGCCGGTACGCCGTTGTGGCGGCGGATGTACTCCCCGGTGCTCACTGGACGGTCCAGGCACGGAGCTGCCGGGCGATCTGCGAGACGCCCACGCGGCCGGCGGAGGCGTCGCGGACGAGGTCGGCGGCGACCTTCGGCTGGTACTCCAGCCTGTGCCCCTGCAACTGGAGGTAGGCGACCGCGCTCATCCACGCGAACGCCAGGTTGGAAAACTCCAGGCACGGGAGTTTGGCGAGGGTGTGGAGCAGCGCGGCGGCCTTGATGGCGTCCGAACCGTACACGTCGCGGTCCATGGCGCGGGCCTGGGTGCGGGCTACGGCGGCGAACAGCGGCCCCAAGTCCTCCACCTGCGGGTCGCCCGTGATGTGCTCGGCCGCGTGCAGCAGGAAGCGTACGTCGATGGGGGCGACACTCACGCGGCGCGCTCCCCGGCCCGGTTGGGCTCGTCGTTCTCCAGTTCCGCGCGGGCGGCCGCCTCCCGGACACGGGCCTCTTCGTCGGGCTGGTCGTCTCCGAGTTCGGCGAAGGCCTCGCGGGTGTACTCGTAGGCGCTCCGGGCGGCCTCGAGGAACTTCACCTCGATGGCAGTGGCGCGCTCGTAGGCGGCGGAGAGCACGTACTCCTGCAGGCTCACGCCGGCGGCCTTGGCGGCCGTGGCGATGGCCTCGTACTGGTCCGGGTCGGGGAACCGGAGGCTCATGGCCTTCTTCTCGGATGATGCGGTCATGGTGGCAACGGTACCACTGGTGGCATCCGTCGAGGCAGGGCATCCGGCGGGCCGGCTTGCCGGTCCCCTTCCACGCCTGCCCACCGCCGAGCCGCAGCGTCCGCCGGTGCCCAGTGTGGTTTGCATTCGTCTGGTTGAAGTTCGGACATCCCCGCCTGTGCGGGAAGACGTGCGTGGCGCGGCGCATTGGGTGGGAAGTTCGCCGGCGCGGCGATGGAGCCCCGGGGCGAAGGATCCGCATCGAGGCCGAGCTCTGGAGGCGGGGGATCGTGGAAAGGGCCCGTGGGTCCATTAAGCGGAGCGTGGCCGCCTCCGAAACGGAGCGTACGGCTGCCCGCTCGGCTCCCCTGCGAGCGAGCCGGCCGACAGGGACGAAGAAGCGCGCAAGGCGATGGCCCGCACTTCGACACCTGAGAGGGCCCGCTCTACGTCGGGCTGGAGCGGATGAAGGACTCGGCAGTCCTTTGTGTCGACGCGGACGCCGGAGAGCTCGCCACCGGCCTCATGGCCGCCCTTCGAGGCGGCTACCTCCTTGGCGCAGACGGCCCAGGACATCAAGCCCATGAGGATCGCCATGGGCATGTCGATCAGCCGTATCGAGCCCTATGTCGTGTCCGCCGAGGACACCAAGCCGGGGGCGAGGGAGTGCGCTAAGCCGTCCAGGTCGGGTGGCGCCGCCGAGAACTCCCGGTACGCACCGGGGTTTCGTCGCGGCCTCCGTGCTTGCGGGACCGGACTCACCTCGACGGGCACAGGGGGTCCGGCGAGATGTGTGCTGCGGGAGGACGCTTTCGTCCATGCTTCATGCGCCTCATCCGCCACAGGCGGCGGCCACCTGGCCTGAAACCAGATGCCTTGCGGTCATGAGAGGACTGTTTGGTCCTAAGAATTGACCGATCTGCGGTACGTTTGGGGAAGGCGGTCCCCAGTGGACAGCCAGGCAGCGAAGCCTCACAAGGATCTCCAGGGCGGTAAGCACCATGCATGCAGGCGTCGAGTTCTCAGTGCTCGGCCCAGTCAGGCTGCACAAAGAGGGGGTCGAGGCCGGAGCCGGTCAGCCGCGGCAGTGTGCCGTGCTCGCTTCGCTGCTGCTCAGGGCGGGCAAGCCGGTGAGCCTTTCGAGACTGGTGCAGGACGTGTGGGGCGACGACGCCCCACCGTCGGCCGTAGGCTCCGTGCGCACGTACGTTTACAGGCTCAGGCAGGCACTGGGGGGCAAGAGTGACAGCTCCGTGAGCCTGGTCGACGGGGGCTACCTGCTGCGCATCCAACCGGACGCTCTGGACCTGAACAGGTTCAAGGAGACGACGGCAAGGGCGAGGAAGGCCCGCGGCACCGGCGACCTGACGGTCGCGGCGAGCCTGCTGACGGAGGCCCTCGAGATGTGGAGAGGAGTGGCCCTCGCGGGGGTCCCGGGGCCGTTCGCGGACCAGCAGCGCAGCGTCCTTGGCGAGCTGCGGCTCGCCTGTGTGGAGGAGCAGCTCGCTTGCGAAGTGGAGAGAGGGCGCTACACCGAGGCTGCCGCGGAACTGTCCGCCCTGCTTGTGGAGCACCCGCTTCGAGAGCGCATATGCGGCCTCCTCATGACCGCGCTCTACGGTGCCGGGCGGCAGTCCGAGGCCTTGACGATCTACCACACGACCAGTCACCTGCTGCGGCAGCGTCTCGGCGTCAGTCCGTCGCCGGAGCTGCAGCAAGTCCACGAGCGCATCCTCTCCGGGCGATTCCAGCTCCCACGGAGCACCGAGCCCCTGAAGGGCACGACACGGACGCCTCCGCCTCACCCCCCGGCTCAGCTGCCGGCTGCCCTGCCGAGCCTGGTCGGTCGCGAGAGTGAGCAGGAGCAGGTCGAACGCTTGGTCGCCGACGCAGAGGCGTCGTCCTCCGTGGCCATCTGCACGGTCGGCGGACTGGCCGGGGTGGGAAAGACGGCTTTCGCGGTCACCGTCGCCCACCGTCTGGCCGACCGCTTCCCTGACGGCCAGCTCTTTGCAGATCTGCAGGGAGCCGGACCGGAGGCGGAGCCGCGGGACCCCGCGCATGTGCTCGCGGACTTCCTCCAGTCCTTGGGGGTCCGCCTCGAGGACATGCCCGAGACCGCGCAGGCACGGGCGCTCATGTTCCGGGGCCTGCTGGCCAGCCGGCGCGTGCTCGTTGTGCTCGACAACGCATGGAGCACGGACCAGCTGAAGCATCTCCTCCCCGGAAGCTCCGGTTCCATGGCCCTTGTCACCAGCCGCATGCAACTGCACGCGCTCGTCGCTGCCTATCAGGCGCTTCCCCTCACACTCATGCCCCTGAGCCTGACGGACGCACGCACCCTCCTCACGCGCCGGCTCGGCGCAGCGAGGACAGCAGCTGAACCAGAGGCCGTCGACCGCATCATCCGCCTGGCTGGGCAGCTTCCCTTGGCCCTGGCCAACGTCGCCGCCCGCGCGGCGTATCGGCCACAGCTGCGTTTGGCGAGCCTGGCCGATGAGTACGAAGTGCCGGAGTACAGGACTCTCGACGCCTTTGCGAGCGAGGAGGACCAGGCGCTCGACGTCCGGGAGTCCATCACCCGCTCGTACCGCCTTCTCGACACGGAAACAGCCGCGCTCTTCCGCGACATGAGCGCCTGCCCCGACCCTATGTTCGCGGCATCGCAGGTCGCGGACCTGGCCGGACGGCCCGAGTGCCGGGTCCGCCAGGTCCTCTCGCGCCTCACCCGAGCGCACCTCGTCTCGGAGATCGGCCCGGGTCGGTACAGCTGGAATCGGCTTGTGGCCGCGTACGCAGTGGAGCAGGCGGGACAAGGGTTTCTCGACCGGGGCAAGCTGGCCCGTTTATAGGCCGAGCAGGGCCGGCATCGGCCGGGGTCGACGACTTGCCGCCCGGTGACTATGCCGGATAGACGCGTAGTCGCACGGCCCGCCGACGGCCTGGCCATTGACTTCGTCGTCGAAGCCGATCGCGTCGAACTCGGTGAGATCGTGCAGCGGGTGCGGGACGGACGGCTGCGGACCAACATTGGTGACGTCGCGAGCCTCGACGATGCCGTCGGTGCCCTCAACCCGACCACGCGACGCCTCGGGAAGACCGTCATCCGCGTCCTGCCGTAGGCACGGGACATCCACCGTCCGACCGGCAGGTGATGGTCCTGATCCACGCCACGGCCATCGGCCACCGACCGGCGCAGTGTCGCAGCCGTCAGTCGCCCGCGGGACCAGGCCGGGGTGCCTGCCGGGCCGTGTCCTGCCGGCAGCCGACGGAGGGCGATAGACGTCAGGGGTAATCTGAGAGGGTGTGGGTCCGCTGGTCGTCGTGACCGCCCGCGATGCGGCAGAGGGCCAGTGAGCATTACGGAGGGTAAGGGATGAGTCGCGTATCGCAAACGGAGGCGAAGGCCAACCGGGAGCGAACGGTGGCCGCGGCCTCCCGGCTGTTCCGCCAGAACGGTATCGCCAAGGTCGGCATCGCGGACGTGATGAAGACGATCGGACTCACCCAGGGCGGCTTCTACAAGCAGTTCGCCTCCAAGGCCGCGCTCGTCGACGAGGCGACCGCCAAGGCCTTCGCCGACAACCTGCAAGACCTTGTGGCTCTGGACCGTGAGGCTGGGGGGCACGAGGCGGCGTGGCAATCGCTGCTGGAGTCCTACCTCTCCGTCGAGCACCGCGATGACCCCGGCACCGGCTGCCCCGCAGCCGGCTTCGCGGGCGACGTCGCGCGTGAGCCCGAACACCGGCAGACCTACGCCAGGGGCGTCCAGGAGCTCGCGGAGTGGATCGCGCCTGGCGACGCAGGGCTGGCCGCGTATGCCACGCTCGTCGGCGGCATACTCCTTGCCCGCGCCACCGCGGGCACGCCTTTGTCGGAGCAGATCCTGCACGCCGCGCATGCGGCGGCAGCGGGGGCTGTCGAGGGCGGCCGGCCGGCGAACTGACGTGTACGCCAGCTGGTGTGCTGAACCTCTCGACGCCCCGCAGGGGTGCGTGCGGGATGCGCGGGGCGTGCCTCGTGCCGCCGGGCCCGCGGCCGGCGCCTCCGGCGCCTGAATCCGTGGCCTGTCCCGCTGCCGGCGGTGCACGCAGCGGCCCGGCGGGCGGCTGAGGCGGTGATGTCGCCGGGAACGGCGGCCGTGAGGGCGGGGCCGCTACCCGTCCTGACGGCCCCTGGCCGTAGGACGGGGGCCCATGGGGCGCGGTGGCAGTGGTCGGCCGGGTCCCACCGTGCCAGCCGAGGACCGGGAAGATCCCTTTGCCGGTGTGCCGCACGGCAGACAGCCGGCCCTCATGTCGGCTCCCGCCCGAAGACGCCGACTGCGGGCCGGGGGCGGTGGGCCCTCGGCCCCTGGTGTCAGTGGGCGTAGCGCCCGGCAGGGCGCGTGAGGGACAGGCCCGGGACCAGCTGCTGGCGGGCGTTGTCGTACTCCTCCCACCGGGCGTACTCCGGCAGTGAGGGGATCGTGACCAGTTCACCGGCGTCGAGACCGGCGAGCGCGGCCCGTGCCGCGTCGCGGGGTGCCATGACGGCCTCCTTGGGCAACTGCTCCAGTTCGATGCCCGAACCGTCCCAGATCGCCGTCTCCAGCGCACCGGGCACCACGACCTGCACCCGGACGCCGGAATCGGCGAACTCCTGCGCCAGGGACTGGCTGAACGCGATCACGTACGCCTTCGTCCCGCTGTACACGGCGCCCACCGGCAGGATGTTGAGGGCGAGGGCGGACGAGATGTTGACGATCGTGCCCGAGCCCCGGACGGAGAACGCCTTCGCGGCGGCGGCCGCCAGCCTGGTGGTGGAGGTCAGGTTGAAGGTGATCAGCCACTCCAGCCGGTCCGGGTCCGCCGCGGACAGGGGGCCGAACAGGGCACTGCCGGCGTTGTTCACCAGCGTGCCGATCGAGGGGTCGGTGGCCAGGCGGTCCTCGACGCTCCGCATGCCCTTCGGCGTGGCCAGGTCGGCGCTCAGCACCGAGACCTCGACGCCGAAACGCTCCGCGAGGTTCGCCGCGGCGGACTCCAGCCGCGCCTGGTCGCGGGCGACGAGCAGCAGGCTGTGCCCCCGCGCCGCCAGTTCCTCGGCGTAGGCGGCGCCCAGACCTGCGGTCGCGCCGGTGATGAGCGCCGTACCGGACTTGTGTGTGGACATGGTCGTCCTCTTTCCTGAGTGGATGTGCGCGTTAGATGGTCATTCTAATCTAAGTTTCCGATGATGCGGCCGGCGCCAGACCGCGGCGGCGCTGCGGGGCCGGCGTGCCCGATGGTGTGCTCAACATCGGGCACAGCGACGAGGTCGCGGTGAACGTGCTGCTGGACCACCGGATGCGGAGGCCGTGTCGTTCGTGGGCTCCACGCCGCCCCGGTCCGACGCCATCATCGTGCCGTCGCGTACGAAGATGGCGTCCGGCTCGACCTGCGCGGGCGGACAGCGCGGGCCCCGGTTCCCGCGGCCGCTGGTGCGTCGCCGTCCGCCGGCCGTCCGGAAGCCGCCGCGGCCAGCGTCACGAGGCCCCCTCCGGCGGCACCATTCCAGCGTCAGATCCACATCTGAGGGCCCTGTGTTCCGCGGTGCCGCGACGGCCGTCGCCCCGTGCCGCGTTGTAGTTCGTCACGAGATGACGGCGAAGTGCGGAGGGCGAGCGTGGCCAAACGCGCCACAATGCGATCGCGTGCCTGTGGGGCCCTTCGCCGGAGCCGGCGGCAACTGGACGGAATCCTCATGGACTTGACCGGCTTCCCGGACGGAGGGCTACGACCAGTACCTGAGTGTCTCGGGGACGACGGGAGAGGACGCCGCCGAGAGAGACCGGGTGCCGAGCCGCCGTTGCCGTCCGGGCTCGGGGCCCCGCCCTCGTTGCGGTCATCGGCCCTCGGGGCCCAGCATGGTCCCAGCCGGTACCGTGTAAGCAGTACGGAAAGCGCTCATGTGCTGCGGCGCCCAAGAGGTCGACTCACCTCCACGCAGCGGAGCCGGCCAAGACAATCGAGCAGGTCCCCTTCAACGAAGTCATCTTGCGCGCGCTGAGCCACAAGACGCCCGACGGGCCGCACGAGCAGCGGCACCGTCGGGCCCGGGAGAAGGACCGCACAGTGACCGGGAAGATCGACAGCCTGCACCCGGAAGACGGCGCGATCGTGCCGCCTGACCAGATCCCCACCGCCGTCACCGCAGGCCGCCTGGCCTACGGCGATGGCACGACCCAGACCTTCCGACCCGACGGAACCACCTCCTACTTCGAGAGCGGACGCCAGACGGAGGGCACCTGGTCCGTCGACGAGAATGGCCGCTTCAGCTCTTTCTGGCCGCCCTCCTACCAAGCGTCCTACGATCTGCGATGGGTGGTGGAAGGGGGAGCAGTCGTCGGCCTCCGGTTCTCCGATCTGAGGAGCGGCACCAGCTTCGACGGCCGTTTCCAGTAGCCCCAGGTGCCGCCTGAGGTGGCAAGCCAGAGAGGTGGTCGACCAGCCTTTGGCGGCCCGACGGCGATGGCGTGCCATCCGCAGGCCCGGCCATGGGCGGCTCAGCCGGCGCCCAGAGGCCGCCGACGAAATCATCAAAGCCCTCGCCGAATACCTAGGCAAAATGGTGTCTCCGCCTGCCACGCCAGGCGGAGACTTGGCCTCGCCGTTTCTGTCCCATGACACTAGAGTGGAACGAGTCGACAAGAAGCCCAGAAACGGTTTGACGTCCATCGCGTATCCACGCTAGTCGCCGATTGAGTTTTCACGCCAAACAGAAATCGGAAAACCGATGAGCGATGTAGCATACACTAATCTGCGGTTCGACCCCGATCTGACGTCCTTTCACTCCCTCGCCGGACAGATGGCGCAAGCCTTCGGATACAAGGCCGAGCTCACCATCGACGGTCAACTCGCCCAACTGATCAGGTTGCGTGTCGCACAGCTTACGCCCTGTTCCTACTGCCTGATCCTCCATACGAGAACGGCACTGGAAAAGGGAATCAACCCGGACAAGGTCGCGCACCTCGCGAGCTGGCGTCAGAGCGAGATGTTCCACGCATCCGAACGGGCCGCTCTGGCGTATTGTGAAGGGCTGACGGACTACGACTTGAACACGTTTCCGGCCCTGCACGAAGAGCTGATCAACCACTTCAACGAGACCGAGGTCGCGGAGATCGCCGCCGTCATCATCAACATGAATGTCTGGACGCGACTGAAGCTCGCCCAAGGCGCCGTACCCCACACCGCAGCCGGCGACGTGAATCCAGTATCCAGCTGAGCGCTAGTTCAATTTTAAGGGCCCTGTCTCAGTCGTTGGCCTTCATGTGACGCCGTTGGACACCGCGGTCTGCCCGGTGTGCGGGGCATCGTCGGGGCGGGTGCACGGCTATCACTGGCGGACGGTGGCCGACGTTCCGGTCGACGGGCGCCGGGTGGTGGTCCGTGTGCGGGTGCGGCGTCTGGTGTGCGCCCCGCAGGCGACCGGGGAGCCGATACGGGCCCCTTCGGGCGGCCGGTTCACGCGGAATGTTCCCGCGACAGCGCCCGGAAACGTCGGAGCGTCGCCGGACAGATCAGGAATCGAGAAGCGCGAGTCACTGGGGCGCGCCTAGCCTGATCGTCATGGACATCACCATTCACTCGAGCTTCCTGCCGCACGATGATCCGGACGCGTCGCTCGCGTTCTACCGCGACGTCCTCGGCTTCGAGGTCCGCAGCGACGCCGGGCAGGGCAGGATGCGCTGGATCACCGTCGGCCCGGCAGGTCAGCCCGACACATCCCTCCTCCTGGCGCCACCCGCCGCCGACCCGGGAGTCACCGAGGACGAGCGCCGCACCATCACGGAGATGATGGCCAAGGGCACCTACGGCTGGATCCTGCTGGCCACCCCGGACCTTGATGCCACGTTCGAGAAGGTGCAAGCCGGTGACACCGAGGTCGTCCAGGAGCCGACCGAGCAGCCGTACGGCATCCGTGACTGCGCCTTCCGCGACCCCGCGGGCAATCTGGTCCGCATCCAGGAGGTCCGCTGAGCCGTACGGGCATCGATGTGGCCGCGCCGACCAGCACCGCGACCGCCTCGCACAGCGCGGCGCACCGTCGCAGCGGTGCCGGCCCTGCCGGCCGCCCACCAGGGGCACGTCCGCGTTCTCGTTGCACCGGCAGGGTCACGGAGTGTGTCCCGCTGCGGTCCGGCGGTCGCCCGACCGGCTGGGCGGGGCTCGGGCGGGCCGGGCCTGGTCACCGAGCGCCTGGGGCGCGACGTCTCGGCAGGCACCCCAGGCGTTCCCAGACGTCGATGGAAGAGGAAAGGAGAGGGGGAGTTTCCCATGTGTCAGCCCGAGTGGCGGCGTGCACGCGTCCAGGCGCAACGCCTGACCGACCTCGCGCGGCTGCGCCGCGTCCGCGACAGGATCGACAGGGAGTACGCGCAGCCGCTGAACGTGGAGGCGCTCGCCCGCGGTGTCAACATGTCCGCTGGGCACCTCAGCCGGCAGTTCCGGGCTGCCTACGGCGAGTCGCCGTACGCGTATTTGATGACGCGTCGCATTGAGCGCGCGACGGCGCTGCTGCGCCGTGGCGACCTCAGCGTCACCGAGGTCTGCTTCGCGGTCGGCTGCGCATCGCTGGGCACGTTCACCACCCGCTTCACCGAGCTGGTCGGCATGCCGCCCGGGGCGTTCCGGAGCCGCGCGGCGGATGCGCAGGCCGACAGCGCCGATGCCGCACGTCCGGGCGGTGATGCGGGGCCTGCGGTCACGGTGGAGGGAATGCCGGCCTGTGTGGCGAAGCAGGTGACAAGACCGGTCAGGAATCGAGAAGCTCCGGCCGCCGAGCAGCCCCTAGCGTGATGGCCATGGCAACCACCGCATCCATGACGTCCCTCGCGTCCCTGACCCTCGAGGTGGCCGACCCGGCTGCCGCCCACCGCTTCTACACCGCCTTCGGAGTGGAGAGCCACATAAGCCTGCGGGCGTCCGCGGCGCACTCCACCGGATTCCGTGGCTTCACCCTGGCTCTCACGGTGTCCCGGCCGGCCACTGTCGACAGCTTCCTCGACGCCGCCGTGGACGCCGGCGCCACGGTGGTCAAGCCCGCCGGGAAGTCGCTATGGGGCTATGGCGGCGTCGTCCAGGCGCCGGACGGGACGATCTGGAAGGTCGCGACCTCGGCGAAGAAGGACACCGGCCCGGCCACCCGCGAGATCGACGAGATCGTCCTCCTGCTCGGCGTCGAGGATGTGAAGGCCAGCAAGCAGTTCTACGTCAGCCGGGGCCTCACCGTGGCCAAAAGCTTCGGCGGCAAGTACGCCGAGTTCGCCTCGGACGAGTCGAGCCCCGTCAAGCTTGCGCTGTACAAGCGCCGCGGCCTGGCCAAGGACCTCGGTGTCCCCGCCGACGGCTCCGGCTCGCACCGCATCGTCCTCGGCGGCACCACGGGCCCCTTCACCGACCCGGACGGATTCGCCTGGGAGGCCGCCACGCCGCCCACCCCCGCGCCGTCCACGGCGCCTGCGCAGTCCTGACTCCCGGTTCTGACCCCCGCCCCGACCTGCCTCACCCCTGCACGAGAGGAAATCTGCCATGCAGCACACGAAGCCGACTGCCGAGAACTCCGGCACGGCCGTCGAGCACTACAGCGGATTCACCGCCGAGGAGCGGGCCGCGATGAAGGAGCACGCGCAGGAGCAGAAGAGGACAGCGGCCCGGGGCGGTTCACGGGCGGAGAAGGAGGCGGCGGCGGAGCGGGATGTGCTCGCGAAGATCGCCGAGATGCCGGAGGCGGACCGTGTCCTCGCCGAGCGGATCCACGCCATCGTCAAGGCTGCCGCTCCATGCCTCACGCCCAAGCTCTGGTACGGGATGCCGGCCTACGCCAGAGACGGCAAGGTCGTCTGCCACTTCCAGAGCGCGCAGAAGTTCAAGTCGAGGTATGCCACGCTCGGATTCAGCGACCAGGCGGCACTCGACGACGCCGCCATGTGGCCGACCGCCTACGCCCTGACGGAGGTGACCGCAGCCGACGAGCAGCGCATAAGCGCGCTCGTCAAGAAGGCGGTGGGCTGAGGCCGGCCGGGGCGGAACCGGCGGCGGGAGCGACCGAGCCGCGGACGCCGCTCGTGCGTTTGACACAGCACGTCGCCACGGCCCGGCTGACCCCCACCTAGTCGGCGGCGGCAGGGCGAAGACCGACGGCCAGGCCGTCCGCCAGCGCAAAGGCTCACGCGGCGGACGGCCACCCGGCTTCGACGAAAAGCGGTAAGGCAGCACCGGGCCGTGGCCACCAGGTACGACAAGCGCGGCTACGTCTTCCTCGGCACAGCCATCGCAGCAGCCCTCGCGATCCGGCCACGGTGCCGTCGCCGATGACGAGGTCCCCGTGCCGCTTTGCGTCAGTAGCGACCGCCCAGGTCTCGATCACGTAGAGGTTCTTGGGTCGTCCTGGTCGGCGAAGACGTTGTAGGCGAGGTGGCCGGGCTCGGCCACGACCGTCACTTCGATGGCGCGCAGTTCGTCGAGGAGCTCCCGCGCTGCCGTGTCGTCGACGGCGGATAACCGGGTGACCAGGCAGCCCGGCTCCGGGCCCGGCGCGGATACTCCAGCTTCCGGCCTGAGTGCGCGGCGCCGCCCGTGGAAAGCCGTCCGCCCGGCACGACAGCCGGGTCCCACCCCTACCCACCACCCCGATCACGCAGTTCAGCAGCCGACGGCGAGCACAACTGCACCACCGTCGGCCGCTACCGGCGGATTCGGGTCTGACCGCATGGGCTGGGCGGGTTCCAGGCCGCTGGGGCGAGTGGGCATCCGGCCCAGCGGACGCGTTTCTCGCTGCGGATGCGGGCGCTCTCTCGGTGTTGGGCGGCGAGGACGTCGGGGTGGCGGGCATGGGTGTTGCGTCAGCGCAGGTAGCGTGCAGTGCCCGGGTCTGGACAAAAATACCGGACGCCGTGGGCGCGGTGGTAGCTCGCCGGTACCTGGTCGGCTTGGTCTGCTCGGCCCAGCAGCCGCCGCCGTTGGACCCGCTGGGCGATCACCGGCATCCGGTTCCCGCCCGCCGAGGCCGGCAGCATCATCGCGCGCCGGTAGCACACCGAACTGGTGCTGCCCCGGCGCACGATCTGCCGCAGCTTCTGCCCCTCCTGATCGGTCGGTCTGCGCACCCGCACAGGCCCAGCCACCGCACCTCCAGCAGCCGGAACGAACGTCACCACACATCCAACCGCCCCGACCGCCAACCTCGCGGACCTACGCGGTCACGGCACAGCGCGCGCCAATGTCTCGATGCGCATGTGAAGCGTGTCGTTTCCAGCCGTTTCGGATGTCAGCCCTGAGCGGTGGGTCGCACGATCAGCTCGTTGACGTCGACGTTGGCGGGCTGGTCGATGGCGAAGGCGATCGCGTCCGCGATGGCCGAGGCGGGGATCGCCAGTTGCTCGGCGGCCGCGCGGGCCGCGGCCTGGGCCTGTGCCGAGCCGCCCCGGTGCGTCAGCTCGCTCTGTGTGAAGCCGGGACTGATGACAGTGACGCGGATGTCCCGGCTCTCCTGGCGCAGTCCTTCGGACACCGCTGCCACAGCGAATTTCGTGGCGCTGTAGACCGCAGCGGTAGGGTCCACCCGGTGCCCGGACACCGAGGACACATTCACGATGTGCCCTGCTGCCTGCCGCTGCATCTGAGGCAGCACGGCGGCGATGCCGTGGAGCACGCCACGCAGATTGACATCGATCATCTGCTCCCATTCGGCGATCCGCAGATCGGCGATCGGCGAGAGCGGCATCACTCCGGCGTTGTTGACGAGGACGTCGATGTGCCCGAACGCCTCCAGTCCGGCGGCGGCGAAGGCACGCATGGAGTCAAGGCTGGTCACATCCAACTCGTGGTGGGAAACCTGGGCCCCCTCCGCGCGCAGTTCCCCGGCAAGTGCGGCAAGGCGCTCGGTCCGGCGGGCGCCAAGGAGAACACGGTGGCCGAGCTCGGCCAGACGGCGGGCGGTGGCCTCGCCGATGCCGCTGCTGGCGCCGGTGATGAGAACGGCCTTGGGTTGTGACGTGGTCATGTTGATCCCTCATGGTGTCTCGGCGGCGGCCGCCGCCTCCTTGACTCAAGTACGCCGGGGCAGATCCGGGAAGGGAGCAGCTGCCTGGGTGTGCGGCACCCAGGCACCTGCTCCCTTCTTCGTTGCCCCCGGTTGCCGGAGGCTGTCGTCAAGGCGGCCTGTGGGCAGTCGCCGAACACCGGTGTGCGCGTCGCCCGAGCCCGGCGAGCGCGCCACTGCGGATCGCGGTGGGGTGGCTCGGCGGCGTCACAAAATCCGCCGTTCCCGCGCCGTGCTGCTCTCCGCTGGCCGTGTCGGCAGGCGACCCCTCGGCCCCCATCCCTTGAGAAGACTTCTCAATTGGTTGGCTCGGTAGTCCGCGGGCGTGGGGCGCTGGCCGCCGGCGGGCACCAGGCTGAATTCGAGCGGCAACTCGCCCTCGAGGAGGTGCCCTGGATCCGGGACCGGACACGGCACATCGAGCGGCTGAGGACGGCTCCCGAAACCGGAGCCCTCACCGTCGTCAACGAATGGGCCATGGGACTGCGAGCGTAGCGGGTACTGCCGACGGCCCGCCCGCGCCGCAGCATGGGTGAGCCGCCGGCCCGGGCGCCGGCGACGGACGTATCTGCGGCGCCTGGTTCCGCTACGCCGGTTCCAGCCTGCATCCCGCACAGTTCGCACAAGTGTGGGAATGCGGGGTAGGGCTGAGGGTGGCGTCTCGGTTGCCGGCCCGGGGGGATTCGTGATTGTCCGGGCCTGTAGGTGTGTCCGCGTTCCCGCCATCCGTGCAGGGCCTCTTCTCGGGCCGCGTGGACCACTGAAATGTAAGGACTGTGCCGGGGGGCCCGGGCCTTCGCGGTTCGGCGGTGCTGAGCTGTCAGGGCATTCCTGCCCTGTCCAGCAGGGCGGTGGCGGTGGCCGTGGCCAGGCCGTCCAGGCTGTTGCCTTGGGTCATGGCGCGGGCGCTGGATCCGTCGAAGACGACGGTGAGCTGGTGGGCGAGCTGATCGGCGTTGTGCGCTCCGCCCCGATGGGCCTGTTCGCGGAAGAAGCCGGTGAGGGCGTCCTTGTAGCGTCGGGCGACCACGCTGGCGGGGTGCTCGGGGTTCTTGAGCTCGAAGGCGGTCGCCAGGAAGGGGCAGCCTAGGTACTCCGGTGACGCGGACAGCGACTCGAGGTGATGGAAGACGTGCATGATGCGATCGCGTGGTGGCAGGTCGGCCTCGGGGGCGGGGAGCAGCCGGCTGAGGTAGCGGGAGCCGGCGCGGTCCAGGCTTGCCGCCAGGACGTCGTCCTTGCTGGTGAAGAGCTGGTACATCGACCGCTTGGAGACTCCGGCCGCTCGGCACAGTGCCTCGATGCCGATGTTGACGCCTTGCCGGTAGAAGAGCGCGGCCGCGGCGTCGAGGAGTCGCTCGCGAGTCGGAGCCGTGGCGGTGGCGGCGGTCGGGGCGGGTGTGCGGGAAGTCATGGAAGAGAGCCTACGCCTTGTGTTGCCGAATGGAAACCGATCGGTTTACAGTGCTGGAAACCGATCGGTTTCCGCCGTCGGGTCGTCACGCTGGGAGTGGATTCATGACCGCCATCGCAGGTTCGACCGTCCTTGTCACCGGAGGCAGCCGAGGCATCGGCCGGGCCCTGGTCGAGTCCTTGTACGCCCGAGGGGCCAAGAAGGTCTACGCCACCGCCCGAGACCCGCGCACCGTCACCCACCCCGGCGCGGTCGCACTCGCCCTGGAGGTCACCGACCCCGACTCGGTGGCCGCCGCCGCGGAGCAGGCGCAGGACGTCACCATCCTGATCAACAACGCCGCGGGGGCCGTGGCGGCCTCGTTCCTGACCTCACCGGTGGACGACGTCCGCCGTGAGTTCGACACCAACTTCTACGGCCCCCTGCGGATGATCCGGGCCTTCGCCCCGATCATCGAGGCCAACGGCGGCGGCCACCTGCTCAACGTGCACTCGGTCCTGTCCTGGGTCGCGCTCTCCGGCTCCTACAGCGCCTCCAAGGCGGCACTGTGGTCGCAGACCAACTCGCTCCGCCTGGAGCTGAAGCCGCGCGGCGTCAATGTCACCGGGCTGCATGTCGGGTACGTGGACACCGACTTGGCTGCTCACATCGACGCGCCGAAGGCGTCGCCGCAGAGCGTCGCGGAGCAGGCGCTGGACGGGATCGAATCCGACGCCTACGAGGTGCTGGCCGACGACCTCTCCCGTCAGGTCAAGGCGGGTCTGTCAGCCGACCTCGCCGCCCTCTACCCGCAACTGGCCGGCTGACCAACGCGCCCCGCCGCGACGTCGTGGGGCACCGCGATGAGCTTGCTCGGGACGCACGGCAGCCGTCCCAAGTAGTGCCGATTGTTCCGCCGCCTACCCCCGACCTCGACGTGCTCCGTCAGAAGCTGTCGAAACTGAGGGGGAGCACATGAGGAACGTGGGGACTCGTAGGTCTGTCACGTACACACTGGGTGAGATCGAGCCGGCCGTACCACGTGCGCCCTGGCCGTCCGGCTCGCTTGCGCCCAAGCAGTCGGCGCCGCGCCGGACCACCCTTTGAGAACCACATCGGACTCCTGGTGGTTCGGTCTCCGTGCAGCGGGGCGAGCGCCTACGACGTGCGGCTCTTTGCGTCATTCAGGGGAGCGCCGTGGCTCTTGTTGCTCTCCGCCGTGTCCGATGACGCACCGAAACCACTCAATATCTCGACCGGCAGCTTAGGGGCTGGGCCATGCCGCCCGGCAGAGTTGTTCGCCGTCGTATTCATCCCTCCCCGTGGCCGCCCACCCCTGATCCACAGATCGCCGTGAACAAAAGGAAGTGTCATGTCCCCAAACAGCGCCCTCGCGTATGAGGTCTTCATCGCCGACCCGATCCGGCTGAGTGTGCCCGCGCTCGTCCCCAACGGCGACCGCCGGATGTTCTCGCCCCTGTCCACCACGCTTGTCTACGGCGAGCGTGACGCCGTGCTCGTCGACCCGCCCCTGACGTCCGCTCAGGCCCAGGCCGTCGGTGAATGGATCGAGGCCAGCGGCAAGAACCTGACCCACATTTTCGCCACACATGGTCACGGCGACCACTGGTTCACTGCCGGTGTCCTGTCCGAGCGATTCGGCGCCCAGGTTGTTGCGACGACGGGCACGATCAAGCAGATGCACCACAACGTGTCGATTCGTGCCGGCTTCTGGGACACGTTCTTCCCCGGTCAGATCCCGGACACCCCGGTCACGGCCGTCACCGTGCCCGACAACCGGTTCACGCTCGAAGATCATGAACTGCTGATCACCGAAGTCGGTCACAGCGACACCGACGACACCAGCGTCCTGCATGTCCCTGACCTCGAGCTCGTGGTCGCCGGTGACGTGATCTACAACGGCGTGCACCAATTCCTGGTCGAGGCCGGGCACGGCGGCCTGGACGCGTGGCGCCGTGCCATCGGAATCGTCGAAGACCTCAGGCCTCGCTGGATCGTCGCCGGACACAAGAACAAGGAGCTCGATGACGACGCCACCCGTACCATCAGTGAAACCCGCCGGTACCTCGAGGCCGTCGACGAACTGCTTCTCCAGCACGGCAGCGCTCTCGACTTCTTCAAAGCGATGTTGGCGCGGTTCCCCGAGCGCCTGAATCCGGGCGCTCTGTGGGGCGGAGCCGTCGCGCTCTACTCCTGACTTCCACGCGGTCAGTGATCATCCGCAGCTGGCGCGCGCGGTCCCTCCGGAGCGGTGGCCGCGCGCGGCACCATCGCCGTGGTCGGCGCCGATGCGATCGCCGATCGCATCGAGACGGACGCGGCGCACCGCCGGCGCGGCCTGGGCCGCGCCGCGATGAGCGCTCTGGCGGAGGCCGCCGTGTCCCAGGGCGCCCGTACCGGTCTTCTCATCGCCAGTCAGGAAGGCCAACTCCTCTATTCCTGCCTCGGCTGGCACCACGAAGCCGACGTCCTGATCGCCCGGGGACCGGCGGTTCCCGCCAACTGGTAGGACGTGTCTCCTTGTACGAAGGCCCGTATGAGACCGGATGGTGGATCACTTGAGGCGCGAGTGATGGGCGGCCGTCCCAGCGGTAGCGGCTCGTTGCCTGGCGGGCCAGCATGCGGACAGTGACGAGAGTGAGGGCGAGGTAGAGGTGGGAGTCCACGATACAGAGACCTCCGTGATCACCTGACCCGTGCCCGCGCCGCATCCACCCCACCCCCATCGCGTGGAAGCGGCTCCCTATTGCCGGTCGGTCCTGGCTGATCGACTCAGCGTGGTGAGTCCCACGGCGACCGACTGGAGCAGTCGAGTCAGGCGTGGCTCGAAGTCGAGGGCAGCGTGGCCCCAGCGGGGATTCTGCGCGTAGAGCTTGGCCAGGGTGGGGGTGGGATGGGAGACCTGCCAGAGGTTTGCGGCCAGCCCGAGTGCGGCGGCAACCAGGTCTTGAGCTTGGTTGATGGTGAGGGTGCCCGAAGTGGTGATGGAGTCCGTGATCAAGTCGTACGCGGAGAAGGAACGAGTCTTGAAACGGCGGGCTCGTTCGAGGCTGACCTCGCCTTCAAGGCTCAGCGGAACGTGAGTGAGCAGGTCACAGAAGAGCGGCTGCGCGGCGAGTGTGTGGGCTACGGCGGCGGCGGATTCGGCAGGTGTGAGGTCGCGCGCCCCCTGTAGCCGGCTGGACATGGTGCGGGCCCAATCGTCCCACCCGCGTTCGGCGAGCTCGAGAAGCAATTCTTCCTTGCTGTCGAAGTAGCGGCGCACCGCCGATGGGTGCAGGCCGGAAGCCTGCGTGACGGCCGAGAGTGTCACATGCCGTACGCCGCCGCGCTCGAGTGCGAGAGTGCGGGCGGCGTCGAGCAGGTCTTCGGTTCGGCGGAGCTTGGCCTCTGCGGATCGAGCACGAGTGTGCATGCCCACAATATAACGCACTCGTGATGCGTTAATCCTCCGGATGATGGTAGCGTGCACGTAACGCACCTAGATTGCGTTAAGAGTCGCTGTCCCGTGCCCCGCAAAGGAAGACCAACGATGAACACGCTCAACCGCCACTACATCAACGGCCGGATCGTGTCGGCCCGCGGTACCGATACGTACCCCATCACCAGTGCCATCAGCGGCGAACTGATTGCGGAGGGGGTGCTGGGAGACGCCACCGACGCCGAAGAGGCCGTCCGCGCCGCCAGGGAGGCACTACCCAGCTGGTCGGCCACCACCCCGGGCGAGCGCCGTGACCATCTGCGCAAGCTCGCGGACTCCTTCACCAGGCACCGCGAGGCCATGATCTCTGCGCTGATCGAGGAGTTCGGTACCACCGCAGCCACCGCCGCCTACATCGTCGACCAGTCCCGGGACTGGTTCCTCGATGCCGAGCAGCTCCTCACAGAGGAGACGTTCGTTCAGCGTGTGGGACAGGCCACCATCCACAAGGTGCCGGCCGGCGTGGCTGTACTGATCACTCCGTGGAACGGCGCCAGCTGGTTCATCGCGATGAAGGCCAGCGCCGCACTGGCGGCCGGCTGCACCGTAGTGATCAAGCCCAGTGAGCGCGGCATCTGGCAGGCCCAGCCCGTCCTCGACGCGATTGCTGACGCCGGCCTGCCCGCCGGCGTCGTAAACGTCGTCTTCGGCAAGGGCAACCCTGTGGGCGATACGCTGACCGGGCACCCTGATGTGGCCAAGGTTTCCGTGACGGGCTCCACCGCGACCGGCAAGATCATCGCGCACAACGCCGTGGACACCATGAAGCGGGTCACTTTGGAGCTGGGCGGTAAGTCCCCCACGGTGATCCTCGACGACGCCGACCTGACGCTGGCCGTGCCCTTCGCTGTACAGGCCGGGCTGTTCAACAACGGGCAGGCTTGCATCGCCGGTACCCGTATCCTCGTGCCGCGCAGCCGTGAGAACGAGGTCAAGGCGGCACTGGCGGAAGCGGTGTCGGCGCTGAAGGTCGGCGACCCGCGCGAAGCAGACACAGTCATCGGCCCTGTCCTGGATCGCGCGCAGTACGACCGCATTCAGGCCTACATACAGACCGGCCTCAACGAAGGCGGCGAGTTGCTGGCCGGTGGCCTGGGCCACCCCGACGGGCTGGACCACGGCAACTACGTACGGCCGACTTTGCTGGCGGTGACCAACGACCAGACCGTCGCACGCGAGGAAATATTCGGCCCCGTTCTGTCGGTGATCGTTTACGAGGACGATGACCAGGCCGCTGCCCTCGCGAACGACACTCCGTATGGCCTGCACGCATACATCGCCACGGGTGACGTGGCTCGTGGTGAGCGCCTCGCGCGCCGGATCAGGGCTGGCCGCGTCATGATCAACGAGATCGTCGACTCACGAGAGGCGCCCTTCGGCGGCTTCAAGCAGTCGGGAATCGGTCGTGAATTCGCGACCTGGGGCATGAGCGCCTTCTTGGAGGAGCAGGCCGTCTTCACGCCGTGACGCATCGTCGTTTCGGGAAGCCCACTGCTGCCGGCAGACGCTACGACGGGTAGTCCGAGCGTCTCATAGGCGAGACCACAGGTCACTGGCTCCTGTCCCTCCCGCAGTATTGTTCGCCGCCGGCCGTGTCGGCGGGCCGTGACGCCCGCGCTGACGGCCGCCGCCATCGTGTGGCTTCAGGCACGTGCTGCGAGGAGGGACAGGACAGTGCGCATGGTCACCCGATTGACGGACCCGTTCACCGAAACGTGAACCCGACGAGCACCCCGCTAGCATCGAGGTCATGCAGATGCGCGACAACGAACTCGGCGCCTTTCTCCGCGCGAGTCGCGCACGAGTGGGGCCGGCGGATGCCGGACTGGTCGGCGGCGTGTCGGGGCGACGCGTCCGCGGCCTTCGACGTGAAGAGGTCGCCGTACTCGCGGGCGTCAGCGCGGACTACTACGCACGCCTGGAGCAGGGGCGTGAGCGCAATCCGTCCGCGCAGGTGATCGCTGCCATCGGGCGTGCGCTTCGTCTCGCGCCCGATGCACGCGAGCATCTGCACCGGCTGGCGGGACTGAATCCCCGGCTCGCGCCGGACAGCCCACGCGATCTTGTCCACCCGTCCCTCCTGCGGCTGCTGGAAGCGTTCCCGCAAGCGGCCGCCTACGTGCTCGGTCCCGCCTTCGACGTGCTGGCCACCAACCTCGTCGCCGATGCGCTGCTGTCGCCCTTCGGGGTGGAGCGGAACATGCCGCGTGTCCTGTTCACCCACCCCCAGGCCAAGACGGTGTTCACCGACTGGCAACTGCTGCAGCGCAGCACCGTTCACGCGCTGCGCCTGAACGCCGGACGGTTCCCCGGCGACGCGGGCATCAGCGACCTTGTCGACGAGCTTGCGAAGACCTCGCCGGAGTTCCGCACGCTGTGGGAGGAGCACAGCGTGGGAAGCCTGCCCCGGGCCTTCAAGGTGTTCGTTCACCCCGAGGTGGGGCGCATCGAGCTGACCTACCAGACCTTCGACGTGGTCGACGCCCCGGGGCAACTGCTGCTC
Source organism: Actinacidiphila sp. bgisy160 (assembly GCF_965342435.1). Classification (GTDB taxonomy): domain Bacteria; phylum Actinomycetota; class Actinomycetes; order Streptomycetales; family Streptomycetaceae; genus Actinacidiphila. The sequence continues at coordinate 53,306 of NZ_CBDRCM010000030.1, read as the reverse complement.
GTCGGCACGCCCGAGCCCGGGAGCCGAAGCGAGGAGGCTGTGGTGTACCTGGCCTGCGGGGCCGGCCCGGCCTGATCCTCAGTGGCCTTGCCGGATCCTCGGCCGCTTCCTAGGTGCCCCACACCCAGAAAGACGCTGCCTTCCTGCCCGGCGATCCGTCCTTCACGCTGATGGGGACGCCGGCGGGGGATACCCGGCCGGCCATGATCAGCCACCATCGGAGAAGGGCGATCCCCATCATGACCGAGATCCTGGAAGTGACCGCGCTCAGGCCCGCGCCCGGCCTCACGCCGGAGGACTTCGTCGCGGCCAACGCGGACATCAACGAGTACCTGAAGCGCCAGCCGGGGTTCCGGTGGCGCCGCATTGTCCTGCGCGGCGACGGCACGATCTTGGACATCGTCTCCTATGACAGCATCAAGCACGCCCGCTCAGGAGCTGCGGGAATCACCGGAGAGATGGGCGGCTCGCCGGTTCACGAAGCGATCGACCACAGCAGTGTCGACTGGCAGTTCACCACCGTGCTGCAGCACGTCGAGTGACCTGCCCTGCCGACACGCTGGAGGAGACGACCATGCCCTTCGCCGACGAACTCATCAACGGCTACACCGCACAGTCCCTGACCCGTGCCATCCACGCCGTGCTCCCGGGCGCGGAACTCGCCTCGCTGCGGGCGGCCGCTCAGCAGCTCGGGCCCCTCAGGCTGCGCGAACGGGCCGATCTGCTCACAAACGCCCTGCTCGCGGATGTGCCTGGGGGCTATGCCGAGCTGGCGCGAGTCGTGCGCGCCGCACAGGACGGCGCCCCCGTGTTCAGGGGGTGGCTGATCTGGCCGGTCACCAGCGCCATCGCCACCAAGGCCGTCGCCGAACACGGCGACGATGCCTTCGATGACGCGATGGAGCTCCTGACCGACCTCACCGGGCGGCTGACTTCTGAATTCGCCCTGCGTACCCTGCTGCGACACGACCTCGACCGCGCCCTTGGGATCATCGCCCAGTGGACGAGATCGCCGGACCCCGATGTGCGCCGCCTCGCCTCGGAGGGCACCCGGCCCTACCTTCCCTGGTCAATCCGGGTTCCGGAGCTCATCACCCGCCCCGGCGCGACCGTGGCTGTCCTCGACGCCCTCTATGGTGACGAGAGCGAGTACGTCCGCAGGTCAGTCGCCAACCACCTCAACGACGTCAGCCGTGACCACGCCGACCTTGCCGTCACGACCGCTCGACGCTGGCTCACCGCCCCGGCCCCCGCCACTGGACGGCTCGTGCGCCACGGAATGCGTACCCTCGTCAAACGCGGTCACCCCGGCGCCCTGGACCTGCTCGGCTTCGCTCCGGCGACACTGGAGATCGACGGCCCCGTACTCGACCGCACCACGGTGCCGTTCGACGGAAACGTCCGCTTCACCGCCACCATCCGCAACGTCGGCGCCGCCAAGGCCCGGCTGGCGATCGACTACGTGGTCCACCACCACAGGGCCAACGGCTCGCAGACCGCAAAGACGTTCAAGCTCACCACCCGCACCCTTGCCCCCGGCGAGACGATGGGGGTCAGTCGCGAACACTCCTTCCGGCCGATCACCACCCGCCGCTACCATCCAGGCCCGCACGCCGTCGCGCTGCAGGTCAACGGCGTGGCGTCGGCGCCTGCCGTCTTCGAGCTCGAATCCCCGGCCCCTCAGTGATGTGCCGCTGGTGAGGGACCGCTGCGCCCCGTCCCCGGCCGGGGGTCGCCGTCAGACGGGTCGCCCGTCACGGGTGCGTGATGCGAGGGCCCCCTCAGCCCGGTCGATGGCGCGCAGTTCGTCGAGGCTGTCGGCCAGGGTACGGCCTGCCAGCGCGCCCAGGACGGCCGCCTCGGTCTCGTCGGTGAGCCTGACGAAGTACTCGGCGGAGTGGTTGGTGACCAGGCACTCCCGCGGCCCCTCCGGCCGGGGGGCCCACAGCGGCTTGTCACCCATGGACGAGCGGTAGATCTCTTCCAGCGTGATCCGGTCCGCGGGCCGGCCGAGGCGAACACCCCCGCTGCGTCCCTTGATGGACGCGACGAGACCGTCCCGGACCAGCGGGACCATCAGCTTGCGCACCAGGCTCGGGTTGGTGTCCAGGCTCCTGGCGAGCTGGGTCGAGCTGAGGACGGGACTGCCCTCCTCCTCGGCATGACCCAGTAGGAGCATGGCCTTCAGCGCACTGGAGAACCTCACGTCCAGCATGGCCACCTTCCTTCCACCGCTTGGGCCGGGCGGTTCCCGGCCCACCCATATTAGCAACTGTCAAAGTTGCACTTCCGCCTGAGAATATGTACTTTTCATGCATGCATATTGCGTTGCCCTGGCAGCCACCTGCGTCAGGGCCCGGCACGCGAGCAGCCCGGCGGCCATCCGCCGCGGAAACCCCAGACCCCCCACACGCAGGGAACCGGAGAACACCATGAACACCGAGAGCGAGCTCAGGGAGATCGTTTCCCGCTACACCCGGGCCGCGGACTCGCGCGATGGCGAGGCGCTGGCAAAGCTCTACGAGGCCGAAGCAGTCGTCGAGATCCACTACCGCGGCCCCGACGGGATGGAACTGCTGGGAACCCTCTCCGGAGGAGCGCAGATCGCCGAGGCCATGTCCACGGCCATGGCGCCGCACCCGCCCCTGGGCTGGAGCCACCACACCACCTACGACCACCTGGTCTCCATCGACGGCGACGACGCCGGCATCGAAACCCAGTTCATCACCTTCGACGTGGTCGGAACCAAGAAGCCCGAGGGCGGGTGGCCCGCCGGCACCTTCGGCGCCCAGGGCACCATCAAGCCGATCGAGTCCGGGTACTACCGCTTCACCTTCCGCCGGACCGACGGGGCGTGGCGCATCCGCCACCAGGACGTCATCCACGACATCCCCTACGTCTTCTGATCACCCCCCGGCCCGCCCCCGGTACCCGCACAGCGGCCGCGAAGGGGCAGCGCCGAACCAGGGCCCGAGCCGGTCCGCTGCCGGTTCGCCATTCACCAGCCGGCCACGGGTCCACCCGCGCCCTGCGATGGGGACACCACCGCCACCTGCCCGCTCGTCGACCCACGGCGGGACCGGACGGACACCGCTCACCGACCGAAGGAGAACTGTGACCAATCAGCACGACCGCGCTGACATCCGCGACATGCTCGTCGTCCATGAGGCGTTCCGCAGGGCCTACGGCAGGATGCCCGGCCTCGTCCTCACCGTCACGCCCGGCGACACAGCCCGCGCCGCCGTTGTGGCGGACCACATCCAGATGATCGAGGAGTTCCTGCACCTGCACCACAAGGGCGAGGACGTCCTGCTGTGGCCGAAGCTCGCAGCACGGGCTCCGCATGATCTGTTCCCTGCCCTGGAGCTCATGGACAAGCACCACGAGCAGATCGACGGCTTGCTCGCCGAGTGCTCATCCTCGCTGGCGCGGTGGCGGAGGAACGCCGGCGCATCCGACCGTGACGAACTCGCCAGGGCCCTTCGGGCGCTCGCCGAGGCGCTGACGGAGCACCTGGCCGTGGAAGAGGCAGAGGTGCTGCCCATCGTCGACCAGTACGTGACCGCGGCCGAGTGGCACGAACTGGGCGATCACGCGATCAACGGACTTCCCAAGAAGAAGCTGCCCATCATTTTCGGCATGCTGGCCTCCCTCGCAGAGCCTGCCGTCGTCACCTTGATGCTGTCCACCGCCCCTCTGGTGCCACGCATCATCATGCCCGTGCTGGGACCGCGCGCCTTCGCCTCGCACGCACGGAAGGTCTACGGGCCGGACGGCTTCTGAAGCCATCGGCACGGGACCGGACAAGTGGCCGGCGGCCAAGCAGGGTTCGCCCCCATGTCACGCAGAACTTGGCGCCCCGGTGAGGCCGTTGCTGCAACGGAAGCGTGAGCGCCTTGTTCGGTGAGGTCTTCGACTCGTTTCACGGTCTTCCTGGGCTCGTCGCGTGGGGCTGGCCTGCGGTTTTGTGATCCTGGTGGACAGGAAAGCGGGACAATGCGCTCAGCGCGGCGTCTACGAGAGCTGCAGGAGCGAGACTCTTCACCAGCGGCCGTGCCTGCACGCGACCTTGCCCGACACTTCGAAGCGTGAAGAACGGCCGTCCTGCCGTCTCAGGAAGGAACCAAGATCAGCAGGTCGGGTGACCCAGCGAGGTTGAACAACAAGCTGAGGAACTTGGTCAAGGCCCTGGATCAGCTGGCCTGTGAGGTGCGCAGAGTCTCCCGATCCGCGCGGGCCGCGTCCATCAACGCATCGAGTGCGTCCCGGGTTTGTATGAGGTCGGCGATGTGGTCGGAGAGCCGTTCGCGCTCGTGCGCCATCCGATGCATCGCGGCTTCGGAGTGCTCCTCACTGGGGGAATCGACGCAGGGCAGCAGTTCCGTAATGGTGCGACTGGACAGCCCTGCCGCGTACAACCGCTGGATGAACGCGACCCGCTCGACCTCCCCGTCCGTGTAATGCCGCTGCCCGCCCGCGCTGCGGGTGCTGGTGATCAGCCCCTGCTCCTCGTAGTAGCGCAGGGACCGGACGCTGACTCCGGTCCGTGACGCGAGGTCTCCGATACGCACGTTTCCTCCTAGCTGTGACCTGTGGCACAGGGCTTGCATCTGACATCCATGTGAGGTTTTAGCGTAGCTGCCGTGCCCGAGAACCGGGCAGTGTACGGATCGCGTTGGAGTCCTGACATGACGATGCTTTTCAGCAATCACCGCCTCGGTGAACTGACCCTGCCCAACAGGGTGGTGATGGCCCCGATGACACGGGTCCGGGCCGCCGCCGGCGGTCTGGCCACGCCGTCGATGGCGACTTACTACGCGCAGCGGGCAACGGCAGGGTTGATCGTGACCGAGGGAGTGCAGCCGAGCCTGATCGGGCAGTCCAACCCGGGCACACCGGGGCTGCACACCGATGAGCAGGTCGCTGCTTGGCGTTTGGTGACTGACGCCGTGCACACCAATGGCGGCCGGATCTTTGCCCAGCTCATGCACGGCGGACGGGTCTCGCATCCCGACACCACCGGTACGCAGCCCATCGGGCCCTCGGCTGTTCCTGCCGTCGGCGAGGTGTTCACCCCGACCGGCCCGCAGCCCGCGCCGACACCGCGCGCCCTTGACACCACCGAAGTGCCCGACCACGCCCATGCGTACGCCCAGGCTGCCCGCCGGGCCATCGACGCCGGCTTCGACGGGGTCGAGTTGCACGGCGCCAATGGCTACCTGATCTCGCAATTCCTCTCGTCGAACGCCAATCTGCGCACGGACCGCTACGGAGGTTCGATCGCCAACCGGATCCGGTTCGCCGTCGAGGCGGTGTCGGCGACTGTCGAGGCCGTTGGCAAGGCCAGGACCGGCATCCGCCTCTCCCCGGGCGGGACGTTCTGGGGAGTGAAGGAGGCTGATGTTCCCGAGCTCTACACCGCACTGCTGGCCGAGCTGGCCCACCTTGGGGTGGCTTACGTCCATCTCGAGGCCACCACCGAGGAAGAAGTGCTGGTCGGTCTGCGCCGAGCGTGGCCGGGCACCCTCATCATGAACCCGGTGCTTCCGATGGGCCCCAAGCAGACTGGTCGCGCCGAGGCTGACCACTGGCTCGGGCTGGGAGCCGACCTCGTCAGCTTCGGCCGCGCGTTCATTGCCAACCCCGACCTGGTCGAGCGACTGCGCACCGGGCTTCCGATCGCTCCCGTCGACGAGGCCACCTACTACCAGGGCGGTGACGAGGGTTACCTGACCTACCCGGCTTATCAGCACACTGCTTGACCCGATCCGCTTGCGACGTCCAGGAGCCAGAATCAGCCGTCGGCCGGCGGCCCCCGCTGCCTTCGATGGTGAGATGGCCCCTCGGACGGCGACAAGCCGGGGGACCGGTGCTGAGTCCAGGACCTGTTGGGGCGTCCAACCGTGTCGCCGTTGAGACATGACCCGTGTCAAGGGTTTCGCTGACCTGCTGCGACTCTGGTTTGGGCCCGAGGCCTTGCCGACGCGTGATGGCGTCGGCAAGGCCTTCGCGTCCTCAAAGGGCGGGGTTGGACCGGCTTCGGCGCTCCGTTTCGGCGACGGAGCCAGTGAGGGTCCAGCTCGCAAGGAGGTCCAATGCGCGTTTCGATGGTGATCCCGCCTCGGCGGTATAGACGAACAGAGTCGTGTCGGGGTCGCCAGGCAGAGCCAGCGTTTCGTATTCGACGGTCAGCTCGCCGACCACAGGGTGGCAGAGGCGCTTCGAGCCGTGGGTGCGCTGGTGGACACGGTGCTGTTCCCACCACCGGTCGAAGTCGGGACTGCTTTCACGCAAGTCCGTGACGAGCGCGGCCGTTTCCCGGTCGTCCGGGTCGCGGCCCACATCGAGTCGCAGGCTCTCGACTGCTGCCCGTGCTTGGTCCTCCCAGTCGACGAACAAGGAGCGGGCGTCGGCGTCGAGGAACATCCACCGTGCGTAGTTGCGCTCCCTGGGCGGTAGTTGCTCGAAATCCGCGAACAGTGCCTTGGCCATGCGGTTGGCGGCGAGGATGTCGGTGCGGCGGCCCAGGACGAGAGCCGGTTCGCTGTCGAGGGCATCGATGAGCTGGAACAGGCCGGGGCGGACCCGCTGGACGCCGCGGGCGCGGCGCCGCGTCGGCGCTGCGATCACCCCCGTGAGGTCTCGCAGGTGTGCACGCCCCGCAGCGTCCAGTCCCAGGGCACGGCCGATCGCATCGACGACGGCAGGCGAGGGGGTGATGGGGCGCCCCTGTTCGAGACGGGCGTAGTAGTCGGTCGACACTCCAGCCAAGAGGGCAACTTCCTCCCGGCGCAGGCCCGGCACCCGGCGGACACGACCGTCCGGGGGAAGCCCTGCCCGTGACGGATCACCCTGGCTGCGGGCTCGTCTCAGGAAATCAGCCAGTTCACGGTTCATCTCAGCCACACACATCAGTGTCCCCGATAGCGGGCGTTTCTGGCTGGCCCTGTGAGTCCTAGGTTGCTTTGTCCGTGGCCTCACAGGGCGCGATATGCGCCTCCATGGCGTGGTGCGGTGAACCACGCTGGATGCATGCCGGACCGAGGACCGCTCGGGACGGTCCCCAGCGCCTGATATGAGGTAAGGAACGATCATGGCTTTTCCGACTGGCCGACCCGCGAACTGGTTCGTGACCGGTACTTCTCGTGGCCTCGGGCTGCACCTGGTCCGGCAGTTGCTGGAGCGCGGCGACAGTGTCGCGGCGACGACGCGTTCGTCCGAGCGGCTGCTCGCGGCGCTCGGTCACGGTGTGGACACCTCGCGCCTCCTCCCGCTCACGGTCGATCTGCGTGACGAGGCGCAGGTGAAGCAGGCCGTGGCGAGGACCACTGAGCGCTTCGGTGGTCTGGACGTGGTGGTGAACAACGCGGGCTACGGGTTCCTGGCCGCGGTGGAGGAGACCACCGGCCGCGACGTGCGGGACATGCTCGATGTACAGGTCACCGGCGTGTGGAACGTGCTGCGTGCCACGCTGCCGATCCTGCGTGAGCAGCGCGCGGGCCACGTGGTCAACGTGTCGTCGGTCCTGGGTCTGGTCTCCGTTCCGGGCTGGGCGCTGTACTGCGCGGGCAAGTACGCGCTGGAGGGTCTGAGCGAGGCCCTGGCCGCCGAGGTCGCGGACTTCGGGATCAACGTGACCATCGTCGAGCCCGGCTACTTCCGCACCGACTTCCTCACCCCGGACTCCCTCGCGCTGCCGGCCGCCACCACGGACCACTACCCGGGCATCCGCGAGATGGTGGACAACCACCTCCAGCTCCAGGGCAGCCAGCTCGGCGACCCGGTCAAGGGCGCTGCCGCGATCATCGACCGGGTCGTGGCCGGTGAAGGCCCCCTGCGCCAGATCCTCGGCTCCGACTCCCACGCCTACGCCACCTCCAAGGTCCAGGCCCTGCAGGCGAACCTCGACGCGACCGCGGCCACCGCACCCGCCACCGACTTCCCCGCCACCGCCTAACCCCCCTTCCCAAGGCAGGCACGCGTCATCTCGCTGACGCGTGCCTGCTGCCCCCTCGGCAGGCCGGCTGCCGGTGTCGCTTCCTCCCTCCCTGACAGGCAACAGGAGCGACACCGGCAACAGGTCCTTGCCCGCCTTCCCTGCCATGATCAATCCACAAGGAAGAGTTCCGTGGACACGACCTTGCGCCCCGTACGACATCATCGGCCACGTAGAAGAGGGTGTGCTCATCAACGGCCGGTGGCGGCCGGTGACAGGGGGCGCCACGTTCCACAGACCTCGGTCCGCTGATCGACGCACGCCAGCGCCGCCGCGTCGCCGACCTGGTCGATGAAGCAGCCGCCGTCGGCGCCCGCGTACGGGCCGGGGCCCTGGTACCGGACGGCCCGGGCTACTTCTACCCGCCGACCGTTCTCACCGACATCCCCGCCGGCTCGCGGATCACGCGCGGGGAGATCTTCGGCCCGGTCGCTGCGATCCAGACCTTCACCACCGAGGACGAAGTACTCCGCGACGCCACCACAGCGTCATGCTCCGCACCCATGGCACCAAGCGCTACCACCACCCCGTTGTCGGAGAGCTCCACTTCGGCTACGAATGCCTCCACCTACCCGACGACCACGACCAGGTCCTGTGCGTCTACAACGTCGAACCCGCGTCACCCACCGCCGATGCCCTGCGCCTGCTCGCCATCTGGACCGCCGCCCAGACCCCGACACACACACACCATCCACAGCCCGGACCATTGGTTCAAGCCGTCCGGCCAAGTGACTCATGTCCCTGGGCGCTTTGCGGAAACCCCGTCGCCCCATGTCTACGATGGGGCCCATGACCCGTGCCAGCCGGCTCGCGCAGCCGCATCAGCCCCTGCGGCTGCGCGTGCTGCTCGTTTTCGGGCTGCTGGCCGGACTGATGGGCATGCACGCGCTGGGCCCGTCGCTTGCTTCGGCGAGCACCCACCGGATGCAGGCTGCCGCCCATGGCACCGCCGCCTCCGCGCAGGACAGCGACTGCCCGGACACCCACCACGGCTGCGACGGCCACCCCCAGCACGCCGATCCCACCTGTGCGTCCGCGGCGGTTTCCGGGTCGCCGACGCTGACCGCCCCCGCCGCCGCGCCCGCATGCCTGGCAGCCGAACTCCACCACGCGACCCTGACCGCCCCGAGTACGCCCGCCGGCGGCCGGGCACCGCCCTCCCTCGCCCAACTCCAACTCCTACGGATATAGGCCGCACGCTGCTGCGTCGCCGGAGCCACAGCGCCCCGCGACGTCACCTTCGCGTGCACCTACACACACATCCCGGGAGTCCCAAAAGCATGACCACCAATCGTTCCGCGCTGCGCCGCGCCGCCCTGGTCGCCGCCACCGCCACCGCAGCCGTCGTCCTCGCCGCCTGCGGCAGCGACAGCATGAGCGGCATGGGCCACGGCGCGGGCTCGGACCCGTCGGCCCCCGCGCCAGCGTCCGCCCCCGCATCGGCCGGAGCCCACAATGCGGCGGACGTCGACTTCGCCAAGGAAATGATCACCCACCACCGGCAGGCCATCGAGATGGCCGACCTGGCCGCCACCCGCGCCTCGTCCACCGACGTGAAGACCCTCGCGGAGAAGATCAAGTCCGCCCAGGACCCCGAGATCAACACCATGTCCGGCTGGCTCACCTCGTGGGGCGAGGACGTCCCGGAGGACATGACGGGCATGGGCCACGACATGTCCGCCGGCATGCCCGGCATGATGAGCGCCGACGACATGGCCGAGCTCGACAGGGCCAAGGGCACCGAGTTCGACGCGATGTTCCTGGACATGATGGTCGACCACCACCAGGGTGCGATCGAGATGGCCGGCACCGAGAAGTCCAAGGGCCAGTACGGCCCCGCCACGGAACTGGCCGCGTCCGTCATCACCGCCCAGACCGCCGAGATCAAGCAGATGAACGATCTGCTCGGCAAGAGCTGACCCCGTCAAAAGACAGGGGGCGGGCATCCTGACCGCCCGCCCCCCACCGGGCCCTGCCCGACCAGCACCGGGCGGGCCCGGCACCGGGCCTCACCACCGCACTTGCGGCACATAGCCCAGCAGGGGCGCCATGATCCCCTGCCGTCTCAAGGCACGGCGCCCGCGCAGTCCGGCCCGCCGACGGTCCGGAACCTCATGGCGGGTCGTCCGGCAGCCTGAGCCGGGCTGTGCGGTGGTCGGCGCGTCTCGCCGGCCTGAGAGGGAAGTCCGGACGCGCGGAGGCGATGACGTTGCCGCGGTATCCGCCGGCCCTGGTGCACCGACCTCCGCACGTGATCAGCCGCAGTGCCGGAGCTTTGGTGAGGCCGTAGACCGCCCACGTGAATGACGGTGGGTCCCGCCTGGCCAGGTGCGGCTACCGGCATACCATCCGTAGGTCGCAATCCCGGCCCCACGCTTCTGCGACCTGCTTCCCCGTCCAGTCACCTGCGCGTGGTCGGCTGGTGGGGGGATCGGCTGCCGAACCTCTTGGCGACCTCGCCCTCCTCGCTGCGGGTCGGCCGGACGTACACGTACACCAGGACCGGGAACATGATCAGGTGGGGAACTCATGCCTGTTTCGTGGAGTGCGGGAAGACGCTCAGCGCCGCCAGGCGCCGCCGGTACTCCTCCTCGTCGATCTCGCCGCGGGCGAACCGGTCGGCCAGCACCTGCTCGGGCGAGGAAGCGGGGGGCGTGTGGGTGTGCTCGTAAGGGCGGGAGAGGGCGCGGTAGAGCAACACGCCGACACCGATGATCACCGCCCAGAACACGACCATGCCGACCGACATCGCGAACCAGCCCCAGCCGCCGACACCGTTGCCGTACCAGAACATCATCACCCTCACCTCCGGGGCGGACGGGCAGGGTGCCCGGCTGTGCCGGGCGACCTGTTGCCTCGCTTCCCACCCTCTCTCCGTGCCGTGCGGCGCGCTGGGGCCGGTCGGTCCCCGGTGGCCGGCCGGGCAGCCCCTACCCGGTAGGGGTAGCCGGAGGCAGGCTGGAGGGGAGCAGGAGGGATGCGTGTCATGGGTGCCCTCGATTTCGCCGTCGTGTTGTCCGCGGCCGTGCTCATCGCTGCCCTGGGCTGGTACTTCTTCAGGCCGCGTCGCGCCCACTCCGCGCGGATCGAGGACGGGGTACAGCGGGTGGAGGTGACCGTGCGGGGCGGCTACCGTCCCGACGTCATCCGGGTCCGCCAGGGAACCCCCGTAGAGGTGGTCTTCGATCGCCAGGAGTCGGGCGAATGCACGTCCCGGGTGGTCTTTCCCGAACTGAAGGTGGGAGCCGGGCTGCCCGCCCACACCCGCACCACCGTGCGGCTCAGCCCCGAGCGAGCCGGTTCGTACGACTTCACCTGCGTAATGAACATGATCCACGGCACGCTCCTGGTCGAACCGGGCGACAGCGCCGCACCGGCGCGGACCGGCCCCGACGGCGGGCACGCTGCCGCGGGGCCGCCGGGCACTGTCGTGCCGGGCAGGGCGGCCGAGGCGGAGGCCGCGGACGCCGCCGAGCGGCAGGCGGAGATCACCGACCTGACCCGCCGGGTCGCCGTCGGCGCGGTGCTCACCGTGCCGGTGCTGTTCGCCGTGATGGCGCACGAGGTGTTCGGCGCCGACTGGGTTCCCGGGTGGCTGCTGAACCACTGGCTGCAACTGGCGCTGATCACCCCGGTGATGGTCTACACCGGCCGGCCGATCCACGTGACCGGCTGGCTGACCCTGCGACACCGCAGCGCGGACATGAACAGCCTCATCACCTTGGGCACCACCGCCGCCTACGGCTACAGCCTTCTGGTCACCGTGGCCCCCGGCCTGCTGCCCAGTGAGCTGCGCGAGGTGTACTACGAGGCAGTCGGCGTCATCCTCACCCTGATCATGCTCGGCAGGCTCCTGGAAGCCCGGGCCAAGGCCGGCACCGGCGAGGCCATCCACGCCTTGCTGGGCCTGCGGGCCCGCACCGCGCGGGTGATCCGCGACGGCACCGAGACCGAGATCCCGGTCGATGACGTGGCGGTCGGTGACGAGGTGATCGTCCGGCCCGGGGAGAAGGTGCCCGTCGACTCCGTCGTGCTGTCCGGAGCCTCGGCCGTCGACGAGTCGATGGTCACCGGCGAGCCGATGCCCGTGACCAAGCGGGCCGGGGACACCGTGATCGGCGCGACCGTCAACGGCACCGGCTCCCTGCGTGTGCGGGCGGACAAGGTGGGGGCCGACACGATGCTGGCCCAGATCATCCGGCTCGTCCAGCAAGCACAGGCGTCCAAGGCACCCATCCAGCGCCTCGCCGACGCGGTGTCCGCGTACTTCGTGCCCGTCGTCATCGCCATCGCCATCGCCACCTTCGCGGTGTGGTTCACCCTCGGCCCCGCACCGGCATTGACCCTGGCCCTCGTCTCGGCGGTCGCGGTGCTGATCATCGCCTGCCCCTGTGCCCTCGGCCTGGCCACCCCCCTGTCGATCATGGTCGGCACCGGCAAGGGCGCCCAGGCAGGCATCCTCATCCGCTCCGCCGAAGCCCTGGAGACCGCTCACAAGCTGGACACCATCGTGCTGGACAAGACCGGCACCATCACCGCCGGCACCCCGGTACTGACCGACATCCGTCCGATGGACGGCTTCGACGAGCACTCGCTGCTGGAACTGGTGGCCGCCGCCGAGGCCGACAGCGAGCACCCGCTCGCAGGCGCGATCGTCACCAGGGCCCGCGAACACGGCCTCACCCCGCCCGCCGCAGCCGGGTTCGACTCGGTCACCGGCAAGGGCGTGCAGGCCACCGTGAACGGCCGCGCCGTGCTGGTCGGCACCGCCCGACTGCTCGGCGACGTCGGTATCGACACCGGCGATCTGTCCGCCGTTGCGGCCGGCTTCTCGGCAGAGGGCAAGACCCCGGTGCTGGCCGCTGTCGACGGCCGTCCCGCGGGCGTGCTGGCGGTCGCCGACACCGTCAAGGACGACTCCGCCGCCGCGATCGCCGCGCTCCGCCGCCTCGGCATCGAGGTGGTCGTGATCACCGGCGACAACGCCCGGACCGCCGCCGCGATCGCCGGCCAGGTCGGCGTGGCCCGGGTGCTGGCCGAGGTCCTGCCCGAGCACAAGGCCGACGAGATCCGCCGTCTGCAGGGCGAAGGCCGCACCGTGGGCATGGTCGGCGACGGCATCAACGACGCCCCGGCACTGGCCGCCGCCGACGTCGGCCTGGCCATCGGCACCGGCACCGACGTCGCCATCGAAGCCGCCGACATCACCCTCATCTCCGGCTCCCTGACCGGCGTCGTCACCGCGATCCGGCTCTCGCGCGCCACCATGCGCAACATCCGGCAGAACCTCTTCTTCGCCCTGATCTACAACGCCTTCGGCATCCCCGTCGCCGCGGGCGCGCTCTACCCGCTGTGGGGTATCCGCCTCAACCCGATCATCGCCGCCGCCGCCATGGCCCTCAGCTCGCTGTCGGTCGTCACCAACTCCTCCCGCCTGCGCCGCTGGCACACCACCCCACTGCCAGCCGCGCCCACAGTGGCCGTGCAGCCCCGGATCGAAGCCGCAGCGGACCCGGCTGACAAGGTCGAAGGGTAAGTCCGCGGTATCACCCGCATGGTTGGGGACGACCGCTACGCATCGATGTCCTCACCCAGAGCAGCGCCGCCACCCACCCTGCAGGAGGTCGCCCTCGCTCTCCTCGATGACCACATGAGGAACTGCGTCACCAACGCCGCCCGGTCCGACACTGCTTCCCAGGCGGCCACGTCGGCTGCTTGGCCGGGGGTCCTCACGGATGGGGGCCGGGCCGTCGGCCCGCCGGATCCTTCGATGAGCCCTACGCACGCGCGGAGATCGACGAGCAGGCTCACCGGCAGCGCAGGAGTATGTTGCCGTGAGCGGAGAGCCGATCAGCCGCCGCCGGGCGCTGGGTCTGCTCGGGTCGGGCGCAGCCGGTGCGGCAGGCTGGGCCATTGGCCTGGGGGCCCCGTCCAGCGACCGACTCAAGCCGGCCGCCCGCGGCCAGGGGCTGGCCGAGCCGCAGGTGCTGGCCAGCCGCGCCGGGCTGCTGGACGTGCGGCTCGTCGCCGCCCCAGGGGTACGGCTGGCAGGGCGGGACACCACGGGGTGGGGGTTCAATGGCACCTCACCGGGGCCGACCTTGCGGGTGCGGCCCGGGGACATGCTCCGCGTGCGGCTGGTCAACCACATCGACCAGCCCACCAACCTGCACACCCACGGCCTGCACGTATCCCCGTCGGGCAACAGCGACAACCCGTTCATCACCATCGAGCCCGGTGGCAGTCACGACTACACCATCAGGGTTCCGGTCGGGCATCCGGCGGGCACGTTCTGGTACCACCCGCACCACCACGGCACCGTCGCCGATCAGATCTTCGCCGGCCTGGTCGGGGCGCTGTTCGTCGACGGTGCCGAGGGCGAGGCGGACCTGCCGGTCAACGGTGACCGGCTGCTCATGGTTACCGACACCACCTTGGATGGGGCCGGCCGGGTCGCCTCGCCGACCATGATGGCCAGGATGACGGGCCGCGAGGGCAACCTGGTGCTGGTCAACGGCCAGCAGCAGCCCGTCATCACCGCCGCACCCGGGTCGCTGCAGCGGTGGCGGGTCATCAACGGCTGCGTTTCCCGGGTGCTGGCGCTACGGCTGGACGGCCACCGGCTCACCCAGGTCGCCCTGGACGGCGTGTTCCTGCCCTCACCGGTCGACCGGGACTGCGTGGTTCTGGCCCCCGGCAACCGCACCGACCTGCTCGTGCGCCCTACCGGCAGCGGCCGGCATGCGTTGGTCAGCGACCCCTACGACCGCGGCAGTCTCGGCATGATGGGCAGTCAACCGTCCACCAGCGGTCCCGTCATCCTGGCCACTCTCGCCACCGCCGGCCCGGCCACAACGACGCCCCCGGTGCCCGCGACCCTGCCGGCACCGTCCGTCCCGCGAGGCCCGGTGACCGGGAAACGCCGACTCACCTTCGCCATGGGCACGGGTCGGACAGGTATGGGTGGCATGCGTTTCACCATCGACGGACGTACTTACGACCCGGACCGAAACGACCAGAGCGTTGCCCTCGGCGCCGCCGAGGAGTGGACCGTTGTCAACACCAGCCCCATGGCTCACCCGTTCCACCTGCACGTTTGGCCCTTCCACGTACTTGCCGGCAGCGCCGGGATACCGCCGGCCGGCGTGCTACAGGACGTCGTCCTCGTCCCCGCACGGGGGTGGGTGCGCCTGCGGATCCCGTTCAACGACTTCGCCGGGCGCAGCGTATTTCACTGCCACATCCTCGACCATGAGGATCTGGGCATGATGGCCACCGTGAACGTGCGCGGCCGGTAGACCCCATGCACCCCCCGCTGACTTCGAATTGTGTTGTCTGTAGCGTGCGCCCCAGGAGGCGCGTGGGTCAGCCGGCTGCCCCGTATACCTCGGCGGTCGGGCGCCACCGTGGTGATCACCCTTCGGCCGCGGACGGTGGAGACTCATGGGCAGCGGCCGTTCTCTCGTGCTTCGTGACTCGACCTCTCGAAGGGTGGAGAACGGCCGCCCTCACTGCCCCGGGAAAAACCGCAGATCAGCAGGTCGAGTGACCTGTGAGGTTGACGTCGGGCTGAGAATCTGTGCCGGAAGTCGTGATCTGCTACGTTCTCACGGCGACCGGGTCGGTAGAGGTAGTTCAGCTCCCGCGGCTCACCTGAAACTCATCAGCTTCTCGCCGCAACCCACTTCGATTACCCCGACGTCCAACTCCATAACTGAAGGCTGCCGATCACCTGGAGAGCACGTGGCGACGAGGAACCAGACGACGGACGCGGCCAGGGAGAAGGACCGCGAAAAGTGGATGGCGCGTTTCCAGGTACGACTGGCGATGCAGCCGGGCGTGGACCGGGCAGTCGTAATCCAGGCGGTCGAGGATGTCACGGTGCACTGCGTGGACGCTGGAGAGCATCCGCGGACTGCCTTCGGAGACCCGGACGCCTACGCCGTGCAGGTCGCTGCGCGGCTGGTGCCGACGGATCGGGCGGCGCGCGCGAGGCGGCACAACGCCGTGATGGACGCGCTCGACTCCACACTTAAGCGTGTCGGGGAAATCGCCGATCTGTGACCGGTTTAAGATCCCGTTATCTATTGCACGCTTGGTCTGGTGATGTCGGGTCGCGCCAGGAGAAGGTGTTCTCGCCGGTGAGCCGCCGGCCATCACGACGAGGTCGATCATGTCCTTCGGACCTACCGGGGGAGTCTCCTCGTCGCGGGCCAGGCGACGGTCGAGCATCAGTCAGCCGGACGTCCGCTTGACCGTCCAGCGCTTCGACATGGGGGTGAATCCCTTGGCGCCGGGCGGGTTGGGCCATTTCGAGTTGCTGCCGAGGGGAGCGGTGCGCTCCACGAAGTGCTGGCGGTAGTCGTAGAAATAGCCGAGCATGTTGGTGCCGAGGGTGGAGTTCGAAGCCATCAGCCGTGGTCTGTGGTGGTCCGAGCCGTACCACGCCGGCGTTATCGATCAACAGGTCGATCACGGGGAATCGATCGGTCAGGGTCTTGGCACATGCGCCGACTGACGGTAGGGACGCCAGGTCCAGCTTGCACACTTCGGCCTTGGCGCCAGGGATCGCGTCACGGATCGTTGCTACGGCGCGTTGGCCGGCGTCAGGTCCGGGCCCATGATGCCGTCGCGGAGGCCGGGGAAGTTCTCGACCTCGGTGGTCTGCATCAGCGCGCCACGGCGGTGACCGAGCCCTCGAAGACCAGCGGCTTCGGCGAGGCGCGGGCGGCGTAGAGAGCGGCGGTGTAGCCGGCGGGGCCGGAGCCGATGGCGATGACCTCGCGGACCTGTCAGCTCATGCCTTCGGCTCCCGCGCGATCTCGGCGATCAGGCCCTCGATCCGGGCCTTGATCTCGTCACGGATCGGGCGGACGGCCTCGACGCCCTGGCCGGCCGGGTCCTCCAGGTCCCAGTCCAGGTAGCGCTTGCCGGGGAAGACCGGGCAGGTGTCGCCGCAGCCCATGGTGACGCACACGTCCGAGGCCTGGACGGCCTCGACGGTCAGCACCTTCGGGATCTCGGCGGAGATGTCGATGCCGACTTCCTTCATCGCCTCGACGACGGCCGGGTTGACCTGGTCGGCGGGGGCGGAGCCGGCCGAGCGGACCTCCACGCGGTCCCCGGCGAGGTGGGTGAGCCACGCGGCGGCCATCTGGGAGCGGCCGGCGTTGTGGACACAGACGAAGAGCACGGAGGGCTTGTCGGACATGGTGGTCTCTCTTGTCTACGGCGGGATGCCCGGGCTGGCATCAGCCCCGGCTGATGTGACAGTATCAGCCCATGCTGACGTCAGTCGACACTGATCTGATCCGGGTTCTGGCGGACCCGCTCAGGCTCCGGATCGTGAGCCTGCTCGCCCGCGAGACGCTGTGCACCACGCATCTCGTGGAGGAGACGGGCGCCCGTCAGACCAACCTCTCCAACCACCTGAAGGTGCTCAGAGAGGCCGGTGTCGTCGAGACCGAGCCCTGCGGCCGGTTCACCTACTACCGGCTGCGGCCGGAAGTCCTCGAGAGCCTGGCCGGGTCGTTCACCGATCTGGCCGCCACCGCCCGGGCCACCGCCGAGAACAACACCAAACGCGCCTGCCCCTGATCCCCGCCCCTCGCGCTTCGCCGACAGGAGTCCCGTTGAGCGCCACCGAGACCGCCCCCGAGATCACGGCGGAATCCGCCCCCGCCGTCGTCCCCGCGCCGCGCGTCCCGCTTACCCGCAAGGCCGCCGCCGAACTGGTCGGCACCGCCGCGCTGGTCGCCGTGGTGATCGGCTCCGGCATCCAGGCCACCGAGCTCAGCAAGGACGTCGGCGTCCAGCTGCTGGCCAACGCCATCGCCACCGTCTTCGGTCTGGGTGTGCTCATCGCCCTGCTGGGCCCGGTCTCCGGCGCGCACTTCAACCCGGTCGTCACCCTCGCCGAGTGGTGGACCTCCCGCCGCGAGGGCGGCGACGGCGTCACCGCCCGCGAAGCCGCCGCCTACATTCCGGCTCAGGTCGCCGGGGCGATCGCCGGCGCGGTCCTGGCCGATGCCATGTTCGCCGAGCCGCTGGTGAAGTGGTCCACGCACGACCGCTCGGCCGGGCACCTGCTGCTCGGCGAGGTCGTCGCCACCGCGGGCCTGGTGCTGCTGATCTTCGGACTGGCCCGCACCCGGCGACTGCACTTCGCGGCGGTCGCGGTCGCCTCCTACATCGGCGCCGCGTACTGGTTCACCTCCTCAACCTCCTTCGCGAACCCCGCGGTCACCATCGGCCGGGCCTTCTCCGACACCTTCGCCGGTATCGCTCCCGGCTCGGTGCCCGGCTTCATCGGCATGCAGATCGTCGGCGGCATCATCGGCCTGGCCCTGGTCGCGCTGATCTTCGCCCGCATAGAGAAGTGAACCGACCGACGCAGGTGGTGGTCATCGGCGCGGGCCAATCGGGCCTCGCCGTCGGCTATCACCTACGCCACATCGGCCTGGACTTCGTCATCCTCGACGCGCAAAACAGCCCCGGAGGGGCCGGGCGGCACGCCTGGGACTCCCTCCACCTGTTCTCTCCCGCCCCGTACTCCTCCCTTCCCGGTCGGCCGATGCCGCACCAGCCCGGCGCCATCCACCCGGACGCCGCCCATGTCGTGGCGTACCTGAGCGAGTACGAGAAGCGCTACGACCTGCCGGTCCAGCGCCCCGTACGAGGACGGGGCGCTGGACCGGCCCCGCCTCCGCCACCCTCATCGGTGTCGGACGTCCCGCCCGTGAGGCGGCACGCGAGATCGCCGCCCTGGTGCGCTCCACAAGCGCCTGAAGACGGCCATGGACGCGCGCAGGTCCCGCATGGAGGCTGCGGCCCTCGCAGACCCGACCCCCAAGGCCGCGTGACGTGTGTCGGCCGGCCCGGGAGGGCTTGGGTCACGCTGTTGCGGCACTGGACAGCAACTTGCCCATCGCGGCCAGCACGGACGGCTCGACGCGGTAGTAGACCCAGGTGCCGCGCCGCTCGGAGGTGAGCAGGCCGGCTTCCTTGAGCTTCTTCAGGTGGTGGGAGACGGTCGGCTGCGTGACGCCGACGTCGGAGATGTCGCAGACACAGGCCTCGCCGCCCTCGTGGGAGGCGACCGCGGAGAACAGGCGGAGCCGGACCGGGTCACCCAGCGCCTTGAACATCCGGGCGGCCACCTCCGCCTCCTCCACGTTCAGCGCGCGCTCGGTCAGCGGCGGGCAGCACGGTGCCACGGACTCGAGGTCTGGTACCGGCAGACCTTTGACTTTCGACATGCGTCTATGTTCACACACGTCGAACCATTCAGGTTCGGATGTCCTTCAGCGGCAGCGATCCGGGCGCCTGGTCAAGGGGCATGCGATGCGGGAGGTGCTGGTGGCGGGAGAGCCGTGCCGTCCCCTGCGTCCCAGATCTTTGCCGGGTTGCTCACGCCGGCGTACGCAACTGGGTGATCGCGCGCAGGGTGAGGACGAGGCGGCAGACGCTGACGGTGGCCGCGAAGTGCAGGAGGCCCTCAACCCTCGGTGCCGACAGCAAAAGGCCGGTGGGAGCGGCGACCGCGTACATCGCGAACCCGGAGAGGGTGAAGGCGGCGGCGAGCAGCAGGAAGGGCCTGCTGCGGGCGACGCCGCTCGAGTCGTGGCCGGTCTTCGAAGCGCCCGGGGGTGGGGCGGGTGGCCAGGGTCCGCGCAGGGCGAGGGCGTGGGCGGGGATGGTGACGGCGGCCAGGACCACGGTGAGGGCGGTGTAGGTGGCGCGCCAGGAAAGGTGTCCGGCCTGGGCCGCGGTGAGGGGTGCGAAGACGGTGGAGGCGAGGCCGCCGGCGAGGGTGACGGTGGTCAGAGCGCGGACGCGGTGCTCGCCCCACCAGCGGGTGAGGGCGGCGAAGCCGGGTTGGTAGAACGTCGCTGCCATGGCGATTCCGGCGAGCAGCCACCCCAGGCCGAACACGGCGAGGGTGGGGGCGGCGGCGATGGGGAGCAGGGCGAGCGTGGCCAGGGCGGAACCGGCGGTCATGACGGTGCGGGGCCGCGGGTGTCGAGGATGCGGCCGATGGGGATCCCGGCCAGGGCGGAGACGAGCAGCGCGGCGGAGAACGCCGCGGTGGTCGCGGCTTGGGACCAGCCGGTGTCTTTGGTGATCGCAGGGTTGAGGACCGGGAAGGCCTAGTAGGCCACGCCCCTGCTGGTGACTTGCGTCAGGCAGAGGGCGGGCAGCGCGGCGCGCGGCCGGGACCGGTCCTTTGCTCCGGTCCCGGCCGCGCGGGAGTTCACTTCCGTCACGGTGGTCAGCAGCACCCGCCGGCCGCCGCCGAGGCGGGTTCGGCCGGTGCGGTGTCGGTGGTGCAACAGGTGCCGGCCGGCTGCTGGGTCAGGTCGCCGGTATCGGCCTTGACGACGTAGACCTCCCAGGGCTCTTTGCCCGGGCCGTGGACCCAGACCTTGTCCTGCAGGGCATAGCAGCAGGTGGTGTCGTTCTCCTCGAAGGTGGCCAGGCCCGCCTGGAACAGGCGGGTGGTGGCGGCGGTGACCTCGTCGGTGGAGGCGACCTCCACGCCGAGGTGGTCCATGCGGGTGTCCTCGCCGGGCTCGCCCTGGAACAGGACGAGCTTGAGCGGGGGCTCGGCGATGGCGAAGTTGGCGTAGCCGTCGCGGAGCTTGGCGGGCTCGGCGGCGAACAGCTTGCTGTAGAAGGCGACGGCCGCGTCGAGGTCGGGGACGCGCAGAGCGAGCTGGAGCCGGGACATCGTCGTTCCTCCAGAGGGTGGGAAAGGGGGCCGGTTCCGGGGCCGGCTCACCGGCCCCGGAACCGGCACAAGGTCAGCAGCAGTTGCCGGAACCCGTGGTGCCGGCGACCGGGAGGGTCAGGGCGCCGGGCGCGATCTGGATCAGCTGCGGAGCAGGGGCCGAGCAGCAGCCGCCTGCGGTGTCCTGCTGCGTGTCGGGGGTGTCGAACAGGCCGGCCCCGCCGCACACGCCGGACTCCGGCAGCACCAGCTCGACCCGGTCGGCGGCCTCCAGGTCACCGGCGATGGCGGCGACCACGGAGCGGGCCTGCTCGTAGCCGGTCATGGCCAGGAACGTGGGGGCTCGGCCGTAGGACTTCATGCCGACCAGGTAGATGCCCTGTTCGGGGTGGGAGAGCTCCTTGCGGCCGTGCGGGTAGACGGTGCCGCAGGAGTGCACGTTGGGGTCGATCAGCGGCGCCAGCTCCACGGGGGCCTGCAAACGCTCGTCCAGGCCGAGACGGATCTCCGACAGGAACGACAGGTCGGGCCGGAACCCGGTCAGCACGATCACCTCGTCGACCGGCTCCAGCCGCCGCCCGTCGTCGGCGACCAGCACCAGGCGCCCGTCGCTGTCGCGTTCGATCGCCTCGGTGCGGAAGCCCGTGACGGCGTCGGCGTGGCCGGCGTCGACGGCGGCCTTGGCGGCCAGGCCGAGCGCGCCGCGGGCGGGCAGCTGGTCGGCGGTGCCCCCGCCGAAGGTGGAGCCGGAGATCCCGCGGCGCAGGATCCACACCGCGTGCGTGCCGCTGCTGTCCTCGGCCTTGGCCAGGTCGGCGAGCAGGGCGAGCGCGGTGAAGGCGGAGGCCCCGGAGCCGATCACAGCGGTGCGCCTGCCCGCGTAACGGGCCCGCACGGCGGGGTCCTTCAGGTCCGGGACGCGGTAGGTGATGCGGTCGGCCGCGGCCTTCTCACCCAGCGCGGGCAGACCGTTGCCGCCGGCCGGGCTGGGCGTGGTCCAGGTGCCGGAGGCGTCGATCACGGCGCGCGCCACCACGCGCTCCTCGCGGCCGTCGGCGTACCTCACGTGCAGCACGAACGGCTGGGTGTCGCGGTCGGCGTCGACGATGCGGTCACGCCCGGCGCGGGAGACACCGGTGACGGTGGCGCCGTAGCGGATCCTCTCGCCGAGGACGCCGGCCAGGGGCTCCAGGTACTGAGCGGCCCAGTCACCGCCGGTGGGGTAGGAGGCGGCGTCGGGCGCGGTCCATCCGGTGGGCGCGAGCAGCTTCTCGGCGGCCTCGTCGGTGAGCTCGGACCAGGTGGAGAACAGCCGCACGTGCGACCACTGGCGCAGCGCGGTGCCCGCCCCCGGTCCGGCCTCCAGGACGAGGGGAAGGAGACCGCGCTCCACCAGGTGGGCGGCGGCGGCCAGACCGATGGGTCCGGCCCCGATGACGGCGATGGGCAGCTCGGCAGTAGCGGGCGGGGTCACGGAGCGCTCCTCGGTTTCGATGTGTGTCTATGCCCCTCAGCATGGACCCTGAATAGATATTCGTCAACATAGAGATACGTCGAATCAGTGAGAAGGGAATCCCTCCTCCCTCGTGGGGTCGGAAAGTGATGAGATGAGGGGAGATGAAGAAGTGCGTCTCATTTGACTCCGGCGTTCTGGACATCACCGCGTCGCTGGAGTGCTGCCAGCCGCTGGGGCGAGAAGAACACTCCGCTCCAGGGTCGCCGCCCAATCCGGCGGGGAGGCCTGCGTCTGCGACATCCAGGACGTCGGCGTCTCGCAGCCCACCGTCAGCCACCCACCTGCGCAAACTGCGCGAGGCCGGATTCCTGGTGTCCGAGCGGCGGGCCGGCTGGGGTGTACTACCGGGTGGCGCCCGGCGTTCTCCCCAGACTCGCGGGCCTGCTGTCACCGGCAGCCTGAACCCTTAACAGGAGCACGCGGCGCACACAACACGGCCAGAAGCCAGCGGGAGCGGCCTGGAAGCACTCCTCGGTGCTCCAGCGGATACCGGCAACACGGACCAGCTCGGAGTGTCTGTGCGATGTAGGCTCCCGCATCAGGCGGTGAATCCTCCATCGACGTTGATCGTTGCTCCGGTTATGTACTGACCGTCGGAACTTGCCAGATGGGCGACGGTGGCGGCGATCTCGGCCGCTTCCGCATAACGGCCCAGGGCCGTGAAGCCGGCGATGGTGCCGGCGTTGGGACCGTGAGCTGGGTTGGCGTCGGTGTCGGTGGGACCCGGGTGCACCAGATTGACGGTGATCCCACGGGGGCCGAGTTCCCGGGCCAGGCCCTTGGTCATGCCGACGAGGGCGGTCTTGCTCATCGAGTACAGCGCCATCCCGGGGAAGACCGCGCGTTCGGCCATATTGCTGCCGATGCTGATGATGCGGCCCCCTTCGCCCATGTGACGTACCGCCGCCTGGGATGTCACGAACGGCGCCCGGACGTTCACCGTCAGGGTGCGGTCGATCTCTGCTGGCCCTACGTCCTCAAGTGGGCCGACGAGGAAGACTCCGGCGTTGTTGACCAGGATGTCCAGCGCGCCAAATGTCGCGACGGTTTCGTTGACTGCAGCGGTCAGGGCCTCAGGGGCCGCGCTGTCGGCCTGGACGGCCAGCGCCCGGCGGCCGATGGCCTTGATCTGCTCCACGACGTCGGTGGCGCACGTCGCGTTGCTTTCGTAGGTCAGGGCGACGTCGGCACCTTCTTCAGCCAGACGGAGTGCCACAGCAGCGCCGATGCCCCGGCTTCCGCCGGTCACCAAGGTCACGTTTCCTTCGAGTCGGTTCATGACGTTGAGCATCGCGGGATCCGGCCTTGCACGCTGGCGGGAATCCGACCTCGCTTTTCAGGACCGGGGGAGCTACCTCGTCCTCATCACGAAGTCGCACTGGAGTACCAAGGCCAGAACCAGGACGGGCACGAGTATGTGCATGCCAGATCCTTCGGGGTTGGCAATTTGGTGGTACCCGGGCCTGACGGTACGGGCGTTGGCCGAGCTGTTCCTCCTTACGGGGTGTAGGTGGGCCAGACGTGGCCGAACGCGTCCAGGTGGGCGTAGTGCTCCTTGCCCTCCTGGGTGGTGTGCATGGCGCCGTCGGCGAAGTGGAGCTTCTCGGCGGCAAGGCCGGGCAGGACCGCGCCGAGACAGACGCGGACCGGGTCGGCGGACGGGTTGTGCGGGTACAGCACCGCGCGGGACCGGTCGCGTCAAGGACACGGGCCATGGCGGCGTCGGTGGGCTCGCGCGCCTTCACGGTGGCCGCGTGGTCGCCGACGTGACCGACGACGCCGATGGTGGCGAGGTTGGCGAACACCAGATCGGCATCGGTGCGGGCCAGGGCCTTCGGCACCGCTTCGGTGACCCGGCTGAAGTTTCATCTGCGCTCTGCTCAGGTAGGCGGGCGCCTGATCCCCGGTGACCCGCACGTGCTCCTCGGCATTCCGGACGGTGCTGTCCCTCCCGTTGACGTAATAGGTGACGTGCTCGAACTTCTCCGCCTCGGCGATGCGGACACTGCGCAGCCAGCCCGCCGTGGCCAGTTCGTCCCCCAGCCCGCTGGAGGCATCCGCACGCCTGCCCGGAGCTGGACGAACAGGTCGGCTCCGCCCCACATGCCGGTGGCGGGGAGGGGGGCTCGGCGTGTGCGGCGGCCCCGATGTCGCCGGACAAGGCAGCGGCGATGGAGGGGGTCTGTTCATAGCGGTCACGGCGAGGGCGGTCGGGGCCCGCCACCGCTCGTCCGGGCCGAGCCGGATCTCCGACAGGTACGACAGGTCGGGACGGAACCCGGTCGGCGCGATGACCTCGCCCGCGGGTTCCCGGCGGCGTCCGTTCTTGGTGACCAGGGCGTGACCAGGGCCAAGTTGACCTGTTCGACGTGCGCAGGGCTCCGCCGACTCAACCGTGGGGGAGCGGAGTCATCGGTGGAGGGCGGCGAGGGTGTTGTCGAGATCGGCTGCGGCGGTGCGTGGGCGGTTGTAGGGGAGCCTGCCGAGCAGGTTGCCCATGGCGCAGGTGTTGGTGGCGGCGGAGAAGACCAGCCCGGCGCCGACGGCGGCGGAGAACCAGCGGGCGCCGGGCAGGGCGAGGTCGGCGAGCAGGCCGATGAGGACGAGGGAGCCGGCGGCCATGCGGACCTGGCGGTCCATGGCCCAGGTGGCGCGGCCGCCGGCGGGTCGTTCGAGGGGATTGCCGTCCTGGGCCCAGGCGGTGGTGCCGCCGATGAGGGTGGCGGCGGGGATGCCGGCGGTGGCGAGCTGGTCGCAGGCGGTGGCCGAGCGGGCGCCGGAGGCGCACACCAGGGCGAGTTCGCCGCGGTCGGCGGCGGCGCGCAGTGCGGGCAGGGCGCGCTGGAGCTGGTCGAGGGGGATGTTGTGGGCGCCGGGGATGTGACCGGAGGCGTACTCGCCGGGGGAGCGGACGTCGATGACGGTGAGCTGGCCGAGGCGGGGCTGGAGCTGTGCGGTGGTCAGGGGGGTGGGGGTCATGGGAGGGGTTCCTTTCGCGTGGTGCTGTTCGGTGTGGGGGTTCAGGTGAGGGCGTCGAGGAGCATCAGGGCAGCCACCGCGAGCAGGGCGATGGCGAAGATCTTCCGGAGGGTGGCGCCGGAGAGTTTGTCGGCGAGGCGTTTGCCGTCCCATGCGCCCAGGATCGCGGCGGCCGTGAACGGGCCGACGACGGCCCAGTCCAGGCTTCCGGTGCTGCCCAGGCGGGGGGCGAGGGCGGCGGCGCCGTTGGCGGAGATGACCAACAGGCTGGTGCCGACGGCCTCGGCCATCGGCAGCGCGAGCACGGAGACCAGGGCGGGGACGGCGAGGAATCCGCCGCCGACGCCCAGTAGCCCGGTCACGGCGCCGAGGCCGGCACCGGTGGCCGCCGACCGGCCGGGACCTGCTGGCCGCACGGGGCCGCTGCTGCGCCGTGGGGTGAGCATGCGCCAGGCGGCGACGGCGGCCAGCAGGGCGAACGCGGCGGTGAGCACGGCGCCGGGAATGGCCGAGGACAGGGCGCCGGTGGCTGCGGCGGCGGGCAGTCCGGCCGCCGCGAACAGGGCTCCGGTGCGCCAGCGGACCCGTCCGGCCCGGGCGTGGGCGATCAGTCCGGTGAGTGAGGTGACGGTGACGATGACCAGGCTTGCGGTGGTGGCCTGCGCGGGGGTGAAGCCGAGCAGGTAGATCAGGGCCGGGACGGCGAGCATGCTGCCGCCGCCACCGAGCCCGCCCAGTGCCAGGCCGACCACGGCTCCGGCGACCAGGGCGAGGACGAGCAGGGTCATATGACCTGCCCGTCGTGACCAGTGCCGGTGCGGACCGGCAGGCCGGCGGCGGACCAGGCCCGCATGCCGCCGGTGACGTCGAGGGCGTGGACGCCCCGGGCTGCCAGCAGTTCGGCGGCCTTGCGTGACCGGTTCCCGGAGCGGCACACGGCCAGCACGGGAAGGTCCCCGACGCTGTCGGGGAGGGGGGCTCCGGCGGCGACGGCGGCCAGGGTCTGCCACACGGCGCCGGGAGCGTGTCCGGCGGCGTATTCGTCGGCCTCGCGGACGTCGAGCAGCACCGCCTGTCCGGTGCGCACGCGCTGGTGCGCTTCGGTGACGGTGAGTTCCGCGGGAGCGGGGTTGCGGGAGAAGAGCGGCATGGTCGTCCTGCGTTCGGTGTTGATGGGAGCGGCCGGGACCCGGCGGTCAGCCGGTGGCCAGGCCGATCTCGCGGGCGGTGTCGAAGGAGTCGTCGACGGCCACGACGTCGCGGCCGGCCGCGTCGAGCAGGGAGGCGGCGATCGCGGCGCGCATGCCGCCCGCGCAGTGCACCCACACCGTGCCGGCCGGAACCCCGTGCAGGCGCTGGTGCAGTTCGTGGAGGGGGATGTGCACCGAGCCGTCGATGCGGGCGCCGGCCCGCTCGGAGTCGCGGCGGACATCCAGGACCACGACCCGCTCGGTCTCGTCCCCGGTCTCGGCCGCCTCGCGTGCCTTGGCCAGGGCGGGGAAGTCGGCGCGGCGGAAGGAACGCAGGTCGGTGGAGTCCGCCACCCACTGGCCGGGGTTACCGGTGGCCGCCGCAGCGGGGCGGTCGATGCCGACCTGGACCAGCTCACGCTGGGCCGCGGCGATCTGCTCGGGGCTCTCGGCGAGCAGGGTGACCGGCTTGCCCCACGGGATCAGCCAGGCCAGGTAGGTGGCCAGCTGCCCCTGGAGCTCGAAGTTCAGGGAACCGGCGACGTGCCCTTCGGCGAAGGCCACACGGTTGCGCAGGTCCACCACCCACTCGCCGGCGGCCAGCCGCGCGGCGATCTCCGACGCGTCCGCCCGCTTCGGCGCGGTCAGGTCGACCGGGGCGGGACCGGCGGCATTGGTCGGACCCATATGGGTGTAGTAGGCGGGGATCGCGTCCAGCCCGGCCAGCAGATCAGCGACGAAGGAGTCCACATCCTTGACCAGGGCGTCGTTACGGACCCTCTCGGCGCCGATGGTGCTGGCCTCGCCCTCGGCCTGGGCGGACGAACAGAAGGAACCGAACCCGTGGGTGGGCAGCACCCGCACCTCGTCGGGCAGTTGTGCCAGCCGGTGCGCCGATGCGTGCTGGGCCCGGGCGAGCTGCTCGGTGAGCCGGGGCTCGACCAGGTCCGGCCGCCCCACCGTGCCGATCAGCAGCGACCCGCCGGTGAACGCGGCCACCGGAGTCCCGCCGTCCTCCAGGACGTAGGAGGTGTGGTGCGGGGTGTGACCGGGTGTCGCGACCGCCCGCAGCGCCAGACCCTCGTCGATGACAGCG
Source organism: Actinacidiphila sp. bgisy160 (assembly GCF_965342435.1). Taxonomy (GTDB): domain Bacteria; phylum Actinomycetota; class Actinomycetes; order Streptomycetales; family Streptomycetaceae; genus Actinacidiphila. The sequence goes on along the minus strand of NZ_CBDRCM010000030.1, from coordinate 25,799 downwards.
GTGTCCCCGTCGGCCACCGGCACCCGGTTGAAGGAGACGTGCGCCCCGGCCGGTACCAGGTAGGCCGCACCGGTGATCCGGGCCAGCTCCAGGCCCCCGGTGACGTAGTCGTTGTGGATGTGGCTCTCCACGACGTGCGTGATCCACACTCCCCTTCGCGCCGCGGCTGCGACGACCCGCTCGATGTCACGCGGAGGATCGACCGCCACGGCGCGTGTCGTTCCTCCCGCGAGATAGCTGCGGTTTCCCAGCCCCTCGACCGCGAGCGTCTCCACGAAGTACATGTCCGACTCCTCTCTGTAATACCCCCAGGGGTATCTCTTTCAAGAGAAGCATATACCCCCGCCCGTATCTGTCGAGCATTGGCCGGCCCCCGGACGTCCTGCCTGAGCCAGGCGGCTTGACGGTCGAAGCCTCTGGTGGGCATACCCATCGGGGTATGATGAGCCGTTGCTCGTGAAGGAGGCATCCGATGCAGGTGGACCAGGAAGCGACAGCCGCGGTGCTCAACCGCTTGCGCCGGGCTCAAGGACAGCTGGCCGGGGTGATCGCCATGATCGAGGCCGGCCGGGACTGCAAGGATGTCGTCACGCAGCTCGCCGCGGTCTCCCGTGCCCTGGACCGGGCCGGCTTCAAGATCGTGGCCAGCGGCATGCGCCAGTGCATGGCCGCCGCGGACGATCAGGCGCCCCCCATGAGCGAGCAGGAACTGGAGAAGCTCTTCCTCGCCCTGGCGTGACCCGGGGGCCGCTCACGGCTCCGGCTCGATGTCCAAATCGGGTGGCGCGCACAGCGTGTCGTGGATGGCTCTGTGAAGCCACGGCCACAAGCGCGGCCCGCCGTTGTGCAGGAACTCCGGGTGATCGTGACCCGGATGCTCGCGATGCGGGCCGGGCGGCTGGTGGACATGGAGCAGTCGCTGCGGAGGGACTGCCCCTGCGGTCCAGGCAAGACGTTCGAGGTGTCGGCCTGCGGAGAAGCCGCCGCGGTGGTCACAAAGGCGACAAGGCTCCGTCGGAGAGGTCGCGCTGTCACACGCGGTCTGTGTCAGGGGATGCCGGGTGACGGCGCGAGGATGTGCCTGATCTCGCCGTCAATGCTGCGCATGACGCCGGCCACTGCAATGGTGCCGTGGGTCTTGGTGATGTTTCTCGCCCGGGGACGACGCGGTCGACACGCCCGGCGGGACGGTCAACCACCTACTTCACGTCTGCTTCACGGCGGCCCTGTTGCTGGGCTGGGCTGGGCTGGTTCGCAGAAATCCAGATCGGCGCCCTCGCCTTACGTCCTGGACGCGCTGGCGCTTTGCCATAGCCGCCACGTCGACACTGACGTCGCCCGGCTCCGCGCCAGCGGCTTCGACGTTCGCGACCTCGACGTGCCCGCCTGCCCATTCGAGCGGCACGACCTCAGCAGGCTCGGCCGGTCCCGGAGCGGTGGCCTGCTGAGCGTCGGTTCGAGTGTGGCTTCCCGGTCGGGTGATCTCCCGGTCGGGTATGCGTGACAGCAGGGTCTCCTGTGGAACTCGTGGTTGTCGAGACCAACGAGCGCCAGGAGGCCCTGTTGTCGCAGTAGTACGCCCCCGCGTCGGCCGGGTCCGACTCGGCTCCTTGGTCGTGTGATTGTCTCGCGCGTGTCTACGGCAACGGTGCGGCGTTATCGGTGGGACCTGACGGACACTGATCGGGCAGTGGTGCAGGACGTGCTGCCGGTGCCGGGTTGGCTGGAGGGTCGGGGCGGCCGGCCAAAGGGTTACCGCCGCCGGCAGGTTGACCTTGCCCGCAGCGTGCTGCGGATCGCCCCGACCGTGGTCAGAAGCAGCGACGACACCAGCGGATTCATCGTGCTGCCCAAAAGGTGGCTGGGGGAGCGCAGGTTCGCGTGGCTGATGGGCGCCCGCCGCCTGACTTGGAGGCGCGCACCGACAGTGCGGAGGCGGTGATCTACTGGTCGATGAGCATCCCCGGCCTCGTGTCGGTCAGCCAGCTCCGCGCGACCAGACGACACCATGTCTGACCAGTGGAAGCGCAGCAATCAGCTACGGAAAGGCAACGGCTTCCCAGTCGCCAGGTCATCTGGCCGGGCGAACTGACGTGGTGGCGCAGCTGTCCGGAAGATGCCGGCTGAAGGCGGGCGCAAGGCCACTTGAGGAGCTCGCCCGCCAGGTTTCTGCAGCCCGGTGTCGAGCGGGAGACGGTTGGCGATGTGCTGCTGGTGCTGCACTTGAACGGTGAGAACGCCGTGAACCGCGGGCGCGTTCCCACAGTGATCGCCGGATCGGCCGCTTTGAGGATGCGTGCAGGGGGTGGCCCGGTGACGCTGGTGTCATGCCGGAGGAACGCCGCACTCGTACCAGTACAGCCATCAAGGGCGCGCGCGCCGGCGGTAGCTCAGGGGACGCCGATCGGGAAGCGGTCCCAGAGGTCGGGCCTGAGAAGGCCGCCCGCACCGCCTGCGACTGGCTGCAGAGCTTCATCGTCCATCGCATCGAAAGCGTGTGCGCCGTGCGGCGCACCGAAGACGGTTGGTGCGTCGCCGTCGATGTGCTGGAAGTGCCTCGCATCCCCGATACGACCAGCCTGCTGGCCACATACGAGGTGGAACTCGACGGAGCCGGGCGGCCTGCCGAGTACCGCAGGGTCTGCCGCTACCACAGAGGCACCGCCAACCACTGAACAGCCTGCCGGCGCCCACCGGAAGCCTGCCGAGAGGACCACCTGGACCATGGCCACGACCACCACTTACTCCAGCAGTGAGGTCGTGTACGTACCGCGTGCCGGGACGCTGTACGACACGCTCGAACTCATCCTGGACCGCGGCATGGTCATCGACGTCTTCGTCCGGGTCTCCTTGGTCGGCATCGAGATCCTGAAGATAGACGCGCGCATCGTGGTCGCCAGCGTGGACACGTATTTGAAGTTCGCCGAGGCGTGCAACCGACTGGACCTGGAGGCTACCTCGCGTAGCACCACAATCCCCGAGTTGCTGGGCGGGTCGGCAGCCAAGGCCATGGGGAAACGCAAGGTGAAAAAGACCATTGAGTCGGTGGGCGAGAAACTGCGCGACGTCGTCGGCGGCTCCGATGAGAGCGACGAGGAAGGCGAGCCGGAGGCGCGGCCGCGGCGCCGCACCGCCCCGGCGAAGACCGAGAAGGGACGCCGCAGGCGGGAGAGTGAGCAGTGACCGCGCCTGGGCCATACGTGTACGGCATCATCGCCTTCGACCACCCTCTGCCGGCGGAATTGCGTGGGGTGGGCACACCGCCTGCAGCCCCGGAATTGCTGCCCGTGGGCGAGACCGCGGCCGTGATCAGTGCCGCACCCGTCCCTCTGCGTGCGCGGCGGCGGGACTTGTTGGCCCACCAGGAAGTGCTGCTCACGCTGGCCATCGACGGACCGGTGCTGCCGATGCGCTTCGGAATGCTGGCTCCGAACGCCGAGTCGCTCCACGAGCAACTGGAAGCCGGCCAGGAGCAGAATCTCCGCGCGCTCGAACGGCTGAGGGACCGCGTGGAAATGAACGTCAAGGCACTGCCCGCCACCGGCGCGCTCGCAGCGCTGGTCGCCGAGGAACCCCGGATTCGGCAGTTGCGTGAGGACGCACACCGCTGCCCGGGGTATGAGGCGAGCGTGCGCCTGGGCGAGGCGGTGGTCCGCACCCTGGCGCACCGAGCGGTTGACGCCGCAAAGGAGATCGTGCCGGAACTAGCGGCGCTGGCAGTCGCCCGCTCTCACGGGCCGCAGGTCGCCGGCACCGTCATGAACACATCGTTCCTTGTCGCCCGGCAGGACATCCCGGCCTTCCGGGCGACTGCCGACCACCTGTCCGTCAGGTACCAGGGCCGGGTCGAGCTGCGCGTGGCCGGGCCGCTGCCCTGCTACAGCTTCACCGAGCCCGAGGGCGCCACTGCCGCCGCAGCAGGGACAGGGGCCTGACATGGGGTTGCTCACCGCACTGCTCAGCGCGCCGCTGGCCCCCGTCAAAGGGGTGGTCTGGGTCGCCGACCAGCTTGCCGAAGCCGCCGACCGCGAGGTCAACGACCCGGCAGTGATCCGCGCCCAACTGGCCGCGCTGAACCAGGCGCTGGAGGACGGCGAGATCGACCTGGCTCGTTTCGAGCGGGAAGAGGACCGGCTGCTCGACCGGCTGGAAGCGAGCACGGGCCCGGGGGTGACCCAGTGACCGAGGTCGACTACCGGCGAGCCGGCCCGCTCCCCGGCCCCTCCACCAGCAATCTCGCCGACATCCTGGAGCGCGTGCTGGACAAGGGCATCGTCATCGCCGGCGACATCAAAATCGACCTTTTGGACATCGAGCTGCTCACCATCCGGCTTCGCTTGTTCGTCGCTTCCGTCGACACCGCGAAGAAGGCAGGCATCGACTGGTGGGAGACCGATCCAGCGCTCTCCTCCCGCGCCGCGCGCCAAGAGTTGACAGAGGAGAACCGGCGACTGCGCGAGCAACTCGCTGCACCCCAGTCCTCGCGGGACGCCGGGGGGCCTGGGGACGGTACGGCCGCCCCGGAAGCGAACGAAGACATCGAGCAGGGCCGGCCGAGCGAACGAGCCCGACGAGCCGAGGAGCGACCGGTGCCATGACGCAGCCCGTCCCCGCAGTGCCGCCCGCCACGGCGGCGGCCTACGTCTTCGCCGTCTGCCGCCACGTGGACGAGGATGTCCTCTCCAGGTTGCCGGGGATCACCACCGCCCCCGTGCGGGCGCTGCCATTCGAGCAGTTGCACGCCGTCGTACAAGAGGTGCCGGTGGCCGAAGCCGACGGCCGCTCCTGGACCGAGCGACTATCCGACCCCCATGAGCTGGAGCGATGCGCCCGCGCCCACCACGAGGTGGTGACGGCCGTCGCCGCCCACGGGCCTGCTGCGCCGATGGCACTGGCGACTCTCTACAGCAGCGAGGAACGCGCCCGGCAGGCACTCAGCGCCGACGTGGCACGCTTCCACGCTGTGCTGGACCGCGTCGAAGGCCGGGCCGAGTGGGGCGTCAAGGTGTATGCATCAGCAGCGACAGACGCGGACCGCACCGCCGTCCCTACTCGAGTGCCGACCGGGTCGCCGACGTCCGGTGCCGGACGCGCCTACCTTGAGCGGGTGCGAGGTACACACCGGGCACGAGAAGAAGGCCGGCGCGCCGCGCTGCAAGCCGCCGAGGAAGCGGACGCCGTGCTCCGAGGCGTGGCCGCGGCGGCACGCCGGCTCAGGCTCCAGGACCAACAATCAACCGAACGCCACAGCGCCCAGGTCCTCAACGGCGCCTATCTGGTGGACGAGGGCCAGACGGCACGTTTCACGGAAGCGGTGATCACGCTGCGGCAGCGCACCGAAGCACTGATCGAACTGTCTGGCCCATGGGTGCCCTATTCCTTCGCAGGAGAGGACGGTGCTCATGGCGATCGCTGAACCCGTCCCGTGGCAGGAACCCGAGCCCCTTGAAGGGCCGATCGGTGTACCACTGGTGGATCTGCTGGACCGGCTCCTGGCCACGGGAGTGGTGATCAGCGGGGACGTGGTGATCGCCATTGCTGACGTGCCGCTGGTACGACTGTCGCTGCACGCCCTCCTGTCATCCGTGAACGAGAGGGTTCCCGCTCCCTGGGCGGACTTGGGGTCACTATGACGGGCTCCCGAGTCGATGTGGACCCCGACACCGTCGGACGCGACCTGCTGGCCTTGGTGCTGACCGTCGTCGAGCTGCTCCGACAACTGATGGAACGCCAGGCGATCCGCAGGGTGGAGCAGGGCGACCTGGACGATGAACAGGTCGAGCGCATCGGGCTGACGCTCATGATGCTGGAGCGGCGGATGACCGAGCTATGCGACCAGCACGGACTGCGGCCGGAGGACCTCAATCTGGATCTCGGGCCGCTGGGAACCCTGCTGCCGCGCAACTGACTCTCTACGGGACACAGCCAAGGGGGGACTTGATTCGCTTCGACGGACACATCGGACTTGATTCGCTTCGACGGACACATCGTGGTGGAGAGCAGGGCCTGGGGGAGAAGAAGCCGCGTCCTCGCCCCTCGTGCACTCCGGGCCTGTGCTAATGAACTTGGCCGCTGGAGCCACCGACGCGCCGCGGTCGGATTCACCTCGATGCCATCGCTCCAGGACAGACCTCCAGCCACGACAGGTAGCCGCCTTGCGGGAGGACCAGGACCTCGCCGGGGCAGTCGCCGGCTTCGGTGCAAAGCTGCGCATCGGCGGCCACGACGGTGCCGGCCCCCGTTGCCTGTCAGTGCAGTCCGCTGTAGGCGGCCATGATGATCTCCATGCCGCGGTTGTCCTCCTGCTGGTCCCGGTCGATCATCTGGTTCATGACATAGGCCACCGTCATGCGTGAGTCGGGATCGCTCGCGACCAGCGAGCCACCCCAGCCGCCCCAGCCGAAGGCGTTGCCGAACTTACCGAAACCCACCGTCCAGCACATCGGTGTCCCCAGCACGCGGTCCTCGCCGCGGAACACCTCCTGCCACGCGGGCTCGCAACCCTGGGGGGACAGCAGCCGCACGCCGTCGGCCGAACCCTGGTTCGCCAATACCGACTGAGCCAGGGCGACAGAGCGAGCGTTACCGAAGCCGTTTACCGCCGGGATCTGCGCACGGCGCCAGGCCACGGAGTTAGCGTCCTTGACCCGGATCGCCACACCGGTACTTTCCCGACGCGTGCCATCCGGTCCGAGTGGTGCGCTGGCAGCGTACTCGTCGGTCAGTGACGGCGGGGGGATGAGCGGTGCGAGGCGGTAGTCATGTTCGGTGGAGAGCCCGATATGGAAGTCCGCGCCCAGCGGTTTGGCCACCTCTTCGGCGAAGAGCTCGCCAAGACTGCGGCCGGTGATGCGGCGGACGATCTCACCCACAAGGAAGCCGAAGGTGAGCGCGTGATAGCCGACGGCCGTTCCCGGCTCCCATTCGGGCGCTTGCGCGGCCAGCCCTGCCGTCACGCGCTCCCAGTCGTAGAGCTCCTCGACCGTCCTCGGCCCGGACAGGTCCGGCAGCCCCGCCGTGTGCGACAGCACGTGCCGCACCAGCACGCTCTCCTTACCGGCCGCGGCGAACTCGGGCCAGTAGGCGGCGACCGGCGCAGACAGGTCGAGCTCGCCCCGGTCGGCCAGAATCAGCGCGCACAGGGCGGTCATGTTCTTGCTCGTCGAGTTCACGCCGACGATGGTGTCGCGCTCCCAGCTGACGGAACGGTCCGCATCGGCGTACCCGCCCCAGATATCGACCACCGGCTCGCCGTCAATGTAGACGGCCGCTGAGGCACCCACGTCGTCCTTGCGAAGCAAAGCTGCAAGGGCCGCCCGGACTGCGTCAAACCGCGGCGCGCAAAACCCCTTAACATCAGTCATGGCGTAAGCCTCAGGTAACGCCATGGCTTCCTGCCCGACAATTCCCGCACTGGTTTTGTCGGGTGGGGCGCGATCAAATCTTCTTTGCTCCAGCAGGGCGGCCTGATGGCCGCGCGGTCGGGCGACGGCCCGGTCGGCGCCTCAGACCGCAGAGCCGATGACCGTCAAGGCGCCGCGCGCGGCGAGCGACTCCGGCTTGGGCTCAGGTGTTGGCCGCTGTGGCTCCTGCGGCTGTTTGGCAGGGTGGGCGTTCCTACAGTGGAGACGCGAGAAGGAAGGACGGACAGGCGTGCTGGAGCGGCTGAATCAGGCGCTGGACCACCTGGAGGCCTGCCTCGACCGGGAGGTCGACATGGCCGAGGTAGCCGGGATCGCCGCGGTGTCGGAGTACCACTTCCGGCGGCTGTTCTCCGCGCTCGCCGGGATGTCGCTCCCGGTCTACGTGCGGCGGCGGCGAATGACGCTCGCCGGGGCCGAGGTGCTGGCTGGGGACCTGAAGCTGCTCGATGTCGCGGTGCGGTACGGGTACAGCTCGGGCGAGGCGTTCGCCCGGGCATTCCGATCGGTGCACGGCATCGGGCCGGGCGAGGCCCGGCGTACGGGTGCGGTGCTCACGGCACAGCCGCGCATGTCCTTCCGTGTCGTCGTCGAAGGGAGTACGACCATGCGCTACCGGATCGTGGAGAAGGAGTCGTTTCGGGTCGTCGGCAAGAAGGCCCGGCTCCCGCTCGTACGCGAGGGGGTCAACGCGGCCGCCGTGGCGCATATGGAAAGCCTGGATAAGCGAGCGATCGTACGGATGAAGGAGCTGGTCGGCCAGGAGCCGGACGGGATCCTGTCGGCGGTGGTGTATCTGACCGACAGCCGGGAGGAGGGTGCCGAGGCGGACTACTGGATCGGCGTCGTGACCGGTCCCGAGGTGGCCGCCGAGGAGCTCGACGCCCTCGACGTGTCGGCCGGGACCTGGGCGGTTTTCGACAACCACGGGCCCTATCCGAGCGGCCTCCAGGAGCTGTGGCGAGACGTGTTCACGCAGTGGTTTCCCTCGAACCCGTACACGAGCCGGACAGGTCCAGAGCTCCTGCGGACGCAGCCGGTGGAGATCGGTGCGGAGACCGACTCCCAGCTGTGGATCCCGGTCGAGCGGGGCAGCGGCAGCGCCGGGGCGTGAACACCGGTACCTGGACGTGGCCCTCCATGCGGAAGCCCGCCGACGGCCTACGGACGAAGAACAGATGCAACTCACAGCAGGTCGTACGCGCGGGGTGGGACTTCGGCTCAATGCAGACGGCCCCACCTGCCCCCCCTGGTCAGATCGCTGCCCGCCGCCAGGTGGGTGTGATAGAAGCGAAAGTCGGCAGGCCCGGCGACGAACGACAACCGCCGCATCCCGTGGGCCGGGATGAACGCGGTGCCCTCCTCGGGGGACCCGTCGATCGTCGCCGGCACCCGCTGGCCGTGCCAGTGCAACTGCTCGGGCGTGCCCGTGTCGTTGTGGACGTCGATCGTGACCGGGTGGCCCTTGGTGAACCGCAGCAACGGGCCGGGAAACTGCACCTCGCACAGCTGTGCGGCAGTCTCTTCCTGCTGATCGTCGGCGCGGGCGCCTACTCCCTCGATGCCCACCTGCACCGCCGCGCCATCCTCTCCACCGGCGGGACCGAACCGGGCCCGGACTGACAGCCCGCATCGGCGCAGATGGACGGCACGCCGACGTCATCAGCACTGGAGATTGCTGCGAATCCGGCGGATCTCCGTGATCAGCCATGGGGTGCGTGCGCCTGATCGAGGCCTGCGCGAAGATCGTGGGCGAGGGTGACGGAGTTGCCGATCTGCATCGTCGGCAGGCGGCGCCCCACATCGACAGGCAGCCGTAGACGAGGGAGGACGGCGGCGAACCGTCCCCGTCGAGAAAGGCACTCGGCGCTCGCCCTCGCCAACGCGAGGCAACACGAAGGGCATGGCGAGGACTCGATCAGGAACTGCCCGGCACGATCAGCCGGATGGTCGCCATGAAGGGGTGGGGTGTCGTCGAGTTCCGCACGACGCGTCAGTCGCCGTCGGTGACGTGGCTTCTGCTGCCCCTACTTCCGGTAGCCGAGGATCGTCATCATGCCGGATTCCGAGTGGTACTGGTTGTGGCAGTGGAGCATCCACAGGCCGGGGTTGTCGGCGTCGAAGTCGACCACCAGCTCGCGGTGGGGCAGCAGGGGCGCCGTGTCCTTGCGAGCCCCGACGCCGGCGGTGCCGGCGAGGGCGAAGGTGTGCCCGTGCAGGTGCAGGGGATGCCACATGTTCGTCCTGTTGACCAGGGTCAGCCGGACCCGTTCGCGCCAGTGGACCGGATGGCGTTGTTCGACGGAGTAGGGCTGGTTGTCGAAGGCCCAGTTGAACCTGCGCATGTTCCCGGTCACCAGGATCCGCAGCTCGCGGTCCGGTTCGCGCCGGGACAGGGCCACGGAATCAGCGGGCTGCAGACGGCCGGCCAGGATCACCCGCCCGTCCAGCTCCGGCGGGCGCACGGCGGCGTTCGGCGCTTTCCCGCTGCCGGTGCGCAAAACGGCCAGCGCCGTGGCCTTCTTGCCCTCGGCGAGCGCGACGAGCGGGAACACCCCGTCCCCGGCGGTCACCAGTACGTCATACCGCTCGGCCATCCCGACCAGCAGCGCATCGGTCTTCGTGTGCCTCACCGGGTAGCCGTCAGTGTGGGTCACGGTCATCTGGTGGCCTCCGAGCGCCACCCGGAAGGCGGTGTCGCTGCCGGCGTTGATGATCCGCAGCCGGATACGGTCCCCGCGGCGCGCCCGGAACACCGACGGCGCCTGCGGGATACGCCCGTTGACCAGGTAGTAGGGGTAGGCGACATTGCCGCCGTGACCACCCAGCAGGGGGCTGTCCGCCTCCCTCAGGACACGGGAGGGACCTTGGAACCTCCCCAGGGCTGAAACGTGCAGCCCGTCGGGCGACATGCCGTGGCCGAAGGTGTCGGAGCCTGCCCCCCGGCCCGCTCCCAAGGGCATATCCATGCCACCGCCCAGTTCCCTCAGCACGCTGTCCGGGGTGGAGCCCTCGACCCCGTCGACCCAGTCGTCCAGGACGATGATCCACTCCCTGTCGTAGGCGAGGGGCTCCCTTGGGTCCTCCACGATCAGCGGGGCATACAGGCCCCGGTCCAGCTGCATGCCCGAGTGGGAATGAATCCAGTACGTGCCCGGGTCCGCGACAGTGAACCGGTACCTGAAGTCCGCCCCCGGCTCGATCGCGCGCTGGGTCAGGCCCGGCACGCCGTCCATGTCGCAGCGCAGCCGAATGCCGTGCGAGTGCAGCGTCGTCGCCTCGGGCAGGCGGTTGGCCAGGGTGAGGTCCAGGATCTCGCCCGCGATGACCCGGACCGCCTTGCCGGGCAAGGTATCGCCGTATGCCCAGGACCTGACGGCCGGGCCACCCAGATCCAGGCTCGTCGCGCCGGCGACCAGCCTCACCTGCCGCACCCGGCCCGCCCCGCGTTTCCTCTCGGCAGCGATGACCTCGGGATCGGACGGGTTGACATACCCGGCAGGCCCCCGCGGAGCGAAGGAGACGGCAGTCGGCCCACGGGAGTCCGCACGGGAACCCGAACCTGCCGTGACCCCGAACGGGTCGCCGAGCCCGGCGGGCCAGACACCCGAGCCGAGAGCCGCGATCGAGGCACCGAGCACAGTTCGACGCGCATATTCAGCCATGGCCGAATAACACCCTTTTATGCCGCTATGTGCCGGTAACCGCTACGGCATGCCCGCTCAGGAAATTCGTTCGGCACCCGACCGGACCACTCCACCCGCGGCGGTGATGACCCGGAGGCAGCGCCACAGGCGGGAGTAGCCGTGACGGCGTCACACCCACCGCCCCCAAAGCCACCAGCGTTCAGAGTGCGTCATCGCCGAGGACTTCACGGGCCGGCTCCTTGAGCGCTGCCCGGTCTTCCGCGAGGGCCTGCCAGCCGGCCTCGGTCGCCCGGTACACCCGCCGCGCGCGGCCGTCGGCTACTTGCCGCTCGGAGACCAGCAGTCCATCCGCCTCCAGCCGGTGCAACGTCGGATACGATCTCCCCCTCGGCCGCGTGGTGCAGGATGTGCAGCCGCACCGCGCCCCGCTGGAACTCCCGCACTGCAGCCCGCCTCCGATAGTGACGAACCCGCGATCCTACGCCCACACCGGACTTTCGTCCGATGCGCAGATGTCGTGAGGGGATGTCGGATACCGGTATCTGAGCGCGAGCCTGTCATGGACAGCGAGCACAGGCCCGGCTGCGCGGCCGATTGGCGCCCGTCCGCCCCGAGGCTGGGCGGTCCTGGCCATCGAGCCGTTGCTCCCCTCAACGCGATTCCGAGCCTGACCGGGGCCACTTCGGTGGTGGCTATGGCTGGAGTCCTCGCTGGTGGAGTCCTGGCGATGGGAGGATGCGTGCTGATAGCGGTCGCGGCGCGTCGAACCACCGGCCGGTCAGGAGCACCGCTGCAGTCGGCTATCTGATGCAGCGCGCCAAGGTGGTCGCGGCATGCAGGAGATATTCCAATGGCCCGCGCCGGAAGACCCGTGTCCAAGCCCAAGCCAGCAGCATGGCGGCCGCAGCGAGGCCGAGCAGCGCCGGAAGGGCAGCGGAATCGGGCAGTTCGTCGAGGCTGAGGGCCTTGATGGCGAGGATGTGGCCGACGTAGGCGGTCAGGGAGATCGACCCGACCGCGATGAGCGGCGTGACCACCCACCGCAGGCGCCTGGAGCGGTCCGTGGCGGCCAGGCAGGCGGCTACGACCAAGAGGGCGACGCCGGTGTTGCCCAGGATGGAGAACGTCGTCTGGCTGTGCGGGGCGGCCACCAGCAGCCAGTACCCGGTTGTCGTCTCGGGTTCGCCGACCGTGTCGGACCACCACGCGGAGGCGGACGACCCGCCATCGGCGGCCGCCCCCACCATCGCAAGTGCCCTCGGGACCAGATGCAGGGCCAGCCACGATCCACCGTACCCGGCCACGGCCAGGCCACCACCGGCCAGAGCGAGCCGGGAACGCACACGGGGTCGGTTCAGGTCGAGCCGGGCCACGGCCATGCCGGCGATGATGAACGGCAGCCAGGTCAGCACCGGGTATTCGCCGGTGACGAACAACTCCACCAGGCCGTCCGTGCCGGTGAGCCGGGCCAGCGGATCGCGTGCGATGACAGCATCGGCCCAGCTTCCGTACTCAGCCGAGGCGCGGAGCACATACAAGACCACGGGCATCACAACCGCGGCCGCCGCAGCGATGAACGCCAGCGTGCGGGCCCGCAGCCGGTACAGCGGCAGGGCGAGAACGAACATCAGCCCATAGAACGACAAGATCACATCGACCGAGGTGTCCACAGCGGTCAGGGCGTACCCCAGGGCGATCAAGGCAGCGGCCCGGACCAGCACCCGCCCTACCGCCTGCCGTCCCGCGCGCCCGGTCCGCGGCTCGGGCCGGCCGGTGAGGATGATCAGTGTGAACCCGGCCAGCAGCGCGAACAACGCGGCCGAGCGGCCCCGCGCCAACTCCAGCACTCCGCCCAGCGGCTCGCCCACCGTCGGGTCGGGGCCGACGTGCACCGCATACATGCCCAGCATCGCCAGGCCGCGGGCCAGGTCCAGACCCACCAGCCGGCCCACCGGCACGGGCCGCACGAAGGGGAAGCGCCCCGCCACTGTGCGTGCCGGTGCCGGTGCCGGTACCGACGCTCGCGCCGGCGTTACGTTGACCATGTACTCAAGGCTCCCGGAACCAGCCCGGGACGATCCATCCGACAAGTGTCCGGACCGCGCCCGCCGACTGGCCCGCACCCCCATGACCTGCCCCAACTCGGCGCCAGGTGTCTGGCAGGGCACCCCGGCGCGGTACACGTCGGACAACCGTCCGATGGTGAGGAACAGGCCGTGACGACGCATGGCTCGCTTGACCGTCTTGACTGTGTCGACCTGGCCCTCGAGACTGCCGGAGCTCGATTCGAGGGTGAGGCCCGCGGTCACCGCGTCCAGGTCCTGGCGGAGGAACCCGGCGAACTTGGCGACCGGGGCAACGTCGGATTGTTCAGCCGGGCGGATCCAGGCGGGCGGCAGCCGGCCTCGGCGCTTGCGGGCCAGGTCCGTGAAGGCCCGGGCGAGGTCGCATGCCCGCGCGATGTCCGGGCAAGCGAGGCGAGCTTGGTCGAGTTGCTCGATCTCTCTGGTGCTGAGGCGGTCGTGGTTGCGCATGATCCATGCGGTGATCCGGCGCGGGCTCGGGATTTCCGCTGTTGGGGCCGGGGCCGTGCCGGCTTGCAGGGGGTTCGAAGGCAGGCGGTGAGTGTCGAGTAGCCTCCGCGAAATCCGCGCTCGCGGATCTGCTGGAAGAGGGCCCGGCCGCTGGTGATGCCTGCTGCGTACTGCTGCTGCAGGTACGGCTTGAAGGCGTCCAGCTGCTCGGGGCGAGGTTCTTGGGCGCTGTCGAGGAGGTGTTCGAGACTGGTGCCGCGGTATCGGCGAACCGTCTTTCGGTCGAGGCCGAGGCGGCGGGCGATGTCGCGGGTGGCCGGCCGCGACCATGCGCGTGACTTCGGCGTGGTGGTGAAGAACGCGCTGCACGATGCGAGTGGGCGGCAGCGCGTCGATCAGCGGCATCCTGGCGAAGAGTCGTGTCCTGCCGGCTCGAGGCGCGGCCAACCGTCCCCGCTACGTCCTACTCCTCCGGCTCCCAAGCGCGGAGCAGGTCGAGCAGCCCTGCGTCTCCGTCGACGTGCAAGGAATCGGCGGGGATACGGTCATACAAGTAGAGGACCAACTCACTCGCCGTGCCATGGATGGAAGCGCCGGCTGCGTCCGAGTCCTCGCCAGTCGCGGCAGTGGGCGCGGGGATGCGGGTGGAGCGTGCGCCGTCGCCGTCGACCGTGAGGCGCCAGGAGCGGCCCTCGGCGGTGTGGAAGTCGAAGGCCGTGGGCTTGTGCGGCCAGGCGCTGGGCGTCGCGACGCAGGTGAACAGGAACTCCTCGACACCGTCGAGTGCGACCTCGGCCGACAGCGGCTGCGGGGCGCCCGCGGCGAGTTGGGCGTCGTAGGTGTGCACCGCGCTCTCCTGGACCCGGTGCCGGGCAACTCCGCCAGAGGACCGCGGCGTCTGCAGGGCACTCCACCACGCCCAGCAGCCGGCGTCCGGTCCTGCCTCGCGCAGGGCGCTCAGCAAAAGCTGCGTCGACGCGGCCAGCCAGGCCAGCAGGGCCTCACGCTCCCGCGGCACTTCCAGAGCGGCGCGCGCGGCGGTGGCCTCGGCCGGGGGAGCGCCGGCAGGCCCCGCGCCGACGATGGCGGCCCAGTAACGGTCTCCCCCACCCAGGTGCTTCACCAAATCGAACAGCGTCCACCCGGGGCAGGTCGGCACCTGTGCGTCCAGACTGGGCGCGGCGGCGACCGCGGTGCGGAAGGCGGTCGACCGTTCATCGATCAGTCGCAGCAGGTCAGGGAACTCGAGATTCGTTATCACGCCTGATATCTATCACCGTGCTCCGGTGATCGTAGAGCGATTCACACAGTCGCCGCCGAAACGTCCAGTCTATCCCGGCTCTCCGGGGGCGTTACGCACCTTGCCAAGGCCGTGGGTGGCATGAGGGGGTGTGTCAAGATCAACGGCTGATCTTGGTTGTTGAGGTTGTCAGCGACCGCCCGGGGTGAGTCGGCTTTCGAACTCGATCTGCAAGGCGTTCCATGGTGCCTTCCAGCGTATGGTTCACCACTTGCGGCCCTTGCCGGCCGGGTCCAGCGACATCAGGGCCATGCAGACGCACTTCATCGCGGCGGCCCCGTTCGGGAAGTGCCCGCGGGCGCGGACGGCCTTGGCGATCCGCGCGGTCACGCTCTCGCTCGCGTTCGCGTTCGCGTCCGCGTTCGGTGCGGTGTAGACCGGCTTGAGCGCCTTGGCGATTTTGTCCCAGTCCTGGCCAGCCGCGTAACGGAAACTGTTCCTCAGCAGGTGAAGTGTGGCGAGGTGGCGGGTGCGGTCTTTTCGCGAACCGTTCGTCTCCGGTTGTGAACCCCGCCGCGCGGTGTCAGCGTGATCGTTTTTTCGGTGATCCGTCGGGGCAGCTGCTGTCGGACCGTGCCTGGGCGCCAACGGCGGTGGCTCGTACGGAGTGGGCAGGAGCGTCATCAGCCAGGACCTCGGTGCCCTCACCACGGCCAAGGAGGCTGTGGCGCTGGCCGTGCACCACCTGCCTCCCGGTCCCGCTCCAGTCGCGCGCTCGGCGGATGAACCTGCCCAGCGCCTGATCCGTGCGCCACGGCTGCAGTAGCCCACCACTGCGCGGCGGCTTCGCCGGGAGCTTCCACGCATCAACAGGTAGGGAAGTGATCGGTGGGGCGGGTTCCCGGCGGTTCAGCCGGTGGTGGTGTAGGGGTCGGTGAGGGTCATGGGGGTGGCGGAGATGTCCAGTGCCTGTCGTGGGAATCGGTCGCCGGCGGTGTAGTAGCGGGCTCGGGTGCGGCCGACGGGGGTGAGGACCTGGGCGGTGACCAGGTCGCGAAGGTCGCGCTGGGCCTGTTGCAGGCTGAGGCCTTCGGCGCTTTCGTAGCGGGAGCGGCGAACTCGTCCGGACATGGCGACGTCGTGGAGGGCGATGATGGTGCGCTCGTCGAGGCCGGCGTGCCGGGCGAAGCCGACGAGTGCTTCCCAGACTTTTCCGGCCCGGGTCAGCCGGCCCTGCACGGTCTGGGCCTGCTGGTGATAGGCGGTCAGGTTGAAGCGGATCCAGCCGGCGACGTCCTGGTCGGGCAGGTACTGGGTGCCGCGGCGGGCGAGTTCCCGGTGGTACTCCCAGGTATTGCCCGGCCGCCCGAGCCATGCCTCGATGGACGAGAACTCCGGAGCCAGGACGCCTTCCCGCGCGATCACCAGGGTTTGCAGCGAGCGGGACATCCGGCCGTTGCCGTCGGCCCATGGGTGGATGGACACCAGATGCAGGTGCGCCATGGCGGCCCGGACCAGGGAGTGGGTGGCGTCGTCGGTGTTGAGCCAGTCGACCAGTTCCTGCAGCGGCCGCCAGCGAACTCGGCGGTCCACCGAAGGGGATGGGGGGCACCGCCCGGGAGGCGGCGAAAGCCGGGGCCGCGCACGCGCTGAAAGTGACCGCCACCATCGACGCGTTCTCCCAGTCACCTCCGCAGCCCACCCACCCCGTCTCCCGCCGCAGCCCTCGCCTCGCTGAGGAATCCAGGCCCGTAGCCGGCACCGGACCAGCCTCTGCCGGCGGCGCCGCCGAACGCGCCGGGCCTGCCTCCGGCACCGGGCCCGCCCCGACGGTCCGGCCGGGGCCACGACGGCTGCCTGCCCGGCCTCGCGGCCCGGGCACGCTGCGCGGCTGGACGGCGGAAGTGATCCTCCCGGTCACCGGAACCTTCACCGCGCCCGGCAGGGGCAGCCTGCGGGCCGACTTGGTACTGAGCGCGCCGCAGGGCCCGGTGCCGGTACGGTTCGTGGAGGTCGACAACCACACCGAACCGGCCGCCGTGCTGGCCGACGAGATCGCCCACTATCACCGCTTCTTCCAGCGCACCAGGAACGGCCACCGCGTAGATGACCAGGTCCCGCTGTGGTCGACACGGTGGGACGACTCCGGCCGCGGCGGCTGCGAGCGGCGTGCCAATGGACTGTTCGGCTGGCTGCGCGGCTGAACCCGCCGGGACAAGCCATGCGCTTCGCAGACACGCCGGACAGCACACATCAGGCCGAGGACGGCGCCGGCGGTCGCGGTGCAGAGGGTTTCGAGCTGGTGCTCTCCCGGATGATAAGCCGGTGTCCGGCCGTCACTTCGCGCACATCCGGGCGCCGTATTCCGCGTCGGCCGTGGATCTGCTGCTCCAGCATCTGCACGGAGACTCGGGCGATCTGTGCCTTGTCGGGTGCAACGGTGGTGAGCGTCGGGGTGCTGTACCGGCCATCCTCGATGTCGTCGAAGCCGGCGATGGCCACATCCTGGGGGATGCGCAGGCCGTGCGTGTGTGCGGTTCGCTGGGCGCCCAGGGCCAGAAGGTCGTTGAAGCAGAAGACCGCCTGCGGCGGTGTGTCCATGGCGAGCAGTTGCGCCATGATCTCAGCACCGTCGGAGCGGTGGTAGGAATCGGTCGGCGGAGCGAGGGTGTCGTCGTAGGGCAGGCCGGCTGCCATCAGCGCTTCCTTGTATCCGGCGAGCCGCAGGTGAGCGGTGTTCGCGCTGGGGTTGGTCTGGCGTCCGATCGCGGCGATGCGGGTGTGCCCCAAGGAGATCAGGTGCTCGGTCACCTCTCGAGCGGCTCGCTGGTTGTCGATGGCGACGTGGTGGGTGGGGCCGTCGATGACGCGTTCGCCGAGGAGTACAAGTGCGGTGGTGTCGGTACGTTCGGCCAGTTCGTCGGCTCCCACAGTGATGGGGCTGAAGATGAGACCGTCGATGCGCTGTTCGCGGATGCCTTGGAGAGCTTGGCGTTCGCGTTCCGGTTGCCCGTCGGTCTGTTCGATGATGGTGGTCCATCCCCGCTCGGTCGCCGCGTCGATGACGAAACGCGTCAGTTCCGCGAAGTACGGTGCGTCCAGTTCCGGCAGGGCGAGAGCGATGACGCCGGTGCGGCCCTGTCGCAGGTTCCGGGCGGAGAGGTTGGGGCGGTAGTCCAGTTCAGCCAGCGCTTGCTCGACCTTCTCCCGCGTCGGCGGCGCGACGTACGTGGAGCCGCTCACCACGTTCGACACGGTTTTGACCGAGACTCCGGCCAGGGCCGCGACGTCCTTGAGACTGGCTCCCACCAGATCACCTCCACTGCGCCGTGAAGGCGCTCTCGCTGGGGCGGCGAGGCCCACACTTCCACATGGGCGCCTCGGAGCAAGAACCACCCACCCTGGCTTGTGGTTCGCCACGATGCGGAAACGTATCCACCGAACACTTTACGACGCTGTTTCAACGATGTAATCCTACTGCCAACAGCGGTCGCCCCTGTGTCGCTGTTGCCGTCGCCCCCGTCGCTCGGCCCGCGCCGTCAAGGCGCGGCCGGCGCCGGTGGCTTCGGCTGTCGTCAGATCCCAGGAGCTTCCCGCATGGTCACTGCCCGTCTCACCCTCGACCCGGCCTTCAAGGTCGGCGGCATCGATCGCCGGCTGTTCGGCTCCTTCGTGGAACACATGGGCAGATGCGTCTACACCGGCATCTTCGAGCCCGGACACCCTGCCGCAGACGAGCAGGGATTCCGCAGCGACGTCCTCGAGCTGGTACGTGAGCTCGGCGTAACCGCCGTGCGCTATCCGGGCGGCAACTTCGTCTCCAACTACCGCTGGGAGGACGGGGTGGGACCCGTGTCCGAACGGCCCCGGCGGCTGGACCTCGCCTGGCGCAGCCTGGAGAGCAATGCCTTCGGCCTCAACGAGTTCATGGCGTGGGCCGCGAAGGCCGGGGTGGAACCGATGATGGCACTCAACCTGGGCACTCGCGGGGTGGCAGAGGCGCTGGACCTGCTGGAGTACAGCAACTACCCGGCGGGCACCGCGCTGTCCGACCTGCGCCGCTCCCACGGTGTGGCCGAGCCGCACGACGTACGCATGTGGTGCCTGGGCAATGAACTCGACGGGCCATGGCAGATGGGCCACAAGACGGCCCACGAGTACGGGCGGGTGGCGGCGGAGACCGCCCGCGCGATGAAGCGCTTCGATCCCGCACTCCAGCTCGTCGCCTGCGGCAGCTCCAACGCCTACATCGACACGTTCGCCTCCTGGGAGGCAACGGTGCTCGAGCACACCTACGAGTTCGTCGACTACATCTCTCTGCACGCCTACTACCAGCCCGAGGACGGCGACCTCGACTCGTTCCTGGCCAGCGGCGAGGAGATGGACCGCATGATCTCCTCGATCACGGCTACCGCCGACCACGTCGGGGCAAAGGTCCGCAGCGACAAGAAGATCAAGCTCTCCTTCGACGAGTGGAACGTCTGGTATCAGAGCCGTTTCGCCGGGGAGTCCTCCCTTCCGTGGCGAGAGGCGCCCGAACTGATCGAGGACGTCTACGACGTGACCGACGCGGTCGTGGTGGGAAGTCTGCTGATCACTCTGCTCAGGCACGCCGATCGCGTGGGAGCCGCCTGCCAGGCGCAGCTCGCGAACGTCATTGCCCCGATCATGACGCGCGCCCAGGGGCCGGCCTGGCGGCAGACGATCTTCCACCCCTTCGCCCGCACCGCGCGGCACGCCCGGGGCACGGTGCTGCGCGTGGAGCCCCAGTCCCCGATCGTGGACACGGCGAAGTACGGGGCCGTGCCCGCCCTGTGGGCCACCGCCACCCACGACGAGGAGAGCGGCGAGGTCGTGCTCTTCGCCGTGAACCGCAGCCGGCACGAGGACCTGACCCTCGCCGTCGATCTGCGGGCCTTCCCGCGGCACCGCGTCGCTGAGCACGTGCTCCTGCACGACGCCGATCCTTCGGCGAAGAACACCGAGGCCGCTCCCGACCGTGTGCGGCCGCGCGACGTGCACGGCACCAAGATCGACGACGGCAGGCTCAGCGCCGACTTGCCCCCCGTGAGCTGGACCATGATCCGCCTGACCGCCATCTGAGCGAAACCGACACTGCCGTCCACGGGTCCAACGGCGGGCCCGAATCCAAGGAGCAGACAATGCGCAGTACAACCTCGTCCACTTCTGCGTTCGCACGCAGAGGTTTCCTCGGCACGGCCGCCGGGGTGGCGGCCACCGGCCTCCTTACGGCGTGCGGCGGCGGAACGAAGGTCGGCGCCGGCCAGAACAAGGCCGGCAACGCCCCGACGTTCAGCGGCGGCGAATACAAGGGGCCCAAGGTCACGCTGGAGTACTGGAACGGCTTCACCGGCGGGGACGGCCCGCACATGCAGGCCATGCTGGCCGCGTTCAACAAGAAGTACGAGGGCCGCATCACCGTCAAGAACACCACCCGGCGCTGGGAGGACCTGTACCCCGCCCTGCCCACGGCCATCAGCGCAGGCAAGGGCCCGGACGTAGCCGTCATCCACAACGACCAGATCGCGACCTTCGCGGTACGCGGCACCCTCATGCCGCTCGACGACGTGGTGTCGGCCCTGGAACTGACCGAGTCGGACTTCATACCGGCGGTCTGGCAGGCCGGTGTCTTCGACGGCAAGCGCTACAGCGTCCCGCTCGACGTGCACTGCCTTGCCGACTACTGGAACAGTTCGCACCTGACCCGCGCGGGACTCGAGAAGGCCCCCGGTGACCGGGCCGGCTACGAGGGGGCGCTGAAGGAACTGAAGTCCGCAGGGGTCGACCATCCGTTCTGGATGCCGAACAAGTGGCCGGCCCACCTGATGTTCATGAGCCTGCTCTGGCAGTTCGGAGGCGAGCTGTACAACCAGGACGGCACTTCCGCTTTGTGGGGCTCGGAAGCGGGCGAGGAGGCGCTGGGCTGGATGGTGGAACAGATCCGAAAGGGCTACAGCCCGGCCCAGGTCGCGCAGGACTCCCAGTACAACGCCTTCAAGAACAACAAGGTCAGCTTCACGTGGGACGGTATCTGGCAGATCAATGACCTCAAGTCCACCGCTTCGAAGATCAAGTGGGACATGTCGGCGATCCCCACGATCGGTTCGACTCCCGCGGTGTGGACGGCCAGCCACAACTTCGTGCTGACGTCCCAGGCCGGCCGGGACGACAACAAGGTTCAGGCCGCCAAGTTCTTCATCGACTATATGAGCGAGCGCTCCACGGAGTGGGCGCAGGCCGGCATGATCCCCGCGCGCAACAGCGTGCGCGCCCAGGCGGAGGTGGCCCGGCTCCCCCAGACACCGCTTGCCGGCAATGTCGACGTCTTCCGCTTCCTCCCGGCGCTTCCCGGCCTCGGTGACGTGCAGAGCAAGGCCCTCGAACTGGCCGTCCAGAAGGCCGTCCTGGGGCATCAGTCGCCTGCCGACGCGCTCGCCGACGGAGTGAAGACGGCCAACAAGATCCTGGCCGAGAACAAGCAGAAGTACGCGAAGTGAGGCGATCCGGGTGCGACGGCTGAAATCCCTGCCGTCCAGCACGAGTGAACCGCGAGTCCCGGACCGCGCCGCGGTCCGGGCCGTCTCACGGTCCTACCAGTGGTGGACGCCCTATGTGTTCATGGCACCGTACCTGGTGCTCTTCCTCACCTTCGTGGTGGCCCCCATCGGCTTCGGACTGTGGATCAGCCTTCACGCCTGGGACATCAACCTGCCGGCCAAGCCCTTCGTGGGGCTGGACAACTACCGGGAGCTGTTCGACCCCGAGGGCGTCGACGCCCCCCGGTTCTGGCAGGCCATGCGCGCCACCGGTATCTTCACACTGCTGTCGACTCCCTTGCTGCTCATCGTGCCGCTCTTCACCGCCATGCTCATGAACGGCAGGTTCCGCGGACGCAACCTCTACCGGGCCGTCTACTTCGCGCCGTACGTGCTCGGCGTGGCCGTCGTCGGACTGCTGTGGCGGTTCCTGCTGGACGGCAACATCGGCCTGGTCAACCACTACCTGGGCGTGCTCGGGCTGCCGGACGACATCCAGTGGACTACCGACACGCCGGCCGCCTGGTGGGGGCTGGTGCTCGTGACCGTGTGGTGGACCCTCGGACTCAACTCCGTCATCTACCTCGCCGGTCTGCAGGACATCCCCGCGGAGTTGTACGAGTCCGCGAGGGTCGACGGGGCCAACGCCTGGCAACGCTTCCGGCACGTCACGCTGCCCGGCCTGCGACCGGTGGCCCTGTTCGTCGTGAACTCCACCTTGCTGGCCTCGGCCAACATGTTCGGCCAGTCATACATCATCACCGGCGGCGCACCGGCGGACGAGACCAAGACAGCCATCTTCCTCATCGCGGAGACCGGACTGCGCCGCTTCGAGATGGGGTCGGCCTCCGCCATGAGCTTCATCCTGGCCCTGGCTCTGATGGCCGCCAGCGCCGTCGTCTTCCGCGTCTTCCGGGAACGCCAGGAGGACCGATGACCACCAGTCAGACAGCAACGCGGCGGGCGGCGGACATCGAGTACCGCGCAGAGCGGCCCTCCGCGACAATGTCTCCCACGGCCCGGCGCATGCGCCGCTCCCTGCTCCACCTCGTCCTGGCGATCGTGGCGGCCCTGTACCTGAGTCCACTCCTGTACATGCTGGTCACCTCGTTCAAGACCGGCGAAGCCGCCGGGTCCACGGATCCCCAGTGGATCCCCTCCCCCTTCACCGTCCAGGCGTACAAGGAAGTCCTGGGCGCCACCGACAGCCCCGTCCTTCGATGGCTTTTCAACAGCGTCCTCGCCGCCACAGCACACGCCGCCCTGGTCCTGGTCACGGCGACCCCCGCCGCCTACGCACTCGCCCGGCTGCGGTTCAAAGGCCGAGGGGTGATCTTCACCTCGATCGTCGCCACCCTCTTCGTTCCGCCCATGGTCCTGCTCATCCCGAACTTCCTCATCGTCAACGAGCTCGCCTGGGTGGACAGCCTCCCCGCAGTTATCGTGCCAGGCGCAGCAAGCGCGTTCGGCGTGTTCTTCCTCCGCCAGTTCTTCCTCACCGTGCCTTTGGAGCTGGAAGAGGCGGCCGAACTCGACGGCTGCAACCGCTGGCAGATCTTCGTCAAGGTGGTTCTTCCCCTGTCCAAGCCGGCCCTCACCACCCTGGGCATGCTCGCCTTCCTCGCCAACTGGAACGACTTCCTCTGGCCCTTGTACGTGCTGCTCAGCCCCGAGTCGCTCACACTGCCCGCCGGGCTCGCCAACTTCCAGAGCGCGAACAGCATCCATTACGACGTGCTGATGGCGGGAGGGGTGATAGCGAGCGTCCCCGTCCTGCTGCTCTACATCGTTGCGCAACGCTGGGTCATCGAGGGCGTCTCCCGCTCCGGCCTCAAGGGATAGCTACGGCCCCGGTCCCTGCGCGCTGGGCCCTGAACCGTATGGTGCAGGGCGTCAGGCTTCTGCATCGCGTGCCTTGTGTGTCGGAGGGTCGGAGTTCGTGACCGTCACCGCTCGTCTTGTCGCCACCGTCGCCGCTCCCTTCGGCCCCGTGTCGGCGGACGCTCCGCAAATCTTGCACTGGCCGGGACGAAGGCTGTTGGTGCAGCGCGGGGACTTCGAGCTTGCCGTCCGCGACCTGGACCTGCAGGGGTCGGAGGTGCGCTTCCCCGCGCCCTGGCCTCGTCGGTTCGGCTCGGTGGCGGTCTCTCCCACGGGCGACGTCGCCGTGTTCGCCGGAGTGCACACGGTGCGGGCCGTCGACGCGACGGGCGCCACGCTGTGGGAGATCCGGCATGGTTGCTGGTCCGCAGCCGTGTGCACTCGGGCCCATGCATCGTTCCCGGAGTACGCCGACGACCACCACCACCGCCATGCGGACGGCGGTTCGGCGGCCTTCTCCAGCGACGGCACACTGCTCTGGGCCCACGTCCGCTCCCTCGAGGGCCACGACGGCACGGAGGAGTGGCTGGTCCTCGACCCTGTCGAGGGCAGAGTGCTGGCCCGGTCGGAGACGATGACCGTGGCATCGGGCTCTGTCCACTTCTCCCATACGAATCCGGCGTACATGGGGCTCACCGTCCTTGGGGGTGAGGAGGACTCGTGCGTGCTGTGGGGCCACTGGAACGGGGCGGAGCTCGCCTTCCAGCGGTTCGACGAGGAGGTCCTCCTCGCCGTGAGCCCGTCCGGCGACCACTTCCTGACCACGGATGCGGGACAGTGGTCCCTCTACCTGCACCGGGCGCAGGACGGCGGCGAATTGTGGCGTCTTGACGCCGACGGAGCCGTGCCACTTCCCTCGGGCGAGGGCGACGACCGCGTGTGCTGGGACTACGAGGCGGCGTTCCCGTACGACGACACCGCCGTGGTCGGCACCGAGTACCACACCGACGTGCCGCGCCACTGGCTTGTCGACCCCCGCACGAAGGCCTTGCGCGGCCCGGTCGCCTACCCGTTCCCCGTCTCCGGATCGCCCGGATCGCCCGGATCGGCCGGGCAGGGCGTCTGGTACACGGTCGCCAAGGACCGCACGTCCCTGCATCTGTGGTGCCTGCAGGGCGCGGCCTGAGGCGGAATCGGTTCCGCCGGTCAGAAGTTGCCTGGCCGGCACGGCCGTTGGTGACCCGGTCGCACTCGGCGGGGCCGCCGACCGGCACGTAGTCGGTATCCGCCGCACGCACGTAGGCCCGGCCCATGGTGACCGACTCAACCAGCGCGTGAGGCCGGTCCAGCCATGACCATCCCGTGCGGGACTTGACGGAGCCGTCCGAGGGCGCGATGCCTCGTTCCGGTAAGGGTGCGTCACCGGGATGCGACCGCTGCGCAAGACCGCTTCGTCCCGGCTCGTGTACCTCTGCCCTGACGGGCGACTGAAATCGCGGCGAAATACCGGGAAGCGGCGGGTTTCTTGTGCCGCTCCCGGGCCTTGTCGCTCACCGTTCGGGAAAGCGGACCGCCGGAGCGGAGAAAGTGCGGAATGTCGTTGACGGCGCCTTGGTGTACTCAGCCAGATGCGCACTGGGCAGTTCGCGAGCCTCCTCGTCTCCTGGCGTGTGCCGCCGTTCCCGGAGTATCGGCGAGTGGTCGCCACGCGAAGAAGTTTCGGCTGCCCGGGCACGGACACGCCACAGGGATTCCACAGGTCAACGTCGGGACGACCCCCGGTGGCGGGGCGCCCGGCGGCTGCCATGGTGCGAGGACCCGGGTCGAGGCCATTGACGTCCCATCCAGGAATGCTCCACACTTCCCCACGTGGACGCGGGTAGAACTGTCCCCGTGTCCCGAAGGCGCACACCATGGTCCGAAGGTGCACACCCTACGGGGGCGGCATGCGAACGGTTGGCGAAACGCGTCTCCTCGACATAAGACCCCGGCTGCGGAACGATGTTGTCTTCCTCCGCGTCGACACCGGGATCTACTTACGCAGTTCCGATACTTCATGCGTCCTCAAGGGCGCAGGCGCATATGAATGGATGTCGGCCCTCGGCCCCCGGATGAACGGCGCGTCCAGTGTCGCCGAGTTATGTGAGGGCCTGGACGAAAGTCGGCGCAGAACTGCTGTCGCATTGATGAAGGCCCTTCTCGACAAGGGATTCGCCCGCGACGTCCCGCAACCCGACGACAAGGTCCTGGATTCCGGGGCAGCGGAAATGTTCGCGCCGCAGGTCAATTTCATCGAGCACTTCATGCACGCGGACCAGCGGACACCGCAGGAGCTGTTCGCCCGGTTCCGCTCCTCACGCGTCCTGGTCAGCGGCCCGCCCGGGGACGTCCTTGCGGCGGCCGTCCGCGGCCTGCTGCGCAACGGCCTGGCCGAGGTCTTCGTGGACGACGCCTCCTGGGGGCGCGAGTTCGACGGCGAGATCGCCCGTCTCGCCGATGCCGGCACCCCGGCCAAGGTCGTCGTCCTGCCCCTGCCACCCGCGGACCTGGCCGCGTTCGACGTGGTCGTGGGGGGGGGG
>NZ_CBDRCM010000029.1:0-94634 GCF_965342435.1 Actinacidiphila sp. bgisy160 | reverse complement strand
TCCCGGGCCCGCCATCCCCCCGCACGGCACGTTCGATCCCCGTACCCCTCGAACGAAGGGGGCTGCCATGACAGCCACCGCTCCACCCCCTGCCGGAAGAGCCGGGGCCGACGGCCGCGTCGAGCTCTCGCCCGGCGCCGTCCCGTCCGGCCGCTACGCCAACGAGGACCTGCTCCCCGTTCCGCTCGCCAAACGGAAGTGGACCACGTACAACTTCACCGCGCTGTGGATCGGGATGGCACACAACGTCGCCTCCTGGACCCTCGCATCGGGCCTGGTCGCCCTCGGCATGGACTGGAAACAGGCGGTGTTCACCATCGCCCTGGCCAACATCATCGTGCTCGTGCCGATGCTGCTCACCGGCCACGCCGGCCCCAAGTACGGCATCCCCTTCCCGGTCTTCGCCCGCGCGTCGTTCGGGGTGCGGGGGGCCAACCTCCCCGCCCTCGTCCGGGCGGCCGTCGCCTGCGTGTGGTTCGGCATCCAGACCTGGATCGGCGGCTCCGGCATCTTCCTGCTCGCAGGGAAACTCTTCGGCGACTCGTGGGCGAACGCCGGGACGATCGGCGGCTATCCGTGGACGCAGTGGCTGTCCTTCGCCGTCTTCTGGGTGCTGCAGGTAGCGATCATCGTGCGCGGCATGGAGATGGTGCGGCGGTTCGAGAACTGGGCGGCACCGTTCGTCCTCGTCGGCGCGGTCGCCCTGCTGATCTGGATGAGCGTCAAGGCCGGCGGCTTCGGCCCGCTGCTCGACCAGCCCTCGGCCCTCGGCTGGGGCGGGGACTTCTGGAAGGTCTTCTTCCCCGCCCTCATGGGCATGATCGGCTTCTGGTCCACCCTCGCCCTCAACATCCCCGACTTCACCCGTTACGCGGCCGGGCAGCGCGCCCAGCTGTGGGGGCAGTCCCTCGGGCTGCCCACCACGATGACGCTGTTCGCGCTGCTGTCGGTGCTGGTGACCTCCGGCTCGCAGGCGGTGTACGGCGAGCCGATCTGGGACCCGGTGGCGCTGGCCGCCAAGCTCGACAACTGGGCCGCGGTGCTCTTCGCGCTGATCACGGTCCTGGTGGCCACCCTGTCGGTGAACATCGCGGCGAACGTCGTCTCGCCCGCCTTCGACCTGTCCAACATCGCGCCGCGCAGGATCGGCTTCCGCACCGGCGCCCTGATCACCGCGGTCGTCGGCGTCGTCATCTTCCCGTGGAAGCTGCTGGCCAGCCCGCAGGCGTACATCTTCACCTGGCTCGGCACCGTCGGCGGTCTGCTCGGCACCGTGGCCGGCATCCTCATCGCCGACTACTGGATCCTGCGCCGCACACGGCTGGAACTCGCCGACCTGTACCGGACGGAGGGCCGCTACTGGTACTCCGGCGGCTGGAACTGGCGGGCGGTGGCCGCCTTCGCGGTCGGCGGTGTCCTCGCCATCGGCGGCTCGCACTCCGGACTCGACGCCAAGGGCGTCAAGCAGGGGCCGTTCCCGGTCGACGGGTTGATCCCCTTCCTGAAGCCGCTCGCGGACTACGGGTGGGCCGTCGGCCTCGCCGCCTCCCTCGTGGTCCACGTCCTGCTCAGCCGTCTCGCGCCCGACCGCAGGAGCTGACGGGGCACCTCACCCCGGGGCCCGGGCCCGGCGCGCTCAGCGCCCGGACCCGGGCCCCGCGGCGCGCTGCGCCTCGTGCGCGAGCAGCGCCACGTACAGCGACGTGAGCTGCTCCCAGTCGTCCAGGTCGATGCCGAGCAGCGACTCGATGCTCTGCAGCCGCCGGTACAGGGCGGGCCGGCTGACGTGGTGCACCTGGGCGGCCGCCGACTTGTTACGGCCCGTCGCCAGATAGGTGCGCAGCACCTCCAGCAGCGCCGGGTTCCCCAGCAGGGGCCCCAGCTCCCGCCCGATGAAGGCCTGCAGCTCCGGTTCGTCGCGCAGCAGGCGCACCAGGCCGCGCAACCGCACGTCGCGCAGCCGTGCCACCGGCGCGTCCGGCGGGCCGGCGACCGCCGCGTCCGCCACGTGCACCGCCTCGACGAAGGAACGGCGGACCCCGTCCAGTTCGCGGCAGCCGAAGCCCGCGCCGACCACCGCGGTACGGCTCCGCCCGGCCAGCTCCTCGTGCACCCGCACCGCCACCTTGTGCACGGCTGCGTCGGCGTCCTGACCTGCGGGGATGCTCAGCAGCACGGCCGTCCCGGCGGAGCCGATCCGCGCCACCAGGCCGGCGACGCCGCGGTGTTCGGCCAGCACGTGCTCGATCAGCTCCGGCATGTCGTCCCGGCCCTCCGGCACCGAACCCAGAAGGCGGACGACGACGGGCACGAAGGTGCGCCGGCCCACCGGGAGCCCCGCGGCGCGCACCCGGGTGACCAGCTGCTCGGGGCGGGCGGTGCCCGTCGCCAGGTCGTGCAGCAGCGACTCGGCGGCCTGGTCCTCCCAGCCCCGGTCCTGGTCGCCGAGGAGGCGGTGCATGGCCAGCGCCTCGGAGGCACGGGCCCCCAGCACCCGCCCGAACTCCTCCGGGCCGTGGTGGCCGAAGAGCACCAGGCGCCCCCACTGGCGGCCCCGCGCCTCCAGCGGCGCGACGACCCAGCCGTCCGGGCCGACCGTCACCGCGCCGCTGCCGGCCAGTTCCGCCACCTGGCCGGAGACCCGCTCCCAGTCGCGCAGCAGGTCGTTGAGCGAACCCTTGTCCCCGGCCGAGGCCAGCACACGCTGCGCGAGGTTGACGACGACGGCCGGACAGCCGCTGTGCGCCGCGATCTCGTCCAGGACCTGCTGGAGGCTGGCGCCGGAGAGGTTGAGGGCGGTCAGCGAGGAGCGGACCCGGTCGGAGAGGTCGAGCGCGGCGAACCGGCCGTGCACCAGCCGCGCGTGAACCTCCTCGGTGAGCCGCGCGAACGGTGCCGGCCGGTGCAGCACGATCAGCGGCACCCCGCAGCGCTCGGCGGCCCGGCGCATCGGCTCGGGCGTGGTGCGGAACGCCCGGCCGAGGCCCAGGACGACCGCGGCGACGTCGGCGCGCTGCATCGACTCGATGTACTCGCGCTGCGCCCGCTCGTCGCCCGCCAGCAACAGCCCGGTGGTCAGCACCATCTCGCCGCCGCTGAGCATGACGCCGACGTCCAGCGCCTCGGCCACGTGCAGCCAGCGCACCGCGCGGTGCAGATGGGCGGAACCGGCGACGACCTCCGGCACCCAGGGCGTCACGAGGTCCAGGTCGAGGACGTCGCGCACGGTGAGCCGCCCCGTCGCGTTCGCCGGGGGTGTGTCCGGTCTGCCGTCGCTCACGCGCCCACGCCCGTCCCTCGTGCCGCCAGGGGTGGGAGTCTAGCCACCCGCGTCCCGCCGGGGGCGGTCCTGCGCGGGGGATCAGAGCCCGTAGACGCGCCGGGCCGTACCGGAGAAGACCTCCCGCCGTTCGGCGTCCCCCAGCCCGTCGGTCAGGGCGTGGGCGGCGCCGACCACCTCGGCGTAGGAGGCGGCGAGCCGGCACACCGGCCAGTCGGAGCCGAACATGAGGCGGCCGGGTCCGAAGGCGTCGAGCACGGTGGCGGCGTAGGGCGCGAGGTCCGCCGTGGTCCAGGTGTCCCAGTCGGCCTCGGTGACCATGCCGGACAGTTTGCACACGGTGTTGGGCCGCGCGGCCAGCGCCCGTACGTCGTCGCTCCAGGGCCGCGTCCCGCCCTCGGCGATGGGCGGTTTGCCCAGGTGGTCGAGGACGAACACCAGCCCGGGCACGAGGCCGGCGGCCCGGGCCGCGGCCGGGAGCTGGTGGGCGAGCACCACCAGGTCGTAGACGAGCCCGGCGTCGGCCACCGCGCGCAGCCCGCGCAGCACGTCGGGGCGGAGTAGCCACTGCGGGTCGGATTCACCCTGCACCTGGTGGCGGATCCCCACCAGGCGCTCCCCGCCGGGCAGTTCACGCAGGGCCGCCAGCCGATCGGCGACCGCGGGGTCCGTCAGGTCGGTCCAGCCGACCACCCCGGCCACCAGGTCGCTGCCGGCGGCCAGCGCCAGGAATTCAGGGGTCTCCTCCGCCGCGGTGGCGGTCTGGACGAGAACGCTCGCGGTGACGCCGGCCGCCTTCGCCTCCGGCTCGAGGTCGGCGAGCAAGAAGTCGCGGCGCAGCGGGGCCAGCCGTTCCCCGGTGATCCACTCCTGGTCGCGCACCGACAGGTCCCACAGGTGGTGGTGCGCGTCGACGATGCCCTCCCGCGCGGTCACAGCCGCCACACCACCGGCAGTGGCGCCCCGGCGCCCCCGGCGGAGTAGTCGTGGGCGACCTCCAGCAGCTCCGCCATCCGCGCCTGCCAGGCGATGTTGACGGGCAGCCGCTCCAGCGCGGCGAGCATCGCCGGGTAGTCGTCGACGTCCAGCAGGTGGAAGAGGTCGCGGCCGCTGCGCCAGATCGTCCACTCGCGCACGCCCGCGCCGCGGATGGCGGCGGTCAGTTCCGCGGGCACCTCGCGGTGCGCCGCCTCGTACGCGGCGATCCGGTCCGCTCGCACCCTGGTGTGGAGGGCGACCTTCATGACACCTCCTCGTCCGGTACGGGCACGTCCGCGCCGAGCAGGCCCTCGGCGCGCAGGTCGGCCCACATCGGGGCCGGGAGCGCGAGCCGCAGCATGGCCGCGGTGTCCCGCGCCTCGTCGGCCGAGCGCAACCCCACCAGCGTGCTCGCGACGGCCGGATGGGCCGCGGGGAAGCGCAGCGCGGCCGCGCGCAGCGGCACGCCGTGGCGGCCCGTCACCGACCGCAGATGCCGGGCGCGGGCGAGCACGGGCTCCGGGGCCGGGGCGTAGTCGTACCTGGCGCCCTCGCCCGGGTCGATCAGCAGGCCCGAGTTGAAGGCGCCGCCCACGACCACGCTCGCGCCGCGGGCCGCCGCCAGCGGCAGGACCTCGGCCAGGCCCTCCTGCTCCAGCAGCGTGTAGCGGCCGGCCATCAGCACCACGTCGACGTCGGTGTCCCGCAGGAAGCGGGCGAGCATGGCCGTCTGGTTCATGCCCGCGCCGATCGCGCGGACCACGCCCTCCGAGCGGAGCCGCTCCAGCGCCGGGTACCCCTGGCCGAAGGCCTGCTCGGCGTGGTCGTCGGGGTCGTGGAGGTAGACCAGGTCGACGTGGTCCAGGCCCAGGCGCTCCAGACTGGCCTCCAGGGAGCGGCGTACACCGTCTGCGCTGAAGTCCCAGACCCTGTGCAGCCCCGCGGGCACGGCGAAGCCGTTGGCCAGGTCGTCCCCGCCCGGCCCGCCGGGCTCCAGCAGCCGCCCCACCTTGGTGGAGACGGTGTACTCGGCCCGCGGCCGGTCGCGCAGGGCGGCGCCGAGCCGGCGCTCGGACAGGCCGAGCCCGTAGTGGGGCGCGGTGTCGAAGTGGCGGATGCCGGCCTCCCAGGCGGCGTCCACGGCCGCGCGGGCGGCGTCGTCGCCGACCGGGGTGAAGAGGTTGCCGATCGGGGCGGCGCCGAAGCCCACCTCGGTGACGGACACACCGCTGTGGCCCAGTGTGGTGGTGCGCATGGCGGTCCGCTCCCTCACTGCCCGGCCGGGCGCAACCGCAGCCCGGCCATGCCGCCGTCCACGGCGAGGGCGGTGCCGGTGACGGAGGCCGCGGCGGGGCTCGCCAGGTAGACGATGGCGGCGGCGACCTCGTCGGCGGTCACCAGACGGCCCATCGGCTGCCGGGCACGGAGGGCGGCGCGCTCGGCCTCCGGGTCGTCGGCGGCTTCCAGCAGCCGGGCCACCCACGGGGTGTCGGCGGTGCCGGGGTTGACGCAGTTGACCCGGATGCCCTCGCGGACGTGGTCGGCGGCCATCGCCAGGGTCAGCGAGAGCACGGCGCCCTTGCTGGCGCTGTACAGCGCGCGCTGCGGCAGCCCGGCGGTGGCCGCTATGGAGCAGGTGTTGACGATCGCCGGGCGGACCGAGCGCCGCAAGTGCGGGAGCGCGGCGCGGGTGGTGCGCACCATGCCGAGCACGTTGACGTCGAGCACGCGGTGCCACTGCTCGTCGGGGTTGTCCTCGACGGTGCCCGCGGCCCCGACGCCCGCGTTGTTGACCAGGACGTCGAGGCCGCCGAGCGCCGCGGCCGCGGCGTCCACGGCGGCCCGGGTGGAGGCGTCGTCGGAGACGTCGGCCTTGAAACCCGTCAGGTGCGCCGGCAGCCCGTCCGGCGCCAGGTCCAGTACGGCGACGCGAGCGCCGCGCGCGGCCAGCAGCCGCGCGGTCGCCAGTCCGATCCCGGAGGCGCCGCCCGTCACCAGGGCGCCGAGGCCCTCCATGTCGCGGAGTTCCCCGCTCATACCGTCCCACCTTCCTGCCGTGCCCGGTCGGCCATCCAGAACGTACCGTCGGGGTAGCGGTACAGGTCGATCGATTCCGGCCTCATCTGCGCGGAGAAGCCGGGTGTCACCGGAGCGGTGTAGTGGCCGCGGCTCATGACCACCGGTGTCGTGAAGTGCTCGTGGAGGTGGTCGACGTACTCGATGGCGCGGCCCTCGGTCGTCCCGGAAAGCGCCACGTAGTCGAACATCGACAGATGCTGCACCAGTTCGCACAGTCCGACGCCGCCCGCGTGCGGGCAGACGGGGACGCCGAAGGCGGCGGCCAGCAGCAGGATGGCCAGGTTCTCGTTGACCCCGCCGACCCGCGCCGCGTCGATCTGCAGCACGTCGATCGCGCCGGCCTGCAGCAACTGCTTGAACACGATGCGGTTCTGCACGTGCTCGCCGGTGGCGACCCGGACCGGGGCGACCGCCTTGCGGATCGTGGCGTGGCCGAGGACGTCGTCGGGAGAGGTGGGCTCCTCGATCCAGAAGGGGTCGAACTCGCCCAGCGCGGTGACCCATGCGACGGCCTCGGCGACGCCCCACCGCTGGTTGGCGTCGATCGCGATCCGCACGTCCGGGCCCACGGCGGCGCGGGCCGCGCGCATGCGCCGTACGTCGTCGCCCAGGTCGGCGCCGACCTTCAACTTGATCTGGGTGAAGCCGTCGGCGACGGCCTGCTCGGCGAGGCGGGTCAGCTTCTCGTCGGAGTAGCCGAGCCAGCCGGGCGAGGTGGTGTAGCCGGGGTAGCCGTGCCGCAGCAGCGCGGCGGTGCGTGCGGCGGCGCCATCGCGGCCCGCGCGCAGGAGTTCCAGCGCGCGTCCGGGGGTGAGGGCGTCGGCGATGTAGCGGAAGTCGACCTGGGAGACGAGCCATTCCGGCTCGGCCTCGGCCAGCAGCCGCCACAGCGGCAGGCCCCGGCGCTTGGCGGCCAGGTCCCACACGGCGTTGACGACGGATCCGATCGCCATGTGCATCACGCCCTTCTCGGGCCCCAGCCAGCGCAACTGGCTGTCGCCGGTCAGGTCGCGCGCCACGGAGCCGGGGTCGGCGCACAGCTCCTCGACCGGCCGGCCTACGAGATGGGGGCGGAGTGCCTCGATCGCGGCGACCTGGACGTCGTTGCCCCGGCCGATGGTGAAGACGAAGCCGTGCCCCTCGTGGCCGTCGTCGGCGTCGGTACGCAGTACCACGTACGCGGCGGAGTAGTCGGGGTCCGGATTCATCGCGTCCGAGCCGTCGAGCTCCCGTGAGGTGGGGAAGCGGATGTCGTGGGTGTCGATCGCGGTGATGCGGGCGGAGGTTGCGGACAAGTGGCTGCCTTTCACGCTCGGCCTGGCCAAGACATCGGAGGTCTCGCGCCACGGTGACTCTAGGGCCCCAGGACGGGAGTGGCAATCCATTCCTCGGATGTCTCGACTTTTGAACTCCATTCGATCGTGTCCGCATAAGGGGTTGTCAGGGTCGCGGGGCGGACTTACCTTCCTGTCGTCCGGGATACCTCGGATGAATCGCCCCGGCTTACCCGGACAGGGAGAACACGGCATGAAGCCCGCCCGCACGCGCTCCACCGCCGCGATCGCCGCGGCCGTGCTCGTCACGGCCGCCCTCGCCACCGCCTGCAACCGCGGCAGCACAGGCACCACCGCAGGCTCCGGCGGCGACAAGCCCGCCATCGGCATCGACCTTCCCCGCTCCGACTCCGACTTCTGGAACTCCTACGCGCAGTACATCGAGACGGGCATCAAGGACGACGGCCTGAACGCGCTGCCGCGGAGCAACTCGCAGAACGACATCACCAAGCTCGTCGCCAACGTCCAGGTCTTCCAGAACACCGGGGCCAAGGCCGTCGTCATGGCCCCGCAGGACACCGGCGCCATCGCCTCCACCCTCGACACCCTCGCCGGCAAGAAGATCCCGGTGGTCAGCGTGGACACCCGCCCCGACAAGGGCGACGTCTACATGGTCGTGCGCGCCGACAACAAGGCGTACGGCACCAAGGCCTGCGAGTTCCTGGGCGAGCAGCTCGGTGGCAAGGGCAAGGTCGCCGAGTTCCAGGGCGCCCTGGACTCCATCAACGGACGCGACCGCTCCGAGGCGTTCGCGGCGTGCATGAAGGAGAAGTTCCCCGGCATCACGGTCTTCGAGCTGCCCACCGACTGGAAGGGCGACGTCGCCTCCGCCAAGCTGCAGAGCCTGCTCGCACAGCACCCCGACCTGAACGGCATCTACATGCAGGCCGGCGGCGTCTTCCTGCAGCCGACGCTGGCCCTGCTCAAGCAGAAGGGCCTGCTGAGGCCGGCCGGGCAGAAGGGCCACATCAGCATCGTCTCCAACGACGGCATCCCGCAGGAGCTGGACGCCATCCGCAAGGGCGAGATCGACGCCACCGTCTCCCAGCCCGCCGACCTCTACGCCAAGTACGCGCTGTACTACGCCAAGGCCGCCACCGAAGGGAAGACCTTCAAGGCGGGACCCACCGACCACGACTCGACGATCGTCAGCATCCCGGGCGGCCTGGAGGACCAGCTCCCCGCGCCGCTGGTGACCAAGGACAACGTCGACGACAAGGCCCTGTGGGGCAACAACATCGGCTGACCGCCCGTCCGCACCCGAAGAACGGAAGACCACCATGGCGGACCCCGCCACCGCGCCGCCCGTGGCCGAGGCGACCGGGATCGGCAAGCGCTTCGGCGCCACCGTGGCGCTGCACGACGCGGGCATCTCGGTCACCCCGGGCGAGTCGCACGCCCTCGTGGGCCGCAACGGCGCCGGCAAGTCCACCCTCGTCGGCATCCTCACCGGCCTCCAGCAGCCCGACACCGGCACCCTGCGCTTCTCGGGCGAACCGGCACCCTCCGTCGGCGACACCGACGCCTGGCGCTCCCGGGTCGCCTGCGTCTACCAGCGCTCGACCGTCATCGGCGACCTCTCCGTCGCCGAGAACCTCTTCCTCAACCGGCAGAGCCCCGGCGCGCTGCGCCCCATCCGGTGGACGGCGCTGCGTCGCCGGGCGGCGGAACTGCTCGGCGAGTACGGGGTCGACATCGACCCGGCCGCACGCGCCCGCGACCTCACCGTCGAACAGCGCCAGTTCGTCGAGATCGCGCGAGCCCTGTCCTTCGGCGCGCGCTTCATCATCCTCGACGAGCCCACCGCCCGGCTCGACGCCCGCGGCATCGGCCGGCTCTTCGCCAAGCTCCGCGACCTGCAGCGGCAGGGTGTGGCCTTTCTCTTCATCTCGCACCACCTGCAGGAGGTCTACGACCTCTGCACCACCGTCACCGTCTACCGGGACGCCCGCCACATCGTCACCGCCCCGGTGGCCGAGCTGGACCACGACGCCCTGGTCGAGGCGATGACCGGGGAGAGCGCCGCCGCGCCCGCGGCGGGCGCCGCCACGGCGGGCCGGTCCGCGGCCACCGCGGGCGGGCCGCTGCTGGACGTGACAGGGCTGACCCTGCGCGGCGCCTACACGGACGTCTCCCTGCGGGTCCGCGCCGGCGAGGTCGTCGGCCTGGCCGGGGCCACCGCCAGCGGCAACGTCCGGCTGGCGGAGACCCTGGCCGGGCTGCACCGTGCCGACGCCGGACGGATCGCCGTGGCGGGCCGGGAGGTGCGCGCCTCCGGCGTCCCCGCCGCCCTGGCGGCGGGCGTGGGCCTGGTCCCCGAGGACCGGCACCACCAAGGGCTGGTCGGCTCGCGCAGCGTGGCCGAGAACGCCACCCTCACCGTCACCGACCAGCTCGGGCCGCACGGCACCGTACTGCCCTCGCGGACCCGCGAGTTCGCCGAGCGCATGATCAAGGACCTGGACATCAGGACACCGGGCGCGGGGACCCCCGTCTCCGCGCTGTCCGGCGGCAACCAGCAGAAGGTCGTGGTCGCCCGTGCCCTGGCCACCGACCCCCATGTCCTGGTCGCCGTGCGGCCCACCAACGGGGTGGACGTGAAGTCCAAGGAGTTCCTGCTGGGCAGGATCCGCAAGGTCGCCGACGACGGGCGGGCGGCGCTGGTCGTCTCCGACGAACTGGACGATCTCAGGGCGTGCGACCGGCTCGTGGCCATGTTCCACGGCCGGGTGGTCGCGGAGTTCGGCCGGGGGTGGCGCGACGAGGAACTGGTCGCCGCCATGGAGGGCGTGGCCGCCCGTCCCGCGCAGGAGCGGGACACCGAGCAGGGAGAGGAACAGGAAGGTTAGCCATGTCCACCACCACTGACGTCACCGAGCCGCCGGTGCCCGCCGCCGAGGCGACCGCGGCCGGGACGCCGCGCCGCGTACCGGGCGGACTCGCCCGGTTCCGTGAACTGTCCCTCGTCCCCGCCATCCTGGTGCTGGGCGTCATCGGGTTCATCGTCTCGCCGGCCTTCCTCACCTCCGACAACCTCATCGGCGTCGCCCAGCAGTCCACCGAGCTCAGCCTGCTCGTGCTGGCCCAGGCGCTGATCCTCATCGCGGGCCGGATGGACCTGTCGCTGGAGTCCACCATCGGCGTCGCGCCCGTGATCGCCGTCTGGCTCGTGCTGCCCGCAGCGGGCGGCCGCTTCACCGGACTGGAAGTGCTGCCGGTCTGGACGGCGATACCGGTGTGCCTGCTGGTCGGCGCGGTCATCGGCGCGGTCAACGGCTTCTTCATCCTCAAGCTGCGGCTGAACGGCTTCATCGTCACCCTCGGCGCGCTCACCATGCTGCGCGGGCTGCAGATCGCCATCTCCGAGGGCCGCTCCATCGTCGAACTGCCCGGCTCCTTCACCTACCTCGGTCACGCCTCCTGGGCCGGGGTGCCCGCCGCGATCTGGATCTGCGGCCTGCTCTTCGCGGCCGGCGGCTGCGCGCTCGCCTGGCTGCGGCACGGCCGGGCGCTGTACGCGATCGGCGGCAACCCCGAGGCCGCGCGCACCGCCGGCATCCGGGTGGACCGGATCACCTGGGTGGTGCTCATCGTGGGCGGCGTGCTCGCCGCCTTCGCGGGCGTGCTCTACAGCGGGCACTACGGCTCGATCTCCGCGGACCAGGGCAGCGGCTGGATCTTCCAGGTCTTCGCCGCGACCGTCATCGGCGGGGTCAGCCTCAACGGCGGCCGCGGCACGCTCTTCGGCGCGCTGACCGGCGTCCTGACCCTGCAGCTCGTCGTCAACGTGATGACCCTCGCGGGCGTGCCCCCGCTGTGGAACCAGTTCCTCAACGGGGCCATCATCATCGTCGCCCTGATCATCTCCCGCTTCGCCTCGGGCGAGAAGCAGGAGTGAGGGGCCGCGGGGCGGGGCCCGGCGGGATCAGTAGTAGCCCTCGACCGGGACGCGGGCCTCGTCGTACAGGGCCGGGCCGTCCTGCGGCACGTGCGGGAAACCGGCCTTGGCCGCGGGCGACTTGAGCCCGGTGAGCTGGTCGGTGGACAGAGCGTAGACGATGCGGCCCAGCCCCGAGCGCTCGATGGCGCCCGCGCACATCCCGCAGGGCTGGCAGCTGGTGTACAGGGTGGTGACGGCCGCGGTGGCCGGATCGAGCTCCCGGGCCGCCCACCGCGCCAGCTTCAGCTCGGGGTGGGCGGTGATGTCGCCGTCGCTCAGGCTGCTGTTGCGGTCCTCCGCGAGCACGGTCCCGTCCGGCCCGGCCAGCAGCGAGCCGAAGGGCGGATTGCCGGACGCGCGCGCCTCAGCGGCCAGTTCGATCGCCCGGCGCAACAGGCGGGTCGTCATCTCGTCGGTCATCGTCACTCCGTTCGTGAGCGGTGGGCGGCGACCGCCGCGAGCGCCTGCCACGCCGTGTGCGGGCGCAGGATCTCGCGGGGGTCGCCGTCGAAGGGGTCCAGCACGACGGTGTCCGCGCCGAGTGCCCGTAGTCCCTCGAGGTCGGCGATGACCTGCTCGAGGGTGCCCTCACCCGCGAGCCGGTCCGGACCGATCACCGGCTCCGTCGTGAGCCGCAGTGCGATGCGGGGCGTGAGGGCGGGTACGGGCCGGCCCTGCTCGCGGGCCTGCGCCGCGAGCCCGTCGGCCGCCTCGCGCAGCCACGGCAGGGTGAACCGCAGCGGATGCCAGGCGTCGCCGACGCGGACCGCCCGTCGCCGTGCCGCCACGCTGTTGCCTCCGATCCACAGCGGCACGGGGCCGCCGGCGTAGTCCGTCCCGTCCTTCCAGGCCTCGCGCAGGACCGCCAGATGCTCGTCCGTCAGCGCACCGCGCCGCTCGAACGGGACGCCGAGCGCCGCGAACTCCTGCCGCGCCCAGCCGACGCCCACGCCGAGCACCAGCCGGCCGCCGCTGAGCATGTTGAGGTTCGCGGCCATCCGGGCCGTCAGCAGCGGATGCCGGTACGGCAGGATCAGCACCGTCGTCCCCAGCCGGATCCGGTCGGTGACGCCGGCGAGCCACGACAGGGTGGTGAAGGGCTCGAAGAAGGGGGCCGGGTACTGCTCCGCCACGTCCGGGGTGACCACCACGTGGTCGGAGACCATCAGCAGGTCGAAGCCCAGCCCCTCCACCGTCCGCGCCCAGTCGCGCAACATGCCCGGGTCGGTACCGGGCCCGAAATTCGGGACGTTCACACCGATTCGCACCCCGCCAGGCTATCCAGCGGCTCCTCCCGCCCGGAAGGGATTCCTCCCCGTCTACCCGCCCCCTGGCTGTGGATCCACCGGTATCTTCGCCGGGTGGCCGAGAACCTCGACGCGACCGACTGGGCGATCCGCACCGAGCTCCAGAGCGACGGCCGGGTCCCGGGTGTCATGACGGGCTACCGCGCCGAGGTCGACCTCGGCAAGGACGGCTACCCGGTGCTCGCCGTCGTCCGTCTGAAGTACCGTTCCAGTGAGCAGGAGTGAGTCTTGTACCGGGTCGTCGCCGGCCGCGAGTCCTGGACGAGCCCGGGCGCCGACCCCCGCCCGCAGTGGCGCGCCCGCTACGTCGAGCCGATGTAGCGGGCGCGCGCCCTTCTGCCGGGCGGGACGGTCAGCCGCCGATCGCCGGGTCGCTGGTGCTTTCCCGGCCCGTCTCGACATGGCCGGCGAGACGGCGCTCGAAGCCGCCGTCGTGGTCCGACGTCACCGACAGGTCGTACCAGCCGTGGGTGCGCCCGGTCCCGGCGACGTGGACCACGTGGGCGCCCGGGCGCAGCCGGTGGGAGGCCGCCTTGTGCTCGCCGTACCCGTCCCTGACCGTGAGCGTGACCGTCGAGTGGCCGTTGTTGGTCAGGACCAGGTGCACGGCGCCGCTTCTGCCGTCGTGGCGGGCGCTGACCTCGGCACCGGCCGCCGCTGCCCGGCCGGCGAAGCGGCGCAGGAAGCCGTTGGGGCCGTGCACGGTGACGTCGTAGTCGCCGTGGGCGCCCGCCGGAACGTCCCAGGTGCCGGTGAGCGAGTGTCCCGACCCGACGGTGTACGTCCACGGACCGGAGGCGTCCGTCGCGGAGGTGACCAGGAAACCGGCTCCGGCCTCGCCGTGGGACGCGAACTCGATCCGCAGCGTGCCCGCGGCGCTGATCCCGCCGTCCGCGGCGAGATCGTACGGGACGGGCCGCGCCGGGCGCAGACCGCGCTCCTGACGGGGCAGCGAGCCCTCGGCGGGAGGGACCGGCGAGTAGTCGGGGTGACGGTCGCCGTCCGGCGGGAGGTAGCCGTCGGTGTCGGGCAGCCGCGGGACGCGGCCCTCCTTGTGCCGGAAGTCGAAGGCCGTCGTCAGATCGCCGCAGACGGCGCGGCGCCAGGGGGAGATGTTGGGCTCGGTCACACCGAACCGGCGCTCAATGAACCGGATGATGGACGTGTGGTCGAAGGTCTGCGAGCAGACGTAGCCGCCCGTGCTCCAGGGGGAGACGACGAACATCGGGACGCGCTGGCCCAGCCCGTACGGACCCGCCGGGCGCGCGCTGTCGCCGGCGTACACGTCGAGGCCGACGTCCACGGTGGACGCGCCCTGCTCGGCCGAGCCGGCCGGGAACGGCGGCACGACGTGGTCGAAGAACCCGTCGTTCTCGTCGTAGGTGATGAACAGCGCGGTCCTGCTCCAGACCTCGGGGTCGGAGGTGAGCGCGTCGAGGACCTGCGAGATGTACCAGGCGCCGTAGTTCGCGGGCCAGTTCGGGTGCTCGGTGAAGGCCTCGGGGGCGACGACCCAGGAGACCTCCGGCAGCTTCCCGGCCTTGACGTCGGCGCGCAGGATGTCGAAGAAGCCCTCGCCCCTGCGGGCGTCGGTGCCGGTGCGGGCCTTGTCGTACAGCGGGTCGCCGGGCTTGGCGTTGCGGTACTGGTCGAAGTACAGCAGCGAGTTGTCGCCGTAGTTGCCGCGGTAGGCGTCCTCGATCCAGCCCCAGCCGCCCGCGGCGTCCAGGCCGTCGCCGACGTCCTGATAGATCTTCCAGGAGACCCCGGCCTTCTCCAGCCGCTCGGGATAGGTCGTCCAGGAGTAGCCCTTCTCGTCGTTGCCGAGGACGGGGCCGCCGCCCTTGCCGTCGTTGCCGGTGTGGCCCGTCCACATGTAGTAGCGGTTCGGGTCGGTGGAGCCCATGAAGGAGCAGTGGTAGGCGTCGCAGACCGTGAACGCGTCGGCGAGCGCGTGGTGGAACGGGATGTCCTCTCGGGTCAGGTGCGCCATCGTCGTGGCGGACTTGGCCGGGATCCACTGGTCGTACCCGCCCTTGTTGAAGGCGGCCTGGGTGTCCTTCCACCCGTGCGGCAGGTCCTCCAGGAATGCCAGACCGAGGTCGTCGGCGTCCGGGTGGAAGGGCAGCACCTCCCTCGTGCCGTCCGACTGGTGCCAGACCGGTTTGCCGCTGGGCAGCGTCACGGGGTGCGGGTCCCCGAACCCCCTGACGCCGCGAAGGGTGCCGAGGTAGTGGTCGAAGGAGCGGTTCTCCTGCATCAAAACCACGATGTGCTCGACGTCCTTGATGGAGCCGGTGCTCCGGTGCGCGGGTATCTCCGCCGCGCGGGCGATGCTGGTGGACAGCGCGGTCAGGGCGGCGGTACCGCCCGCCAGCTGCATGAACCTTCTGCGGTCGAGGGCGTTCATGAAGGGTCTGTCTCCCGGGAGTTTGCGGTGGGCCGCCGGATGTGCGGGGGGCGACAGTCTCCTCAACTTGTCCGAACAAGTAGGGGCCAGTGAGCTAACCGTTCGGGAAACCTGCCCGAACCCGGTCCACGGTCTGCGGTGCCGCCGTCAGGCCCTGCCATGCCGCCGGGGCGTACGGGGTTGCGCGCCAGGTTCGGGCAGGGGACCGTCGGCCCGCGGTGGCGGGCACGGCCCGGTGGTCTTCGCGGCCGTCCGGGAGCAACCGCCCACGCGGAAGCACCGGTCCGCCATGAGGTCGCCGAAGTCCTGACCCACGCGGACCCGGCGCCCTGCTCGGCGGCCGTGACGGTGACGGCCGCGGTCGCCGGGACGCCCGCCGTTCGCAGGGCCGGGTCGGTCTGAACGGCCCGGTGACCGGTCGGCTCACCGCGCGACCCGCGCGACCCGCGCGACGGGGGTGCCGGACGCGCTCCGCACCGGGGAGCGCGCCTACGTCCGCTTCCGCCAGGACTACGGGCGGCCCGGGTGCGGACCGCGGGCCTCGCCCTCCACCGGCTCGCGGAAACCGTCACCGCAGGCGCATTCGCGTAGCTCGACCCGGCCGTGCACGGCGACATGACCGCCGGCCACGTCCGCTCGCGCGACTGCGCGATCCGGGTGACGGCGCGGGTCGCGTCGTGCGTTTCGAGCGGAGCCTGGTCAGCGGCGACCGGCCGATCCGCACGGTTGTGACGCTCTCCCGGTTCGGCGCGCCCGAGGAGACCACCGCCCCGGTGAACCCCTGAGCGACCCGGCCGTGTGCCGAAGACCCGCCGTCGCCGCAGGTCAGCGGCTGCCGGCGGACGCGGATCGGCGCCACCTGGGGGCTGGGGCGCGGGGGATACTGCCCCCATGAACCGTCTCGAACGCTGGGAGCAGCAGACCAGGGCGCCGCTGCTCGCGCTGGCCGTGGTGTTCGGTGCCGCGTACGCCCTGCCGATCCTGGTGCCGGCGGCCGACCCCGCGCTCATCACCACGGCGCACTGGACGGAGCGCACGGTCTGGGCCCTGTTCGCCGCCGACTACGCGGTCCGCCTGGGCCTGAGCGAGCGGCGGTGGGAGTTCGTCAGGCGGCAGCCGCTCAGCCTGGCGGTGGTCGTCCTCCCGCTGCTCCAGCCGCTGCGCCTGCTGCGGCTGGTGTCCGCGCTCTTCCTGGTCGGCCAGCGGGTACGGCTGGCGGCCCAGGTGCGCCTGACGACCTACGTCGTCGGTGCGGTGCTCGGCCTGCTGGCGTTCGGGTCGGTCGCCGTCCTCGAGGCCGAGCGCGGCTCCCCGCGCGGCAACATCCGCACCATCGGCGACGCCTTGTGGTGGTCCTTCACCACGATGACGACCGTGGGCTACGGGGACCACGCCCCCACCACGGGTGTCGGCCGGCTCATCGCCGTCGGGCTGATGCTCTCGGGCATCGCCCTGCTCGGTGTGGTCACCGCCAACATCGCCGCCTGGTTCCTGGCGCGCTTCCAGGAGGACGAGGAGGAGAACCGCCGGGTCCAGGAGGTCACCGAGGAGCTGCTGCGGGAGGTCCGGGAACTGCGCCGGCAGGTCGCCGACCTCACGGAGGCCACGACCGGCGCCCGCGCCGGAGCGCCCGGACGGGCCGTCGAAATAGCGCCGGCGGCGCCGTCGGACGGGGCCCGCGGATAGGGCATCGCGTCCGAACGAATCAAGGGCGCACCGGAATGGGCAAGGTCACAGGTGTGCCCCCTGCTGCTCACCTGCTAACGGGCACTAACCTCTGAGCATGACGGTCCTGCCTGATGACGGGCTTTCTCTGGCCGCCGAATTCCCGGACGCGACCCACGAGCAGTGGCGGCGCCTCGTAGAGGGCGTCCTGCGCAAGGCGGGCAAGGACGTCCCGGGTCAGGCGGCGGAGGACGCGCTGTCCACCACCCTCGAAGACGGGCTCACCACGCGCCCGCTGTACACCGCGCCCGACGCGCCCGACGCCTTCGGCGACCGCGTCGGCCTGCCCGGCTTCGCGCCGTTCACCCGGGGCGGCGCCCCGGCGGGCGGCGTCCTCGGCGGCTGGGACGTACGCCAGCGCCACGCGCTGCCCGACGCGGCCCGCGCGAACGAGGCCGTGCTCGCCGACCTGGAGAACGGCGTCACCTCCCTGTGGCTCGTGCTGGGCGACGCCGGGCTCCCGGTGTCCGCGCTCGGCACGGCCCTTGACGGCGTCTACCTCGACCTCGCCCCGGTCGTCCTCGACGCCGGCGCGGACTTCGAGGCGGCCGGGCAGGCGCTCTTCGCGCTCTACGACGAACGCGGCGTGGCCGGCGCGGCCGCGCGCGGCAACCTCGGCGCCGACCCCCTCGGCCACGTCGCCCGTACCGGTGACGCGGACGCGCTCGCCGCGCACACCGCCGCCGCCGCGGGTCTCGCCCGCCGGGCCCACGAGGCGTACCCGGGCCTGCGCGCACTGACCGTGGACGCCCTGCCGTACCACGAGGCGGGTGGCTCGGCCGCCGAGGAACTCGG
The DNA here is from genome assembly GCF_965342435.1 of Actinacidiphila sp. bgisy160. GTDB lineage: Bacteria > Actinomycetota > Actinomycetes > Streptomycetales > Streptomycetaceae > Actinacidiphila. Next base: position 76,786 of record NZ_CBDRCM010000029.1, on the reverse strand, counting down.
CGCCTCCCTCGCCACCGGGGTGGCCTATCTGCGGGCGCTCACCGAGGCCGGACTGCCGGTCGACGCCGCCTGCGGGCAACTGGAGTTCCGCTACGCCGCCACCGCCGACCAGTTCCTGACGATCGCCAAGCTGCGCGCCGCGCGCCGGCTGTGGGCCCGCGTCGCCGAGGTGTGCGGCGCGACCGCGACCGCGGCGGGGCAGCGCCAGCACGTCGTCACCTCGCCGGTGATGATGACCCGACGCGACCCGTGGGTGAACATGCTGCGCACCACCGTCGCCACGCTCGCCGCCGGTGCCGGCGGCGCGGACTGCGTCACGGTGCTCCCGTTCGACCACGCGCTGGGCCTGCCCGACGCCTTCGCGCGCCGCATCGCCCGCAACACCTCCACGATCCTGCTGGAGGAGTCCCACCTGGCCCGCGTCGTCGACCCCGCGGGTGGCTCCTGGTACGTGGAACGGCTCACCGACGAGCTCGCCGGGGCCGCCTGGGCCTGGTTCCGGGAGCTGGAGCGCTCCGGCGGGCAGGCCGCCGCCCTCGCCTCCGGACTGGTCGCCGACCGCCTCGCCGCGACCTGGGCCGAGCGCACCCGGGCGCTGGCCAGGCGCCGCGAGCCGATCACCGGCGTCAGCGAGTTCCCGCTGCTGTCCGAGGCGCCCGTCGAGCGCGACCCGGCCCCGGCCGCCCCCTCCGGCGGGCTGCCGAAGGTCCGCCGCGACGAGGCCTACGAGGCCCTGCGCGCCCGCTCGGACGCGCACCTGGCCGCTACCGGGTCCCGCCCGAAGGTCTTCCTGGCCGCCATCGGCCCCGCCGCCGCGCACACCGGCCGCGTCACCTTCGCCGCCAACCTCTTCCAGGCCGGCGGTGTCGAGCCCGTCCACGACCCGGTGACGGTCGACGCCACGACCGTGGCCGAGGCCTTCGCCCGCAGCGGGGCGCGGGTCGCGTGCCTGTGCTCCAGCGACGCGCTCTACGAGCAGCACGCCGCGGATGCCGCGGCGGCCCTGAAGGCCGCGGGCGCGGACCGGGTGTTCCTGGCCGGCCGCCCCGGCGAGCGGGAGGCGGCCTACTCGGCGGCCGGCGTCGACGGCTTTGTCTTCGCGGGCGGCGACGCGGTCGCCGTCCTGACCTCCGTTCTCGACCGGATGGGAGTGGCGTGATGCGGATCCCGGACTTCTCGGAGATCGAGCTGGGGCCGGGCGGCGGGAACGGCGCCACCGAGGAGCAGTGGCGCGCGGCGGTCAAGGAGACCACCGGCCGCGGCGCCGAGGACCTGGTGTGGGAGACGCCCGAGGGCATCGGCGTCAAGCCGCTCTACACCGGCCGCGACCTGGAGGGCCTGGACTTCCTGGGCACCTACCCGGGCATCGCGCCGTACCTGCGTGGCCCGTACCCGACGATGTACGTCAACCAGCCCTGGACCATCCGGCAGTACGCGGGCTTCTCCACCGCCGAGGAGTCCAACGCCTTCTACCGGCGCAACCTGGCCGCAGGACAGAAGGGCCTGTCGGTCGCCTTCGACCTGCCGACCCACCGCGGCTACGACAGCGACCACCCGCGCGTCACCGGCGACGTCGGCATGGCGGGCGTCGCCATCGACTCGATCTACGACATGCGGCAGCTCTTCGACGGCATCCCGCTGGACCGGATGACCGTGTCGATGACGATGAACGGCGCCGTGCTGCCGGTGCTGGCGCTCTACATCGTGGCCGCGGAGGAGCAGGGCGTACCGCCTACGATGCTGGCGGGGACCATCCAGAACGACATCCTCAAGGAGTTCATGGTCCGCAACACCTACATCTACCCGCCGGGGCCCTCGATGCGGATCATCTCCGACATCTTCGCCTACACCTCGCAGAGGATGCCGCGCTACAACTCGATCTCCATCTCCGGCTACCACATCCAGGAGGCCGGGGCCACGGCCGACCTGGAGCTGGCCTACACCCTCGCCGACGGCGTGGAGTACCTGCGCGCGGGGCTCGGCGCGGGCCTGGACGTCGACGCCTTCGCGCCGCGGCTGTCGTTCTTCTGGGCGATCGGCATGAACTTCTTCATGGAGGTCGCCAAGCTGCGCGCGGCCCGGCTGCTGTGGGCCAAGCTGGTGCGGCAGTTCGAGCCGCGGAACGTCAAGTCGCTCTCGCTGCGCACCCACTCCCAGACCTCCGGCTGGTCCCTGACCGCGCAGGACGTCTTCAACAACGTCACGCGCACCTGCGTGGAGGCGATGGCCGCCACCCAGGGCCACACCCAGTCGCTGCACACCAACGCCCTCGACGAGGCCCTGGCACTGCCCACGGACTTCTCCGCGCGCATCGCCCGCAACACCCAGCTGATGCTGCAGCAGGAGTCCGGCACCAACCGGGTCATCGACCCGTGGGGCGGCTCCGCCTACGTCGAGAAGCTGACGTACGACCTGGCGCGGCGCGCCTGGCAGCACATCCAGGAGGTCGAGAAGGCCGGCGGCATGGCGCGGGCGATCGACGCGGGCATCCCCAAGATGCGCGTCGAGGAGGCCGCGGCGCGCACCCAGGCGCGCATCGACTCCGGCCGCCAGCCGGTCATCGGCGTCAACAAGTACCGGGTGGAGAGCGACGAGCCGATCGAGGTCCTCAAGGTCGACAACTCCTCCGTGCGCGCGCAGCAGATCGCCAAGCTGCGCCGGCTGCGCGCGGAGCGCGACGAGGGCGCCTGCCAGGACGCGCTCGCCGCGCTGACCGCCGCGGCAGAACGCGGTGCGGGCCAGGGCCTGGAGGGCAACCTGCTGGCGCTGGCCGTGGACGCGGCACGCGCCAAGGCCACCGTGGGCGAGATCTCCGACGCCCTGGAGAAGGTGTACGGCCGGCACGCCGGGCAGATCCGTACGATCTCCGGTGTGTACCGGAACGAGGCAGGGGAGTCGCCGTCCGTGGACCGCACCCGCGCGCTGGTCGACCGCTTCGAGGAGGCGGAGGGCCGCCGCCCGCGCATCCTCGTCGCCAAGATGGGCCAGGACGGCCACGACCGCGGCCAGAAGGTGATCGCCACCGCCTTCGCCGACCTGGGCTTCACAGTGGACGTCGGCCCGCTCTTCCAGACCCCCGCCGAGGTCGCCCGGCAGGCGGTGGAGGCCGACGTGCACATCGTCGGCGTCTCCTCGCTCGCCGCCGGCCACCTCACACTGGTGCCCGCGCTGCGCGAGGAACTGGCGGCCGAGGGCCGGGAGGACATCATGATCGTGGTCGGCGGCGTCATCCCGCCGCAGGATGTCCCCGAGCTGCTCGGCGCGGGCGCGGCCGCGGTCTTCCCACCCGGCACGGTCATTCCCGACTCGGCGTACGACCTGGTCACGCGGCTGGCCGCCGCGCTCGGCCACGAACTGTGAGCCCATGCCGCCGACCATCGATCTCGACGCATACGTCAAGGGCGTGCTGGACGGCTCCCGGGCCTGGATCGCGCGCGCCATCACCCTGGTGGAGTCGTCGCGGCCCGATCACCGGGAGCTCGCCCAGCGGCTCCTGACCGAGCTGCTGCCGCACGCGGGCAGGGCCCGCAGGGTCGGCGTCAGTGGGGTGCCGGGGGTGGGCAAGTCCACCTTCATCGACGCCTTCGGCACCCTGCTCACCGGCCTCGGCCACCGGGTCGCGGTGCTCGCCGTCGACCCGTCGTCCACGCTGACCGGCGGCTCCATCCTGGGCGACAAGACCCGGATGGAGCGGCTGGCGGTGGACCGCTCGGCCTTCGTGCGGCCCTCGCCGTCTGCCGGGACGCTGGGCGGCGTGGCCAAGGCGACCCGCGAGTCCATGATCGTGGTGGAGGCGGCGGGCTACGACGTCGTGCTGGTGGAGACCGTGGGCGTCGGCCAGTCCGAGACCGCGGTCGCGGGCATGGTCGACACCTTCCTGCTGCTGACCCTGGCCCGCACCGGCGACCAGCTCCAGGGCATCAAGAAGGGCGTGCTGGAGCTCGCCGACGTCATCACCGTCAACAAGGCCGACGGCCCGCACGAGCGCGATGCCCGCGCCGCCGCGCGGGAACTGTCCGGTGCCCTGCGGATGATGACCCCGGTGGACGCCGCGTGGACCCCGCCGGTGCTGACCTGCAGCGCCCGCGAGGGGACCGGCCTCGACACCCTCTGGGAGCGGCTGGAGCAGCACCGCACCCTGCTGGAGTCCACGGGCCGGCTGGCGGCCAAGCGGCGTGACCAGCAGATGGAGTGGGCGTGGAGCATGGTCCGCGAGGAACTGCTGGGCCGCCTCCGAGGTCACCCCGAGGTGCGCAGGCTGACCCCGGAGATCGAACGGCAGGTCCGCGACGGCACGCTGACACCCACCCTGGCCGCAGCGCGCATCCTCGACGCCTTCTCGGCCTGAACCGCCGGGCCCGTGCGGGTCAGGCCGCCCGGGCCTGTCCCCGGGGCACGGCGCACCGTCCAGCCGACCACAGCGCCCCGGGCATGTTGCAGTCCGGGCCGACCTGGTGGCGGTCGATGTAGGCGAACAGCCGCCGTGCCTCCGCCATGTGCGCCGCGCACGCGAACGACGCGTGCCCGGGGAGCCATTGGATGTGCCACCGTGCGGGCTCCCCGCACGGCTGCGCCGCGCCGGTCGCGATGCGGCCGCACGGCGTCATGCCGTCGACGGGGATCGGGGTGAGCCGGGGCGTGATGGGATCGGTCATGGGGCAGGCCTCCTCTGCCGCGTGACGCGACGTGACCTGAGCGGGCATGGGGGGATGAGCCGCTTGTGCGTACTCGATGTCGGTATGCCCGGTCGTGGCCGCCTCCGACGCATGTGCGATGGTCAGGAGTTGGTAACCACGACGTCCGGGGGTGTCACCGGCGCCCGCGAGTTGTGGCGTGGCCTTCCCGCAGAACCGCCGGGCCCCCTCCGCCGCGCTCGTGCCGCGACGCGCGGCTCAGCGCGCGTACGCGGTGGGCGGTACGCCCACGGTCGCGGTGAAGTCCCGGACGAGATGCGCCTGGTCGCTGTAGCCGAGTTCCGCGGCCAGGGCGGCCCAGTCGACGGACGTCTCGGATTCCGCGCGTTCCAGGGCCTCGTGGATGCGGTAGCGGAGGATGACCCACTTCGGGCTGACCCCGACGTACGCCGCGAACAGCCGCTGCAGGGAGCGGGCCGACATGCCCTCGGCGCGGGCGAAGTCCTCGACCCGCAGGATGGTCCGGTCGTGGCGGATACGGTCGGCCAGGGCCGTCGCGAGCGCCGCCCGCGGGTCGGGTGCGGGGACGAGCGACAGCAGGAACGCGTCGAGGGCGGCGACACGGGTGTCCTCCTCCTGCGGGCCGAGCACCGCGCCCGGCGCGGACTCGTGACCGGGCAGCGCCTCGTCCAGCGTGACGCGCCGGCCCGTCCAGTGCGACACCGGCACCGCGGGCGCGAACGGCCGGAAGCCGCCCGGCCTGAACTGGATGCCGCAGACGCGTCCGGTGGCCTCCAGCTTCTGCGTGAACAACTCGAGCCCGATGCCCGCGACCTCGCAGAAATCCGGGGTGGTGCCGTGGCGCTGGAAGACGATGTTGACCGAGGGGTGCGGCACGACGTGCGAGGCGTACGGCTCGGTGAGGTCCCAGTCGATCAGCCAGTAGTGCTCCAGGTACGGCCGCAGCTCGGGTGCGGGCGCCCGGCGCCGGAAGCGGACGCGGGCGAAGAGCTCCGCGGCGCCGACGATGCCCCAGGTGTCGCGGCGCGGGCTGTCCGGACCTGCCATACCGGTGATCCTACGGGGCGCCACTGTCGCATTTCTTCAAGTCGCCGGGACCCTCCCGGCCCTAGCGTCGGCCCCATGACGACGAAGACCAGTGAACTGCTCGCCGCGGCCCGTGACCGGGCGCTGCCCCTGGTGCGCGCCCTGCCGGACGAGGCCATGGACGCGCCGACGCCGTGCGCCGAGTACGACGTCCGGAACCTGCTCAACCACCTCTTCCGCGTGGTCGTCGGCTTCCAGGCGCTCGCGGCCCGCGAGGAGGCCGACTTCTCCGTCACCCCGGACCGTCTCACCGCCTACGGCGACGACTGGCGTGTGCGCTTCGAGAAGGAGACGGAACTGCTGGTCGACGCCTGGGCCGCTCGTGCCGTACCGGGCGCCGACGAGGGCGTGGCAGGGTCGATGAACCTGCCCGCGCGCACCGTGGGCGCCATGGCCCTGCTCGACCTGACGGTGCGCGCCTGGGACCTCGCCCGCGCGACCGGGCTGCCGTACACGCCGGACGCGGAGGGGCTGCGGGCGCTGGAGGAACTGGTGGCCGCGATGGGGCCGACCGCCCGGAAGACGGGGGTCTTCGCGGAGCGGGTGCCGGTGCCCGCCGGGGCCTCGGGCTTCGAGGCGCTGCTGGCGGGCACGGGCCGCGACCCGCGCTGGAGCCGCCCGGTCGCGTAGCCGCGTTGCGCGCAACACTTTTGCAACTGGTTGCATAATCGGGTCCGGGTGGTCTACAAAAGTCGCGACGACACCGCGCGCCGCCGCCCGAGGAGACCCCGCGATGAGCCCGAGCCCGTACCCGCACCTGCTGAGCCCGCTCGACCTCGGCTTCACCACCCTGCCGAACCGGGTACTCATGGGCTCGATGCACGTCGGGCTGGAGGAGGCCGAGCGCGGTTTCGAGCGGATGGCCGCTTTCTACGCCGCCCGGGCCCGCGGCGGCGTCGGGCTCATCGTGACGGGCGGCATCGCGCCCAACGACCGGGGCCGGCCCTACCCGGGCGGGGCCCGGATGACCACCGAGGCCGAGGCGGCGCAGCACGCCGTCGTCACCGACGCCGTGCACCGTGCCGGCGGCCGCATCGCCATGCAGATCCTGCACTTCGGCCGGTACGCCTACCACCCCGGCCTGGTCGCCCCCAGCGCGCTGCAGGCACCGATCAGCCCCCACGTGCCGCACGCCCTCAGCGACGAGGAGGTGGAGGGGACCGTCGAGGACTTCGTGCGGGCGGCAGCGCTCGCGCAGCGGGCGGGCTACGACGGCGTCGAGATCATGGGCTCCGAGGGTTATCTGATCAACGAGTTCATCGCCTCCGCCACCAACCACCGCGATGACCGCTGGGGCGGTTCCTACGAGAACCGGACCCGCTTCCCGCTGGAGATCGTCCGCCGCACCCGTGAGCGGGTCGGACCGGACTTCATCATCGTCTACCGGCTGTCCATGCTGGACCTGGTGCCCGGCGGCTCCACCCTGGAGGAGGTCGTAGCCCTCGCCAAGGCGATCGAGGCGGCCGGCGCGACGATCATCAACACCGGCATCGGCTGGCACGAGGCACGCATCCCCACCATCGCCACCTCCGTCCCGCGCGGCGCCTATACCTGGGTGACGAAGAAGCTGATGGGCGCGGTCTCGGTGCCGCTGGTCACGAGCAACCGGATCAACACCCCCGAGCTGGCAGAGCGGTTGCTCGCCGAGGGGGCCGCCGACATGGTGTCGATGGCCCGCCCGATGCTCGCCGACCCGGACTTCGTCACGAAGGCCCGCGAGGACCGCGCGGACGCCATCAACACCTGCATCGGCTGCAACCAGGCATGCCTGGACCACACCTTCAGCGGCAAGCTCACCTCCTGCCTGGTCAACCCCCGGGCCTGCCACGAGACGGAGCTCGTCCTGCTCCCCACCCGGCTGCGCAAGCGCGTCGCCGTCGTCGGCGCCGGGCCCGCCGGGCTCGCCTGCGCCGTCTCGGCGGCCGAACGCGGCCACGCCGTCACCCTCTTCGACGCCGCCGACCGGATCGGCGGGCAGCTGAACATCGCCCGCAAGGTGCCGGGCAAGGAGGAGTTCGACGAGACGCTGCGCTACTTCCGCACCCGGCTCGCCGAGGAGGGGGTGGAGCTGCGCCTGGGCACCCACGTCACGGCGGAGTTCCTGGCGGACCGGGGCTTCGACGAGATCGTGCTGGCCACCGGCGTCACCCCGCGCACGCCGGAGATCCCCGGCGTCGACCACCCCAGCGTGCTGAGCTACCTGGACGTGCTGCGCGACGGTGCCCCGGTCGGCGAGCGCGTCGCCGTCGTCGGCGCGGGCGGCATCGGCTTCGACGTCGCCGAGTTCCTCACCGACGGCGGCGAGGGCGCGAGCCGGGACCCCGAGACGTACTTCCGCCAGTGGGGCGTCGACACCGACTACCGCGGACCCGGCGGCCTGCGGGCGCCCGAGCGGCCGAGGCCGCCGCGCACCGTGCACCTGCTGCAGCGCAGGACCACCAAGGTCGGCGCGGGGCTGGGCAAGACCACCGGCTGGATCCACCGCACCCAGCTCAAGCACCGCGGCGTCACCATGGTCGCGGGCGCCGTCTACGAGCGCATCGACGACGAGGGCCTGCACATCACCGTGGACGGCGAGCGGCGGATTGTGCCCGTAGACACCGTCGTCCTGTGCGCCGGTCAGGAGCCGCGCCGGGAGCTGTACGAGGTGCTGCGCGCGGCCGGGCACTGCGTCCACCTGATCGGCGGCGCCGACGTCGCGGCGGAGCTGGACGCCAAGCGGGCCATCCGCCAGGGCACCGAACTGGCCGCGGCACTGTGACCTCGGCCCCGTGACCTCGGCCCGTCCGTAGGATGCGGGCATGTCGCTGCCGCACGCCATCCTCACCGCTTTGCTGGAGAAGCCGTCGTCGGGACTGGAGCTGGCACGCCGCTTCGACCGCTCCATCGGGTACTTCTGGTCCGCGACGCACCAGCAGATCTACCGCGAGCTGGGCCGGCTGGAGGAGGCGGGCCTGATCCGCGCGCTGCCCGCGGCGCAGCCCGCCCGCGGGCAGCGCAAGGAGTACGAGGTGCTGCCCGCGGGCCGCGCCGAACTCACCGCCTGGGTGGGCACCACCGAGGACCCCAAGCCCGTCCGCGACCCGTTGCTGCTGCGGCTGCGCGCCGCGGCGGTCGTCGGGACCGGCGGGCTTGCCGCCGAGCTGCGCCGTCATCTGGATCTGCACGTACGGCAGTTGGCCGAGTACACCGAGATCGAGCGGCGCGACTTCCCGCCGGGGCGCGGCGCCGAACAGGACCGGCTGCGGCACCTGGTGCTGCGTGCGGGCATCGAGCTGGAGACCTTCTGGTCGCAGTGGCTCGGCGAGGCGGTCGCCGAGGTCGAGGGGATGGGACGGTCCTGACCGGCCGCCTTGGGCCGTGGCCGGCGATGTCGTCGGCCGCGATGCGGCCGAAGGCCATCGTGGGGCCGATGGCCGAGCCCGCCCCGGATCGCGGCCGGTGAGCGCCTTCCTGCTGAAGCGTCCGACGGTGGCGCGCAGGGGCGACGTCGTTGAAGAGGTAGCGGCCCTGCGGTAGTGCTGGTCGGTGATCAGCCATGCGGACGCGCAGGGTCCGCCACGGTGGTCCCGGCGGCGAACGGCAGCCCCGCTCCGGTACCCGCCGCCGAGTCGTGCGGCACCTGGCGGCGGGCTGCTCCGTACGGTCGTCGGCCAAGGCGGACGCGGGCACGGCGGGCCGCCGGCGCAGGAACGACCGGTGCCCGCGGAAGCCGGGACGCGCGCGTCCGTCACCGCGTACGGCGCACGGCCAACAGTGCCACGTCAACGCCGAGGCCGCCGCCGCTCCAGGACCGCAGATCGGCCAGCACCCGGTCGAGCAGGTCGTCCGGGTCTGGTCCTGTCGCCGGTGCGGGACACCCCTGTGTCCATCCTCGCCGCACCGGGCGGGGAACGGAGGGAATGGACGAGGGTGCCCCCGTGTTGAACCGCACGTCCGACGAAAACGAAAACCATTATGGAGCAGAGAGGGCCCCGCATGGCACGCAGTGAGCAGCGCCCGGTGATCACGCTCCGGTCGACCGCCGGCACCGGCACGACCTACGTGACCCGCAAGAACCGGCGCAACGACCCGGACCGCATGGTCCTGAGCAAGTACGACCCCGCCGTCGGCCGTCACGTGACGTTCCGCGAGGAGCGCTGACACCGGCCAAGGCCGCCGTCCCCCGTCCCTTCCGCAGTCTGGAGCACGCCGTGCAGCACACGATCCACCCCGCCTACCGTCCGGTCGTCTTCCGCGACCGCAGCGCGGACCACGCCTTCCTCACCCGCTCCACGATGACCAGCGAGAAGACCGTCGTCTGGGAGGACGGGAACACCTACCCGGTGGTCGACGTGGAGATCTCCTCCGCGAGTCACCCGTTCTACACCGGTAACGCCCGCGTCATGGACACCGCCGGACGCGTCGAGCGTTTCGAGCGCCGGTACGGGACCGGCGCCCGCCGGGGCTGAGCCCCGCCCGCGGCCGCGGTGCCGCTCAGGTCTTGCGGTACGTGTACGCGTCCTGAGCCGCCGCGGCAACGGCGTCCAGGTCGGCGCCCGCGGACGCGGTGACCACCGCGGCCACCGCGCCCTCGGCGAACGGCGCGTCGACCAGCCGGGTGCCGGGCGGCAGCTCGTCCTCGTCTGCCAGCAGCGTCTTCACCGTCAGGACCGCGCTGCCCAGGTCGGCGATGACGGCGACGCCGTCGCCCTCGGCCACCGAGTGCGCGGCGGCGGCGATCTTCGCGGCGTCCGTGCCGAGCCCGCCGTCGGGCGCGCCGCCCGCCGCTGCCACCGGTACACGCGCACCACCGCCGCTGAGGCCGGTCGCCATACGGGCGACCGACTCGGCGACCTCGGCGCTGTGCGACACCAGCACCACCCCGACCGTCATGCCGCGTCCTCCTTTGTGGATCCGGCCAGCACGCCGATCAGGAGCGCCGAGGACGTCGCACCCGGGTCCTGGTGCCCGATGCTGCGTTCCCCCAGGTAGCTCGCCCGCCCCTTGCGGGCCTGCATCGGCACGGTCGCCAGCGCGCCCTCGTCGGCGGCGATCGCGGCCGCCGACAGCGCCTCCGTGAGTCCGGCGCCCTTGTCCAGGGCGAAGGTCAGCGCCTCCACCGCCGGCGCCAGCGCGTCCAGCATCGTCTTGTCGCCCTGCGCCGCGCCGCCCAGCTGCGCCACGCCGTCGACCCCCTCCCGCAGCGCCTGCGCGAACTGCTCCGGCGCCACTCGGTGGGCGTCGCCCAGGGCCTTGCCCGCCTTGCGCAGCAGCGTGCCGTACAACGGTCCCGAGGCCCCGCCGACCGTACTGATCAGCTGCCGCCCGACCAGCACCAGCACGCCGCCGGGGGTGTCCGGCGGCTCCTTCTCCACCGCGGTGCGCGCCGCGATGAAACCGCGCCGCATGTTCGCGCCGTGGTCGGCGTCCCCGATGGGGGAGTCCAGCTCCGTGAGCCGGTCCGCCTCGCGCTCGATCACCGAGGCCGCGGCGGTGAGCCAACGGCGGAGGAAGGCCGTGTCGATCGCCTGGCCCGCTCCGGTGGACGATGCCTCGCTCATCTCTCCCGCTCTCCTCAACCTCGCTCAGGCGCCCCAGCGCAGGCCCGGCGTGCTCACCGGCGCGTCCCACAGCCGCAGCAGTTCCTCGTCCACCTGGCACAGGGACACCGACGCACCCGCCATGTCCAGCGACGTCACGTAGTTGCCGACCAGTGTGCGGGCCACTGTCACGCCGCGCGCCCCGAGCACGCGGTGCACCTCGGCGTTGAACCCGTACAGCTCCAGCAGCGGCGTCCCGCCCATGCCGTTCACCAGCAACAGCACCGGACCGTCCGGGCGCAGGTCGTCCAGGACGGCGTCGACGGCGACCTCCGCGATCTCGCCCGAGGTCATCATCGCCCGCCGCTCACGGCCCGGCTCGCCGTGGATGCCGATGCCCAGCTCCAGTTCCCCCGCCGGCAGGTCGAAGGTGGGCGCTCCCTTGGCCGGGGTGCTGACCGCGGTCAGTGCCACGCCGAAGCTGCGCGAGAGCTCGTTCACGCGCCGCGCGACCGCCTCGACGCGCTCCAGCGGCGCCCCCTCGTCGGCCAGCGCGCCCGCGATCTTCTCCACGAAGAGCGTGGCGCCGGTGCCGCGACGTCCCGCCGTGTAGAGGCTGTCGGTCACGGCGACGTCGTCGTTGACGACGACCTTGGCGACCATGATCCCCTCGTCCTCGGCCAGCTCGGCGGCCATGTCGAAGTTCAGCACGTCACCGGTGTAGTTCTTCACGATGAACAGCACCCCGGCCCCGCTGTCCACCGCCGCCGCGGCCCGCACCATCTGGTCCGGGACGGGGGAGGTGAACACCTCGCCCGGGCACGCGGCGTCGAGCATCCCCCTTCCCACGAACCCGCCGTGCAGCGGTTCGTGCCCGGACCCGCCGCCGGAGACCAGTCCGACCTTCCCCGGCACCGGCGCGTCCCGGCGCACGATCAACCGGTTCTCCACGTCCACGATCAGCTCGGGATGCGCGGCCGCGAACCCCCGCAGCGCGTCGGCCACCACGGTCTCCGGGACATTGATCAGCATCTTCATCGAACGGCTCCGTCCAAAGGCTGGGTCTGGCGGTGCTGCGCTGTCACATCAGCCTACAAATCCGCCGCGCCGTGGGCAGTCCCGATGACGTCACGAGTCTCGTGTGCACCGTGCACTGGGCTGTCGCGGCCCGCCCCGTCCGGGACGAGCGGGGCGTACCGGCGGACGAGCCGTGCCTCGGCGCGGTCGAGGTAGGACGCCAGCAGCGACTCGGCCGTCGCCGGGTCGGCCGCCTCCAGGGCGGAGAGGATCGCCCGGTTGCCGCCCAGACAAGGCTCGTGGAACTCCCGCGGGTCCTTCCATCGCGTGGAAGGCCAGGCGCAGCTCCGCGAGCACGCCCGTCATGAGCCCGGTCAGCCGGGCGCTGCCCGCAAGGTCGACCAGCGCCTGGTGGAAGTGGATGTCGGCCGCGCCGGGCTCGCGCCACCGCTGCCCGGCGGCGGCCCGCTCGCCCTCCGCCACGGCGTCCCCGGCCGCGGTCAGGTCGTACGGCGGGGCCCCGAGGCCGCGGATCACGGAGCACTCACCAGGCGCCGCACCCGGTGGATGTCGATGACGTCCCCGGCCGTCAGCACCCGGACGAAGACCCCGCGGTCGAGCTCGTGCACCAGCAGCTTCTCGTGCGTCAGCAGCCGGAACGCCTCACGGAGGGTGTTGCGGGACACCCCCAGCGCCCCGGCGACGACGTCCTCGGCGAGCTTGCCGCCCGGAGGCAGGTCGCCCTCGGAGATCCGGCCGCGCAGTACGGCGGCGACCCGGTCGGCGGTGCTGGAACGCGCCGGCAGCACGCGGTCGCCCGCGAGGACCGCCGGATCCACCTCGGCTGCCATCGTCGGCGCCCCTCTCGCTCCGAGCCGGGCCGCGGGCTCGCGGCGCGGGCTCGGTCAAACGGAGAGCGGGGGACAGGACAACAGGACCCTTGTCGGATTGTTGAACGGGAATCTACGGTGATCGGGCGCCGGGACCCGCTCGCCACCGGCACGCCGGACACCGGAGCTCGCGTCGCCCGACCGGACGCGGCCCTTTTCGAGGAGCTCGCCGTACCGATGACAGACCTCGTGATCGACCTCAACGCGGACCTGGGGGAGGGCTACGGGCGGTGGGTCCTCACCGATGACGAGGCTCTGCTGTCCGTGGTGACCAGCGCCAACGTCGCCTGCGGCTTCCACGCGGGAGACCCCGGCATCATGCGCCGGGTGTGCGACACCGCGGCCCGGCGCGGGGTGCGCATCGGCGCCCAGGTCTCCTACCGCGACCTGGCGGGCTTCGGCCGCCGGGCGATGGAGGTGCCCGCCGACGAACTGGCCGACGAGATCACCTACCAGATCGGCGCGCTGGAGGTCTTCGCCCGCGCCGCCGGCGCGCAGGTGGCGTACGTGAAACCGCACGGGGCCCTCTACAACAAGGTCGTCGTCGACGACGAGCAGGCCGCCGCCGTCGCCGCGGGCGCCCGGCGGGCCGATCCGGGACTGCCGGTGCTCTGCCTGCCGGGCTCGGCCATGGAGCGCGCCGCCCTGCGGGCCGGGCTGGACGTGGTGGGGGAGGCCTTCGCCGACCGCGCCTACACCGCCGCCGGCACGCTCGTCCCGCGCGGCACCTCGGGCGCCCTCATCGCCGATCCCCACGAGGTCACCCGGCAGGCGGTCGCCCTCGCCCGCGACGGCGTCACCACCGCCGTGACCGGCGAACCGGTCACGGTACGGGCGCGGTCGCTGTGCCTGCACGGCGACTCCCCGGACGCCGTGGCCACGGCCCTGCGGGTGCGGGCCGCGCTCCAGGACGCGGGCGTGCGGCTGGAGGCGTTCGCATGAGGGTCCTCACGGTCGGTGAGGACGCGCTCCTGATCGACCTGGCCACCCCCGAGGAGGCGCGGTCCTGGCACGCCGAGCTCCTGCGCCGCCGCGCCGGGGGCAGCCTCGGGCCGGTGCGCGAGATCGTCCCCGGCGAGCGGACCGTGCTGCTGTACGGGGTGCCGGACGCCGCCGCGCTCCGCACCGAGCTGCGCGACTGGTCCGTCACGGCCCGGGCCGCCGGGAGCGGGCCCCTCGTGGAGATCCCCGTGCGCTACGACGGGCCCGACCTCGCGGTGGTGGCCGAACGGTGGGGGGTGGCCGAGCAGGACGTGGCCGGGGTGCACAGCGGCGCCGAACACCGCGTCGCCTTCTGCGGGTTCGCCCCGGGCTTCGCCTACCTGACCGGCCTCGGCGAAGGGTACGGCGTGCCGCGCCGGGCCGAGCCGCGCACCTCGGTGCCGGCCGGCTCGGTCGCCGTCGCGGGCCACTACACCGGGATCTACCCGAGGAGTTCCCCGGGCGGCTGGCAACTGATCGGCACCACCTCCGTCCGCCTGTGGGACCTGGAACGCGAACCGGCCGCGCTGCTCGCGCCCGGCACCCGGGTGCGCTTCGTCCCCACGCCCGCGGGGGGCGGCGCATGAGCGGCGGCGGACTGCGGGTCGTCAGGGCCGGTGCGCTGACCACCGTCCAGGACCTCGGGCGGTACGGCCACGCCGCCCTCGGCGTGGCTCGCTCCGGTGCCCTGGACCGGACGGCCCACCGGCTGGCCAACCGCCTGGTGGGTAACGCCGACGGCGCCGCGACCCTGGAGACCACCCTGACCGGGGTGACCGTGCGGGTCACCCGCCCGGCCGTCGCCGCGGTCACCGGGGCCCCGGCACCGGTCCTGCTGGACGGCCGTCCCGCACCCTGGGGCAGCGCCGTGCGGCTGCCGGCCGGGGCGGTGCTGGAGGTCGGGCCCGCGACGCGGGGCGTGCGCAGTTACCTCGCGGTCGGCGGCGGCTTCGCCGTGCCCGCGGTGCTCGGCAGCCGCTCCACCGACCTGCTGTCCGGGCTGGGGCCCGCGCCGCTCAGGGACGGCGACGTGCTGCCGCTGGGCCCGGCGCCCGGGCTCCCCGTCCACGCCGACCTGGCTCCGCACGCCGGCCCGCCGCGGGAACTGGTGCTGCCGCTGCGGCTCGGGCCGCGCGACGACTGGTTCACGGCCGCCGCCCTGCGGACCCTCGCAGCGGGCCGCTTCCATGTGTCGGACCGCAGCAACCGCATCGCGCTGCGCACCACGGGGCCCACGCTGGAGCGCGCCGTCCACCGGGAACTGCCGAGCGAGGGCATGGTCGTGGGCGCCGTCCAAGTGCCGCCCGACGGCAGACCGGTGGTCTTCCTCGCCGATTCGCCCACCACCGGTGGCTACCCGGTCGTCGGCGTCGTCCCCGAGCGCGATCTGGCCGCGGCCGCGCAGGCCGTCCCGGGGCTCCCGGTGCGCTTCGTGCCCCAACGCTGAGGCCGGTCACGGCCCTTCCGGATTTACGTAACGCGTTCCACTATCCAGGTTCCGGTGGTCGCGGGTCCGCCTTCCCAGCAGGACGTCGATCCCAGCCCCCGCCGACCCGGACCTCCGCGCCCGCCCTCCACGGCAGGTCCGGGATCTCCACCACGTCCCGGCCGGCCATCGCCGCCGTACCCCCCTCGCCGGGTGCGAAGCCCCAGGGTGTCATCCCGGAACGGATCACATGGCCGGGAACCCGGGAGTACGATGTAGGCAGCGGTGGTCCCTCGTGACCGCCGCGCGGCGGTGGGGCCCGCCGTACCCGAACCGCGGTGAGGATGCCGCCAACGGTCCCTACTTGTGACTGAACGCGCCCGCAGCAGGGTGCCTCACGAGTAGGAGACCCATGACCTCACCAGCCCCCCTCCCCGCGATGACCGAGCCCGCCTCCCCCGACGTCGACCCGCAACCGCAGCCTCCCATGCCGCGATCCCCGCGGGTACGGGAACAGGCGCCCGTCGTAGCGGTGGTCGCGGTCGGCGGCGCGCTGGGGGCGTGCGGGCGCTACGGCGCGGGCCTGTTGTGGCCCACCGCGCCGGGCGCCTTCCCGTGGACCACGCTGGGCGTCAACGCGCTCGGCTGCGCCGTGATCGGCGTGTTCATGGTGGTCATCACCGAGGCGTGGTCCGCCCACCGGCTCGTGCGCCCCTTCTTCGGCACCGGCGTGCTCGGGGGCTTCACCACCTTCTCCACGTACGCCGTCGACATCCACGGCCTGGTCCAGGGCGGCCACGCCGGGGCCGGCCTGGCCTACCTCGCCGTCACACCGCTCATCGCGCTGGCCGCGGTGTGGGGCGCGGCGCACATGGCCCGCCGCCTGATCGCACGGAGGCAGACATGACACGGCTGCACGGCACCGCGCTGCGGCTGACGATCCTGATCGGGGACAACGACACCTGGCACCACAAGCCGCTGTGCTCCGAGATCACCCGCCGCGCCCACGAGGCAGGCCTGGCCGGGGCCAGCGTCTTCCACGGGGTCGAGGGCTTCGGTGCCTCCTCGCTCATCCACACCACCCGGCTGCTCTCGCTGACCGACAACCTTCCGGTGGCCGTCGTCATCGTCGACCACGAGGAGCGCATCCGCGCGTTCCTGCCGCAGCTCGACGAACTGGTCACCGAGGGGCTGGTCACCCTCGACGAGGTCGAGGTCATCCGCTACGTGGGACGGGGGAACCCCGGGTGAACTGGCTGCTCGTCATCGCCGGGGCCATGGTGGGGGCGCCGATGCGCTACCTCACGGACCGCGCCGTCCAGGCCCGGCACGACACCGTGTTCCCCTGGGGTACGTTCACCGTCAACGTGGTCGGCTGCGTCGTCCTGGGGCTGCTGTCCGGGGCGGTCACCTACGGCGCGGCCTCCCACTCGGTGCAGCTCCTGATCGGCACGGGTTTCTGCGGGGCGCTCACCACCTACTCGACCTTCTCCTACGAGACCCTGCGGCTGGCGGAGACCGGGGCGCGGTTCTTCGCCGTCGCGAACGTCGTCGCCAGCGTGGTCGCCGGGATGGGCGCGGCCTTCACCGGGGCCGCCGTGGCCCAGGCGATCTGGGCGTGAACCGCGTCCGGCAGCGGAAAGCCGCCGAACAGGACGTTCCGGGCAGTCCGCCTAAAATGAGAGGAGTCCACACTCCGGCCTGTCGCCCGGAGCGGAGGCGGGTGTGTTCCCCGCCGGCAAGCGCCTTGCGCGGCCGTGTGCCGGGCGACGCGGCTCCCACCGCGGGAGGGCACCATGTCCCTGGCTCAGCGTCCCGGCACCCGGATCCAGACGGCGGGCCACACCCAGACCCCACCGGCCGACGTCCGCGACTCGCTGTTCACGGCGCCCCTGCTGCTCATCGGCGGATGGCTGTTCGCCGCCGGATGGGCGCTGGCGTACCCCGACACGCCCATCGGCAACAACGTGCGGATCGTCGACCTCGTCTTCTCGACCATCGTCCTGCTCAACGCGATCGCGCGCGTGGCCCGGACCCGGGGGCCCGGTAGCGACGTCATCACCATCGTGTGCGGTGCCTGCCTGGTCGCCTCGCCGTTCGTCTTCGGCTACTTCGACGACCCGGGGGCCGGTCTCGCGCCCCTCAACCAGATCGTCACGGGTGCGAGCCTGATCGTCCTCGGCGCGGTCAGCCTGGCCCTGATCGAGCGACGGCACCCCCGCCCGCCGGGTGAGGCCGCGCCCGCTCGCTGACGCGCCGGCGCGAGAGGGCCGCGCGGGGCAGACCCGGCGCCCCGCGCGGCCCTATGCTCGGCGCTGCGGGCGCCGGGCCGGAGGCCGCCGTCCCGGCTCCGGACGGGCCGACCGTGGCGCACGGCGACAGGAGGCTGCGATGCGCGACGCCGACCCCGGGCTCTTCGGGCCCGCCTCGGTCACCTGGCAGATGCACGGCGACCCCATGATGTGGATCGCCGGCGTACGGGCGCTGTACCTGCAGGCGCTGCACCCCCGCGCGGTGCGCGGCGTCACGCAGAACTCGGACTTCCGTCACGACGCGTGGGGCCGTCTGCTGCGCACCGCGGACTTCGTCGGCACCATCACCTACGGCACCACACTGGAGGCCGAACGGGCCGGGGCCAAGGTACGCGGCATCCACCGTCGGCTGTCCGTGACCGACCCGGACAGCGGCGAGCGCGTCCCCGTCGACGACCCCGATCTGCTGCTGTGGGTGCACTGCGCGGAGATCGACTCCTACCTGACGGTCGCACGGGGCTCCGGCTTCCCCCTGTCCGACGCGCAGGCCGACGCCTACGTCGCCGAACAGCGCGAGGCCGCGCGGCTGGTGGGCCTGGACCCCGCGGAGGTCCCCGACGACACCGAGTCGCTCGCCGCCTACTTCGAGAAGGTGCGGCCCGAGCTGGCCGCCACCCCCGAGGCCCAGGAGGTCCTCGCCTTCCTGCAGGAACCGCCCGTGCCCCGGGCGCTGCTGCCCCTGCGGTCCGCCGTGTGGGGCCGGGCCGCCGCACTGGCCTACGCCGCGCTGCCGCCCTTCGCCCACGAGTTGTACGGGCGGCCCGCCCCGGCCGTCCCCGTCACGGGGCGACGGCTGCGCGGCACAGGCCTGCTGCTGCGCACGATCCCCTGCTTCGTGCGCTGGCAGCTGCCCCCCGGGCACATCCTCAAGGCGGTCGGACGTCTCGGCCCCGGCACGCACCCGTCCGCCTACCGGCTGCGCGAACAGGCGCGTTCCCGCGGTTGACGGCGGGCCCCGGCGGGTCCCCAAGCGCACCCTCCGCGGCCATACTGGGTGCGGGGAGAGGCGGACGACCGGGGGCGGCGCATGACGGCGGGTCAGCACGACGGGGGAAGACTGCTGCGCGAGCGCTACCGGCTGCGGGAGCGCATCGGGCGCGGCGGCATGGGCGAGGTCTGGAAGGCGCTGGACGAGGCACTGGGCCGGGAGGTCGCGGTCAAGTGCCTGAAGCCGACGAGCCCTTCGCTGGACCCGTCCGTCCACCGGGTGCTGCGGGAGCGGTTCCGCCGGGAGGCACGCGTCGCGGCGTCGCTCCAGCACCGCGGCATCACCGTCGTCCACGACTTCGGCGAGAGCGAGGGCGTGCTCTTCCTCGTCATGGAGCTGCTCGACGGCCGCAACCTGCGGCAGCTGCTCGGTGACAACGAGGGCCGCCCGCTGCCCCTCCCCGACGTCACCGACGTCGCGGGGCAGATCGCGGCCGCCCTCGCGTACACCCATGTGCGGGGCATCGTGCACCGCGACCTGAAGCCGGCGAACGTCATGCGGCTCGCCGACGGCGACGTGAAGATCTGCGACTTCGGCATCGCCCGCCTCGGCCACGACATCGGCTTCACCTCGCGGCTGACCGGCACCGGGGTCGCCATGGGCAGCCCGCACTACATGTCGCCGGAGCAGATCGGCGGCGAGGACGGGATCGACCACCGCAGCGACCTGTACTCGCTCGGCTGCGTGCTCTACGAGATCGCCACCGGCGCCCCGCCCTTCGACCTCGACGACACCTGGGCGGTCCTCGTCGGCCACCGCGACACCCCGCCCCGGCCGCCGCGCGAGCACCGGCCCGACCTGCCGGGTGAACTGGAGCAGCTCGTCCTCGACCTGCTCGCCAAGAGCCCGGAGGACCGCCCGCAGAGCGCCGCCGACGTGGCCGGCCGGCTCAAGACGCTCCGGGACGGCGGGCACGGCGGCGTCCGCCCCGAGCCCGGTCTGCCCTCCTGGGCACGCCGTCTGGAGCTGCAGTCCGGGGCGCCCAGCGCGCACGGAGCCGGGGCCCTGGCGAGCCGGCACACCGCGGCCGTCGGACTCGCCCGGCTGGGCCGCTGGTCCGAGGCCGAGCGGTCGCACCGCGCCGTCGCCGAGGAGCGCGAGCGGCTGCTCGGCGCGACCCATCCCGACACCCTCACCAGCCGCTACGAACTCGCCCTGTGCCTCAGCCGCGGCGGCCGCCACGCGGAGGCGCTGCGCGCGTACGAGGAGGTGGCCGCGGCCCGGGCGCGGGCCCTGGGCGCCGACCATCCCGGCACGCTCGCCGCCCGCCAGGAGGCCGCCTACGTCCTGGGCCGGCTCGGCCGCCACAAGGAGGCCCGCCAGGGGTACGCCGCGGTGCTCGCCGTCCGCGAACGGCGGCAGGGCACCGACCACCCCGACACCCTGCACTGCCGGCACAACCTCGCTGTCACGCTCGGGCGGCTCGGCCGTACGCAGGAGGCGTACACCTTGGCAGCCCAGGTCGCGGACTCCCGTACCCGCGTCCTGGGCCCCGCCCACACCGACACGCTCGGCACGCGCTGCGAGGTCGGCCACCTGCTCGGGCTCCTCGACCGCTGGCCGGAGGCCCGCGCCACCTACGCCCACGTCGCCGCGACCCGGGCGGGACTGCTGGGCGCCGACCACCCGGACACCCTCGCCGCCCGCCACGAACTGGGGATCTGCCTGGGGCGGATGGGGCTCGGCGCCGAGGCCCACGAGCTCTACACCGACCTCGTCGCCCTCCGCACCCGCGTTTCAGGCCCCGCCCACCCCGACACCCTCCGCGCCCGGCACGGCCTCGGGGTGAACCTCGGGCGCCTGGGCCACTGGCGGGACGCCCTCGCCGAGGCCCGCGACGTCGCGGCGGTCCGCACCCGCGTGCTCGGCGCGGAGCACCCGGACACGCTCGTCAGCCGCCGCGAGATCGCCGTCGCCCTGGGCTGGCTGGGCGACTGGCGCGAGGC
Organism: Actinacidiphila sp. bgisy160; assembly: GCF_965342435.1. Classification (GTDB taxonomy): domain Bacteria; phylum Actinomycetota; class Actinomycetes; order Streptomycetales; family Streptomycetaceae; genus Actinacidiphila. The sequence goes on along the minus strand of NZ_CBDRCM010000029.1, from coordinate 55,963 downwards.
CCTGATTCTCCACGAGGCCGTGGCGGAGGCCCGCGGCCGGGTCCTGGGCCCGGATCACCCGGACACGGTGGCGAGCGGTGAGGACTGTGCGCGCTGCCGTGCGCGGCTGGGCCTGCGCGACCGACCCGGTTAAGGGGTGGCCGAGCGGTGCGACGAGCACGTCGGCTCCGTGACCGCACGGGGAGGGCCACGCACCGCCCGTGTGACGGCGGGTCCGCCCCGCCGGGGCGCCGCGCGGGGCGGCGGCGCCTACTGTGGAGGCGAGGCGAGGGAGGCACATCCGATGACCCGACCCGTCACCGTGGGCCTGGACGGCTCGCCGGAGAGCCGCGCCGCCATGTACTGGGCGGCGGGGGAGGCGCTGCGGCGATCGGTGCAGCTGCGCCTGGTGCACGCCGGGGGACACCCGTACGGCGACGCGATGGTGCGCGACGCCGCACAGGAGCTCGCCGAGCGCCACCCCGACCTGCCCGTGACGACCGACGTGGCCGACGGCCCGCCGGCGGAGCTGCTGGTCGCGGAGGCGGGGCGCAGCGAACTGCTGGCGCTGGGCTCACAGGGGCTGAGTGGGCTCAGCGGCTTTCTCCTCGGTGCGGTCGGGCAGATGACGCTGGCCCGCGCGGAAGGCCCCGTCGTGGTCGTCCGCTCCGGTCAGGAGGAGGCCGACGACGACCGGCGGCCCGTGGTGCTCGGCTTCAGCCTGCGGAAGGGGGCCGAGGAGGTGATCGCCTTCGCGGTGGAGGACGCGCGGCGGCGCGAGGCGCGGCTTCGGGTCGTCCACGCGTGGTCGTACCCGCCGACCTACGGCTACGTCCCCGCAGCCATGGACCCCACGTGCGGCGCGGAGATCTTCGCGGCGGAGCGGCACGCGGTGCAGGCCGCCCTGCTGCCGTGGCGGGAGACGGCGCCCGGGGTGGAGATCACGGTGGAGGTCGCCGCGGGCAACGCCGCGCAGCCTCTGGTGGACGCGGCGGCCGGGGCCTCGCTGCTGGTCGTCGGCCGGTGCCGGAACCGGCACGGCGGCGTCGGTCCGCACCTGGGCCCCGTGGCGGCCGCGGTGCTGCACCACGCGGCCTGCCCGGTGGCCGTCGTCCCGCACTGAAAAGCGCTGACGGCCGGGGCCCGACCGGGACGGCCGTCGCCCGGACGAGTGACATCCGCCGCCGGCGGGTAGCGTCGCCCGCGTGAGCGATCTCCGCACCCTGCACGTGAACGGCATCCGGATGGCCTACCGCACCTGGGGCGAACCGGACGCGCCGCCGCTCGTCCTGCTCCACGGACGCGGCTCGGACGGCGCCGACTGGCAACCGGTCGCGCCCGCGCTGGCCGCGACCCACCGGGTGTACGCCCCCGACCTGCGCGGCCACGGGGCCAGCGACTGGCCGGGCGAGTACGCCTTCGAGGCCATGCGGGACGACGTCGTGGCGTTCCTGGACACCCTCGGCCCGGAACCGGTGTCGTTGGCCGGGCATTCGATGGGCGCGGTCGTCGCCTACCTGGTGGCGGCGGAGCGGTCGCGCCGGCTGACCGCCCTCGTCCTGGAGGAGCCCGTGCCGCCGGACCCCGAGGTGCCGCCGCGGGTCGTGCCGTCCGGCCCCGAGGGCGACGAGCCCTGCGACTGGCGGGTCATCGCGGCCGTCAACCGCTGGCGCAACGCCCCCGACCCCGGCTGGTGGGACCTGCTGGCGACGATCGACTGCCCCACCCTCGTCCTCGCCGGCGGAGCGGGCAGCCACATCCCGCAGGACGGGATCGCGGCCGTCGCGGCCCGGGTGCCGGGGGCGCGGCTGGTGACCCTGGAGGCGGGGCACCTGGTCCACCAGGAGCGCCCGGCGGACTTCCTCGCCGAGGTCAGGGCGTTCCTTCCGGCGTCCCACCCCTGACCGGCAGCCCGGCCCGCTGCCACGCCTGGAAACCGCCCTCCAGATCGGTGGCCCGGGTCAGGCCGACGTCCAGCAGCGAGGCGGCGGCCAGGCTGGAGGTGTAGCCCTCGGAGCACGCCACGATCCAGCGCACGCCCGGACCGGTGGCCTCGGGGACGCGAGCGTCGCTCAGCGGGTCCAGCCGCCATTCGAGGACGTTGCGCTCGATCACCATCGCGTCCGGGAACTCGCCCTCCAGAGCCCGCTGCGCCGCCGGGCGGATGTCGACCAGCAGCGCCTCACCTGCGGCGATCTCGGCCGCCGCGTCCTCGGGCCCGACCCGTTGCAGGCGGGCCCGGGCGCGGTAGAGCAGCCGGTCGATGCCGGACCTGACGGTGGTGGACGGATTCATCGGACGGCCTCCGGAGCGGTCGTGGACACGGACGCGGTCACGGACAGGGCGCGTGACAGGGCGCGTGACAGGGGGACGGCGCGGGCACCGCGGGGGGCTCCGGCTCGTCCGTCAGCACGGTACGCGTGCGGCGCGGGGAGCGCGCGTCGCCGACCGCGTAATGGGACAGCGCCTTGGGGGTGGCGAGTACGTGTGCACGCTCACCGCGGGCGTGGCGGCCGCGCCGCCGCCTGCGGCGAGTTCACGGGTCGCGACGCGGTCGTGGCCCCGGTCGGTGAGCGTACCGCCGACGACGGTCAGGGCACCGAGCGAACCCGCGTGGTCGTGCAGCTCCGTGGAGGTGCCGCGCGGCCAGGTGATCAGCCAGACGCCCACACAGGGGTCCTGGTGCAGGCGTGTGCCGGCGGCGGTCGGGCAGGTGGACGGCCGAGGTGGACGCGGGCTCGACGGCGGCGTAGCCGCGGACCAGTGCGCGCGGTTGGGGGAGGACGAGCGGGGTGGGGCCGCTCGCCGGGTCGTGCAGGGCCATGGGAGCAGCCCCGGCGACAGCCCCGGGCGAAGTGCTGCGCACGGCGTCCCGGCCACAGGGGGCCCGGGTTCCAGAGGTGCAGGCGCATGCCGCCACGAAAGCACAGGCCCCGCCGTTCCGTAGCGGTCACGGCCGTCACATGGGTCACACATGAGCGGCGATGATCCGCGCGCACTCCATCGACTCGGTGTGTGTCGTGTCCACTTCGATGTCGTAGACGACGCCCTGGTGAACCGCCTCAGCCTGCGCCGCGGCCATGCCCGCCATCCGGTCGCCCCGGGCGGTCTCCCGGCCGGCCGCCACCTCGGGCGCACAGCGGACGCCGACCCAGAGCACCTGAAGGCCGTCCAGGGCCCGCCGCCAGCGCTCCTGCGAGGCGGGACCGCCGAGGAACACCTCGTCGACGACCACCCGGGCACCGGCCCGCGCCATGGCGGCGATGCCGGCCGCCCAGGCCTCGTCCAGGGCCCGGAAGGCTTCGCCGACCGACACGCCGCCGTCGGCACCGAAGCCGATGCCCGCGCCGGACCCGGAGCCGCGCAGCCCGGCGGGGAGACCGTCGACGAGCGTGTCCGTGCCGAACGTCAGCCACGTCTCCGGCAGCAGCACCGCCTGCAGGCACCGCGCGATGCCCGACTTGCCAGAGCTTGAGCCGCCGTTGAGTACGATCACCTGGTGGTCCATCGCGCCAGGCTAGGCGGCCGTCCCGCCGGTCCGCGAGTCAATTGCCGCCCGGTGCGCGGCGGGCGAAGCGCCTGAGCCGTCGTTCTTCCACGGGCAGCAGGCGCGGGTCCGCCAGGCGGGCCGTGATCGCCTCGGCCATGCGCGGGGCGGGGTCCGCAGCGCAGGCGCGCAGGAAGCCGGCGAGGAACACCCGCAGTCCGGCGCTCCGCGCCCGGCTCAGGACGACGCCGCGCAGGATGGCGACGGTGAGCGCGGCGTCGATGGCAGGGTCGCCGGCCGCCGCGTTGCTCCAGTCGATCAGCACCGGGCCGTCCGGGGTGAGGATCACGTTCTCCGGGTGCAGGTCCAGGTGGAGGACGCGATCGGAGCCGGGACCCCCACCGGCGTAGCGGCGCGGGAGCCAGCCCGGTGCCGGGACGGCGTGCACGGAGGCCTGCAGCGCCGCCAGCAGACCGCCGTGGGCGTACGCCCGCCAGGGCCTGCGGGCCAGGTCCTGGGCCATCGTGGGACCCGTGAGGCGGTCCATGACGAGGTCAGCGCCGGTCACGTCGTGTACCCGCGGCACGGCGACCCCGAGGCCGGCCAGATGGGCCATCAGCCGCGCCTCCTCTCCGGCGGCACGCCCGTGCCGGTAGCGGCGCAGGACCCGCACGCCGTCGAGGGCGTAGACGTCGGCCTCGCGACCCGCGCCGATCAGCTCCACAGCGCCTTCGCCAGCTCCGCGGCCGGCGCCACGGTCCCGAAGCGCGGGAGGGAGAGCGTCACGGCGGCCTCGTGCTCCGCGCCGCTGAGAGCGGTCATCGCGTCCTCGGCGAAGTGGAGTTCGTACCCGTGGTCGGAGGCAGCGCGGGCCGTGGACTCGACGCCCATGTTCGTCGCGATGCCGGCGATCACGAGGGTGTCGACGCCGCGCGACCGCAACTCCCCGTCCAGGCCAGTGCCGTGGAAGGCGCCGACGGCCCGCTTGACGATCACCAGGTCGCCCTCCCGTTCCAGGCCCGCGACCAGTTCGCTCCCCGGCGGCTGCTCGTCGACCCCGGGGCGCTCCACGCGCACCAGCACGACCGGCGCCCCCGCCTCGCGGAAGACCGTCGCGAGTCCGAGCGAGGCCAGAACGACCTCTTCACCGGAGCGCGGGGCCAACGGCAGCTCCACGATGCGTTCCATCAGGTCGATCACTACAAGTGCGGTGCGCTGGGCGTCCAGATGCGTCATGGGCACACCCTAAGTACCAGGGCCGCCGGTGCGCAGGGCCGTTCGTCGATCGTGTGCCGGACCGCGCTCATCCAGCGGGTGGAAGCAGTTCGACGCCCTCGCCCGCCCTGCCGTCCCGCTCCACCGCGACCACGCGAACGCGTTCACCGGGCCGCACGGCCACCAGGGGGAACTGCGACGCCAAGGGCACGTTGAAGCCGGCCCCCTGGTACGAGCCGATGGGGTTGGAGAACCTCGGCTTCGCCCAGGAGGGCGAGGGCTGGAAGCTCACCGGGTCCGGGGTGACGGAGCTCGACGGCGACCTGCCCATCAGCCCTTCGGGTGGTGTGCCGTCCAGCGACCCGATCGGTTCCTCGGGGATGATCCGCTTCGCCGAGGCCGCGTACGGTGGGGGTTCGCAGTCCTTTCCACGCGGGTGGTCGGATCGAGGCACCCCGGAGAGTGAAGCGGGCATGAACCGGTGCCGGGCCCGGGCAGGTTCTTCCATGACCTGTCCGGGCCCCTGCACGGTCGCTAGGCTGGCCCGGACGACGGAGTCGGGAGGAGAACGGACGTGGCCGAGAGCACGATCGGATCGCCGTTGGCCAACGGGAAGAAGCCGCAGCTTGATCTGGCCAACGCGACATGGCAGTCGAGCAGCCAGGGCACGGGAGACGTCCAGATTGCCTTCGTCGAGGGCTACATCGCCATGAGGGACGGCCGGAACCCCGAGGGGCCCTCGCTGGTCTTCACCCCGGCGGAATGGCGGGCCTTCGTCCTCGGGGCCCGCGACGGCGAGTTCGACCTCACCTGAGGGAAGACCACGGGCACGCCCGGCGGCCCGCCCCCGTCCGCGACGGAGGGCCGCCGGCGGACCCACCGGGCGTGACGCGGCCGCCTCGGCCGCCCGTCCCCGCGCCCGCGTACGTCCCCCGGGGAACGCAACCGACGGGCTGTCATGTCGTCGTCGTGTGGCATGTGCCGGAGGCATCACTGCGTGGTGTTCTCGCATGTGGGCGGGCTTGACCGAGCACGGTCGATCATTCCCCGAACGATTGTGAACAGCCGTCATCAGTTCACATGTCTCCACTCACGCAGGGTCCCTGGTGGCGTACGCTGAGGTGCCATCGGACAAGTGTCCGAGCATCACCGGCGCGCTCCCGGCGTGCGCCGGATCAGGGGCAGGGGGTGCACTATGGCGCGGCGCACGCCGAAGTCCCGGCGGCCGCTCCTCGAACGCGAGGCCGAGCTCGTGGCCGTCGACGAGGCGCTGGCCGAACTCACGGGCATCCGGGCCGAGGGGGACCGCCCCCGGGTCGGCACACGGCGCGGCGGGGTGCTCGCCTTCGCGGCCCCCGCGGGCCTCGGCAAGACGACCCTGCTCGCGGAGACCCGGCGCCGGGCCTCCGCCCTCGGCTGCACCGTTCTGTACGCCCGCGGGGGTGATCAGGAACAGGGCGTCGCCTTCCACGTGGCCCGCCAGCTGCTCCAGCCCCAGCTCGCCGGAGCCGGCGACGCCGCGCTCCGCTCCACCCTCGGCAGCTGGTACGGCATCGTCGGCCCCGCCCTCGGGCTGTGCACCGACGGCGAGGGCGCGCCCCCCGACCCGCAGGGCCTCGCGGACGGACTCGACTGGGTGCTCACCCACATCGCCGTCCGGCGTGCCCCGGTGGTCCTCGTGCTCGACGACGCCCACTGGGCCGACCCCGAGTCCCTGGGCTGGCTGGCGGCCTTCGCGCCGCGCGCGGAGGAACTCCCCATGCTCGTCGTCGTGGCCTACCGCCCCGACGAACTCCCCGCCCACGCCGAGGCGTTCCGCGGACTTCCCGACCGCTCCGGCACCCGCCCGATCGGCCTGGAACCGCTCAGTGCCGCCGCCATCGGCCGCCTCGTCCGCGACGCCGTGGGCGACCACGCCGACGACGCCTTCTGCCGCGAGGCCTGGGCCGTCACCGCCGGCAACCCCTTCGAGGCCGTGGAACTCACCGCCAAGGTCGTCGACCGGGCACTGCGCCCCGACGAGTCCAGCGCGCACCTCCTGCGCGACCTGGCCGCGGCGGCCAAGGGCAGCGGACTCATCTCCCGCCTGGAACGCCTGGGCACCTCCACCGTCCGCATGGCGTGGGCCGCCGCCGTCCTCGGCACCTCCATCTCTCCCGCGATCGCCGCGAGCGTGGCGGGCCTGGGCGGCGAGGAGGCCGCGGACGCCACGGACCGGCTGCGCAAGGCCCGCATACTCACCGGCAGCGACGTCCTGGAGTTCGTCCACCCCCTCATCGCCACCGCCGTCTACCGGGCGATCCCCGACGCCGTCCGGGTCGCGCTGCACGGCCAGGCCGCCTGGTCCGTCGTGGACGCCGGGCTCGGCCCCTCCGCCGCGGCCCGCCACCTGCTGGAGACCCACCCCGAGGGAGACCCCTGGGTCGTCGCCCAACTGCGCCAGGCCGCCCGCGACACCGCCCGGGCCGGCGCCCCCGACGCGGCCCGTCGCTACCTCGCGCGGGCGCTGCGCGAGCCGCCCCCGTTCGAGGACCGGGCGGCCGTGCTGTTCGAGCTGGGCTGCTCCTCCCTGCTCACCGAGCCGGCGACCACCGTCAACCACCTGCGCGCCGCGCTCGAGGAGCCCGTCGTCGACCCGGTGCTGCGCGACGCGATCACCTACCGGCTGTCCCAGGCCCTGGCCCACTCCGACCGGCTCGGCGAGGCCGCGGACACCGTCGGGCAGGCCGCCCGGACCGCCACCAACGCGCGGGCCCGGCTGCGGATGCAGGAAGAGCAGTTCATGTGGGACGCCTTCCGCTCCGACGAACCCGACTCCCCGGCGCGCTCCCGCCGGCTGGCCCGCCTGGCCGACCGGCTGACCGGACGCGACCTGACCGAGCGCTACATCATCGGCCTGCGCGCCTGGGACGCCACCCTGCGCGGCGAGCCCGCCGAGACCGCGCTGCGGCACTCCGACCGGGCCCTGATGGGCGGCCTGCCCTGGGCCAGCGAGGACTTCGGATTCGAGGTGCCGGTCCTCGTCGCGATGACGTACATGTACGCCGACCGGCCGGGACGCGCCGAAGAGCTCTTCGCCACCGGCATCGGCGACTACGAGCGCCAGGGCTGGCGCGGCGCCCACCTCGCCTTCGGCTACTCCCTGCTCGGCTACGTGCGCTACCGCCGCGGCCGCCTCGCCGAGGCCGAGGACTTCGCCCGCGACGGCCTCCGGCTCGCCGACCGTGTCGGCCGAGGCACCCCGGTCGTCTGGTACACCGTGGCGATCCTCGTCGAGATCCTGGTCGCCCGCGGCCGGGTCCGCGAGGCCACGGCCCTCGCCGAGGAGTACGACTTCTGCGAGCCCTTCCCGGCGGCCGTCACCTTCCCCGACGCCCAGACCGTCCACGGCGAGCTGCTGCTCGCCCGGGGCATGGTCAACGAGGCCATCGCCCAGCTCGAGGCATGCGGCCGCCGGCTCGACCCCCGGGGGATGCGCAACCCCGCCTGGTCCGCGTGGAAGCTCCACCTCGCGCTCGCCGAGGCCCGGGACACCCCGGAGCGGGCCCGCGCCACCGCAGCCGACGCCGTCGAACGCGCCCGCCAGTACGGCACCGCGTCCGCGATCGGCCAGGCGCTGCGAGTCGCCGCCGAGGTGGCCGCGGAATCCGACCGGCTCAAGCTGCTGACCGAGGCCGTCGCGCACCTGGAGCGCTCACCGGCCGGCTACGAGCTGGCCCGGGCCCTGGTCGACCACGGTGCCGCCCTGCGCCGCGAGGCCCGGCTCCACGAGGCGGCCGAACAGCTCTACCGGGGCCTGGAGACCGCCGTCCACTGCGGTGCCGACGCACTGGCCGAGCGCGCCCGCGACGAGCTCGCCGCCGCCGGACTGCGCCCCCGCAGGCTCCGCACCACCGAGACCGACGCCCTCACCGCCCAGGAGCGGGCGGCCGCCTCCCGGGCCGCCCGAGGCGAGGACGACGAGCACATCGCCGCAGGTCTGGACACCGACGTGGAGAACGTCACCCGTTTGCTCTCCGCTGTCTACCGCAAGATCGGCACCGACCGGGCGGGCCTGTCCAGGGCTCTGGCGCCCTAGCCGTGCGACCCCGGGCACACGGGCGTCCCGGGGACCGTACGATGGGCGCATGTCGTTCCTCCGCCGCCGCAGCGCCGCAACGCCCACAGGGCCGGAATTCGACGTCCTGGCCATGGACCCGGGCGACTGGCCGGGCGAACTCGGCGCCGGGCTGCTGCCCGGGGAGGACGGCACCTGCCAGGGCATCTTCCTGCGCTACGACCTCTTCGGCGGGCGCGGTCCCGCCATGCTGATCGGCAACCTCCCCGAGGGCTCGCCGGCCCGCGACCTCGAGGAGGGCCAGATCCCCTTCGAGGTCGCGCAACTGCTGCTGGCCCTCGGCAACGACGAGCCGGTGGAGGTCGTCGGCACCGAGGAGACCCCGGTCATGCACGGTGACAACCTGCTGATCGTGCGCAAGGTGAAGCTCTCCGAAGGGCGCATCGCCTGCACGCAGTTCGACCGCAGCGACGGCGTCCTGGTCACCATCGCGACCTGGGACCGACCGATCACCGACGACCTCTACCAGTTGCTCAAGCCCCTCCCCGCGGAGATGTTCCAGCAGGGCTGAACGGATCCCAGGATGGCCGCACGGTCACGTCCTCGGCCTTGACCCAGGCCACCGGTGGCCGAACTGGATCTCGTGCAGCATCTCGTAGTGGAGCTGCCTGCCGCGCACCACCGCGTGCTGGGAGGCGTCGAAGGTGACCGCCCGGTAGCACTCGCCCCGGGGCCCCCGGCCCACCGCTTAGCTCTGGCCCGCGAGCAGCTTGTACGGCAGCGGGGAGTCCGGCTGGACCGGGACGCCCGGCGGGTAGGCGGACGCCTCCGGGTCGGCACGCCCGTACACCGGGACCTCGCCGCGGCCCTCCTTCGGCGTGAGCAGCCGGCCTGCGGCCGGCAGGGCGGTCCGGTGTCCCCTGGGCTCGTGGAACCAGGCCTTCTGGCAGAGGTACCAGATCGCCGTCAGTCCCCGCGCCGTTCGGCCACCGCGAACTGCCGGCCGGTCGAGGCACGGGCGCCGGTGTCGTTCACCCGGTCGTCGAAGGGGCCTCCCCGTTCAGACCGGTGTCCTTGACGAGCGGGGCGTCTTCGCGCGGCTCGGTGTACAGCCGGACGGCCGTCGAACCGCGGGACGGACAGGTGTCGCCCGCCGCGCCATGGCCTGCGGCGCGTCAGTGGACTGGGCGACCGGCGGTGCCACCCCGGCCGTACGGCCTCCCGGGCGGCACCGCGACGGCACCGGAGGACTCTCCCCTGGTCCCCGGGTCCGCGACCGCGGTGCGCCGTCGTCCACCACGCACCCTCCTCCTCTTCCGTCCGGGAACCGGCCGGGGGATCACCTCGTGCCGACGGCGGCCCTGACGGCCCGCCGGGCGAGGCCCGCGTCGTCGTGCAGCCGGCGCAGCAGCAGTCGCTGCTCCTCGCCCGCCTCGGCCGCGCCCGGACCCGCCGGGACGGTGCTGCGCATGGTGCGCTGCACGGCCGTCTCGTAGGTGCGGATCTCGCGGGTGACCACCAGCATCAGGTTCACCAGGAAGGCGTCACGCGCGATCGGTCCCGAGGCCTGTGCCATCTGGCTGATCTGCCGCCGGGTGACCGGGTCGTCGCCCAGGATCATCCAGAGCACCGCCAGGTCATAGCCGGGCAGGTACCAGCCGGCGTGCTCCCAGTCGACCAGCACCGGGCCGGCCGGGGAGAGCAGGATGTTGGAGAGCAGGGCGTCGCCGTGGCTGAACTGGCCCTGCGCGTGCGCCAGTCCGTGCAGAAGCTTCTGCAGGTCGCCCATGTCCCGGTCGGTGAGCAGTCCCAGCTCGTGGTAGCGGGACAGCCGGGCCGCGTAGTCGATCGGGGCGTCGAAGACCCCGGCCGGCGGACGCCACATGTTGACCCGGGAGATCGCGCTGAGCACCATCCGCACGTCCGCCCGCGGCGGGGCCTCGGACGGGTGCCGCTGCAGCGCCGCGACCCGTCCGGGCATCCGCTCCACCACGAGCGTGCAGCTCTCGGGGTCGGCGGCGATCAGGCGCGGCGCCCTGACCGGCGGCCGGTGCCGTACGAACGCCCGGTACGCGGCGATCTCGTGCCGGTACCGCTCCACCCATGCGGGAGAGTGGTCCAGCAGGCACTTGGCGACCGCGGGGGCACGCCCCGAGGTACCGACCAGCAGCACCGAGCGGCCGCTGCGCCGCAACATCTGGACGGGCGTGAACTCGGGACAGATGCGCTGCACCGAGGCGATGGCCGAGCGCAGTTGCGCGCCTTGGGGTCCGGTCAAGTCGAGCCTCCCGCTGAGCGGATGGGAGGTCCCCGGCGCGCTCCTGCGCGGAGCGGGCAGCACCGGGCGAGGACGTATGGCGGTCCCGGTCCCGGAGAACGCCGGGAGGTGGGCCGGCCGGGGCGGTGCGGACACGGAGGACGATGCTGAATACATATGGGGAGACAGATCCCTTCGTGTGCCAACGGGCTCTTGACGAGGTGGCGGGGCCGGCGCGTGGACGGATCCGGAGCCGGGGTCGGCGTCCGGTCCCGCACCCTGGGGAATGCGGGTCCGGGCCGGCGGTCCGAACTGTCCACGCGCCGTACGCCCCTCGCGTACCAGTACGCACATGGCTCTCGAGTTGTTCAACGCTGATCGGCGTTTTTCGAAAGTTGTTCATATGCGACCGTTCGCGAGCCGGCGAGTGCCGGGCCGGGTGGCGCGTTCCTACCTGACCACCGCATGCGGGTGGCAGACCATCTGGCGCACCCTGGCGAACCATGGCGAATGCTCGCGGCGGCGCTGACCGGCCGTTAGTGTCAACAGTGCCGAGGAACCTGGGGGCTTGGATGGACAAGGAAGCCAACACACGGCTAGCGGACCTGTTCGCACTCACCGGATGGTCCAAGGGAGAGCTCGCGAGACTCGTCAACCGGCAGGCGGCGGCCATGGGCCACCCGCAGCTGGCGACGGACACCTCGCGCGTGCGCCGCTGGATCGAGACCGGGGAATCCCCGCGCGAACCCGTGCCCACCGTGCTGGCGGCCCTGTTCACCGAGCGTCTCGGCCGTGTCGTAACCATCGAGGATCTCGGGTTCGGCCGGCATCGGCGTACGGGAAGGAAGCAGGCCGTCAGCGTCGACGGACTGCCCTGGCCACCGGAGCGAACAGCCGCGGTCCTCACCGAATTCACGGGAATGGACCTCATGCTCAACCGACGCGGTCTGGTGGGCGCGGGAGCCGCGCTCGCCGCGGGTTCCGCACTCAGCAGCGCCATGCACGACTGGCTGCACACCGATCCGGCGCTCGCGGCCGACGCCCCCACCAGCAACGACCCCTTCAACGCAGACGCGGCCTCCTACGACCGCTACGAGGCGGCCCCCGTCGGCTCCCAGGAGATCGAGGCGCTCGAGCGCTCGGTCGAGGTGTTCCGCGCCTGGGACGCGTCCCGCGGCGGCGGGCTGCAGCGCAAGGCGGTCGTCGGACAGCTCAACGAGGTGGGCGGCATGCTCGCCTACCACCACCCACCGCACCTCAAGCGCAGGCTCTGGGGCGTGGCCGCCAACCTCGCCGTCCTGGCGGGCTGGATGTCCCACGACGTGGGCCTGGAGCCCACCGCCCAGAAGTACTTCGTCATCGCGGCACACGCCGCCCGTGAGGGCGGGGACCGGCCCAGGGCCGGCGAGGCGCTCTCCCGCGCCGCCCGGCAGCTGGTCCACCTGGGCCGGCCGGACGACGCGCTGGACCTGATGAAGCTGGCGCAGTCCGGCTCCGGGCAGGAGGCGCTGCCGCGCACCCGCGCCATGCTCTGCACCATCGAGGCGTGGGCACAGGCCTCCATGGGCCACGGCCAGGCGATGCGCCGCACCCTGGGCAAGGCCGAGGACCTCTTCGCCAGCGACCGCGGCGACGTCCCGCCGCCGAGCTGGATGCAGATGTTCGACGAGGCCGATCTGCACGGCATGCAGGCGCTCGCGTACCGCACCCTCGCCGAGTACGAGCCCCTGGCGGCGCGGACGGCGCAGCAGCACGCCAAGCAGGCGCTGGAGCTGCGCGGCAAGGGCCGGGACCGGTCGAACATCTTCGATTACATCTCGCTGGCCTCGGCCTGCTTCATCGCCGACGACCCGGAGCAGGCGGACCGCTACGCGCGACTGGCGCTGCTGACCATAAGGCAGAACTCGTCGCTGCGTACCTGGGACCGACTGCGGGAGATGTACCGGCTGACGGCGCGGTACTCCGACTTCACCAGGATCCAGGACCTGCGTGAGGAGATCGAGGTCGCGCTGCCGAGCGGCCCCAGGCGCAAGGGCCCCGTGATCTGAGCGGAGCCCGGCGCGGGGCACGCGGACAGCGGACATCGACGGGGATGGGCGGGACCAGCCGACTCGACGCCGAACGAGCCGGCTCTCCCGAATGTCGTCCTCGTGTCGACACATGGATATGCCGGTACGTCGACCGTTTGCCGGTGACGCCGTTTGCCGGTGACGCCGTATGCCGGTGACGCCGTGGGCTGGTGACGGCGCGGGCCCGTGGACCTCAGTGGAACTTGGCGATGAGCACGCAGGCGTCGTCCTCGCGCTCGGGGGCGCCGAGTTCCTCCACCACGACGCGCACGCACTCCTGGGGAGTACGGGCCCGGGCGAACCTCGGGCCGAGCTCCAGCAGGCGTCGCACCGCCTCGGCCGAGTCCGAGGCCGCAACGGAACCCGAACGCGGCGGCAGGAGGCCGTCGGTGTGCAATACCAGCAGGTCGCCGGGGAGCAGGCACTCGGTGGTCTGGCCGTACTGGGCGCCCGACGTGGCACCCAGCAGCACACCCTCGGGCGCGTCGAGCGGTCGCCCTGTCCCCTCGCGGAACAGCAGCGGGGCGGGGTGTCCGGCCTGCGCCCACACCAGCGAGCGGTCCTCCGGGCGGTAGCGGCAGCACAGGGCGCTGCCCAGCGCGGGCTGCGCGGAGCTGTCCAGCAACTGGTTGAGCCCGCCCAGCAGCGGGGCCGGGTCCAGCCCCGTCATCGCCATGCCGCGCAGCGCGCCGAGCAGCATGGCCATGCCGGAGGTGGCGGAGACCCCGTGCCCGGTGAGGTCCCCCACGGTGAGCAGTGCGGAGCCGTCGGGCAGCTGCAGCGCGTCGTACCAGTCGCCGCCGACCAGGGCGCCGGTCGCGGACGGGAGGTAGTGGGCGGCGAGGTCGACCGTGGTCGGGCCGCCGTCCTGCGGGAACCGCAGGGAGCCGCGCCACGGCGGCAGCACGGCCTCCTGCAGCTCGACCGCCAGCCGGCGCTCGGTCCGAGCGATCTGCCGCTCGCGCTGCAACGAGTCACGGGTCTCGCGCAGCGTCCGCTGGCTGCGGCGCAGTTCGCTGACGTCGCGGAGCACCGCCCACATGGAGGCGGTGGCGCCGGCGGCGTCGAGCACCGGCTCGCCCACCATGTGCACCGTACGCACGGCACCGTCCGGGCGGACGATGCGGAACTCGCAGTCGATCGGCCGGGCGTCCACCAGGCAGCCGGTCACGGCCGCGGTGAGGGTCTGCTGGTCCTCGGCGAACAGCCACGAGGGCAGCTCGTCCAGGGTCAGCGGTCCGTCCTCTCCGGTGCGCCCGAAGATGCGGTAGAGCTCCTCCGACCACTGGACACCGTCCGTGACGAGGTCCCACTCCGCGCTGCCGGCCCGTCCCAGGGCCCGTACGGCGGCGGGGGCCGGTGCGGGGGCGGGTGCCTCCCGGGCCGGCCGTCCCGTGCAGGCGGCGCCGCCGGGCTCCGCAGCCGTCTCCCGGTCACCAGGGAGGCCGTCACGCAGCTGCCCGAGGTGCGCGCCCAGGTCGTCGAGCTGGTGGACGGCGAGGTCGCACAGCGCGCGCTGCCAGCGCAGCCGCGGGTCCTCCTCGTCCTCCCCGGCGGCGTCGCGGCGGACGGCGTCGACCTTGCCGCGCAGCTGGCGGGTCTGGGAGATGAGCGCGTCCACGGTACCGGGCTCAGGCTTCGCGGTGGCGCGGTCCTCATGCAAATGGGGCGGCATGACGCTCTCCGAACATGTCTCCGAACCGGGCGCCGGCCTCTACGGGGCCGTACGGATGGGCCAGTCACGACTCTTGCACAAGGAGTGATGGCCCGTAAGGGTTTCTGCAATACCCGATCCGGTGGTGCTACCGGCATATGTCAGGAGCCTGGGGTGCCGCCGAGCTCGGGAGACTCGGCGGAATGCCTCGGTCCGGGTAAGCTGCGGGACTCCGCCCCGTGAGCGCGCTCGCGAGGCGCCCGGGTGTCACGCAAAGGGTTTGAACCCGGGACGATCTGCGAAGATACCTCGCAGCCGGTAACGGAAAATCCCGTTGCCAACGAACTCCCCGCACCGGATGCTGACCTCATGTTCGACCCCGACATAGCGCCCAGCGGTACCCTTCTCGGCCTCCTCCAGCGAGGACGCGGAGACGGGACCCTGCACGCCCTCGCGGCGCGGCGAGCCGACGCGCTCGCCGCGCTGGAGCAGTGTGTCCTGCGCGACCCCCGTCACGACTGGCGCGTGGAGTCCCGCTCCCTCTATTACGCGCGCCTCTTCTCGGAACTCGAGGGCCCGCTCGACGGGATCGAACAGCACCTCTTCCACCCGGACGACATCGTCAGCCCCGACGAGCACCGCTGCGGCCTGGCGCTGTCCGTCCTCGGCCACCTCGCCGGCTACGGCCGCCGGGACGCCACCCTGCTGCTGCGCCGCTACGCCGTCACCGGCGGCAACTGGGAATGGGCCCTGGACGAGCTCGCCGTACGTGACGACGACGAGGCGCTGCGTGCGCTCGGCCCGGCTGTGCTCGCCCGCTTCCCGCGGACCACGGAGGGTGACGCCCAGCTGGCCGCCGCACTCCGGGAGGCGTACGAGCCACGGCCCTGGCGGTTGTGGGCCGAGGATCCGGACCCCGCCGTCTCCGAACGCGTGCGCAAGGCGTCGGAACAGACCGCCTTCGACCGCTGGCAGCGCCAGATGCGGCCTGCCGGGCCGACCCCGGGCTGGAGCGTGCGCGCCGTGCTCGAATGGGCCCAGGAGGGTCTGGCAGCCCACCCACCGCAGCACCGCGACGCCCCCGCCGCCCGCTGCCTGGCCGCCGTCGCCGGCCCCGAGGACCGCGAGGAGCTCGTCGAGGCGGCCCGCGGTGGCCCCGACGCCGCCCGCGCGGCCGCCCTCCGCCACCTCTCCGACCGGCAGGACCGCGCGGCCCTCGACCTCATCGAGGCCGCCGCCCTCAGTGCGTCCGAGCTCGTCGCCCGCGCCGCCGTCGAGTCCTTCGAGCGGATGCGCAGTGTCGCCGCCCTCACCCGGGCCCGCGCCTGGTCACGCCGCGAGGACGTGCTCGGCGCGGCCGCCGCCCGCATGCTCGCCTGCCGGGGCGGCGAACAGGACGCCGACCGCGTCCTCGGCGCCCTGCGCCGCCTCGTCCAGCGCGAAGGCGCCGACGCCGACGGCCTCGTCGTGCTCGTCGAGGGAGCCGGCCGGCTCTCCATCGACTGCTCGGCCCCCGTCCTGCGCCACGTCTATCGCGAGACCAGCTCCTCACAACTGCGCGGCGTCGCCGCCCACGCCCTCGCCCGCACCGATCCCAGCTTCGGCGCCGGGCTCGCCGTCGAGTGCCTGTGGGACTGCGAGGAGACCACCCGCGAACTCGCCGCCCGCACGGCCACGACCGCGGACGTCCGCGTCCTGGCCCGTCTGCGCAGCCTCGCCGCCGATCCCGCGGAGGAGGCCGAGGTCCAGACCGCCGTCCGCGGGCGCCTCAGTTCCGGCGACCCCGCCCGGTAGCCGCGACCGCGGTTGTCACGGCCTCCTGGCCCCGCGCGGCCAGGAGGAACCGGCCGAAGTCGGCGACCCCGCAGGCGGCCGGCTGGTACGGGGAGTTGTCCCGGGCCTGGGGCACGGCAGTCGCCAGTGCGCCGAGGTCGGCCGGCTGCTCGTCGACGTCTCGGCGGGCCCTGCCCCGAGGACGGGATCCCGTTCCTCCGGGCCCGCGCCGCCTCCTCCGCCGCATCGCCGGAGGCCCCGGCGCCGGACTCCTGCCGCGGCAGGCGGGCGGCGTCCGCGCCCGCGGGGGGAGTGGCGCCGCGGTCGGAAGGCCCGATCCGGGGCCAACGCTCACGGCACGTTCCCCAAGGGGAAAGATCCACGTGACCCGGACAACGCCCGGGGAGCCCACAACGTCCGTATGCGAGTAGCCATCGTCACAGAGTCCTTCCCACCCGACGTCAACGGAGTGGCCCACTGCGCGCTGCGCACGGCCGAGCACCTGGTCCGCAGGGGCCACGAGCCGCTGGTCGTCGCGCCGGCCGGCCCGCACGACTCCACGCCGGGCGACGAACCGTGCCCCGTCGTGCGCGTGCCGTCGCTGCCCCTGCCCGGCTACCCGCAGGTCCGGGTGGCGCTCCCCGGCCGCAGGACCGGGGCGGCGATCGCCGCGCACCGCGCCCAACTCGTCCACCTGGCCAGCCCGTTCATCCTCGGGGTGCGCGGCATGGCCGCAGCCGCCCGGCAGCACATCCCCACGGTCGCCGTCTACCAGACCGACCTCGCGGGGTACGCCCGTACCTACCTGAGCCGCGGCGAGAGCACCGCGTGGCGCCGCATCCGCGCCGTGCACACGGCCGCCGACCGCACGCTCGCGCCGTCCAGCGCCTCCCAGCGCGACCTGGAGGCGCACGGCATCCCGCGCGTGCACCTGTGGCCGCGCGGCGTGGACTCCGTGCGCTTCGACCCCGCCCACCGCGACGAGGCGCTGCGCCGTGAACTCGCCCCTAACGGCGAGGTCCTGGTCGGCTACATCGGCCGCCTCGCCCCGGAGAAGCACGTGGAGCTGCTGGCCGGCGCCTGCCGGCTGCCCGGCGTGAAGGTGGTCGTCGTCGGCGACGGCCCCAGCGCCCAGGGGCTGCACGAGGCGCTGCCGGGCGCGGTGTTCCTCGGCCGCCGCACCGGGCACGACCTCGCGCGGATCTACGCCTCCCTCGACGCGTTCGTCCACACCGGGCCGTTCGAGACGTTCTGCCAGACCGTCCAGGAGGCGATGGCCAGCGGGCTGCCCGTGGTCGCCCCCGCCGCCGGCGGTCCGCTCGACCTCGTCGACCACGGCCGCACCGGGCTGCTCGTACCGCCCGGGGACGCGGACGCCGTCACCGGCGCCATACGGCTGCTGGCGAGCGCCCCGGCCATGCGCGACCAGTTCGGCGCCGAGGGGCGCGCCGACGTGGCCGCGCGCACCTGGGAGGCCGTCGGCGACCTGCTCCTGCAGCACTACGCGCAGGTGATCGACGCCCGTACGGCGGTGGCGGCATGACCCGTCCGCTGCGCATCGTCAGGCTGGCCAACTTCGTCACGCCCACCTCCGGCGGCCTGCGCACCGCCCTGCGCCACCTCGGCGAGGGCTACCTCGCGGCCGGCCACGAGCCGGTCCTGATCGTCCCCGGTCCCGCCGCCAAGGACGAGACGACCTCCCAGGGCCGCGTCGTCACCCTCCCCGGCCCCCTGGTCGCCGGCACCGGCGGCTACCGCGTACTGGCCGGCCGGGCCCGGCTGGAGGCGGTGCTCGACGGCCTGCGCCCGGACCGGCTGGAGGTCTCCGACCGTACGACGCTGCGCTGGACCGGGGAGTGGGCGCGCCGCCGCCGGGTGCCGTCCGTCATGGTGTCCCACGAGAGCGTCGACGGGGTGCTGCGCACCTGGGGCCTGCCCAGCGGTCTCGCCCAGGGCGCCGCCGACCGGCTCAACCGCCGCAGCGCGCGCGTGTACTCGCGCATCGTCTGCACGACTGCCTGGGCGGCCGTGGAGTTCGAGCGGATCGGGGCCCGCAACGTCGTACGGGCGCCGCTCGGCGTCGACCTCGATGCGTGCCACCCGGCGCACCACGACCCGCAGTTGCGCGCGCGGTACGCAGGCAACGCCGAGGTGCTGGTGGTGATGTGCTCCCGCCTGTCGCCCGAGAAGCGGCCGGGACGCGCCCTGGAGGCGCTCGCCCACATGCGGGACCAGGGCGTGGACGCCGTCCTCGTCGTCGCGGGGGACGGGCCGATGCGCGCCCGTCTGGAGGCGCGGGCCCGGGAGGCCCGGCTGCCGGTCACCTTTCTCGGGCACGTCCCCGTCCGCCGCACCCTGTCCGCGCTCCAGGCCACCGCCGACGTGGTCCTGGCCCCGGGCCCGG
Organism: Actinacidiphila sp. bgisy160; assembly: GCF_965342435.1. GTDB lineage: Bacteria > Actinomycetota > Actinomycetes > Streptomycetales > Streptomycetaceae > Actinacidiphila. Next base: position 37,068 of record NZ_CBDRCM010000029.1, on the reverse strand, counting down.
TGGAGACGTTCGGCCTGTCGGCCCTGGAGGCCCTCGCCTGCGGCACCCCGGTCGTCGCCAGCGCGCTGTCCGCGCTGCCCGACATCCTCGGCCCGGCCGGTGCCGCCGCCACCGACGACGGCCCCGCCTTCGCCGCCGCCGCCGGCCACCTGCTGTCCCGCCCCGAGCCCATGCGCCGTGCCATCGCCCGAGCCCAGGCCGAGCGCTACGGCTGGCCGACCGCCGTGAGCGCCTTCCTCGCCGCCCACGACGCCGCGCCCCGGCTCACCGCCCCGGAGGTCACGCCATGACGACGGGCACGGAGACGCCCGCCGTCCCCGGCCGTGCCAGACCCGCGTCCCACCCGCCCGCCGATGTCACGGCACCCGCCCAGGCCCAGGTCACCGCTCGGATGCCGGCCCCGACCTCTGCCCTGACGTCGACTCAGGCGTCGACTGAGGCGTCGGGTCAGGCCGGTGGCACGCCGGCCGGCACGAGGGAGATACGTTTCGCGGCGCTCGGCGACTCGCTCACCGAGGGCCTCGGCGATCCCGTCGCCGGCGGATGGCGCGGCTGGGTGCCGCTCCTGGCGCAGGGGCTGACCGCCGAGCCCTCGGCCGTACGCCTGCTCAACTGCTCCCGCAGCGGCGCCGTCACCAAGGACGTCGTCGAGGAGCAGCTGCCCCGCGCGCTGGACCACCGCCCCCACCTGGCCTCCGTGGTGATCGGCGCCAACGACACGCTCCGCGGCAGCTTCGACATCGAGTCCGTCGCCCGCCGCCTGGACACCGTCCTGGCCCAACTGCGCGCCCACGGTGCCGAGGTGCTCACCGCCTGCCTGCCGGACCCCGGCCGCATGCTGGGCCTGCCGTGGCCGCTCGCCCGCCCGTTGGGCCGCCGGATGGCCGCGCTGAACCAGGTCGTGCACGTCCTGTCCGAGCGGTACGACGCCGCGCACCTGCACGCCGCCCGCCATCCGTGGGTGGCCGACCGCGCGGCCTGGAGCGCGGACCGGCTGCACCCCAGCGAGCTGGGGCACCGGCTGCTGGCCCGGGCCTTCCACCAGCTCCTGGTCGCGCGCGGCCTGTCGGACGGCGAACCGCCGGCCACGACTCCCGGCGGCCCGGGGCCGGGCGCCGCGGCGAGCCTGCGGTGGATGGCGACCAGGGGTACCCGCTGGGTGGCCGACCGCTGCACCGATCTGCTGCCCGATCTGCTGCGGCTCGCCGGACGGGAGGCCCGGCACCGGATGGCCGGCACCGACGGCCTGCTGGACCTGCGTTCCCGCGACTCCACGGCCGCCGCGCTGGCCCGCCTGGGAGGGACGTCCCTGGGACAATGAGGGCGTGACCGGACGCTGGGAGTTCTGGATCGACCGGGGCGGCACCTTCACCGACGTCGTCGCCAGACGGCCGGACGGCGGCCTGGAGACGTGCAAGCTCCTCTCCCACGACCCGGGGCGCTACCGGGACGCCCCCGTCGAGGGCATCCGGCGCGTGCTGGGGCTGGACACCGGCGAACCCGTGCCCGGCGACCGGGTCTGCGTCGTCAAGATGGGCACCACGGTGGCCACCAACGCCCTCCTGGAACGCAAGGGCGAGCCGACCGTCCTGGTCGTCACCGAAGGCTTCCGCGACGCGCTGCGCATCGCGTACCAGAACCGGCCGCGGCTCTTCGACCGCGAGATCGTGCTCCCCGAGGCGCTGTACGAGCGCGTCATCGAGGTCCCCGAACGCGTCGACGCGCACGGCGCGGTCGTTCGTCCCCTCGATCCGGCCGCCACCGGCGCGGCCCTGCGCGAGGCGCGCCGGGACGGCCTGACGAGCGTCGCCGTCGTCCTGCTGCACGGCTACCGCCATCCCGCCCACGAGCAGGCCGTCGCGCGGGCGGCCCGCGAGGCCGGGTTCGACCAGATCAGCTGCTCCCACGAGGTGAGCCCGCTGATCAAGCTGGTCCCCCGCGGGGACACCACCGTGGTGGACGCGTACCTGTCGCCGGTCCTGCGCCGCTACGTGGACGAGGTGGCCGCGGAGCTGCGGGGCGTCCGGCTGATGTTCATGCAGTCCAATGGCGGGCTCCGCGAGGCCGGTCACTTCCGCGGCAAGGACGCCGTCCTGTCCGGCCCCGCCGGGGGAGTGGTCGGCATGGCCCGTACCTCGCGGCAGGCCGGGTTCGACCGGGTCGTCGGCTTCGACATGGGCGGTACCTCCACCGACGTCTCCCATTGGGCGGGCGAGCTGGAACGCGTCCTCGGCACCCAGGTGGCGGGCGTGCGGATGCGGGCGCCCATGATGAACATCCACACGGTGGCGGCGGGCGGCGGCTCGATCCTCCACTTCGACGGGCAGCGCTACCGGGTCGGCCCCGACTCCGCCGGCGCCGACCCCGGCCCCGCCTGTTACCGCCGCGGCGGCCCGCTGACCGTCACCGACGCCAATGTGATGCTCGGCCGTGTCCAGGCGGCGCACTTCCCGGCCGTCTTCGGCCCGGACGGCGACCAGCCGCTGAACACCGAGGCCGTCCGCGCGGGGTTCGCGCGGCTCGCCGACGAGGCCGCGGCCGCGACCGGCGACCGCCGCACCTCGGAGGAGGTCGCCGCGGGCTTCCTGGAGATCGCCGTCCTGAACATGGCCAACGCCGTCAAGAAGATCTCCGTGCAGCGCGGCCACGACATCACCCGCTACGCCCTCACCAGTTTCGGCGGAGCCGGCGGCCAGCACGCCTGCGCGGTCGCCGACGCCCTGTCCGTCGGCACCGTCCTGGTGCCCCCGCTGGCCGGGGTGCTGTCCGCGTACGGGATCGGCCTGGCGGACGCCACCGCCATGCGCGAGCGCTCCGTGGAGAGCCCGCTTCGCGAGGACGAGCTGCCCGCCCTGCGCGCGGTCCGCGACGAGCTCGACGGCCTGGCCCGCGCCCAACTGCGCGAGGACGGGGTCCCCGACGACAGCGTCGAGACCGTCACCCGCGTCCACGTCCGCTACGCGGGCACCGACGCCGCGCTGCCGGTCCCGTTCGGGACCGTCGACGCCATGCGCGGGGCCTTCACCGCCGACCACCGCGCCCGCTACGCCTTCACCATGGACAAGCCGCTGGTCGTCGAGGCGGTATCGGTGGAGGCGGTCGGCTCAGCGGGCCCGCCGGGCCGGCACTTCGTGGAGCAGCCGGCCCGGGAGGGCCCACTGCGGCCGGCCGCCGAGGTGTCGCTGTACGTGGAGGGCCGGCGCCGACGCAGCGCCTTGTTCCGCAGGGACGAGATGCGCCCGGGCGACACCATGGACGGGCCCGCCGTGATCGCCGAGGCCGACGCGACGACCGTCGTCGACCCCGGATGGCGGGCCGCGGTGGGCGAGCACGGCCACCTCCTGCTCACCCGGGTGCGACCGCGGCCCGGGCGGGTGGCGGTCGGGACCGAGGTCGACCCGGTGATGCTGGAGATCTTCAACAACCTCTTCATGTCGATCGCCGAGCAGATGGGCGTCCGACTGGAGAACACCGCCCACTCCGTCAACATCAAGGAGCGGCTGGACTTCTCCTGCGCCCTGTTCGACCCCGAGGGCAACCTCATCGCCAACGCCCCCCACATCCCCGTTCACCTGGGCTCCATGGGCGAGTCCATCAAGGAGGTACTGCGGCGGAACGAGGGCACCATGTGCCCGGGCGACGCCTACGCCGTCAACGACCCCTACCACGGGGGCACCCACCTGCCCGACGTCACCGTCGTCACCCCCGTCTTCGACGACGAGGGGAGGTCGCTGCTCTTCCTGGTCGCCTCGCGCGGCCACCACGCCGAGATCGGCGGCCTCACCCCCGGTTCGATGCCCGCCTTCAGCCGCACCGTGCACGAGGAGGGCGTCCTCTTCGACAACTGGCTCCTGGTGCGCGACGGCCGCCTGCGCGAGGAGGAGACCCGCGCCCTGCTCACGAGCGCCCCGTACCCCTCGCGCGACCCGGACACCAACATCGCCGACCTGCGCGCGCAGATCGCCGCGAACGAGAAGGGCATCGCCGAGCTGCGGCGCATGACCGCGCAGTTCGGCCTCGATGTCGTGCACGCCTACATGCAGCATGTACAGGACAACGCCGAGGAGTCCGTGCGGCGCATCGTCGCCGGTCTCGACGACGGCGATTGCGCGTACGAGACCGACAATGGCGCGGTCATCCGCGTCGCCGTCCGCGTCGACCGCGCGGCGCGCTCCGCCGTCCTGGACTTCACCGGCACCTCCCCGCAGCAGGAGGGCAACTTCAACGCGCCGCGCTCGGTGGTCATGGCCGCCGTGCTCTACGTCTTCCGCACCCTCGTCGCCGACGACATCCCGCTCAACAGCGGCTGCCTGAAACCCCTGGACGTCCGCGTCCCCGACGGTTCGATGCTCGCCCCGGAGTACCCGGCGGCCACCGTCGCGGGCAACGTGGAGACCTCCCAGGCCGTCACGGGGGCCCTGTACGCCGCGCTCGGCGTGCAGGCCGAGGGCTCCGGCACGATGAACAACGTCACCTTCGGCAATGACCGGGTGCAGTACTACGAGACGGTGGCCAGCGGTGCCGGGGCGGGCGAGGGCTTCGACGGCGCCGACGCCGTCCAGACCCACATGACCAACTCCCGGCTCACCGACCCCGAGATCCTCGAATGGCGCTACCCCGTCCGCGTCGACGGCTTCGCCCTGCGCGACGACAGCGGTGGCGACGGCCGGTGGCACGGGGGCCGGGGCGTCGTACGCCGCATCCGGTTCCTGGAACCCATGACGGTCGCCCTGCTCTCGGGCCACCGGCGAGTCCCCCCGTACGGCCTGGCGGGCGGTGGCCCCGGCGCCCTCGGCGAGAACCGGATCGAGCGTGCCGACGGCACCGTCACCCCGCTCGGCGGCGTCGACTGCGCCGACGTCGGGCCCGGTGACGTCCTGGTCGTGGCGACGCCCGGCGGGGGCGGCTACGGGGCCGCCGGAGGCTGAGCGGCACCGGACCCGGCGCTGCCCGGACCGCGCCGTTTGGGCCGTTGTCGGTCCGAGCGCCTAGTCTGTGCGTCGTGACCACGACCGTTCCGCACCAGCTCAGCGGCGGTGTCCGGCCCGCGCCGGGACCGGCCGCGGACGAGGGCCTGGCCCGCCGGCTCAAGGCCCTGGCCTGCACCGCGCCGCTGCACGACCTGGACGCGCGCAAGGCCAACCTCGCGGGCGAGTACTCGGTGTACGCGATGGCCGAGGTCGCCCTGGCCGCCATCGACCTGGTCACGCTCAACATGGACTTCGACACCGGCGCCGACCACGACCAGATAATCTCCCGGCTGCTGCCCCGCATCGCCGCCCAGGCCCCCGGCCGTCCCGCCGCCGAGCACGAGCGGGTGGGCCGCTGGGTCCTGGAGAACCTGATCAACGTCGGCAGCGTCGACCGCGGTTTCCGCGCCGTCTACGGCACCTTCGGCGCCGACGGGACGTACGTGCGCCGCGACTACGACTTCAAGCTGATCGAGGAGGTCCCGGGCCGCGACGGCACCGTCTACCTGCGCACCACCGACGAGGCCGTCAACGTGCTCGTCGGCGCCCTGGACACCGACGTGACCAGTGCCCAGATCGCCGCCGAGGTCAAGCTGGAGGTGCTGATCAACCGGGGCCGCCTGGCCGACGCTCAGCTCGCCGCGGAACAGGCCCGCTACCGCACCGTGCAGTACGCAGAGACGCTGCGCCGCACCCTGGACGCCACGCGCCGCAACGTCCGGGCCGTCGACTGGGTCCGCGCCGTCCCCGACATGATCGCTGAGGCGCTCGACCACGTCGCCGACCGCTACCGGCACGAGAACGCCATCCTGACCAACATCCGCAAGGCCAGGGACGAGTCGGAGGACCCGGAGCACAAGCGCCGCGCCGCAGAGCTCGTCGACATCGTCAAGGACTGCATCCGACGCCACACCCAGCTGCAGTCCCGGCTGCTGGAAGCCGGGCCGATCTTCCGCGCCGAGCAGGACCGGCAGGCTTTCGCCGCGCCGCGCGGCGGCGCCCTCGTCGGCATGCTCGACCTGTACGGGCAACTGGTCGCGCCGGTCCTGCCGCTCCCGGTGGAGCAGGCCACCCGGGTCACCGACGCCTGGTTCGCCCGCGGCACGGGCCTGCGCACCCCGGCCTCGGTCCGCGTCACGGACCTCGTGGACGCCCTGCTCACCCCGCCGGTGGAGCGCGAGCACCTCGGCGCCGAGATGCCCGAGCCCGACCTCGTCGCCACCCCGGACGACAGCCGGTTCAGCGAGGAGCAGCTCGAGACCGCGCTGGAGCTCCTCGAACTGCCGCACGACGCCCCCCGCCGGCTGTCCGGGCTGCTCGCCGAGGCCCGCCGCCTCGACCCCGAACTGCCCTATCTGGTCGCCCTGCTGGCCGTGCACGCGGCCAGCCCGCCGGTGGGCACCGCCTACCGCCAGGGCGAGGAGCGGCTGCTGTTCGCCGTGGACGACGGCACCGAGCTGGACGACCCCGAGTTCGGCGGCGCCGACCTGATCGTGGGCACGGCCCGGCTGGACGCCGCCGGGATGGCCGCCGAGCGGTCCGAGGTGGCGTGACGATGAGCGAACCGACCATCCGTACCGAGGAGACAACCCCGTGAGCGACCACCGCGACGGCGAGAGCACACAGCCGCCCGCCGCGGCCCCCGGCCCGGCGGCCGTCACCCCTGGCGACGCCGCGGACGCCGCCCGCCTGGTCTCCTTCGGTCTCCAGCCGAAGCTGCTGCCCGCGCGCGACGCCGAGTACGCCGAGCTGATCCGCCGCTACCGCGAGGAGCCGCTGTTCTCGCGCCTGGCGGACGCCGTGGCCACCGGGCTCGGCCTGGTCGTGCTGGAGGTCTCGCCCCGGGCCGGCATGGCGCTGGCCGCCGGTGAGGACTCGGTCTTCGCCGTCCGCATGGGCGACTACTCGCGCCGCGCCGCCTCCGACGCGGGGGACCGCTTCCTTCACGGGCTCGCCCACCTCGCCACCGCCGCCATGGCCTTCCCACGTCCGGAGGACCTCGCCGACGACGCCTACATCGGCCGCGTCACCGTCAACGGCGTCGACGGCTTCCTGCGCCAGGCCTGCCGCAGGCTGGAGGCACGGGCCGAGGAGCAGGGCGAGAACACCGACCCGGCCAGCGACGCCCCCGGCCTGGAGGCCGCCTGGCGGGTCTACGTGCGCCGCAGCTCCACCGGCGCCACCAAGGACGCCCGGCGCCTGGCGGGCTCCACCACCGGCATCGTGGGCAAGGCCGTCTCCTTCCTCGTCGACTCCGGTTTCCTGCAGCGCACGGGCGACGAGTCGGGCGGCACCTACCGCACCACCGCCCGCTATCAGCTCCAGGTGCGCGACATGGCGGGCAGCGCCGCCATGGCCGAACTCCTCGACCTGGGCATCGTGCCCCGGGCCGGTGACTCGGCGGCGCTGATGCCGGCGGAGGAGGGCGAGGACCTCGGCCTCGTGGCCGGAGCCGGCCTGCCCTTCCATTCCTGAAGCCGCGGCCCGCACCGACACCCGCCCCCGGATCCTGCCGATCCACCCGCACCTGCCGACCACAGACCACCACGACGAGAGCCCCCCATGTACGAGCTGTCCCGGGTCCGCCTCTACTCCATCGGGCCTGCCGGTGCGCGCTACGCCGACACCGTGCTGGACCTGCGCGGAGTCGGCGAGCCCGTGCCGCAACCTGCCCCCGCCCAGGCGGAGTTCTTCGAGGACGAGCCGACGGGCCCGCCGCGCCGTCCGGCACCGGCCGGAGTGCTGTTCCTGGAGAACGGCGGCGGCAAGTCCGTCCTGCTCAAGCTGATCTTCTCGGTCATGCTGCCCGGACACCGCAACACCCTGGGCGGCGCCAGCTCCGGCGTGCTCCGCAAGTTCCTGCTGGCCGACGACTGCGGACACGTCGCCCTGGAGTGGCAGCACACGGTCACCGGCGAGCTGGTCGTCGTCGGCAAGGTCAGCGAGTGGCGCGGCCGCCAGGTCTCCTCCGACCCGCGCAAGTTCGCCGAGGCCTGGTACTCCTTCCGGCCCGGCCCGGGGCTCGGCCTGGACTCGCTGCCCGTGGCCGAGTCCACCGCCGTCCGGCCGTCCGCCGAGGGTGCCTCGGGCGCCCGCGGCCGCCGCCGCACCATGAAGGGCTTCCGCGACGCCCTGACCGACGCCGGGCGCTACTACCCGCACCTGGAGGTGATGTGGGAGGAGATCCACGACCGGTGGAACGAGCACCTCGGCGAGCTCGGCCTCGACCCCGAACTCTTCCGCTACCAGCGGGAGATGAACGCCGACGAAGGTGAGGCGGCCGGTCTCTTCGCGGTGAAGAAGGACTCCGACTTCACCGACCTCCTGCTGCGCGCGGTCACCGACACCCGGGACACCGACGGTCTCGCCGACCTCGTGCACGGCTTCGCCGGCAAACTGGGCCGCCGGGCCGAGCTCACCGCGGAGCGCGACTTCACCGCGGGCTCCCTCGAACTGCTCGGCCGCATCGTCGACACCACCGCCGCCCGGGATCAGGCACGCGGCGTCCACGCCCAGTCCGAGCGCCGCACCCGTGCCCTGGCCCGCAGGCTCTCCGCGCGCGCCCGCGAGGAGCGGGGCCGCGCCGCCGAACTGGCCCAGGAGACGGCCCGCGCCGCGCACACCGTCACCGACGCCGAGGCCGCCCGCGGCCGCAGCGCCCTCGTCGCCGCCGAACTCGCCTACCGGCACGCCTCGCTGGCCCTGGCCGCCGGCGAGAAGAGCGCCACCGCGCTGCGCCGCGAGCTCAACGACGCCCGTACGCTGCAGTCCGCCTGGCAGGCCGCGGAGATCGTGCTGCGGCACCGGGCCGCCGCCGACCGCCTGGCCCGGGTCACCGCCGCCATCCACGAGGCGGAACGCGACGCCGCACCGGCCCTCGCGGCCCGTACGAAGGCCGCGGGCGACCTCGTCCGTGCCCTGCGGGCCGCCGCGGACACCGCCGACGAGCGGGCGGACGCGGAGGAGGAGCGCTCCGCGGGACTCCAGGCCCGGTCCGAGGCGGCGCACCGCGACGCCACCGCCGCCGCGACGCAGGCGCAGCGCGCCCGCAGCGAGTCCGGGCACCTGGTGCAGCGGCTGGCGGAGGTGGAGCAGGAGACCGCGGAGGCGGTCCGGGCCGGCTGGCTGGACGACTCCGCCCCCGACGCCGACCCCGCCCGCGCCGCACTGGAGGCCTCCGACGCCGAGAAGGCCGCCTCGACCGCGGCGGAGGCCGCCCGTGACGCCGCCCGCCGGGCCGGTGACCGGGCCCGGGAGGCCGCGGCCGCCGACGCGCGTGCCGAGTTGTCCGCCGCCCGCGCGGCCGACGCCCTCGCCGCGGCCGAGGCAGCCCACGCCGCCGAGTCACGCGTCGCGGACGCCCTCGCGGCCGAGCCCCGCCTCGCCGAACTGCTGAGCCTGCCGCCCGCACAGGCTCCCCGGACCGTCCTGGCGGCCGGCACCGCGGAAGACGCGGCGGAAGACACCGCCGGGGACCGTGGCCCCGCCGTCCCCGCCCAGGCCTCCGCGGCCCGGCGCGGCGCACCCGCGGCCGGACGGCGTCCCGCCGGGCAGGGCCCGCTGACCGCGGCCGAGCTCGACACCTTCGCGGAGTCGCTGCAGGAGATGCTGGACGGGGCGGTGGCCTCCGCCGAGCGGCAGCTGTTCGACCTGCGCACCGCCGCCGCCGACGACGCCCGCATCCTGGCCGCGCTCGGCGACGGCGGGCTGCTGCCGCCGGGCCCCGACGTCCTGGCCACCGTCGAGTACCTGGGCGAGCACGGCATCCCCGCCCTCCCCGGCTGGCGGTACCTCGCCCAGGCCGTCGCCCCGGCAGACCACGCCGCCGTGCTCGCCGCGCGCCCGGAGCTGGTGGACGGCGTGGTCGTCACCGACCCGCAGAGCTACCTACGGGCCCGCGAGGTGCTGGCGCAGGCGGCCCTGCTGCCGCGGTCGACCGTCACGGTCGGCACGGCGGCGGCGCTGCTCGCCCCGCCGCCCCCGGCGGGCACCGAGCCCGAGCTCTTCCTCGTCCCGCCCAACCCCGCCATGCACGACGAACTGGCCGCCGACGGCGAGCGGCAGGAGCTGCGCGCCCGTGCGACCGCCCGCGAGGAGGACATCCGCGGCCTCGCCGCCCGTCTGGCCGCGGATCGCACGTTGGCCGCCCGGCTCTCCTCCTGGCGATCCGGCTGCCCGAGCGGCCGGCTCGCCGAACTCGCCGCGGCAGTGGAGGCCGCCCGGGAGACCGCGGCCGCCGCCCGAGAGGAACTGGCCGAGGCACGCTCCGTACGGATGGAGGCCGAGGAGGCCGCAGCCGAGGCGACCGCCCTGCGTGACGAGCGCCAGGAAGTGGCGCAGCAGGCCCGGCGGGCCGCCGACGCGCTCGCCGGTCTCGCCTTCCGGCTGCGCGAGCGGGCCAACTGGCAGCGCAGGACGAGGGAACTGGCCGAGGACGCCGCGGAGGCCGAGACCCGCGCCGAGGCGTGCCTGACCCTGGCCCGTGCCGCCGACGAGGACCGCCGGGCCGCCCAGCGCGCGGCGGACGACGCGCGCCGCACCGCGCGTGTGCTCCGCGCCGAGCGCTCGGAGATCACCGGCGCCCCCGACGAGGCCCTCGAGGACGAGGACGGCGCCGGGGAGCCGGCCGGCTCGCTGCCCGCCCTGCGCGAGGCCTACCGCGCCGCCTCCCAGGTGTACGAGAAGGTGGGCGTCGGCGCCGACCTGCGGGCCGAGCAGGCCCGCGCAGAGAGCACCGAGCAGTCCGCGCTCGCCGAACTGGAGCGCCTCACCAACAAGGTGCGCACCCGGGCCGGCCGGCTGCTGGAGGGCCCGGACGGCGCCGACGGACCCGCCCGGCAGGCCGCGGCCGCTCGCGCCGAACAGCTGGTGGCGACCCTCGACTCCCGCGCCTCCGCGGCCAGCGAGCAGCTCGGCCGGCTGCGCGGCGAGGCCGAGCGGCACGCCCCGGCGGACGGCGAGGCGCACACCGAGCTCCCCGAGGAGCTGCTGCCCCGCGATGCCGAGCACGCCCAGGAGCTGCTGCGCGGCGCCAACGGCGAACTGGCCGCCCGGACCGAGGCGCTGGGCCACGCCCGGGACGTCCACGGCGACCTGGTCCGCGCGCACCGCGCTGCCGAGGACGCGGCGACCGGCTTCGACGAACTCGCGGCGCTGCTGCGGGACCTGCTCCGCGACGGCGATCGGCAGCCCGAGGACGGCGAGGAGGAGCCCGAGCCGCACTCCGGCTCCCTGGAGGAGGCCAGGTCCGCCGTCGCCGAGGCCCGCCGCAGCCTGCGCGGCTGCGCTGCCGACCTGTCGGCGGCCGAGTCGCAGCTGCGCGAGTCCTGCGACGTCCTCGTACGGCACGCCAACGCGACCCGCTACGAGCAGGTGCGCACCCCGGCCCGCCAGCAGATCCGCGAACTGCCCGGCTCCGCGCTGCCCGAGCACGCGGCGGCCTGGCACGCCGCCTTCGCGCCGCGGCTGCGCGTCCTGACCGACGAGCTGGAGCAACTGGAGCGCAACCGCGACAGCATCGTGGACCGGCTGCGAGGCATGGTGGAGTCCTCGCTGGCCACCCTGCGGTCCGCGCAGCGGCTGTCCCGGCTGCCGGAGGGCCTGGGAGAGTGGTCGGGACAGGAGTTCCTGCGGATCCGTTTCGACGACCCGGACCACGCGGCGCTCAACGAGCGGCTCGGCGCCGTGATCGACGAGGCGACGCGGGCGGCCGTCCGCAAGAATTCCGACCTGCGCCGGGACGGCATGTCGTTGCTGCTGCGCGGGGTCGCGGCCGCCCTCGAACCCGAGGGCGTGGCCGTGGAGATCCTCAAACCGGACGCCGTGCTGCGCGCCGAGCGCGTCCCCGTCGGGCAGATGGGCGACGTCTTCTCCGGCGGCCAGCTGCTCACCGCCGCCATCGCGCTGTACTGCACGATGGCCGCGCTGCGCAGCAACGACCGTGGCAGGGACCGGCACCGGCACGCGGGCACGCTCTTCCTCGACAACCCGATCGGCCGCGCCAACGCCACCTATCTGCTGGAGCTGCAGCGCGCGGTCGCCGACGCGCTGGGCGTCCAGCTGATCTACACCACGGGTCTGTTCGACACCACGGCGCTCGCCGAGTTCCCGCTGGTCGTACGGCTGCGCAACGACGCGGATCTGCGTGCGGGCCTGAAGTACATCAGCGTCGAGGAGCACCTGCGGCCCGGACTCCCCGTCCGGGACCCGGAGTCCGAGCCGGTGCACGGCGAGATCACGGCGACGCGGATGTTCCGCCGCCCTGCGGAGCAGCCGGCCCCGCAGGGCGGCTGACCCCCGGCTGATCCGCCTCCAGGGCCGTCCGGGCCCTGGAGGCGGCGCCGGTCAGGCGGTACGGGCGTCGGTGCCCGGCAGGTGCCGGCGGCGGGCGGCGCCGCGGGCCGCGGCCCGGGCCCGCCGTCGTTCCCGCCGGCGCTCGCGGCGCAGCCTGCGGGCCGCGCTGCTCGGACTGGACACCACGCCGTTGCGCTGGTTCCAGACCTGGCGGGTGATCCACACGTCCAGCACCGCCCAGGTGGCGACGACGGCGAAGGCTATGGCGGTGAGCGTCGCCGGCGCCGCGAGCCAGGACTTCCCGGCCGCCCCCAGCATGGCGATCACCGCGGCGATCAATGTCAGCGAGACGACGAGCCCGGCCCGCACGGCCGCCCGGCGCACCGGGTCGGGCATGCGCGGTCGTCCCATGGGCTCCTCGACCCACAACGGCCGCCGGGTCCTGCGCGGCGGAATGTCGCGATCCAGTGCGTCCTCTACAAGGTCGTCCATGAAATCCGCTCCCCTGCGGGATACCGGTGATGCGGCGCCGGATCCCCGATGTCCGACTCCAGAGTGGCTGCCCGGTTTCCGCCGATGAATGCCCTCCGCATTCCGGAGCGCCCCTCCCCTCCTGTTCTTACGACGGAGAGGCCCCGCGGGTTCCCTGTGCGGTGCATTTCGGCCAGCCGTGCCGGCTGTTCATTCGCACGAATCGGGTCGTCCCGGGGCAAGGGCGGAAGGAGGGCTTTCGGATTGGTCATCGGGCAGTAGTAGGCTCGCGCCGTTTGCAGTCGGAACACGACAGCCCTTGACCGGGTTTGACGTTGGGGAGGCCATGCGCTTTCGCGGTACGACGATCCGGCGGAAGATCGTGGCACTGCTGCTCATTCCGCTGGTGTCCCTCACGGCCATCTGGGCCTTCGCCGCGACCTTGACCGGGCGTCAGGTCTGGGGCCTCTTCGGCATCGAGCAGACCGTCAACGCACTCGGGTACCCGGTCGAGGACAGCATCCAGGCGCTCCAGCAGGAACGCCGTTCCGCCATGCTCTACTTGGCCGATCCTCGACGGTCCGACGCTCGTGGCACCCTGCTGGCCCGGGAGCGCGAGACGGACAAGGTGATCGCGCGGCTGCGCGGCAACGCGGCCTCCGGCGCCAACCGGGAACGGCTGGCCCCCGACGCGCTGCGCCGGCTCGACCTGGTCGTCCGCGGGTTCGGCGGCCTGGAGACGCTGCGCGGCAAGGTCGGCAAGGGCGCCATCAGCCGCAACGACGCCTTCGGCGCGTACAGCGGCCTCTTCGATCCGGCCTACGCGTTCCTGGACTCGCTGAACCCGCTCAACAATGTCGCCATCGACAAGCAGGGCCGCGCCCTCATCCAGGTCACCCGGGCCCGTGAGGCGATCAGCCAGGAGGACGCCCTCATGGTGGCGGCCATCGCGGCGGGCCGCATGAGTGCCCCCGAGATGCGCTCCTTCACCTTCGCCGTCGCCGAGCAGCGTGCCTACTACGCCGACAACCTCCACCTGCTGACCGACGACGAGCGCGCGATCTACGACGCCTACTGGGCAGGGCCCTCCGGCCGCGCCCTGCGCGCCGCCGAGGACGCGGTCATCTCCGCCGGCGCGTCCGGCGCCCCCCGGGCCGCCGACCGTGTGTCCTGGCAGACCACGGCCACCACAGCGCTGACCGACCTCGACCGCATGGGCGTCGAGGCCGGCGACCTGCACAAGAAGCGCGCCGAACCGATCGGCATGCGGCTGGTCGCCGTCGCCGCGGTCGCCGGTGGCCTCGGCCTGGTCGCGGTCGCCGCCTCCGTCATCGTCTCCATACGCATCGGCCGCAGCCTGATCCGCGACCTGTCCCGGCTCCGCAAGGAGGCGCAGGAGGTCTCCGGCACCCGCCTGCCGCGCGTCATGCGCCGTCTCGCCGCGGGCGAGGAGGTCGACGTCGAGACCGAGGCGCCGCGGCTGGACTACCCCGACGACGAGGTCGGCCAGGTCGGCAAGGCCGTCAACACCCTGCAACGGGCGGCCGTCGAGGCCGCCGTGCGCCAGGCCGAGATGCGCCGCGGCGTCTCCGAGGTCTTCGTGAACCTCGCCCGCCGCAGCCAGGTGCTGCTGCACCGCCAGCTCACCCTGCTGGACACCATGGAGCGGCGCACCGAGGACCCGCAGGAACTCGCCGACCTCTTCCGCCTCGACCACATGACCACCCGCATGCGCCGCCACGCCGAGGGCCTGGTGATCCTCTCCGGCGCCGTGCCGTCCCGGCAGTGGCGCAAGCCGGTGCAGCTGATGGACGTGGTTCGGGCGGCCGTCGCCGAGGTCGAGGACTACGAGCGGGTCGACGTGCGCCGGCTGCCGCGGCTCGCCGTCGCCGGCCACGCCGTCGCCGACCTCACCCACCTCATCGCCGAACTCATCGAGAACGCCACCGTTTTCTCGCCCCCGCACACGAGCGTCCAGGTGCACGGCGAGTCCGTCGCCAACGGCTTCGTCCTGGAGATCGACGACCGCGGCCTCGGTCTCACCCCCGACGCCATGCTGGAGGCCAACCTCCGCCTCACCGAGACCCCCGAGTTCGAGCTCTCCGACACCGACCGGCTCGGCCTGTTCGTCGTCAGCCGGCTCGCCCAGCGTCAGGGCGTCCGCGTCTCGCTGCGCCAGTCCCCGTACGGCGGCACCACGGCCGTGGTGCTCGTCCCGGCGTCGTTGTTCGACGAGTCCGGCGAGGACCAGCCGGAGGTGCCCCAGGGCGAGGCCGCCGCAAAGACCGCCGCCGCGGAGACAGGAGCGCCGTCCGAGCGGGACGAGCCGCGGGTCGCACCCATGCCGGCCGCCACCGAGCACAGCTTCCGCCAGTGGGGCCTGGTCCCGGAGCCGGACGACGAGCCGCGCGAGCACCGGCCGCACCTCCCCGCGACCGAAGGGAAGCCGGCGCCGGCGGCCGCACGCGACGCCGCACCGGGCGACGCGCCCACGATCCTGCCGCGCCGCCGCCGCACCCCGGTCCTGGTCGCCGAGAACGGCCGCCCGGTCGGCGAGGCGCCCCCGCCCGCCGAGCCCGCACCGGGGGAGGAGCCCGGACCCGCCGCCGGACTGCCTCGGCGGGTCCGCCAGGCCAGCCTCGCCCCGCAGCTGCGCAGCGACTCCACCACCACCCGGACACGCACCGCCGCCACCGGCGGCGCGGACGGCGACGGCGGGGACGAGCGCTCGCCCGAGGAGGTGCGCGACCGCATGGCCTCACTGCAGCGCGGATGGCTGCGCGGCCGCGCGGACACCGCCGACGACCTCGGCACCGACGGCACCGACGACGTCCGCCCCGCCGACCGCCCGGGAACCGACCCGGCGGAGCGAGCGGGCGGCAGCACAACCGGATCCACCACGGAGGGGAACGGTCCATGACCGCACCATCGAGCCCGACCCGCGAGCTCAGCTGGCTTCTCGACGAACTGGTCGGCCGCGTGGCCAGCATCCGCAAGGCGCTGGTGCTCTCCAGCGACGGCCTGGCCACCGGCGCGTCCGAGGGCCTCACCCGTGAGGACGCCGAGCACCTCGCCGCCGTCGCCTCCGGCTTCCACAGCCTCGCCAAGGGCGTCGGACGGCACTTCGAGGCCGGCAAGGTCCGGCAGACCCTCGTGGAGCTGGACGAGGCCTTCCTGTTCGTCACCGCCGCGGGTGACGGCAGCTGCCTGGCCGTGCTCGCCGACGCCGACTCCGACGTCGGTCAGGTCGCCTACGAGATGGCGCTGCTGGTGAAGCGGGTGGGCGTGCACCTCGCGACCGCCCCGCGCACCGACGACGACGCGCCGCAGGCGGTGTGACGGGAACGTCATGACTTCCGAAGCGGACCGCTGGTACGACGACGACGCCGGGCCCGTGGTGCGGCCCTACGCCATGACGCGCGGCCGTACCAGCCACGCCGCGGAAGCCCGGCTCGACCTGATCGCCCTGGTCGTCGCCGAGTCCCGCACCGCGGACGACGACGCGGACGTCGACCGCACCCTGTCGCCCGAGCACCTCGACATCGTCGAGCTGTGCCAGGAGCAGCCGATGTCGGTCGCCGAGCTGGCGGCCGACCTCGACCTGCCCGTGGGCGTCGTCAGGGTGCTCATCGGCGACGTCCTGGAGGCCGGGCTGGTCCACGTCACCCGGCCCGTCCCGCCGGCGGAGCTGCCCGACGCGGGGCTGCTCCGCGACGTGATCGACGGCCTGCGCGCGCTGTGAACCCGCCCGGGAGCCCCGCGGGCACCGTCACGCCGGTGCCGCCGGGCTCCCGGGCCCGGACCGAGGGGCCGCCACGAGGGGCCGCCACGAGGGGCGCCGCGCGACCGCCGGGTGGGGCCGCTGACGGGTAACGGCCCGTGGACCACTGCCAATTGCCCGCTCGCATCGTAGTAATGTTCCACTGCCACAGCTGATCCCGCGACGCAGTCCCTAGGACCCAGGATGCCTCTGACCTGTGTAAACGGCACGACCGGAGGAGTGAGTCATGGCCTTCGGACGCTCTGAACGCCGTCCTTCCCCCGTCGAGCCCGTCACGCTGAAGATCCTGGTGGCGGGCGGCTTCGGCGTGGGTAAGACCACGCTTGTCGGCGCGGTCAGCGAGATCCGTCCGCTGCGCACCGAGGAGACGCTCAGCGAGGCCGGGCGGCCCGTCGACGACACCGCGGGCGTCGAGGCCAAGCGCACCACCACCGTGGCCATGGACTTCGGCCGGATCACCCTCCGCGACGACCTGGTGCTCTACCTGTTCGGCACGCCGGGCCAGGACCGCTTCTGGTTCCTGTGGGACGAGCTGGCGCAAGGTGCCCTGGGTGCGGTCGTCCTCGCGGACACCCGGCGCCTGGAGGACTGCTTCTCCGCGGTCGACTATTTCGAGCGCCGCGGCATCCCCTTCGCCGTGGCCGTCAACATCTTCGACGGGGCCGAGCGGCACCCGGCCGAGACGGTGCGCGACGCGCTCGACCTCGACCCCGAGGTGCCGCTGGTGATGTGCGACGCGCGGGACCGCGCCTCGGCGAAGAAGGTGCTGATCACCGTGGTCGAGCACGCGGCCCAGGTGGCCGGCGACCGCCGGGCGGCCGCCGCCAACTGAGCCGCGCGCCGCGGGCGCGGGCGGGGCGGGCCGTCAGTTCCCGTCCGCCGGCGCGGGGTCCTCGTCCTCCTCGTCGTCCTGCCAGCCGAAGCTCCGCTCGACCGCCTTCTTCCAGCGGCGGTACTCCTTCTCACGGGTCTTCTCGTCCATCCGCGGCTGCCACTCGGCGTCCTTGCGCCAGTGCGCCCTGAGCGTGTCCAGCCCGTCCCACACGCCGGTGGCGAGCCCCGCGGCGTAGGCCGCGCCCAGGGCCGTGGTCTCCGAGATCCGGGGCCGCACCACGGGCACGCCCAGCACGTCCGCCTGGTGCTGCATCAGCAGGTTGTTGGCCGTCATGCCACCGTCGACCTTGAGCCCGGTGATGTGCACGCCGGAGTCCTGGTACATCGCGTCGACGACCTCGCGGGTCTGCCAACTGGTCGCCTCCAGCACCGCCCGCGCCAGGTGGGCCTTGGTGACGTACCGGGTGAGGCCGGTGATCACGCCGCGCGCGTCGGAGCGCCAGTACGGGGCGAAGAGCCCGGAGAAGGCGGGGACGATGTACGCGCCGCCGTTGTCCGGGACGCTCGCCGCCAGGGCCTCGATCTCGTCCGTCGCGCTGATGATGCCGAGGCTGTCGCGGAACCACTGCACCAGGGCGCCCGTGACGGCGATCGACCCCTCCAGGCAGTAGACCGGCGCTTCCCCGCCCAGCCGGTAGCCCACCGTGGTCAGCAGGCCGTTCTTCGACGGCACGGGCCGGTTCCCGGTGTTGAGCAGCAGGAAGCTGCCCGTTCCGTACGTGTTCTTGGCGTCGCCCGTCCCGTAGCAGGCCTGGCCGAAGACCGCGGCCTGCTGGTCGCCGAGGGCCGAGGCCACGGGCACGCCGCCCAGCTGGCCGACAGCCGTGCCGTACACCTCGGCGGAGGAGCGGATCTGCGGGAGGAGCGCCTCGGGGACGTTCATCGCGGCGAGGATCGCCCGGTCCCACTCCAGCGACTCCAGGTTCATCAGCATCGTACGGCTCGCGTTGGTGACGTCCGTGACGTGCACGCCGCCCTCGGTCCCGCCCGTCAGGTTCCAGATCAGCCAGGAGTCGATGGTGCCGAAGGCGATCTCGCCGTTCTCCGCGCGGCGGCGCAGCCCCGGCACGTTGTCCAGCAGCCAGGCCGCCTTGGGGCCGGAGAAGTAGCTGGCCAGTGGCAGGCCGGTGGACTCGCGGAAGCGGTCCTGGCCGTCCTGGCCGCCGAGCCGGTCGCACAGCGCGGCGGTACGGGTGTCCTGCCAGACGATCGCGTTGTGCACCGGGCGGCCGGTGGTGCGGTCCCACAGCACGGTCGTCTCGCGCTGGTTGGTGATGCCGAGCGCGCTGAGCTGATCCGCGCGCAGCCGGGCCTTGGCGAGCGCGCCCGCCACCACGGCCTGCACCTTGGCCCAGATCTCGGTGGCGTCGTGCTCCACCCAGCCCGGCTTGGGGAAGATCTGGCGGTGCTCGCGCTGGTCCAGCGCCACGATCGACCCGTCGGAGTCGAAGATGATGCAGCGGCTGGAGGTAGTTCCCTGGTCGACGGCGGCCACGTATCGGGTCGCCGTGCCGGACGTATCGGTCATGACCGCCTCACTTGAACGCGACGTTGTAGATGAGACCGGACAGGGCCCCGCCGATCAGCGGACCGGCCACCGGGATCCAGGCGTACGCCCAGTCGGAGGTGCCCTTTGACGTCTCCGTTGGAATACATGACGGCTCCTTCGCGCAAGCGCACGTGTCGGGCATGCGCCGCCAGGGAAAAGCGCACGCGGACGCGGGTACGGAGGTCCCTCCTCCCGACCGGCCTCCGCGCCACCCGGAAGTGTTGTCCCGGGGTGATGGAGCGTCAAGGTATCGGACAGATCACCTGATTACGACCACCGACGAGCCGTGCCCGGACAGGGCCTGGTTCGCCGTCACCCCCACGCGGGCCCCGCTCACCTGCCGGGGGCCCGGCAGGCCGCGCCACCGCCAGTTGAGCTCGCACGCATGGGCGAGCGCCTGGGCGGGCGCGGCCTCCCCGAAGGAGGAGGGCAGGCCCCCGCTGGGATCGACCGGAATCCCCCCGGGCGACGTGGCCCCGTCGCGCAGCGGCTCCACCGCCCCGCCCGGCGGGCACAGGCCCAGGTCCTCGTACCAGTCCGGTTCCAGTGCGGTCGACAGGTCGTACACCTCCGCCCGGTCCAGGTCCCCCGGACCGATGCCGGCCTCCTCGTACGCGGCGCGGACGACCGGACGCCGGGAAGCCGGTGGAGGCCTCGCGGTGGGCTGGCGGCGGTCGATGAGTCGGTGGCGCTGCCGGGGAGGTCGGGCACCGTGCTGATGGACCGCGCGATGGTGGAGACGGCGCGGATCCGCACCGGATCGGCCGTCGCGCGGAGCCGGGCGAAGCGCAGACGGCAGCAGCGGCACCGGTGCCGAGCAACCGGAAGTCCCCGTCCGCCGTGTCCTGCGTGAACCGGCGCGCCGGCACGGGTCTCCGTGACCGTGCCATGCCCGTCCCTTCCTCCGATCTGACGGCTCGTCAGCGGCGGCCCACGGGCCGGCCGGCGGCGAAACGCTGTGGACGGTGTCGGTGCCGGCTGCTAGGTTTTTCTCGAAACGAGAAATACTCGAAGTGAGAACAACTGGGCAGGGGTGGCGCACGATGGCAGACCGGCAGGGCGAGGACGCGTTCCTCGCCGCTTACGACCCGCGCGCCTTCGAGCCCATCGCCGTGACCGTCGACGTCGTCGCGCTGACGCTGCGTCAAGGTGGCCTTCACGTCCTGCTGGTGCGCCGTGGCGGCCCGCCCTACGAGGGTGCCTGGGCGCTGCCCGGCGGTTTCGTCCACGCCGGCCACGAGTCCCTGGACGAGGCGGCGGCCCGCGAACTGGCCGAGGAAACCGGGCTCGACGCGGCACGCGGCCTCGGCCGCGTCCACCTCGAACAGCTCGGCTCCTATGGCCGTCCCGACCGGGACCCGCGCATGCACGTCGTCTCCGTCGCCTACCTCGCCTTCGCCCCGGACCTGCCCGAGGCGCGGGCCGGCAGCGACGCCGCGGCGGCCGAGTGGGTCCCCGTCGGGGCCCTGGCACCGCAGGGGAACCCGGACGCCGTCACCGCGCGTCCCAAGGAGCAGGACCGGCCGGCCGGGATCCACGGGGGTGGTTCCGGCCGCCGGTCCGGCCAGACGCCAGGCATCAGCGCCGACCTCGCCTTCGACCACGGCACGATCCTTGCCGAAGGACTCGACCGGGCCCGCGCCAAGATCGAGTACACCCCCCTGGCCACCGCCTTCCTCGGCGAGGAGTTCACCATCACCGAGCTCCGCTCGGTCTACGAGGCGGTCTGGGGCCGCACGCTGCACGCCGGGAACTTCCACCGCAAGGTGCTGTCGGTGCCGGGCTTCGTCGAGTCCACCGGCACCACCGTCGGCCGCGGCGGCTCCAAGGGCGGCCCCAGGGCCCGGCTCTACCGCGCCGGCGACGCCCGCCTCCTGCACCCCGCACTGCTCCGCCCCGACCGTGAGGACAGTGTCCGATGACCGCCACGACGCGATCCGCGTCCGCATACCGCGTCCGCACCTTCGACGGCGCCCTGGCCGCCCTCGGCCGGCCCTTCCCGGCCGACGCCGGTGAGGCCGCCCGGCACTACCGCCGGCTGGCCCGGCTGCTCCACCCCGACACCGCCCCGCCCGGCCGCGCGGACGAGGCCGCGGCCGCCTTCGTCCGCCTCACCGCCCTGTGGCGGCCGCACACGGGCGACGGTCCGGCCCTCACCACCGCCCGCGGTGTGTACCGGCTGGGGCCCGTCCTCGCCGAGGGCGACCTCGCCGTGCTGCGCGCCGCCGGCCCCGGCACCGTACTGAAGATCCCGCGGCGGCCCGTCGACAACGACCTGATGGAGCGGGAAGCCCGCGCCCTCACCCGGCTGCACACCGTCGCCGACGCCCGGCACCGCGCCTACGCGCCCCGCCTGACGGAGTCCTTCCGCCACCGCGGCCCCGACGGCACCGAACGCCGTGTCAACGCGCTCCAGCGGCTGCGCGGTTTCCACACCCTCGCCGAGGTCCACGCCCTCCACCCCGGCGGCCTCGACCCGCGCGACGCCGCCTGGATGTGGCGCCGCCTGCTGGCCGCCCTCGGCTGGGCGCACCGCGCCGGCGTCGTCCACGGCGCCGTGCTGCCCGAACACGTCCTCATCCACCCCGCACAGCACGGCCTCGTTCTGGTCGACTGGTGCTACTCCACCGACCGCGGCGCGACCGTCCCCGCCCTCGTGGAGCGGCACCGCCCCCTCTACCCGCCCGAGGTCACCGGCCGGCGCCCCGCCACCGAGGCCACCGACATCCACCTCGCCTCGCGCTGCGTCGGGCAGCTGATGGGGGACCGCGCGCCACGCCCGCTGAGCGCCTTCCTCCGCGGCTGCACGCTCCCGTCCGGGTCCCGACGCCCGCACGACGCGTGGCGGCTGCTCGCGGAGCTCGACGACGTCCTGGAACGCCTCTACGGCCCGCGCACCTTCCGCCCGTTCACCATGCCGGGCACCGACACCTGACACCGCACACCCGACACCCGAAACACCCGACACCAAGGGGGAACCACCATGGGCAGCGGAAGCTGGTCCACCAACGTCTACGACGCCGCCGCGCGCTATCGCGCCGCCAGCGGCGCCGGCGCCTTCGCCTACAGTGACCGCGTCACCTCGTCCGCGCCGCGCGGTTCCTGGACCGCGCACCCCTCGCTCGACCCGAAGGGCATCGGCGTCCGCGAGAGCCGCGACTCCGACGAGCACCCCACCTCGCTCGCCATCGCCGTCCTGTTCGACGTCACCGGATCCATGCGCACCGTCCCGCAGGTCCTGCAGACCAAGCTCCCCGAGCTCTTCGGCCTGCTCCTGCGCAAGGGCTACACCGAGCACCCGCAGATCCTCTTCGGCGCGGTCGGCGACGCCACCTGCGACCGGGTCCCGCTCCAGCTGGGTCAGTTCGAGTCTGACAACCGCATGGACGACGACCTCGGCAACATCCTGCTCGAGGGCGGGGGCGGCGGACAGATGACCGAGTCCTACGAGCTCGCCCTGTACGCGATGGCCCGGCACACCTCGCTCGACTGCCACGAGAAGCGCGGCCGCCGCGGCTACCTCTTCCTGATCGGCGACGAGCTGCCCTACGGCAAGGTCAAGGCCCGCGAGGTGCGCGACGTCCTCGGCGAGGACCTCGCCGAGGACATCCCGGTCACGCGGATCGTCGCGGAGCTCAAGCAGAAGTTCGACGTCTACTACATCCTCCCGGCGGGCTCCTCCTACGTCGGCAACACCGAGGTCCTGGGCACCTGGCGGGGACTCCTCGGCCAGAACGTAATCGAGCTCGACGACCTCGACGCCGTCTGCGAGACCATCGCCGTCACCATCGGGCTCGGCGAGGAGGCCATCGACCTCGCCGAGGGCCTCGACGACCTCGCAGACCTCGGCTCCACCGCCACCGGCACCGTCGGCAAGGCCCTGGCCGCCCTCGACCGCGACCGAGCGCCCGTCGCGGTGACGGACACGCCCCTGATCGACGGCTCCGGCGCCGGCGGCGACTCCGCCACCGGCACCACCCGCCTGTAGGCCCTTCCCGGAGGACCCCGTGCACACCATCGTCGTCGACCTCGGCTACGGCGACGCCGGCAAGGGCACCGTCGTGGACCGGCTCTGCGCGAGCGGGCCGGTTCGCGCGGTGGTCCGCTTCAACGGCGGAGCCCAAGCGGCGCACAACGTCGTCACCACCGACGGACGCCACCACACCTTCGCCCAGTTCGGCTCCGGCACCCTCCAGGGCGTCCCCACCCACCTGTCCCGTTTCATGCTGGTGGACCCCCTCGCGCTGGCCGCCGAGGCAGACCACCTCACCACCCTCGGGGTCACCGCCCCGTACGCCTTTCTCAGCGTCGACCGCGCGGCGCGCCTCACCACCCCGTACCACGCCGCCGCCAACCGGCTGCGGGAGCAGGCACGGGGAGCGGCCCGCCATGGTTCGTGCGGCATGGGCATCGGCGAGACCGCCGCCTACGCCCTCGCCCACCCGGAGGAGGCCCCCACCGCGGGGGACTGCGCCTCACGCCCCCGGCTGCTGCGCAAGCTGCGCCTGCTGCGCGACCGCCTGGCCGACGAGTTCGGCCGGCGCCTGCCCGCCCCACCGCCCGAGGACTGCGCCGACGCCCTCACCGCCTTCGCCCGCGCCGTCACCCTCACCGGCGACGGCCACCTCGCCCGCGTCCTGCGCGAGGGCGCGGTCGTCCTCGAGGGCGCCCAGGGCGTGCTCCTGGACGAGTGGCACGGCTTCCACCCGTACACCACCTGGTCCACGACCACCTTCGCCAATGCCGAGACCCTGCTGGCGGAAGCCGGCCGGCAGGCCCGCCGGCTCGGCGTCGTACGGACGTACACCACCCGGCACGGCCCGGGACCGCACGTCACCGAGGACCGGGAACTCGCCCCGCTGCTGCCCGAACCGCACAACGACCACGGCCCCTGGCAGGGTGCCTTCCGCACCGGCCACTTCGACGCCGTCGCCCACCGCTACGCCGTCGAGGCCTGCGGCGGTGTGGACGCCCTCGCCGTCACCCACCTGGACGCGCCCCGCCGCTGCCCGCAGCTGCGGCTGGTCCGCGCGTACGACACCGGCGAGACGCGGCTGCCCACCGCCCCGCCCGGGGACCTCGGCCGCCAGGCCGCCCTCACCGAACGGCTGCTGACGGCCCGCCCGGCCCGCTGGGACGTGCCCGGCCCCGATCCGGGCGCCTGGTCGCAGGCGATCGGCGACGCCCTCGGCGCACCGGTCGTCCTGGAGTCCCACGGCCCGACGGCCGCCGACAAGCGGGAGGTTCAGCGCAGGATCCCGGCCTGCCGCGCGGCCGTCATCCAGGACGGGAACTCGGAGAGGATCCGGTCGTAGAGCTCCGCGTCCGGCACGGTGGCGATGTCGTCGACGGCGAAGAAGCCGACGTTGTCCACGCGCCGGCCCGGCAGGGTGTCGAAGCGCTCCAGCACCCCGTAGTCGGCCCGTCCCAGTCCGACGAACTGCCAGAACACCGGCTCCTCCACCGCCTCCCGCAGCTGCTGCTCGATCTGGGCGTTGCGGTAGACGCCGCCGTCGGAGAAGAACAGCACCAGCGTCGGTGCCGCCGTCGGGTACGCCCGCACGAAGGCCCGGACCTCGGCGATGACCTTCTGCTCCTCGTTCTGGATGCCGACGAACCGCATGTCGACCTGGCCCGGCTGCAGCCCGTGCCGGGGCTTCTTGGGACGGCCGAACAGGCTCAGTTCGCCCACCCGGACGTGCAGCCGCAGCCACAGCGGCAGTTCCGCGATCCGCAGGTCCGGCAGCCGTGCCGAGTGCGAGGCGAAGGTCCACGCCTGCATGTCGCCGTCGTCGTCCAGCTGGGCCGCGACCGCCGCCATGCGCTCGACCACGTCGGCGACGACCCCGCGCGCGTACAGGCCGCTCATCGAGCCCGACGCGTCCAGCACGAGGATCACGCGCGCCACGACGCCCGCCGCACCGTGCTTGCGCAGGCTGACGGCGACCTGCTCCTTGCGCAGGCTCAGCCGCTCGCGCATGTCGGGAGGCAGGTGCTCCTCGCCCTTGGTGAGACGCGTGGCCGGCGGCGGGGGAGGGGCAAGGGGAGGCGGCACCGTCACGGGCAGCGCGGGCCGTGGGCAGGGCGGCGCCGGAGGGGAAGGCGGCGGCGCGGCCGGCGCCACGGGAGGCTGCGGCGCGTCGACGGTGATCCCGAAGTCCGTGGCGAGCCCGGCCAGTCCGGAGGTCCAGCCCTGCCCGACGGCGCGGAACTTCCAGACCCCGCTGCGCCGGTACAGCTCACCGCCGAGGAACGCCGTCTCCGTCGTGGCCGCCATGTCGAACCGCACGATCACGGCCCCGTTGCGCGCGTCCAGCAGCCGCAGCCGCAACCCCGGCACCTGACCGAAGGTGCCGCCGTCCGCGGAGGCGCACAGCACGATCCGCTCCACGGCCGGCTCCACGCGGGCCAGGTCGACGTCGAGGGCGTCCGAGGCCTGCCCGGGTCCCGTCTGCTTCCCGGCGTGCCGCACGGCGCCGGAGGCGTGCGCGGGCTGGTTGTAGAACACGAAGTCGGCGTCGGAGCGCACCCGTCCGTCGCCGCCCAGCAGCAGCGCCGAGGCGTCGACGTCGGGCACGCCGGGACCCGCGGTCCAGTCGAGCACGGCCCGCACGGCGGGCACGGGAACGGGCAGATTGGCGCCTTTTCCGAGGGATTCGGGTGTCACGGCGCCAGTGTGCCCTCTCACCCGCCGCGACGGACAGGGCTCCGCACGACACCCGTGCCCGGCCGGTCAATCCGCTACAGTCCGCGCGTGAGCACTCGCCGCAAGGACCGCCACTGCTCCTACTGCGGTACGGAGTTCGCCCCTGGCGCGGGATGGCCGCGCACCTGCGCCGCCTGCGGTGGCGTCACGTACCGCAATCCGCTCCCCGTCGCTGTCGCCCTGCTGCCCGTGCGCACCGCCGAGGGCACCGGTCTGCTCCTGGTCCGCCGGGCCATCGAGCCGCGGCGGGGACTGCTCGCCCTTCCCGGTGGTTTCGTGGACCTCGGCGAGACGTGGCAGGAGGCCGTGGTACGCGAACTCGACGAGGAGACCGGCATCAAGGCCGCCGCGGGCGACGTACGGCTGGCGGACGCCCTCAGCGGGGACAGCGGGCACCTGCTGGTCTTCGGCCTCCTGCCGGAGCGCGCCGCGCGGGACCTGCCGCCCGCCGTCGCCACCGACGAGACCGACGGCCGGGAGATCCTCCTCGCCCCCGCGGAACTGGCCTTCCCGCTGCACACCGCGGCGGTGCGCAACTGGTTCGGCGGCCGCTACTGAGGCGGCACCGAACGGCCGCTACCCAACCGCGGCGCCACGCACGCGCACCGGGTACCCCACCGCGTCGTGGTCCTCACGCACCACGACGACCTCGCCGTCGGCGATCCGCGAGGTGAAGCGCTCCACCCGCGGGTCGGCCCAGCCGTCCCCGGCGTCGGTGATCAACGTGCCGCCCCCGCCGCGCCCGGGCGCCGGAGCCCACACCTCCAGGGTCACCGTGCCGTCCTCCTCCGCCACCGGCACCACGGCGCCGGCCCTGGCCAGCACCGGGACACGCTCCGGTGGCGCGGGCAACAGCACCTGACCGGGCCCCTGGTACGCCTCCCCGGTCGCGGTGTCGTACCAGCGGCCCCTGGGCAGCCGCACCGCCCGTTCCGTCGCACCCTGCTCCAGCACCGGCGCCACCAGCAGCGCGTCCCCCAGCAGGAAGGCGTCCCCGCACGAGCGCAGTTTGCGGTCCTCCGGATCGCCCCACCACACCGGCCGCACATAGGGCGCGCCCGAACGCCGCGCGGTGTGCGCGAGCGTGTACAGGTAGGGCATCAGCCGCTCCCGTTCGCGCATCGCCGCCCCGGCCGCCTCCAGGACGCGCGGCCCGAACTCCCACGGCTCACGGTGCCCGGCGTCGATCGCCGAATGCGTGCGGAAGAACGGGAGGTACGCGGCCATCTGGAACCAGCGCAGGTAGAGCTCAGGGGACGGGTTCCCGGTGAACCCGCCCACGTCCGGCCCCGAGTACGGCACCCCGCACAGGCCGAGCCCCAGCACCAGCGACAACGACGAACGTAGCCCGGGCCAGCCCGTCGACACGTCGCCCGACCATGTGCCGCCGTACCGCTGCATGCCCGCCCAGCCGGAGCGGGAGAACAGGAACGGCCGGGAGCCGGGCCGCAGTTCGCGCAGCCCCTCGTGGCCGGCCCGGGCCATGGTCAGCCCGTACACGTTGTGCGCCTCGCGGTGATCGCCGCCGCGGCCCTCCAGCGCGTGCCGCGCGGAGCGGGGGAGCGTGGTGTCGCCGAACGCGGCGAAGGACACCGGCTCGTTCATGTCGTGCCACACCCCGGCGAAGCCCTGCGACAGACGCTCCGCGTAGAGGCCGCCCCACCACTTGCGCACCCGCGGGTCGGTGAAGTCCGGGAAGACCGCGTCGCCGGGCCACACCACGCCGTGCACCGTGCGTCCCTGCGCGTCCCGTACGAAGGCGTCGGCCGCGGCCCCGCTGTCGTGGACGGGGTTGCCCGGCTCCAGCTTGACGGCCGGGTCCACGATCGACACCAGGCGCACCCCGTGCCCGCGCAACTCCTCGGCGAGTGCGGGCAGGTCGGGGAAGCGCTCGCGGTCGACGGTGAAGACCCGGTGGCCGTCGAAGTGGTCGATGTCCAGGTGCAGCGCCGACAGCGGCAGTTCCCGCTCACGATAGCCCGCCGCGACCCGGCGCACCTCCGCCGCCGTGCCGAAGCCCCAGCGCGAGTGCTGGTACCCCAGCGCCCAGCGCGGCGGCAGCGCCGGCCGGCCGGTCAGCGCGGTCCAGGAGGAGAGGATCCGCGCGGGCGTGCCGGGGATCACCCAGTAGCGCAGCGGGCCGCCGTCCATCCGTGTCTCGCAGCCGCCGGGGCGGTCGTGGCCGGAACCCGCGCCCTCCTCGCCGTCGCGCAGGGTCACCCGGCCGTCCCAGGTGTTGTCGTGGAAGACCAGATGGCTGCCCGCGTCGGCGACGACCAGCTGCAGCGGCATGGTGATGTACAGCGGATCGGTCTCCGGCTCGAAGGCGCCGCCGGGGTCGGTGTTCCACAGCCGGTACGTGCCCTCGCTCAGCCGCGGCCCCGCGGCGCGCCCGCCGAGCCCGAAGACGGCCGCGTCCGCGGCGGTCTCAGAGCGCTGCACCCAGCGCGGTTCCGCGCCGCCCGCCGGGTTCGCCGTGTTCACCGGGTCCCACCAGCGTGGCGGCAGGTCACGCCGCAGCAGCAGGCCCCCCGGCGTGCGGAACTCGACCGCCCCGTGCCGGGAGACCAGCACCGTGATCCGCTCCGACACCACCCGCCAGCCGTCCTTGTCGGGCTCGATGACCGCCCGTGTGTCGGCGTCGGGGCAACTGCCGTCCAGCGCGTACGACGGCTCCGGCTCGGCGCCGTCCCAGCCGCAGAACACCGCGCCGCCCGCCGCGACCCGCACCCGCAGGGTCGACCGGGCGAAGCGGACCAGCCCGCCGCCCGGCAGCGGATCCGCGCCCTCGGCCGGTCCCGGCACCCGCGCCCGCTCCGGTCCCCGCCGCGGGAGGTCACGTGCGTCGGTGCGTTGCCGGCGCCACGCCGCGCGCACCGCCCTCAGCCCGTTCGCCGATCCGACCTGCCGTACCTGCCGCACCAGGTCCCGAGCATCCATGAGGCCCACCCTTTCTCCGTTCCCGCCCGCCCAGCCGCCGGCCGGCCACCTTCCACCTGGCGGCCCGGCACATGCTTCCACCCCCCAATGTGTGGGGCGTGCCCTGGCGCCTGAGACGATCGCGTGGCATCGTCCTGCCCAGCCGCGACCGGGGACATTCCGCCCGGCCGGGGTCCAGCCGCAGATCACGCAGCGTCGCGTACCGTCCGGGAGCCGCCCCATGAGCACCACACCTGAGCCCACCGCCGACCCGGCGACCGAGCAGCCGCTCTGGCAGCCCGGCCCGGACCGTGTCTCTGGTGCCCAGGTGACGCGCTTCCAGGCCTGGGCGGCGGAGCACCACGGCGCGCCCGCCCCCGACACCGCCGACCCGGTCGCCGGCTACCACGCCCTGCACGCCTGGTCGGTGCGCGAGCCCGAGACCTTCTGGCAATCCGTCGTCGAGTGGTTCGACGTGCGCTTCTCCTCCCCGTACGCGACCGTCCTCGCCGACGCCTCCATGCCCGGCGCGAAGTGGTTCCCCGGGGCCACCCTCAACTACGCCGAGCACGCACTGCGTCCCGCCGGCGACGCGACGCGGGCCGGTGAGCCCGCCCTGCTCCACCTCGACGAGCGCCATGAGACCGGCGCCACGAGCTGGGCCGACCTGCGCCGCCAGGTCGCCTCCCTCGCCCACGAGCTGCGCGCCCTGGGCGTCCGCCCCGGCGACCGGGTCAGCGGCTACCTGCCCAACGTCCCCCAGGCCGTCGTCGCCCTGCTGGCCACCGCCGCCGTCGGCGGCGTGTGGACGTCCTGCGCCCCGGACTTCGGCGCACGCAGCGTGCTGGACCGCTTCCAGCAGGTCGAGCCCGTCGTCCTGTTCACCGTCGACGGCTACCGCTACGGGGGCAAGGAGCACGACCGCACCGGGGTCGTCGCCGAGCTGCGCGCCGAACTGCCCTCGCTGCGCGCCGTCGTGCACATCCCGCTGCTGGGCACGGCGGCCCCCGAGGGCGCCCTGGAGTGGGAGTCCCTGGTCTCCGGCGACCCCGAGCCGGTCTTCGAGCAGGTCCCCTTCGACCACCCGCTGTGGGTGCTCTACTCCTCCGGCACCACCGGCCTGCCCAAGGCCATCGTCCAGTCCCAGGGCGGCATCCTGCTGGAGCACCTCAAGCAGACCGGCCTCCACCTCGACCTCGGGCCGCGGGACCGGTTCTTCTGGTACACCTCCACCGGCTGGATGATGTGGAACTTCCTCGTCGGCGGCCTCCTCGCTGGATCCACGATCGTCCTGTACGACGGCAGTCCCGGCTTCCCCGACACCGGGGCGCAGTGGGGCGTGGCGGAGCGCACCGGCACCACCGTGTTCGGCACCTCCGCCGCGTACGTCATCGCCTGCCGCAAGGCCGGCGTCCACCCCGGCCGCGACCACGACCTGTCGGCCGTCACGTGCGTGGCCACCACCGGCTCCCCGCTCCCGCCGGACGGCTTCCGCTGGATCCACGACGAGGTCAAGGAGGACCTGTGGATCGCCTCCGTCAGCGGTGGCACCGACGTGTGCAGCTGCTTCGCGGGCGGCGTCCCGACCCTTCCGGTGTACATCGGCGAGCTCCAGGCCCCCTGCCTCGGCACCGACCTGCAGGCCTGGGACCCGTACGGAAAGCCCGTCACCGACGAGGTCGGCGAACTGGTCGTCACCAACCCCATGCCGTCGATGCCGGTCCACTTCTGGAACGACCCCGACGGGAGCCGCTACCACGACAGTTACTTCGAGATGTTCCCCGGCGTCTGGCGGCACGGCGACTGGATCACGCTGACCTCGCGCGGCACGGTGGTCATCCACGGCCGTTCCGACTCCACCCTCAACCGCCAGGGCGTCCGCATGGGCTCCGCCGACATCTACGAGGCCGTCGAACGCCTCCCGGAGATCCGCGAGTCGCTGGTCATCGGCATCGAACAGCCCGACGGCGGTTACTGGATGCCCCTGTTCGTGCAGCTCGCCGAGGGCGCGGTGCTCGACGACGCCCTCCGCGACAAGGTCAAGCGCATCATCCGTGAACAGCTCTCCCCCCGACACGTCCCGGACGAGATCATCCCGGTCCCCGGCGTCCCGCACACCCTCACCGGCAAGCGCATCGAGGTCCCGGTGAAGAAGCTGCTGCAGGGCACGCCGCTGGACAAGGCCGTCAACCCGGGCTCCGTCGACAACCTGGAGCTGCTCAGGTTCTACGAGGAGCTGGCCCGCACCCGCGGCTGAGCGCCGCCCCGGGGGGTGAGGCGGGCCCGGGTCCCGGCCCGCCTCACCCCCCGTACGTCGCCCCGAACTCGCCGAGGACGCCCGCGAAGTCGGCGGCCAGCGTGCCCGCCTCCGCGGGCCGCAGCCCCGCGGTCGTGATCCGCACCCCGGGCCCCGCCGCGAGCCGGAACCTCGCCCCCGCGGCCACCCACCACCCGCGCGAGCGCAGTCCGTTCACCACCGCCGCCTCGTCCCGCACGGGCACCCACACGTTCAGCCCGCTCGCCCCGTGCGCCGCGATCCCGCGCGCTCCCAGTTCCGCGACCAGGGCCTCCCGCCGCTGGGCGTACGCGTCCCGCGCCGCCTCCACGAGCAGCCGTGCGGCCGCGTCCGTCATCAGCCGCGCGGCCATCGCCTGCAGCACATGACTGATCCACCCCGAGGTGAGCAGCAGCCGCCCGTCGTGCCGCGCCAGTGTGGTCGGGTCGCAGGCGAGGGCCGCCCACCGCAGGTCCGTGCCCAGGTACTTGGTGACCGTGCGCACCTGCGCCCAGCGCGGCAGCCCTCCTGACGTCAGGCTGTTCAGCGGTACGCCCGCGATCTCCGCGGCGTGGTCGTTCTCGATGACGAGCACGTCGGGCGCCTCCCGCAGCACGGCGAGCAGAGCGTCCCGTCGCCACGGCGAGAAGTACCCGCCGTACGGGTTCTGGGAGCGCGGACTGCACACCACCGCGCGGGCCCCGGCCCGCAGCGCGTCGCGCAGCGCGTCGGGCCGCATGCCCTCGTCGTCCACCGCGACGGGCACCATCCGCAGGCCCAGCGCGGGCACCAGGTCGAGCAGATGGTGGTAGCCCGGGTCCTCCATCGCCACCGCGTCGCCGGGCCGCGACTCGACGGAGAGCAGCCGCCCGACGCAGTCCAGCGCGCTGTGCGCGAACGTCACGTCGTCCGCCGGGACCCCGTCGCGGTCGAACCACATGCGGGTCAGTTCCTCCAGCTCCGGCAGGCGCGGGGCCGAACGGTGCGAGCGCACCCCGGGCGTCACGCGCACCGACGCCGGCAGTTCCGGCAGGAAGGCCGGGTCCGGATGCCCGCCGGTCAGGTCCCGCAGCCCGTCGGGCACCTTCGGCGGTCTCCTGGACGCCACCGCGGGCGCCTGCGCGACGACGGTGCCGCCACGGCCGCGCGTGACGACGATCCCGCGCTGCCGGAGCTCCTTGTAGGCGGTCGCCACCGTGCCGGGACTGACTCCCAGGCGATCGGCCAGCGTCCGCACCGGCGGGAGCGCGGTCCCCGGGGACAACGTCCCGTCGGCCACCCCCCGTTCCACGGACGCGGCAATGCCCTTGGCGCTCGTGCCACTGATCGCATATTGTGCTGCCACATTCGCAAGTCTGTATCAATACAAACTTCGGGTCAAGGGGGCAGTGCATGCGATTCCCTCGCAGCCGCAGCGACATCGAGGATCTCGTACCGGGCGGCCGCGACGGCCGCCGCATGCTCTGGGTGAGCCTCACCGACAAGGCCGGATCCGGTCTCTGGTACGGCACTTCGGCGCTCTACTACACGTACGTCGCCGGCCTGTCCCCGCACGAGATCGGCCTCCTGCTCGGCGTCGCCGGCGCCGTCGGCGTAGCGGGCACCCCCGTCGCGGGCCGGGTCGCGGACCGCGTCCCGCTCACCCGGCTGCTGCCCGCCGTCCACGCCCTGCGCGCCGCGGCCGCCGTCGGCATCCTGCTCACTGGAACCTTCTGGCTGCTCCTGGCCATCGCCGCGCTCGGCAGCCTCGGCGACCGTGCCGCCTCGGTCCTCACCAAGCTGTACGCCGCCCGCGTCGCCGGCCCGGACCGCGTCCGCTACCAGGCCCTCCAGCGCACCGTCGTGAACATCGGCTTCGGCGTCGGCGGGCTTGCCGCCGCCGTCGCCCTGGCCATCGGCACCGGAACCGCGTACCGCACCATGCTCATCGGGGACGCCCTCTCCTTCGCCGGCGCCGCCCTGCTCGTCCTGCGCTGCGGCGAACCACCGTCGCCCGCACGCGTGGTGACCGGCGCGCCCGCCACCACGGGCGGGGAACCGCCCCGGACGAAGACCCCTGCCACCAGCCCGTGGCGCGACCGCGGCTACCTCGCGTACACCGCCACCGAGACCCTGCTCCTCCTCGACGACACCGCGCTCAACGTCGGCCTGCCCCTGTGGATCGCCACCGCGACCGTCGCGCCGCACAGCCTCGTCGCCCTGCTCTTCGTGCTCAACAACGTCCTCGTCGTGCTCTTCCAGGTCCGTCTCAGCCGCCTCGGCGACGAGCCGCGCAGGGCCGCCGCCTCACTGCCGCTGCTCGGCGTCGCCTTCCTCGTCGCGGGAGGGGCCATGGCAGTCTCGGCCGTGGGCTCGGCGGGGGCCGCCGTCGTCGCCCTCGTCGTCGCCGCCACGGCCTTCACCGCCGCGGAGATCGTCCACGCCGCGATCTCCTGGGAGTTGTCCCTCGCCCTCGCGCCCGGCCGGTCCCAGGGCTCGTACCTCGGTGTCCACGGGCTCGCGCAGTCCGCCCAGCGCTCGGCCGGCCCGGTGCTGCTCACCTCCGCAGTCATGGCCGCGGGCCCGCTCGGCTGGCTGGGCCTCGGCGCCGGACTCGCCGCCGTCTCCGTCGGCCAGCGCGCCCTCGTCCGCCGCCGCCTCGACCGGCTGGACGCCGTGGAAGAGCAGGGGGCCGCGGACCTGAAGACCCCCGCCGTCCCCAGCGCGACGGTGACTGTCAGTGGTGGCGATTACGGTGAGTGACAGTTGACCGTCGTACCGAGGGGGAGCCGTCATGGCACACACCAAGCACCGCAAGCAGAGCGCCCGCCCCGCCCGCCGTGCCGCGAGGACCGGCCGCCGCGCCCTGCGCCGCGAGGCACCGACCACCGTCGCCGTCCTCACCGACCCCGCCGACTTCGCCGCCATGCGCGGCTACCGGAGCTTCACCTTCGACGACCACAGGACCTACCTGAGGCAGATCGAGGGCTTGCTGCGCTCCCTCGCCTCCCGCGGCATCCACGCCCGCGTCGGGCCCTTCGACCCCGCCGAGTACGCCGAGTACTGCGCCGACACCGGCCACGACCCCGACAGCTCAGGCTCCCGCACGCGGTACGCCGCCGACGTCACCACGGCCGGACCCACCGTCCCCTACACAGGACAGCCCCTCGAACTCCTCGTCACCGAGCTCGAGTACGAGGCGGGCCGCCAGGCCACCTGGGAACGGGCCTCCGGCATCCTGGCCCGCGCCGGGGACTGCGCCGGCTGCGGCGACGACCTCGCCCGTACGTCCTTCGACCGCGCATCCCAGGCACTGATGCGCCTCCTCGAAGCCGCGGGACCCGGCCACCACCACCTCGTCTGCAGCGTGCCCGCCGAGGGCACCACGCTCCTCGCCGCCATGCACGCCCGCTGCGACGAGCAGGGCATGGTCCACCTCGTCGAGGCCGAGGCCCTGGTCTGCTGCACCGTCCTCGCCGCGGGGATCGCGGAGGACAGCCCCGGAGGCCTGGTACTGCGCAGCGGCACGGGCACCGGACAGCCCCCACCGGACCGTCCGGACGAGGTGCGCGGCTGGACGCTGCGTGACGGCTGGCTCCAACCCCTCACCGAGGCACAGGTCTTCAACGCCTACTGCACCGACGCCGAGTCCGGCGATCCCGTACCGCCCGAGCCCGGCGTCGTCCACCGCCCCGGATTCGTCCTCCCACCACCGGAGGACGGCTGAGCTCCGCGGGGCGCGGGAACGCCCAGGGGCGCCCCACCACCGGTGGGACGCCCCTGGGGAGCACGGGAAGCGATCACTCCCCGGACAGCACCGCCTGCGCCGCGCGCCGCGCCTCGTCCGCCGTGTCCGTCGCCCGGGCGGCCGCCGCCGCCCGCTCGCACTGCGCCAGGGTGTACTTCGCGAGTGTCGCCCGCACGTAGGGAATCGACGCCGCGCCCATCGACAGGCTCGTCACGCCCAGACCTGTCAGCACGCACGCCAGCAGCGGATCGGAGGCCGCCTCACCGCACACACCGCAGCTCTTGCCCTCGGCCCGCGCGGCGTCGGCCGCCGCGGCCACCAGGTCCAGCAGCGCCGGCTGCCACGGATCCTGCAGCCGCGAGACCGAGCCGATCTGGCGGTCCGCCGCGAAGGTGTACTGCGCCAGGTCGTTGGTTCCCAGCGAGAGGAACTCCACCTCCTGCAGGATCGAGCGCGCCCGCAGCGCCGCCGACGGGATCTCGACCATCGCGCCGAACTTCGCGTGCAGCCCGGCCGCCCGGCACGCGTCCGCGAACGCCTTGGCGTCCACGCGGTCCGCCACCATGGGCGCCATGACCTCGAGGTACACCGGCAGTCCCTCGGCGGCCGTGGCGAGCGCCCGCAACTGCGTGTGCAGCACGTCGGGGTGGGCGAGCAGGGTCCGCAGACCGCGCACGCCCAGCGCCGGGTTCGGTTCGTCCGCGGGCGTCAGGAACTCCAGCGGCTTGTCGGCGCCGGCGTCGAGCACCCGGACCACGACCCGCCCTTCGGGGAAGGCCTCCAGCACCTGCCGGTACGCCTCGACCTGCATCTCCTCCGACGGCGCGTTCTTCGAGTCGTCCAGGAAGAGGAACTCCGTGCGGAACAGGCCCACGCCCTCCGCGCCCGCCTTCACGGCGGCCTCGACGTCCGCGGGACCGCCGACGTTCGCCAGCAGTGGCACCTTGTGCCCGTCCGAGGTCGCACCGGGCCCCGAGGTCGCGGCGAGCGCCGCCCTGCGCTCCTCCGCGGCCTTCGCCAGCTCGGCCCGCCGGTCCTTGTCCGGGTCGACGTAGATGTCGCCGGTGCTGCCGTCCACGGCGACGACCGTGCCCTCCACCAGCTCCGTCGCGCCCGGCAGCGCCACCACCGCGGGTACCCCCAGCGCACGCGCGAGGATCGCGCTGTGGCTGGTCGGCCCGCCCTCCTCGGTCACGAAGCCGAGCACCAGCGAGGGGTCCAGCAGCGCGGTGTCGGCCGGCGCCAGGTCGCGCGCGATCAGCACGTACGGCTCGTCGCTGTCCGGGACACCCGGCATCGGCACCCCGAGCAGCCGCGCCACGATCCGGTTGCGGACGTCGTCCAGGTCGGCGACCCGCCCCGCCAGGTACTCGCCCGCGTTGGCGAGCAGGGCCCGGTAGGAGGCGAAGGCGTCGTACACCGCGCGCTCCGCCGAGCTGCCCACCGCGATCCGGCGCTCCACATCGGCCACAAGCTCGGGGTCCTGCGCCATCAGCGCCTGCGCCTCCAGCACCGCCTGCGCCTCGCCACCGGCCAGGTTGCCGCGCGCGATCAGGTCGTTGGCCACCGCCTCGACTGCCTGACGCGCCCGGGCCTGCTCCCGCGGCGCCTCGTCGGCCGGAATCTGCTTGGCCGGGGGCTCGAGAACCGCGGTTCCCATGTGCCGTACCTCGCCGATCGCCACGCCGTGGCTGACACCGACGCCTCGCAGCGTTGTCTCCATCTCACCCGTCTCCGTTGTCGCGGACGCTCGCGACCGCGTTGCCTGTGTGTATGCGTCGGGAGTGGCCTTGCCGGAAAGGCTACGTCCAAGAGAAGAGCGTGGCTCCAGTGGCCACCTCTCCGTCCTCGACGAGGCCGGCCAGGGCCTCGGCCGTCGCCTCCAGAGCCACCACCGGGCACACCGGGGACTTGCCGGCGGCCTCGACCGCCGCGGGGTCCCAGCGCACCATCTTTTGGCCGCGCACGACGGTGTCGCCCTTGTTGACGAGCACCTCGAAGCCCTCGCCGTTCAGCTGCACCGTGTCGATGCCGAGATGGGTCAGCACCCCGTGCCCGTCTGCGTCCACCACGACGAACGCGTGCGCGTGCAGGGACACGACCACCCCGTCCACCGGCGACACGGCCACTGACGGCTCGCGCACGGGGTCGATCGCCGTGCCGGGCCCCACCATGGCACCCGAGAACACGGGGTCGGGCACCGCGGCCAGACCGATGACGCGCCCGGTCAGGGGCGACGAGACAGTCGTCATGATGAAGCCTCCAAGCAAGTGGTCCAGACCACTCAAGTCTGCCACCCCCTCAAGGCCCGGCACACCACGGCACCGCACGCAACCCCGATTTGCTCCGACCGGGCTCCTCCAGTACGTTGGGTTAACCCCGCGACGAGAACGCCACGGAGACGTGCGTCCTCACGATGGGTCGGTAAATCCGGCGGAAAGCATCTGCTAAAGTCGGGGAGCGCGAAAGCCGAAAGGCCGAAA
>NZ_CBDRCM010000028.1:0-96745 GCF_965342435.1 Actinacidiphila sp. bgisy160 | reverse complement strand
GCACCGCGAGGGTGCGCGGCCGGCCGGTGCGGAAGTGGTGCACCGCGAAGGCGAGGGCGAGGAGGAGCACGACGGCGAGGGCGGCGGCGGTCTTCGCCTCGATGCCGCAGCGCACGGAGAACCAGGTGGGGAGGCGTTCGGTGAGGGCGAGGTGCCAGGCGCCCGCGACGCGGCGCCGCGGCGGATCCTGGGCGCTCGGCCGTTCCGGCGCGACCGGCCGTTCGTTCGCGACGGGCCGTTCGCGCGCGTCCTGTCGTTCGTGCGCGACCGATCGTTCCGGTGGATCCGGCGCCGCCGCACCCGGCCCACCCCGTGGCTCGGGGCGGGCCGGCAGAGGGGCGAAGAGCGCGGCGGCCCGTGCCCGGACCGCGCCGGGGTCGGGCGCGGGTCCGGATGCGGATGCGGGTGCGGATGCGGATGCGGATCCGGATGCGGATCCGGATGCGGGTGCGGATGCGGGTGCGGATGCGGATGCGGGTGCGGATGCGGATGCGGACGGATGCCTGCGGTGGCGAGGAGTTGCGGTGGTCGATCCCATGTCAGGGACGGTAGGCGGACCGGCACCAAAGAGATGATCTTGCTCAAGTCCTGTGAATTGTTCAGAGGTTGTGGATATCCCCGTCACCCGAAAGGTGTCACAGCGGGGAGACGACCGCCCCCAGCAACCCGGGCCCCGTGTGGGCGCCGATCACCGCGCCGACCTCGCTGAGGATGAGGGTGTTGAGGCCGGGGACCCGCGCGCGAAGCCGCTCCGCCAGGGTGGAGGCGCGGTCGGCGGCGGCCAGGTGGTGGACGGCGATGTCCACCGGCCGGGTGCCCGCCCGCTCGACGACGATCTCCTCGAGCCGCGCCAGCGCCTTGGAGGCCGTACGGACCTTCTCCAGCAGCTGGATGCGGCCCTCGTCCAGCTGCAGCAGCGGCTTCACCGCCAGCGCCGACCCGAGCAGCGCCTGCGCCGCGCCGATGCGGCCGCCCCGGCGCAGGTAGTCCAGGGTGTCCACGTAGAAGTACGCCGAGGTGTCCGAAGCCCGCTTCTCCGCCGCCGCCACGATCTCATCCGCGGAACCGCCCGCCTCCGCCGCCTCGGCGGCGCTCAGCACCGGGAACCCGAGGGCCATGGCGACCATGGCGGTGTCCACGACGCGCACCGGCACCGGTGCGTCCGCCCCCGCGAGCAGCGCGGCGTCGTAGGTGCCGGAGAACTCGGCCGACAGGTGCAGGGAGACGATCTCGGTCGCGCCCGACGCCGCCACCGCGCGGTAGGCGGCGGCGAATTCCGCCGGGCTCGGCCGCGACGTGGTGACGGGCTTGCGGCGCTGCAGGGCGCGGGCGACCGCGGGCGCCGACACCTCGGTGCCCTCTTCCAGCGCCTCGTCGCCGATCACCACCGCCAGGGGCACCACGGTGATCCGGTGCCGGGTCAGGGCCTCCTGCGGCAGGTAGGCCGTGGAATCGGTGACGATAGCGACATGGGGCGACATGTGCGGGAGGTTACCCGCGCCGAAGGCCGGACGACAGTACGGCTCCGCCGAGGTGAACCCCGGTGAACGTCCTCGGAACCCTTCCCGGCCGCGCCCGGCCCGTCACAACGCCTTGGGCGGCTGCCCGGCACCGGGCTCGGACGCCGGCTCGCGCCGCCTCCCCGGCTGAGTGCGCGGTTCCGGTTCCGGCTCCGGGAGCGCCGCGGGCGCCCAGTGCCGCAACGCCCCGGCCTCCA
The DNA here is from genome assembly GCF_965342435.1 of Actinacidiphila sp. bgisy160. Taxonomy (GTDB): domain Bacteria; phylum Actinomycetota; class Actinomycetes; order Streptomycetales; family Streptomycetaceae; genus Actinacidiphila. Next base: position 95,028 of record NZ_CBDRCM010000028.1, on the reverse strand, counting down.
GGTCGATGTCGCGGCCCAGCGCCGCGAGATCGTCGTCGGCGAAGCGGCGGGCGCGGTCCTGGGCGGCCCAGCGCAGCGAGTCCGCGGAATGGGTGATCCGCCGCGTGCGCTCCTCGAGCTCGCCGATCCGGGCGGCGATGCGGGCACGGTCGGGCTCGCGCTCCAGCAGCCTCAGTTCCGCGTCGAGCTCGTGGGCGTGGGAACGCAGCCGGCCGAGGAGGGCGACGGCCTCGCTCAGGGAGGGGTCCACGCTTGCCTGCCCCTCCAGCGCCTCTGCCGTGCTCGTGATGGACGTACGCAGCGCAAGGCGCAACTCGGCGAGCTTCCCGGCGGGCCCCGGCCGGCTGTAGCGGCGCGCTCTGAGACCGGTCTCCTCGACCACGCGGCGGGCCTCGATGCCCGTGCGCTCCACCCCGCGCTTGACCGCCCGCGCCGTCTTGACCGCGGCGAAGACGCCGAGCGCCATGAAAGAGGCGAAGAGCAGCAGGATCACGGCGACGGCGACATCCACGGCGGCTCCTCTGCCTGGTCGGCCCGGTCCGTCCGACCGGCCCGATCCGTTCGATCGGCTGTATGCCCACCGTAAACGGACGGGGACGGGCGAGGGTTCCGGGAGAACCCCTACCCGCCCCCTACACCGACGTGCGCCGACCGGGCGACCAGACGACCGTGCCGCCGTCACGTCCCCAGGCGGGCAGGCCACCGTCAGACGCTCAGCCCCTCAGGCCCTCAGGCCCTCAGGCGGGAACGATGTTCACCAGCTTCGGCGCCCGCACGATCACCTTGCGGACCCCCGCCCCGTCCAGCGCGGCGACGACCGCCGGGTCGGCCAGGGCCTGGGCCTCCAGGTCGGCCTCGGAGATCGTCGGCGGCACCTCCAGACGGGCCTTGATCTTGCCCTTGATCTGGACGACGCAGGTGACGGCCTCGTCCACCACGTACGCCGGGTCGGCCACCGGCAGGTCCTCGTGCGCCAGGGACCCGTCGTGGCCCAGCCGTCGCCACAGCTCCTCGGCGATGTGCGGGGCCAGCGGCGCGATCAGCAGCACCAGGGGCTCGGCCACCGAGCGCGGCACGGGGCCGCCCACCTTGGTCAGGTGGTTGTTCAGCTCGGTGATCTTGGCGATGGCGGTGTTGAAACGCAGCCCCTCCAGGTCCTGGCGGACGCCTTCGATCGCCTTGTGCAGCGCGCGCAGGGTGCTCTCGTCCGGCTCGGCGTCGGTCACCGTGACCTCGCCGGTCGTCTCGTCCACGACGTTGCGCCACAGCCGCTGCAGCAGCCGGTACTGGCCGACGACGGCGCGGGTGTCCCAGGGGCGGGAGACGTCCAGCGGGCCCATCGCCATCTCGTACAGGCGCAGGGTGTCCGCGCCGTACTCGGCGGCGATCTCGTCCGGGGTGACGGCGTTCTTCAGGGACTTGCCCATCTTGCCCAGCTCGCGCTTGACCTGCTCGCCGCCGTACCAGTGGCCGCCGTCCCTCTCCTCGGCCTCGGCCGCCGGGACGGGGAAGCCACGGCTGTCGCGGTAGACGTAGGCCTGGATCATGCCCTGGTTGAACAGCTTGTGGAACGGCTCGGCGGACGAGACGTGGCCCAGGTCGAACAGCACCTTGGACCAGAAACGCGCGTACAGCAGGTGCAGCACCGCGTGCTCGGCGCCGCCGACGTACAGGTCGACGCCGCCGTGCGGCTGCCCCTCGCGCGGGCCCATCCAGTACCGCTCGATCTCGGGGTCGACCAGTTTCCGGTCGTTGTGCGGGTCCAGGTAGCGCAGCTCGTACCAGCACGAACCGGCCCAGTTGGGCATGGTGTTGGTCTCGCGGCGGTAGCGGCGCACGCCCCGGCCGTCGCCCAGGTCCAGCTCGACGTGGACCCACGACGCGTTGCGGGACAGCGGGGTCTCGGGCTCGGTGTCCGCGTCGTCCGGGTCGAAGGTGCGCGGCGAGTAGTCCTCGACCTCTGGCAGCTCCAGCGGCAGCATCGACTCGGGCAGGGCGTGGGCGACGCCGTCCTCGTCGTAGACGATCGGGAAGGGCTCGCCCCAGTACCGCTGGCGGCTGAACAGCCAGTCGCGCAGGCGGTAGTTGATGGTGCCCTCGCCGATGCCGCGCTGCTCCAGGTACGCGATGACCTTGCGCTTGGCGTCGGCGACCTCCAGGCCGTTCAGGTCGATCTCGTCGTTGGCGGAGTTGATCGCCGGGCCCTGGCCGGTGTACGCCTCGCCCTCCCAGCCCTCGGGCGGCCGGACGGTGCGGATGATGGGCAGGTCGAAGACGGTGGCGAACTCCCAGTCGCGCTCGTCCTGGCCGGGGACGGCCATGATGGCGCCGGTGCCGTAGCCCATCAGGACGTAGTCGGCGACGAAGACCGGGATGCGGGTGCCGGTCAGCGGGTTCACCGCGTACGCGCCGCTGAAGACGCCGGTCTTGTTCTTGCCCTCGGTCTGCCGCTCGACGTCCGACTTGGCCTGGGCCTGCTTGCGGTACTCCGCGACGGCCTCGGCCGGGGTGGCCGCACCGCCGGTCCAGGCGTCCTTGGCGCCCTCGGGCCAGGCGGCCGGCACCACGGTGTCGACCAGCGGGTGCTCGGGAGCCAGCACCATGTAGGTGGCGCCGAACAGGGTGTCGGGGCGTGTGGTGAAGACGGTGACCGGGGTGTCGCCGTGACCCTCGACGGCGAAGTCGACCTTGGCGCCCTCGGAGCGGCCGATCCAGTTGCGCTGCTGCAGCTTGATCGCCTCGGGCCAGTCCAGCGCGTCCAGGTCGGCCAGCAGGCGGTCCGCGTAGGCGGTGATGCGCATCATCCACTGGCGCAGCTTGGCCTTGAAGACCGGGAAGTTCCCGCGCTCGGAGCGGCCGTCTGCGGTGACCTCCTCGTTGGCCAGCACGGTGCCCAGGCCGGGACACCAGTTGACCGGGGACTCCGAGGCGTACGCCAGGCGGTACTCGCCCAGCACGGCGTCGCGCTCGGCGGGGGTCAGCTCGGCCCACGCCCGCCCGTCGGGCGTGGGCCGCTCACCCTTCTCGTACTGCTCGACCAGCTCGGCGATGGGGCGGGCGCGGTCGGCCTGCGGGTCGTACCAGGAGTTGAAGATCTGCAGGAAGATCCACTGGGTCCACTTGTAGTAGTCCGGGTCGATAGTGGCGAACGACCGGCGCTTGTCGTGGCCCAGGCCCAGCCGGCGCAGCTGGGACCGCATGTTGTTCATGGCCGCCTCGGTGGTGACCCGAGGGTGCTCGCCGGTCTGCACGGCGTGCTGCTCGGCGGGCAGGCCGAAGGCGTCGAAGCCCAGGGTGTGCAGCACGTTGTGCCCGGTCATCCGCTGGAAGCGGGCGAAGACGTCGGTGGCGATGTAACCCAGGGGGTGGCCGACGTGCAGTCCCGCGCCCGAGGGGTACGGGAACATGTCCATGATGAACTTCTTGGGCTTGGCCAGCTCGCCGTCCCCGGCCAGGTCACCGGTGGGGTTCGGGGCGGCGAAGGTCTGGTTCTGCTCCCAGAAGTCCTGCCAGCGGCTCTCGATGTCGGCGGCCAGGGCGGCCGTGTAGCGGTGGGGCGCAGCCGCCTCGGCGGCGGGGGTGGTCTCGCTCATCGTCCTTCGTACTCCATCGCTGTCATGACGGCCTGCGGCCCGGCCGCCGTACGGACATCTGCCTGCGAACTGCGGAAACGAAAAAGCCCCTCGCACAGGAGGGGCGCCGCACTGACATCGATCCTGGTCAGCGCGGCTTGCTAAGCAGAAGGCGTACGGCATGCATGGGGTCAGGGTACCCCAGAGCGGAAAGGGCCCGTACCGAGGATCCCCCCGGTACGGGCCCGTCCCTGCCGTTTCCGGCCGTGCTCAGCGGCGGTGGTGCGGCTTGTACGAGTCGACGTACCCGCGCGCCGGGGTGCCGACGCCGGTCACGTCGTCGTACCCGACGACCGCGGACAGCGAGCTGTCCTTGCCGAGGCTGCGGAGCGAGGTGAGCAGCCCGTCCGCCGCGTCGAAGCCGTTGGCGTAGTCCACGCGGACCACCGCGAGGTCCTTGCCGCGGCCCAGCGGGTGGTCGGTCACGTCGTGGTACGCGCCGGTGCCGTAGCGGTCGTAGATCAGCGGGTTCGCGAAGCCGATCGGCACGCCGTGCCGGGCCTGCTGCGCCAGCGCCTGGACGCCCGCGATGACGGGCGCGGCGAGCGAGGTGCCACCGATGCGGTACTCGCTGTACTGGAAGGACCCGTCGGGGAACGCTTGGGTCTGGCCGACCAGGAAGCCGGTGTTCGGGTCGGCGACGGCCGCGATGTCCGGCTCGACGCGCTGCTTGACCGTGCCACCGCCTGCCAGGGCGAGCGAGTCGGGGACGACGCCGCGCTGGTAGAAGGGCTGCCCGTAGAGCCTGCTGGTGCCGCCGCCCGCGCCGGAGGTGAAGCCGCCGGGGAAGGCCGTCCAACTGGAGCCGTCCACGGACAGCGTTGCCCTCAGGGTGCCCCAGCCGGTCTCCCACTGGTACTTGTCGCCCTTGCCGACGGCGAGCGAGGTGCCGCCGACGGAGGTGACCCAGGGGGAGTTCGCCGGGGTGTCGACCTGCTTCGCGCCCGTGCCCAGCGGGTTCGCCACGTTGTCGCCCGCGTCGCCGGAGGAGAAGTAGAAGCCGATGCCCTCGACCGCGCCGATCTGGAAGATCCGGTCGTAGGCGGCGGCGATGTCCGGCGTCTCGTTGGACTCGAGGTCGCCCCACGAGTTGGAGACGATGTCGGCGAGCCGGTGGTCGACGATCTTGCCGAGCGCGTCGAGCAGGTCGTCGTCCGTGCAGGAGGAGGCGCCGACGTAAGTGATGTCGGCGGCCGGTGCGACCGCGTGCACCGCCTCGACGTCCAGGGTCTCCTCGCCGTACCAGCCGGAGGCGTCGCACTCGTCGGGGCTCGTGTAGCGGTAGTCGTCCGGCAGCACCTGGGAGAGCTGGCCGCGCTTGTACGGGGCGTCGCCGTTGCGGGCGGCGTACTTCTGGGCGTCGGCGACGATCGTCGGGGAGGCGAACGCGTCGGTGATGGCGACGGTGACGCCCTTGCCGTTGTACGAGCCGGCGCCGTAGGCGGCGCGCAACTGCCTGCCCGTGTAGCCCTTGACGGCGTACGGGGCGTGCGTGCCGTAGGCGACCGGCAGCTTCTTGTCGGTGTTCGACCCGTAATAAGTGGAGAAGGGGCCGGAGTTCTTGAAGACGGCACCGGGCGGCGGCAGCGTGTCCTGGTGCCGCGCGCGCCGCGGGGAGTTGTCCAGGCCGGTGACCGTGAGCACCGCGCCGCCCAGGGAGGCCGGGACGGAGGCGGTCCCGGTCGGGGCGTGGTAAGTCTTCGCGCCCTTTACGTAGTTGTGGAGCTGGGTGCCGAAAGCCTTCTCCGCGTCGGCGACCTCGCCGGTGACGGTCAGGTAGTGGTCGTTGGCACCGGTGATTTTCAGCCCGGAGGACTCCAGCCACTACCGGGTCTGCGCGACCTGCCGCGCGGAGGCGCCGAAGCGGGCCTTGGCCCGCTTCGGCGAGAGGAACTTGCCGTACGAGACGGAACCGGGGTCGGACACCGCCTGCGCGTAGGCCGCCAGGCCCTGGGCGTCGCGGCCTGCGAGGTACACCCGGAGGGTGACCTCGGCCGAGTCGGCGGTGGCGCCCTTGTCCGCCTTTGCGGTGGCCCAGGCCGGCTTGCCGCCGGCGAGGTTGTGACGTCCGTGCGATGCGTCGGCCTGGGCGCTGGGTATGCCCATCGCCAGCACACCGGCGGCCAGCGGCAGTGTCGCCGCCAGGGCCAGGCCGGCCCGCTTCCTCGAGCGGGTGGAGCTCATGTAACCCCCTGCTGTGTGAAGTTCGCGCGGAGCGGCGGCGCGCCGGAACCGGCAGCGCGCGTGGACCGCCAGGCCACTCTCGCGGTGAACAGCTCACGCCAGGGACATGTGTGCGCCAAGAAGGACTCAAGGAAGGCCCACGAAAGGGCAATTGGGACGGCAATCCGACTCGGAATGCGGACATATGGTGCCGGAGAGCGGGCGCTCCGCTGAAGGACCGGTCATCCCTGCCGAACAGCGCCCGAACAGCGCCCGAACAAACCGACGTTAGCAGTTCGTAATGATCGTCATCCCGGGTTGTCGAAAGACGATCGATCCGACCACCCGTACGGGTTAGCGTCTGCCGCATGCGCACCAACCGACAGTCCCCGGACGGTCGCCGGACCCCCCCGATACCGGCGAGCGACATCCTGTCCGGGGCCCTTCGCGCCGCACGGTCGCCCCGCGCCTGGGCGATCGCCGGCACCGCCGCCGCCCTGCTCGTCCTCGCCGCCACCGCGGGTCCGTACCTGCGGGCGTTCCTGGACTTCGGCGCCGGCGTCCTCACCCTCGTCTCCCTGAGCTGCACCGTCATCTGGGGCCTGGTGTCCACCGACACCTTCTTCCTCGGGCCCCGCGAACGCCTGCTCACCCAGGGCATCCACCGTGGCCTGGGCGTGGCCGCGATCGGGTTCCTGATCCTGCACGTGACGACGAAGGTCATCGAGGTACGTGTCACCACCGCCGGCGCCTTCCTCCCCCTCGGGGTGACCGGCCGGGACGGCCTCATCGCTCTCGGCGTGCTGGCCGCCTACCTGATGATCCTCGCCGCCGCCACGGGCGCCATGCGCAGCATCTTCGCCGCCAACCGGCACCCCGTCCGGTGGCGCATCCTGCACAGCACGGCGTACGCGTCCTGGTGCATGGCGCTGATCCACGGCCTGCAGTCCGGCCGTTCGGCCAAGTCCTGGATCGTCGTGGCCTACGGGATCTGCCTGGTGGGTGTCGCCATCGGCCTGATCTACCGGCTCCGCAGGACCCGCGGCGAGGCGCTCTTCCCCGAGACCCGCGAACGCTCCGCCTCCTTCCGCAAGCTCGGGGGCGAACGGGCCGCGTCCCGGGGCGGTTCCGGCGGCCGACGGCGCGCCGCGCCGCGTGAGGAGACCGGGCCCAGCCTGGCCAGCGCCTACAGCGAACCGCTGCCGCCGCTGCCCAACTTCCCCACCGCCCAGCAGTACACGGCTGTCCCTCCCCCGGCCCCTGACCGTACCCTCGGCATGGATCCCGCGGCCGCCACGATGCAACTGCCGCAGTTACCGGCCGAACCTCAGGCGACGTACCCGCAGCAACCGCAGGTGCCGTACCAGCAGCAACTCCAGCAGCAGGCCCAGCAGGCCGGCTGGGACGGCACCCCGGCGTGGGGTACGCCGATGCCGGGCGGCGCGCAGGACGCGGACCCGCTGGGGGCCGACCGGCTCCAGCCGATCGCCTGGCAGCAGTCCACGCCCGGACCCTATGAAGGACAGCGATGAGCGTTCCCGCCATACCGAACCGGTCACCCGCCCCTCGTTCGGGGGCGGGTGACGTGCTCCCCGACGTGCGCACTGTCGGGCTGCCCCGGATCACCGCGGGTTTCGACGAGGTGGAGCGCCTGGACCGGGTGACCCACCTGAACGTCCACGGCTCCATGCCGAGCATGACCGAGGGCGAACTGCTCGACCTCGCCGAACTGATGGGCCTGCGCGGTCGCGGCGGCGCGGGTTTCCCCTTCTACAAGAAGCTCAAGGCCGTCGGTGAGGCCGCGCGCCGGCGCGGCTCCCCCACCGCGGTGATGGTCAACGGCTGCGAGGGCGAGCCGGCCTGCCGCAAGGACGCGGTCATCCTGCGCCGCGCCCCGCATCTCATGCTGGACGGGGCCCTGCTGTGCGCCGAGATCCTCGGCGCCCGCGAACTCGTCATCAGCGTCACCCGCGACACCAACGAGCAGTCCGTCCGCGACGCGCTGGCCGAACGCGGCCTCGGCACCAAGCGCGGCCGCCAGCTGAGGGCCCGGATCGTGCGCATGCCGGAGCGCTTCGTGTCCGGCGAGTCCTCGGGCATCATCTCGGCGGCCAACGGCGGCCTCCCCCTGCCGCCCGGCAAGAAGGTGAGTGCGAGCGAATCCGGCCTCGGCGGCCTGCCGACACTCTTCTCCAACACCGAGACCTACACCCAACTGGCCATCGGTGCCCGCATGGGAGCAATCCGCTTCGGCTCCGCGGGCGCCCCCGGCGAGCCCGGCACCGCCATGCTGACCGTCTCCGGCTCGGTGCCCCGGCAGACGGTCGTGGAGACCCCGACGGGCGTGCCGATGTCGTACATCCTGCAGATGTGCGGCGGTAACCCGGGGCAGGGCGTGCTCGTGGGCGGCTACCACGGCAACTGGATCGACCCCAACGTCGCCTCGATGGTGACCATCGCCCGCGAGAGCCTGGAGGCCCACAAGGCCACCCTGGGCGCGGGCGCCCTGCTCCCGCTGGACCCGGGCCTGTGCCCGCTGGGCGAGTCGCTGCGGGTCGCGCAGTGGCTGGCCGCCGAGACGGCCGGCCAGTGCGGGCCGTGCCGCCTCGGGCTGCCGCGTATGGCCGGACTGCTCCAGGACGTGCTCAACGGCGGCGGGCAGGCCGCGCTGGAGCAACTGCGGCAGACCGCGGTGGCGGTGAAGGGCCGCGGGGTGTGCAAGCACCCCGACGGCTCGATGCGCTTCGTGATGTCCACCATCAACGCCTTCACCGACGACCTGGCCGCCCACGTCCTCGGCGGCGGCTGCGGGCGCCCCACGGTGGGCGTGCTCCCACTGCTGAAGTCCGACCCGCCGGTGCTGCGCGGCGGCGCCCCCGCGGGCGCGACGGCCGCGCAGCCCAGCAACAAGCGCCTGGTCGTGGACTGGACGCTGTGCAAGGGCCACGGACTGTGCGCCGGCGTGCTGCCCGAGATCGTACGGCTGGACCGGGACGGCTACCCCGATATCGCCGGCACCCCCGTCCCACCGCACCTGGACGCGGCGGCGCAGCGCGCGGTGGCCCGCTGCCCCGCACTGGCGCTGCGCATGGAGGAGGGCGGCCGCCGCTGACCGCGGCCGCGTGGCAGAGGGGCCCGGCACCCACGGCCCACGGTGCCGGGCCCCTCGTACGTCCGTGCCGGCCGCCGGGCCGGCACCGCGCGCTCACTCCGCGCGGTCACCGGTCATGCGTCGCAGCCACTGCCGGGCCAGCCGGCGCTCCTCGTTGCTGAACCCGGCCTCGAGCTCCCGTTCGCGCTCGCGCACCACGGGCCGGGCCTCCTCGAGGCGCTCACGCCCGGCGTCGGTCAGGAAGACCTGCTGGCTGCGGCCGTCCGTGGGGTGCCGCCGGCGTTCGACCAGACCCTGGTCCGCGAGCCCGGCGAGCAGTTCGTTGGCCGACTGCCGGGTGCTCGCGACGGCACGGGCCAGGTCGGCGATGGTGATGCCCGGCTGGTCCGCCAGCACGAGCAGGGACGCGTACTGGGCGACGGACAGCCCGAGCCCCGACAAGGCGCCGTCCATGGCCCCGCGCATGTTCAGCCAGGCCTGACGCACCAGGAAGCTCAGGCAGAGCTCATCGATGTCGGCGTCCACCCAGGTCTCCCCTCGCATTGACAGGAACCTTACGTTCTTGGCACGCTAAGAACGTAAGGACCCTGTCCATCTTACCCGAGACGGCCGGTCCGCAGCAGTTCCGTCATACCCGCTCACCGGAGGTGTGCCGTACTATGTCCGATCGCTTAAGGAGTGGGCAGGGAGAGCCCGAGGTCAATCCGGGCCTGGTGCTGCTCCTCTGCTCGGGCGCGACCTTCATGGCGTTCCTCGACCTGTCCGTCGTGAACATCGCGTTCCCCAAGATCATCGAGAAGTTCCCGGACACCGGGATGGCCACGCTGACCTGGGTGGTCAGCGGCTACGCGGTGATGTTCGCCGCCGTACTGACGCCGGCGGGACGGCTGGCCGACACCGTCGGGCGCACCAAGGTCTTCCTCTGGTCGCTGGCCGGCTTCACGCTCGCCTCACTGGCCTGCGGCGCGGCCACCGGCCCGGAGTGGCTGATCGGGGCGCGGTTCGCGCAGGGAGCGCTCGCGGCGGGGATGATCCCCTCTGCGCTCAGTCTGATCATGTCCTCGACCCCACTGGAGAAGCTGATCAAGGCGATCGGCACCTGGTCGGCGGTGGCGGGTTTCTCCGCGGTCGTCGGCCCGGCCATCGGCGGCGTGCTCGTGGAGCAGCTGAGCTGGCGTGCGGTCTTCTACATCAATGTGCCCATCGGCGTCCTGCTGGCCGTCGCCGGGCTGAGGGCGCTCCCCCGCCATCAGCCCGCGACGGGCAGCAGGCTTCCCGACGTCGTGGGCACGGCGGCGCTCGCGCTCGGCATCGGACTGGTCGTGGCCTCGCTCACCGAGGGCGACTCCTGGGGATGGACGAGCGCCCGCACGCTCGGCCTGCTCGCCGGCGGACTGGCTCTGGGCGCGTTCGCGGTGCTGAGGTCGCGGCGGCACGAGTCCCCGGCCATCGCCACCGACCTGTGGAAGAGCCGGAAGTACGCGGTGGTCAACGGCGTCTCCGCGGTCTTCGGCGTGTCGATGTTCGCCTGGCTGCTGGCGGGCGCGCTCTTCGCCACCGGGGTGTGGCACTGGAGCATCATGGAGGCCGCCGGGGCGATGAGCGTCGGCGCGGTCGCCTCCATGATCACCTCGACCGCCGCCGGCCGGGTCTCCCGACCGGCGACGCATCGCTGGCTGGTGGTCCTCGGCGCGCTGATGTTCGCCGCGTGCACCGCGCTGATGGGCAGTGACTTCCTGGGCGCCGAACCCGACTTCTGGGGGGCCTGGGTCCCGACCGGACTCCTGGGCGGCGGCGGTCTCGGCTTCGCCGTCACCTCGCTGTCGTCCATCGCGGCGACCGCGCTCCCGCCGCTGCAGTTCGCGGCCGGCGTGGGGATGAACCTCACCGCGCGCCAGATCGGCGGCGCCCTGGGGACGGCGATGCTGGCCGCGATCCTGGCCGCGCACTCGGCGCCGGGCATCGACGCCTTCCACGACCTGTACCGGGCGTGCACGGCCGTCACCGTCGTGGCGGCGCTCGCCGCCCTGGGGCTCACCGACCGGGCCCCCGCGGCCGCCCCGCGGCAGGAGGCGGACACGCCGGCACCGGCGGAGGTCTCCGGCTCCTGACCCCCGCCCCGGAGCCGGGAAAATCGGCGGCCGGGAGAACATTGAATCGTTCTCCCGGCCGCCGCCCCCCCCGTTTTCCCTCAACATTCCCCACGATTGCTCACCGAACGGCGGAGTAAATCATTCCGGAAAGAATTCAAGGAATAAACCAATCCGCTCCCGCCGATCATTACCGATGGGTCGACTCAAATAATTTTCTTGCAGTCAACCCCTCCCCATGGCAGACTCGGTCGCGGCAGGGCCGGAACTTCGAAAACGACCATGTTCCGGCTCGTAGATCAGTGACCGCGGGGGGACCTGGTGCACACCGTTCTTGATTGGCTCGACCATGCCGCCGAAGATCGCGGAATCCATTTCTCGGATTCCGGTACCGGCTGGTCGTTCGTCTCCTACACCACACTGGCCGGCGAGGCGCACCGAGTGGCCTCCTTGCTCCATGCCCACGGCGCACAGCCCGGCGACGTGGTGTCTTTGCTGGTCAGCGAGGTACGTGACTTCGCACCCGCCTTCCTGGGCACCATGCTGGCCGGCCTCACACCGGCCCCCATCGCCTCGCCCCTCACCTTCCAGGGGAATGACCGGTACACCGAGCACGTCACGGACATCCTGAAGGTCGCCGAACCGGTCCTGGTGCTGTCCGACGCGCCCCTCGCCGAAATAGCCGGGAAAACATCGGCACAACTGGACGGCAGCTCCGTGGTACTCCTCGACGGCGCGGCAGAATTACCGATCGAGGATTCCGCGCGACGCGCTCCGGCGAACCTCGGGCTCCTGCAGTTCACGTCGGGATCCAGCGGCTCCCCGAAGGGGGTCCGGGTGTCCCGGGACAATCTGGCGGCGAATGTCCGGAGCATTCACGAGTGGCTGGGGATATCCGCCGCCGACTCCTGCTCCTCCTGGCTCCCGCTCTACCACGACATGGGGCTCATCGGAACGTTCCTCGGTTCGCTCACGGCCCAGATCGACCTGTGGCTCATGTCACCCCTGGACTTCGTTCGGGACCCGCTGCGCTGGCTGGAGGCGCACGGCCGGCACGGCGCGACCGTGACCACCGCCCCCAATTTCGGATACGGCTACACCGCCAAACGCGTCCGTCCGCAGGACCTGGAGGGAATGGACTTCTCCGGCTGGCGGGTCGCCATGAACGGAGCGGAGCGCATCGATCCCCGTGCCGCCGCCGCCTTCGACGCGCTGCTGGCCCCTCACGGCTTCCGCGCCACGGCCTTCGCCCCCTGCTACGGACTCGCCGAGGCCACCCTCGCCGTCTCGGGCGTCACGCCGGGCACCGGGGCGCGCACCGTACGGCTGGAGGGCGGACTGCACACCGGCCGGCCGGTCGTGCCCACCGACCGCGGACGGCTCGGGTCCGCACACCCCGACGGCGGGACGAACTGGCTGACGTCCTGCGGCCCGGCGGTGCCGGGCACCCGCGTGGACATCGTCGACGAGGACGGCGCGCCGCTCCCCGAGGGGCACTTCGGCGAGATCCGCGTCCGGGGGGCGTCCGTGGCGGGCGGCTACCGGTCCTCGGTACCGGACGCCTCGTCCGACTTCACGGACGGCGGCCTGCGCACCGGCGACTCCGGATTCCTGCTGGACGGCGAGCTGTTCGTGGTCGGGCGGGTCGGCGACAGCATCAAGGTCCGCGGTCGGAAGGTGCACGCGGAGGACCTCGAGACCGCGCTCACCGCGATCGACGGCATCCCGTCCGGGCGCTGTGCCGTCGCCCTCGGCACGACCGGTGAGGCCCACCACGTGGTGGCCGTCGTCGAATCGGGGCAGGCCGGCTGGCTCGACGGCGCGCTCGCCGTGGTCCGCGCCGCCACCGACGACACCGTCGGGGTCACCGTGGTCCGCGCCGCGCGGGGCGGCATCCCCCGCACCTCCAGCGGCAAGCCGCGCCGGCGCCTGCTCTGGCGCCGCTTCCAGGACGGAGAGGCCATCGGGGAGGTCGTGCACGGCACGGCTCCCGCCGGCCCCGTCACCGGCTGACCCGGCGCCTCCCGCACATCCGGCGCACCCGGCCCTCCCGGCACGTGCGCCGCAGCCGCAGTCCCCTTCACAGTCCCATGCGCAGCACATTCCTTTCCGTCATCCGTGAATTCCGCCGCATTCCCGCCGCGGTCACGCATGCCCTGACGACGTGAATTCCCACAAGGAGACGAGTGCCATGACGACCGCCGCCACCACGGACACCGGCCCCGGCCAGGGATACGTCCCCGACATCACCGCGGAAACCGGCGCCGACGAGCACGGACCCGGCCAGGAACGGCAGGGCCGGCTCGCCACCTCCGCCGACCTCTACCGCCGCTGGGAACGGCAGCAGTGGAGCGTCGCCGAGGTCAGGCCGGCCCGTGACGCGGAGCGCTGGAACGCCCTCACCCCGTTCATGCGGCAGCAGATGCTGGGCGCGCTGGCCGAACTGGAGGTCGGCGAGGTCGCGGTGACCCACACCCTCGGCACGCTGATCGACAGCCCGCCGACCGAGGACGACCGCATCTACCTGTGCACCCAGCTCGCCGACGAGGCCCGCCACGTGAGGTTCTTCCAGACCTACCTGGAGGACGCCTGCGGCATCGACCTCGACGCCGCGGAGGGCGGCGACCTGGAGGCGGCGGCCGACTACGCCAAGGTCTTCGCCCCCGAGCTCACCAGGGTCACCTCGGAGGTCCGGCGCAGCGGCGACACCGAGTCCTGGTACCGCGCCCTGGTCTACTACCACCTGATCACCGAGGGCGTGCTGGCCGCCACCGCGCTGCGCACCACCCGCTTCCTCGCCCGGCGGCTGCGGCTGGCCGCCCTGGAGGAGGGCCTGACCAACGTCACGCGGGACGAGTCCCGGCACGTCTCGTTCGGGCTGCGGGCCGCCGAGGACGGCGTGGCGCGCGGTTTCGGCCGAGTGGTCGAGGACGCCCACTTCGAGGCGGTCGGGATGGCGGCCTGGGTGCTCGTCGGCCCGGCCCGCCACAACCCCTCGCCCGCCATCCCCGCCGCGCTCGCCAGCCGGGCCGCGCAGTTGCAGGGCTCCGTCGACATCGGCGAGGAGCGGCTGGTCAAACAGCTGCGCCTGATCGGTATGCCCGAACTGGCCGACCGCGCCCAGCGGGCCTGGCGCGAGGAGATCGACAAGGCGCTCTCCGCCTACGAGGAGCGGTGGTCGGCCCCGCACCCGATCCGTGCCGCGGCCCGCGACGCCGCCGCCCGGTGAGCCACCCGTCAGTACACCTCTCAGGAAAGTGAGTTCGGCATGTCCAACGAGTCCACACGCGCCAGGGTCCGCGAGATCGTCGGCGAGATGAGCCCCAGCGGCAAGCGGGACGTCGCCCCCTCGGACCTCCTGGTGGAGGACCTCGGCTACGACTCCCTCGCCGTGATCGAGCTGTCGCTGCAGATCGAGTCCGCCTTCGGTCTCAGTTCCGTGAGCCAGGGGACGGTGCCCGACATCATCACCGTCCAGGACGTCGAGGAGCTGGTCGTGCAGGCCCTCGCCACCCCCATCGACGCCGCGTGAGCGCCGCCGTGACCCCGGCGAAGGAGCGCGCCGACCGGCACTGCCTGGCGGAGGACGCGGCGGCGGAGCTGCTGCGCCCCGCGCCCTGGCGCCGGTTCGCCGTGATGGGCGACAGCTTCGCCCAGGGCGTGGGCGGCCCGTGCCCCGGCTACGCCGACGTGCCCTGGCCCGATCGGGTCGCGGGCGCCCTGCGGGCCACCCGGCCCGGACTGGAGTACCTCAACACCGGCGAGACGGGGCTGCGCACCGCCCAGGTGCGCGAGACCCAGCTGGAGCGGGTGCTGGCGTTCCGCCCCGACCTGGTGAACGTCGCCTCCGGCGGCAACGACCTGTTCGTCCCGGAGCCCGACCTGGACGCGGTCGAGGCCGACCTCGACGCCATCTACCGGGCGCTGCGCGAGCGGAAGGCGCACATCTTCGCCTTCACGGTCGCCGACATCTTCGACGCCTTCCCCGAACTGGCCGAGTTCCGCACCAGGATCGCCGCGCTGAACGAGCGGATCAGGGCCGTGGCCGGCCGCTACGACGCCACCGTCGTGGAGATGGAGCGGCATCCGGTCCGGAACGAGCCCACGCTGATGAGCGGGGACGGGATCCACTTCTCGATGCACGGCCACGCCGTGCTCGCGTCCGAGATCATCCGCAACCTCGCGCAGGACGTCGCGTGACCGGGCCCGCCGCCTCGGCCGCCGGCGCCGACTACGTCGTGGTCGGCGCCGGCTCGGCCGGCTGCGTCCTCGCCGCGCGGCTGAGCGAGGACCCCTCGGTGCGGGTCGTCCTCGTCGAGGCGGGCGGTCCCGATCGCAAGGCGGAGATCAGCATCCCGGCCGCGTTCCCCAAGCTGTTCGGCACGGAGTACGACTGGGCGTTCTCCACCGCCCCCCAGCCGGCCCTGGGCGGCCGTGAGGTCTTCTGGCCGCGGGGCAGGACCCTGGGCGGTTCCTCCTCGCTCAACGCCCAGATCTGGACGCGCGGTCACCGCGCGGACTACGACGGCTGGGCCGCCGCCGGCCTCACCGGCTGGGGCTTCGCCGAGGTGGAACCGTACTTCCGGCGGGCCGAGGAGACCCTGGGCGTCCGGCACCTGCGGGATCCCAATCCGACCACCGCCGACTTCCTCGCCGCCTGCGCCAAGGCGGGCATCCCGCCGATGGGCGACACCGAGTGGACGGCGCCCGAGGGCTGCGGGCCGATCCGCGTGACCCAGCGCAACGGCCGTCGCTGGAGCACCGCCGACGCCTATCTGCGCCCCGCCCTCGGCCGGGACAACCTGACCGTCCTCACCGCGGGGCAGGCCCGGCGGGTCGTGCTCGACGGCACCCGCGCGGTCGGCGTGGAGATCGCCACGGTGGACGGCCCGCGGACGGTGGCGGCGGCCCGCGAGGTGATCCTCGCCGCGGGCGCGGTGGGCAGCCCGCACCTGCTCATGCTCTCCGGCGTCGGCGACCCGGAGCAGCTGCGCGCGCACGGCGTCCCGGTCGCCGTGGAGCTGCCCGCGGTGGGCCGGGGGCTGAGCGACCACCTGTTCGCGCCGCTCGCCCTGGCCGCCCGCGAACCGGTCTCGCCGGGCATCGGCGACCAGGCCGAGGACGTGATGCGGTACTTCCGCCACCGCACCGGGAAGCTGAGCTCCAACCTCGCCGAGGCCGTGGCCTGGCTGCGCACCGACGAGCGGCCGGCGGCCCCGGACGTCGAACTGCTGTGGATGCCGGTGCCGTTCCTCGACCACGGGCGCGGCGACCCCGGGCACGGGGTGACGCTCAGCGTCGTCCTGCTGCAGCCGCAGAGCCGCGGCCGGATCACGCTGCGGTCCGCCGACCCGGCCGCGGCGCCCCTGATCGACCCCGGCTATCTGACCGACCCGGGCGGGGCCGACCTGGCCACGCTGACCGCGGGCATCCGCCGGGCCCAGGACATCCTCCGCCGGGAGCCGCTGGCGCCGTGGCTCGGGGAGCCGCTGGTCGCCGGGGTCCTGGACGATTCCGCCGACGCCGTGGCCGCCCTGGTGCGACGCCACGCGGAGACGCTCTACCACCCCGTGGGCACCTGCCGTATGGGGGCGGACGAGGCGTCGGTCGTGGATCCCCTGTTCTGCGTGCGGGGGACAGCGGGACTGCGCGTCGTCGATGCCGGCGCACTTCCTGTCGTCCCCCGCGCGCACACCCACGCCCCGACCGTGATGCTCGCCGAGCGCGCGGCCGACCTGCTGCGCACCGCCTGACCCGAGCCCGATGAACGAGAGGCCATCCGCCATGACCGTGGACCACCGGACACTGTTCTGCGCCCTGCTCGCCGACGACGACTTCACCGCCAAGCTGAAGGACCGCGGTCTCTCGCTGTTCTTCGTCCAGCCCGAGCCCGGCGCCGCCGTCTTCGTCTCCTCCGACGGTGTGGTGACGGGCGAACCGCCCTTCCCTCCCACCCTGCGCTTCGAGATGGGGCCGGACACCGCCCACGAGGTGTGGAGCGGCCGGCTGCCGCTGATGAACGCCGTGGTGGAGCGCCGGCTGACCATCAAGGGCCCGGTCGCCCAGGTACGGCAGCTGGCCGACCTGCTGCCCGCGGTGGGCGCCGCGTACGCCGAGCTGTCCGCCTGACCCGTCCGTGACGCCTTCGACGACCGTACGACATCGATGAAAGGCATGACCGCCATGACCGCCGCCGTCAGCACCGGCATCGTGACCAATGCGCCGACCCTGTCCGACGCGGCCGCCCTCAGCGCGGCCGCCATGCCCTCCCTGTTCACGCTGCCGCCCGAGGTGGAGCGGCTGCGCGACGAGGTCCGCGAGTTCGCGCGCACCGTCGTGAAGCCCCGTGTCCTCGACAACGACCTCGCGCCGCACGACGACTTCGACTGGGAGATCGTCCGCCAGGGCCACGAGCTGGGGCTGCTGCGGATGACCCTGCCCCGGGAGTTCGGCGGCCGAGGCGTGGGGGTGCTCGGTGTCGCCGTCGCCCTGGAGGAGCTCGCCGCCGTCTGCGCCAGTACCGCGCTGATCTTCGGTGCGTCGCTGCTCGGCCAGAGCAGCGTGCTCGCCTCCGGCGACCCCGACCTCCAGGCCCGGTTCATCCCCGGGTTCCTCGGCGCCGAGCCGGTGCTCGCCTGCAACGCCATCACCGAGGAGGTGGCCGGCTGCGACCTGCTCATCCCGGAGAACTCCCCGTACGCACAGGAGGTGACCACCGCCCGCCGGGAGGGCGACACCTACGTCCTCAACGGCGTCAAGCGGTTCATCACCAACGGCAAGGTCGCGCAGTGGTGCACCGTCTTCGCCAACCTCGAGGGACATCCGGGGGCGGACGGCCTGACCACCTTCGTCGTCCCGCTGGACAGCGAGGGCGTGACCCGCGGCCCGGTCGCGGACAAGATGGGCTACCGCGCCTGCCTCGGCACCACCCTGGTCCTCGAAGAGGTCAGGGTCCCCGCCGCGAACGTGGTGCACGGCGAGGGCAACGGCTGGAACTTCCTCACCATGCAGTCCAACCAGGCCCGCGCCACCGTCGCCGCGATCTCCACCGGCGTCGCCCGGGGCGCGTTCGAGATCGCCAAGCAGTGGTGCGGCGAGCGCGTCCAGGCCGGGGTGCCGCTGTACCGGCACCAGTTCAGCGCGCGGAAGCTCGCCGACATGTCCGTGAAGATCGACGCCGCCCGGCTCCTCTACCTCCAGGCCGCCCACCAGGCCGACAACATGCTGCCCGCCCCCACCTACGGCCCGGCCGCCGCCAAGCTCTTCGCGGACCGGATCGCCATCGAGGTGGCCGAGGAGGCCATGTCGATGCTCGGCGCCCGCGGCTACTGCCGGGAGTACGACGTCGAGAAGTTCGTCCGCGAGTCCTTCGGGGCCCGCATCTACGAGGGCACCCCAGAGGTCCTCGCACTGGCCGTCACGGGCGCGCTCTACGGCCACCGCGCCTGATCCACGATCCGGCCGAGGGAGCCATCGCGATGGAGCAGACACTCGAACGGGCCCGGAGCACCGACGTCTACGCCGCCGAGGTGCAGATGGTGCACAGCCTGACCAGTTTCACGGGGCTCGCCGCCCAGGTGCCCGCGGAGAGCCTCCTCTACCACTGCGAACGGCCCGGCGGCCCGACCGTCCTCGCCGTGCGCGACGACGGGCTGCCGGAGCCGTACCGCCACGGTATCTACGGCTTCCGGCTCGCCCAGTACCTGCGCCTGAGGTTCGCCAGCGCGGATCTCGCCTTCCGGCGCTCGCTGGTGACCGAGCCCCACGGCGGCCACCGCAACGAGATCCACGTGCTCGCCCTCGACGGGCCGAGCGGCGCGATCCTGCGCTATCTCTCGCTGGTCGGCTCGACCAACCCGGTGCCCCGGCACCTCAAGGACCCGGCACGGTCGCTCTTCCCGTGCGAGGTCGCCCACGGAGTCAATCTCTTCGAGCACGTGGAGTGCGACGGGGACCTGGACACCAGCCGCGTGTGGGAGGTCAAGCGGCTGGTGCACCGCGCCGAGCAGAATCGTTCCAGCGCCTACGCGCGGCTCCGCCTGACACTGGAGCTGATGCTCGGCTTCTACACCGCGCTCGGCCGGATCGAGCCGGCCCCCGAGGCGCTCGTGGGGGACGGCGAGGAGGGCGTCGCGATCCGCAGGCTGCTGCGCAGCCTGAAGGACATCACGGTGCTGGAGGGCACCCGGCCCTCGCTGCCCGCCGACGACCTGATGTTCCCGCTCTACACGCAGCGCGACGTGGTGAAGCCCTTCGTGGCGCGGGCTCCGCACGGCGAGGAACTTCGGCGACTGATCCGACACATCGACCGCGCCCTGACCGACCGCAATCCGCTGGACGCCCTCAAGGGCCTGGTGGAGACGGTCGGCGGCCGCTTGCGGAGGGTTCACGTATGACCGGCATCCACACGACCGCACCCGTCCCGGCCCGCGCCGCGACCGCCGCCACGGGGACGGGCGGCGCCCCCGACGCGTTCTACGCCGCGTTCACCGAACGCAACCGCGGCCTGATCCCGGACGCCGCGCAGCGGGCGCTGCGGACGGCCGTGGTGCTCGTCGCGGGGTGCGGATCGACGGGCGGGGCGGCCGTCGATCCGCTGACCCGGCTGGGCGTGCAGCACTTCGTCCTCGCCGAACCCGGCGTGTACGAGCTGAACAACCTCAACCGACAGCACGCCGCGCACGCCGACATCGGCCGCAACAAGGCCGAGGTGGCCGCGGAGCGCGTCCGCGCGGTCAACCCGCACGCGGTCGCCGAGGTGCGCCCGGAGGGGATCCAGCCCGGGAACGTGGCGGCGCTGCTGGGCGGTTGCGACATCGTCGTCGACGGCGTCGACGTGACCACCCCGGAGGGCTGGCGGGCCAAGTACGCCCTGCACGCCGAGGCCGCGGCCCAGGGCCGGCCCGTCGTCTCCGGCTACGACATGTCCGGCACCCAGTACATCCGCTACTACGACTACCGCCTCGGGCTGCCACCGCTGGCCGGCGAGGTCACCGCGGAGCAGGTCGCCTCCGAGTCGGTGTGGGAGCTGCTGTTGCGGATCGTGCCGCGCGAGCTGGTGCCCGAGGACCTGCTGGCCGATGTGCGCGCCCACCGCGACGAGCCGGACTACAGCGTTCCGCAGCTGGTCTACACCTCGCTGCTCTTCGGCGTCCTGACCGCCCGTTACGTCGTCGAGGTGCTGGCCGGCCGTCCCGTCCGCGAGGCGCTGTCGCTGGACGTCCACCAGATTGTCCGACCGCAGTCCTAGGAGGAAGAGATGACGTCCGAACTGCTCAAGCCCGATCTCAAGGCCGATCCGGTCGCCCGCCAGACGAAGAAGGCGGCCCAGCTGCTCATCGCGTCCGCCCGGCACTCGTACGACCCCCTGGTGGACATCGACTGGGACGCGCCGCTCGTCGAGGGCAAGTGGTTCCTCGCGGAGAAGCGCTGCTCGCTCTACGGCACCGAGCTGTGGGACTCGCTCGGCGCCGAGCAGCGGATGCTGCTCAGCCGCGAGGAGCTGGCCGCCTCGGTCGCCGTCGGGGTGTGGACCGAGCACGTCCTGCTCCACCTGGTCTCCCGGTACGTCTACAAGCGCGACGTGTCGACCCCACAGGTGCAGTTCGCCCTGACGGAGGTCGCGGACGAGGTCCGGCACATGATCATGTTCGCCAGGCTGGTGGAGAAGATCGGCGCCGAGATCTACCCGACCCCGCCGAAGACCCTCCGCAGCGGCCTGCTGCTCAAGACCTTCGCGCCGGTGCCGGCGTTGTGGGCTCTGATCCTGCTCACCGAGGAGTTCTTCGACCGCTTCCAGCGCGAGCAGTCCAATGACGAGACCATCCAGCCCGTCGTGCGCGCGGTCGCCCGCATCCACGTGGTCGAGGAGGCCCGGCACATCTCCTTCGCCCGCACCGAACTCGAACGGTTCGTGCCCACCCTGTCCAGGGCCCGGCTCGGCGCGCTGCGCCGGCTGCTCGCGGGGATCGTCGCCGGCATGCGCAAGGACCGCTACAACCCGCTGATGTACCAGCGGGCCGGGCTCGACCCGAAGACCGCGATCGCGGCGGCCCGCGCGAACCCCAACAACATCGAGAACGCGAAGTACGGCGGTCAGCGGATCGCCGCGTACTACCAGCAGATCGGGCTGATCGGCGGCCCGACGGAGAAGGTCTGGCGCGAGGCCGGCTGGCTGTCGTGACCGCCCACGGCCACGAGTCCGATCACGGGCCCCACCACGACCACGACCACGACCACGACGAGGACGGCTACGCCGGACCGGCCACCCTGCTGGTGGCAGGCCGGACCCTGGACGTCGAGATCCGGCTGACCGGCTACTTCCAGCCCCTCGACGGCCGCTACCACTGGTACGGCCGGCTGGCCCCCGACGCGCGGCTGTCCGCGCTGGTGGGCGGACAGCCGGTCCCCGTCACCGTGTGCACCCCGCACGGCCGGGCCGAGGGCGAGCTCTCCGACCCCGACCTGTGGCAGCGGATGCGGGTCGCGGGCACCAGCACGCCCCCGTTCAGCGCCATGGCCACGCCCGGCCTCGAGAACTGACCCGCGAGAACCCCCAGGGAGCCGCACCATGTGCTTCGAACCCGATTCCGCGCCTCCGGTGCCCCACGGGCCGCAGGCCCTCGCCCGGGACCACCGGATCACGCTCACCGCGCGGGACGGAACCCGCTTCGCCGCCTTCGAGGCCGTACCGGAGAACCCCTCCGGCCTCGGTGTCGTCATCCTGCCCGATGTGCGCGGGCTCTACCGCTTCTACATCGAGCTGGCCCGGCGCTTCGCCGAGAACGGCCACCACGCGGTGGTCGTCGACTACTACGGCCGCACCGCGGGGGTGGGCGAACGGGACGCGGACTTCCCGGTGGACGAGCACATGGTGCGGCTGACCCCGCGCGGCCTGTACGACGACCTCTCCGCCGCGGTGGCGCACCTGCGCTCCCCCGAGGGCGGCGAGCGGCGCCGGATCGTCACCGCGGGCTTTTGCATCGGGGGCCGGCTGGCCGTCCTCGCGGGCACGAAGCGGGCGGGCCACGACCTGGCCGGGACGGTGGGCTTCTCCTGCTGGCCCGCCCCCGGCCCCGACGGCGCACCCGGCCCCACCCAGCGGGCGGGCGAGCTGACCGCCCCGGTGCTCGCGCTCATGGCGGGAGACGACCCCGGCATCCCGCAGCGGCATGTCGACGCCTTCGAGCGCGCCCTCGCCGAGGCGGGGATCGAGCACGAAGTGGTCACCTACCCCGGCGCCCCGCACAGCTTCTTCGACGTGAAGCAGGGCGAGAACACCGAGGCCTCGGCCGACGCCTGGCGCAGGGTGCTGGCCTTCGCCCGGCGCGCGGCCGCCGGGTGAGACGGCCGACGCGGAACACGAAGAACCCGTCCGATCGAGGCGATCGGACGGGCTCTCGTCACACTGCGGAAGTGGAGCTACGGGGATTCGAACCCCGGACCTCTTGCATGCCATGCAAGCGCTCTACCAACTGAGCTATAGCCCCGCGCTGCCGTCTCCCGGGGTTCCCCCCGGCGACCTGGCATACATTACACGGCCATGGGGGCGGTTCGCCAAATCCATTCCTGGCCGCCGCGGCAGGGCTCCCGGTACTGTCGGCTGACCCCTCCCCGACCGAGAGCGGAGCAGGCCGCCGTGACCGCGACACAGCCCAGAGCCGCCGCCGAGGACGCCACCCGGAGCCTCCCGGCGCGGCGGGCCGTCCTCGTCGCGGCACTCGCCTGCCTGGTCTCCTTCACGGCCTTCTGGGCCGCCCAACGCGCCGCACACGTCTCGATGATCGACCTCACCGTCTACCGTGCCGAGGGATGGACGGTGCGCAAGGGCGGGGACCTGTACGCGATGCGCGTCACCCACGCCCGGCTGCCCAACACCTACCCCCCGTTCGCGGCGCTGCTCTTCACGCCGCTGACGCTGCTCGGCACCGGCGCCTGCCGGACCGCGGCGACCCTGCTCAACCTGGGCCTGCTGGTGGCGCTCTGCCACCTGTCGCTCCGGCTGGCCGGACTGCCGCGGCGGCTCCCCCCGACGGCGGCCGCGCTCGGCGTGGCGGCGGCGGCCGTGTGGTGCGAGCCGGTGTGGACGACGCTGCGGTACGGGCAGGTCAACCTGCTGCTCGCGGTCCTGGTGCTGTGGGACTTCACCCGGCGCGGGAACCGGGCGGCCGGGATCGGCATCGGCGTCGCCGCGGGGATCAAGCTGACCCCGTTGCTGTTCGTGGTCTTCCTGGCCGTCGGCGGAGCGGCGGTGGCCTGGCGGCGGCGCGAGCGGTGGAACCCGTATCTGCGGCAGGCCGCCGTGGCGTGCGTCACCTTCGCGGCGACGGTGGGCCTTTCCGCGCTCGTACTGCCGCGCGACTCGGGGCGCTTCTGGACCGGGGTCGTCTTCTCCGCCGACCGCGCCGGCAACGCCGAGGACACCGCCAACCAGTCCTTGCGGGGAGTGCTCGCGCGGGCGCTGCACACCGGCGACCCGGGCGGCTGGTGGCTCCTCCCGGCCGTTCTCGCGGCCTGCGCGGGCCTGGCCGTCGCCACTGCGCACCTGCGGGCCGGGGAGCACGCCTGGGCGGCGCTGTCCTGTGCCGTGACGGGCCTCCTGGTCAGCCCCATCTCCTGGTCGCACCACTGGGTGTGGGCGGTTCCCCTGGCCGTGTTCCTCGCCGGACGCGCCCCGCGCGCCCGGCGGCCCGCGCTCGGGTGGGGCGGCACCGCGCTGTACGGCCTGCTCTTCTGCTCGTACGCGCTGTGGCTCACACCGCACGGCGACGGGGTCTCGCGTCCCGAACTCCACCAGTCCGCGGCCCAGATGGCCCTCTCCGCGGTCTACCCGGCCGCCGGGGCGGCGTTCCTGTGCCTCGCGGCGGCCATCGCCTGGCGCGACCGGAGGGAGCGCGCCACGGCCCCCGGCTGAGCCGGCCGGCCCGAGACCGGTCCCCAACGGTCCCGCCGGGAAGGCCGCTTCGCGCCGCCAGACGCTTCACGGCACGCCCGGAGCACGACGGCGGTGCGAACGCAAAGATCCCGCCTCCCTGGGGGAGACGGGATCCGCTGCTTCTGTGGAGCTACGGGGATTCGAACCCCGGACCTCTTGCATGCCATGCAAGCGCTCTACCAACTGAGCTATAGCCCCGCTGTCCTCGGGCTTTCGGCCCTCCGAACGAGAAGAAGCTTAGCCGGTCGGGGCCGGATTCCTGAAATCGGCTCCGGACCGGCCCCGCCCCGGGCGTCCGGGACCCGTCAGTCGTCGTCGCCGAGCACCGGCTCGGGCAGGGTGCCGGCGTTGTGCTCCAGCAGCCGCCAGCCCCGGGCGCCCTCGCCGAGGACGGACCAGCAGGTGTTGGACAGCCCGCCGAGCGCCTCCCAGCTGCGCGGGTCGAGCCCGAGGAGACGGCCGATGGTGGTGCGGATCGCGCCGCCGTGGCTGACGACCACCAGCACCCCGCCGTCGGGCAGCTTGTCGGCCGCCGCGAGCACCACCGGGGCGGCCCGGTCGGCGACCTCGGTCTCCAGCTCGCCGCCGCCGCGCCGCACGGGCTCGCCGCGCTTCCAGGCCGCGTACTCCGCGCCATAACGCTCGGTGATCTCCTCGTGGGTCAGGCCCTGCCACACACCCGCGTAGGTCTCCCGCAGCCCCTCGTCGTACGAGATGTCCAGGCCCGTGACGGCGGCCAGCTCCGCGGCGGTGTCGGCGGCGCGCTGCAGGTCGGAGGAGACGATCGCGTCCGGCTGCAGCGCGGCGAGCAGCCGTGCGGCCCGTTTGGCCTGCGCGACGCCGGTGGAGGTCAGCGAGATGTCCGTGGAGCCCTGGAAGCGGCCCTCCACGTTCCACGAGGTCTGGCCGTGCCGCCAGAAGACGACCCGGCGGCCGCGACCGCGTACATGCCCGTTCAGATCAGCTCTCCGTCCCCGTCGGCGGCCGCGGTGGCGCGGGCGTGCTCCTCGGCCTTGCCGCGGGTGGCGACGGCGTCCTTGGGCAGCTCGAGCTCGGGGCAGTCCTTCCACAGCCGCTCGAGCGCGTAGAAGACCCGCTCCTCCGAGTGCTGCACGTGCACCACGATGTCCACGTAGTCGAGCAGCACCCAGCGCCCCTCGCGCTCGCCCTCGCGGCGCACCGGCTTGACGCCGAGCTCCTTCTGCAGCCGCTCCTCGACCTCGTCGACGATGGCCTTCACCTGGCGGTCGTTGGGCGCGGAGGCCAGCAGGAACGCGTCGGTGATGGAGAGGACGTCGCTGACGTCGTAGGCGATGATGTCGTGCGCGAGCTTGTCGGCGGCCGCTTGGGCGGCGGTCTGGATGAGCTCGATGGAGCGGTCCGTGGCGGTCACTGTGCGGCTTTCCGGTCGGGGGCGTCGTACGTCCAGGGTCTCACGGACCGCACTCCGTCCCCGACCGGTTATGGGCCGCCCCGGTCAGCTCTTCTCCGGCGGGCTGTAGTCCTGGCCCAGGACGACCGTGATGTCGGCGTTGGAGGCCACGCCGCCCTTCTTGGCGGCCTTGGCGGACAGGCCCAGCGTCTTCGCCAGCTCCTGCGCGTTCGCCTTCTGGTCGGCGTCGGCGTACAGCACCTGCGAGGTGGCCTGGATGTCCGCGGTGGCGCCGGAGACGAAGGTGTAGCCGCCGCCGATGATCTGCACCTGGGCCTCGCCGGTGTTGGCCGCCACTCCGGTGGCGTTGCGCAGGGTGACCCGGGGGATGCCGTCGGACTCGGTGTTGGTGACGGTGCCGCCGAGCACCTTCTTCACCACGTCCTCGGTGGCCTTCTCGCTCAGCGTGCCGTCGGGCTCCACGGGCAGCGTCTCGGTGGTGTAGTCGCCGCCCTTCGCCTCCTCGGACAGCGCCGCGAGGCTGCTGCCGAGGTCCTTCTCGGTCAGCGGGGGCTCGATGACCTGGTTGAGCCCCTCGATGGTCTTGGTCGCCAGGTCCGGGTCGCTGTACATCTTCTTCAGCACGGCCTGGACGACCTGCCCGAAGCGGGCGAGCTGCTTGTCCGGCCCCTCGCCCGGTCCCCGGTAGGTCGCGTAGGCGACGGCGGCCTGACCGCCCAGCTCCTGCTGCTTGCCGGGCTTGACGAGGGTCTTGTCGCCCTTCTTCTTGCCGGCCTTCACCGTGGCGTCGGTGTCGACGAGGACCCCGCCGAGGGACTCGACGAGGTTGTCCAGGTAGGGGGTGTCCAGCCGCCAGGTGCCGCTGATCTTGGTGCCGAGCAGACCTTCCAGCGCCTCACGGGTGGGGGCGGAACCGTTCTCCACGACGGACTTGCCGAGCGTGGTGCTGCCGCCGTCGTCGCTGCTGACGGCGAGGGAGTTCGGCAGCAGGACGGTGGTGCCCTTCCTGGTCGTCGAGTTGCTGACCAGCAGCGCGGTCGAGGTCTCCTCGCTGCCGACCGGGCGCAGGTGCAGCACGATGACGTCGCGCTTCTGACCGCCCGCCGCCTGCTGGGCGGTCCCGGAGTCCCCACCGAGGCCGGGGATCTTGCCGGCCTTCCACAGGTAGCCGACGCCGCCGACGGCGGCCAGCACCAGGACGACGACCGCGGCGACCACGCGGTTGCGGCCGCGGCGCCTGGCCTCCTCGCGGCGCTCGGTGCGGGACTCGGTGAACTTCAGCCAGTCGATGACCTCTTCCGACTCCTCGGTCTCCTCGTCGACGAAGGAGAACTGGCCGGTGTGGTAGTCGGCTTCGCCCGAGGGCGCGCGGGCGGCGGCGGGCCGGGCCGGCGGTTCCTCGTACGCGGGCTGCCGCTGGGCCGGAGGGGCCTGCGGGGGCGCCGGAGGCTGCCCGTTCTGCTGCTGCTCGTAGTACGGCTCCTGGTACTGCGGCTGCTGCGGGATCCACCCCTGGTACTGCTGCGTCTGCTGGGGGTGTTGGGGGTGCTGCTGCTGGTACTGCGGCTGCTCCTGTGGGTAGTACGGCTGCCCGGAGTAGCCCTGCTGCCCGCCCTGCCGGCCCGGGTAGGACTGCTGCCGGCCGGTCTGCTGACCGCCGGGCGGGCCGGGTTGCTGGGCGTAGGGGCCGTACTGGCCGTACTCGTCGCCGCAACCGTTTGCGTAGTCGCCCCGCTGCTGTGCGTAGGGGTCCTCTCCGTAGGGGTCCTGACCGCCCTGCTCGGGTGTTCCCTCGGCGTATTGCCATCGGGGGTAGTCGTTCACTGGGGACCCCTCCAGTTGCCGATCAGCCGCTGATCACTTACCGGTACAGCCTGCGTTTGTCGATGTAGCGCACGACACCGTCGGGCACGAGATACCAGACCGGCTCCCCCTTGGCGACCCGCTGACGGCAGTCGGTCGAGGAGATCGCCAGGGCGGGCACCTCCACCAGGGAGACCCCACCGGCCGGGAAGCCGGGGTCGGACAGGGTGTGCCCGGGACGGGTGACGCCGATGAAGTGCGCCAGCGAGAACAGCTCCTCGGCCTTGCGCCAGGAGAAGATCTGGGCCAGCGCGTCCGCCCCCGTGATGAAGAACAGCTCCGCCTCGGGGTGCTCGGCCCGCAGGTCGCGGAGCGTGTCGATGGTGTACGTGCGGCCGCCGCGCTCGATGTCGCTGCGGCTGACCGAGAACTGCGGGTTCGACGCGGTGGCGATCACCGTCATCAGGTAGCGGTCCTCGGCCGCCGACACCTTCTGTGCGCTCTTCTGCCATGGCTGGCCGGTGGGCACGAAGACCACCTCGTCCAGCTGGAAAAGGTGCGCCACCTCGCTGGCCGCCACGAGGTGGCCGTGGTGGATGGGATCGAACGTCCCACCCATCACACCGATTCGCTTCTTCATGCGGATAGACCCTACCCGCATCGCCTGATCGAGCTCAGCGGTCGCGGTTGAAACGGGTGGTGATGAAGAGCAGGAGCAGCAGCGCGAACAGCGCGCCGCCGCCCGTGAGGTAGGGGCTCAGGCTCTCGTGGTTGCCGCCGCCCTCGCCCTCGGCGAGCGTGGTCAGAACGGCGGCGGTCGCGTAGGAGGTCATTCGGCGGTCCCTTGGTGGCTTCGGGGTCTGTCGACGGGCGGAAGACTCGGGCAACATCGTACGGGCGGTCCGGCTGGAACTTCGCGGTGGCTCCGCGCGTCCTCACTAGGTACCCAACGGGCGAGCAGGGGGGCGGGGACATATGTCCGGTCCGAACGATTCGAGCGGTGCGAACGGCGGCGGGAACGAGTCGGGGCGGCTGCCCGGACGCAACCGGCGGCGCTTCGAGGGCGTCTCCTCGCGCGCGTACGAACACCCGGCGGACCGTTCCGCGCTGGTGGCGCTGCGCAAGCTGAGCGGCTTCGACACCGTCTTCAAGGCGCTCAGCGGGCTGCTGCCGGAGCGCTCGTTGCGGCTGCTGTTCCTCTCGGACTCGGTGCGCGTCAGCGACCAGCAGTTCGCGCACCTCAACGACATGCTGCGGGACGCCTGCTACATCCTCGACCTGCCCAGGGTCCCGGCGATGTACGTCACCCAGGACCCGAAGCCCAACGCGATGTGCATCGGCCTGGACGAGCCGATCATCGTCGTCACCACCGGGCTGGTGGAGCTGCTGGACGAGGAGGAGATGCGGGCCGTCGTCGGCCACGAGGTCGGTCACGCCCTGTCCGGCCACTCCGTCTACCGCACGATCCTGCTCTTCCTGACCAGCCTGGCGCTGCGGGTCGCCTGGATACCGCTCGGCAACCTCGCGATCATGGCGCTCGTCACCGCACTGCGCGAGTGGTTCCGCAAGTCGGAGCTCTCCGCCGACCGCGCCGGACTCCTGGTCGGCCAGGACCTGCAGGCCTCGATGCGCGGCCTGATGAAGATCGCCGGCGGCAACCACCTGCACGAGATGAACGTGGACGCGTTCCTGAAGCAGGCCGAGGAGTACGAGGAGTCGGGCGACCTGCGCGACTCCGTGCTGAAGATCCTCAACGTCCTGCCGCGCAGCCACCCGTTCACCACCGTGCGCGCCGCCGAGCTGAAGAAGTGGGCGGCGAGCCGCGACCACCAGCGCATCATGGACGGCCACTACCCGCGGCGCAGCGAGGACAAGGACACCTCGGTCTACGACTCGTTCAAGGAATCCGCGAGCCACTACGCCGACACGGTGAAGACCAGCAAGGACCCGCTCATGAAGCTGCTCGCCGACATCGGGTCGGGGGCAGGGGACATCGGCGGCCGGCTGCGCGGCCGCTTCACCGGGACGCCGGGCCAGGGCTCCGGCTCGTCGGAGCGCCCGCCGAAGGACTCGCCGCACTCGCCGCCGGAGAGCTGATCCCCGGTCCGGCCACCGGGGCCGGGGCGAGCACCCCGCACACCGAGCTGATCTCGTGGCGGTGGTCGTAGGGGTCGACCCCGGGCTGCGCCGACGGCCGCTGCCCGGCCAGCAGCGGCAGGAAGTGCGCCACGGGGGCGCCCGCGCAGGACAGCGGCCCGGCCTCGACGGCGGCCTGCAGCAGCTCCACGTGCTGGTCGCGCAGGTCCGCGCGGTCGAACCGCAGCCGCAGTGCGCGGCGCACCGTGAACAGCGAGGCCTGGCCGCTGCCCCCGGTGGCGGCCTGTACGGCGTAGACCAGGGTGTGGTCGGTGACGACCTCCAGAGCCTCGCCGCCCGCCTCGGCCACGGTCATGGTGCCGCGCACCTTGACCTCGTCGTCGGCGAGGGCGACACGGGTGGGGTCGAAGCGCACCAGCCAGCCGGTCGCCGCGTGGCGCCCGTCGTCCGCGGGCCGCTCCAGGCTGCGGTCGAACTGGTCGAGCTGCCCGGGGTCGAGCATGGTGCGCACCGTGCGGATGTCCCCGCCGGTCAGCGCGCCGGGATCGGCGGAGGATGCGACCAGGTAGTCCTTGGCGAAGACCAGGGCCTGCATGACCTGGCTCTCGCTGAAGTGCGCGGTGCGGCGCGCCGGGGGCAGCGCGTAGCCGTCCCCGCCGGCCCGGTAGTGCTCGGCGCGCTGCCCGGCGAACGGCCGCGACCGGTCCACGGCGGCCACGACAGCCGTGGGGGCGAGCGGCAGCAAGGTGATCCGCAGCGGCTCCGCCACGGGAGGGGCGGGCTGGTCGTAGGGGTTGCGTATGCCCAGGTAGACGGCGGTGCCGAAGGCCATGACGATCAGCAGGACGAGGACCAGGGCCTGCCGCGGGGCACCGCCGCGGGCCCATGGGCGGCGGGTGCGCACCGAGCGGGCCGATCCGTCCAGCCGCTCCCGCGCGGAGAACTCCTGTATCCGGGCAGCACGGACGAACGACTCGTCGAAGACGACGGATCGGTACTCGTCCTCACCACCTCCCGGGGAGCCCTCGGGGTTCCCCTCCGGTGGGTTACCAGGCCCTGCCATACAACAAGCGTAGGTCTGTCAGGGCCCTTTAAAACGTCCTGGTACGAGACAAGTTCGGGCGGCGTCAGGGGGTGCGGCTGACCGCCACCGGGGGTAGCGACGGGGCTCCGATCCGGCCCGTCGGAGCGGGCGGGACGGAGGGCTGGCGAGCGCCTCCGGCACCCCGGTAGACCGCCGCGAACGTCAGTGCCACGACGCCGATGCCCATCACCACGGCGAGCACCCACGCCACGGTCCGGTGCCAGCGCCCGTGCCCCCGGTAGGGGCGCCGCTGGGAGTAGAGGTCCTCGTACTCAACGTCCTGCGCGGAGCGCTCGGCCTCCGCTTCCCCGTACGGGCTGGTGCCGTCCTCCCCGCTCAGGACGCGGGGGCGGGACGCCTCGGCCTCGGCCTGTGCCGTGGCGGCGGCGAGCATGCGCTCATGGGCGCTGGGTTCGTGGAAGGCGGCCGCCCGTATGAAGGCCTCGTCGAGCACCACGGACGCGAATTCGTCATCCGCGCCACCGTGGTCCTCGCCGTCCGGGAACGGCTTGCCCCCCAGTTCGTCCGGCACCCGTCCAGAATAGGGCCGATCACGCGGATTGGGCAGGCCGCTCGGGAAGTCCGTCCTTCCACCGGGGCCGGTCAGCCGCGGATGTGACCGTCCCCGGTGAAGACGTACTTGGTCGAGGTCAGCTCCGGAAGCCCCATCGGGCCGCGGGCGTGCAGCTTCTGCGTGGAGATGCCGATCTCCGCGCCGAAGCCGAACTGCCCGCCGTCGGTGAACCGGGTCGAGGCGTTGACGGCGACGGCCGCGGAATCCACCAACCGGGTGAACCGCCGGGCGGCCGGCTGCGAGGTGGTGACGATGGCCTCGGTGTGCCCGGAGGACCACAGCCGGATGTGCTGCACGGCGGCGTCCAGCGAGTCCACCACGGCGGCGGCGATGTCGTTGCTCAGGTACTCGGTCTCCCAGTCCTCCGCGGTGGCCGGGACGACGATGGCCTTGGTGCCGCTCTTCTCGGCCAGTTCCCGCACCCGGTCGTCGGCGTGCACGGTGACCCCGGCCGCGGCCAGCGCGTCCAGGGCGCGCGGCAGGAAGTCGGCGGCGATGTCCCGGTGCACCAGCAGTGTCTCGGCGGCGTTGCACACGCTCGGGCGCTGCGCCTTGGAGTTGACCAGGATCGAGACGGCGGTGTCGAGGTCGGCCTGCGCGTCCACGTACACATGGCAGTTGCCGGTGCCGGTCTCGATCACCGGGACGATCGACTCCTCGACCACCGTCTTGATGAGGGAGGCACCGCCGCGCGGGATGAGCACGTCGACCATGCCGCGGGCGCGCATCAGCTCGCGCACCGACTCCCGGCTCTCCCCCGGCACCAACTGGACGGCGTCGGCGGGCAGCCCGGCGCCGCCGACGGCGTCGCGCACCACCGTCACCAGCGCGGAGTTGGAGTGGTACGCCGAGGAGGAGCCGCGCAGCAGCACCGCGTTGCCGGACTTCAGGCAGAGCGAGGCCGCGTCCACGGTGACGTTGGGCCGGGCCTCGTAGATGATGCCGACCACGCCCAGCGGCACACGGATCTGCCGCAGGTCCAGCCCGTTGGGCAGCGTGGAGCCGCGCACCACCTCGCCGACCGGGTCGGGCAGGCCGGCCACGTCGCGCACATCGGAGGCGATGGCGCGGACCCGCTCGGGGGTCAGCGTCAGCCGGTCCACAATCGCCTCGCCGGTGCCCGCCTCGCGGGCGCGGGCGACGTCCTCCGCGTTGGCCTCGACGATCTCCCGTGTGCGGACCACCAGGGCGTCGGCGATGGCCAGCAGAGCATCGTCCTTCGCCGAGCGCGGCAGCGGCGCGAGGTCGGCGGCGGCCGAACGGGCACGGTAGGCGGCCTGCAGCACCGGGCTCTTCGGCCACGGCGAGGGCAGGGAGGCGGCGAGGTCGTCGTTGCTGTGGCTGCGGCTGCTCATAGCGGCCAGGGTACGGCGTGGGCGCCGGCCGACGGGGCGGCTTTCCAGCGGGTGAGACCCGTGCCGCGCACGGCCGGAGGCCGTCGCGGCTCAGTAGGGGTGCACGCCGACGGGCGCCGCCGGGGGAGGTCCGTAGCCCTCCGCGAGGCGCTGGTGATAGGTGTCCCGGTCGATGACCTCCAGGCCCACCGTCTCCCAGGGCGGCAGGTTGGCGGAGGAGCGGTGCTCACCCCACAGCCGCAGCGCGATGGCGGCGGCGTCGTGCAGGTCGCGGGCCTCCTCCCAGTACCGGATCTCGGCGTGGTCGGCCGCGTACCGGCTGGTCAGCAGGAAGGGATGGTCGTTC
This sequence comes from Actinacidiphila sp. bgisy160, assembly GCF_965342435.1. Lineage (GTDB taxonomy): Bacteria > Actinomycetota > Actinomycetes > Streptomycetales > Streptomycetaceae > Actinacidiphila. The sequence continues at coordinate 62,445 of NZ_CBDRCM010000028.1, read as the reverse complement.
GCGAGTTGTTCCAGCGCGCGCCGCACCTCGGCGAGCGGGGCCTCGGGCCCGGAGACGCTGAGCGTCACGTGCCAGAGCCGGGACACGGGGCGCTCCCGGGTCGGCGGGGCGATGTCGTCGCTCGTCACGCTCACCAGTGTCCGCTCCGCCGTCCCTCGGGACGACGATGCCCCCGGGCGCCCTCGTCTCACCGGCGGCCTCCCTGTCGTCCCTGTCTTCACGTCCGTGGCCGGATTCCGTGCTCCGCCCTCAAAGTCCAGCAGCCCGGGAGCGGCCGCGGGGCGGTTTTCACGAAGTAACCACGAAGGAGGTCCGCCTCAGTGGTGCAGGAGAACGAGGTCGTCCCGGTGCACGACCTCGCGCTCGTAGGCGGGCCCCAGCTCCCGCGCCAGTTCGCGGGTGGAACGGCCGAGCAGCCGCGGCAGCTCCTTGGCGTCGAAGTTCACCAGGCCGCGTGCGACGGCGTGGCCGGAGGTGTCGCGCAGTTCGACCGGGTCTCCGGCGGTGAAGTGGCCCTCCACCGCCGCGATTCCCGCGGGCAGCAGTGAGGTGCGGCGCTTGACGACCGCCTGCACCGCGCCGTCGTCCAGGATGAGCGCGCCGAGCGGCGTGGAGGCGTGGGCCAGCCACAGCAGCCGGTCGGCGGAGCGCTTGCCGGTGGCGTGGAAGAGGGTGCCCGTACACCGTCCGGCCAGCGCGTCCGCGGCCTGCGAGGCGGAGGTGAGCACGACCGGGATGCCGGCGCCGGCCGCGATCCGCGCGGCCTCGACCTTGGTGACCATGCCCCCGGTGCCGACGCCGGCCTTGCCCGCGCTGCCGATGGAGACGCCCTCCAGGTCCCGCTGCCCGCGGACCTCCTCGATGCGCGAGGTGCCCGGGAGTGCGGGGTCGCCGTCGTAGAGGCCGTCGACGTCGGAGAGCAGCACGAGCAGGTCGGCGCGGACCAGGTGGGCGACCAGGGCGGCGAGGCGGTCGTTGTCGCCGAAGCGGATCTCGTCGGTGGCCACCGTGTCGTTCTCGTTGACGATCGGCATGGCGCGCATGGCGAGCAACTTGTCCAGCGTGCGGAAGGCGTTGCGGTAGTGCGCCCGGCGGCTCATGTCGTCGGAGGTGAGCAGCACCTGGCCGACCCGTACGCCGTACCGGGCGAAGGAGGCCGTGTAGCGAGCCACCAGCAGACCCTGGCCGACGCTGGCGGCGGCCTGCTGCCGGGCCAGGTCCCGGGGTCGCCGGGTGAGCCCGAGCGGCGCCAGCCCGGCGGCGATGGCACCGGAGGAGACCAGGACGACCTCCTTGGCCGCCGCACCCTCCTGCGCCGCGCCCTCCCCCGTCCCGCGCGCCTTGGCGAGCACGTCCACGAGGGCGTCCACCCGGTCGGCGTCCAGGCCGCCGGCCGCCGTCGTCAGGGACGACGACCCGACCTTGACCACGACCCGCCGGGCCTCCGCCACGTCCTGCCTCGCGCTCGCCACGTGCTTCCTCGCGTCTCGCACCGCTCCTGCAGCGGTCCCCGCCCCGCAATCTACGCGAGCGCCCGGTGCGCGCGCCTGCGTGTTCCAGCGTCCGGACGCCCCCGCCGACAGGCACGTCCACCGGCCGGCACGACGAAATGTGAACATCGTTACCACGCGGCAGGCGAAGCTTTACCCACGGGTTACGCTGTAGCCCGGCATTTACGTTCATCGCACGCGAGTCCCGTGCCCGAGGCACTCAGGATTACGCAGGGAAGCTGGCGACCATGAAGAGAGTTTTGCTGCGTTCCGGCAAGAGCCCGTTCGACGTGGTGTCACACGAACAGGCCATACACAATGACGTCATCGGAACGAATTCCGGCAATCTCGTCTTCAGCAACGCCGCGCACAAGCTCCTACAGGTCCCCGACGTCGAGATCGCCAACCAGTTCAGGTTCGAACCCTCCGAGGCCGGTCGCATCAACGAGCAGTTCGACGCGTTCGTGGTCCCGCTCGCGAACGCGTTCCGGCCCTCCTTCGCCGGTGGGCTCACCAGGCTCAGCAGGCTCATAGAGAAACTCAAGATTCCGGTGGTCGTGCTGGGGGTGGGGGCCCAGGCGGACGTGAAGTACAACACCGCGAGGCTCGATGGAATCGAGCGTCAGGTGAAGCGGTTCGTGTCGGCCGTGCTCGACCGTTCCGCGACGATAGGCGTGCGGGGGGAGTGCACCGAGACGTATCTGAGGGGTCTCGGCTTCCGCGACGTGGAGGTCATCGGCTGTCCCTCGATGTTCCTCAACGGCGACCGCTTCACCGTCGAACGCAAGACCGACGCCATCGGACCCCAGTCGCGCATCGCCGTCAACGGGTCACACAGCGCCCTGCGCGTAGGGCACATGGGCGCCCTGATGGACACCGCGTCCCGGACCTACCCGAACCTGACCTACATCGCACAGAACCTCACGGACGCGGAACTCCTCTACTGGGGTGACGTCTCCGAGGCCGCCGGACTGCACCGCCCCTACCCGGCGCACCGCACCCACGCGTGGTTCCGCGAGAACAAGGTGCGGATCTATCTCGACCCGGTGCCCTGGATCAACGACCTGCGCGCCTACGACTTCTCCTTCGGCGGCCGTATCCACGGAAACATCGCGGCTCTTCTCGCCGGCACTCCGGCCGTGGTGCTCTGCCACGACTCCCGCACGCTGGAACTGTGCCGCTACTTCGGCATCCCGCATCGGCTCGCCACCGACGTCACCGCGGACACCCATCCCGCGGACCTCTACGAGAAGGCCGACTTCTCCGAACTGCTGAGCGGACACCGGGAGCGGTTCGACCGGTTCACCGCGTTCCTCGACAAGAACGGCCTGCAGAACACGTACACCCACGGCGACCGAGGCGCGTCGTTCGACGCACGCATCGGCGAACTCGCGTTCCCTCCCGCGCTGGAGGCCTGGCAGGACGAGGCTTACGGCCTCATGGGCTACCGGATCGCCTGGCTCAAGCAGCAGGTCGCGCAGGCCAGAGCCGGCCAGGCGGAGGCCCTCGCCAAGACCGCCGCGCTGGAGGCCCGCCTCACCTCCATGGAGAAGCGGCTCAGATTCCTCATCGGCCCCGACCGCGACACCCTGCGCCGTGCGAAGCGGGCCGTGAACATCAAGAGGATCTTCAACGGCCGCGGCTGAACGCCCCTACCGCCCGGCCCGAACCTGCCGCAGTCCGGTTCGGGCCGCCAGGCGCGCGACCTTGCCCGCCAGTGCCCGTCCGAGCACCCGGCGCAGGAGCCTGCCCGCCCTGGTCGGCCGCCGGGCCGGGTTCGCCTTGACCCCCGCGGACTTGATGCGCGCGGCGATGTCGTCGGGGATCGGGTCCCGGGTCATCTCGTACACGTGGTCGGGGATGCCCGCGGCCTCGTCCCGGAAGTGGGGCAGCGCCAGGTACGCCCTGGTCCCGCCGGCGTCCAGATGCACCGGGGCCTCCGCCTTGGAGCGCACGAACCCGACGGCGTCGGCGAGCAGGTCGAGCCGCCCCTGACCCACGCAGTGGAGTCTGAGCCGCTCGTGCACGCGAAGCCGCCGTGCCACGCCGTCGGTGAAGTACTCCTGCACCAGGGGTCGGCCGAGTTCGACCTTGTGCCGCTGCTCCTCCTCGCTCCCCGCGAGGAAGCGCGGCCCGAACTGCGGGAGCAGCGTGACCGTGAAGGGCCGGGTCATCAGCAGGTCCCGCTTGTCACCCGGCGGCACGCGCTCGGCGATCAGTTCCGTCAACGCCCGGGCGGAGTCGAAGCGCAGCACGTACGTCCCGCTCTTGGTGACGTGTTTGCCGTCCTCACGCCCGACCAGGTAGTAGCACGTGTAGTCGGCGACCACGGAGACGCCGTTCGCCCGCAGGTACGCGTCCATCGTGAAGTGCGCGTCCTCACCGGTCTTGAGGTCCTCACGGAAGCGCATGCCGTGCCGGACGAGCAGTTCCCTGCGGAAGAGCTTCTGGGCACTGAGGGTGAAGCGGATCTGCGAGGAGAAGACGTCGGTGCGCTCGTGGTTCCGCCCCCACATGGACTTGGGAGCGGAGCGGTTGACCCCCTCCACCCGGCCCAGCACCACATCGGTGCCGTTGCGTTCGGCGACGGCGAGCATCCGTTCGAATGTCTCTTCACCGAGGTAGTCGTCGGCGTCGAGGAAGAAGACGAAACGGCCGCGCGCCAGGTCGAGCCCGGTGTTGCGCGGACCGCTGGGACCACCGGAGTTGGCCTGGTGGACCACGCGCGTCGGGATCGCGCTGCGGGCCGCGAACTCGTCCAGGTACGCACCGCTGCCGTCGCTCGAGCCGTCGTCCACCGCGATGATCTCGATGTGTTCGGCACCGAGAGTCTGCGTCTCGACGGACTCGAGGCACCGCACGAGGTAGGGCATCGCCTCATAGACGCCGATGACGACGCTGATGCTCGGTGTGTTCATCGATCTCCGATCGCTGCGGTCATGCCGGTAGCTGAGACGGGAACGGCGAGGGAAAGGTTGCACCGGCGCTCCGCACACCGTGGTGACCGGCGTCACACACCGCAGGTGCGACGGGGCCGCGGATCTCGGAGTCCGCCCTGCCGGCCTGGAGCGGCCGCGCCGGCAGGGCCTTCGGCGCGAGCCCCGGAACGGATCCGGGGCTCAGCCGATGTTCGCGTCGTCGAGGGCGTCGCCCTCGAGAGGTGCGACGAGGTCCAGGACCTCGTCCCCCTCGCGCTGGCCGGGGACGGCCGGCGCCGGGTTCCCTTCCGCCCCCTCGGCGGCGTGCCGTTCCGCCTGGCGGGCCGCGCGGGCCGTCGACTCGACGGCCAGCGCGCGCACGGCGTTGTCGAAACGCACGATCGAGGAGGGCTCGTCGGGACCGAGCAGGTACTCCTTCAGCTCCCTGCGCGCACCGGCCAGCGGGTCCCGGCCCTCCCCACTCACGGCGGCCACGAGCTCGCCGAGCCGTGTGGCCTGGTTGTCCAGGATCAGCGCGGCGCGCGCCGCGGTGTTCAGCCGCTTGAAGTCCGCCTCGCCGATCTCCGCGGAGTCGGTGATCGCGTACGGCTTGCCGCTCGCGATGAAGTCCGAGACGACGCTGGAGACGTCCGAGACCATCGCGTCCGCCGCGTTGAAGCAGCCGTACAGGTGCGGCATCGGACCGGTGATGACCTGGTGCTCCCACGGGACGAGCGCCCGCCAGTACGCCTCGCTCCACTGCTCGCGCAGCGACCGCATCTCCATCACGTCGTTCGGGTCGGCCGCCCGGCCGGGAACGTCGCCCGTCTCGTCCGAGGACTCACCGAGCGCGGTGTCGAGCTGCGCCAGTCGCGCCTCGATCCGGGCCATCTCCGCGCGCGCCTCGGCACGCGCGGAAGCCTGCCCGTCGTCCTGCCCGGACCACCGGGGGTCGGCGGCGCGCTGGGCGTTGGCCTTCTCCAGCAGCGCCACGATGCGCTGGTGCGCCTGCCCGGCCTTCGGCTGGCGTGTGCCGGTGAAGGGGTGCGGCTTGTAGAGGACGCGTACCGGCGTCTTGGAGGCGAGAAGGGTACGCACGATGTTCTCGCCCGCCAGCATCAGGGAGGTGTTCCCCGGGTCGTCGCTCCAGCCCTCCCACGTGGGGGCGTAGAGCACCGTGGGCATCCGGTCCGCCCGGGGACCGGTCCACGGCTGGATGCCGGACAGCTGGGGGCGGCCGACCTCCACGATGTCCTCGTCGCGGACTCCGACGTCGGCCAGTGCGTAGCGGTCACGGCCGGCCTTGCCGGCCGTCCACACCTGGTCGTACACCTTGCTGAAGGGGTTGACGCTCGCGACCTTGTCGCTGTCCCCGTGCCCGATGAAGACGTGCTTCATGGTCGGGACGCGCAGAAGGTGGATGTTCTTTCCGACGTTCGCCGGATAGAGCGCCACCCGCACGTGCGAGAGGTCCATGTTCATGAGGTGGACACCGCTGGGAATACTCACCACCGGCACCGTGGAAGGGGCGAGCTTGGGGAGGATGTGGTGCTCGCGCAGGAGCACCATGGGACGGCCACCGAGCTGCTCCATGGTGTCCAGCCACATGTTGACCTGGTACGCGCTCTCCGTGGACCCGGAGAAGTAGAGCACCGTGGTCGGCCGGTAGACGCGCAGCCACCGGTCCAGGGCCGCCAGTGCCTTCTCCCTGGCCGGCGCCAGGTGCCTGCGGCGCAGGTACGGGACCAGCAGCAGCACGCCCAGCAGTCCCGCGACCAGCGTCACGGCGGCACCCACCAGCGCGTACACCCGCTCGTCCGCCGCGGACGTGACGACCAGTCCGACCACGGCGAAAAGGTCCAGGTGCAGGAGCTTCTCCACTGCGCGACGGCTGAGCCAGCTCGGCGGACCGGGCGGAACGCGCAGTCCGGGCAGGTCGATGTTCCGCACCTCGAACGGCAGCTTGCGGCGGTTGCCGATCAGGGCGAGCAGTGCGGTGTGGGGAATCTGGAGCGCGTAGAGCACGAGGAAGCACAGGACGACGGCGTAGAAGACCGTGCTGTCCGTCGCCTCGACGCGTGCCAGGAGGAGGACGACGATGAGCTCACGCGCCAGGAAGCGGACGGGCAGCCCGGCCCCGGCCTTGGTGAGCCTGCTCAGCACAGGTGCGCCACGCCGGCGCAGCAGCCAGTCCGACGCGTAGCTGACCGCCGCCGCGCCGGCGAACACCCACAGGTGGGGCAGCAGAGCGCCCACCACCATGACGGGGTAGCTCAGCAACATGGTCAGCAATACGGACAGCTCGGTGCGATTGCCCACCCGGGCCAGGCGGACGGCGGTCGATATCACGAAATGCCTTCTCCTGAACGCTGGTGAAGACGAAGGTCTGGGAATGGACAAACGCGACCTGCGTCGCCAACGGATCAGGTCCCCGGAAATGCTTCTCCGAGTTTCCCGAGGACCCGAAATCACAATTGCGGAATCGTACTATGCGTTTTCTTCCCGCGCCAAAACCCCGGCGAGGGCCTGCTCGAAGCTCGACGCGCCGGCGGCGGCCTTCGTCGGATCCTGCTGGCGGACGTCGATGACATGGCCGGTCAGGTCGGAGAGCAGCACGTCGAGGGAGGAACGCGCGACGGACTCCGAGGACAGCAAAGTGCCCGCGGGCTCCTGCCCGAACGCCTTGGTGCGCATGGGCGTGGCCGTGCGCTCCGGGTTGACGCAGTTGACCCGGATGCCGTCGGCGGCCCACTCGTCGGCGAGTGCCTGGGTCAGATTGACCATGGCGGCCTTCGTCGAGGAGTACAGGCTGTACTCGGCACGGCCGCGGGTGTAGCTGCTGGAGGTGTAGAGCATGAGCTGCCCCCCGCTCTCCGCGAGGTACTTGTGCGCCGCGCGGGCGATCTGCACCGGCGCGAGGTAGTTGACGCGCAGGGCTTCCTCGATGGTGGCGTTGTCGGTCTCGGCGAGGCGGCCGATGCGCAGCACGCCCGCGGTGTTGACGACGTAGTCGATGCGGCCGGTCTCGGCGTAGGCCTTGGACAACGCGTCGTCGACGTGTTCGGGGTTGTCGACGTGGGTGCCGGTCGTGGAACGGCCCAGCGCGTACACGTTGGCGCCGAAGCGCCTGCCGAGCTCGGCGATGTCGGCCCCTATGCCGTAGGAACCCCCGAAGACGACCAGGGTCCGCCCGGTGAGCTGCGCGCGGTAGGCGGCGTCGTCGGCCTGCTCCGGGGCCGTCTGCGAGGCGAGCTGGAAGAGCTTGTCGGCGATGAAGACGTCGACCGGCTGGGTCACCTTCATGTTGTACTCGTCACCGGGCACCACGTACACCGGCACGTCCGGGAGGTACTTCAGCACGACGGTACAGTCGTCGGTCGCCTGGAAGTTGGGGTCCGCGGAAGCGATCTGGTAGGCGCGGCGGATCGTGGAGAGCTTGAAGGCCTGCGGGGTCTGCCCGCGGCGCAGCCGGGAACGATCCGGGATGTCGGTGATGAACTCGCCGTCCTCGCCATGCGTCCGCGTCACGATGATGGTGTCCGCCGAGGGGATCGCGACATCGACGGCCTGGTAACGGTCGAGGGCGGATACGCAGTCGGCGATGACGCGCTGCGAGAGCAGCGGACGCACCGCGTCGTGGAACAGGACGTTGCAGTCCTCGCCGTCGGCGAGACCGGCTCCGATGGCGGCGATGGCGCGCTCGGTCGTCTCGTTGCGCGTCGCACCGCCCTCCAGGACCCTGCTGACCTTCGCGAAGCCGGCCTTGGCCACGATCTTTTCCACGTCCTGCACATAACCCGGCGCCATGAGGACGATGACGTCGTCGATTCCGTCGGCCTGCTCGAAGACGGCAAGGGTGTGCTCGATGACCGCCTTGCCCGCGATCTTCAGGAGCTGCTTGGGGATCGAGAGGCCAACGCGCTGACCAGTACCGCCGGCCAGCACGACGGCCGTGGTACGGGGCTTGGCTATGTGCTCGGACACAGATGACCTACCTTGAAGGAATGGAGGGCGCAGGCAATGCTGCCGTCCGCCATCGTCGGAGCGTAAGGCGGACACATCCCACGCAGCATGATGCCGCAACCCTAGGTTCATCTTCCGCCCGACCGGAAATCCGGGGGAACCCCGGCAACCGAACTGTGACAGAATCCACAAGATTTTCTCATTTGAGACGGCTTCCGCTCATGCGTCGGCGTGACTGCCCCGCATTGCCTTCGTTGTCACCATGTGCCTCTTGTTCAGCTGAATCGCGACAATAGTTCCAGTCCTCCACCACCGTTGGGCCCGCGTTCCGCCGCGATGGCCGTGGCGATGCTGGCGGCGGCGTTCGCAGCGCACCTGACTGCGGCCGTCCTGTCATCCGTGCCGCTGCTCGTCGTGGCCTCGGCGGTGGGCCTACTGGCGGACCTCCACCTGCATCTGCGCCATCCCTCGCTGACGGGCCTGCTGACGCGCGTCCGGCTGGACGTCACGGCCCGGCAACTGCTGCGCGACCTGCTCACCATCACGACGCTGCTGCGCGTGGACAGCGTCCACGGCACCCGGGCCTACGCCCCTGTGCTGGTCGGGCTGATGGCCCTGTACGCGGCGCACAGCGCCTGCCACGCCCTCGCGCTACTGGTGCGCCGTGCCAGAACGCTGCCCGTGGTGACCCGCAACATCGACGCCGCCGCCCTCAACCCGACACCGGCTCCGCCCCTGTTGCTGGCCCGCCGGCCCGGTCACCGCCTCCTGCTGCTCTCGTTGTCCGTCTCCACCGGACTGCTCGCCACGGCCGTCACCGGCAACGCGCTGTGGGCGGCACTCGGCGCCGCCTCGGCCGCGGTGGCGGCGGTGGGCGGCGCCGCCTACCTTGCACTGTGGCTGCTGCCGGGCCGGCGCCCGGTGGACGGGGCCCGCGCCCTGCAGTGGCTCGACCGGTGGCTGGCCGACTACCGGCCGACGGTGGGCATCTACTTCTCGGGCGGCGCCGCGTCGGCCTACCAGCTCAACATGTGGCTTTCGACACTCGCCCGGCTCGACGGACGACCGGTGGTGCTACTCCGGGAACGCCCCATGGTGCAGCGCGTCGAGGCCACGGACATCCCCGTGCTGTGCATCCCCAAGGTCGCGGACGTGATGCGGCTGGAGCACTCCACGCTCAAGGTGCTGCTCCACCCCTCCAACTCCGGCAAGACCTCCCAGATCCTGCGCATCCCCACCATCAAGCACGCGTTCACCAACCACGGCGAGAGCGACAAGCTCTCCAGCTGCAATCCGTACGCCAAGGCGTACGACGAGGTGTGGGTCGCGGGCCCGGCCGCACGCGAGCGGTACGCCCTGGCGGACATCGGCGTGGACGACCGCGACATCGTGGAGGTCGGGCGTCCCCAGCTCGCGCCGATCCTGCCCGGTGGCGGGACCCCGTCGGGTCCGATGACCACGGTGCTGTACGCGCCCACGTGGGAGGGCTGGGACGGCCAGCCGGGCAACACCTCGGTCGTGCTCGCGGGGGAGAACATCGTCCGGGCCCTGCTCGCCGACCCGGCGGTACGGCTGCTCTACAAGCCGCACCCCCTGACCGGTTCCGTCGATCCCCGCGCGGGCCGCGCGGACCGCCGCATCCGGGCCATGATCGCCGAGGCCTGTCGCGAGCGGGCCCGGAACGCGCCGGGCGACGCACCGACCGCGTCGAGCACCGAACTCGCCCGCCGCGCGGCGGCACTGGACGAGCTCACCACCGCACGCTTCCGGGCCGACGCCGACGACCTCGAGCGCATGGCGCTGCAGGGCACCCCCGCCCCGGGACGCGCCGCCGCGGTCGAGGCCGCGACCGCGGCCTGGGAGGACTGCTACTGGTCCGCCGCCCGGGCGTGGGAGCACCGCGTCATCACCGACAGCCGTCCGTCGCTCTACTCGTGCTTCAACCAGGCCGATCTGCTGATCAGCGACGTGTCGAGCGTCGTCTCGGACTTTCTGGCCAGTGAGAAACCGCACGCCGTGGCGAACACCAGCGGGCTGGCCGAGGACGCCTTCCGTGCCGCCTTCCCCACCGTGGCCGCCGCGACGATCATCTCGCCCGACGCCCACGAGGTGCCCGCGTTGCTCGACAGTGTCCGCGACCCGGAACGGGACGGCCTGGGACCGGCCCGCGCAGCGCTGAAGGAACGGCTGCTCGGGCCGGCGCAACCGACCTCCCTCGAACGCTTCACGGCGGCGGCACGGGCACTGGCCGCGGCCGCGGACGAACGGCGCTCCCGGCAGGAGGCCGGAGGGACCGCCTCCGTGGCGCGTGTCGTGGCACCGCGCGAAGCCGGGCAAGGTGACGGCGTCGCAAGGGAACCGCGGCAGGAGGCACGGTCGGCGCGACGCTGAGCCGGACGCCCGCCCTCGGCACTCGCCTCCCCACCCCGGTCCGCCGGCCCCCGTGAGACGGCGGCCGCCCTCGGCAGCGCGCCTCCACCGCGGCATCGGTTCGACGCTGCCGCGGTGGCCGGGGGGGGGAGCCGGCACGACCGGGTTCAGCTCCCGAACGGGTCGAAGTCCTCGAACGCGCTGTAGGAGTCGTCCCGCTCGGCGTCGCGGTCCTTGCGCCGCTGGGCCGCCGGGCGGGGAGTGTCGAAGCGGTGGTCCTCACCGCGGCGGCCGAGCATCTCGGCACCGGCGGCGACCGAGGGCTCCCAGTCGAAGACGACCGCGTCGTCCTCGGCCCCGATGACAACCTCGTCGCCCTCGCGGGCGCCCGCCTTGACGAGTTCCTCCTCGACGCCGAGGCGGGCGAGCCGGTCGGCGAGGTAGCCGACGGCCTCGTCGTTGGCGAAGTCGGTCTGGCGGACCCAGCGTTCGGGCTTCTCGCCGCGCACCCGGTAGAAACCGTCCTCGGCCGTGACGGTGAATCCGGCGTCGTCCACGGCCTTGGGCCGGATGACGATCCGGGTGGCCTCCTGGACGGGCACGGCGGCCCGTGCCTCGGCCACGATGCCGGCGAGGGCGTAGGACAGCTCGCCCAGACCCTTGTGGGCCACCGCCGACACCTCGAAGACCCGGTAACCCCGCGCTTCCAGGTCGGGCCGGACCATGTCGGCGAGGTCCTGGCCGTCGGGGATGTCGACCTTGTTGAGGACGACCAGCCGAGGCCGGTCCTCGAGTCCCCCGTACGCCCGCAGTTCCGACTCGATGGTGTCGAGGTCGCTCAGCGGGTCGCGGTCCGACTCCAGCGTGGCGGTGTCCAGGACGTGGACCAGGACGCTGCACCGCTCGACGTGCCGCAGGAACTCCAGGCCCAGTCCACGGCCTTCGCTGGCGCCCGGGATGAGGCCGGGGACGTCGGCGATGGTGTACACCGTCGAACCGGCCGTGACCACGCCCAGGTTGGGCACGAGCGTGGTGAAGGGGTAGTCCGCGATCTTCGGCTTGGCCGCGGAGAGCACGGAGATGAGCGAGGACTTCCCCGCGCTCGGGTAGCCGACCAGTGCCACATCGGCGACCGTCTTCAGCTCCAGGACGAGGTCCCGGCTCTGTCCGGGCTCGCCCAGCAGCGCGAATCCCGGCGCCTTGCGGCGGGCCGAGGCGAGCGCCGCGTTGCCGAGGCCGCCGCGTCCGCCCTGGCCGGCGACGAAGGTGGTGCCGTGGCCGACGAGGTCGGCGAGCACGTTGCCCTGCTTGTCGAGGACGACCGTGCCGTCCGGGACGGGCAGCACCAGGTCCGTGCCGTCCTTGCCGGAGCGGTTGCCTCCCTCGCCTGGCTTGCCGTTGGTGGCCTTGCGGTGCGGGTGGTGGTGGTAGTCGATGAGCGTGGTGACCGACTGGTCGACGACCAGCGTCACATCGCCGCCACGGCCGCCGTTGCCGCCGTCCGGGCCGCCGAGCGGCTTGAACTTCTCCCGGTGCACGGAGGCGCAGCCATGGCCCCCGTTACCCGCGGCGACGTGCAGCTCGACGCGGTCCACGAAGGTGGTCATGCGGATGTTCCTCCTGATGCGTGCGGGAATGTCTGTGGGTTAACGCGCCGAGGGCGGACCTGCTTCCCGGCCCGGGAAGCAGCGTCCGCCCTCGGTGAAGTCGTATCGCGGCCGATCAGGCGACCGGGACGATGTTCACGACCTTGCGACCACGGCTGGTGCCGAACTCGACCGCACCGGCGGCGAGAGCGAACAGCGTGTCGTCCTTGCCACGGCCGACGCTGGCGCCGGGGTGGAAGTGGGTGCCGCGCTGGCGGACGATGATCTCACCGGCGTTCACGACCTGGCCGCCGAAGCGCTTGACGCCGAGCCGCTGGGCGTTGGAGTCGCGACCGTTCCGGGTGGACGATGCGCCCTTCTTGTGTGCCATTCCTCTTCAGTCCCTTACTTCGCAGCCGTGGGGATGCCGGTGATCTTCAGCGCCGTGTACTGCTGGCGGTGGCCCTGACGACGGCGGTAGCCGGTCTTGTTCTTGTACCGCAGGATGTCGATCTTCTGGCCCTTGTGGTGGTCCACGATCTCGGCCTGGACCTTGATCCCGGCCAGCACCCACGGGTCGCTGGTGACGGCGTCGCCGTCGACGATCAGGAGCGTCGAGAGCTCGACGGCGTCACCGACCTTGCCCGTGGAAATCTTGTCAACCTCGACGATGTCGCCGATGGCCACCTTGTGCTGGCGGCCACCGCTGCGCACGATTGCGTACACGCGGGAACTCACTCTCTCGCTCGGATCGTCACTCCTGACGCCAGCCGCCCCTGTGGTACATGGGAGGCCTCTACCGGCCGGAACCGGTAGGAAGGTGCTCAGGAATGGGCGCTGAAACGCCGACGGTCAAGACTACGGGCCCCCTGCGGGAGGGTCAAACCGGGTGGACAGGACGTCGCGCCCGCTACGGCATCTCCACCAGCGCGGTCTCCCCCTGGCCCGACGCGTCCTCCCGGTACAGCGCTCCGGTCTGCGGGCACTCCCACACGCCGGGCTCACCCGCCCGTTCGACCAGCCGCACCCCGGCCCGGCCGACCCAGCCGATGCGGCGGGCGGGAACACCCGCGACGAGGGCGAAGTCGGGGACGTCCTTGGTGACCACCGCTCCGGCGGCGACCAGCGCCCAGCGGCCGACCCGTACGGGGGCCACGCACACCGAGCGGGCACCGAGCGAAGCGCCCTCGGCGACCTTGACGCCGACGGCCTCCCAGTCGCCTCCGCGCTTGAGCTTGCCCTCGGGGTCGACGGAACGGGGGTACTGGTCGTTGGTGAGCACGACCGCGGGCCCGACGAAGACGCCGTCGCCCAGCTCGGCCGGCTCGTAGACCAGGGCGTAGTTCTGCAGCTTGACGTTGTCGCCGATCCGCACGCCCGTACCGACGTAGGCGCCGCGGCCGATGACGCAGCCCGCGCCGAGGCGGGCCTTCTCGCGGATCTGGGCGAGTTCCCACACGGTGGTTCCGTCGCCGAGCTCGGCGCTCTCGTCGACCTGTGCGGTGGGCTTGATGGTGTGACTCACGATGGACCTTCCCTGACGACGGCGTCGGCGCGAGCATACGGCTCGGCCCGGGGACCGCGGCCACGGGGCACCGGGGTGGGTGGGCCCGTCGCCTCCGCGTGGACGAAACCGTCATCCCAGCCATCAGGCCCGAGCGGTGACCGCCCCCAGGAATCGAATTGATCGCGATCTTGGCCGCTGCCACCCTCCGGCGGCTGTGTGATCCCGACGATTCCCTACCTTGGCGTGGAACACCCGATCGATCAAGCCCTCCGTGCCGGGCAGACCACCGGTCGCCCGCGACGGAACCGCTACCGCCAGGAACCCGACCTGATCGCCTGCCCGAAGAAGCCGCCCACGGCGCTCGCGGGCGGCAATCCCGCCTCCTGGTCACGCAGCGCCGAGGCATGGTTCCACCTGCTCTTGCCCCTCTTGCCGGCGCTGCTGCACCGGCGCCGGGGGCGCCGCTGGATCGCGGCGCCGTCTCGACCCGCGTTGAAGTGAAAAGCCGGAAGGCCCCCCGCGGAACGGGGGGACCTTCCGGATGACACACGGAGCGGTCAGGACAGGTGCCTCGGCACCCGCTCGTGCGGGTGGACGTACTTCCCCGCGCTTCCCCGCTCCACTCGTCCCATCCCGTGCCTCACCCAGGATGAGGTGGACCTCCCACCCGGCCTCGGCCATGGCCCGCGGCGCTCTTCTGAACCCGGGAATCACCATCGACGGTGTCGTCGACCGACATCACCACACGGCCGGGGCGCGAAGAGCCCACGTCGTTGCCTCCCCAGAGGTGCGCTCAGCCGCCGATCACGATGCGGCGCACGCCGGCCCAGCGGGCCGGGTCGGTGGTGCGGCGGCCGTCGACCAGGACGCGGACGTCGGGCAGGTCGGAGGCGGAGAGCTCGCGGTACTCGGCGTGGTCGGCCTGGAGCACGGCGGCGGTCACGGTCTCGCCGCGGTGCGGGGGCAGGCCGTGGGCGGCCAACTCCTCGTCCGTGTACATCGGGTCCGAGACATACGGGACGGCTCCGTACGCCTTGAGGGCCTCGAGGGTCGGGAACACGCCGGAGAACGCGGTCTCCTTCACGCCGCCGCGGTAGGCGGCGCCCAGCACGAGCACGTTGACGTCCTTGAGGTCGCCGTAGGCGGCGGCCAGCAGGTCGACGGCGTACGACGGCATGGCGGCGTTCGCCTCACGGGCCGAGCGGACGACGGTCGCCTCCGGGTCGTTCCACAGGTACATCCGCGGGTAGATCGGGATGCAGTGGCCGCCGACCGCGATGCCCGGCTGGTGGATGTGGCTGTACGGCTGGGTGTTGCAGGCCTCGATGACCTTCTTGACATCGATACCGGCCTTGGCGGCGAACCTGGCGAACTGGTTCGCCAGGCCGATGTTGACGTCGCGGTAGGTGGTCTCGGCGAGCTTGGCCAGCTCCGAGGCCTCGGAGGACCCGAGGTCCCACACTCCGTTGGGGCGCTCGAGGTCGGAGCGCTCGTCGAAGTCGAGCACCGCCTCGTAGAACTCCACACCGTGCTTCGCCGACGCCTCGTCGATGCCGCCGACGAGCTTGGGATAGCGGCGCAGGTCGGTGAAGACCCGGCCGGTGAGCACCCGCTCGGGGCTGAAGACCAGGTGGAAGTCCTGCCCGGCCGTCAGGCCGGAGCCCTCCTCCAGCATCGGCGCCCAGCGGTTGCGGGTGGTGCCGACGGGCAGGGTGGTCTCGTACGACACCAGGGTGCCGGGACGCAGGCCCCGGGCGATGTCCTTGGTCGCGGAGTCCATCCAGCCGAAGTCCGGCACCCCCTCGGCGTCCACGAACAGCGGGACGACCACGACGACGGCCTCGGACTCGGCGACGGCCGCCGCGGTGTCGGTCGTCGCGGACAGCAGACCGGCCTCCACGGCCGCCTTGAGCTTGGTGTCCAGGTCCGCTTCGCCGGGGAACGGCTCCACGCCGGCGTTGACCAGCTCGACGACCTTCTCGTTGACGTCCGCGCCGATGACGCGGTGCCCCTTGGCCGCGAACTGCACGGCGAGCGGCAGGCCGATCTTCCCCAGCGCGACTACACAGATGTTCATGGGCGTGGCTACTTCTTCCTCGGTCGGCGCAGGCGTCGTGCGATGCCCCGCAAGATACTGTCAGCGGCGACGGCAAGCACCAGTCTGCCCTGCTCGTTCGTGGTTACGGATACGCGGTAGGGGCGCGCCCGGCGCCATATCCACTTGTGCAGCACCGAGGCGTGGGCACCGAAGGGCACCCGGTACGGCTCGCCCGCCAGGTCCACGGCCACGTTGAGCCGCCAACGCGCGGACTGGCCCGGCCGCATCGCCACGAGCGGGCGCAGCGGCACCACGACGTCAACGCGGGTGCCCAGCCCGTTCTTCCAGGTGCTCGTGGTGGCCGGCAGCGGAACGGACTGCGGGCCGCTGAGCTCGCAGCGGACCGGGGCCGGACCCGCCCCGAAGGGACCGAGCAGCTTGGTCCGCGCGGAAACCGCCAGCGCGGGGCCCTCCGGGCTCTTGTGCCAGGCGGCGGACAGGGTCTTGGTGCCTGCCTTCAGCCGCCCGTGCACCCCCTCGCCGAGGAGCTCGTACCAGCTCATCGGCAGGACGGGATCCACGTCACGGAAACCCGGGTAGCGGGCGAAGGCCCGTTCCCCCTCCAGGACGAAGCCGGGAGCCCCGTGCTCCGCCTCGTCACGGATCAGCGCGACGAGCTCGTCGGTCCTGCCCCGCTGCGCCAGGCCGAGACGCACACGCTTCTTGACGCCCATGCCGTCACGGATGGTGCCGGTGAGGTACGCGTCGGCGAGCCGGCCGATGCCCGTCACCAGGTTCTTCTGCACGACGGGATCGAGCTCGGGGAAGTCGTCCAGCAGCAGCTTGGACAGCTCCCACCCGAAGTGGCGCTTCAGTACCGCGTCCCGCTCCGGGCCCGCGGGGACGAGCCCCGCCGTGAAGTGCATGATCTCGGCCGTGCAGCGCAGCCGGGCCTCATGGTCGGCTCGGTAGGTGATGTTGCTGGAGTCCCCACGCTTGACGGCGTAGTAGTAGGTGTAGTCCGCCAGCACCGAGATGCGGGCGGCCCGCACACAGGCCTCGATGGTGAACGGCTGGTCGCTGCCCACGGGAAGGTCCTCGGGGAAACGGAGCTCGTACCGCTCGACCAGTTCGCGCCGGAACAGCTTGGTGTTGGCGATCGTCCACGGCAGCGCCGAGTTGGTGAAGGTCACATCGTGCCGCGTCGTCTCGTACAGCGCCTGGTGGACGTACCGGCCGCCGACCCCCTCCATCTTGCCGACCACGACATCGGAACCGTGCTCGTCGGCCGCCGCGACCATCCGCTCCAGCGCCTCACGGCCCAGGTAGTCGTCGGATCCGATGAAGTAGACGTAGCGCCCGGTCGCGACATCCAGCGCCCGGTTGCTGGGCGCTGCCGGACCACCGGAGTTGGCCTGGTGGATCACCTTGACCGTACCCGGATACAGGTCCGCGAACCGGTCGAGCTCCTTGCCGCTGTCGTCGGTGGATCCGTCGTTCACGGCGACGATCTCCAGCCGGTCCCGGCCGATCGTCTGCTCCACCAGGGAGGTCAGGCAGTCGCTCAGGTACGGCATGGTGTTGTAGACGGCAACGATGACGCTGACGTCCGGCGTCGCCATCAGCGGCTCTCCAGGAGGCGGCTGTACACCTGGTCGAGAATCTTGGCCTGGGCTTCCCAGGTCCACTCCTCCAGCAGGCCCGAGGTCTCGTACACCGACCGGTAATGCTGCGGGTCCGCCAGCACGGCCTTGACGGCACGAGCGTAGTCGGCGACGTCTTCTGCCTTGAACACCTCGCCCTGACCGGTCTTCAGCGTCACCTGGGACATCGTCTTGACGTCACTGACGACCAGGGGCAGCCGCGCGTGCGAGTACTCGAAGTACTTCGTGATCAGGGCGATCTCGTGGTTCGGCCAGTGGTGGATGGGGATTACACCCGCGTCCGCCGCCGACAGGAACGGGACCACCTGGTAGTGCGGCACGTAGGGCAGCGCGTGCACCCGCTCGGAGACGCCGAGCTCCTCGGCCCGGGCGAGCAGCTCCTTGAGGTACGCCGACGTCGGCTTGAGCACGACGAAGGCGACGTGGACGCCCTCGAGGCCGGGAAGGGCTTCGACCATGATGTCGAGGCCCCGCTGCGGGGCCGCCGCACCGCTGTAGACAACCAACGGCGTGTCGGGCCCGATACCGCAGAGCGCGCGGAGGTCGGGCACCTCCTCGTCGGCTGCTCCTTCCGGCAGTTCGGCGCCGGGCGCGTTCAGCACGACGGCCGGCCGCTCGGTCAGCCCGTGACGCTCCACGAGCAGATCCGCCAGGGTCTCCGACACGGTCACCACCGCGTCGGCGTAGCGCGAGTACTCACGCTCGTGCGCGCACTGCGCGATGTGCCAGCGCGGGTGGCTGTTCCATGGCTTGATACCGGGCAGGAACTCGTGGGCGTCCCAGACCAGCTTCGGCCGGCGACCGTTGGCGCGTGCCCGCACGACCGCGCGGGCCCCGGTGCCGAGCATGCGGAAGTCGTTGGCGTGGACCAGGTCGGGACGCAGTTCGTCGATGACCTTGCCGTAGGCGAGTTCGTAGTCCCACAGCCCCGGGTCCAGCCGACGCCACGCCCGGTCGCCCATGGTCTTCTTCCAGAAGGCGGTGGTGAAGCGGTCCAGCCGGGATTCCATGTTCTTGCGCCGCTCGTCCAGCCGGCGGGTGACGCGGAACCGGATGCCCACCCAGCGGCTCATGACGTTGGACAGCATGCGCGGGAACAGCAATCCGACGCGCCTGAAGGTGGAGCCTTCGAGCCTGGCCGCCGCGTCCCGGACGTTGAGTTCGGCCCGCCACGCCTTCATCTTCTGCCTGCGGTACTCGGCCAGCTTGCCCGGAGGATAAGCGAGCGGGCTGCGCAGGGGCGCACGCCGGAACTCGTGGCGCCGCTTGTTCAGCGGCGTGGAGACAGGTATCAGAAGAACCTCTGCGTCCCCGAGCCGCCACTCACGGCGCTGCTTGTCGGGCGACTTGCCCAGCAGGATCACGTCCCAGCCGGCCGCGGCGGCCGAACGCGCCTGCTTCTGCACTCGGGAGTCACCATGGACGCCGTTGTCCACGAGCATGACGATCAGGCCGCGAGTGCCGGGTCTGCGAGCGGGCACGCGGTCACGCTCCATCGCTGGTCTCGCCCTTCTCCTGAATCGTGATCGTACGACCGCTCTGCGCGGACTCGAGGACCGCAGCCGACACCTGTACCGTACGCAGGCCCTGACGGAGGGTCACGATGTCACTGGGCACGCCCAGGACGGCGTCACGGAAGCGCTCGTGCTCGACGAGCAGCGGCTCCCGCTTGGGTATGGCGTAACGGACCATGTCGCCCTCGGAGACACCGCGGAACGCGCGCAGCGCCTCCCACTCGGTGTCCTGCACGCCGTTGGCGAAGAAGGTCAGGTCGGCGGTGAGCGTGTCGGCCACGAAGCAGCCCCGCTCACCGGTGACGACCGTGGTGCGCTCCTTGAGCGGGCTCAGCCAGTTCACCAGGTGGTTGACCATGGTGGAGTCGGCCAGCTGCCCGACGACCGCGACCATGTCCTCGTGCGGGCGGCCGCTCTTGGACACCGTGTGCGCGGCGACGGAGACGTACTCCTGGCCGGTCACCCATGAGGTGAGGTCGATGTCGTGGGTCGCGAGGTCCTTGACCACGCCGACGTCGGCGATACGGTGCGGGAAGGGTCCCTGGCGGCGTGTGACGACCTGGTACACGTCGCCGAGCTCGCCCGCCTCAAGACGCCCGCGCAGGTTCTGCAGCGCCGGGTTGTACCGCTCGATGTGGCCGACACCGGCGACCAGTCCGGCGGCCTCGAAGGCGTCGACGAGTGCCTGCGCCGCTTCCACCGTGTGCGCCAGCGGCTTCTCGATGAGCGCGCCGACACCCGCGCCGGCGAGCGTGAGGCCGACCTCCTCGTGCAGGGCGGTCGGGCAGGCGACCACGGCGTAGTCGACACCGAGGGCGATGAGTTCCTCGACCGTGTCGAGAACGGGGGCGCCGTGCGCCGCCTTGGGGTCGCCCTTGGGGTCGACCACGCCCACGAGGTCCACGCCCTCGAGGCCCGCCAGCACACGGCAGTGGTTGCGGCCCATGGCGCCCAGGCCGATCAGGCCGGCGCGCAGAGGTGCGGAGGTCACTGTGCGTCTCCCAGTGCGTTGACTGCCGCCACGACACGCTCGAGGTCGTCCTGTGACAGGCTCGGGTGGACCGGAAGCGACAGCACCTCGGCGGCGGCGCGCTCGGTCTCCGGCAGGTCCCAAGTGCGGTTGATCTTCTGGTCCGGCTCCCAGTAGGGCTTCAGCCGGTGGATCGGCGTCGGGTAGTACACACCGCTGCCCACGCCGGCCTCCGCCAGGGCGGAGTGCGCGGCGTCCCGGTCACCGCTGACGCGGACCGTGTACTGGTGGTAGACGTGGCGCGCGTGGTCCGCGACGGGCGGCACAGCCACACCGTTCAGCCCCGCGTCCAGGAACGCGGCGTTGGCGATGCGCCGCTCGGTCCACTCGGGCAGCTTCTTCAGCTGCTCGCGGCCGATGGCCGCGGCGACGTCGGTCATCCGCATGTTGGCGCCGACGATCTCGTTGGCGTAGCGCTGCTCCATGCCCTGGTTGCGCAACAGCCGCAAGGTGCGCGCCACATGCGCGTCGGCGGTGGTGACCATGCCGCCCTCCAGGGCGTGCATGTTCTTGGTCGGGTAGAAGCTGAAGCAGCCCGCGGCACCGAAGGAGCCGACCGGCTGCCCGTTCAGCGCGGCACCGTGTGCCTGGGCGGCGTCCTCGACGACCGCGAGCCCGTGCCGCTCGGCGATGGGCATCAGCTTGTCCATCGCGGCCGGGTGGCCGTAGAGGTGGACCGGCATGATCGCCACGGTGCGGGGCGTGACGGCGGCTTCGACCGCGGCCGGGTCGACGCAGAAGCTGTCCGCCTCGATGTCGACGAAGACGGGCTCGGCGCCCACGAGTCGCACCGCGTTGGCCGAGGCCGCGAAGGAGAAGGACGGCACGATGACCTCGTCGCCGGGGCCGATGCCCAGCGCGAGGAGTGTGAGCTGCAAGGCGGAGGTACCCGAGTTCACCGCCACGCAGTGACGGCCGGCCACCAGCTCCGAGAACTCCTCCTCGAAGGCGGCCACCTCAGGGCCCTGTACGACTCGGCCGCTGCGCAGCACACGCACGGCGGCCTCGATCTCTTCCTCGCCGATGACCGGCCGCGCAGCAGGAATGAATTCCTGGTCGACGCCTGGCATGGGGTTTCCTCCCGCTTCCAGCACCAAGGGTTCTCGGCCGGTCGCAACTACAGACGGCATGACGCCCGACGGACGCCACCGCCCTGGCGCAGCGCCGGCGGCTTCCGTTGACCACGCGGTGCCGGCAGGCCCTGGTTCCGAGGTGGGCGATGCAGTTCCGCGTCCGGAAAGACCCTTGAGGCCCAGCCGGATGTGGTATGTCGTCATCGTCCCGTGACGGTGAGCGACGGCAACGGCAGAACCGACAGCAGTGTCACCAGTGTTTGCACTGTCGGCCGCCGTAACATTATCAGCTGTTTCCCTTGTGTTCTGGCGGCGTAACGAGCGCCACATCCAAGGGCCCAACGGCCGCACGGCCGCCGGGCTGTTCTTCCCACGAGCGGGAAGAACAGCCCGGCTTTCGTGCCGGCGGAAGCCTACGACGCGTCGGTGGGCGTCTCGCCTGCGGCCTTGGCGACGGCCTTCTTCGTCGTCGCCTTCTTCGTCGGCGCCTTCTTGGCCGTCGCCTTCTTGGCCACGGTCTTCTTCGCCGCCGTCTTCTTGGCGACGGCGGCCTTCTTGGCCGGTGCCTTCTTCGCAGCCGTCTTGCGCGGTGCCCGCTTCTTCGGCTCCGCCTGCTCAGCCTCGCTGGTCCCCGTCTCCACCTCGGCCGCCGCCTGCTGCGCCTCGGCGGTCGCGGACTGCTCCGGCTGCGCCTCGGCGGCCGGGACGACCACGACCGCGGCCTCCTCGCCGGAGGACGGCGCGCCCGCGGGGGCGGACACCCTGCGCGTGGCACGACGCCGGACCGGCGGGGCCGGCTCCTGGACCTCCGCCACGGGCTCCGGCTCGGGGGCCGGGGCCGGGACTGCCGTCTCCGCCGCGGGGACGACCACGGTGGCCGCCTCACCGGCGGGGGCGCTCGGCGCGGTGGCCTTGCGGGTCGCCCGGCGCCGGCCGCGGACCGGTGCGACGGGCTCCTCGACCTCGGCGGTGCCCACGACGACGGAAGCCTCGACGACGGTGGGCGTCGCGGACTCCGCCACCTGAGGCTCGGTGACCGGGGCGACCGACGGGACGACGGTGACGATCTCGGCCGTCGCGTCCGGTGAGATCACCGGAGCGGTGACCCGCCGCGAGGCACGCCGCCGGGAACGGCGCCCGGCCGCGGCCTCGGCCTCCGCCGGGCTGCCGTACCACTCCTCGTCCCCACCGACCGCGGGCACCAGCTCGGCCTCGGCGACCACGACCGGCTCCAGCTCCGGAGCCTCCTGCGCGGCCTCCTCGGCCTCGGTGACGACGGTCGTCTCCGCGGCCGCCGGCTCCTCCCCCGCGCCGCCGCGACGGCGCTTGCGCTTGCCGCCGCCACCGGCCGCCGTGGCCTGGTCCATGTGCACGATGACGCCGCGGCCGTTGCAGTGCACGCAGGTCTCGGAGAAGGACTCCAGCAGGCCCTGGCCGACCCGCTTGCGGGTCATCTGCACCAGACCCAGCGAGGTGACCTCGGCCACCTGGTGCTTGGTGCGGTCCCGGCCCAGGCACTCCAGCAGCCGGCGCATGACGAGGTCGCGGTTGGACTCCAGCACCATGTCGATGAAGTCGATCACGATGATGCCGCCCAGGTCGCGCAGCCGCAGCTGGCGCACGATCTCCTCGGCCGCCTCCAGGTTGTTCCTGGTGACCGTCTCCTCCAGGTTGCCGCCCTGACCGGTGAACTTGCCGGTGTTGACGTCGATGACGACCATCGCCTCGGTCCGGTCGATCACCAGCGAACCGCCGCTCGGCAGCCACACCTTGCGGTCCAGCGCCTTCAGCAGCTGCTCGTCGATCCGGTAGGTGGCGAACACGTCGACCTCAGAGGTCCAGCGGCTCAGCCGCCCGGCCAGGTCAGGCGCGACATGCGAGACGTAGCCGTGGATGGTCTCCCAGGCGGTGTCGCCGCTGACGATGACCTTGGTGAAGTCCTCGTTGAAGATGTCGCGGACGACCCGGACGGTCATGTCCGGCTCACCGTAGAGCAGCGACGGGGCGTTGCCGCTCTTGGCCTTCTTCTGGATCTCCTCCCACTGAGCCTGAAGCCGCTCGACGTCACGGCGCAGCTCGTCCTCACTCGCGCCCTCGGCGGCGGTGCGCACGATGACGCCCGCGTCCTCCGGGACGATCTTCTTGAGGATCTGCTTCAGCCGGGCGCGCTCGGTGTCGGGCAGCTTGCGGCTGATGCCGGTCATCGAGCCCTCGGGCACGTAGACCAGATAGCGGCCCGGCAGCGAGACCTGGCTGGTCAGGCGGGCGCCCTTGTGGCCGATCGGGTCCTTGGTGACCTGGACCAGCACCGACTGGCCGGACTTGAGGGCCGCCTCGATGCGCCGCGGGCCGTTGCCCATGCCCAGCGCCTCGAAGTTGACCTCACCGGCGTACAGGACGGCGTTGCGGCCCTTGCCGATGTCGACGAACGCGGCCTCCATGGACGGGAGCACGTTCTGGACCTTGCCCAGGTAGACGTTGCCGACGTACGAGGTGGCCTGCTCCTTGTTGACGTAGTGCTCGACGAGGACGTCGTCCTCCAGCACGCCGATCTGCGTCCGGTCGCCGTTCTCGCGGACGACCATGACGCGCTCGACCGCCTCGCGGCGGGCCAGGAACTCGGCCTCGGTGATGATCGGCACACGCCGGCGGCCCTGCTCGCGGCCCTCGCGGCGCCGCTGCTTCTTGGCCTCGAGACGGGTGGAGCCCTTGATGGACTGCACCTCGTCGACCGGCTCGGCCGGCTTGCGCGGCTCACGGATCTTGACGACCGTGCGCTCCGGGGCGTCCTCGCCCAGGCTCTCCTCGGTCGTGCCCTCGCCGCCACGGCGGCGACGACGGCGACGACGGCGGCTGGTGCTGCTCTCCGCGTCCTGGTGCTCGTCCTCCTCGGACTCGTCCGCGGCGCCCTCGCCCTCGGCCTCCTCGTCCTCGCCGGCGCTCTCCTCGTCGTCGGCTGCCTCGCCGCGACGACGACGGCGGCCACCACGACGACGACGGCGGGACGTCCGCTCGCCGCCCTCGCCCTCGTGCTCCTCGGCCTCGTGCTCCTCGGCCCCGGCCTCCCCCTCGTCCTCGTGGACGGCCTCGGGCTCCTCGTCGGCGTGCTCCGTCACGGCCGTCTGCGCGGCCTCCACGGCCTCCACGGGCTCGCCACGACGACGGCGACGACGCCGACGCGCGCCGGCGTACTCCTCGGCCTCCGCCTCGGCCTCGGCCTCGTGCTCCTCCGGCTCCTCGTGCTCCGCGGGCTGCCCGGCCTGAGCCGGGGCAGGGGCCTGGAACACCGGTGCCTGGAAGACAGCCATGGGCGGCCGCACGACCCGGCGACGGCCACGCGTGGGAGCGGGCTCGGCCTCGGCTTCCGGGCCGACCTCGGCTTCCGGACCGGCCTCGGGCTCGGCACCCTGTGCCTCCCGGACCTCGACGACGATGGCGTCCTCGGGGACGCCGAACGCCTCCGCGACGGCCGCGACCGCGGCGACGCGGGCCTTCTCGACGGTGTCGCCGTAGCCACGGATCTCGTAGGCGTCCTCGACCTCGACGGCCCAGCCGGAGCCGTCCGGGACAGCCTTGGCGGTGTAGGTGCGCTGCTCCGGGGCACCGCCCTCGGCGGCCCCGGCCTCGGTCTCCGCCTCGTCACGCGGCGCGAGCGCGCCCGGCTTCAGACGGCGCGAACCGTCGTCGGCGGCGAGGAAGGAGGCGGCCGGAGCCGTACGCCGGCGCGAACGGGTGCTCCTGGTCTTCTCGGCCTGCGGCTGCTCGGCCTTCCTCCGCTTCGGCCGCTCCGCGGGCTCCTCCTGCAGGGCCTTCGCGGGCGCGTCGGCGGCGGCCACGGCCGTGGCCTCGGCCGGCTCGGGGCTGGCCACCTTGCGCGTGGCACGGCGACGGGTGCGCGCCGGAGCCGCCGGCTGCTCGGCCTGCTCCACCCCGGCGGCGGCCTCGGCGTGCAGCGGCAGGTCGGCCTGGAGTTCCTTGGCCTGCGTGTCGGCGGCGGCCGCGGGGCCGGCCGTCTCCTCGGCGGCCGGGGCCGCCTCGGGGCTGGCCACCTTCCGCGTGGCACGGCGACGGGTACGGGCCGGAGCCGCCGGCTCCTCGGCCTGCTCCGCCCCGGAGGTCTCGGTGGCAGAAGTCTGCGCGGCGGGGGCCTCGACGGCCGCCGCGGGAGCGGTGGCCTTCCGCGGCGCGCGGCGGCGGGCCGGGGCGGGGGCGGCCTCGGCCGTCTCCTCCACGGACCCGGCCGGCTGCGGCTCCGGGGCGGCGGCCTTGCGGGTCGCCCGGCGGCGGGTGCGCGGCGGGGCAGGCTCCGCCTCGGACTCGGCGGAAGGCGTTTCGGCCGGTATGGCCGGCGACTCGGCAGCCCCCGCGGGGACGCCGGACATCACGTCCTGGGCGGCCTCGCCGGCCGCGGGCGGTCCCGCGGGGCGGCTGGCCGCTCGGCGACGGCGGCGCGGAGCGGCCGTCGCCTCGGTGTCGGTGCCGCCGGAGGCGGCTTCAGTGGCGCCGTTCTCGGGCGCCTCGTTCGGCTCGTTGTGCTCGAGCATGCGGGCATTTCTCCCGTCACGCTCCCGGGCGCCGCGTCCTTGTCCGGTTCGCGGCGGTCCGCGTCATCGCGGTTCCGCCGCCCGGGGGCGCGGGCGCCACACGGGAGCTGTCGTATCGCTCGTCGGCACCGACCTGACGGGCCGACGAAAGTCTCGTCTGATGTGTGCTGCCGGACCCGGGTTTCCCCAGATGCGTCGGCCGCACCACGACGACGGTCCTAGGCGGAGCCCTCCGGCACCGTCGCGGCATCGCGGTCGGGCGCGAGCGGATCGGTCACCGTGCCGGTCTCCTCGTCGAGCGGCCCCTGCGCCAGCCTGGTCACCGCAACGGGGACCGGCGGCGCGAGGTCGGCCACCGCGCGGAGGCCGGACAGGACGTCGTCGGGTCGTACGGCAGGTGTCACATGCCGAACAACCAGCCGCAGTATCGCACAAGCTGCTGGTGCCGGCCTATCGGCATCCTGTTCGAGAATGCCGTCCTTGGCCCCGGCCACCTGCGGATCGACCGCTTCGAGCCGGGTCACGGCCTGGCGCGCGTCGAAAGTCCGCACGCCGTTCTTCGTCATCCGCTGGACCTCGACGGCCCCGGCGGCCAGGAACGCCGCCACGGCCCGCTCGGCCGCGGCGTGCTCCACACCGTCCAGCCGCAGCTGCCACACGGACGCCTCCAGCCGCTCGGCGAGACCCGACGTACGGGCCTCCACGGCCTCGACCACGTCGAGGCCGGCCGGCAGTGACTCGTCCAGCAGCAGGCGCAGCTTCTCCGGCTCACGTGCCTCGGTGAGCGCGATCTCCAGGTACTCGGCCTCGCTCGCCACGCCGGTGGGTGCGGCGTTGGCGTACGAGACCTTGGGGTGCGGGGTGAAGCCCGCCGAGTACGCCATGGGCACCTCGGCGCGGCGCAACGCCCGCTCGAATGCGCGCTGGAAGTCGCGGTGGCTGGTGAACCGGAGGCGGCCGCGCTTGGTGTAGCGCAGTCGGATGCGCTGCACCGCGGGTGCGGGCGGCGGGCCTTCGGGCTGTCGCTTGCCCAGTGTCGTTCAGTCCCTCGTGCGTCTGGTCACCCCGGACGGGGTTGCTTGTGTCTTCCAGATTACTGGGGGTCGCGGCCTTCCGGTTCCGCACGGCGCCCGCCGCGCTCCAACGGTCGCGGCGCGCCGGTCAACGCGGTGCGCAGATCGGCGCGCAGGCCGCGCACGGTCTCCCGCACCGCGGCCAGGGCCTCGCACACCGCCCGGCCCGCGTCGGCAGCCGCCCGCCGTACCGGCCGCCACACGGGCAGCACCAAGGCGCGCCACGCCCAGGCCACCGGAACCACCAGGACCGTGGTGGCCAGCCATTTCAGTGCCCGCCCCGCGGCCCGCGACACGTGACCCGCCACGCGCCAGGCCACCAGCAGGGCGTCCCGGACCTCCAGGGCGACCGGAACGAGCACCCGGCGCCACAGGAGGAGCAGCGGGGTCGCGACCACCCACCGCACCAGCCACGCCACCGCCACGGCCGACGGGACCAGGACGTAGCGGTACACCGCTACCGCCGGAACCACGACGAGCACCCGGACCGCCCACCGGGCCAGCCACACCGCCCCGGCCGCCAGCGGTACCAGGACATGGCGGTACAGCGCTGCCACGGGCACCACCAGCAGCGTCCGGACCGCCCACACCGCCCCCGCGCCGGCCGCCCGCCCCAACGGGACGAGCACGTATTGCCACAGCGCCACCGCCGGCACCACCACCAGCACGGAGACCGCCCACGCCACGGCGACGACGACGGCCCGCCCCACCGGCGCCAGCACATACCGCCACACCGCCACCGCCGGCACCACCACCGTGTACCGGACCAGCCCCCGCACCGCCCACACCACGGCCCGCCCCGCCGGCGCCAGCACGTACCGCCACACCGCCACCGCGGGCACCACCACCAGCACGGAGACCGCCCACGCCACGGCGACGACGACGGCCCGCCCCACCGGCGCCAGCACATACCGCCACACCGCCACCGCCGGCACCACCATCAGCACCCGGACCAGCCACCTGCCGAACCGGCCCAGCGCCCGGCCCGCCAGTGTCAGCACGTCCCACGCCATGCGCAGCGGAAGCACGACCACCAGCGCGACGATCCGCGCCGGCATCCTGATCGCCACCGTCAGACAGCCGTCCCCGTTTCCGCCGTATCCACCGGCGCTCCCCCGTTCCCGCATGCCCGAACGTTACGCCCGGAAGCCCGCCTTCCTCTCCCGTCGGCCGAACCGCCGACGCCCCGGCTTCCCCACGGGCGGAGCGGGAGGACGACGCGCCCCCGGCCCTGACGTCAACCGCCGTGCGCGACGCCGCCTGACGATTGTTCGCCTCTCCCGTACGCACGAGGAGGACTCTCTGCGTGCCGTGCGGCGGGGGCCTCGGGTACGCCGCACGCTCCTGAGCTGAAGTACCGGTGACGCCCGTTCCCGTCGGCTCCGCGTGTGAGCGTGATCCTGGTCGACTGATCGCAGGGGGCCCTGCCGAGGGCGGCCGAGGGGCGGTGGACCCGTTCGCCGTAAACCTGCTGATCCAGGTGGCTGATCTTTCGGGTTTTCAGGTAATCGCCCGGTTGGTTGTGGCAAACCTTCACCACCGATCAGAAGAGGGGGCTGCATGGGCCATGCGGGCCCAGGGACCGCAGAACAGGAGTAGCGCGAGCATGTCCGACTCGAACCGTGTCACCTCGACTGGCGTGCCAAGAGATTCGCGTGGCCCATCAGAGGTCTTCCGGCGGTGACGGGAGCGGACCCGAGCAGACCCGCGCCACTTCGGGGGCTCCGGTCCCCACAACCGAAAGCCCCGCCAGGCCCAGTACCACGAGGGAACGCGTTCACCGGTGACAGTCGGAGCTCAGGAGACCGGATCGATCTCGACGTGCTCTACGGGAACCTGATCACCGAGAAGGGGCGTGCACCATCAGCCGCATTGAATGCAAGGCATTCAATGCGGCAGCAGCCTGCAGCCAAGGGTCCACCTGAGTGCCGGGCACTCCCCTGAGCCGCCCCTGACGCCGGCCTCTACAGATTGGCCGATGGTCGAGCCCGCCAGATCCGTCCACACCAAAGCCAGACATCAGCAAAGGATGTCCCATGTTCGTACACGCAGGCCGCCTGGCCCGTACCGCAATACTCACCCTGCTTCTCGCCGCCGCCGCTGCGGCACCCGCCCTGCCACTGAGCCCCGCGGCAAGCCGTCCCGCTGACGTCGCGAACGTGGCAGCCGCGGCCCCAAGGGCTCCTTCGGCAGGCGTGGCGGTCATTTACCGGATTCCGGGGAGGCCGTATTTCCGGGTCCACAATGCCCTCTTGCTCGAGGCGCGACCCGGTGTGGGCCTCAAGATCGCTCACGTGGGAGTCTGGCCTGCCAACACGAGGAGGCCCACTGTCCAGGAATTCTGGGTCTGCTACCAGCCCCAGAGTGCAGGATGCCCAACGCCGAAGAGGACGAATTGGCAACTCAATTCGTTCCACAGGTACAGCAATCAGCCATGTCCCACCAGGGCAGGCGTGACCTATTGCCCTGGGCCCTTTATCGCCTACAGGTCGCCGGCCGGCACCCATAACGGCGCGTTCGCGTGCTGGCGGCCCACTGGCAGCGCGTCATGCAGCAGGACATGGCCGGGGGACAACAGGATCTTCCAGAGCTCCGGCACGCTCGTGGTCCTGCATTATGCGAATCCAACGCCGCCCGCAAATGCTCCCCAGATGAACAGGGGCTCGTACGCGACCGCCCCGGGGCAGTTCAGGTTCGAAGTGCGCGCTGTCCCCGGCCCGGTGTCGGCACAGCGAATCTGCTACCTGCGCCATACTTGCTGACGTGAATCGCCGCGGCGAAATCCTGACTGCCAGGACGTGGCGGTCCGCCTCGTTGCACTGGGGAGGTCATCCCCCACCCCTTCGCCGCCGACGGGGAACCGACGAAATGTCGTTCCCGAAGTGACGGCAAGCGCTGGCGAGATGAGCCGAGCCGGGAGCTGCTGCGCGCTGTCGGCGCCCGCACATCATGTGACGTGACGGCTGCTGACGCGCGCCTTGGCCCGGGAGTCAGTCCGAGCCCGGCAGTTCCTGGCCGGCGGGGAACGGCGCCCCACCGATGCGGACACCCGCCGCGGCCAGGGTCCTGAGTCGCCTCACCGCCCCACTCTTCGTCCGCGGGGCCAGAGACGGTGGAGACGTCGCCCTGCACGACGAACGAGCCGGAGGCGGCGCGGTGGACGTTCGGGCAGTCCCCCTGCCCGCAGTCGCCGCCGTCGGTGCTGCCGGTGAGCCGTGGGAGTTCTCCGCGCGCCATGCTGAACCCCCTCTCGCGACCGTACGAGGGAGGTGGACACGTCGTCCATGCGGGAACGCGCCCATGCGCGTTGTCGCATGAACAGGACCCTGGAAACGCCGAGAGGCGCCCGGACCGGATCGTCCGAACACCTCTCTTCGCCTACACCCACTCGACCGCCGAGACGATGCCCGAGTCCTGCCGAGGGGCGGGGAGCGGCGAACGCCGCGTGGGGCGGGGTGCCTGCTCGCGCTCCTTCACTCCGAGCCCTCGAAGGGCTTCGGCGCGGTCCGCCTCGGGTACCTCGGCAAGCGCCTCAGCCATCCACTGGATGGCATCGCCGCTGGTCACGACTACTTCTTGACCGTGAGCGGGAGCAGCTTCTTGCCGGTGGGGCCGATTTGTATAGCCGTGTCCATCTGAGGACACACCCCGCAATCGAAGCACGGCGTCCAGCGGCAGTCCTCGACCTCGGTCTCGTCGAGGGCGTCCTGCCAGTCCTCCCAGAGCCAGTCCTTGTCCAGGCCGGAGTCCAGGTGGTCCCAGGGCAGCACCTCCTCGTAGCTGCGCTCGCGCGTGGTGTACCAGGCGAGGTCGACGCCCTGCTCCGGGAGCGCCTTCTCGCACATGCGGATCCAGCGGTCGTAGGAGAAGTGCTCGCGCCAGCCGTCGAAGCGGCCGCCGTCCTCGTAGACGGCGCGGATGACCGCGCCCACGCGGCGGTCGCCGCGGGAGAGCAGGCCCTCGATGATGCCGGGCTTGCCGTCGTGGTAGCGGAAGCCGATGTTGCGGCTGTACTTCCGGTCGCCGCGGATGGCGTCGCGCAGCTTCTCCAGGCGGGCGTCGGTCTCCTCGACGCCGAGCTGCGGGGCCCACTGGAACGGGGTGTGCGGCTTGGGCACGAAGCCGCCGATCGACACCGTGGCGCGGATGTCGTTCTGGCCGGTGACCTCGCGGCCCTTGGCGATGACGTTCTTCGCCATGTCGGCGATCTGCAGGACGTCCTCGTCGGTCTCGGTGGGCAGACCGCACATGAAGTACAGCTTCACCTGACGCCAGCCGTTGCCGTAGGCGGTGGCGACGGTGCGGATCAGGTCCTCCTCCGAGACCATCTTGTTGATGACCTTGCGGATGCGCTCGGATCCGCCCTCGGGGGCGAAGGTGAGGCCCGAGCGGCGGCCGTTGCGGGTCAGCTCGTTGGCCAGGTCGATGTTGAAGGCGTCGACACGGGTGGAGGGGAGGGACAGGCCGATCTTGTCCTCCTCGTACCGGTCGGCGAGGCCCTTGGCCACGTCGGCGATCTCGGAGTGGTCGGCGGAGGACAGGGACAGGAGGCCGACCTCCTCGAACCCGGTGGCCTTCAGGCCCTTGTCGACCATCTCGCCGATGCCGGTGATGCTGCGCTCGCGCACCGGGCGGGTGATCATGCCGGCCTGGCAGAAGCGGCAGCCCCGCGTGCAGCCGCGGAAGATCTCCACGGACATGCGCTCGTGGACCGTTTCCGCGAGCGGCACCAGCGGCTGCTTGGGGTACGGCCATTCGTCGAGGTCCATGACGGTGTGCTTGGACACCCGCCACGGCACGCCGGACCGGTTGGGGACGACGCGGGCGATCCGGCCGTCGGCCAGGTACTCCACGTCGTAGAACCTCGGCACGTACACCCCGCCGGTGCGGGCCAGGCGGAACAGCAGCTCGTCGCGGCCGCCGGGGCGGCCCTCGGCCTTCCAGGCGCGGATCACGTCGGTGATCTCGAGGACGGCCTGCTCGCCGTCGCCGATCACGGCGGCGTCCAGGAAGTCCGCGATGGGCTCCGGGTTGAAGGCCGCGTGGCCGCCGGCGAGCACGATCGGGTCGTCCTCGGTGCGGTCCCGGGCCTCGAGCGGGATGCCCGCGAGGTCCAGGGCCGTGAGCATGTTGGTGTAGCCGAGCTCCGTGGAGAAGCTGAGGCCGAACACGTCGAAGGCCTTGACGGGGCGGTGCGCGTCCACGGTGAACTGCGGCACGCCGTGCTCGCGCATGAGCCCCTCGAGGTCGGGCCACACGCTGTACGTGCGCTCCGCGAGGACCCCCTCGCGCTCGTTGAGCACCTCGTAGAGGATCATGACGCCCTGGTTGGGCAGCCCGACCTCGTAGGCGTCCGGGTACATCAGGGACCAACGAACGTCGCACTCGTCCCAGGGCTTGACGGTGGAGTTCAGTTCCCCGCCGACGTACTGGATCGGCTTCTGCACATGCGGCAGCAGGGCCTCGAGCTGGGGGAAGACCGACTCGACAGGCATCAGAGGTGTCTTTCGTGAGCTGGCAAGGGTGACCATTCAGCGTAACGCGTCACGGCGGGCTTCCCGGCCGCGTTCCGCGCGGCGGCGGGTGCCTGGTGGTGGTCGTCCCCGCGGGCTTAATAAACGCCCTCGCGGGCTCAACCGGCCAGCTTGCCGCGGTCGGCCCTGGGCCAGTCCTTCGGAAGTCGCCGCTCGACCGCGGCGGCGCGGTCGCGTTCCAGCTGGTAGAGCGCGCCGTACGGGAAGGTGTCCTCGCCGGCCCCGCGGGCGTCGGAGGCGAGGCGGAGGACGGCCTCGCGGCAGATGACGCTGTCCTGGTGCTCGCCCAGGAGCTGCTGGACGGCCTTCATGCGCTTGGTGTGCTCCTTGGCGGGCTTGCGCAGCGCCGGGACGGCCTGGGCGGCCTCGCCGCTGTAGCGGGCGCGTTTGGCGGCCTTGCGGGCGTCGTGGAGGGCGAGGTCACGCTCGTGGCCGGGTTCCATCTCCAGGGCCGGCTCGACGCGCCGGCGCAGCCGCCGGTGGTCGCGGCTGACGGCCTTGGCGACGGCGTCGGCCGCGGGGGCCGCGGCCGCGTCGAGCAGGGGCGGGTCGGCGAGCAGGGACTCCAGGGTGTCCAGGAGCCGGAAGTAGCGCCCGCCGCCGAGTTCGCGCAGCAGCTCCTCGCGGGCGCCCTCGTGGACGGGGGCGTCACCGCCGATGCGCGCGGTGAGGACTTCCGTGACGAGTTCTTCCGGCAGTTCGGCCAGGCGGTCGCGGAGGCGGTCGGCGAGGACCTCGCGGTCGCGTTCCAGGCCCAGCACCCCGGCGAGCCACTTCAGTTCGTCGCCGATGGGGTCGGTCACGCCGCGGTCGAGTTCGCGGCGGAAGGACTTGAGGGCGCTGCGCAGCCGTCGGGTGGAGACGCGCATCTGGTGGACGGAGTCCGGCTCGTCGCGGCGGACCTCCGGGTCCCAGCCGGTGATCGCGGCGACCTGCTCGTGCATGTAGGCCAGGGCGACGTCCCCGGCGGTGTCGGTCTTGGCCGGCGGCTGCGGTGGCTCGGGTGCGGCGGTCAGGCGCTCGCCGAGGGCGCGGGCGAGCTTGGAGGGGGACTTCGAGCGCCGCAGCCCTGCCGCGCGGAGCCGCTTCTCGACGGCGTCGAGCAGGGCGGTGTCGCCGTCGAGGAGTTCGGTCTCGACCTCGGTCCAGGCCCTCTCCGATCCGTCGCCGTGGTCGAGGACGGTCGCGCGGACCTGGTCGTGGGCGATCTCCACCAGGGGGGCGCCCTGGGCGTCGACGAGGTGCACCCGCTTGCGGGTGTTGCGCAGCCGGACGACGGGGACGAGGTCCCGGTCGCGGACGATCGCGGCGACCTCGGCGAGCAGGGACTTGGGGACCCTGGGGCCGCCCTTGCGGCCCTGCTTGCCGAGCGGCGCGTGCACCTCGGTGCGGGTGTCGGCCTGTGAGCTCGGCAGTTTCAGGTGCCAGCCCGCGTCGTCGCCGCCGGTGCGGCGGCGCAGCGTGATCCGGTGGGTGGCCAGCCGCAGGTCGGAGGTGTCGACGTACACGGCGTCCAGTTCGGCCGGTGCCAGGACGCGCACCGCCGCGACTCCGGGCAGGCCTTCGAGATCGGGCTCACCACTCTGCTCGGCGGCCTCGTACTTGCGCTCGGTCTCCACCACACGCTTCCCCATGTCAGGAACGTAATCGCGGGTTCGCCGGGCCGCAATGGTGCGGTCACCCGGTGGACGGGTCAGGCCGACATGGGCCGTTTCATATGGATGGCCTGCAGCAGCCCGATCGCGATCCAGACGGCGAACATCGAGGATCCGCCGTACGAGACGAACGGCAGCGGCAGACCGGCCACGGGCATGATGCCGAGGGTCATCCCGATGTTCTCGAAGGACTGGAAGGCGAACCAGGCGACGATGCCCGCCGCGATGATCGTGCCGTACAGGTCGGTGGCGTTACGGGCGATCCGGCAGCCACGCCACATGATCACGCCCAGCAGTACGATGATCAAGGCCGCCCCGACGAAGCCGAGTTCCTCCCCCGCCACGGTGAAGACGAAGTCGGTCTGCTGCTCGGGTACGAACTGCCCCGTGGTCTGGCTGCCCTCGAACAGGCCCTTGCCGAGCAGTCCGCCGGAGCCGATGGCGATGCGCGCCTGGTTGGTGTTGTAGCCGACACCCGCGGGGTCGAGGGCGGGGTTCGCGAAGGCCGCGAAGCGGTCGATCTGGTACTGGTCCAGGACGCCGAGCTGCCAGACCGCGATCGCGCCGCCCGCGCCCGCCGCGATCAGGCCGAGGACCCAGCGGTTGGAGGCGCCGGAGGCCAGCAGCACGCCGAGCACGATGACCGCCATCACCATGACCGAGCCGAGGTCGGGCATCAGCATGACGATCGCCATCGGCAGTATGGCGAACCCGAGCGACTGGGCGACCGTCCGGTGGTCGGGGAAGAGCCGGTCGCCCGCGTCGACCCGGGCGGACAGCATCATCGCCATGCCCAGGATGATGGTGATCTTGGTGAACTCGGACGGCTGCAGCGAGAAGCCGCCGCCCAGCACGATCCACGCGTGGGCGCCGTTGACCGTGGAGCCCAGCGGCGTCAGCACCGCGGTCACCAGCAGCACCGAGACGGCGTAGAGCACCGGCACCGCGCCCCGCAGCCGGCGGTGGCCCAGCGCCACCGTGCCGGCGGCGAGGGCGAAGCCGATGGCGGTGTTGAGCATGTGCCGCAGCAGGAAGTAGTACGGGTCCCCGTGGGTGAGTTCCGTACGGTTGCGCGTCGCGGAGAACACCAGCGCCGTGCCGATCAGGGACAGCGCGAGGGCGGCGCCGAGCAGCAGCCAGTCCATCCGGCGCAGTATCGAGTCCCGGGCCAGGAGTTTGCCCAGGGTGCCGCGCTCGGGGGTGAAGCGCCGCGCGCCGTAGCCGTGCGCGCTCATGACAGGTACCTCCTGCCCGCCAGGAGCTTCCCGGTGCGGTCCGGGGGCAGCGCGGCGGCCGTCTGCACGGTGGCCTGCGGCGCGGACGGCATCTGCGGCACGTCGGCCCAGGAGGCCTTGGTGACCCGGATGGTGCCGTCGGAGTCGATCTTCGGCAGCTTGGTCAGCGGATGCGGGAGCAGCGCCTTCTTGGTGTCGATCGACCCGTCCTTCTGGACGCCGTACATCGCCTCGTAGATCTTGCGGACGGCCGGACCGGAACCACCGGAACCGGTACCGCCCTGGGAGATCGTCATGACGATCGCGTAGTCCTTGCTGTACGTGGTGAACCACGAGGTGGTCTGCTTGCCGGCGACCTCCGCGGTACCGGTCTTGGCGTGCAGCGGGATCTTGTCCTGCGGCCAGCCGCCGAACCGCCACGCGGCCGTACCGCGGGTGACGACGCCCTCGAGGGCCTCGTTGATGTACTTCAGCGTCTTCTTGGTGGCCGGGGCCTTGCCGTTGACCTTCGGCTTGATCCGGGTGACCGTCTTGCCGTCGGCGCTGATGATCGCCTTGCCGATGGTGGGCTGGTAGAGGGTGCCGCCGTTGGAGATGGCCGCGTAGATGTTCGCCATCTGGATCGGGGTGACGAGGGTGTCGCCCTGTCCGATGGCGTAGTTGACGGAGTCACCGGCGCGCATCACGTAGCCGTCGACGCAGTTCTCGCGCGCGATCTGGCTCGCGTAGTCCTGCTTGTCGCTCTTGGCGACCTTGCACCAGTAGTCCTTGTTGGCCTCGTAGTAGTCCCGCTTCCACTGCCGGTCCGGGATCCGGCCGGGCACCTCGGAGGGCAGGTCGATGCCGGTCACCGAGCCGAGGCCGTACTCCTTGGCGGTCTTGTAGAACCAGTCCTTGGGGTGCTTCTTGGGCTTGGTGCCGCCGTCCTTCAGCCACTGGTCGTACGACAGGCCGTAGAAGACGGTGTCGCAGGAGATCTCCAGGGCGTGGGCGAGGGTGATGGAGCCCGCGCTCTCCCCTTCGAAGTTGTTGAAGACGCGGCCGCCGATGGTCATCGACGAGGGGCAGGGGTAGCGCCCGTTGATGTCGTAACCGGCCCTCACCGCGGCCGAGGTGGAGATCGGCTTGAAGGTGGAGCCTGGGGCCGACTGACCCTGTATGGCCCGGTTCAGCAGCGGGAAGTTGGACTTCTTGCCGGTCAGCTTGGCGTAGTCCTTGGCTGAGATGCCGCCTACCCAGACGTTCGGGTCGTACGTGGGCGCGCTGGCCATCGCGATGACCTGGCCGGTGTGCACGTCCATGACGACGACCGCGCCGGAGTCCGCCTTGTAGAGGCTGCCGGTGACCTTGTCGAAGGTCTGCCGGGCGACCTTCATCGCCTCGGCGAGCTCCTTCTCGGCGACCGCCTGGACGCGCGCGTCGATGCTGGTCACCAGGTGGCTGCCGGGCTCTGCGGCGGTCTCGCCCGCCTTGCCGATGACCCGGCCGAGGTTGTCCACCTCGTAGCGGGTGACGCCGGCCTTGCCGCGCAGTTCGCTGTCGTAGGTGCGCTCCAGGCCGGAGCGGCCGATCTGGTCCGAGCGCAGCAGGGACTGGCCCTTCTTCTCCGCCGCGGTCAGCTCCTCGTCCGTCACGGGCGAGAGGTAGCCGAGGACCTGGGAGGCGTTGGCCCCGAACGGCGAGGTGTAGCGGCGCACCGCGGTCGGCTCCGCGGTGATGCCGGGGAAGTCCTCACGGCGCTCCATGATCTGCAGCGCCTGCTGGGTGGTGGCCTCGTCGGTGATGGGGATCGGCTGGTACGGCGAACCGTTCCAGCACGGCTTGGGGGTCTGCGAGTCGCAGAGCCGGACCTTGCCCAGGACCTCTTCCGGCTTCATGTGCAGCACGTCGGCGAGCCGGGTGAGCACCGCCTTGCCGTCGTCCTTCTGCTTGAGCAGGTCGGTGCGGCTCGCGGAGACCACCAGCCGGGTCTCGTTGTCGGCGAGCGCCACGCCCTTGTCGTCCAGGATCGACCCGCGGACGGCGGGCGCGACGACCTCCTGCACGTTGTTGCTGTTGGCCTGCGCCGTGTACTCCTGGCCGTTGCGGATCTGCAGGAACCACAGCCGCCCGCCGAGGGTGAACAGCAGGGACAGGACGAGGATCTGCAGAACCACCAGCCGGATGGTGACCCGCGGCGTCCGCCCCGTCTCCGGGATGTTGCTCAAAGCCGCCGTCCTCCCTTGGCGACGCTCCCCACCCTGCCCAGGATGCTCGAGCGCTGGCCGCCGATGCGGGCGCCGAAGCCGGGGCCGGAGGCGTCCTCCGTGAGCGAGTCGCCCTGGAACCGGCGGGCCAGTGCCATGATCCACGGCACGGTGAACGGCGCGAGCAGCAGGTCGTACACGGCGGCGGTGAACAGCAGCTTGCCCAGGCCCACGTGCTGGGCAGCGGTGTCGCCGACGAGGGCGCCCACGGCCGCGTACAGCACCGTGGAGCCGATGGCGGCGCCGACCACGACCAGCATCGGCCGGGTGGCCGACCGCAACTGCCCGCCGTCGGGCTTGACCAGGCCCGCGACGTAGCCGACGACGCACAGCACGAGGGCGTAGCGGCCCGCGGCGTGGTCGGCGGGCGGCGCGAGGTCGGCGAGCAGGCCGGCGCCGAAGCCGATGAGGCAGCCGGCCACGTGACCGTACGTCAGTGCGAGGCCGAGGACGACGAGCAGCAGCAGGTCGGGGACGGCGCCGGGCAGGTGGAGGCGGGCCAGGACGCACACCTGGACGACCATGCCGGCGACCACGAGGCCGGTGGCGAGCAGAGCGCGCTTCATCGGACCTCCTCCTGTCCGTAGAGGGAGGACTGGGAGGGGCTCCCACTGGGCGTCGCCGTGACGGTGACCGTCGGGACCGGCTTCGGGCCGGCGGGGAGCACCGAGTCACGCGGGTCCTTGCGCGGGCCCTGGACGACGACGCCGACGATGTCGAGCTTGGTGAAGCCGACGAACGGGGTGACCTCCACCGTACGGGTGAGGCCGCCGCCCGCGCGGTCGACTTTGGCGACCGTGCCGACCGGCACGCCGGGGACGAACGGCTTGTCCGCCTGCGAGCCGAAGGTGACCAGCCGGGCGCCCTTCTTCACGTGGGCCTTGCCGTTGAGGAGCTGCACCCGCATCGGCCGGTTGCCCTGACCGGTGGCGAAGCCGAGCTCCGAGGACTTCTCCAGCCGCGTGCCGACCGTGAAGTCCGGGTCGCAGGCGAGCAGGACGGTCGAGGTGGAGGGGCCGACGGTGGTGACCCGGCCGACCAGGCCGTCCCCGTTGACCACTGTCATGTCGCGCTGGATGCCGTCGTTGGCGCCGGAGTCGATGGTGACCGTCCAGGAGAAGCCCTGGGCCGCTCCTATCGCGATGACCTGCGCGCCCTTGACGCGGTACTGACCGGCTCCGGCGAGCTTGAGCAGCTTGTCGAGTTCGCGGGCCCGCTCGCGCGTGACGTCCTTGCTGCCGAGCTGCTGCTTGAGCTCGGCGTTCTCCCGCTCCAGTGCGCTGATGCGGCTGCTGCGGTCGCCGGAGTCGCGTACCGCGTCCACGGCATTGTCCACCGGGTCGACCGCGGCCGCGACCCCGTCCTCGACGGGGCCGAAGACGGCGGCCGCGGCGGACCGGGCGCCGTCCAGCGGTGAGTCCTCACCGCCGCGGATGTCGACGGTGATAAGCGCGAAAGCGATCGCCACCAGCAGCACCAGCAGAAGCCGGCTCTCTCGTGTGTCCCTCACGGGGGCCAGTCCGTGCCTTCCTCGTCAGAGCGTGTGAGCCCGTGGGCCCGATGGGCCGTCCCGGGAAGTAGAACGAGCCGGCGTACGGGCGGGACTTCACCCGTACGACGGATCGTGAGGACTCATCTGCGCGGCTGCGCGTCCAAGACCTGCTGCAGTGCCTCGAACTCCTCGACGCACTTGCCGGCGCCGAGGGCCACGCAGTCCAGCGGGGACTCGGCGATGTGGATCGGCATGCCGGTCTCGTGGCGCAGCCGCTCGTCCAGGCCGCGCAGCAGCGCGCCGCCGCCGGCCAGGACGATGCCGCGGTCCATGATGTCGCCGGACAGCTCGGGCGGGCACTTGTCGAGGGTCGTCTTGACCGCGTCGACGATGGCGTTGACCGGCTCCTCGATGGCCTTGCGCACCTCGGCGGCGGAGATGACCACCGTCTTGGGCAGGCCGGAGACCAGGTCACGACCGCGGATCTCGGTGTGCTCCTCGTTGTCGGCCGCGAAGGCCGAGCCGATGGTGAGCTTGATGGATTCCGCGGTGCGCTCGCCCAGCAGGAGGCTGTACTCCTTCTTGATGTGCTGGATGATCGCGTTGTCCAGCTCGTCACCGGCCACCCTGATCGACTGCGCCGTGACGATGCCGCCGAGCGAGATGACGGCGACCTCGGTGGTGCCGCCGCCGATGTCGACGACCATGTTGCCGGTCGCCTCGTGCACCGGGAGCCCGGCGCCGATCGCGGCGGCCATGGGCTCCTCGATGATGTGCACCTGGCGCGCGCCGGCCTGGGTGGCGGCCTCGATGACGGCGCGGCGCTCGACCCCGGTGATGCCGGAGGGGACGCAGACCACGACGCGGGGACGTGCCAGGTAGCGACGCTTGTGGATCTTGAGGATGAAGTAGCGCAGCATGCGCTCGGTGATCTCGAAGTCCGCGATCACCCCGTCCTTGAGAGGACGGACCGCGACGATGTTGCCGGGGGTCCGGCCGATCATCTTCTTCGCTTCGGAGCCGACCGCCAGAATGCCGCCCGTATTGGTGTTGATGGCGACGACGGATGGCTCGTTGAGGACGATCCCGCGACCCCTGACGTACACCAGCGTGTTGGCGGTGCCGAGGTCGACAGCCATGTCACGGCCGATGAACGACATGTTGTTCGCCATGAGGATACGTCTGGCCTTCCCGAGCTGGAGCGATGTGGGGGTGAGCACGGCGGGTGCGCTGCTGTGCGCTGAGCCGGAGGTGCGGAGATTCCATCGTAGTCGCGCCGGCCAGGGCACGGGATCAGGGTTCCGCCGCCATTGTCATCAGAACACACAGCTGTCCTCAGCAATGGTGACGCTGTGTCGGCGGAATTGGTTCCCCCGAACCCCCGGCATATGCCTTCGGGCGGCCGGGAAATTTCCGGCCGCCCGTTGAGCTGATCGGGCGTCAGCGGTGAATTCGGGGCGAACCGCCGCCGAGAATCAGGCCAGTCCCGGGAAGAAGATCTTGATCTCGCGCTCGGCGGACTCCTCGGAGTCGGAGGCGTGGATCAGGTTCTCCCGGACGATGGTGCCGAAGTCGCCGCGGATCGAGCCGGGGGCGGCGGCGATCGGGTCGGTCGGGCCGGCCAGCGCGCGCAGCCCCTCGATGACCCGCTCGCCCTCGACGACCAGCGCGACAGCCGGACCGGAGGCCATGAACTCCACCAGCGGCTCGTAGAAGGGCCGGCCGACGTGCTCGGCGTAGTGCTGTTCGAGGATCGCGCGGTCGAGCGTGCGCAACTCCAGCGCGGTGATGCTCCAGCCCGCCTTGCGCTCGATGCGGCCGAGGATCTCGCCGACCAGGCCGCGACGTACGGCGTCCGGCTTGAGAAGGACGAGGGTGCGCTGGGACACGGTGTGACTCCTATGTGCGGGATGCGGGTACGACGACATTACCGGGGATCTCCACGACCCACGGCACCCCCTCGGCCCGGGTACGGCGTACGCGATCAGGCCGGCTGCGCGGCGCGCGCCGCCTTGGCCTCGTCGACCTTCCGGCCGAAGTGGCCGGCGGCCCACCACAGGGCGGCGAAGACCGCGCCGAGGAAGAACATCACCGGGACGACGAAGCCGCTCACGATCAGCCCGGCCTGCAGCAGCCAGCCGACGGCCAGAGCGCCGCGCCGCCCGAGCATGCCGCACAGCAGCACGCACAGGGCCATGGCGACGCCGCTGACCGCCCACACCGTGCCGGCCGTCAGACCCGGCTGCTTCATGGCCACCAGACCGGCGAAGCCGATCACGAAGAACTCACCGATCAGGGTGCTCGCGCACAGGGTCCGCATCCGCTTGGCTTCGCTTCCCGCTCGTCACTTCCGGCCCAGCAGCAGCCGGGCCTCTCCCACGGTGATCACCGATCCGGTGATCAGCACCCCAGCGCCGGAGTACTCCCCCTGCTCCTCGGCGAGCGTCACGGCCGCCTCGATCGCGTCGTCCAGCCGGGGCTCGACCTGCACACGCTCGTCGCCGAAGACCTCGACCGCGAGCGCGGCCAGCTCGTCCACGTCCATGGCGCGGTGCGTGGAGTTCTGGGTCACCACGACCTCGGCGAAGACCGGCTCGAAGGCCTCCAACAGCCCCCGTACGTCCTTGTCGCCGCTCGGCCCCACCACGCCCACCAGATGAGTGAACCCGAAGGCCTCGTCCAGCGCGGCGGCCGCCGCCCGGGCTCCCGCGGGATTGTGCGCCGCGTCCAGCACAACGGCGGGGCTGCGGCGCACGACCTCCAGCCGGCCCGGCGAGGTGACGCCTGCGAAGGCGGTGCGAACGGTGTCGATGTCCAGGGTGCGCGCGTGCAGGGTGCCGATGCCGAAGAAGGCCTCCACGGCGGCGAGCGCCACGGACGCGTTGTGGGCCTGGTGCTCACCGTGCAGCGGCAGGAAGACCTGCTCGTACTCCCCACCCAGGCCGCGCAGGGTCAGCATCTGCCCGCCGACGGCCACCTCGCGGTGCGTGACGCCGAACTCCATGCCCTCCCGGGCGACCGTCGCGTCCACCTCGACGGCCCGCTTCAGCAGCACCTGCGCCGCCTCCATGGGCTGCTGGGCCAGCACCGCGATGGCGTCCTTCTTGACGATCCCGCTCTTCTCCACCGCGATCTCGCCGGACGTCTCGCCGAGGCGGTCGGTGTGGTCCAGGTCGACCGGGGTCACCACGGCGACCGTGCCGTCCACCACGTTGGTCGCGTCCCAGCTGCCGCCCATGCCGACCTCGACGACGGCCACGTCCACCGGAGCGTCGGCGAACGCGGCGTACGCCATGCCGGTCAGCACCTCGAAGAACGACATCCGGTACGGCTGCGAGGCGTCGACCATCTCCACGTACGGCTTGAGGTCGCGGTACGTCTCGATGAACCGCTCCGGCGCGATCGGCCGGCCGTCGAGGCTGATCCGCTCGGTGACGGACTGCACGTGCGGGCTGGTGTAGCGGCCGGTGCGCAGGTCGAAGGCGAGCAGCAGCTGCTCGATCATGCGGGCGGTGCTGGTCTTGCCGTTGGTGCCGGTGATGTGGATCGAGGGGTAGGAGCGCTGCGGCTCGCCCAGGATGTCCATCAGCGCGGTCATCCGGTCCAGGGACGGCTCCAGCTTGGTCTCCGGCCAGCGCCCGGCCAGCTCCGCCTCTACCTCGCGGAGGGCCTTGTCCACCTCCGGGTCGGCGGGGCGGGCCGGGACACCGTCGTCCTGCGGCACCGGTCCCCCGGCCCGGAGGGTACGGCTGCCCGCCTCGATCACCGCAAGGTCTGCCTCGCGGCCGGGGTCGATGTCGGCTTCGTCCTCGTCACCGCCCAGACCCATCGCGGCCAGCGGATCGGAAAGGGGCTCGTCGTTCTCGGGGCGCGGGTTGCTCACGACCACATTGTACGAAGCGGCCAGGTAGATCCGGGTTGTGGGCGGGCGTTTCCGCCTGCCCACCCACCCCGGGTGCGTCAGTCCCGCGGCAGCGAGGACAGCTGCGCGGTGATGCGGGCGATGTCCGCCTCGGCCGCCTCCAGGCGGGTGCGGATCTTGGCGACGACGGGCTCCGGCGCCTTCGCGAGGAAGGCCTCGTTGCCCAGCTTCGCCGTGGCCTGCGCCTTCTCCTTCTCGGCCGCGGCCAGGTCCTTGGCGAGCCGCTTGCGCTCGGCCTCCACGTCGATCGCCCCGGACAGGTCGAGCGCGACCTTCGCGCCCGCGACCGGGAGGGTCGCCGTCGCGGTGAAGCCCTCGCCCTCCGGCTGCAGGCGCAGCAGCTGGCGGACCGCCGCCTCATGGGCCTCCAGTCCGGTGGAGCCGAGGTCGAGCCGGGCCGGGACCTTCTGGCCCGGCTGCAGGCCCTGGTCGGCGCGGAACCGCCGGACCTCGGTGACCAGCGACTGGACCGCCGCGATCTCCTTCTCGGCGGCCGCGTCACGGAAGCCGGAGTCGGCCGGCCAGTCGGCGATCACGATCGACTCGCGTCCGGTGAGCGTGGTCCACAGCGTCTCGGTGACGAAGGGGACCACCGGGTGGAGCAGTCGCAGCAGCTTGTCCAGCACCTCGCCCAGCACACGACGCGAGACCTCGGCCGGACGGCCGCCCGCCATGAAGGTGGTCTTGGAGAGCTCGACGTACCAGTCGAAGACCTCGTCCCACGCGAAGTGGAAGAGGGCGTCGCTGAGCTTGGCGAACTGGTAGTCGTCGTAGAGCGCGTCCGCCTCGGCGACCGTGGCGTCCAGCCGGGACAGGATCCACCGGTCGATCGCCGACAGCTCCTCGGGCGCGGGCAGGTCGCCCTCGACCGTGGCGCCGTTCATCAGCGCGAAGCGCGTGGCGTTCCAGATCTTGTTGGTGAAGTTCCGGGAGCCCTGGACCCAGTCCTCGCCGATCGGCACGTCGGTGCCGGGGTTGGCGCCGCGTGCGAGCGTGAAGCGCAGCGCGTCGGAGCCGTAGGTGTCCATCCAGTCCAGCGGGTTGACCGCGTTGCCGAAGGACTTCGACATCTTCTTGCCGAACTGGTCGCGGACCATGCCGTGCAGGGCGATGGTGTGGAACGGCGGGGTGCCGTCCATCGCGTAGAGACCGAACATCATCAT
Source organism: Actinacidiphila sp. bgisy160 (assembly GCF_965342435.1). Lineage (GTDB taxonomy): Bacteria > Actinomycetota > Actinomycetes > Streptomycetales > Streptomycetaceae > Actinacidiphila. Next base: position 18,428 of record NZ_CBDRCM010000028.1, on the reverse strand, counting down.
CCGGGCGACCCAGAAGAAGAGGATGTCGTACCCGGTGACCAGGACGGAGTTCGGGTAGAACTTCGCGAGGCTCTCGGTCTGCCCGGGCCAGCCGAGCGTGGAGAACGGCCACAGACCGGAGGAGAACCAGGTGTCGAGGACATCGGTCTCCTGGGTCCAGCCCTCGCCGCTCGGGGGCTCCTCGTCGGGGCCGACGCAGACGGTCTGGCCGTCCGGTCCGTACCAGACCGGGATGCGGTGACCCCACCACAGCTGGCGCGAGATGCACCAGTCGTGGAGGTTGTCGACCCAGTCGAAGTAGCGCTTCTCCATCTCCTGGGGGTGGATCTTGACCTTGCCGTCGCGGACGGCGTCACCGGCGGCCTTCGCCAGCGGGCCGACCTTGACCCACCACTGCATGGAAAGCCGCGGCTCGATGGTGGTCTTGCAGCGCGAGCAGTGGCCCACCGAGTGGACGTACGGGCGCTTCTCGGCGACGATCCGGCCCTCGGCGCGCAGCGCGGCGACGATGGCGGAGCGGGCCTCCAGGCGGTCCAGCCCCTGGAAGGGACCGTGCGCGGTGATGACGGCGCGCTCGTCCATGACGGCGAGGTTCGGCAGACCGTGGCGCTGGCCGATCTCGAAGTCGTTCGGGTCGTGCGCGGGCGTGACCTTGACGGCGCCCGTGCCGAACTGCGGGTCGACGTGCGTGTCGGCGACGACCGGGATACGGCGGCCGGTGAGCGGCAGCTCGATCTCGCGGCCGACGAGGTGCCGGTAGCGCTCGTCCTCCGGGTGAACGGCGACGGCGGTGTCGCCGAGCATCGTCTCGGCGCGGGTCGTCGCGACGACGATGGAGTCCTCGCCCTCGCCGTACCGGATCGAGACCAGCTCGCCGTCGTCGTCCTGGTACTCGACCTCGATGTCCGAGATGGCCGTCAGACAGCGCGGGCACCAGTTGATGATGCGCTCGGCGCGGTAGATGAGCTCGTCGTCGTAGAGCTTCTTGAAGATGGTCTGGACGGCCTCGGACAGGCCCTCGTCCATGGTGAAGCGCTCACGCGACCAGGCGACGCCGTCACCGAGGCGCCTCATCTGCCCGGAGATCTGCCCACCGGACTCCGCCTTCCACTGCCAGACGCGCTCGATGAACGCCTCGCGGCCGAGGTCGTGGCGGGACTTGCCCTCCTTGGCGAGCTCACGCTCGACGACGTTCTGCGTGGCGATGCCGGCGTGGTCCATGCCGGGCTGCCACAGCGTCTCGTACCCCTGCATCCGCTTACGGCGGGTGAGGGCGTCGATCAGCGTGTGCTCGAAGGCGTGGCCCAGGTGGAGGCTGCCGGTGACGTTCGGCGGCGGGATGACGATGGTGTACGGCTTCTTGTCGCTCTTGGCGTCGGCCTCGAAGTAACCGCGCTCTACCCAGCGCTCGTACAGGGGCCCCTCTACCTCGGCCGGCGCGTACTGGGTCGGCAGTTCGGGGGTCGCGCTGTTCGGCCCGCTCGCGGCGGCCTGCTGAGTGTTGTCGGTCACGGCGCTCAGTTTACGGGCGGGGCGGGCCCCGTTACGAATCCACCGGTACCCGGGCGCGAGGGGAGGGGACCGGGCCCGCAGGACGCGCGCCCGCCGCGGGCCCCGCCGGGGGGCCTGCCGGGGGGCCTGCCCGCCGTCCGATCCGGGTGGCCCGTGCTGCCGCCCCTCGGGCCGAGGCCACGGCGGGGGCCGGGGCGGCGGATGGCATCACCGGACCCAGGAGCACGGCCGCCGCGCCCCAACGGCCGGTGGACGCGGCGGCCCTGACGGTGACGCGGCGGATCGCGCGGGTGGGCGGTACCCGGCCGCACCGGCCGTCAGGGTGACCAACCGGGCATCTGCATCGTCTTGTTACCAAGTCCTGACGACCCCGATGTAAAGACGGCCTAAACAATCCGCAAGGATGAGTGCGAGGAGACAGCAGTTCAACGAGGGGACTCACCGATGAGCTTCAACCAGCCGCCGCCGCAGCCGGGTTACGGCGGCCAGCCTGGCCACGGGGGCCAGCCCGGACACCCCCAGCAGCCACCGGCGCCGCCCGGCCCGCCCCAGCAGCCCGCACCGGGCTACGGCTACCCGCAGCAGCCCACGGCCCCGCAGCCGGCCCCCGGATACGGCCACCCACAGCAGCCCGGCCCGTACGGCCAGCAGCCCGGCCCGTACGGCCAGCAGCCGGGCCCGTACGGCCAGCAGCCCGGCGCCTGGGGTGCCCCGCCGCCGCCGTCCTCCGGCGGCAAGGGCAAGATCATCGGCATCGTGGTCGGCGTCGTGGTCGCCGTAGCGGTGATAGGCGGCGGCGTCCTCGCCCTCACGAGCAGCGGCGGCGTCGGCGGCGGCGGTGACTACAAGCTCTCCATGCCGGCCACGCTGCTGAACGGTCAGTACGCCAAGTCCGGCAACGACCCCGCCCTCAGCGACGGTGAGACCGGGGACGACACGGGCATCGACAACGCCACCACGGTCTCCGGCAGCTACAAGAAGGGCACCACCGAGCAGCTGATCGTCACCGGCGCCTACGGCGACGTCAGCGACCCGGGCGACGTGCTCGACAAGATGCTCGCCGCCTTCACCTCCAAGGCCGGCGGCTCCGGCGGCGAGGCCCCGAAGGAGGTCCACCCCCCGGGCTTCGACGGCGACGTCATGAAGTGCGGCACGATCGGCTCGGCCGGCGTCAGCTTCCCGTACTGCGCCTGGGCCGACGACAGCACGGTCGCCCTGGCCATGAACATGAACGTCGACATCACCGGTGACGTCGAGGCGCCCTCCGCCACGGAGTGGGCGGACAGCACCGTGAAGATCCGCGACGAGGTCCGCGTCAAGAAGTGACCCACGCCGTACGGCGAAGGGGGCGCCCGGCATCCGCCGGGCGCCCCCTTCTTCGTCTGCCGGGGCGCGTCACGCGCTCTTCTGCTCGCCCTTGCCGATGATGCGGGGCTCGCGCGGGACCAGGGTCGGGTTCACGTTGGAGTGGACGACGTCCTCGGTGATGACGACGCGGGCGACGTCCTTGCGCGAGGGCACCTCGTACATCACCGACATCAGCACCTCCTCCATGATGGCGCGCAGGCCACGGGCGCCGGTCTGGCGAAGGATGGCCTGGTCGGCGATGGCCTCCAGGGCGCCGCGCTCGAACTCCAGCTCGACGCCGTCGAGCTCGAAGAGCCGCTGGTACTGCTTGACCAGGGCGTTGCGCGGCTCGACCAGGATCTGCAGCAGCGCCTCGCGGTCGAGGTTGTGCACGCTGGTGATGACCGGCAGACGCCCGATGAACTCGGGGATCATGCCGAACTTCACCAGGTCCTCCGGCATGACCTCGGAGAACTGGTCGGCGGAGTCCATCTCGCGCTTGGAGCGGATGGTCGCGCCGAAACCGATGCCCTTGGCGCCGGCCCGGGCCTCGATGATCTTCTCCAGACCGGCGAAGGCACCGCCCACGATGAACAGAACGTTGGTGGTGTCGATCTGGATGAACTCCTGGTGCGGGTGCTTGCGCCCGCCCTGCGGCGGCACCGAGGCCGTGGTGCCCTCCAGGATCTTCAGCAGCGCCTGCTGCACGCCCTCGCCGGAGACGTCGCGGGTGATCGACGGGTTCTCGCTCTTGCGGGCCACCTTGTCGATCTCGTCGATGTAGATGATCCCCGTCTCGGCCTTCTTGACGTCGTAGTCGGCCGCCTGGATCAGCTTGAGCAGGATGTTCTCGACGTCCTCGCCGACGTACCCCGCCTCGGTCAGCGCCGTGGCGTCCGCGATGGCGAACGGCACGTTCAGCATCCGGGCCAGGGTCTGGGCGAGCAGGGTCTTGCCCGAGCCCGTGGGGCCGAGCAGCAGGATGTTGGACTTGGCGAGCTCGATGCCGTCGTCGTGGCCGCGGCCGCCGCCGTTCTCACCGGCCTGCACCCGCTTGTAGTGGTTGTAGACCGCCACGGAGAGCGCCTTCTTCGCCGGCTCCTGGCCGACGACGTAGCTCTCGAGGAACTCATAGATCTCGCGCGGCTTCGGCAGGTCCTCCCACCGCACCTCGGAGGACTCGGCGAGCTCCTCCTCGATGATCTCGTTGCAGAGGTCGATGCACTCGTCGCAGATGTACACACCGGGTCCTGCGATGAGCTTCTTCACCTGCTTCTGGCTCTTTCCGCAGAACGAGCACTTGAGCAGATCGCCGCCGTCACCGATGCGTGCCACGAGGTGCTTCCCCTTCGCCTGGGTCCCGTCAGTTCGACGAGTCCTGGTGCTTGCCTATCGACGGTACCTTGCCGCGGCCCCAGTGCGGGCCCCCCTTGGAGCTACTGGGCCGTGACCTGCACAACCCAGTGACTCCAAGAGGGGACTTCTTGTCGCAGAATGCCCTGCCGGGCGTCAGACCGCGACCGACGATCCCTTGCGGGTCGAGACGATCTGGTCGACCAGACCGTAGGAGAGGGCCTCCTCGGCCGTGAGGATCTTGTCGCGCTCGATGTCGTCGCGGATCTTCTCGATGGGGGTGCTGGAGTGCTTGGCCAGCATCTCCTCCAGCTGGGCCCGCATCCGCAGGATCTCGTTGGCGGCGATCTCCAGGTCCGAGACCTGGCCGCGGCCGGTCTCGCTGTACGGCTGGTGGATCAGGATGCGGGCGTTGGGCAGCGCCATCCGCTTGCCGGCGGTGCCGGCGGCGAGCAGCACGGCCGCGGCGGACGCCGCCTGACCCATGCAGACCGTCTGGATGTCGGGCTTCACGAACTGCATCGTGTCGTAGATCGCCGTCAGCGCCGTGAAGGAGCCGCCGGGGCTGTTGATGTACACCGAGATGTCGCGGTCCGGGTCCATCGACTCCAGGCACAACAACTGTGCCATGACGTCGTTGGCGGAGGCGTCGTCGATCTGCACCCCGAGGAAGATCACGCGCTCCTCGAAGAGCTTCGCGTACGGGTCGTACTCGCGGACGCCCTGGGAGGTGCGCTCCACGAAGCGCGGGACGACGTAGCGGGCCTCGGCGGCGTTCACGCGGTCGTACAGGCCGCTGCCGGGGAAGTTCTGGGTGGTCACGTTCACCGTCCTGGAGATGAGCAGTGGGCTGGGGTCGGTCCTGCGGGGCTGTACGGGCTCACGGCCCGGTCAGGCCCCGGTGCCGCCGCCGCCCGGGACGTTCACGGCATGCGTGATGACGTCGTCGATCAGGCCGTACTCCTTGGCCGCCTCGGCGGAGAACCAGCGGTCGCGGTCGGAGTCACGGGTGATCGCCTCGACGCTCTGGCCGGAGTGCTCTGCGATGAGCTCGGCCATCCGCTTCTTCGTGCGGAGGAGCTGCTCGGCGTGGATCTTGATGTCCGAGGCCGAGCCGGCCAGGCCGGCGGACGGCTGGTGCATCAGGATGTCGGTGTTCGGCAGCGCGAAGCGCTTGCCGGGGGTACCGGCGGTCAGCAGGAACTGCCCCATGGAGGCCGCCAGGCCCATGGCGATGGTGACGACGTCGTTCTTGATGAACTGCATGGTGTCGTAGATCGCCATGCCGGCCGTCACGGAGCCGCCGGGGCTGTTGATGTAGAGGTAGATGTCCTTGTCCGGCTCGGCGGCAAGGAGGAGCAGCTGCGCGGTGATCTTGTTGGCGATGTCGTCGTCCACCGGCTGGCCGAGGAAGATGATCCGCTCGCCGAGCAGCCGGTTGTAGACCTGGTCGCCGAGGCCACCGATGGTCGGCTCGCCGGCGGCGGAAGGCATCGGAGTCGTCACGTATCCACCTGCTCGTTGTCGGACGGCGCGGACGCCGTCACAGGGTCTTCTCGTAGGGCACGGGCCCTCGTACCTACGGACCCTAACGCGCAGGTGGGGCCCGGCAATCCCCCACGCGGAACTGTTCGCTGTGAGCGCAGGGAGGGGGTAAGCGGAGAGCGAAACGGAGCAGAACGGGCCCGGACGCAACTGTCGTCCGGGCCCGTCGGATGGTGCTGCGGGGCGAGGCTCAGGCCTCGGAGCCCTCACCCTTGGGGGTCTCGGCGTCCGCGTCCTGCGAGGTGGCCTCGACCGTCTCGCCGGCCTCGTCCTCCTCGTCCTCCAGGTCGACGACCTCGCCGTTGGTGTCCTTGACCGTGGCGGCCTCGACGACCAGGGCCAGCGCCTTGCCGCGGGCGACCTCGCCGACCAGCAGGGGCACCTGGCCGCCCTCGACGACCGCCTGGGCGAACTGGTCGGGGCTCATGCCGGAGGAGGCGGCGCGGCGCATGAGGTGCTCGGTGAGCTCCTCCTGGTTGACCGAGAGCTTCTCGGTGGAGACGAGCTCGTCCAGGACGAACTGGGTCTTGATGCCCTTCTTCGCCTGCCCCTCGATCTCCTGGTCGTACTCCTCGCGGGTCTTGCCCTCGTTCTCGAGGAACGACTCCCAGGTCAGGCCCATGGCCGGGAACTGGTGGTGCTCCAGGTTGTGGACGCGGGTCTCGATCTCGTCCTTGAGCAGCTTCTCCGGCAACGGGATGTCGACCAGCTCCAGGAGGGCGTCCAGCACCTTCTCCTGGGCCTGGGTGGCCTGGTCGTACTGCTTGATGCGCTCCTGGCGCTTCACGGCGTCGGCGCGGAGCTCCTCGAGGGTGTCGAACTCGCTCGCCAGCTGGGCGAAGTCGTCGTCCAGCTCGGGCAGCTCACGGGCCTGGACGGTGGTGACGTCCACCTTGACCTGGGCCTGCTTGCCGGCGGCGGAGCCACCCTTGAGCTCGGAGGTGAAGGTGGCCGAACCGCCGGCCTCCAGGCCGATGACGGCCTCGTCGATGCCGTCGAGCAGCTGGCCCGAGCCGATGGTGTAGGTGACGCCGCTGGCGACGCCGTCCTCCAGCACCTCGCCGTCGACCGAGGCCTCCAGGTCGACGACGACGACGTCGCCGTCGGCGGCGGCGCGCTCCACGACGGTGGTGGAGGCGAAGCGCTCGCGCAGCTGCTCCAGGGCCTTGTCGACGTCCTCGTCGGACACCTCGATGGCGTCCACGGTGACCTCGATGCCGGAGTAGTCCGGGATCTCGATGACCGGGCGGACGTCCACCTCGGCGGTGAACTTCAGCTCCTGGCCGTCGTTGAATTCGGTGATGTCCACCTCGGGCTGGCCGAGGACGTTGAGCTCGCCCTCGTTGACCGCCTCGGTGTAGAACTTCGGCAGTGCGTCGTTGATGGCCTCTTCGAGGACCGCGCCACGGCCGAACCGCTGGTCGATGACGCGCGCGGGGATCTTGCCCTTACGGAAGCCCGGCACCGTGACCTGCTGGTTGATCTTCTTGTACGCCGCGTCGAGGCTGGGCTTGAGCTCCTCGAAGGGCACCTCGACAGTGAGTCGAACCCGGGTCGGGTTCAGAGTCTCGACGGCGCTCTTCACGGTTGGGTCTCCTTGGGGGCTTTACGTTGATGGGCGGCCGCTCGGCGTTCATGCGGGGCGGCTGGTGTTCGACCTGGCTTTTCCGCGTTTCAGGTGGCCGACGACCCATCCTACCGGTACCACAATCCTGCGGCCGGGCCTGCTCGGCACAGGCGGCCGAGCACTGGTCGGGGTGGCCGGATTCGAACCGACGACCTTCCGCTCCCAAAGCGGACGCGCTACCAAGCTGCGCCACACCCCGTCGGTGCGACACGTAGAGTACATGCCTCCGCACACCCCGACGGACAAATATGACGTGCGTGGGAGCCGGGTCGATCGGCTACGATCTGATGTGCCAGAATGACCGGTCGTTGCGGGCGTAGCTCAATGGTAGAGCCCCAGTCTTCCAAACTGGCTACGCGGGTTCGATTCCCGTCGCCCGCTCTGCAGACAAAGGCCCAGGTCAGGGCAGTATCTCCCCGGACCTGGGCCTTTGTGTTCCCCGGCCGCACCGGTCGCCCCGGCCGTCCGCGCGCGGTTCCGGCGGGGTTCCAGCGCGATTCCGGCGCGGGATGCCCCTCCTTCGCCCGGCCGCGACGACACGCCCGGCGGTGCCGGTAACCGCGGCCGTCCTGCGGGTACGCCCGTGTACTTGCCGGCGGGACCGGTCGACTCACCCCATCGGGGGTGCCCGAGGCGACGGCACATGCCGCCCGGGCGGACGCCCGCAGTGGTCGACCCGGTCGGCGCCGCCGTCGAGTTGGGGAACACGGGGCCCGCTCCGGAGAGGTCCGGAACGTCGTCACGAGGGCTTCGCCGGGCTCTGCTCCTCGAGCCAGTCGGCGAACGTCAGGGTGCCGCGGGGGCCGGGACCGGTCGGCAGCAGGCCGCCCTTCCTCATCGCGGCACCGCACCGCCCCGGGACCGCGGATCCCCGGACCGGGCGTCTCCGCATGCGGGGGGCGCCGGAGTCTGCGCAGGCTGGGAGGTGTGCCATTGATCCACGGTGAGGATCGGTGATCGTTACGGTGGTGTCGATGCCCGAGGGCACCGCCGCCCGCGCCGCCGTGTTGGAGGCGCGTGAGCGTCTGGCGGCGTGCCGGTTCCTGCTCGTGGACATCGAGGTGTCCGGGGAAGGGCCGCCCGACGAGCCGCCGATCGCCCCCGAACTCGGCCTGGACGCCGAGGACCTGGCATGGCTGGGCCGGGAGGGCGAGGCGGCACGGGCGGAGTTCCACGGGGACAACGCCCGGCTCGTCGTTCCCGTCATCGACGACGGCGAGGTCGTCCACGTCCACGCCTTCGTGACCGAGCGGTACCTGGTCACCGTCCACCGGGGGCCGAACACGCTCGTCGGGCGGTTCATCGCCCGGCTGCCGCACGAACGTCCCCCGGACTCCACCGGCGCGCTGTTCCTGCTGCTGGAGGACGCCCTGGAGACCTTCCGCAAGTCCGCCGTGGAGGCGCTGCTGCAGGTGGAGGACCTCGAGGACGAGATGTTCGAGAGCCGGCACCCGCAGCAGGTGTACCGGCTGGCCCGGCTGCGGCGGCGGGCGGCCCTGCTGCACCACGCCCTGCTGCCGTTCCTGCAGGCGACCGACGAGACCATCACCCGGCGGATGATGAGCGGCAGCTTCCCCGAGGAGCGGCAGCGCCTCGCCGCCTCCTACCAGCGGGCCGCGCGGATGGTGCTCAGCAGCATCGAGTCGCTCCAGGACGCGGCGCGGCGGGCCTTCGCCAGCTACTCCTCCCTCGTGTCCGGCGAGCAGAACGGCGTGATCAACCGGCTGGCCATCGTGTCGACGATCTTCCTTCCGCCGACCTTCCTGACCGGCTTCTTCGGCATGAACTTCACCTACATGACGGACGAGTTGGAGAGCAGGATCGTCTTCTGGCTGCTCGCCGTGGGACTGCAGGCGGCCGTCATGCTCGTCGCCGTCTACGTGCTGCACGCACCCGCATCCGGCACAAGCTGCGCGACGACGGGCGCGACGAGGGCTGAACGCCTCACTACATTGACGGCATGGAGATCTGGATCAACCCCGCGTGCTCGAAGTGCCGCTCCGCGCTGCATCTGCTGGACGAGGAGGGCGCGCAGTACACCGTGCGCCGCTATCTGGAGGACCCGCCGGACGCCGGCGAGATCCGGGCGGTGCTGGAGCGGCTCGGGCTGGAGCCCTGGGACATCGTGCGGACCCAGGAGGCCGAGGCGAAGGAACTGGGCCTGAAGGAGTGGCCGCGCGAGCCGGCTGAGCGGGAGCGCTGGATCGGGGCGCTGGCGGCGCACCCCCGGCTGATCCAGCGGCCGATCATCACCGCCGAGGACGGCACGGCGGTGGTCGCCCGCTCCGAGGAGGCGGTGCGCGACGCGCTCGGACGCGTCCAGGACACTGTCTAGAACCGCCTGGAACCGTCCAGAACACCGACAGCCCGGTGGCCGAGGTGAACGCGTCGAGGGCCGCCCTGGCACCGACAGAGTCGCCGGCCGGGGCTCCAGGCGCACAGGGCGCCCCGGCCGGGGAGGACGGCGAGGACGGCCCCGCCGACGCCGCTCTTGCCGGGCGGGACCACGCGGTGGGCGAACTCCCCCGCGGCGTCGTAGGTGCCGCCGGTGAGCAGCACGACGCTGAGGCGTTGGGCGTCGGCGCGGGACGCAGGCGGCTGCCGTCGGCGCGCGGACCGTGCCGGGCGAGGAAGCCGCCCGGCAGGGCGAGGTCGCGGCAGGAGGCCTCCCCACCGGGCCATCGGACCCGGGCCCTAGCCGACCGGCACTCCTTTGGGGCCCTTGATCCGCTTCATGATCATCTGCGAGTTCACCTCGCTCACGCCCGGCAGGGCGATCAGCTTCTCGGTCCAGAAGCGCTCGTAGGCGTCGCTGTCGGCCACCGCGATCCGCAGCAGGCAGCCGGGCGCGCCGTAGAGCCGGTAGGCCTCCACGATGTCGGGGATGGCCTGCACCTGCTCCTCGAAGTCGGCGACGGTCTCGCGGTCCCGCCGCACCTCGACGGAGGCGAAGACCTCGAAGCCCCGGCCGACGGCGGCGGGATCGACGACGGCCCGGTAGCTCTGGATCACCCCGTCCTCCTCCAGCTGGCGCACCCGGCGCAGGCACGGGGAGGGGGTGAGGCCGACCCGGGCGGCCAGCTCCTGGTTGGTGAGCCGGCCGTCGGCCTGGAGCTCACGCAAGATACTTCTGTCAATGGCGTCCATGACGGTGATGGATACCACGGATGCCCGGTCTACGCGGGCTGATCAGCAATCCAATGCCAGAGGTCAGCGCATATCCTTGCGGCGGAGGGTTGGGCGAACACGCGAGCGAGGGAAATGTGAAGCACGTCGTCGTGATCGGCACCGGCGGCACGATCGCCAGCCGGTGGCAGGGGGCCGGTTACGCGGCCGAGGCCGCCGGCCACGAGGTGCTGGCCGCGGGTGCGGTCCCCGAGGGCGTCGAGGTGAACGTCCGCGACCTGTTCACGGTGAACAGCTCGCGGCTGACCTCCGCCCACCAGCTGGAGCTGCTGCGGACGGTCCACGAGGTGCTGGCGGATCCGGCCGTGGACGGCGTCGTGGTGACGCACGGGACGGACACCATGGAGGAGTCCGCCTTCCTCCTCGACCTCCACCACGACGACCGGCGCCCGGTGGTCCTCACCGGCGCCCAGCTCCCGCTTGACGCCGTCGACGGGGACGCGGCGGGCAACCTCTACGACGCGCTGCTGACCGCCGCGACCGGCGAGGGCATCGGCGTGGTCATCGCCTTCGGCGGCTTCGTGCACGCCGCCCGGGGCACGGTCAAGGCGCACACCCTGGACGTCCAGGCCTTCGCCGACCCCTCGGGGCGGCCGCTGGGACGGGTGAAGTTCGGCGAGATCGCCTGGGGCGCTCCGCGGCCGCGCGCCGCCGCGCTGCCGCTGCCGGACGCCGGCGCCGGGGCGCCGCGCGTCGACGTCGTGATGCACCACGTGGACGCCGACCCCCTGCTGTTCGAGGCCGCGCTGGGCGCGGGGGCGCAGGGGATCGTGCTGGTCGGCACCGGCGCGGGCAACGCGACGCCCGACTTCGTGGCGGCGGTGCGCCGCGCGGTGGACGCCGGCGTGCTGGTCGCCGTGAGCACCCGGGTGGCGGCGGGGCCGGTGGCACCGCTGTACACCGGGGGCGGGGCGGTGGACCTCGCCGCGGCCGGCGGTGTGCTGACCGGGACGCTGCGCGCGGGACAGGCCCGCATCGCCGTGCTGGCGGCGCTGCTGTCCGCCGAGGGCCCCGAGGAGCGGGCCGCCGCACTGCGGCGCATCATCGCAACGGCCGAGGACCGCACGCCGGCTGTCGCCTGACTCCCCGTCACCCGGCGCGGTCATCGCGCCGGGTGACGGGTGACCTGTGACGGATGACCTGTGACGGTCAGAGGTTTATCTGGTTGATGGTGTCGGCCAACGAGTCCAGGAACTTGCTGATCGACGGGGCCATGCCCGTGGAGGCAAGGAAGAAGCCGAAGAGCGCGGCGACGATGGCCGGGCCGACCTTGAGCGACTTGCCCCTTATCAGGACGATCATGATGATCGCCAACAACAGCACCACGGACAGGGAGATGGCCACTGGGGATCACATCCTCGGTCTGACGCCTCACCGTTCCGGGGGGAGCCACCGCAGCCGCACCCCCGCGACGTCCATCGTGCCACCTGCCACCGACACCGTGACCCCGCGTGAGACCCCTTCCCCGCGCGCCGGGGTCGCACACCTGTGACGCAGGACGTCGCGACCGGTTCCGGTCGCTTCGGACGAGGCGAATCTCGCAATTGCACGGCACGTTCGAGTGAATTTCCCTCAAACTATTTCCCCGCACACCGACTTGCCACACAAAGGATCAACAAAAAACCTGCACAACCGCCAACCCGCCTGTCGACATGTCCCGTTCAACCCTTATATGACTGCCCAAAGCGTCATAGAACGGACAGTGGCGCGACGTAAGCATTACCGGCCGGCGGCGCCGCGCCCGCCATTCCGACCGGAAATTTACCCGGGCAGAGGGCGCCCGCTATGGTGCATCGAATGTTCCAGCCCCTCCGCACGAACACCCTGTCCCCCGGCAGGACCCAGACCGGGAATTCCGTTCTCCCCGCCCCGCGCAAGAAGGCCTTCTTCGGCCCCGGGACGGCCGCCCCCGCGGGGTCCTCCGCCCCCGCCACGTCCTGCGCGCCCTCCGCGGGACGCGACCCGTTCTTCGACAACGCCAAGTACCTCGCCATCGTCCTGGTCGCGATGGGCCACGCCTGGGAACCGCTCACCGGGCACAGCAGGGCCGCCGGAGCGCTCTACAACCTCGTGTACGCGTTCCACATGCCGGCCTTCATCGTCATCTCCGGCTACTTCTCGAAGAGTTTCGACGCCCGTCCGGACCGCGTCAGGAGACTGATCACCGGCGTCGCCGTCCCGTACCTGCTCTTCGAGGCCGCCTACTCGCTCTTCAGGAACTGGGCAGACGACGCCGCGCCGCAGCCGCTGAGCCTGCTGGACCCCTGGTACCTCACGTGGTTCCTCGCCGCCCTCTTCATCTGGCGCCTCACCGCACCCGTCTGGCGGATCGTGCGGCACCCGGTCGTGATCGCCCTCGTGATCGCGGCCCTCGCGTCCCTCTCCCCGGCCATCGGCGACGACCTGGAACTCCAGCGCGTCCTGCAGTTCCTGCCCTTCTTCGTGCTCGGCATGTGCCTGAAGGCCGAGCACTTCCACCTCGCGCGGCGCCGGGCCGTGCGCGTGCTGTCCGTTCCGGTGGGGCTCGCCGCACTGGTCGTCTCCTACTGGCTGGTGCCCCGCATGGACAGGGCCTGGCTCTACCACCGCACGAGCGCCCAGGAGCTGGGCGCGCCCTGGTGGACCGGGCCGGTCGTCACGCCGGTGCTGTTCTGCTGCTCCCTGGCGCTGACGGTGTGCTTCTTCGCCTGGGTGCCGCGCCGCCGCATGTGGTTCACCGCCCTCGGCGCCGGCACGCTCTACGGCTACCTGCTGCACGGCTTCATCGCCAAGGGCTCGCGCTTCGGCAGCTGGTACGACCACGACTGGATCCACACACCGCTGGGCCAGGTCGCGATCACCGCGATCGCCGTCGCGGTGGTCACCGCGTTGTGCACCCCGCCCGTGCAGCGGCTGTTCCGTTTCGCGATGGAGCCGAAGATGTCCTGGGCGTTCCGGCCGGCGCCTGGAGCTGTCGGCAAAGTCCCTCCCGCGACCTTCGGCCGGGGGTGCCCCCACCCCGCGACGCCTGGCACGGCACCTCGCTGCGTTGTGGAATCGTCCGAGTAGCCCACTACGAGGACGACTTTCCGCCTTGCGATGCACCGCGCCTGGGGGCACCTCCCAGCGGAGCTGGGGGAGCCAATTCGACGACGCGCTCTAGTCCCGGCACACGATGAGCAGGGCGCGGTCGTCGTTGACGTCCTTGGCCACCGCCTCGATCAGCTGCCAGGCCGCGCCGCGGAAGCCGTGCGCGACGTAGCGGTCGGCCTCGCCGATGAGCCGGTCGATGCCCTCGGTGAGGTCGCGGCCGGCGGCCTCGACCAGGCCGTCGGTGAAGAGCAGCAGGACGTCGCCGGAGCGCAGGGTGCCCTTCACGCTGTGGAACTCGGCGCCGTCGTACACCCCCAGCAGCGGACCCTCGGCCGCTTTCTCCTCCCAGCGGCCGGTGCCCGCGCTGAGCTGCATGCCCGGCAGGTGGCCCGCGGAGAGCAGCTCGTAGTCGCCGGACTCCAGGTCCAGCACCAGGTGGACGGAGGTGGCGAAGCCCTCCTCCCAGTTCTGGCGGAGCAGGTAGCCGTTGGCGGCGGTGAGGAAGGCGGGCGGCGGCAGCGAGCCGAGCAGGCCGCCGAAGGCGCCGGACAGCAGCAGCGCGCGCGAGCCGGCGTCCATGCCCTTGCCCGACACGTCGGTGAGCACGGCCTCCAGGACGCGCCCGCCCGAGGTGCGGGTGGCCACCACGAAGTCGCCGGAGAAGGACTGGCCGCCGGCCGGCCGCAGCGCCATCTCGGCGTGCCAGCCCTCGGGCAGCCGCGGCAGCCTGCTCTGCACCCGGATGCGCTCGCGCAGGTCGAAGAGCATGGTGCCGCCGCGCATCCAGGGCACACCGACCCGGGCGCGGAACTGCGCGACGATCAGCCCGGCCAGCGCCACCGCCGCCACCACGAGCACGGTGCCCGGGGTCACGCGGGCCACGCCCTCGCGGTACGGGCCGAGGACGGCGGACTCGACGACCAACGCGGCGGCGCTGGCCCCGTACAGCAACAGCAGGCTGGAGGGGCGCAGCAGCAGGCCGCCGACGACGACGGGCAGCACCAAGGTGGTGGGCGGGCACCATTGCGGCGCCAGCATCGTGCCCCAGGCGATCAGCGGGACGCTGATGGTCAGGGCGGTCAGGGCGAGCCAGTCGGCCGCGTCGCCGCGGAAGTAGTCCACGGCGGATTTGCGCAGGCCGACCCGGGCCCGGTGGACCGTCCTGCGCCACCGGGCCCTGAATCCGTCTCCTACCGGGCTTCGTGCCATCTTCCCGGCGACCCTATCCACCCTCACCCGTCCTCCGCATGGGAGGTGCCCCTCGTGGTGCGCCGATTCGCCGCGGTGACCGGCGAAAACCGTTCGCCCGCCGTTGGGACTGCTGGTAGGCAGGGGACATGACGGTGGAGTTGCGGGTTCTCGAGTCCGAACAGTGGGACGAGTGGTTCAGCAAGCTGGAACGCGCGTTCGGCAGTGCGCGCGAGCCCGCGGAGGAGCGGGAGTTCGACCGCGGGGTGACCGAGCTCTCCCGGTCGATCGCGGCCTGGGACGGCACGGAGGTCGTCGGCACCGCGGGGGCGTTCTCCTTCCGTATGGCGGTGCCGGGCGGAGCCGTGGTCCCGGCGGCGGGCGTCACCATGGTCAGCGTCGCCTCGACGCACCGCCGCCGCGGGCTGCTGAGCTCGATGATGCGGCGGCAACTGGACGAGGTGCGCGAACTGGGCGAGCCGCTGGCGGTGCTCACGGCGTCCGAGCCGGCGATATACGGCCGGTACGGCTACGAGGTCGCCACCCGCCAGATGAGCCTGGAGGTCGACACCCAGCGGGCGGGCCTCACCGTGCCCGCGGGCGCCGATGAGGTCACGCTGCGCTTCGCCGACCCGGAGGAGGCCCTGGCGGCCTGCGAGGAGGTCTACGCGCGGCTGGTGCCCACCCGGCCGGGCATGCTGGAGCGGCGGCCGAACTGGGAGCGCAAGGGCGTGCTCGACCCGGAGGCGTACCGGGACGGCGCGTCGAACCTGCTGTGCGTGGTCGCCGAGCGGGACGGCGAGGTGCGCGGCTACGCGCGGTACGCGGTGAAGCCCGCCTGGAACGCGGGCGGCCCCGACGGAACGGTGGTGCTGCGCGACCTGGAGGCGCTGGATCCGGACACATGTGCCGCGCTGTGGCGCTACCTGTTCGGCATCGACCTCACCTGCCGCATCACCTCCCGCAACCGTCCCGCCGACGACCCGGTCCTGCACCTGGTCGACGACGTCCGCCGCTGCGGCGTACGCGTCAGGGAAGGCCTGCTGCTGCGCCCGGTGGAGGTGGGCGCGGCTCTGTCGGCCCGTACCTACGTGGCCCCGCTGGACGTCGTGCTGGAGGTCTCGGACCCCTTCTGCCCCTGGAACGAGGGCCGCTGGCGGCTCGGCGGCGACGCCAAGGGCGCGACCTGCGAGCGGACGACGGACGCCGCCGACCTGGCGCTGTCGGTGCGCGAGCTGGGCGCGGCCTACCTGGGCGACGTCTCGCTGACCGCGCTGTCACGGGCCGGCCGCGTGCGGGAGCTGCGACAGGGCGCGCTGCGGGAGGCCACGGTGGCCTTCGGCAGTGAGGTCGCCCCCTGGCTGCCGCACGGCTTCTAGGCCCTTCCGGACCGGATCAGGTGCCTGCCTCACGGTCGGCCGCGCCGAGCCGGTCCCTGCGCTCCGCGGTCCGGCCGGCAGGCCCTCTCCCGCCGCACGGCCCTCCCCCGCACGGCCCTCCCCCGCCCGGACCCGCACCGCTTGCGGGCCCCGTCCCCGCCGACTGGTCTGGGGGCGGGGCGGACGACGGTGCGCCGGCCCCGCGGAGGTGTCCGGTCGAGCGGCGAGGAGGAATCGTCATGCTCAAGGGTTTCAAGAACTTCCTGCTGCGCGGGGACGTCATCATCGTGGCGGTGGGCCTGATCGTCGCCCTGGCGTTCAGCACGCTGATCCTGTCGTTCACCGCCAACGTGATCAACCCGATCATCGCCCGCGCCCAGGGCGGGGCGTCACCGGGCCTCGGCTGGCAGCTCGGCAGGCCGGGCAACAGCAAGACCTATCTGGATCTCGGATCCTTCATCTCCACGCTGATCTACTTCGTGATCTTCATGGCGGTCGTCTACTTCGTGATCATCGTCCCGTACAAGGCCTACCAGGCACGGCGTGGCGTCACGGTGTTCGGCGATCCCGGCCCGGTGAAGACCTGCCCGGAGTGCCTGTCCGAGGACATCCCCGCCGCGGCCCGCAAGTGCCGCTACTGCGGCAGCGGCCAGGCCGTCGCCCCGTAGCCGGGCAGGGCGCACCGCACGGCGGAACGGCCCGGCGGATCGGGCCTCAGCCGCGGGCGGGCTGGCAGACGGGGCACCAGAAGAGGTTGCGCGCCACCAGGGAGGCGGTGCGCACCTCGGTGCCGCATATGTGACAGGGCATCCCGGCGCGGCGGTAGACGTAGACCTCGCCGCCGTGGTCGTCGACGCGCGGCGGGCGACCCATCGCCTCGGGCGTGTGCTCGGGGCGGACGGTGTCGATGCGGTTGTTCCGCACACCCTCGCGCATCAGGGCCACCAGATCGGCCCAGATCGCCTCCCACCGGGCGCGGTCCAGGTCCCGTCCCGCCAGGTACGGGTCGACGCCGTGGCGGAAGAGGACCTCGGCGCGGTAGACGTTGCCGACGCCCGCGACGACCTTCTGGTCCATCAGCAGCGCGGCGACGCTGGTGCGGCTGCGGGCCACGCGGATCCAGGCGCGCTCCCCGGTGTCGGCCGGCCGCAGCGGGTCCGGGCCGAGCCGCTCGTGTATCGCCTGCTTCTCAGCCTCGGTGATCAGCTCGCAGGCGGTCGGCCCGCGCAGGTCGGCATGGTGCTCGTCGGTGGCCAGGCGCAGCCTGACCTGGCCGACGGGGGCCCGGCCCGGGCCGGTACCGAAGCCGAACTTGCCGTACAGCCCGAGGTGGACATGGATCCAGCCGACCGGGCCGAACCCCAGGAACAGGTGCTTGCCGTGGGCCTCCGCGGACTCCAGCACGGCGCCGTCGAGGAGGGCGGCGCCGTCGGAGAACTTGCCCTGCGGACTGCTCGCGCGCACCACGTGGCCGGCGAAGCGTTCCTCGTGGTCTGCGGCGAGGCGGTGGATCGTATGCCCCTCGGGCATGCCCGGATCAGCCCTCCTGCGGGTGGTGCGGGGGGATCGGGGGCAGCTCGCCGGTGGTCTCGTACGCGGTGAGCATGTCGATGCGGTGGGTGTGGCGCGGCTCACCCGAGTAGGGCGTGCCGAGGAAGACCTCGACGAACCCGGTGGCCTCGTCCGTGGTGTGCATGCGGGCGCCGACGCTGATGACGTTGGCGTTGTTGTGCTCGCGGCCGAGGGTCGCGGTCTCCCGGCTCCACGCGAGCGCGGCCCGCACGCCCTTGACCTTGTTGGCGGCGATGGCCTCACCGTTGCCCGAGCCGCCGATCACGATGCCGAGGGAGCCGGGGTCCGCGGCGGTGCGCTCCGCGGCGCGCAGACAGAACGGCGGGTAGTCGTCCTGGGCGTCGTAGACGTGGGGGCCGCAGTCGACGGGCTCGTGCCCGTTGGCCTTGAGCCACTCCACGAGGTGGTTCTTGAGTTCAAAGCCGGCATGGTCGGAACCGAGGTACACGCGCATGCGCACGAGTGTCGCACGGGCACGTCGGGCGACATGCCGTGGGTGTTCCGTGAGGGGAATTCGAGCCGCTCCAGGCGGGTCTTCCGGTAGCCGGGCACGTCGTGGGAACCGGCCTTGAAGGCGCGCCGCTGCTCCGGGAGGCCCACGGAGAACGGGTGGGGGGGGGGGACTCTCCCCGCCCCCCCCCCGGGTC
>NZ_CBDRCM010000027.1:0-97122 GCF_965342435.1 Actinacidiphila sp. bgisy160 | reverse complement strand
GACTCCGTACCGGCGGGTCAGCGCGTGGTGACCGCCTGGCTGACGTCGATCCACTCGCCATTGCCCGCCGTGCGCAGGCGCCCGGCGAGACCGGCGTCGTCGAAGGCCCGCTCGATGTCGGCGCGGGTCTCACTGAAGTGCGCCCATCCGTCGCAGTGGGCGGCCACGACCAACGGAGCCTCCAGTACGGAGGCGGCGGCACTCGCCCGCTGGGCGGTCAGGGTCAAGGGCCTGCCGCGCATTTTCGACGGCACGCGCGCCGCGCCCACGAACAGGACGGCCACGTCGACGGGCGGCACACGGCGGGAGATCTCGGCCACCACGGAGAGTGAGGCGTTGTCACCGCTGACGTAGACGGTGGGAAGCTCGTCCCCGCTCAGGACGAAGCCGGTGACCTCGCAGTTCACATGCCCCTGCTCGTCGCGCTCACCGTCGTCGGGACCGTGCTGGGCGGGCACGGCGTGGACGGTGACCGTGCCCCCGTCGGGGCGGGGAAGTCGCACACTGTCCCAGGGCGACAGCCCCTGCGCCGGGGTAC
Organism: Actinacidiphila sp. bgisy160; assembly: GCF_965342435.1. Lineage (GTDB taxonomy): Bacteria > Actinomycetota > Actinomycetes > Streptomycetales > Streptomycetaceae > Actinacidiphila. Next base: position 96,584 of record NZ_CBDRCM010000027.1, on the reverse strand, counting down.
CCAGACGCCGCGCGGCGGCGGGGCCGGTCAGCACCAGGGGCGATCCGAGGGCGAAGGCGCGGCCGCGGGTGTCCAGGTTGTCGGGGTGGAGGTCGTGGCTGACGAGGACGGCGTCCACCGGCCCGAGGGCGTCCTCACTGACGGCGGGCCCCGCGGTCTTGGTGAGGTATCCGTGGTCGCCCGGGTCGTCGAAGGTGGGGTCCGCCACCAGGCGCAGCCCGCCGATGTCGATCACCGTTGTGGGGCCCCCGAGGACGCTGATCGCACCTGGGCGGCGGGCGGGGCTGACCCGATCGTTCATGACGGCACCTTTCCTGGAGTGTGTCGCGCAGGACCCGTCGCCGAGCCCCGTGTGATCCCATCACACGGATCGCAGCGCTCGCGGGAGGCCAGTGGATCAGGGCCGCGAGGTCAGGCCCCCGGGGGACCGTTCTGGTTCACGGGCCAGATCGCCGCCGGATCGCAGCGGTCCGGACAGGCGGGCAGGTAGACCTCTTTTGGGCCTCTTTGTCGAGGAGCAGCCGGTAGGAATCGGCGCCGCTGCTGTAAGGCTGCTCCGGCCGGCCGGCCGGCCGGGCTCCGGCGCTGGAGGCGGGTACCTGCGCCGTCGACAGGCAGGGGAGGTCCGGCAGCCGAGCGTGTGCCGTGGCCGTGCCCGTCGAGGCTGCGCACTGGTCCGAGCCGGCCTTTCCGCCCCGGGGAACGCGGCTACCGGTGGCCGGCGGGTCCGCATGAGGGGAGGAGCGGGGCGATCCGCTGCCCCCGCACCCGCCGTGGCCGTTCCGGCCGTCCGGCGCCGCGTTCCGGCACCTGCTCGCGCGCATGATGCCCGCCGTCCTGGAATCGTGGCTGCGGGCCGTCTGCGACCGCGGACTGACCCAACGATCTTCAAGGATTGATGGTGAATCAAGCTACTTGCCCGTATTTACGTTCAATGTTCTACTTGTTTGACCGAGCAAGCATCACGGGTGTGGGGACGCCCATCGCTCGGGATATGGGGACGCGGCCTCGCGGTGATGAGCCACCGCGAGGCCGCTCATTTCTCGACTGCGCGCTGAACCCGCCCAGCCGCGCCGGAGTTCCGGCCGCCGCACCGACGAGCGCGAGCGGGCCGCCGTGGCGCCGACGTCGTCGTCGAGGCAGCCGGCGGGATGCCCGCGTGCACCGAGGGCTCTCCCGTTCGTCGCGCCCGACGGGAAGTACGTCGTCATCGGCCTGTGGGGCACATCGGGTACGCCGCCGGCCGGGCCGCGATTCCCGCTCGCCGCGATGGTCACGTACCGCTGCTCGCTCGAGCAGGCGCAGGGGAGTCGGACGCGTCGGCCGCGGCGAGCCGCTCAAGGCCGTGATCGTGCCGTAGCGACGGGCGGCCCGGATCCCCCGCCCGGGGTCCGACCGCGGGAGCGGCCGAAGCCGGCCCGTTGCGTACCCTTGCGGCATGCGCATGCGCCCCACCTTGAGCTGGACGCCCACCGAGGACCTGCCGCCGGGTACCACGGACGTGGGGCCGGTCGCCGATGCGCTGGGCACCGGCCGTGTGCTGGTGCTCAGCGGGGCGGGCATCTCCACGGAGTCGGGCATCCCCGACTACCGGGGCGAGGGCGGCAGCCTGAGCCGACACACCCCGATGACCTACCAGGACTTCACCGCCAGTGCCCAGGCCCGGCGGCGGTACTGGGCACGCAGCCACCTCGGCTGGCGCACCTTCGGCCGTGCCCGGGCCAACTCCGGGCACCGGGCCGTGGCCGCGTTCGGGCGGCACGGCCTGCTCTCGGGGGTGATCACCCAGAACGTCGACGGCCTGCACCAGGCCGCCGGCAGCGAGGACGTCGTGGAACTCCACGGAAGCCTGGCCCGGGTCGTCTGCCTCACGTGTGGCGCCGTCAGTCCGCGCGGCGAACTCGCCCGGCGGCTGGAGGAGGCCAACGCGGGCTTCGAGCCGGTGGCCGCCGGAATCAACCCGGACGGTGACGCCGACCTCACCGACGAACAGGTCGGCGACTTCCACGTGGTGCCCTGCGTGGTATGCGGCGGCATCCTCAAGCCGGACGTGGTGTTCTTCGGCGAAGCCGTACCGCCGCGGCGGGTCGAGCACTGCCGCGAACTGGTCCGCGAGGCGGCCTCGCTGCTGGTCCTGGGCTCCTCACTGACGGTGATGTCCGGGCTTCGCTTCGTCCGCCAGGCGGCCCAGGCAGGGAAGCCGGTGCTGATCGTCAACCGGGACCTCACCCGCGGCGACTCGCACGCCCTCACCAGGGTCGCGCTTCCGCTGGGAACCGCCCTCGCCTCCGTGGCCGAGCGGCTGGGCATCCCCGTCGACGGCGAGGCGGCGGCCCCGGCGAGCCGCTGACGGCGGCGCAGGCCGCGGTCCGCGCTCCGGCTCAGAGGGGCTGGACCCGGCGGGCGCAGCAGGCAGAATTCGTGGCCTTCCGGGTCGGCCAGGACGTACCGGCTCTCGGCGCCGGTCTGGCCGACGTCCGCGGGCCTGGCCCCGAGCCACCGCCACCGCTGGGCTTCCGGGGGCGGGGCCTTCCGCCTACAACTGCGCTGGGGCGGGACACGAACCGGCCGTCTGCACCTTCACCCATCCGTCCCCGAGCACCCGGACGGTCCTGTGCCCCGGGACACGGGACGCGGCGGGGGTCGGGACCGTGGAGGCACCGCCCACAGTCCCCGCCGGGGGCAGCGAGGCGGCCGACCCGCTCACACTGGCCACCGTGCACGCCAACTGCAGCATGGCCGGATGGGTGAACGCGGGGACGCCCTTGGGGAGCCGGACGGAGACGACGCCGCTGCCGACCCTCACGTCCAGCTCGCCGTCGAGGCCGAGGAGGGGCAGTTCCGTCGTGACCGTCGCGTTCTCGTTGGGGGCCGGTCCGGCGAACAGTGTCTGGACGGCGCCCGCCACGTCACCGGGGTGGACCGTCTTGCGGAGGTAGCTCTTCAGCTTGCCGTCGTGCAGGAAGTAGACGGAGAAGAGCATCGGATGCGCGGTCTTCGAGCTGGGGGAGGACATGCCGCTCGCCGGTTCGCCGGCCTCGATGACACCGGACGGCGGGACTCCGCACGCCGTCAGCGTGAGCGCGGCCGCGAATCCGGCCGCGAGCGCCGCCGGGCGCGCCCGTTTCACCGGGCACCCCCGTCCTCGGCCTCAGCGTCCTCGGCCTCAGCGTCGTCGGCCGCGGAGTCGCGGTGCAGGGGGAGCTCGACCGTGAACGATGTGCCCCCCCACGGCTGGTTGGCCGCACTGATGTGCCCTCCGTGCAGGTGCACGTTCTCCGCCGTGATGGCCAGGCCCAGTCCGCTGCTCTCACTCCTGGTCCGTGAACTGCTCGCCTTGTAGAAGCGTTCGAAGATGTGCGGCATGGCCTCCTCGGCTATCCCCGGTCCGTTGTCGGTCACCTCGATGACGGCCCACCTCACGTCCGCCCGCTCCTCCCGCACGCTCATGGCCAGCCGCACCGGCGGAGCACCGTGCCGCAGTGCGTTGCCGACCAGGTTGGCCAGCACCACGTCGAGCCGGCGCGGATCCACCCGGGCCCGGAGCACACCGGGCGCGGGCAGGTGGGTCTCCACCAGGCCCTGCCACCCCCGGGCGGCGAGGGTGTGCTGTACGAAGTCGGCCAGGTCGATCTCGTCCACGTTGAGCTCGGCCGCGCCCGCGTCGAAACGGGAGATCTCCATCAGGTCGTTCACCAGCACGCTCAGCCGGCTGGTCCCCTCGCTGATGAGCCGCAGCGCCTCACCGGACTCCCGGTCCAGGCGCGGCGCGTTCGCGTCCAGCACGTCGGTGACCGCCGACATCGCCGCCAGCGGCGTCCGCAGCTCGTGGGAGACGTCCGCGACGAAGCGGCGCGCCTGGGCCTCCAGGCGGCGCAGCTCCGCGACGGACCGCTCGAGTTCGGCGGCCGTGTGGTTGAAGGACTGGGAGAGGTCGGCCAGTTCGTCGGAACCGTTGACGGTCAGCCGGACGTCGAGGTGTCCCTCGGCCATGCGGCGCGTCGCCCCGCGCAGCGCCCGCACGGGACGGAGGACGCCGCTGGCGGCCGCCAGCGCCAGGACGACGGCGAGGCCCAGCGCGACCAGGGTGGCGTGCTCGATGGCGCTGACCATGGCATCGACGTAGGCCTGTTCGGTCTCCTGGGGCACGACCAGGTACATCACGAGACCCGACAGCCTGGACTCGGTGCCGTAGCCGCTGCCGTACGTGACCGGCATCCCGACGACGAGCCAGGGATGACCGTCGACGTTCACGCGCTGGAACACGGCGGCGCGTCTCGTGGCCACGGACCGGCGCAGTTCCGGCGTGAGCCGGTCGAAGTCGGCGCTCGGGGTATAGGCGCGGAGGCTGCCGTAGGTGGCCAAGACCCGCCCGCCCTGCGCCTGGTTGGCGCGGAACACCTGGTTCACCGCCGTCTGCAACTGCGACTGGTCCGGCGTCGCGGGGGTGTAGACGGCGACGGTGTTGACGCTTGCCCGGAACTGCCGGATGACCGCGTCCTGGCTCTGCTGCAGCACCCCTGTGCGCGCCTCCCGGAAGGTGACCGCTCCGGTGCTCAGGGCACCGGCCATGGTCACCAGGACGAAGGCCACGACAAGGCGGGATCGCAGGCCCCGCAGCGGGAGCGGGATCCTCGCCAGTGCCGCCCGGTAGAACCGCGTCCATCCGGGGCCCTGCCCGGTTGCTGATGCCTCGCGCTTGCGTACGGCCTTGCGCGCCCGCGCGGTTTCGCGGCGGCTCACGCGGTGCCGAAGCGGTAACCGAAGCCGCGTACGGTCTGGATGTACCGGGGCGCGCCGCCCAGTTCACCGAGCTTGCCGCGCAGCCGCTTCACGCAGGCGTCCACGAGCCGTATGTCGCCGTAGTAGCTGTGCTCCCAGACCGCCTCCAGCAGTTGCTGGCGGCTGAAGACCTGTCCGGGCGAGGCCGACAGGGTCAGCAGCAGCCGGAGTTCGGAGGGGGCGAGTGCGACGGGTTCACCGTGGTGCGTCACCACGAGCCCGGCCCGGTCGATGATCAGCTCCCCGTGCGACTCCGCCCTGGGCCGGAGGGTGTCGGAGGCCGGCGCGCCCTGCCTGCGCAGCACGGCCCGTATGCGTGCGTCGAGCACGCGGGCCTGCACCGGCTTGACGACGTAGTCGTCCGCACCGGCCTCGAGCCCCACGACCACATCGATGTCATCGCCCTTGGCGGTGACCATGATGATCGGCACCTGGTCGAGGTCGCGTATGCGCCGGCACACGTCGAGCCCGGATATCCCCGGCAGCATCAGGTCGAGCACGACGACGTCCGGACGGAAGGGGCGGAGCTGTTCCAGTCCCTCTTCACCCGTTCCGGCGGCGAAGACGTCATGCCCCTGGTGACGCAGGCCCAGTTGAACCGCCTTACGGACATCCGGGTCGTCTTCGACGATAAGGACTCGTGGCACCTCGCCAGTCTAAGCAGACCGCGAGCGGCGACCGGCCCGGGAAAGGCCCCTCGCGGGAGCTGTTACAGAAGGGTCATACCCGGGGTGTGCATGCGGTTTACGGTCGGCGGGGGTCGCCGGAAGGGCGCTCGTTACCTCTTCGTGACGCTTCGGGCTCATGGCGATCATCTGAGATGGCCAGTTTGAGCTGCCATGCATTCATCCCACCGCGCCGGGCGTCACCGGCCCTCCCGTCGCCGGCGCCGTCCGCGCCGCCGGGGCAGGGGCTATCTGGTCGTCACACTGGTGGTCGCCGGGCTGCTCGGCTCCGTCGCGTTCTTCCTGGACGACGGGCGAAGCGACGCGTCGAGCGCCGCGTCGCACCCGCGGCGCGTGGCGCACGTCACGCCGAGGCCCACCCCGACGCCCACCCCCACCCCGACCCCCACCCCCACCCCGACGCCGACGCCGACGCCGAAGTCCACGCCCACCAAGATCGACGTCCCCGCGACGGGCAGCGGCACGTTCGTCACCGCGCAGGCGTCGGGGGAGCAGGTCGGTCACGGTCCGCGTCCGCTGCGCTACGTGGTGAAGGTCGAGAGTGGCCTCGCCGTCTCGCCCGAACAGGCGGCCAGCGAGATCGCCGGCATACTCGCCGCCCCCCGCGGCTGGACCCACAACCCGGCCTACGCGTTCAGGTTGGTCAGCGCGGGCCAGCCCCACGACCTCACCGTGAGCATCGCGACACCGGGGACGGCCGACGCCCTGTGCTGGTCGGGCATCCACCAGGACACCCAAGGCGAGTACAACTGCGAGGTCTCCGGCGGGGTCGTGGTGAACCTCAAGCGCTGGGCCGAGGGCTCGCCCACGTTCGACGGCCCGATCCACGAATACCGGGCGCTGATCATCAACCACGAGATGGGGCACTTCCTCGGCTACACGCACACGACGTGCGCGGGCGCCGGGCAACCGGCCCCCGTGATGATGCAGCAGATCAAGGGCCTGCACGGATGCGTCGCCAACGCCTGGCCCTACGACCGGAACGGTCACTTCGTGACCGGGCCGCACGTGCGGTGAAGGTAGGACGGCGGAGGCGGCGTGGGGCAGCGGTGGCGTCGAGGGCCGGCTGATACACGGTTGATGCCCGGCCGCGCGGTACCGGATGCCCGGCGGGGGACCGGCTCACGCATGATGGAGGGCCGGTACCTGCGTCCGATGGGAAGAGATGTCGGTTTTGGTGACAGAGGGGGCGGCGGCCCCCGCGCCCGTGGCGGTGCTGCTCGTCGAGGACGACGAGGTGATCCGCAGATCGGTCGCCATGGCGCTGGAGCGCTACGGCTACCGCGTCACGTCCGCCGCCGACGGCCTGACCGGGCTCGAACTGTTCCGGGAGGGCCGCCACGACCTGCTCCTGCTGGACGTGATGCTGCCGGGCCTGGACGGGATCGGGCTGTGCCGCCGGGTCAGGGAGACCAGCATGGATCCCATCCTGATGATGTCCGCGCGAGGCGATGCCCTGGACGTGGTCTCCGGCCTGGAGGCGGGCGCCGACGACTACGTGGTCAAGCCCGTGGACACCGCGGTCCTGGTGGCCCGGATCCGCTCCCTGTTGCGGCGGGCGACCTTCACCCCCGTCGCCGCCCCGTCCGCGGCCCCGTCCGCCACCCCGGCCCCGGCGGGGTCGGAGGACTCCGGCCGGCTCGCCTTCGGCGACCTGACGATCGACACCGCGGGCCTCGAGGTGTTCCGTGCGGGCGAACCCGTCGCGCTCGCCCCCACCGAGCTGCGGCTGCTCCTGGAGTTCGCCGCGAACCCCGGCATCGTGCTGGACCGGAACACTTTGCTGCGCAACGTGTGGGATTACGGCTGGGACGGCGACAGCCGCGTGGTGGACCTCTGCGTGCAGCGCCTGCGGAAGAAGATCGGAGCCGAACGGATCGCGACGGTCCGCGGGTTCGGCTACAAGTTGCGGCGCTGAGGTGGACACCATCAGCGACCTGCTCAACTGGCGCTCGCTGCGCTGGAAGACCGCCCTGCTCGTCGCCGTGGCCTGCTGCGCCGTCGCGCTGACGGTCGGGGTACTGGTCCACCGCAGCACCCTGGAACGCTCCATGAACGACGGCGGGGCGAAGGCCGTGGCGCAGTTGTCCTCGGCCCTGGGGGAGTACGAGCGCGACGGCGCGCCGCCCGGCGGGCTGGAGACGTCGCCCGCGGCGATGCCCGCCGAACTGCTCGACCGGCTGCGGCACGGGCAGGGTCCGAGCACCGGGTACGCCACCTGGTACGACGGCGACAGTCCCGGCGACCACCCGGAGATGTGGGCGGCGCGGATGTACCGGGGCGGGCCGGTGGCGATCAGCACCGACATGACGTCCGACCTGCTCACCCGGCGCGCCCTGGACCGGCACATGTGGAAGTACTCCCTGGTCGCGCTCGCCGTCGTCCTGCCGCTGACGGCGCTCTCGGCCGAGCTGCCCCATCGCAGGCTGCGGCGCGTGGCGCGGACCGCGCGCCGTATCGCGGCCGGTGACCTGGCCGCGAGGACCGGGGCCGGGCCCGGCGGCCGCGGCGGCGACGAGATCACCGAGATCTCCGCCACCGTCGACTCCATGGCCGACAGCCTGCTCGCGCGGCTGACCGCCGAGCAGCGCTTCACCGCCGACGTCGCCCATGAACTGCGCACCCCGCTGATGGGCCTGGTCACCGCGAGCGGGCTGCTGCCCGAGGGGGAGGCCACCGACCTCGTCCGGGACCGGGTGGGGGTGCTGAGGGTCCTGGTGGAGGACCTGCTGGAGATCTCCCGGCTGGACGCGGGCGCCGAACGGGCCGAGCTCAGGCCCGTCCCCCTGGCCGAGCTGGTCGAGGACGCGCTGGACCGCACCGGACTGCCGACGCGGTTCGTCCCGGCCGGTGCCGGCTCCGCCCGCACCGACCCGCGCCGGGTCGACCGGATCGTGGCCAACCTCGTCGCCAACGCCCATCGGCACGGCAGCGCGCCCGTCGAGGTCGCGGTGGCGGGGACCACCGTGACGGTACGGGACCACGGTCCGGGATTCCCCCGCGAGCTGCTCGCGGACGGGCCCCAGCGGTTCCGCACCGGGGCGTCGGAGCGCGGGCGGGGCCACGGCCTCGGGCTGACCATCGCGCTCGGCCAGGCCCGGGTCATCGGCGCGGCGCTGTCCTTCGCCAACGCGCCCGACGGCGGCGCCGTCGCCACCCTCCGGTTGCCCGTGGCCGACTGAGGCACCCCGTGGGCGCGGTGCGCGCCGGCGCCGATACACGACGGATGACCGGCCGAGCGGTGGCGGAGGCACGGTCACGGCCGGTCCGACATCAGCGCGGCCCACGGTGGGCGGTGTGCGTGAAAGCCACGCCGTGACCCGTGGAGGTGCCAGTCCATGCGCCAAGTCCCCGAAGCCCGCGAGCGTGACACCGGGCGTCCGCCGCGGCCGCGGCCCGCCGGCCTGTCGCACCTGCCGGGCGGGTCACGTCGTCCCCGGCGCGTCCCCGCTCCGGTCGCGGTCGGCGCCGCCGCCCTGGTCACCCTGCTCGTTCTGGGCTCGCTGGTCGTCATCACGGGCGACTCGGGCGGTGACGGGGCCGGTACGACCACGACGGGCGGCCGTCACGGAGCCCGGCCGCACCCTCCGGTGTCGCTGCCCTGGCCCCACCAAGGGCAGGCGAGCGTCCTCGTCGAAGGGCTCGGTGACAGTGGTGACCTCGGGAACCGGGGTGCGCAGAACCCGGTGCCGATCGCCAGCGTCGCCAAGGTGATGACCGCGTACGTGATCCTGCGCGACCATCCGCTGCGCGACGGCGCGTCCGGCCCCATGGTCGCCGTCGACCGGCAGGCCGCGGACGAGTCCGTGTCCGGCGTGGAGTCCAGCGTGCCGCTCAGCAAGGGCCGGAGGCTGAGCGAACGGCGGCTGCTGGAAATGATGCTGATCCCCTCCGGCAACAACGTCGCCCGTCTGCTCGCCCGTTGGGACGCGGGCTCACAGGAGGCGTTCGCCGCCAAGATGAACCGGGCCGCCGACGACCTCGGCATGGACCGGACGACCTACACCGGGGCCAGCGGCATCGAGTCCACGACCACCAGCACCTCCGGCGACCAGCTGAAGCTGGCCCGACAGGTCATGCGCGACCCGGTGTTCAGGGCGATCGTCGCCCTGCCCAGTACGACCGTGCCCGGCGTGCCCGGCTCCATCCCCAACACCAACACCCTGCTCGGCACGTCCGGCGTGATCGGGCTCAAGACCGGCTCCAGCACCCCCGCCGGCGGCGCCCTGATGTGGGCGGCCACCGCACCCGACCGCCACGGACACGGCCATCTCGCTCTCGGTGTCGTCCTCCACCAGCATCCCGGCACCAGCCCGCAGGAGGGCCTGAACGCCGTCCTGGGCACCAGTCGCGTCCTTGTGGAAGGCGTACGCCGGTGGGTGGCCGGGACGGAAACCGCCTCCGCTGCCGGTGCCCGGGCCGGGGACCGGTGAACCGACCGTGACCACCCTCCTTCGTCCCCCCGGCGCCCCGCCGGAACCCGCGGCGGCACGACGGCACGACAGGTGCCCCGGCATCTGGCGCCGCGGGCGCGTCCCCGCCGCCCTCGCGGCGGCGGCCACCCTGGTGATGTCCGGTCACGCCCACGTCCCCCACGATCCCGGCCACCTCGGCAGCCTCGTCGAGACCTTCCTGCCCTGGACCGGCCTGGTCGTCCCGCTCCTGCTGCTGTGCGCCCTGTTGCGGCGCTCCGCGACCGCCGCCGTCGCCGTGCTGCTGCCGGCCGTCGTGTGGGGCTCGCTCTTCGGCGGGACGCTGACCGACAAGCGGGCGGCCGGCGGGGACCTTACGGTGGTGACGCACAACGCCAACGAGCGGAACCCGGACCCGGCGCAAACCGCCCGGGCCCTGGCGGCCTCCGGCGCCGACCTCGTGGCCATCGAGGAACTGGGCGACAACGCACCGGCGTACGACAAGGCGCTGCGCGCCGCCTACCCCCACCACGTGGTGCGCGGCACGGTCGGCCTGTGGAGCCGCCACCCGCTCGCCGACGCCCGGACGGTCGACATCGCGCCCTGGCCGCGCGCCCTGCGTGCCACCGCCCGCACACCCAAGGGGCCGGTCGCCGTCTACGTCGCCCACCTGCTGTCCGTCCGGTTCACGCCCGCGTACGGCTTCACCACGGACGGGCGGGACGCCGCCGCCCGCGCCCTGGCCATCGCGCTGCGCGCCGAACCACTGCCCCGCACCCTGCTGATGGGCGACTTCAACGGCACCTCGGACGACCAGGCCCTGTCCGCGGTCACCTCCCAACTGCGCTCGGCCCAGGCGGAGTCGGGTGCCGGGTTCGGTCTGAGCTGGCCGGCGTCCTTTCCCGTGGCCCGGATCGACCACATCCTGGTGCGCGGCCTGGAACCGCGGTCGGCCTGGACCCTCCCGTCCACAGGCAGCGACCATCTGCCGGTCGCGGCATCGGTCCGTCTGTAGGGCCCGCGTGGCCGCGGTGTCGGCGTCCGGCCGGCGTGCCGGACGCCGAACGGGCCTTCCGGCTCGCCCGCCGCCCTCGCCCGCAGTATCTCGGCGATCTCCCGCTCGGCGTGCTCCGTACGCGGCCGGTCGCCGTGACCGGTGCGTCGACGCAGGCTACGTGGAAACCGCAGCCGGCCACGAGGAGGCGTGCACGGCCTGCCATCGCGGGCCACTTCTGGGGCGGGCTCTTTCCTGGTACGGGTGTTACCAGGAACGAAGCCCGCCCGGGCGGGTGCCCTTGGGCCACGCTCCGAGGGGTGACCACGGGATCCCCTTGGAAGATCAGCCCTCAGCCGCTTGCGCCGCGCCTGGAGCGCGGCTCGGTGCACGACGACGCGTGCCCGAGCTTCCAGGGCGCGGTCGAGCTCGTCGGGCGCCGCTGGACGGGGGCGATCCTGTTCGCGGCGTCCCAGGGCGCGCGCCGCTTCGGCGAGTACCGCTCCGTCATCCCGAGCACCCCCGCGCAGATCCGCTACGCGCTCGCCCCCGACGGCCAGGCACTCATCGACGCCCTGCAGCCGCTGGCGCAGTGGAGCGCGCACCGGCTGCGCCGCGCCGGAGAGAAACAGCCCGGAATGGGTGTATATCGCCTGAAATGGGTAATATCTACGCAAAATCTCCGGAAGTAGCGCAGAGGGGTGCCTCATGACCCGAGGAGCCGAGGGAATGCCTTACCCCACTCCCCGAGCCGACGTCGACCTGGCCCGCGAATGCGGCGCGTGCCTCGGCTGGGGAACCGTCGTCACCGACCAAGGCCGACACGAACTCTGTCCCGACTGCCAGGGCGACCAGTTCGCCGCACCACAACGTGTCAGGGCCGTGCGGCTGAGGCCCGGCAGCCGCTACAACTCACCCCGCTGACCCCTCCGCCCACCCGCGTGGACTGGACGGGCGTCGCCGTCTCACCACACCTCGGGGCCGCCGCCGCGCCACTCCACCTGCGCGGGATCGCTCAGGCTGATCGTTCCGGCGTCGTACCCGGCGAGCCACAGGAATCGCATCAGGTCCGCGAGACGGTACGCGGTACCGAAGTAGTCGCCCCGGATCACGACCCTTCGTCCGTCGACCGGAGGTTCCACGATCACCGGCGGTCCCTCGGTGCGCATAATCCCAGCCTGCCCAGTCACCGGCGAGGACGCACCGCGGCCCGTCAGGCCGTCAACGGGAGCCCGCCGACGATCTTGCTGCCGTGGTTGCGGGGGCCGACGGTGCTGACGGCGCAGTAGTCCGTCTCCCCGGCCGCCGGCCTGCCCACGGCGTCCCGGTGGTCGGTGTGGACCCGGGGTGCTGGGCGACCGCGGGCATGCCGGCGAGGAAGGCGTCGGCGGTGGCTCCGGCCCGCCGACGGGCTGCCCATCCTCGCCTCCTGGGCCGCGGACCGGTCGCTTTCCGCCGCGCCCGCCGACTGAACGGCCGCCTCAGGACTCCTGTTCGAGCAGTTCCCGGCAGGCGGCGCGCGCGATCCACGCCTGGGTGCGGTCGAAGGTCCAGCCCCGTTCACCGACGAGCGTGAGCCAGGCGTGCGGGCCCAGGTGGAACCACAGCAGGTCGACGGCCTCGGCTCGGCTCACGTCGGCGCGCAGCGCGTCGAGTGCCAGGAGGCGGTTCGCGACCCGGGTCAAAGCCTGTACGTAGTCGTCGGCGCCCTTGTCCAGCACCGTCTTGACGGCCGGTTCCCCCGGCGGGTTCCGGTAGAAGAGCCCGTACACCAGATCCCAGTGGCGTTCGTGAGTGAGCCGGGTGCCCTCCGCGGTCAGCTCGATCACGGCGCGCGGGTCGTCGGCGGCCTCGACCGCGGCGAGGGAGTCGGCGATGGCGGGATCCGTGAGGGCCGGCTCCAGCAGGGCCGTGAGGATCTTCGGCTTGTTCCCCACGCTGCTGTACACGGTGGGCACGGCGACGTTCCCCGCCTCCGCGATCTCCCCGATGGTCACGCCGGCGTACCCGCGCGCCAGGAAGAGCGCATGGGCGCTGCCCAGGATCGCTTCGCGCGTGGCGGCCGCCGAATGGGCGCGGAGGGGTGAGTGGTACTTCCGGCTCGTCACCGACGCATCGTACCCCTGCACCGTCAGTGATTTTATTGACAATAATTGCTTCTAATGAATATGTTCCGCACCATGAACCACTCCTCCCAAGAGCCCATGGCCGTCATCGAGACCCGGCTCGCCCACGAGGTCCACCGCGTGGCCACCACCCTGCTGGCAGAGGCGGCCGTTCGCCCCTCCGTACCCCTGGGCACGCTGGCCCGGTTGCGCGACTTCCTCGTGGTCAACCTGCGCCACCACCACGAGACCGAGGACGAGGACCTGTGGCCGCAGATCGTCGCGACGGCGCCGGCCACCGCGGACGCGCTCAAGGAGCTCAGCGCGGAACACGAGCACCTGGACGAGGCCCTCGACCGGCTCGCCGCCGTCGTGCTGGGCGACGACGCCGACGGAGTCCGGGCGGCGCTCCACGAGGCGGCCACCGCCGTACGCGACACCGTGCACGGCCACCTGGCCCATGAGGAGCCCATCCTCTTCCCCGCCCTGCGCGAGCACGTCACCCCCGAGTACTGGGCGGACTTCTCGCAGCGGGTGATCGCCACCACGCCGCCCGTGGCAGGACACCTCATGATCGGTTTCCTCGACGAGGTGGGCACCCCCGAGGAGGTCGCCCTCATGCTCGCGGCCCTGCCGGAGCCGGTGCAGCCGCTCGTACCCGCCCTGCGCCGGCAGGCGGCGGACGACCTCCGGACCCTGCGCGGCGTCGCGGCCTGACCCGGGAAAGAGAGGCGGGCGGCCGGACGGGGGACGGTCGCCGGCGCGGTCCCGCGCCGAGGGCGGATGCGGCAAGCCGGAGCGGGGCCGCGTTTCCACGGTGCGCCGGAGGCCGGCCGCCATCGAAACCATCGGGCTGGGCAGGCGTTACCGCCGCGGGTGGGCGCTGCCCGACACCACCTTCCTTCCGCCTGCCCGCCTGCCCGCCTGCCCGCCTGCCCGCCTGCCCGGCAACCGCTCCTCTCCTCGACGACCGTTGCCCAGGACGCGATCCGCGGCGGATCGTTGTGCTCAGGCCACCCGGTACGGCTCCGCCCGCTTGTCGCGGAACTTCAGTCCCAGGCCCGGCACCCCGTCGGCGCCGGGGGCGATGGTGCCGCCGCCGGGGTCCAGGGTGCCGTCGAAGAGCATCTGCTCGATCCGCACGTGGTCGTGGAACCACTCCAGGTGCCGCAGGTTCGGCGCCGCCGCGGCCGCGTGCGCGTGGACGTGCGGGGCGCAGTGCCCGGAAAGATCGACGCCGAAGGCGTGCGCCAGGGCCGACACGCGCAGCCAGGCGGTCAGGCCGCCGCAACGGGTCGCGTCGGCCTGCAGGCAGTCCACGGCCCCCGCCCGCAGCATGTGGCCGAAGTACGGCAAGGTGTAGCCGTACTCGCCCGCGGCCACCTCCGGCACGATCCGGGACCGCACCTGCGCGAGGCCCGCGAGGTGGTCGGAGGAGACGGGCTCCTCGAACCACGTCACCCCCAGATCGTGCAGAAAACGCGCCAACCCGACGGCCTGCTTCACGCCGTAGGCACCGTTGGCGTCGACGTACAGCGCCGCCGCCTCGCCGATGCTGCGCCGCGCCCACACCACGCGATCGCGGTCACGGTCGTCGTCCGACCCCCAGGACTGCCCGATCTTGATCTTGACGCGGGGGATGCCCTGCTCCTCGACCCAGCCGCGCAGCTGCCGATCTTGCCGGGCGTCGTCGTACGTGGTGAACCCGCCGCTCCCGTAGATGGGGACGTCGCCTCTCGCCCGGCCGAAGAGCCGCACGAGGGGCAGGCCAAGGAGCCGGGCCTTCAGGTCCCACAGGGCGATGTCGACGGCCGAGACGGCCCCCGCCACCAGGCCGGGCAGTCCGGCGTTGCGGACCGCCCGGCACATCGCCCCGTTCGCCGCGGGCACGTCCCAGGCGCTCGTACCGGTCACGACCGGTGCGAGCTGTGCGGTCACGACCTGGGCGGTGGCGGGCGCCCCGTACGTCCAGCCGATCCCGGTGGTGCCGCCGGAGCGCGCCCGCACCAGCACGAGCGTGGTGGAGTCCCAGGTCAGGGTGCCGTCACCCTCGGGCGCGTCGGTGGGCACCGTGTACGCCGCGGCCTCCACGGCCTCCACCACCGGCGCGTCGGCCGCAGCGGGAGGAGTCACTGCTCGCCGTGCCCGTGGCGTCCCCTGCCCGGCAGCATCTCCTGCACCTTCGCCTTGAGGCCCTGCCGGACCATGGCGGCCCGGTCGGAGTCCCCCTTGAGGACGGACGCCGCCGCGGCCTCGATCTGGTCGAGTGTGGCGTGCGGCGGGATCGGCGGGACCGCCGGGTCGGTGCGGAAGTCCAGGACGAAGGGCCGGTCCGCGGCCAGCGCCCGCTGCCAGGCGTCCTCGACCTCGCCGGGCTTCTCCACGCGCAGGCCGTCGAGTCCGATGGAGCGGGCGACGTCCGCGTAGGCGACGTCCGGCAGGGCCTGCGAGGGCAGGAACTGCGGTGCGCCGGACATGGCGCGCATCTCCCAGGTCACCTGGTTGAGGTCGCCGTTGTTGAGGACGGCGACGACCATCCGCGGATCGGACCAGTCCCGGTAGTACTTGGCGGCGGTGATGAGTTCGGCCATCCCGTTCATCTGCATCGCGCCGTCACCGACCAGGGCGATCGCCGGCCGCTCCGGGTGCGCGAACTTCGCGCCGATCACGTACGGCACACCGGGTCCCATGGTGGCGAGCGTGCCGGACAGGGAGCCGCGCATGCCGCCGCGCATCCGCAGGTGCCTGGCGTACCAGTTGGCCGCGGAACCGGAGTCGGCGGCCAGGATGACGTCCTCGGGCAGGAGTGCGTCCAAGGCGTGCACGACGTACTCGGGGTTGATCGGGTCCGCTTCGACGCCGGCGCGGCGTTCCATGACCTCCCACCAGCGGGCCGTGTCCTTCTCGATCTTCTTGCGCCAGCCGCCGTGCTTCTTGCGCTTCAGCCTCGGCAGCAGCCGCGTCAGGGTCGCCTTGGCGTCGCCGACCAGGTTGACCTCGAACGGGTAGCGCAGGCCCACCATGAACGGGTCGATGTCGATCTGCACCGCGCGTGCCTGGCCGAACTCCGGCATGAACTGGGTGTACGGGAAGCTGGAGCCGATGACCAGCAGGGTGTCGCAGTCCTGCATCATCTCGTAACTGGGCCGCGTGCCCAGCAGCCCGATCGCCCCGGTGACGTAGGGCAGTTCGTCGGAGAGCGCGTCCTTGCCGAGCAGCGCCTTGGCCACGCCGGCCCCGAGCGTGTCCGCGAGCTGCTCCACCTCCGGCCGCGCCGAGCGCGCCCCTTGGCCGATCAGCACCGCCACCTTCTCGCCGGCGTTGAGCACCTCGGCCGCGCGGTCCAGCTCGGCGTCGCCCGGGACGGGGGCGAAGGAGGGCATGCCCAGGCTGGAGGGCACCATCTTGAAGGCGTGCTGCGGAGGGGAGTAGTCGAGCTCCTGGACGTCGGCCGGGATGATCACGGCGGTGACCGTTCGTTTCGCGGCCGCCACCCGCATCGCGCGGTCGATGACGTTGGGCAGCTGCTCGGGGACGGTCACCATCTCCACGTACTCCGAGGCGACGTCCTTGAACAGACTCAGCAGATCCACTTCCTGCTGGTACGAGCCGCCCATCGCGCTGCGGTTGGTCTGCCCGACGATCGCGACCACCGGTACGTGGTCGAGCTTCGCGTCGTACAGGCCGTTGAGCAGGTGGATGGCGCCGGGGCCCGAGGTCGCCGCGCAGACGCCGACCCTGCCGGAGAACTTGGCGTAGCCCACCGCTTGGAAGGCGGCCATCTCCTCGTGGCGGGCCTGGACGAAGCGCGGGTCGTCGTCCGCCCTGCCCCAGGCGGCGAGCAGACCGTTGATGCCGTCACCTGGATAGGCGAAGACATGGTCGACGTCCCATTCCCGCAGCCGCTGCAGAACGAAGTCGGACACCTTGATGGACACGGGGGACTCACCTTCCTGTTTCGGCTTCAACGTTGTCGGTGGCGACGCGCGGCGACGGCGGCCCCGGCCGCGAGCGCGACCGGCGCCACGGCGCATACGGCGGCCAGGAGCCGGCCGTCCCGTGGCGAGCCGGCCGGGCGCTCCGCGAGCCGCTCGGGCCGCTCGCCGGGCACCGTTCCGTCCAGTGCGGACGCCAGCGCCTCCGCCAGGTGCACGGCCCGCCGGCCCGTTCCGCCCTGCTCGATCTGGGTACGGCAGCTGAACCCGTCGGCGAGGACCAGGTCCTCGGTGGAGGCACGGCGTACGGCAGGCAGCACACCCTGCTCGCCCACGGCCATCGACACCTCGTAGTGGCCGCGCTCGAACCCGAAGTTGCCCGCCAGCCCGCAGCAGCCCTCGTCCAGCACCCGGGGATCAAGACCGGCCCGGCGCATCAGCTCGCGGTCCGCGTCGTCGGCGAGCACCGCGTGCTGGTGGCAGTGCGTCTGCACCACGGCGCCGCGGTCCAGCCGTGGGGGCCGCCACCCCTCGGGAGCGTCGTTGACCAGCAGCTCGGCGAACGTACGGAACTGTCCGGCCAGTCGCCGCACGTCCTGGTCCCCGGGCATCAGCTCCGGAGCGTCGGCGCGGAACACCGCCGCGCACGACGGCTCCAGCCCTACGATCGGCGTGCCCGCCTCCAGCCACGGCCGCAGCACATCGAGCGTGCGGCGCAACACGCGGCGCGCCGTGGCCGGCTGCCCGGTGGAGATCCAGGTCAGCCCGCAGCACACGGCCTGTGCCGGAACGGCGACCTGGAACCCGGCGTCTTCCAGGACCCGTACGGCGGCCTTCGCCACACCGGGGTGGAACTGGGCGCTGAAAGTGTCGGGCCACAGCAGGACGGTGCGGTCGCCGCCCGGCTCCGGCTGCCCCGTGCCACGGGCCGCCCACCATTCGGCGAACGACTCCCGCGGGAAGGGCGGCGCGTCACGCTCGGCCGCCACTCCGGCGAGCATCTTGCCCGCCCGGGCCAGGCCGGGTGCGGTCAGCGCGGCGTTGACCAGCCGCGGCGACAGCCGCGCCAGCCGGGCCCACAGCGGCAGCCAGCCCATCGAGTAGTGGGCGGCCGGCCGGAGCCTGCCCCGGTAGTGATGCGCCAGGAACTCCGCCTTGTAGGTGGCCATGTCGACCCCGACGGGACAGTCCGACTTGCAGCCCTTGCAGGCCAGGCACAGGTCGAGCGCGTCACGGACCTCCGTGGAGCGCCAGCCGTCGCTCACCGCCGAGTCGGCGGCGTGCCCGTTCAGCATCTCGAACAGCAGCCGGGCCCTGCCGCGCGTGGAGTGCTCCTCCTCGCCGGTCGCCCGGTACGAGGGACACATCACCCCGCCCCTGTGGGTGCGGCAGTTGCCGATGCCCACGCAGCGCATCACCGCGCGGGTGAAGGAGTGCTCGTCCTCGGGGTAGCCGAAGAACGTCTCGTGGGCGTCGGGGCGCCAGTGCGGGCCGAGCCGCAGGTTCTCGTCGACCCGGTGCGGGGCGACGACCTTGCCGGGGTTCATCCGGTCACCGGGATCGAACAGCGCCTTGAACTCGCCGAACGCCGCCACCAGGCGGTCGCCGAACATCCTCGGCAGCAATTCGCCGCGGGCCTGGCCGTCGCCGTGTTCGCCGGACAGCGAGCCGCCGTGAGCGACCACCAGATCGGCGGCGCGCTCCAGGAAGGCGCGGAAGTCGCGCACGCCCTGGGCCGTGGTCAGCTCGAACGGGATCCGCGTGTGCACACACCCCTGCCCGAAGTGCCCGTACAACGACGACTGGGCGTAACCGAAGTCCGCGAACAGCTTCTTCAGGTCCCGCAGGTAGTCCCCGAGCCGTTCCGGCGGCACCGCGGAATCCTCCCAGCCCTCCCACGTCTCGCGCCCGTCCGGGGGCCGGGCGGTGACCCCCAGCCCGGCCTCACGGGCCTTGAGCATCTCCTGCTCGCGGTCCGGGTTGTCGGAGAAGGCCACGTCGCGGCCGTCCTCGTCACGTCCGATCGCCCGCAGCAAGGCGCGCGACTGCTGGTCCACGTCGTCCTTGCTGTCACCGCTGAACTGCAGCAGGAGCCAGGCGTCGCCCTGCGGAAACTGCTCCAGGGACTCCAGGTAGGCGTGCTCCTCGCGCATCAGCTGCGCCATGCGCCCGTCCAGCGCTTCCAGTTGCGTCGGCTCGCAGTGTTCCAGCAGCCGCGGTACGTCGTCGGCCGCGGCGCAGATGCCCGGGTAGCCGAGCACCACCATGGCCTCGGCGGCGGGCACCGGTACCAGATCCAGCTCGGCGCGCAGCACCGTGACCAGGGTTCCTTCGCTGCCGACGAGGGCCCGGGCCAGGTCGAAGCCGTTCTCCGGCAGGAGGGAGTCGAGGTTGTAGCCGGAGACCCGGCGCGGCAGTTCGGGGAAGCCCTTGCGGATGTCGCCGAGATACCGGTCGGTCAGCTCGCGCAGGCCGCGGTACAGCTGCGCCCTGCGGTCTCCGGCGGCCACGACGGCGTCGTACTCCTGCCGGGAGGTGGGACCCACCCAGCAGCGCAGCCCGTCATAGGTGAGGATCTCCAGCCTGCGCACGTTGTCCACGGTCTTGCCGTACGCCTGAGCGGACGCGCCGCAGGAGTTGTTGCCGATCATGCCGCCCAGCGAGCAGTGGCTGTGGGTCGAGGGTTTCGGCCCGAACATCAGCCCGTACCCGGACAGCTGCCGGTTCAGCTCGTCCAGCACGATGCCGGGCTCCACCACGCACGTCCCGTTCTCCGCGTCGACCGAGAGCAGGCGGTGGCAGTACTTGGTCCAGTCGATCACCACCGCGGTGTTCGTGCACTGGCCGCCCAGGCTCGTACCGCCGCCGCGGGAGAGCACCGGCGCCCCGAACCGGGAGCACACCTCCACCGCCGCGGCCCCCGCGTCCAGGCTCCGGGGGACGACCACGCCGATCGGCACCTGGCGGTAGTTCGACCCGTCGGTGGCGTACGCGCCCCGGCTGCCCGCGTCGAAGCGCACCTCACCGTCGACCCGGTCGCGCAGCGCGCGCTCCAGGCCGGTCGGATCCAGCTCGGCCCGGTCAGGCCCGGTCACCAGGCCCTTGCTGATGTCTGCGTCGCGAGCCATCTGCGTCGTCCGCCCTCTGCTCGTCGGTGAACCGCTTCGGCGCCCCAGTCACGCGTTCCCGGACCGTCCGGTCTCTAACGCCCCGCGGGCAGGGATCGGCCGGATGACCGCGCGCCGGGCGGTTCACCGGCGTGGTCGCGGGTAGCCGATGGTCCTGCCGCGAAAGACGACCGCGAGGAAGTGATCGATCATGCGGGCCACCGTGTGGCACGGCAAGCACGACGTACGGGTCGACACCGTGCCCGACCCACGGATCGAGGAGCCGACCGACGCGGTGGTGCGGATCACGTCCACCGGCCTGTGCGGCTCGGACCTGCACCTGTACGAGGTCCTGGCCCCGTTGATGACGCCCGGCGACATCCTGGGGCACGAACCCATGGGCATCGTCGAGGAGACCGGCGCCGAGGTGGACAACCTCTCTCCGGGTGATCGCGTCGTGGTGCCGTTCCAGATCTCCTGCGGCACCTGCTACATGTGCCGCGAGGGACTGCCGACGCAGTGCGAGACGACCCAGGTCACCGAGTACGGGTGCGGGGCGGAGCTCTTCGGCTACACCAAGCTCTACGGGCGCGTCCCCGGTGGCCAGGCGGAGTACCTGCGGGTGCCGCAGGCCCAGTTCGGGCCGATCAAGGTCCCGGACGGACCGTCAGACGACCGGTTCGTCTACCTCTCCGACGTCCTGCCCACGGCCTGGCAGGCGGTGAAGTACGCCGAGGTTCCCAAGGACGGGAGCGTGGCCGTCCTGGGCCTGGGGCCGATCGGCGACATGTGCTGCCGCGTCGCCCGCCGCCTTGGCGCGGGCAAGATCATCGGCATCGACTACGTACCGGAGCGACTGACCCGGGCGCGCCACGACGGCGCCCATGTCTTCAGCCTCGAGGAGTACGAGGGCCAGGACGAGCTCGTGAAGGCCGTCCGGGACGCCACCGACGGCCGCGGCCCGGACGCGGTGATCGACGCCGTGGGCACCGAGGCGCACGGCAGCACCCTGGGCAAGCTGGCACAGCAGTCGGTGGGCCTGCTGCCCCGCGCCTGGGCCGCCAAGCTGATGCAGACCGCCGGTGTCGACCGGCTCGGGGCCCTGTACCTGGCCATCGAACTGGTCCGTCGTGGCGGCACGATCTCGATCACCGGCGTCTACGGCGGTATGACCGACCCGCTGCCGATGCTCACGATGTTCGACAAGCAGATCCAGCTGCGCATGGGCCAGGCGAACGTCCGGCGCTGGACCGACGAGATCCTCCCGCTGCTGACCGACGAGGACCCCCTGGGCGTGGACGGATTCGCCACGCACCACGTCCCCCTGGAGCAGGCCCCGCAGGCCTACGACATGTTCCAGAAGAAGGCGGACGGCGCCATCAAGGTCCTCATGATCCCGTGACGCCCGCGGTCAGCCCGGCGGCGCGCCGAGGGGCGTGGCCGCCAGGGCCTGGGCGACCCCGTACAGGTTCGCGGCCATGGCGCGTCCCGTCTTGTGGGACCAGTCGTGGCCGCGTTCGTCGTCGAGGTAGTCGGGCCCGGCGCCCGGGCCGAGGTGCCAGTAGGTCCAGGCCTGGCCCGGGATGGTGAAGCCGATGCCGGCGAGCGCCCCGGAGATCTCGCTGATCACATGGTGGGCGCCGTCCTCGTTGCCGGTCACCACCACCCCGGCCACCCGGTTGTAGGCCACGGGGCGATCGTGGTCGTCCGTCTCGGAGAGCATGGCGTCCATCCGCTCCAGCACGCGCTGGGCGATCGAAGAGGGCCTGCCCAACCACGTCGGGGAGGCCACGACGAGGATCTGCGAGGACAGCAGCTTCGTGTGGATCTCGGGCCAGGCGTCCCCCTCGCCTTCGTCGCTGGTGACGCCCGGCTTGATGTCCAGATCCACGGCGCGGACACAGTCGATGTCCACGCCGTAGGCAGCGAGCTGGTCCGCCACCACCTTCGCCAGCGCATAGGTGTTGGACGGCTGCGGAGACCGTTTCAAGGTGCAGTTGATGACAAGGGCTTTCATGCGGCTCTACCTACCTCGCGCACGGCGGCGCATCCCGGAGGAGCGCCGGACTCACTCTCCCGGTCAGTGCCGGGTCGCCCGCGCCGCCCAGCGGACGGGGGGCCGCACGAAACGGGAACGTCACCACGGTCGCGACGGCGCTCCCGGCGCCGCGCGGTACGTCCGCCACGGCAGCGGACATGTGATCCTCCAGAAGTCCGGACGTACGGTGCCGGCGGTACGGCTTCCCGCGGTGGCCCGGCGGAAACGGTGTAGGACGTTGTGCGGATGCGCAGGGGTCGGCGGCGAGGCGCGCGCCCCGTCGCGGGTACACGGACAAGACCGGACCATCGATCGACGGGAGGGCGACATGCCTGCTGACGGCGCCGGCCGCCGGAAGGGCCGCGACGAGACCCGGGAGGAGCGCGCCGACCGCCAGTGGGGAGAACTCATCCAGGAGGTCCGGGTCGCCCAGACGGGTGTTCAGATCCTCTTCGGTTTCCTGCTGACCGTGGTCTTCACCCCGCGCTACCCACAGCTCGAGGCGACCGACAAGATCATTTACATCCTCACCGTCGTGCTGGGCGCCTCCGCCACCGGAGCGCTGGTCGGACCGGTCTCCTTCCACCGCATCGTCTCCGGTCGGCGGATCAAACCGGAGACCGTCCTCTGGGCCGCCCGCCTCACCTTCGCGGGGCTCGTCCTGTTGCTGCTCACCATGTCCTCCGCGCTGCTCCTGGTCCTCCGGGTGGCCACCCATGACGCGTACGTGCCCTACCTGGTGGCGGCGATCCTCGCCTGGTGCATGCTGTGCTGGTTCGTGCTGCCCCTGTGGGCCAGGTACCGCTTCACGGAGAACTGATCGAATGCGGCCACGTCACCCGGATGTCCCATCAAGTCGCAGGCTCCGTTGCCGATATCGCGGTAGTGCGCTGAGGATCTCCGTGAACGGACGCCCGTCGTCCCGCGACCACGGGACGTGTCAACCGTGGAAGCCCTGCCCGCTCCGGAAGACCCGTGGGGGCATGGCGTGGGCGAGGGCGACGTGCTGTTCCGTGTCGTACAGGAACTGTGCGCCCGCGGACTGCTCACACTGCGTCCGCCGAATACGGGAGACGTGGCCGGCAACCGCCGTTGAGGGCCGGCCCGGGATGTCCTACACCTTCCTGTCCCGGCAACTCATCCCCCATGCCGTCGCCGAGGACAAGGTGCTCTACAAGAAGGTGGACAGCCTGATCGGCGGGAACGGGAGCACCCGTGCGACCGACACGATGCGCCGCGACCACATCGAAGTCGAAACGCTGACCGACAAGCTCGGCGAGCTGGACGAGAACCTGCGACAGGGCACACCCTCGCCCGCCCAGGAGCGGCAACTGCGCAGGGTCCTCTACTCGCTCAACGGCATCGTGAGTCTGCACTTCGCCAAGGAGGACGAGGTCTACCTCCCGCTGCTCGACCAGAAGCTCACCGCCGCCCAGGCCCAGCAGATGTTCGAGCAGATGGAGAAAATCAGCGAGGAGACCGCCGCCGAGGGCGGGTACCGGCACTGACCGGCGCCGCCCTTCAACGTGCGGCCCGCCCCTCGGGGCCGCCGTGAACCCGGGCCCGGCGCCGGGCCGGCGGCGCGCCTTCGGCCGCCCAGCGGCGGGGAGCGTTCCTGGCGGAAGCGGAAGACGCCCACTCCCGCCACTCTCCATCAGGCTTCATGACTCCAGGGGCGGTTTCAGGGGGAGTCAGAGCCGCAGACCCCACTCAGTGCCGGGTCCGGCCTGCGACGACGTGCCGGTGAGTCATGGCAGACCCGCAGGTGATGACGCAGGTACAGTAACCGCCGCGCCGGGTCCGGCCGGATGTATGTGTCCCGTCTACTGGCACGGGTGATCGTTCACTTGCGCGGTCGGCTCGACGAGGGCGGCGGCTGAGGAGGACGCCCTGTCCTGGATCTCTTCCGTGCGGCGCGGCGAGGACCGGCTGTGCCGCCGATGACTGGTGTCGCACCACGGGTACTTGCGGCTGCGACGGCACGCGCAGACGGCCACGACGAAGCGGTCGGAACGCACGACACGGCCGTCGTCCAGGACGACCTCGACGGGTCCCTCGATCAGGATCGGGCCGTTCCGCGTGATCGTCACGCGGGTCGGCGACGGTTCATCGTTCACGTTCGGCACGGATCACCACCAGTTCTTCCTTCTCCTCGCCGGGAGCGATCAGCCCCCGTGCCTCCAGCCATGCCGACCGGTCGCGCAGCACCGGCCCGAACGGGATGTACCGGCGCTCGACGACGGCGGCCCGCAGGCCGGCGCGACGCAGCCGGCCCAGTGTGCGCTCGACCCCGCAGAGCCCCGAATGGACCAGGAGCAGGACGCCGCTCGGAGTGAGCAGCGCGGGCGCGTCCGAGCAGATGCGGTCCAGCAGCGCACGGCCGTCGGAGCCGGCGTCCCACGCGAGGGCGCGGCCCCGGGCAGGAGGACCGGACCCTGGAGACGGCACGTACGGTGGATTGGCCATGATCAGACCGAATCGGGAGCCCGTCACCGGTTCGGTGAGGTCGCCGCGCAGCACCTTGACGCGCAGGCCGTGCAGACGGGCGTTGATCCATGCGGTGCACACCGCATTGAGGGAGGTGTCGACGGCGGTCACCTGAGCGGCCCCGCGCTCGGCGGCGGCCAGAGCGAGCGCCCCGCTCCCCGTGCCCAGATCGAGCACGGCGACATCGCCGGCGAGGGGCTCCCGCTGCAGCGCCTCCGCGAGAAGGAGCGTGTCGTGCTGGGGGCGGTACACCCCCGGTGGGCACAAAAGCCACATAGGTCGCGGCTACCCCACAGGAGGAGAACTAACATGGATCGGGGAAGGAGTACGTGGACCGAGCCGCCAGGTGGTGGTCCGAAATCACGTCACGGGTGGCGCGGAGCCCGCGTACCCTCCGTGGCCGGTGCGCGAGGCACACCGCATGGGATCCTGGTGCGGGGGTAGGCCAAGAGACCCGATGGGCATGTGAGGAGGGGGGACCATGGACGCCGTCGTACCGGAGGCGGGACAGCCCCTGCTCGCGGGACCGCGAGCACAGGCCGGAGCCGTGCCCGACGATCTGCTGGAGGGCGTGAGGGCGCCCGCCTTCGTGGTCGACGACGAGGGCCTGATCGCCGCGGCCAACGGCGCGGCCCGGATCCTTCTGCAGTGGTCCGCCGCGGATCTCCTCGGTCAGGATGCCCACGACCTGCTGCACCGCGACAGCCATGGCCGCACGTTGCCGCGCTCGCGTTGCCAGATGCGTGACGCCCTCATGGCCGGGAGCACCAGACACAGCGACCTGGGGTGGTTCGCGCGCGGGGACGGCAGCCTGCTGGGTCTGTCCTGGTTCCTGACGCCCTACGCCCTCGGCTCCGGGAGGCCGGGTGCCCTGGTCATGCTCTACCAGCGGCAGCAGGCCCCCGAGCGTCGGCAGGAGGGCGAGGAGCGCTCCACGCCGCTGACGGAGCTCGACCGTCTCGCCCTTCTCGCGGAGACCACCACACAGCTCACCTCGACCCTGGACGTGGACGAGGCGTTGCACCGCCTGGCCGCCCTCACCGTGCCGCTCCTCGCGGACTGGGCGATCGTCGACCTGCTCAACGAGAACAACGAAGTACGCCGCGCCCTGGTCGTGGAGCACAAGGGCGGCGTCCTGGTGGAACGCACTGACCTGCAGGGTCCGATGCCGCCGCTGGTGCAGGAATCCCCCATGCCGTTGTCCCGCGCATTGCGCGGCGTCGCGTCCGCGATCGTCAGTGCCTCCACGTACCTCGACCCACCGGATTCCGGCATCGCCGTCGAACAGCACCGGCTCTTCGAGGAGACCGGCATGCACTCCGCGGCCATCGCCCCGGTCCGCGGCCTGCGGGACGTGCTGGGAGCGCTCACGCTGGGCCGTGCCACACGCCCGGACGCCTTCACCGCCTGTGACCTCCCGCTGCTGGAGGACCTGACCCGGCGGACGGGTCTCGCCCTGGACAACGCACGCCTCTACCAGCGTCAGCGCAAGGTCTCCGAGACGATGCAACGCCACCTGCTGCCCCAGATGCCCACGATCCCCGGCGTGCAGATGACGGCCCGGTACGTGGCCGCCCCCCAGGCCTCACAGGTCGGCGGTGACTGGTACGACGCGTTCCCGCTCAGCGACGGAGTGACCGCACTCGCCATAGGCGACGTCGTGGGACACGACCTCGACGCCGCCGGTGGCATGGCGCAGCTGCGCAACATGCTGCGCGCCTTCGCCTGGTCGCACCCGGAGTCCCCCAGCGCCGTCGTCACCCAGCTGGATCAAGCCGTCATGCACATCGCCGAGGTCCCGATGGCGACCATGCTGCTCGCGCGGCTCACCAGCGCGGAGGACGGAATGTGGCGAGTTCGCTGGACCAACGCCGGTCACCCGCCGCCGCTCCTGGTGCACCACGACGGCCAGAGCCGCTTCCTCACCGAGGGGCACGGCATCCTGCTCGGCACGGGTACGGCCACACCGCGCGAGGACGCGGTCGTGACCCTGCCACCGCGATCCACCCTCGTCCTCTACACGGACGGACTGGTCGAATCCACCCGGCACCCCATCGACGAGGGACTGGACCGGCTCCGCAAACACGCCGCCTCCCTGGCCCGGCGCCACCTGGACTCCTTCAGCGACGCGCTGCTCGACCGGGTCAGGCCCCAGGACAACGACGACGACGTGGCCTTCCTCGCTCTGCGCACGCCCGACCGCGCCTCCTGACAGCGGGCGGTTCCTCGTCGCGTACGGCCCCGCGGGCACCTTGAGGGCGACGCCACGGGCATATGCCCGCGCTGGCGCACACACCGGGCCACGCCCGCGTTGCCGGATGCCGGGTTTGCCCTGGAGCGTGAAGGAAAGCCGCTCCACATGAGACTTATGAGGCTTAAGAGCGAACAGCAGGACTCGCCGAACGGCGCTCTCCCCGCCGCCATGGACGTCCTGGAAGAACAGGAGTGGCTCGACGGGCCCGCCGGGCTCGTCCGCAAAGCCGTGCGCGCGGTGCCTCTGGGCCGGGGGCGTGACGCACTGCGCGGCCTGTGGCTCGGGCACCCCGTGCACCCGGTCCTGGTCCAACTGCCGATCGGGGCCTGGACTTGCGCCGGGATACTCGACCTGCTCCCCGGGGAGAGCCGCGCCGCCCGGCGCCTGGTGGCGGTGGGCCTGGCCTCCGCCGGGCCCGCGGCGCTCGCCGGATGGGTGGACTGGGCGGAGCAGCGCCCCCGGCAGGCCCGTGTGGGCCTGGTTCACGCGACCGCCAATCTCGCGGCCGTCACCGCGTACGCCGCCTCCCTCGTGTACCGGATCAAGGGCCGCCCGATACTCGGCCGCGCTCTGGGGTTCGGTGGCATGACCCTGGCCACGGTGGGCGGGGTGCTGGGCGGCCACCTCGCCTACCGGCAGGGCGCCGGCGTGAACCACGCCGAGGCGGTGCCCGTGCTGGTGGAGCCGGGATGGCACCGCATCGGGGTGCCGGAGGACTTCCCGTTCGGGGAGCCCGTACGGCGGATGGCCGACGAGGCGGCGGTGGTCGTGGTCCGGGAGGACGACGGGCGGTTCTACGCCCTGGCCGATCGCTGCAACCACATGAACGGCCCCCTGCACGAGGGCAAGGTCCTCGAGGGCTGCCTCGAATGCCCCTGGCACGGCAGCCAGTTCCGCCTGACGGACGGCGCGAACGTCCAGGGGCCGGCGACCGCGCCGCAACCCCGCTTCGACTGCCGTGTAGCCCCCGACGGGCAGGTCGAGGTGCGGCTCGCCGAGACCTGAGCCACCAGGAGGAACCGTCATGAGCCGGGAAGCTCTGGAGATCCACCGAGCCGACCATCCGGCCGGAGCCACGACCCGGCTGCTGATCGCGCGTCACCTGGCGGACCACCACCGTTCCTCGCCGCACGGCGACGAACTGCGGCGCGTGGCCGACGAGATCGAGGAGGACCGGGACAGCCTTCTCGACCTGATGGCCGCGCTCGACGTACCCGCGCGGCGCCACAAGGTCTACGCGGGACGGCTCGCCGAAAAGGCGCGCCTGCTCAAGCTGCCCGCACGCGGGCCGACCAGCGGAGGACATCATGGTCATCCTCGGCATCATCCTGCTGATCATCGGCTTCCTCGCCGGGATCTCGATCCTGTGGACCATCGGGATCATTCTCGTCGTCATCGGCCTCGTGCTCTGGGTGCTGGGCGCCGTGGGGCGTGGAGTCGGCGGACGCCGGCACTACTGGTAGGCGGCGCGCCGCCCTTGGTCAAACGCGGCGGAGGCCGCGCGCGGCCGCGACGGCGGTCGCGGCAGCGGCCACCGCCGCGGCCCCCACGGCCGCGTGGTGACGCGAAGCCCAGGACTGCGCGCTCCTGGAGTGCGCCTGCGGCCCGAAGCGTCCATGCGCGCCGAAGTCGTGCCCGTCGGACCCGTCAGCCGGTGACCACAGGTTCACCGGCGCCGCGGGGTCGGCGTCCTCCGCGGTCTGCTGCGAACGGAAGCCGGTGCGTGCCAGGTAACGGTCCAGAAGGCCCGGCGCCACCGCGTTGGCCAGCAGCGTGGCCGCGCTGCTCGCCCCTACCCAGTACTCGCGCCGGCCGGGGTGGTCCGCGGCGTGCACGATCGCCCGGGCCGCCACCTCGGGCTGGTAGATCGGCGGCACGGGCTGGGCGCGGTGGGGCAGGCGGCTCAGCACCCAGTCGAACTGCGGGGTGTCGAGTGCCGGCAGTTGCACCATCGTCGTACGAACTCGCGAGCCCGAGTGCAGCAGTTCGCAGCGCAGCGACTCGTTCCATCCCTGGATGGCGTGCTTGGCGCCGCAGTACGCCGACTGCAGCGGGATACCGCGGTAGGCCAGCGTGGAGCCCACCTGCACGATCGCACCGCGGTCGCGTGGGAGCATCCGGCGCAGCGCGGCCCGCGTACCGTGCACGTAGCCCAGATAGGTGACCTCCGTGACCCGCCGGAACTCGTCGGCGGAGATCTCGGTGAAGGGTGCGAAGACCCCCGTGAACGCGTTGTTGACCCATACGTCGATGGGGCCGAACGCCTCCTCGACGTGGGCCGCGGCCGCCTCCACCGCGTCGGCGTCGGACACGTCGACCGGCACGGTCAGTGCCGCACCGCCTGCTCGCACCACGTCGTCGGCTGCCGCGGCCAGTCCTGTGCGCCCACGGGCCAGCAGGGCGACCCGGTCCCCGCGGGCGGCGAAGGCGCGGGCCGCCGCCCTGCCGACACCCCCGCTTGCCCCGGTCACCACAACCGTCCTGGTGTGCCGTCGCATCGTCATGAGGCTCGGCTACCCGGGGCGGGAGCTTCGTATCACCTCGCGGGGGTAGGCGCTCGCCATGGCGGAATACGACGCCTCGCCCTACGTCCCCGAAGGTGCGGATCTCGCGGCGCTGAGCAGCGCGGCAGCCGGTTGCCGGGGATGCCCGCTGTACGCGGACGCCACGCAGACCGTCTTCGGCCGGGGAGAGCCCTCCGCGAGCGTCGTGCTGGTGGGCGAGCAGCCGGGGGACCAGGAGGACCGGCAGGGCCGTCCCTTCGTCGGCCCGGCGGGAAAGGTCCTGGACAGGGCGATGGAGGAGGCCGGGCTCGATCCGGCCGACGCCTACGTGACCAACGCCGTCAAGCACTTCAAGTTCACGGTCCCGGAGCGCGGCAAGCGGCGGATCCACAAACAGCCCACATTGCGCGAGGTCGCGGCCTGCAAGCCGTGGCTGGAGGCCGAGCTGGAACGGATCGCGCCGCAGATCGTGGTCGTGCTCGGCGCGACCGCGGCCAAGGCAGTGATGGGACCGGAGTTCCGGGTCACCCGGCAGCGCGGCAGGCTCCTCACCCCGGGCGTGCCCCTCGACGGGGCGCACGTCCTCGCCACCGTCCACCCCTCGGCCGTGCTGCGGGCCGGCGAGAACCGCGAGGAGATGTACGCCGGGCTCGTCGCGGACCTGCGCGTCGTGGCCGACGCACTCGGCTGACCCCGGCTCGCGGCTCCGTTTCCCGGCCCGGTTTCCGGGAAGTCGCACAGGAGATGCACTGACCGCGTTCGACTGGAAGGTGCGCCATGAGTACGCCGCATGCAGGCGATCGTTCCGCCCCTCAAAGCGGCGCCGAGCACGCCGGGCACAAGGTGCCGCCCACCGAGACGCCCCCGGCGGAAAGCAGCACCACCGAAGGGATATCGCTTCCCGAGCGTCCGGAACTCCGCAAGGCGTGGGGATTCGCACCGCTGGTACTGATCTTCCTCGTCGTGGCGATCTTCCTCGCCGGGGTGATCGCCATGATCGTAGCCCTGTCCTCGTAACCGCGACCCCCGCGCCGCCTGAGCCCCCGGAGGCGTGCCTCCGGACCGAAAAGGGTTCCGCCGGCGGGCTCAAGCCGGTAACCGGTGACGAAACCGGCGGCTGAACGCACTTCGGCAAGATGTCGTTCATCAGCGCATCGGCGGCGGATCGTCAGTGTCACGAGTGGTGTGCATACGTTCGCGCGGATACGGACGAGCTGTGACAGAGATGGCCGTCACGGAGATTTCGCGGCGAAAGCGCGGTCCGGGAGGAGGCCGCGCGGTACTCCGGCTAGGCTCCGAAGAGGCAGCGTTTGACAATCGACCAGCGAAGCAGGAGCGCTGACCCCCATGCCCAAGACCCGTCTGAAGTGCCGCAGCACCTCATCGGCTGCCGCCGTCGTCGCTGCCGGCGCGGCGCCTGGAGACCGGCGGCACACCGTCCGGCAGGACGGCCGCCATGTCGTCATCGCTTACACGGACAAGCACTGGCCCTTCGACGTCGCTGAGTGGGCTGCCCTCGAAGGGCACGCGAGCGACAAGGCCGCGGCCCGGGTCATGTCCGGCCTCTGAGATGCCCCAGGCCGGCCTGGCCGGGCAAATCCGCGCCTGTCCCGCGCGCGGTTCCGCACCCAGCCACCACTAGCCTGTCGGCGCCAGTTCGACGCGGCCGAAAAGCAGGCCGTAGCCGCTGGGCAACTGTGCGAGGATCCGGCTGACGAGGTCCTCCCCGGCCAGGCGCGCGAGTACAGCGAAGACGGTCCCGGCGTCCCAGCGTGCGGTGGCCGGTGTTACGCCGGTGCGCGCGGCCAGGTCGCTGACGAAGCCGAAACCGGTGAGCGGTTCCGGGCGGGGGATCTGGGCGGTGAACTCGAGAGCGGCCTCGACGGGCAGCAGGGCAGCGAGGGCAACGCGTTCGTCGCCGGTCAACTGCCGTCCCAGGCCTGCCAGCACCTCACGGACGGCCTGCTCGGCCCGGTCGCGGGTCGGGTACGCACCTTCGTAGCGGACGTGCTCGACCATCGCGTCGAACGTCATCGCCGTGGCGTGCATCGGGAGTGCCTTTCCTTCCATGTAGTAGGGGGCGGGAGGGCGTGTCCCGCTCCGGGTCGCGCGGTCAGGCCGACGCGAGGTGGCCGAACAACAGGTCGTAGCCGGGCGGCAACTGCAGCAGGAGCCTTCGCAACAGGTCCGGACCGGCCTCTTCGGCAGCCACGCTGAGGACCGCGCCGACGTCCCAGCGCGCCGTCGCTTCGGTGGCGCCCTCGATCCAGGCCGCGGTGGCCCGCACGAACCGTTCCGCGTCCAGCGGCTCGGCGGCTTGGAGCGGGTTCAGCAGGATGAGTGCGTAGGTCTCGGGCAGAAGGGCGGCGAGCTCGGACCGTTCTTCGCCGACCACGTGCGCGCCGAGCAGTCCGAGCACGACGCGGGCCGCGCGGTCCGCCTCATCCCGTGTGGCGTATTCGCCGCGTTCTTGGACCCGTGTCAGGAACGCATCAGGTCGCATAGCCATGGTTCCCCCTTGGCTGATGCGGAGGACGGAACCGAGGAGGGAGGGGAACGGCATCCGTCCTCCGCCGCCGGGTCGTGCCGGGCGGGTCGCCCGGCTCAGGGCTCAGCCGCTGATCTGCTTGCGGTCGCCGGTGGACGTGATCGCGATCTTGCGGGGCTTGGCCCGCTCGGCGATCGGAATGCGCAGGGTCAGGACACCTGCGTCGTAGTCGGCCTCGATGTTCTCGGTGTCCAGGGTGTCCGCCAGCATGAGCTGCCGGGAGAAGACACCGAGCGGCCGTTCGGACAGCTCCAGCTGCACGTCGTCGGACTTGGCGACCGGGCGGCGTTCGGCCTTGACCGTGAGCATGTTGCGTTCGACGTCGATGTCGATCGCGTCGGGCGTGATGCCGGGCAGGTCGAGTGCGATCACGTAGTGGTCACCCTCGCGGTAGGCGTCCATCGGCATCGCCTGGGGCCTGGACCAGGTGCCGGACGTGCCGAGCAGCTGCTGGGTCAGACGGTCCAGCTCACGGAACGGGTCGGTGCGCATCAACATCGTGAAACACCTCCAAGCGTTCGGGCAGTGACTGCCAATGCGCTTCACCTGGTTCCGTTGTAGCATGTCGTCCAAGCGATGACAAATCTTGAGTCGTCAAATGGATGACGGAAAGGAGGGTCATGGACGTTACCGAGCCCCCCGCGCCGAGGGACGCCGTCGGCCGCGGACCTGTACCGCTCCTGGCCGCGGCAGCTGCTCTCGACGCCATTGACCGAGCCCTGCGCGAGGCCCGTGCGGCGGACGCGAGACCGGCACCTGCTTCCGCCGGCGACGCGGAACAGGCGCTGGCGTCGCTGATCCTCCTGCGGGAGGTGCGCGGGCAGCTCGCCGGCTGGGAGAGGGGACTGATCGAAACCGCCCGAGCCGCCGGGGCCAGCTGGGCCGACCTGGCCGGTCCGCTCGGGGTCGCCAGTCGTCAGGCCGCCGAACGCCGCTACCTTCGGCTGCAGCCGGGAGCCGCGGGCAGTACGGGTGAGGATCGTGTGAAAGCGACCCGCGACCGCCGTGCCGCCGACCGCACCGTCACTGCCTGGGCGCGCGACAACGCCGGAGATCTGCGCCGGCTGGCCGCTCACGTCACCGGACTCACCGACCTTCCTCCCGGCGCCCGCTCCGCCGTCGCAGCCGTCGACGAGGCCCTCGCCCACAACGACGCGGCGCGCCTGATGGCCCCCCTCGCAGCCACCCAGGTGCACCTGCGGCCGGGGCATCCGGAGGTCGCCGCACGCGTCGACGCTCTCACTCGGCACGCTGAGCAGTTGCGGAGGAAAAGCGACGACCAGCGGCGTGGCGGCTGAACGCGGGAAGTATCTCGCAGGCCGGCCTGCGGTTCGAGACCGGCCCCGCTGCCAGGGCCGGCCGGCTCGGACCCGCGGCGGGTCAGTCTCCGGTGAAGAGCACCAGGAGAGGCACGGGGATACAGGCGGCCGCGGTCACCAAAGCCAGGGCGACGACCGTGCACAGCAGTCGGTTCCGCAAAGCTTCACAGCGTCTGCCGTACTCGGAGTGCAGTGCGCTCTCGCGCTCGGCAACGCGTGTCCGCATGGCACGGATCAAGCCGAGGCGATCAGCGACGTAGAGTCGCACGACCTCATGCCGCTGCCCGGTGGTCAGCCAGGGCATGCGGTCGGCGTAGTCCCTGGCCGCGTTTTCGGCGTCGCTGATGTCCGCGTGCCAGGAGAGGAAGTCTTCGCATGCGGCGATACCGTCGGCGATCGCCGGAGCGCCGGCGGCGGACCGGGGAGGACGCCGTTTCACGTCTGGTCACCCTCGCCGAGCGGTTTCGCGGCGCCCTTTCCGGGTTCGATGACGTCGCGGCGGCCGACGTTGAGTTCTTGGTCGAGGGCCGCGATGTCGGGGTGGTGGAGGTCGAAGGCGGGGGACTCGGAGCGGATCTTGGGCAGGGTGAGGAAGTTGTGCCGTGGGGGTGGGCAGGAGGTGGCCCATTCGAGGGATCGGCCGTAGCCCCAGGGGTCGTCGACCTCGACCGGCCTGCCGTAGCGGGCGGACTTCCACACGTTGTACATGAACGGCAGGGTCGACAGGCCCAGCAGGAAGGCACCGATGGAGGAGATGGTGTTCAGGGTGGTGAAGCCGTCGGCGGCCAGGTAGTCGGCGTAGCGGCGGGGCATGCCCTCGGCGCCTAGCCAGTGCTGAACGAGGAAGGTGGTGTGGAAGCCGATGAAGAGCGTCCAGAAATGGATCTTGCCGAGGCGTTCGTCGAGCATCTTCCCGGTGAACTTGGGCCACCAGAAGTGGAAGCCGGCGAACATGGCGAACACCACGGTGCCGAAGACGACGTAGTGGAAGTGGGCGACCACGAAATAGGAGTCGGTGACGTGGAAGTCCAGCGGTGGGGAGGCCAGGATGACCCCGGTCAGCCCGCCGAACAGGAAGGTGATCATGAATCCGAGCGACCACAGCATGGGGGTCTCGAAGCTCAGTGAGCCCTTCCACATGGTGCCGATCCAGTTGAAGAACTTCACTCCGGTCGGCACGGCGATCAGGTAGGTCATGAACGCGAAGAACGGCAGCAGGACCGCTCCGGTGGCGAACATGTGGTGCGCCCACACGGTGGCCGACAGGCCGGCGATGGAGATCGTGGCGCCGATCAGGCTGAGGTAGCCGAAGACCGGCTTGCGGGCGAAGACCGGGATCACCTCGGTGACGATGCCGAAGAACGGCAGCGCGATGATGTAGACCTCCGGGTGCCCGAAGAACCAGAACAGGTGCTGCCACAGCAGTGGCCCGCCGTTTTGCGGGTCGTAGACGTGCGCGCCGAACTTGCGGTCCGCGAACAGGACGAGCAGCGCGGCAGCCAGCACCGGGAACGCGAACAGCACGAGCACCGAGGTCAGCAGGATGTTCCACGTGAAGATCGGCATCCGGAACATGGTCATGCCCGGGCAGCGCATGCAGATGATCGTGGTGATGAAGTTGACCGAGCCGAGGATGGTGCCGAAGCCCGACATGGCCAGGCCCAGGATCCACATGTCGCCCCCGACATAGGGGGTGCGTTCACCGCCGGACAAGGGGGTGTAGGCGGTCCAGCCGAAGTCCGCGGCGCCCTGGGTGGTGAAGAAGCCGGCCGCGGCGATGAGCGATCCGAACAGGAACAGCCAGTACGACAGCATGTTCAGCCGGGGGAAGGCCACGTCGGGGGAGCCGATCTGCAGCGGCATGATGGCGTTGGCGAACCCGGCGAACAGCGGGGTGGCGAACATCAGCAGCATCATCGTGCCGTGCATGGTGAACGCCTGGTTGTACTGCTCGTTCGACAGGATCTGGGTGCCGGGCCGGGCAAGCTCCGCCCGCATCACCAGCGCCAGGATCCCACCGACGAGGAAGAACCCGAAGGCACTGCCCAGATAGAGCGACCCGATCTTCTTGTGGTCCGTCGTCGTCAGCCAGTCCACGATGACGGCCCCAGGCTTGAGCCGCTCCCCTTCCGCTCCCCGAGTCGGCTCTACCTGTACTGCCATAGCTGGTGCCGCCCTTTCACCTGGGTTGCGTCGCCCGCTCTCGGTGCCGTACCTCAAGGTGTTCGGGCACCTTTGCAAAGGTCTATTGCGGGACGGCGCCACTGGACCGGATTGCCCCGATGGTGGGCGCGGCGATCGCGTGGATGAACCGAGCGGAGCCCGGTCACCGAGGTTGTGGCCGCCGATCCGCCTACCGGCGCAAGTGCGGGCCGCCGGTCCGCGGCAGGAGCGGTGCGACGTCGTCGTCGCGCGGGGCGCATGCCGATGGGTGACCGATGAGGCGGTCGGCCACGGCCTCCATCGTGACGCCGCAGGACCGGGACA
This sequence comes from Actinacidiphila sp. bgisy160, assembly GCF_965342435.1. Classification (GTDB taxonomy): domain Bacteria; phylum Actinomycetota; class Actinomycetes; order Streptomycetales; family Streptomycetaceae; genus Actinacidiphila. Next base: position 60,926 of record NZ_CBDRCM010000027.1, on the reverse strand, counting down.
GGTGATGGGCGGCGGACGGCGTCGTCCAGGTCGAGACCCCGGGATTCGACCTGGGCCGTCCGTGAACGGCGCCAGAACCGCGCCGGGCGGGAAGTCGATCTCGGCCGCCGGGTGGTGCGCGGCTGGATCGATTCCGGGCGGGAGGCCGGGCTCCAGGTGCAGGACGCGCGAGCGCGCGCCCCTGTGCGGTTCGCCTTCCGCGACGGAGATGCGCCGGCGGCGGCCCCGGTGGAGGGAACCCTCGCCGGCGCCTTCCCACGCCGCGCGCAGGTGTGCCCGTACTCCTGCCGGGCAGCCGAGAGCCATGAAGGCACCAGATCAAGACCGGGCGCCCGACCGCAACAGGGACGAGGAGCCCGGCGTCACTTCACCGGAGAATCTGCTGCCCGGAGCGCCCCTTGCGCCGGCACCGCCGTCGGAGCCGCGGGAGCGGGCCCGGCAGGACGAGGACGGCGAAGGCGCCGACGGTCCGCCCGCCGGGCCGCCCACGTGAGGAGAAGATCATGAAGGGCAAGGAGCCAAAGGAGCCACTCGAGGAGACGGGACGCACCGCCCCGCCCCCCAAGGACCAGCAGGATCTGCGGCAGGCCCGCGGACACGACCCGGACGCCGCGGAAAGAGGGCGGCCGGAGAGCGACATTCCCGACGCGCCGCGCGACATGCCACCGCAGGAGCCGCCCGATTGAGACGGGCAGACGACCGGTGCCGAGCCCGGACGCCGGGAGGGGGACCCGGAGTCCGGGGCGGGAGACCGCCGTGGGCCGGGCACATGAGCAGTTCCGCTGGTTCGGCGGCGGCTGGAAGGTCACTCGGAATTGGCCGGGACCTGCGCTCTGGCCTCGGCGAGCGCCCACGTTCGCCCGGAGGACGTCGCGCAATCACCCTGCGGTGACGACCCGGAGGCCTTCGTGGAGGCGGTCCGCCGGTACGTGGAAGCGGGGTCGGCGAGATCGCCCTCGTCCAGGTCGGCGGCGACACGCAAACGGCCTTCCTGGACTGGGCCGCGAAGACCCTCCTGCCCGCCCTGCGCGAACTTTGACGCCTGCCTGGGAGACGCAAGCAGGCGGCCGTCGACCGACCCGGCAGCAGAAGCCCGGCGCGGGTCGCCAGGCACCGGGTAGGGCGGGCGGCCATGGTCAGCGCCGCATCTGTTCCCCGCGCGACAGGACGGCCTCCGGCGCCGAGCGCCGCGGCCGGGGCTGCCGAGTACGCGGCAGGTAGCGGGCGCGCTTTGGGCAGGAGCGTCAGTCCTGGGGGTGCGGCCGCCACGCGACACGGCGCGGACTTCGTCGGCCTGCAGGGCGGCCGGCGACGGAGCCCGGGCCGCTCAGACGGGTGCCCGCCGGAGTGGCCCGGGCGGTCGGCCGTGTCAGGACCTGCCGCGGCCGGTGACGAAGTCGCGGGCCCGGTCCACCAGTCCGGTTCCCGGCGCCAGGAGCTTGTTGGCGGGCGGGGTGTCCGGGGCACTGGGGTGCGGCCGGGTCGGGGCGACCTTCTTCGCCCTGCGGACCTGCTCACCGAGCTCGTTGAGCTGCTCGGGCGAGCATTCCTGCGCCAGGCTGGGGAACAGCCGCTGTTCCTCATCCAGGATGTGCTCGGTGACGTCGGTGATCAGCTTCCCCACCAGCTGGTCGAAGCGGGCGTCGTCGATGTCGACGTCCTCCAGGTCCTTCAGGACCTGCTCTACCTCGGCGTGCTCCCGGATCTCCTTGTCGGCGAGGGCGTCCCCACCGGACACGTGCTCCCGGACGGCCGGGTAGAGGTACATCTCCTCGGCCACCGAATGCCGCACCAGCTCGATCGTGACCTCGTCCAGTACGTCACGGCGTTCCTTGTCACCCGCCGGCAGTGCCCGCAGGCGGGCGAAGTACTCCTCCACCTCCCGGTGGTCGGCCGTGAGTTCTGCGATGACGTTTCCGCCGTGTCCCATCTCGTGGCTCCTTCCGCTCCGGTGTGCGCTCTACGGTCCTCTCCCGGGCGGCTTCCCGATCCCGGGCCGGGCACGCGCCCTGTTGTCAGCCGTCCGGGTGGTGGTGGTGTTCGGCCCAGGCCGCCGCGCTGACGTCCGGATCGACCAGGACGTCGGCGGCGGAGCAGGCCAGCGCGTGGGCGGCGGCGAGCATGGCCTCGCGGGCCCGGGAGCCGGCGGCGGCCGCGGCGAACCGTGGCGTGTGGTCGGAGCCGTCGGCATCCGTGATCGCCACGAACGGGTGGATCGTCGGCAGGCGGTTGCTGACCGTGCCGATGTCCGAGGAGCCCAGGTAGACGCCGGGCACCGGCTCGCTCGCGGCGAGGCCTGCCCGGGCCAGATGGGTGGTGAACCGCGCGGCCAGGACGGCACTGTTGCGGAAGTGGTCGTAGCCGGCGTCGGCGGGGCAGGTCTTCGCCCGGGTGCCGGTGGCGCGAGCCACGCCTTGCGCGCACTCGGCCAGACTGTCCGCCAGCTCGTCACGGGCGGCCGTGGTGGCCCCGCGCAGGCCGAACAGCCCCTCCGCGTACTCGGGGACGATGTTGGTGGCCTTGCCGCCCTCCGTGATGATGCCCTGCACGTGCGACCCCGGCGGGAGACGCCGGCTGAGCACCGGCAGCGTGTTGAACAGCTGGATGAGCGCGGCAAGTGCGTCGATTCCTTCGGCCGGGTTGCCGGTGGGGTGGGCGGCCCGGTCGTGGAAGGCGACGCGGACCTGGGCAGAGGCCGTGAGCGGTGCCCACGACCAGCTATGCACGCCGGGGTGGAACATCAGGGCCGCGTCCACCCCGTCGAAGGCGCCGGCCTCCGCCAGGACGACCTTGCCGCCGCCCCGCTCTTCGGCCGGGGTGCCCACCACCAGCAGCGACCCGGGCAGGCTCGGCAGTGCCTCGTGCAGGGCAAGGCCGGCGCCGAGTCCGGCCGCGGCGATCAGATTGTGGCCGCAGGCGTGCCCGAGCCCCGGCAGGGCGTCGTACTCCAGCAGCAGCGCCACCCGCGGGCCGCCGCCGTCACCGGCGCCGGCGACGAAGGCCGTGGGCAGGCCCGCCACCCCGCGCTGTACGGAGAAGCCCTCCCGTTCCAGGTGGCCGGCCAGCAGATGGGTCGCGCGCACTTCCTCGAAGGCCGGCTCCGGGTCCCCGTGGAGCGTCAGCGCCACCTCCCACAGGGGCCCGGCACGGGCGGCCAGTTGCTCCGCGACACGGGCGTACACCTGGTCCAAGCGCTCGTCCATCGCTGACCTCCCGGATGTCTGCCGGTCGCCTACCCGCCTCCGCGCCGGACATCGCGCCACGCATGAGCCGCCGGGGCGGGGGCACGCGTCCACAAAGGCAGGAAATGCACGGAAGGTACTTCTTGAGAGGGAAGCGCGATGACGAAGAAGCAGCATCCTCCGCACGGCGCGGGTCCCAGCCGCCACAAGGGCGACGACCAGCACGGTTGGGCCACGGACGTCGACGCCACGAAGCAGCAGGAAAATCCCAGCGGTCACCGTTCGTTCCACCCGGACACCTATGCGCCCGGCGGCAAGAACAGCGAACCGTCCTCCGAGGACATCGAGGCGTCGACGGCCGGCACACCGGCGAACGACGTGTCGCGCAGCGGTGAGGAGCGGGCCGGAAAGTCCGGCAAGCGGCAGATCCAGGACACCGGGAAACGCGGTGCCTCCGGACGACCCAGCGGCGCCAAGGACACCTCCGAGTTCAGCGGGGTCGACCCGCAGGAGCCGAGGACCAAGCACCGCGGTCGCTGAGCCCGAATGCCCCCGCCGGGCGTTTCCCCGGTCGGGGCAGGGGCAGCCGCAGTTCATGGACCATTCGCACGCGCCGGTCCTGGAGGCGCTCGCCGCCTACCACGCCACCGGACAGACACCGTTCACCCCACCCGGTCACAAACAAGGCCGGGGTACCGATCCCCGCGTCCTGGAAGCGCTGGGACAGGCGGTGTTCCACTCCGACATCCTGGCCACCAGCGGTCTGGACGACCGCACCTCCTCGCACGGCGTCCTGGAAAAGGCGCAAGAACTCATGGCGGACGCCGTGGGAGCCGAGTACACCTTCTTCTCCACCTGTGGCAGCTCGCTGTCGGTGAAGTCGGCGATGCTCTCGGTCGCGGGGCCGCACGAGAAGCTCGTCGTGGGCAGGGACGCCCACAAGTCCGTCATCTCCGGGCTGATCCTCTCGGGACAGGAGCCGGTCTGGGTCCGCCCCCAATGGGACCCCGACCTCCACTTGGCCCATCCGCCCTCCGCCCAGGCGGTCGCCGCGGCCCTGAGTGACCACCCCGATGCCAAGGGCGTTCTGGTCACCAGCCCCACCCCGTACGGGAGCTGCGCGGACCTGTCCGCGATCGTCGAGGAGTGCCACCGGCAGGGCAAGCCGCTCATCGTGGACGAGGCATGGGGAGCGCATCTGCCCTTCCACCCCTCACTGCCGACCTGGGCCATGGACGCCGGAGCGGACGTGTGCGTCACCTCCGTGCACAAGATGGGCTCGGCGCTGGAGCAGACCTCGGTGTTCCATCTGCGGGGAGACCTGGTCGATCCCGCCGTACTGAAGGCCCGCGAGGACCTGCTGGGGACCACCAGCCCGTCCGTGCTGCTGTACGCGGCTTTGGACGGCTGGCGCCGCCAGATGGTGGAGCACGGTCACGCGCTGTACGAGAGGGCCCTGGCCCTGGCCGGCTCCCTGCGCGGTCAGATCGAGCAGCTGGACGGCTTCCATGTGCACGGCCGCGAGGACTTCTGCGGCCCGGGTCGGGCCGCCGATCTGGACCCGCTGCAGGTCATCGTGGACATCTCCGCGCTGCGGGTGACGGGGTACCGGGCCGCCGACTGGCTGCGCGCCCACCACGGTGTGAACCTGCACGTCAGTGACCACCGCAGGATCAGCGCCCAGCTGACCCACGGCGACACCGAAGACACCGCCGCCGTCCTGGTGACGGCGCTTGCCGACCTCGTCGAGCACGTGGACGACCTGCGCCCCACGCCTTCGGTGGACATCCCGAGCCCGGGGGAGCTCACCTTGGAGCAGGTCGTCCTGCCCCGGGACGCCTTCTTCGGCCCGGCCGAGCAGGTCCCGATCGCCGAGGCCAAGGGCAGGATCACCGCCGAGATGCTCACGCCCTACCCGCCGGGCATCCCCGCCGCCCTCCCCGGTGAACGCCTTGATGGGGAGGTGCTGGACTACCTGCGTACCGGGGTCGAGGCCGGCATGGTCGTCCCCGACGCGGCCGACCAGCAGGTGCACACCATCCGCGTCGCGATGGATAAGGAATGACGGAGGAACCCCACATGACCTCCCACAACGAGGACCCGGTAACCCGCCACCCGCGACCCGACTTCCCCGCACAGGACCAGCCGCACCCGGGCTGGACCGGACCGATGGACCCGCCCCCCGACCACGGAGAGGACTCGTACGAGGGCAGCGGCCAACTGGAGGGCAAGGCCGCGGTGATCACGGGCGGCGACTCCGGGATCGGCCGGGCTGTCGCGCTCGCCTTCGCCCGCGAAGGCGCGGACGTTCTCATCACCCATCTGCCGGAGGAGAGGGAGGACGCCGACACCACCGTGGGGCTCGTGGTGGACGCCGGACGCAAGGGCGTCGCCCTCTCCTGTGACGTCCGCGACGAGGACCAGTGCCGTGAGGTGATCGACCTGGCGCTCGCCCAGTTCGGGCGGCTCGACATCCTGGTCAACAATGCCGCCTACCAGATGTCCCAGCCCGACGGCATCGGCGCGATCACGACCGAGCAGTTCGACAGGGTGCTCAAGACCAACCTGTACGCGATGTTCTGGCTGTCGAAGATGGCGCTCGAGCATCTTCCGGCCGGTGGCTCCATCATCAACACCAGTTCCGTACAGGCCTACAAACCCAGCCCGCACCTGCTGGACTACGCGATGACCAAGGCGGCCATCGTCAACTTCACCCAGGGGCTGGCGCAGATGGTCGCCTCCAAGGGCATCCGGGTGAACGCGGTGGCCCCGGGCCCGGTGTGGACGCCCCTCATCCCCGCGACCCTCCCCGACACGACCGAGTTCGGCAAGCAGTCCCCGATGGGCCGCCCCGCCCAGCCTGCCGAGATGGCCCCGGCATACGTCTTCCTCGCGTCGCAGCGGGCCGGCTACATCACCGCTGAGGTCGTCAACGCCACCGGCGGCACCCCGCTGCCCTGACACGCTGTGCGTGGCCACCGGCACCAGCGACGTCGACGCCGCCCTGATCCCGGCGCTCGACGCCGCCTTGATCCCGGCGCCCGCCCGCACGACGACTCCACCGTTCCGGCCTGACGGTCGGACGGGCGCAAGGCCGACCGGCGGTTCGGCGCAGCCGCGCCACGCCGGACCGCGTCAGTCATCCGTGGCGATGAGGTGGATCCGGCAGCGCACCCTGCCTTCGGGCAACTCCAGGAGCATGCTGCTGCCGATCGCCGCGCGGCTCTCGATCAAGGCCCGGATGCGCGAGACCTGCTCGGGCGGGCCGTCGAGGGTCACATCGACCATGTCGGCGTGCGGTGGTGGGAGGAAGTCCTCCTCCGGCCCTGAGCCTGCTCCGGCAACGGGCCCGCGCGGCCCCTCGTGACCGCAGCGCCACACCGACGGCCCGGCACCGCGCCACTCGACGAAGTCGGTGTCGGTCACGCAGACTCTGAGCGGATCGACCCCGGCCCGCCGGAGGAACTCCACGAAATCACGCATGTCGTAAGCGACGCCGAGGATCTCCCCGTCGACGCGCACATGACGGCCGCCGGTCTCCGACGGTGGATAGACGATCACGCGGCATGCCAGGGGTCCGGCCTGCGCATCCGACGGTGACGTGGGTGGCGTGCACATACGTCGTACCTCCGCGAGTGAAGAGGGGCGGCGGCGGAAACCGCGGCGTCACTCCCCGGCGGCGTGCTGGGCCCCTGCCCGGGCGAAGTGCAGCAGGTCGGAGAGCGTGAGCGCGGCGGGTGCGCCGGCCGCCAGGCGGGTGGCGCGGAGGGTGAACACCAGTCCCGCCGACAAGCCCGTCGAGATCCACAGGCCGGTGCAGAACGGGCACGTGACGAGTTCACCCACCGCCTTGCGGACGCCGCGGCCGCGGACCTCCTCGTCCAGCTCGGAAGGGCCCGAAGTGCCTTCGAACCGGCTGAACGGCGCGCGCAGCGGGCTGGTGACCGGATCCTTCGTGATCAGCCGGGACAGGCGGTGCGTGGCACCCGTGCACAGGACCACGTCCCATGGCGTGGGTTCGGGCACCGTCCGACCGGTGGGCCGGGCCAGCCCCGCGATCGCGCCCAGCGCGCCGCCGTAGGCGCCCATCAGCGCGCTGAACGCGCCGAGCGACCGGTCGGCGTCGCCCGCGTACTCCTGCTCCGTCTCGGCCGCGGCCCGGCCGACCTCCTCGCGTAGGGGCATGGGGACCACCTCCCTGGAGGGGTGTTCAGTCGCGGCCGAGGGCGCGTTGGAGTTCCGCCTTGTTCATGTGGGAACGGCCGTCCACGTTGCGGCGCTTGGCCTCGGCGTAGAGCTGGTCGTAGGTGGGTCCCTGGGAGCCCTTGCCGGAGCGCTGTCCGCCGCGCTCGCCGGAGGACATGTCCTCGATGGAACTGCGGCTGGCGGTCTTGGACTCGCCCGCCCGGGCGCGTTCCTTGTTGACCGTGCGGGCGGCGATCTCCTTCGCCCGCTTCTCGCTCTCGCCCCGGTCCTTGGCGCTCTCCTTGATGTGCTCGTACTGCCGCTCACGCTTGCGACTCGACCCTGCGGGCATCTGTGATCACTCCCTTGGTGGCTTCGCGTGCCCGCCCACTTCGGCCGACGAAATGGGTGCGTGGATGATGTGCGCCCTGCGGGCGGCCGCCGACCACCGTTCCCGGCGGACGCCTTTCTGCCTTCCCGGCGGCCGGCGGCGACACTCCCCAGTGGCACTCAACGCCTTGCCCATAAAGAGCCGGAAAAACATCCCGACGTGGGTCCGGCCTGCCGGCCCTTGTAGTGCTCGAACGGCGCGCCCTTTGTTTCTTGTTATTCTTTCCACGTGTTGGCGCGTCTCCCGGAGGCCAGACATGGGACAGCCTTCCGAACACAAGCCGCCCGAAATGCGTTACGCGGCCGCGACCTCTCCGCCGCAGCGGACCAGGGCCGCGACTCCTCTCCTGTACGGGGGCGGCTCCGTCCCCAGGGAGGCGCTCTACGCGCCACTGCCGATCGGTCGTTCGTCCCCGTTCGTTCCGCATGTGGTGAGGAAGGTGCGGCGGCGATGAGACGCGGCGGTGTTTGGTCATTTCGGCCTCGGGCAGGTTCGCCCTTGCCGGTCGTCGCGGAAAGAGGCGACGACGAAGCGAGGAGTTCGACGACCATGGGAAAGAAGCGGGAGAAGGACACGGCGGAATTCGCCGCCAAGGAGCCCGGGGCGGGAAGCGGCAAGGAGGACCGGGCACACGAGCGGGTGGTACGCGGATCCGCCGGCGGGGCGGAAGGCTATTCCGCCGCGCACGGCACCCTGGCCGGCAACCCCATCGAGGGACTGGAGACGCAACGACCCGAGAAGCGCGAGGACGACTCATGACCCGGTCGTCCGGGGAGAACGGCCCGGTCGGGACTGGAGAACGAGGTGCCCGGGCAGCCGAGATCCAGGAGGCTCGGCGCTCGCGCCGTAGTGAACGCTGACGCGAGTTTCGCCTCGGTCCGCGACACGACGGTTCTCTGGCGGTTTCCTTGCGCCTCTACCACAGTCGGCCCGCTGACCCCGGTTACGCCCGCAAGGCCCACGGGGAGCGTCCCATGTGGCGGGACGTGAGCGGCGCCGACGTCAACGCGTACCTGAAGGATGGCGCACCGGGGCGTCGAGCGGGGCATGACGGCAGGAGGCGTGCGCGTCCGCAATGTGGCGCAGCCCGTGATCGACCGCGCGTTCGCCGTCTACCGGCTCCATGCCGGGTAGCAGAGTGGACGCAGGCCCCCGTGTTTCCCGAGAAGGTGATGTGAGATGGCCGGGACCACCGGACAGCGGGACACCGCCAAGGACAAGGCGACGGTCAAGGCCCTGCTGGAGAAGGAAGGCCACACCTACGCCGAGGACGCCGGCATCAAGCTGAAGAACACCCCGCAACCGCTCTACCAGGTACTGGTGGCGGCGTGCCTGCTCAGCGCCCGGATCAAGGCGTCCGTGGCCATCGCCGCTGCGCACGAGCTGTTCGCCGCCGGAATGCGGGACCCCCGCAAGATGCGCGACGCCACCTGGCAGCAGCGGGTCGACGCGCTCGGCAGGGGACACTACCGGCGCTACGACGAGCGGACGGCGACGCAACTCGGGGACGGCGCGGAGCTGCTCCTCGACCGTTACGGAGGCGATCTGCGGCGCCTGCGGGACGAGGCGGACGGCGACCCGGACGAGATCCGTCGCGCCTTGCGCCAGGTTCCCGGGCTGGGGCCGGTCGGCGTGGAGATCTTCCTGCGGGAGGTGCAGGCGGTCTGGCCGGAGACCGGCCCGCTCTTCGACGACAAGGCGCTCAAGGGCGCCGAGCGGCTCGGACTCCCGGCGCGGCCGCAGGATCTGGCCGGCCTGGTGCCACAGGCCGCCTACGCCGTCTTCGCCGCGGCCCTCGTGCGGGCGGCACTGGACCGTCACGTGGTCGAGGAGGTCGCCGGGGCAGGCTCCTGAGCGGACCCTTGCCGGTACGTCAGCGGGCTGCCACGCCGAGGTCACGGGCGAGATCCGGCAAGCTCGGCGCTTCCCAGTCCGGGCGCAGCATGACACCGGGGTAGTGGGACCGGTGCCGCCGAAGCCAGGCGCCCGCGAGACCGGCGCGCCGCGCACCGTCGACGTCCCAGGGGTGTACGGCGACCAGCAGCGCCTCCTCGGGCCGCACGCCCGCCTGATCGGTGGCGTAACGGTAGGCGGCCGGTGCCGGCTTCCAGCAGCGGGGCCCCGAGACGTCCAGCAGGGCCTCGAAGTGCTCCAGCAGGCCGGCGCCGTCCAGCAGGCGCCGGGTCGCCGCCGCGGAGCCGTTGGTCATGGTCAGCAACCGGTAACCGGCGGCCCGTAGGGCCCGTACGCCGCCGGGTACGTCCGGGTGCACCGAGAGCGCGGCGAATCCCTCGACCACATGGCGCGCGGCCTCCTCCGCGTCGCCGCTCCAGCCGGGAAACCGGGCGAGCAGCACGCGCACGTTCTCGGCCGCCACTTCTGCGAAGTCCGCGTACCCCCCGGCGGCCGTCAGGGCGAAACCGTCGCGCAGCACCGCGGTGAACCAGGTGGGCAGCGCGTCCGAGGGCACGTCGATGTCCTCGAACCGGTCACCCAGGGGTCCCAGATCACTGAGGGTTTCGTTGACGTCGAAGACGATCACGCGGATACGGTTCGGGGCCACCATGAGCGCCTCCGGAGCGATGGTCGTGCCTGTCCCTCCATCGTGCGTCGCCGTCGGTCCTCGCCGGGTGCGGATTGTTCAGCTCCGCATTTCTGGGCAGCACCTATATGAGGTGATAAAAATGGATGAAACTGGTCGCAATTCGTCCTCGGCTGTGAGGGAGGCCGTGACGCACCCCCTGGACACGGTGAAGGCGACCGCACAGCGGCTGCCGGGGGCCGGGAAGGTCAAGGGGGCGTTCGACGGCGTGCTGGACACGGTGGGAGTGGTCTCACCGCGGACCCGGCGGGTGGCCGCGTACACCGGGGCGGGCCTCTTGGGCGTGGCCGGAGTCGTCGAGTGGCCGGTGGCGGCCGCCGGAGCGGCCGCGGTATGGCTGACGCAGCAGCGGTCCGGTGCGCGCGCGCAGACCCCGGTCCAGGACCAGGACCAGGGCGAGCATGAGGCCTCGGAGGCGCAGGACACGATGATTCCGCCTGAGACACGGATACCGGCCGCGCCGCACGCGCAAGGGCACATGTCCGCAGCGCGGACGCATGAGGCACCCACGGCCGAGAAGGGACCGGGTGCGATGGCCGGGCCCGGTGATCTGCCGGTCCCCGAGGGCGGACCGAGCAAGGCCAAGATCAAGGCGAAGGAAGGCAAGAAGGCGAAGGCCTCCACCACATGAGGCCGCCGACCGGGTTGGGGCTGCTGACCGCACTACCGGCGGCAAGCCTGCGACTCGCGGCGACCGCGCCCATCGGCGTTGCGCGGCAATGCGTTCCCCTGGCGGGCGCCGGTGCGCGGGCTGCGGTGCGCGGTGCCGCGGCCGCCCGCGGCGCCCTGCGACTGGGACGGGCCACGCAACAGGCGCTCACCCCCGGACGCTGCTGGGTCGGCGGGCGACGCCTGCACGTACCCCTGCGCCCACGCGGTGGTGCCGCCCCCGACCGACGGCAGCTGGAGGCGGCGGCCAGGAAGGTCGCGGTGTCACTGGCCGAGCATCCCGACGTACTTGCGGCCTACTGGGACGGCGGTTTGGAGTCGCTGGTGGTGCGGCTGGCACAGGACGCGGTCGCCGACAAGGTGGCGGCGCGGGCGGCCGAACTCGCCGATTCGCAGCGATTGGAGCAGCCCGGGGAACCCGGACCGGATCCCGGACATCCGGGGCAGGTTCCCGGCGCCCGGGCGCACGCCGCCGCCCTGTGCTGCGACGTGGCGGGCATCGTCACCGCGACGACCGGGCGGTTGCTGCGGCTGAAGCGTTCCCCGCGCATGGTGACCGCGGCCGTCACAGCGCTGCGCGAGGACTCGAGGTCACGTGCCTGGCTCCGCCGCGGGCTCGGTGCACCGGCCGCCGATGCGGTCCTGTCCGCCGCGTACGCCGCGGCGCACGGCTTCGGACAGTCGCCGACCGCCCTTGTGCTGGACGCGGCGCTGCGCGCCGGTCTGCTCGTCGAATCGGTCACCCGGGCCGCGCTGTTCGACGAGGTCCACGACCGGCTGTGCACGCCCTCCCGGCACAGCCTGCCCGCACCCCGGATCCGGCGGCCGCGCCCGCACGTCCTGCCGGCGCAGCAGTACGCCGACCAGGCCGTCACCGGAGGGCTGCTGGGGGCCGCGGCGACTCTCGCCTTCACGCGTGACAGCGCCGAGGCCGCCGAGGCGGTCCTGGCCGCCTCGCCCCGCGCCGCCCGCTACGGGCCCGTCGCGTTCACCGCCACCCTCGGCACCGGCCTGGCCCGTCGCAAGGTACTCGTACGCGACCCGGAACGGATCCGGCAGTTGGAGCTGGTGGACACCATCGTGCTGCATCACTCCGTGCTCAGCGGACGAAGGCGCACGCTCCTGGAGGTCCGTCCCCGCGGCGACGACTGGGACCATGACCGGCTCTGGCACGCCACGGCGGCCTCGCTACGGGCCCATGACGAAGAGCGGCCGGACGGCCGGGAAGTGCGCCTGCGGCCCGTGCCCGGCAGCGCACCCGGCACTCACACCGGGCCGATGACCGTCCTGGACGAGGACAATCGCGAGGTGGGTAACGTCTTCGTCGGCCGGGAGGTCGACCCCCTGGCGGAGGCGGTACTCGACGCGGCGCGCCGGGCGGGCCTGCACGTGGTCGTGGCCGACGACGGCACCCTGAGCGAGTTCGGCGCGCTCGCGGACCAACTAGCTCCCGCCGGGGAATCATTGAGCGCACTGGTGTGCCAACTCCGCCGATCCGGAAGGATCGTGCTCACCGTCGCCCGTGTGCCGGCCGGGACAGGACCCGACGACGACGTGCCCACGGGACTGATGAGCAGCGACGTGGCAGTGACCGTCGTCGACCCGGGCAGCGCCGTGCTGTGGGCGGCGGACGCCCTCGTCCTGGACGACCTCTCCGGTGTCTGGCGGCTGCTGACGGCCGTGCCGGGCTCCCGCGCGGCGGCCCGGCACGCCAAGGTCCTCGCCGAGGCCGGTGCGGCACTGTCCGAACTCATGGTGCTCACCCGGGGATCGCGGGGCCGACGCGCCGCGTGGCGGGTGGGCCTGCGACTGAGCCCGGTCAACGCCGCCGCGGCGGCGTCCCTCGTCGACGGCTGGCGCGGCGCGCGGCGGGCACTGCGCCACGGCATGCCGACGCCCCGGCCGCACGTACCCTGGCACGCCCTGGAGCCCCATGAGGCCCTCGACCGGCTGCGCGAGACGGAACGCGCCGTTCACGAGGAGGCGGCCCGCGCGAGGTCGGCAGCCGGGCGCATCGGCCAGAGCGTGGCCACGTCACCCGTCGCCGTGCCCCTGCGGCTGACGGGGCGTCTTGTCGGCGCGGTGCGCGCCGAACTGGACGACCCCCTCACCCCGGTGCTCGCCGTCGGCGCGACCGCCTCGGCCCTGCTGGGCTCGGCAGTGGACGCCCTGCTGGTGACCGGCGCGATGGGCATCAACGCCCTCGTCGGCGGCATCCAGCGACTCCGTGCCGAACAGGCCCTGTCCTCATTGGCTGTGACCCAGCGTCAGCAGGCACGCAGAGTCGTCGACCCGGACACCGGGGACACCCGCACCGTCGAGGCCGGACGGCTCAACCCCGGGGAGATCATCGAACTCCACACCGGCGACGTGGTACCCGCCGACGCGCGGCTGCTGCAAGTCGAGGACCTGGAAGTCGACGAGTCCTCTCTGACCGGCGAGTCCTTGCCCACCCTCAAGCGGGTCGAGGCCACGCCGCGGGTGCCGGTTCCCGACCGGCACTGCATGGTCTTCCAGGGCGCCACCGTGGTCGCGGGCCAGGGGCGCGCGGTGGTGGTCGACACGGGGGACGACACCGAGGCGGGGCGCGCCGCCCATCTTGCCGCAAGGATGCCGCCCGCGCCGGGGGTGCAGGCCCGGCTTCGTGAACTGACGTCCACGGTGTTGCCGCTGACCCTCGCCGGTGGGGCCGCGGTGACCGGGCTGTCGCTGCTCCGGGGCACTCCCGTGCGGCAAGCCGTGGCCGGAGGGCTGGCCGTCGCCGTTGCGGCCGTGCCGGAAGGGCTGCCGCTCACCGCGACCGTCGCCCAACTGGCCGCCGCCCGACGGCTGACCGAGCACGGCGTGCTGGTGCGCACCCCGCGCACCCTGGAGGCGCTCGGCCGGATGGACACCGTCTGCTTCGACAAGACCGGCACACTCACCGAGAACCGGCTGCGTGTGGTACGTACCGCCGCCCCCGACGGCGGCGACCATGAAGCCGGCTCCCCGGAGGGCCTCGCGATCCTGCGGCAGGCCGCCCGGACCTGCCCTCAGGTCGGCGACAACCACGGAGTCCACGCCCACGCCACCGACGGGGCCGTCCTGGAGGCGGCCGGCGACGACCAGCAGTGGACGCCCGGTGACACCCAGCCCTTCCAGGCCTCCCGTGGCTATGCCTCGGCCACCGGCCACGACGCGGAGGACACCCCATTGCTGGTGGTCAAGGGTGCTCCCGAAGTGGTGCTTCCGCTCTGCCCCGAGGCGGACGCCTCCGCGACGGAGACGGCCCGGGCGCTGGCGGCCGAGGGGCTGCGTGTGCTGGCCGTCGCGGAACACCGTCTGCAAACCGGTGAGTTCGGGGGGGCACTCGAAAGCCCCCTGGAGGACTACCGGTTGCGGCTGACCGGCTTCATCGCCCTGGCCGACACCCCTCGTCCCGACGCGGCGCCGTTGATCTCGGGGCTCCGCCAGGCGGGCGTGCGACCGGTGATGCTCACCGGTGACCACCCCGAGACCGCCCGGACGGTCGCCGTCGCACTCGGCTGGCCCGAGGACGTCACCGTCGTGACGGGCGACGAACTCGCCACCCGCGACCGAACGGGCCGGGCGGCGCTCGTCCGTGACTGCGGCGTCGTCGCCCGCGTCGCACCGGAACAGAAACTCCAGGTCATCGAGGCCCTCAGGGAATCCAAGCGGGTCGTCGGCATGGTCGGTGACGGCTCCAACGACGCGGCCGCCATCCGGGCCGCGGACGTCGGTGTCGGCATCGCCGTGCGGGGCTCCGCGGCCGCGCGCAATGCCGCCGACCTTGTCATCGTCAACGACGAACTCTCGGCGCTGATCGAGGCGGTCGCCGAGGGCCGCGCCCTGTGGCACAGCGTCGCCGACGCGCTCACCGTACTGATCGGTGGCAATGCCGGCGAGATCGGCTTCTCCCTGTTCGGGACCTTGGTCTCCGGTGCGTCTCCGCTCTCCACCCGTCAGCTCTTGCTGGTCAATCTGCTGACCGACATGTTCCCGGCCATGGCGGTCGCCGTGACCCCCCAGGGCGCCACGGCGGACACCGCAGCGGACACGGACAGGGAATCGGGAGCAGCGCGGACCGGCAGCGCCCCGCTGGGCCTGGGGACTCTGGGGGCGCCCCTGGGCCGGCAGATCCGCCACCGCGGAATCGTCACCACCCTGGGCGCCGCGACCGCCTGGCTGGCGGGTACCGTGACTCCCGGCAGCGCCCGGCGCACCAGCACCATGGCGCTGTGCGGAGTGGTGGGCGCCCAGCTGACGCAGACCGTGACCGGCCGTCGTCACAGCCCCCTGGTATGGCTCACGGTGCTCGGCTCCGCGGCCGCGCTGATCGCGGTCATACAGACTCCCGGCGTGAGCCAGTTCTTCGGCTGCACCCCGCTCGGTCCCGTCGCCTGGGCCGGGGTGACCGCCGCCGTGGCCCTCGCCGCCCTCGCACCCCGGACACCCCTCGGTGGCTGAGGCCCCTCACCCGACGTGTCCGCGCCGCCCGGTCCGGGTGCGGCCCGTGACCGGACAGGTGGCCGTCAGCAGCGTGACGACCCATGGGGTCGCGGCCACCCACAGCGGCTCATACCGGAACGGACAGCAGGCAGCTGGGGCGCCACCCGCTCCGGGGGCACCCCAGCACGCCCGCTGACTCACGCGGACAGCAGACGATTGAAGAAGGAGCGGTAGCGCCGGAGCGCGGTACGCAGCTCTTCGGTGTTCACCTCTTCGCCGCGCGTCCACTGGCCTTCGAGGCCCTGCTTGTGCTGAGCGAACGTCGACGCCAACTTCTGCATGACGTCGGCGACCAACTCGTCGGCGGCGTGCACGGCATCGCGCGGATCATCGACGAACTCGCTCTGGATCCGCTGCCAACGGGCGCGGAAGTTCTCCTCGTCCTCCGGACCCAGCAGCTCCGGGACCTCATCCGCGGAGGTGTCCGGGGTCGGAGCGCCGACAGTGTCGTCCGGGGGCGGTTCGCCCCGGGCTCCGGTGCTCTCACCCGGGTACTCCGGTGCCCTGGAGGCCGCGTCCGAGCGCTCCTGCGGGGGGCCGGAGGGGGCGTGGGTCTCGGCGAGGTCTTCGGTGGCCAGCCCGCTTCCGCGGGAGACGCGCTCGCGTTCCATGGTTTCCGCCTTTCAGGCTGTGTTGCGGGAGCCCTGCGTCAGGCCCGGGCGTGGCGCCGCCCACCGCCGTCGGTGAGCAGCTCGTCGAACAGGGCGCGGTAGTGCACCATCGCGCCACGCAGCTGTTCCGTGGTCGCCTCGTGCCGGGTACTGAGGTCGTTGACCTCGTGGGCCGCCCGGTAGTGGTCCAGGGTCCGGCCGTGCTCCACCGACAGGTCCTTGATCCGCTGGTCGAAGTCCTCGGTCGGGTAGCCGCGGTCGCGCATCAGGGAGGCCACGAGGCTGTCGGCGTCGTGGACGGCGTCCTCGGGCCGGTCGACGAACTCCTCCTGGACGCTGGTCCACTCCCGCGCGTAGCGGTCACGGACACCACTGGGCAGCGGCTTGATGTCCAGCGAGTCGTGCCGCTTGGCTCGTGCGGCGAGGTCGCGCTCGGCATCCCTGCGGCTGCCGACGCCTTCCACCGTCCGGTCGTACTCCGGGCCGAAACGGTCCTTGAGACGCCGGTGGCGGACGAAGAGGGTCGATGCGACCGCGACGAGGGCGAGTACCACCACCACGGGGATGATGATCGCCAGAAGTGTCCCTGTTGACATGGGCCGGCTCCCTAGCACTCAGGCGAACCCCCCTCACGCGGACGCCTGCCCTGGGCCCTGTCTTCAAAACGCCGTATTCGCGGTTCGCGGCATTCGCCGCGTGAGGCGTCAGGGGGCTCTCAGATCGTGCCGCGCTCCGCGCGCAGGTGCTCGGCGATCGGGGTGAGCGCGCTGCGCAGGGCTTCCTGGTCCTCGGCGGGGAGCAGGTCGATGAAGTGCTCCCGTACGGCGGCGACGTGGTGCGGGGCGACCTTGCGCATGGTCTCCCAGCCGTGCTCGGTGAGGACGGCGAACAGCCCGCGCCGGTCGGACTCGCAGTTCTCGCGGCGGACCAGGCCCGCGGTCTCCATGCGGCTGATCTGGTGCGACAGCCGGCTCTTGGACTGCAGGGTGGCGCGGGCCAGGTCGCTCATCCGCATGCGGTGCTCGGGCGACTCCGAGAGGTTCACCAGGATCTCGTAGTCGTTGATGGTCAGGTCGAACGGCTCCAGGTCGCGGCCGAGCTGGTTGATCAGCAGGGTGCCGACGTCCAGGTAGGTGCGCCAGGCCCGCTGCTCGTCGTCGGTCAGCCAGTCGTCGTTCTTCCCCTTCGCCATTTTTCCAGCATATCGAGCGCCGCGATGTCGTTTGAAATCTCCATTGCCGCGCCGCGGTAGCGGCCCTTGATGCGGACGGCTCACCGCGGCCGTCGCTGCGGAGGGTGTCCGGATGCCACCGAGCGTGATCACCTCGGCGATGTCCGGGCCTGTGCCGGTACCGGTGACCGCGACAAGCGGCGCGGGCGCATCGACCCCCGCCGTCGGGGAAGCAGAAGTGATGCCTGGCGTACTGGTGGTGCCACGGATGCCGCGGGCTCCGGCCCCTCGCCTCCCACGCGTGGCGTCACCCGGGGTCACCCCTGTGGTCTTGGAAACGGAGTGGCGCGATGCGGACGGTCGGTGTGGAGGAGGAGCTCCTGCTGCTCGACGCGGAGTCCGGGGAGCCGCGGGCGCTGTCGACGGCGGTGCTGGCGGCGGCGCGTCGTGATTCCACCGTGAGCGGTGAGGTGTTCGAGGCACCCTGTTCGAGCTGGTGCGTGACGCCCTGGAGGACAACGGCGACCTGATCCCCGCGCAGGACGCCCTCGCCGCGGTCCTCAAGGCCGGCAACGGCGCCCGCGTCCAGCGCGACCTGCTCCGCCGCACCGGCGACCTCCGCGAGGTCACCGCGGCCTGCGTCCGTATCACGCAAGTGTGACGGCCACGGCGGCTCTCAGGCGCGGTGACCGAGGCGGCCGCGGCGGGTGAGGGCACGTTGTGCCCTGCTCAGCACGCGGCTGGGGGAACGGGAACGGAGCGCGGCATGAGCGGCGTTGGCGCCCGGCGCGCCGTGGACCCCGCCGCCCGGATGGGCCCCGGCGGACGCCAGGAAGAGTCCGGCGATCGGTGTCTCCGGGCGTCCGGTGCCCGGCAGAGGACGGAAGACCAGTTGCTGGTGCATGGCCGCGGTGCCGCCGTTGATGGCACCCCCGTGGAGGTTGGCGTCGTACGCCTCCAGTTGCGGCGGGGCGAGTATCCGGCGGGCGGTGACGAGGGAACGGAAGCCGGGAGCGTACCGCTCGACCTGCGCCTCCACCCGTTCGGCCATCAGCTCCTGGTCCGTCCGGTCCCAGGTCCCGGCGATGCCCGCACCGGCCGCGTCGCCGCGGACGCGGTGGGGGAGGTGGGTGTACGCCCACGCGGACTGCGTTCCGGAAGGAGAGCGCGAACCGTCGGCCGTGGTCATCTGCCCGAACAGGAGGAAGGGCCGTTCGGGCACCTGTCCCATCGCGATCTGCGCGGCGAACTGCGTCAGCGCGTCGACTCCTTCGGCCAGGTGCACCGTGCCGGCCCGCGCGGCCGCGGGCGCCGACCACGGCACCGCGCCCTCCAGGGCCCAGTCCACCTTGAACGTCGCGAAGTCCCACTGGAAGCGGCGCAGGTCCTCCAGAACACGGGGCGGGAGGTCGTCCCGGCTCACCAGCTGCCCGTACAGCGTGGGCACGGACACGTCCGCCAGCACGGCGCGGCGTGCCGCCACCGCGTCCCCGTCGGCTGTGCGGACGCCCACCGCCCGCCCGGAGCGCACGACGACCGAGGTCACCCGTGCCCCGCAGCGCAGCGTCCCACCCCGTCCGAGCAGACGGCCGACGAGGGCGGCGGTGAGCGCTCCGGCGCCGCCGACAGGGACCGGGAACCCATAGGTCTGCCCCAGCATGGCCATGAGCCAGCCGAACCCTCCGCTTCCCGCGGCCTCCGGCGCCAGATCGGCGTGCAGCGCGCTACCCGCCAGCAACAGGCCACCCAGCTCGCCCCGGAACTCCTCCTCGCCCAAGCGGCGCACGGGAAGCACGAGGGTACGCGCCATGCGCAGCCCCCCGCCGGCGCGCAGCCGTGCGGCGAGCCGCAGGCCCGGCCGCACAGGGGGGAAGGGGGTGAACAGCGCGCCGATGACGTCGTCACCGAGGCGCTCCCAGGCCGTGCAGAGCCGGAGCCACGCAGCCCCGTCGCCGCCTGTGTCCGCGTCGAGGACCGCGGCGGTGTCGATGGCGCGCCGGTGCAGCACCGCGCAGCGGCCGTCGAGCAGCGGATGGGCGACGACGGCCGGCGCGTGGCTCCACCGCAGCCCTTCGCGATGCAGTCCGAGCCCGCGGATGACCGGCGAGGCGGCCGCGAGGGGATAGAAGGAGCTGAAGAGGTCGTGCACGAAGTCGGGATGGACGTCCCGCGCGGAGCGGACCCCGCCGCCGGGCTCGTCCTGCGCCTCCAGGACCTCGACACTCCATCCCGCGTCGGCCAGCAGGTTGGCGGCGACCAGGCCGTTCGGGCCCGCGCCGATCACCACCGCGTCCGCCATCGGTGCCTCCCGTCGCCGGCGTCCTTCAGCCGTGTGGTGCCGGGGCCCGCGGTGCGCACGCCGGCGGCCCGCTGTCCCTGCGGTCGCTTTCTCCGTGCGCCTCCACGGCCCTGGCCAGCCGGCCGAGCATGCTGCGGTGCCGCAGCTGGAGGAGTGCGTCCAGCGCCGCGTTGTGTGCCAGTCCGCCGGGGCCGCGCAGCGGATGCTCGTCCACGATGACCAGCGTGTCCTGTCCCCAAGGACGCAGTTCGAAGGCGATCCGCGCGGTGCCCAGGCGTCCGCTGAGGGCTTCCAGCTCCAGTTGCTCCGGAGGCCGGCAGATCCGGACGATCGTCTCGCCCGTAAGCTTCACGGGCCCCAGTCGCACGGTGTACTCGATGCTCGAGCCGACCGCCGGCCAGTCGCCGTCGCTGTGCCGTGACGAGGACGGGCCCACGACCCAGTCGCCGTAGAGAGTGCCGTCCGCCAGGACGGCCCAGACGTCCTCCCGTGTGCCCCGCACCAGCCGGTGCCGTACTGCCATGAGTTCCTCCGGTGACCGCTCGGTGCTTCCCGGCCGCCTGTTCTCCTGCCCTCGGTTACGGTCGTTATAGGTGGTTTGCGAAATTTCTTCATCGGGGCTGGAGGATCCTGGAGGCCAGAGATGACCGGCTCCCACCCTTTGGAGGGACGTACGGCTGTGGTCACCGGCGCCGCCCGGGGCATAGGGAGGGCGGTGGCGCACCTGCTCGTGGCACGCGGCGCCCGTGTCGCACTGCTCGGACTGGAACCGGAGGAACTGGAGTCGGCCGCGGCCACCACCCCCGGTCCGGCGCGGGCCTGGTGCGTCGACGTCACGGACGAAGCCGCATTGCGCCGAACGGCCGACGAAGTGGCGGAGCGGTTCGGCGCGGCCTCCGTGGTCGTGGCGAACGCCGGCATCGCCGCCGGAGGACCGTTCACGGAGTCCTCCATGGCGACCTGGCGCAGGATCGTCGAGGTCAATCTCGTCGGAAGCGCCTTGACCGCCCGTACCTTCCTCCCGCACCTGCTGGCCACCCGCGGCTACTACCTGCAGGTCTCCTCGCTCGCCGCCATGGGTGCCGCCCCGTTGATGTCCGCGTACTGCGCCTCCAAGTCAGGGGTGGAGGCCTTCACGCACTCCCTGCGCGCCGAGGTGGCACATCGCGGCGTCGACGTCGCGGTCGCCTACATGAGCTGGACGGACACCGAGATGATCCGCGACGCCGAGTGCCACCCGACCATGCGCGAACTGCGCGCCCTCATGCCCTGGCCCGCGAGTCGTACCTACACCACCGAGGCGACGGCGCAACGGCTCGTACGCGGCATCGAGCACCGCGCGTCCGCCGTCTATGTACAGCCGTGGCTGCGTGGCGTCCAGGCCGTGCGCACCCTCCTGCCGGGCCTGGTCTCCTGGCGGGCCCGGCACACCATGGGCGCCCTGGAACAGCGCGGCGACATCACCGACACAGGCCTGCTCGGCGCGGGCGGCCGCGCCGACCCGTCCGAGAACCGCCACTCCCGGCCCCGCTGACGTCGCCGTCGAAGAAGCGGTCGGCGCAGGCTCGCCAGTGCCTGGGGAGACAGGTTCTTGATCATGGTGTTGGTCCAGCGCATCTGCCGCAGCGTCCGAGGATGGCACCGCGTCGCGAGGCCGAGCAGCCGCTCGTCCCTCGTGGCCTGTCCCGCCTGGGCCAGCATCTCCCAGTACAGGGAGTTTCCCGACGCGGCGAGGTGGAGCTCGCGAAGATCCCGCAGGAGCAGGAGGGCGGGTTCGGGGTGGCGCCCGACCGCCTCGGCGGCCTTCCTGCTGATCGTCGACAGCAGACCGGTGTGCGGCTCGTCCGGCGGGTCGAGGTCGAGGTCGTAGGTCAGGGCGGCGTCCGCTATCCGCTGGGTGTGCTCCCGGGACCATGCGGCCAGGTCGATGGCGACGTGGTGGACCTCGTGCTCCGTGCGATGGCGGTCGGCCACGGTCACGAGTTGCCTCGCCAGGTGCTGCTCTCCGCCGTGCAGTGCGCGCAGCAGGTCCTGGATGCCGTTCACCGGATTCAGCCCTCCTTCACGTTTCGGGGCCCGCCGGGGTCGGCGACATGGGCGTCGTTCTCCCAGTTGCGGAAGCCGGGCAGGTCGCCGTCGGCGCCGCATTCGCGCGTGTTCTCCGCGGTGGGCTGTCCGTTCATCTGCAGCACCCCGGCCCCGGGCCGGCCGAGCATGCCGCGGATCAGATGCAGGTTGTTGACCTGAACGGCGGCCGCGGTCGCCTGGTGGGACTGGTAGAAGCCCTGCAGCACGGTCGACGTCAGCCGGTCCGCGCTGCCGAGGAGTTCCGCCGCCTCGGCGATGCGCGCCGCCGGTACGGCACAGATCCCGGCGGCCCATTCAGGGGTGCAGTCGCGTACCTGCTCGGTCAGTTCCTCGTAGCCGACCGTGTGGGCCGCGATGTGGTCGTGGTCGACGCGGTCTGTGCGGATGACCTCGTGCAGAAGGGCGTTCACCAGTGCCACGTTCGTGCCGACGCGCGGGGCGAGATGGACGGCGGACCGGCCGGCCGGCGGTGTGGGGCGTGGGTCGACGCAGACCAGGCGGGGCGGGTCGGCGCCGTCGAGACGGTCGAGGACGCGCATCCATTGCACCGGCTGGGTCTCGGCGATGTTGTGCCCGAACAGGGCGATGACGTCCGCGTGGTCGAAGTCGTCGTAGCAACCCGGCTGACCGTCGCAGCCGAACGATTCCGTGAGTGCCTCCCCGGCGGTCGCCGTGCACAGACGGGTGTTGCCGTCCAGGTGGTTGGTGCCGATACCGGCCCGCGTCAGGACGGCGAGCGTGTAGTACTCCTCCAGGAAGAGCTGACCAGGTGTAGAAGCCGATCGAGCCAGGCCCCCGTTCGTCCAGCAGGGTTTGGGACCGGGATACGACGCGCTCCATGGCGGTGTCCCAGTCGCACTCCACCAGTTGACCGTCGCGACGGATCAGCGGCCGGGTCAACCGGTCCGGTGCGTTGTCGGCCTGCCAGCCGAAGAGGTCCTTGGGGCCGAGCCGACCCCGGTTCACGCGATCGACGGCCCGGCCCCGTACGCCCACGATGCGGTCACCGAGGACGGCGATGTCCATGGCGTCGCCGTCCGAGTGCAGGATCGAGGCGGCCTGCACCCACCGCTCCACCTTCTCCGGTTCGATCCCCTCGGCCAGGAACGCGTCCACCCGCGTGGGCCACGGCTCGCTCCGGGCGTAGGGCGTACGACTGCCCCACGGGTGTGCGATCCGGTCCACCGACGGCTCCATGCTTGCCTGCAGGGCTGCGGCTACTCGGCGCCGATCGCCCATCGGGTACCCGGGGCACCGCCGCCTATTCCGGTGCCGTCGCGAGCGCCTCCTCAGGAGCTCCCAGGGTCCGGTCCTGGTGCGGATGGCCCAGCCCGAACCTCGCGGGAGTGCCGGACTCGCCCGGGACGACCCTGGCGGAGGAGCCACGTCGACGACGGCAGCCCGCGCCGCGACACGCTGCTCGCCTCGATCGGCATCGGCGATGTCCGCTACGCCTGAGGCTCGGGCGCGAGCGTGAGCGTCGCCGGTGTCCCCTGGGCCAGCATCTTGGTGTAGGGGCAGAGGGCGTCCGCCTG
This sequence comes from Actinacidiphila sp. bgisy160, assembly GCF_965342435.1. GTDB lineage: Bacteria > Actinomycetota > Actinomycetes > Streptomycetales > Streptomycetaceae > Actinacidiphila. Next base: position 37,684 of record NZ_CBDRCM010000027.1, on the reverse strand, counting down.
CCTCAGCAGGGGAGCGGCGGTCGCCGCGTCCGTCCCCGGCCAGGTGACCACCAGGTCCGCCTGCACCAGGTAACCGCCGTCGCGGGGGTCGCGGCCGAAGGCCACGGACGCCTCCACCGCGATCAGCGCGGGGTTCCGCCCGGCCTGGCGGGCGACCAGGCTGAGGGCGCCGTGGAAGCAGGCGGCGAGGCCCGCGGCGAACAGCTGTTCCGGGTTCGTGCCACCGCCGTCACCACCCAGTTCGGCGGGGAGCCGCAGCGTGAGGTCCAGCGTGCCGTCGGCCGAGCGGGCCCGCCCCGAAGCCCGTCCGTGACTCGCCTCGCCGCCGCTGACCGTCACGGTCGTCGCGTAGATGGGCGAGAAGACGGGGCCGTCGAAGTCCTTCGCGGTGGAAAGGCCCGGCCATCTGGTCGGCTCGCTCACCGGAGGACCTCTCGACGGGAGGGATTCCGGCCCGCCGCAAGGCTCCCGGTCCGTGCGGGCCCCCTGCCGTTCATGACGGTGATCTGCATGCTCTGCCCTTCGTCATCCCGGGGAGAGGCCCGGACCTGATCACCGACTCTGACCGGTCAGGTGATCCGTGTGTGACCCGACGGGCGGCGGAATCCCGGTGAACTCGCCCGGCGACTCCGGAGCTTGGCCCCAAAGGGGCATGCCGGGTGCCCGGACCCGGCATATCGGGCGTCACACCCCCGTCGGTCCGCTGGTCTCCATTGGAGTCCCTGCGAGGAGGTTTCATGAACTGGCGATACGACGCGGCGTGCCGCGAGGAGGATCCGGAGCTGTTCTTCCCCATCAGCGGCAGTGGCCCGGGCATGGCGCAGATCGAGCGGGCCAAGGCCGTGTGCCTGCGGTGTCCCGTCACGGCCCAGTGCCTGCGGTGGGCGCTGGCGGCCGGCCGCCTGGACGGGATATGGGGCGGCACCACGGAAGAGGAACGGCGCACGATCCAGCGGCGCGACTACGTCGAGCGCTGGCGGAAGGCGCGGCAGGCGACCACCTGATCCGGATCAGACGAGTTCCAGCCCGCCGTCGACCGTGACGACCTGACCGGTCATGTGCGTCCGCACCGGCTCGGCGACACGCAGGATCCACTCCGCCACGTCCCTGGGTTCGGCGAGGCGGCCCATCGGGATGCGGTCGCGTTCCTGGCCGAGCATCGACTCGATCTCCTCCGGGGAGAGCCCCGCGGCGACCATGACGTCCGTGTCGGTCGGGCCGGGGGCGATCGCGTTCACCCGGACCCCGACCGGCGCGAGCTCCAGGGCCCAGGTGCGCGTCAACTGTTCCAGCGCGCTCTTGGTCGCGGCGTAGTACCCGCCGCCCGGCAGCGGGCGGTGACCGTAGGTGCTGGACACGTTGACGATGGAGCCCGAGGACGCCCGCAGGTGCGGCAGGGCCGCATGGGCGAGCAGGCTCGGCGCGGTCACGTTGAGCGCGAACAGCCGCTCGATCACCGAACGGTCCGTCTCCTCCAAAGGCATGACGCCCGTGGCGCCGGCGTTGTTCACCAGCACGTCGAGGCGTCCCCACCGCTCCACGGCGGCGGTGACGGCGGTGCCGGCGGCGCCGTCCGCGCAGATGTCGAGCGGCAGGACCGCGATCCCGGAGTGCGCCCGGGCGGTCTCCTCCAGCGCGTCCTTGCGCCGCCCCACCCCCAGGACTCGCGCGCCTGACTCCGCCAGGGCGATGGCGGTGGCCCGGCCGATGCCGGAGCCGGCACCCGTGACGATCGCGGCGCGCCCCGAGAAGCGCAGGTCTGCAGAACTGGTCATGACGTTCCCTGGTCCTTGTTCGATGTTCGTTGTACATCGAACAATATAGAGCAGTGGGGCGGGGAGCGTGGTGGCGACCATGGGGATCCATGTCACATATGTCCTGCTCAGTGCATGGGCATCCCGGACGCGGTGTGCCCCCCGGCCCGCTGGCGCCCCGTCCTCGCCCCCTGGCAGGCCACGCGCGGCAGCCCAGGCGCGTCGACCACCGCGAAGGTACGTTGAGCACGTATGGGCATTCACCGGTCATCAGCGTCGGGAGATGGCAAGGCCATGAGAATCGCAGTCATCGGCGGAACCGGGCTCATCGGCTCGCGGGTCGTGAAGGACCTTGAAGCGGCCGGTCACGAAGCCGTGCCGCACTCGCTGTCCACGGGCGTGGACCTCCTGAGCGGAGAGGGTGTCGCGGAGGCCGTCGCGGGTGCCGACGTCGTCGTCAACCTCACGAACTCGCCGACCTTCGACGAGGCCTCGCCCGCCTTCTTCCGGACGTCGATGGACAACCTGGTCGCCGCGAGCGAGAAGGGCGGCGTCGGCCACATGGTCATCCTCTCGATCGTGGGCGCGGACCAGGTACCGGAACTGGACTACTACCGGGCGAAGGTGCTGCAGGAGAACATCCTCAAGGCGAGTTCGATCCCCTACTCCATCGTCCGCGCCACCCAGTTCATGGAGTTCATGGAAGCGACGATGTCCTGGACCACCGACGGCGAGACCGTACGGCTGCCGCGGACCCCGCTCCAGCCGATCGCCGCCGCCGACGTCGCGAGGATGGTCGCCGAGGTCGCCTCCGGCCCCCCGCTCAACGGGACCGTGAACATCGCCGGGCCCGATGTCTTCCCACTCGAGGAGATCGGCCGGATCACCATCGAGGCCAAGGGCGACGGCCGTTCCGTCGTCGTCGACGACACCGCGGGCATGTTCGCCGTCGTCAGGGGCGACGTCCTCACCGGCGGAAGCGACGCCCGCATCGCCCCCACCCACTACAGGGACTGGCTCTCCTGAACTACCGGCGCGTCCCGACCGAGGACGACGCAGTGGATGAAGCCGAGGACCTCCAGGAAGCGCAGGAGGAGTTCCAGGCCGCCCGCGGCTGCCTGTTCGGCATCGCCTACCGGATGCTCGGCAGCGTGAGCGAGGCCGAGGACGTCCTGCAGGACGCCTGGATCCGCCGGCAGACCTACGACCGTTCCAAGGTGGAGAACCCGCGGGCGTTCCTCGCCACGACGGTGACGAGGCTCGCGATCAACGTGCTGAAGTCGGCCAGGGCCCGCCGGGAGACCTACGTCGGGCCCTGGCTGCCGGAGCCGGTGGACACCGGGAGCGACCCCGCGCTGGGCGCCCTGAACGGCGAGGCGCTGGAAGTCGCCGTGCTGATGCTCCTGGAGAAGCTCACGCCCACCGAACGCGCGGCCTACGTACTCCGGGAGGCCTTCGAGTACCCGTACGCGCGGATCGCGGAGGTCGTCGGGCAGTCCAACGCCAACGCGCGCCAACTGGTGAGCAGGGCGCGCAGGCACCTGGCGGCGGAGAAGCGAGCCGGCGTCGTGGCAGCGGACCACCAGCGGTTCCTGACGGCGTTCGTGGCGGCCGCCCAGGCGGGGGACATCGGCGTCCTGGAGAACATGTTCGCCGAGGACGTCGTCTCGTACTCCGACGGCGGAGGCGAGGTGCGGGCGTCGAAGTTCATCGTCGTCGGCCGTCAGCGGGTGGCCAAGTACATCCACGCCTTCGCCGACCGGTTCTGGGTCGCCGCAACGGTGGAGCCGCTGCAGGTGAACGGCCGGCCCGCCATGAAGCTGTCCCGCGACGGCGCCGTCTTCGCCGTCGTCACGGTGAGCGTCACCCCGGAGGGCATCGACCGCGTGATGTGGATGATGAACCCGGCGAAACTCGCGGTCCTGGACGCGTGAGCCCGCCGTCCCCCGGCACCACCGCGGCGCCGGGGGACGGCGCAGGCGTCAGTCGACGAAGTACGAGTCGTGCTTGTCGAGGAACGCGGCGCGCTCCTCCGCCGTGGCGTCGCCCATCTGCGACAGCTTCTCGAAGTACTCCTCACGCGGAGCGCCCGGGGTGAAGAGCAACAGCATCTCGGCCGGCGCGTCGGAGTCGTTGCGGAAGGCGTGCAGCCCGCCCTGCGGGACGTGCAGGAAGTCACCCTCCTGCGCCTCGACCCACTTCTCCCCGTCGTAGAGGCGGACGGTTCCGTTGAGGATGAAGAAGGACTCCGAGATGGTCCGGTGGAAATGCGTCTTGGGACCACCGGCGTTCGCCCTCATCATGACGCGGTAGAGCCCGTACTCGCCCCGCGTCATGTCCGTGGTCGCCAGATAGTGGATGCCGTCTCCGGCCTGGCCGACGTTCGGCGGGGTGCTCGCCGGGCGGAAGTTCGCGTTGACCTCGCCGGTATCCCCGAAGTACACCTGCTTTGGGTACGACATGCCTACCATCCCTTGCTCGGGTCGCTTCGCGTGCGCCGCGGCGCACCGCTCGGGCGTGTAAGCCGGTCCCTGCGGCCGGCCGTCCATGACCACGCCCCTCACGGTGTAGACCGCGTTCCCCGCGCGCGTGTGACAGCCCCGGGTGCCAGGGGACGGCGACGACGCCCACCGCCGCCAGGCCGTTGTCCGCATGCAGGAGATGTCGTAGAGGCAGCGCGGGTCGTGAGGACCTGCCGGGCCCCGGTGGGCAGCGCGCGGGAGACGGTCTCGTGTCTCTCACTGGGCTCCGATCCGCTGACGGCCACCAGCCTGAACGGCGTTCCGTCGATGTTCTCCAGCGTAACGGAACGGGTCCTCGGGCACGTACCGCCGGCTTCGCCGGTGCAGTGGAAGCGCACGTCGCCGAAGTCGGTCGTACCGCAGGAGACGTCGGCACGAAGGTGAAGGGTGCCGAGCAGACCGCACCGCGACACAAGGCCGTCGCCGGCGATCAGGGGCGTCCCGTGATCACAGTGCTCGCTCACTGAGCGGGCATGCGCTGTCACACCGACAGGGGCCGCGCTGTCTTACTCGTGACGGAGAGAAACAGAGGGAATCATGCGCGAGATCCTGATCGTCGGCGGCGGCTACGCCGGCTTCTACACGGCCTGGGGCCTTGAGAAGACGTTGCGGCCCGGGGAGGCGCGGGTCACCGTCGTCGACCCGCGTCCCTACATGACCTACCAGCCGTTCCTGCCGGAGGTCACCGCGGGTTCGGTGGAGGCACGCCACGCCGCCGTGTCGATGCGGCGCCACCTGCACAAGTCCCGCCTCATCGCGGGCAGCGTGACCGAGATCCGCCACGCCGACCGGACGGTGACCGTCCGGCCCGTGAACGGGGAGGAGTACGAACTCCGCTACGACACGCTCGTCGTCACCGCCGGCGCCGTGACCCGCACCTTCCCCATCCCGGGCCTGGCCCGGCATGCCATCGGCCTGAAGCACGTCGAGGAGGCGGTCGCCATCCGCGACCGGCTGCTGACGGCGTTCGACCAGGCGGCCTCGCTGCCGCCCGGGCCGGAACGGCGCAAGCTGCTCACCGTCACCTTCGTGGGTGGCGGGTTCTCCGGTGTCGAGGGCTTCGGCGAACTGCTGTCGCTGGCGACCGCGATGCTCAGGTCCTACCCGGAACTGAGCCTGGGGGAGCTGTCGTTCCACCTGGTCGAGGCGCGTGGCCGCATCCTGCCCGAGGTGAGTGACGAGCCCGGAGCCTGGGTGGTGCGCCACCTGGAGCGCCGCGGCGCGCATGTGCACCTGAACACCCAGCTGGTGTCCGCCGAGGACGGCCACGTCCTGCTGTCCAGCGGGGAGGAGTTCGACTCGGAACTCATCGTCTGGACCGCGGGCAACGCCTCGAACCCCGTCGTGCACAACCACACCGACCTGCCGGTCGACGAGCGCGGCCTGCTCGTCGTGCGGCCCGACCTGCGGGTGGGTACGGACGCCGAGCCGGTGCCGGACGTGTGGGCGGCCGGGGACGACGCGGCGGTGCCCGACCTGGCATCGCCCGTTCCGGGGGCGCGCACGGTGCCCAACGCCCAGCACGCGGTCCGGCAGGGCAAGCGCCTGGCCAAGAACATCGTCGCGAGCCTGCGCGGCGGCAGGGTCCGGGACTACCGTCACAGCAGCCTCGGCGTGGTCGCCACGCTGGGCCTGGGACGCGGCATCTTCCAGTACAAGGCCATCGTCGTCAAGGGCTTCCCGGCCTGGCTGATGCACCGCGGCTACCACGTGCTCGCCGTGCCCACCTGGGAGCGGAAGGTCCGGGTGCTCACCGTCTGGCTCACCGCGGCTCTGTTCGGCCGGGACCTGGTCTCCCTCGCCTCCGTGCAGCACCCGCGGGACGCGTTCGTCACCAGCGCCACTCCCGGCCGCCGCGCGGATCGGCAGGCGGGCGACCACGCAGGGGTGTGAGCGCCGGGAACGCCGGAGGTCACATGACGTCGACCGGGCGGTGGAGCAGGCTGGGACCGGCTCCACCGTCAAGGCGCCGCACGGTTGTTCACTTTCCGTAACGTTGGCATCTCCGTAGGCACAGCTTCAGCCACGGATGAATAACGTGTCACCACTTTCCACAGCGATCGAGATCGATTGTGTGCGATTTCTGCGCAAATGCCGGAATCTGCATCCGTTTTGCGTCTTTCGCTCAGCATATGATGTCGGTCAGTGACGGCTCGTGTGCTTGCTCCGGCGGTTGAAGATGTTTTTTCTCTCACCCTCATCTGTCACAGGACCGGGTGTCCGGCGGTCTATTCGGTGGACGTGAGGGGAGAGAATGTGACGCTTGGTGACCGAGGCTCGTGGGGTAACCACCCAGGTAGAACATCGTGTGACACACGTGTGTCATGCGGCTGGGGGCTGCCCGTAAATGGCCTCTGACCGGATGGGTGACGTCTGTGCCCATCGGCCGCCCGGCGACGGTGAGGCCGCGTGGGCAGGCGGAGCCAAGGAGAACGCGGACGCCGGGCCGTCCCCCTCCGCACACAACCTCGACGAGGCCGCCTGCGTCTTCATGGAGCTCCAACCCCGTCTGTTCGGCATCGCCTACCGCGTGCTCGGAAGCGCGGTCGAGGCCGAGGACGTGGTGCAGGAGGTGTGGCTGCGCTGGCAGCGGACCGACCGTTCCGCCGTGCTCAGCCCGGCCGCCTTCCTCTCCACCACGACGACCCGCCTGGCCATCAACGTCGCACAGTCCGCCCGGGTACGCCGGGAGGCCTACATCGGGCCCTGGCTGCCCGAGCCCGTCGACACGAGCGCGGATCCCGAGGTGGGCGCCCAGCGGGCGGAGGCGGTGGAGCTCGCCCTGCTGCTGGTGCTGGAGCGGCTGAACCCCGCGGAACGCGCGGCCTACGTCCTGCGGGAGGCGTTCGACTACGCCTATCCGGAGATCGCCGAGATACTCCAGATCAGCCTCGTCAACGTGCGCAAGATCGTCAGCCGGGCCCGCAAGCACGTGCTGACCAAGCCCCGCGAGACCGTGGACGCCGCGGAGCACCGGCGCCTCCTGGAGGCCTTCGTCGCGGCGGCCCGTACCGGGGACCTCGCCCCGCTGGAAGCCGTACTCGCCCCGGACGTGTCCGGCCGTCTGCGCGAACGCGGCGACCTGCCCGGTTCGTCGCGGACGACGGACGCACACGCGTGAAGCGCCGGCGGGACACGCGCCGGCGCTTCACACGTCGGCCCTGTCAGGAGCCGATGATCCGGCGCCCGGTGCGTGCGGGGTGGTTCCAGGGCCGCAGCTTGTCGGGGTTGAGGACGATCCAGGCCTGCGACACGCGTCCGTCGGCGACGTCCAGACTGACGACCGCCACCACCTGGCCCTCGTAGCGGGCCACCAGACCGGTGCGGCCGTTGACGGAGTGGGTGGACAGGGTCACCCGCTGGTGGTGCGCCAGCAGCGTCATCAGACTGCGCGCGACCGGCTCGGCGCCATGCACGGGCCGGACCAGCGCCCGCAGCTTTCCGCCGCCGTCGAAGAACGCCGTCACATCCGGGCACATCAGCGACGACAGCCGTACCGCGTCGCCACTCACGCAGGCCGCGCCCACCGCGCGCGCCACCGCGTCGTGCTCCTCTGGCGTGACGGGGTGCGACCGGCAGGCGCTGATCGTGCGTCGCGCACGCTCGGCGAGTTCCGCGCACTCCGGCTCGGAACGCCCCACCACGTCCGCCACCGCGCCCAACGACAGCCCGAAGCAACCGTTGAGCACGAAAGCCGCGCGCTCCGCGGGGGACAAGGCGTCCAGGGCGGTCAGCAGAACCTCACCGATCTCCTGCTCCAGCTCGAGCCCCACCACCGGCCGCGCCGGACTCGCCACGGCCGGTCCGGTTCCCCCCGCGGACGTGGTCAGGCGGGCCAGACAGATCCCGCCCACCGTCCTCACGAGCCACGCTCCGGGCGACTCGATCACCCCGCGGGCCGCCTCCGGCAGTTCGAACCACTGCCGGTAGGCCTCGTCGACGACCGACTCGGCTTCCGCCCTGCCGCCCACCATCCACATCGCCACGTCCAGCAGATGCCGGCGCTCATCCAGCAGCTCCGCGATCGGCACCGCGTCATCGGAGAAATCCATGGCCCCTGACCTCCTCGCACAGCACAAGGACACGGCACCGTGCTTCCTGTCCCAGTGGTGAGACCGGGCGGGCGCGGATCGTGTGACATTCCTCCCTCACGCCCCCGGTCCCGCAAGGCCTCGCAGGCGGTGCACGTCACACTTTCGCCGCGTGATCGGTCATATGGGTGGAAGGTGCACGACAGTGCCGACCTGCGACCCGCCATGGATGAAACTTGAATGGTGACAGGAACATGAGCAGCGGCAGCCGGCCCGCCGACTCGCAACAGCCGGGCAAGGGCACGAAATTCGCCGACTGGGTCGGCGAGCGACTGGGCGCCGACAATCGTGCGAGACCGGACGGGAGGCGAAAGGTGTTCCCCAGCCACTGGTCATTCATGCTGGGCGAGATATCCCTGTACAGTTTCCTCGTCCTCGTCCTCACGGGAGTGTATCTGTCGCTGTACTTCCACCCGTCGATGACGCCGGTGGAATATCACGGCAGTTACGCACCGCTGCAGGGCCAAACGGTGTCCGAGGCCTTCGACTCGACGATGCGCATCTCCTTCGACGTGCGCGGTGGTCTGCTGATCCGCCAGGCCCACCACTGGGCGGCGCTGATCTTCGTCGCCAGCATGTTCGCCCACATGCTGCGGGTGTTCTTCACCGGCGCGTTCCGCAAGCCGCGCGAGCTCAACTGGGTGCTCGGCTTCTCACTGCTGGTCCTGGGCATGTTCGAGGGCCTGACGGGCTACGACCTCCCGGACGACCTGCTGTCCGGGACCGGGCTCATGGTCGTGAACGGGACCATCCTCTCCGTCCCGGTCGTCGGGACCTACCTGTCGATGTTCCTCTTCGGCGGCGCGTACCCGGGCAAGGACCTGATCGCGCACTTCAACACGCTCCACGTCGTGGTGATCCCGGCCCTCATGGCGGGCATCCTCGTCGCCCACCTGGTCGTCGCGCGCCGGCACCGGCACACCCAGTACCCGGGACCCGGGCGGACCGAGCGGAACATCGTCGGCCTGCCCTTCCGCGTCTACGCCGTGAAGTCGGGGGCGTACCTCCTCCTGGTCACCGGCGTCGTCTTCATGATCGCCTCGGTCGCGCAGATCAACCCCGTCTGGCTGTACGGCCCCTACCGTCCCGACCAGGTCACCGCGGGATCGCAACCCGACTGGTACATGGGCGTCCTCGACGGACTTCTGCGCGTGATGCCCGGCTGGGAGGTCGCCTTCCGGGGCCACACCCTGGCCCTGGACAACCTCGTGCCGCTGCTGGCGGGTGCCGGGCTCTTCCTCGCCCTGGGCGCCTATCCCTTCGTCGAGGCCTGGGTGACCAAGGACGGCCAACGGGACCACCACCTCCTCGACAGGCCGCGCAACCGGCCGGTGCGCACGGCCCTCGGCGCGGCATGGGTCAGTGTCTACGCGGTGGCGTTGCTGGGCGCGGCCAACGACCTGGTCGCCCTCCGGCTGCACATGTCGGTCAACGCCGTGACGTGGGCCGTCCGCGCCGGCCTGTTCGTCGTGCCCTTCGTCGTCTACGTCGTGACGAAACGATGGGCGCTCGCCCTCCAACGCGCCGACCGCGACGAGGTGCTGCACGGCCGTGAGACCGGGACCATCAAGCGCATGCCGGACGGCGAGTACATCGAGGTGCACGAGCCGCTGGGCCGGGAGAGGCTCCACCTCCTCACACAGCACGAGCAGTACGTGCCCATCCGGCTCTCCCCGGACGGCAGGGCCGGCCGTGCCGAGCGACTGCGGGCCCTGCTCAGCCGGGGCCTGTACGGGAAGGGGACGCAGATTCCCAAACCCACGGTGCGGGAATACGAGGAGATCTCCCACGACCACGGCGAGGACCACGTTTTCCGCTGAGGTGTCACATATTCCCCGGCTGCCCTGTCCAAAGGGCGAAGGAAAACGCACGAGAGTGCCGAACTTGGGAGTTCGACAATGAGCAAGCCCGTTCTCGAGTCCGCGGCTCAGGGAATAGCGGACGCGACGGCGAAGCCGCCTTTCCTCTATGAGCTCGGTCCGGAGGGCGCCCGCAAGGTCCTCGACGACATCCAGGCGGCGCCGGTCGAGAAGTACGACGTCCGGGAAAAGTGGATCACCGTGCCGGCCGAAGTGGGCGACGTGCGGGTGCGCGTCGTCAAGCCCGTGGGCGCGGAGGAGGTCCTGCCCGTCGTGTTGTACGTGCACGGCGGCGGCTGGGTGCTCGGCAACGCGGGTACGCACGACCGTCTCGTGCGCGAACTGGCCGTACTGGCGCACGCCGCGGTGGTCTTCGTGGAGTACGACCGCTCGCCGGAGGTCCGGTACCCGGTCGCCATCGAGCAGGCCTACGCGACGGCCCGCTGGGTCACCGCGAAGGGCGCGGACGAGGGCCTGGACGCCGCCCGCATGGCCGTCGCCGGCGACTCCGTCGGCGGCAACATGGCCGCGGCCCTGACCATCATGGCCAAGCAGCGCGGCGACGTGACCTTCGTCCACCAGTCGCTCTACTACCCGGTGACCGACGCGGCCCAGGACACCGACAGCTACCGCGAGTTCGCGGACGGCCCGCACCTGACGGCGAAGGCCATGGCCTGGTTCTGGGACTGCTACACCGCCGACCCGGCGGAGCGGGCGCACATCACCGCCTCGCCGCTGCGGGCGAGCCTGGAGGACCTCGAGGGGCTGCCGCCGGCGCTGGTCATCACCGACGAGAACGACGTGCTGCGCGACGAGGGCGAGGCCTACGCCCGCAAGCTGACCCAGGCCGGCGTCCCCACCGTCAGCGTCCGCTACAACGGCACGCTGCACGACTTCATGATGCTCAACCCCGTCCGCTCCACGCAGGCGACCACCGCCGCGATGGAGCAGGCGACCCGCGCGCTGCACACCGCGCTGCACACCAACTGATCTCCCCCCACAGCCGGATCACGGGCCCGGGCCGCTACGCCGCGCCTGCCCCGCACCGGTGAGCCCAGGTGGCCCGGACCCGCGTACGTCCCCGTTCGGCGGCCGCGAGCCACCTCTTCCAGACGTACGGCACCAACTGCCGTACCCGCCGCCGGCCTCCGTCCCGGAGCCGGGTGGCACAACCAACACCTGCCTCGAAAGGGCCAATACTGTGCACCGTCATGCCCGTTACGGGACCCTCCGCACCTCCCTCACCGTCATGGCCACGGTGACCGTCGCCGCCGGTCTGCTCGCCGCCACCGTGGGTCCCGCCAGCGCCACCAAGGGCGGCGACACCCCCTCGCGGCACCGCAAGCCGACCGTCGTCCTCGTCCACGGCGCCTTCGCCGACTCCTCCAGCTGGAACGACGTCGTCAAGAAGCTGAAGCACGACGGCTACCCCGTGGTGGCCGCGGCCAACCCGCTGCGCGGGCTGGCCGGTGACGCCGCCTACGTCCGTGAGCTGGTGGACAGCATCGACGGCCCCGTGGTCCTGGCCGGCCACTCCTATGGCGGTGCCGTGATCTCCAACGCCGCCCGCGGCTCCGACAAGGTCAAGGCCCTCGTCTACCTGGCCGCCTTCATGCCCGACAAGGGCGAGAACGCCTTCGACCTGTCGCTGAAGTTCGACGGCAGCACGCTCGGCGACGCGCTCAAGCAGGTGCCGGTCACGATGGCCGACGGTTCCAAGGGCGTCGACCTCTACATCGACCAGGCCAAGTTCCACCACCAGTTCGCCGCGGACGTCCCGGCGCACACCGCGGAGATCATGGCGGCCACCCAGCGGCCCGTGGCCGGCGGCGCGCTGTACGAGCCCTCCGGCGAGCCCGCGTGGAAGACCATCCCCTCCTGGGTCCTGGTGGCCTCCAACGACCGGAACATCCCCCGCGAGCTCCAGGTCTTCATGGCCGAGCGCGCCGAGTCCCACGTGGAGGAGGTCCGGTCCTCCCACGCGGTGAGCGTGTCCCACCCGAAGGAGTCCGCGCGCATCATCGAGGAAGCCGCGCGTTCCGTCCGCTGAGCGACGGCCCGGTGACGGGCGGGGCGGCGCACCACGCGCCGCCCCGCCCGTCCGTCGTCCGGCCGCACCGCCGCGGGCACCCGCTGCCGGGCGTTATCGCGTTGCCGGCCGGCCGGCGGCGTCCCCGCGTGGCGGACCCCGCTCCGTGAGCGGCGGCCCGGATCGGTCAGGAATGGAGAAGCCACCGCGAGCGGGCCACGGCTAGCGTGACGGCCATGGACATCACCATTCACTGGACCTTCCTCCCGCACACCGACCCCGAGGCCACGCTGGCCTTCTACCGCGACACCCTCGGCTTCAAGGTCCGCAACGACGTCGGCTACGGCGACATGCGCTGGATCACCGTCGGCCCCGCCGATCAGCCGGGCACGTCGATCGTCCTGGAGCCGCCGGCCGCCGACCCGGGCATCACCGACGAGGAGCGCCGCACCATCTCCGAGATGATGACCAAGGGCACCTACGCCCGCCTCGTCCTGGCCACGCCCGACCTCGACGGTGTCTTCGAACGCCTGGTGGCCGCCGGCGTCGAGGTCGTCCAGGAACCGACCGAGCAGCCGTACGGGATCCGCGACTGCGCCTTCCGGGACCCCGCCGGCAACATGATCCGCTTCAACGAGATCCGCTGACCGCGCCCGAAACCCGCTCCCGCGCCCGCCCCGCCCGTGGATCAGGAACCCGCCCGCAGCCCCGGACCGTTCGACGCGGCCGGTCCGAAGCGGGCGCGGGGGCGGTCCGGCGGACGGCTACCGTGGCCGTGACCGCGTCGCCGAGGGGGCACAGGACATACTTGCCCGAAGCCGGTCGGGTCCACTCAGGCGACGCCGCCGGGGACCGCGGGGGCGGTCCGGCACGCACCAGACGGATGGAGAGACGATAAGCATGGCCAAGAAGGCGGACGCGCAGTCGCTTGCGCCGCACGTTGCCGACAGTCACGATCTGATCCGCGTGCACGGGGCGCGCGAGAACAACCTCAAGGACGTCAGCATCGAGATCCCGAAGCGCCGCCTTACGGTGTTCACCGGCGTCTCCGGCTCGGGAAAGAGCTCCCTGGTCTTCAACACGATCGCCGCGGAGTCGCAGCGGCTGATCAACGAGACCTACAGCGCCTTCGTGCAGGGCTTCATGCCGACCCTGGCCCGGCCCGAGGTCGACGTCCTCGACGGCCTTACGACCGCGATCACCGTCGACCAGCAGCGGCTGGGGGCCGACCCCCGCTCCACCGTCGGCACCGTCACCGACGCCAACGCCATGCTGCGCATCCTCTTCAGCCGGCTCGGCACCCCGCACATCGGCCCGCCCAGCGCGTACGCCTTCAACGTCCCTTCCGTCCGGGCCAGCGGTGCGATCACCGTCGAGCGCGGCGCGAGCAAGGCCGAGAAGGTCACCTTCACCCGCACCGGCGGCATGTGCCCGCGCTGCGAGGGCCGCGGCACGGTCTCCGACATCGACCTGGGCCGGCTCTACGACGAGACCAAGTCGCTCAACGAGGGCGCGATCACCGTCCCCGGCTACAAGGGCGGCGGCTGGAACTCCCGGCTCTACGCCGAGTCCGGGTTCTTCGACCCGGACAAGCCGATCAGCGGGTTCACCAAGCAGGAGCTGCACGACTTCCTGCACCGCGAGCCGACCCGGATGAAGATCGCCGGCATCAACATGACCTACGAAGGGCTGATCCCGCGGGTCCAGAAGTCGATGCTCTCCAAGGACAAGGAGGCGATGCAGCCGCATATCCGCGAGTTCGTGGACCGCGCGGTCGCCTTCACCACCTGCCCCGAGTGCGACGGAACGCGGCTCAGCGAGGGCGCCCGGGAGTCGAGGATCGCCGGGACCAGCATCGCCGACGCCTGCGCGATGCAGATCAGCGACCTGGTCGAGTGGGTGCGCGGCCTGGACGAGCCCTCGGTCGCCCCACTGCTCACCAAGTTGCAGCACACCCTCGAGTCGTTCGTGGAGATCGGCCTCGGCTACCTCTCGCTGGAGCGGCCCGCGGGCACGCTCTCGGGCGGCGAGGCGCAGCGCGTCAAGATGATCCGCCACCTCGGGTCCTCGCTCACCGACACCACGTACGTCTTCGACGAGCCCACCACCGGACTGCACCCGCACGACATCCAGCGGATGAACGGCCTGCTGCTGCGCCTGCGCGACAAGGGCAACACCGTGCTCGTCGTGGAGCACAAGCCGGAGACGATCGCCATCGCCGACCACGTCGTCGACCTCGGCCCCGGCGCCGGCACGGCTGGCGGCACCGTCTGCTTCGAGGGTGACATCCAAGGGCTGCGCTCCAGCGGCACCATCACCGGCCGCCACTTCGACGACCGCGCCTGCCTGAAGGAGACGGTGCGCAAGCCCACCGGCCACCTGGAGGTCCGCGGCGCCACGGCGCACAACCTGCGTGACGTCGACGTCGACATCCCGCTCGGGGTGCTCACCGTCATCACCGGCGTCGCGGGCTCCGGCAAGAGCTCCCTCGTGCACGGATCCGTTCCCGCGGGTGCCGGCGTCGTGTCCGTGGATCAGAGCCCCATCCGCGGCTCGCGCCGCAGCAACCCGGCGACGTACACCGGACTGCTCGACCCGATCCGCAAGGCGTTCGCCAAGGCCAACGACGTGAAGCCCGCCCTGTTCAGCGCGAACTCCGAGGGCGCCTGCGCCACTTGCAACGGCGCCGGCGTGGTCTACACGGACCTGGCGATGATGGCCGGCGTCGCCAGCACCTGCGAGGAGTGCGAGGGCAAGCGGTTCCAGGCGTCCGTGCTGGAGTACCACCTCGGCGGGCGCGACATCAGCGAGGTGCTCGCGATGTCGGTCACCGAAGCGGAGGAGTTCTTCGGCGCCGGCGATGCGCACACCCCCGCCGCGCACCGCATCCTGGGCCGGCTCGCCGACGTCGGACTCGGCTACCTCAGCCTCGGCCAGCCCCTCACCACGCTCTCCGGCGGCGAGCGGCAGCGGCTGAAGCTGGCCACGCACATGGCCGACAAGGGCGGCGTCTACGTCCTCGACGAGCCGACCGCCGGCCTCCACCTCGCCGACGTCGAGCAACTGCTCGGGCTCCTGGACCGCCTCGTCGACTCCGGCAAGTCCGTCATCGTCGTCGAGCACCACCAGGCGGTCATGGCGCACGCCGACTGGATCATCGACCTCGGCCCCGGCGCCGGCCACGACGGCGGCCGGATCGTCTTCGAGGGCACCCCGGCGGACCTCGTCGCCGACCGCACCACCCTCACCGGACAGCACCTGGCCTCCTACGTGGGCGCCTGACGCGCGGCTCCGCCCGACGGCACGACAGCACGACGGCCGGGGCGACCACGCCGCGGCCCCCGTGGCCCCCAGTAGAGTGTCCGGCACTCTGATCGGCCTGGGCACCGGTCTGGCGCCGGGAGCGGTTCTGCGGGGGGCCGCGAAGGCTGCTGGATCGAAGCGGGAGTTGGCCTGTGGTGCCGGGCGGCCCGATCACCGTCCTGGAGGAGGAGGCGTCCGCCCATGCCGCGGCGCTCGCGGACTCGATGGGGCCGGTCTGCTTCGGCCCCCGGCAGAACCGCCTCCGACCGTGACGGGCGGCCCCTCGGTCCTCAGGGTTGCTCGCGCGCGTCCTGCTGCGGGAGGAGGTCGTGGAGGGCCTCGGCGACGGCGGTCATGCGGTCGGCGACGTCCGCGAGTTCGCGGCGCAGTTCGATGACGCGCAGTTCCAGGGCGACGGCCTGGGCGGTGAGGGTCAGGGCGGTGGCCGAGACGTCGCGTCGGTGGCCGGTCGGTCGGGTCATCACGGGGCCTCCGGTCCGAGTCGCAGCGCGGAGACGCTGAGTCCGAGCCGCACCTTGTCGCCGAGCAGTACGCCCCCGCTCCGCAGGAGGACGTTCCAGTCGAGGCCCCAGTCGGAACGCCGGAGGGTGGCCGAGCCCTCGAAGCCGATCCGCCGCCGCCCGTCGGCGTCGCGGGTGGTGCCGCCGTGTTCGAGGTCGAGGTGCAGGGGCAGTTCGACGTCCTTGAGCCGGAGGTTTCCCGTCATGCGGAAGCGGTCCTCTCCCAGGGGGACGACCGCGGTGGAGCGGAAGACCATGAGGGGGAACGACGCCGAGTCCAGGAAGTCGGGGCCGGTGAGGTGGTAGTCGCGCGCCCGGACGCCCGTGACCAGGCTGCCGGTCTGCACGCTCACGTGGGCCTCGGAACGGGCCGGCCGGAGCGCGTCGAGCCGGAGGAACCCCTCGAACGCCGTGAATCGGCCCCGCACGTTGCTGACCATCCCGTGGCGGACGGAGAAGCCGACCGCGCTGTGGACCGGGTCGATGACGTACGCGCCGGTCGGTTCTTCCCGCGGACGGGCTCCGGGGACGGTGCTTACCGCGCGATTACTGGGCATGGTGGGGAGACCTGTTCGTGCGGGTGGGTCGCGGGAGGCTGCGGTGGCCCCTGGTGGGGGGCAGGGGCCACCCGCGGGGGTTACCGCTGCTGGGCGAACCAGTCGGCGAAGCGGGTCGCGGCGAGCTGCGCCCCGGGGCCGGGGACGAGGGAGTCCTCCTGCAGCTCGGACCCGTAGTACCGGCCGTGCGGGTCCGTGACGACCTTGCGGGGGTCGTTCTGCGCGGTCAGCACGTCACGGATCAGCTCGTCGAACCGGAACACGTCAGGGCCGGCGATCTCCAGCACGCCGTTCAGAGGCGTGCCGACCGCGGTGCGGGCGACGGCCGTGGCCACGTCGTCGGAGTAGATGGGCTGGAACTTGACGGGCGGGATGCGCACCGTGTCGCCCTCGGTCGCCGCGTCCGCGATGCCGTTCGCGAACTCGAAGAACTGCGTGGCGTGGACGATGGAGTAGGGCAGGCCCGATGCCTTGATCAGCTCCTCCTGGGCCAGCTTGGCGCGGAAGTAGCCGTTGTCCGGGAGCCGGTCGGTGCCGACGATGGAGAGCGCGACGTAGTGGGTGACGCCGGCTTCGGCGTTCGCCTTCACGAGGTTGCTGGTGCAGGTGCGGAAGAAGTTCATCACGGCCTCGTCCTCCCACGCGGGCGAGTTCGAGACGTCGACCACGACCTGGGCGCCTTGGAGGACCTCGGCGAGGCCCTCGCCCGTGAGGGCGTTGACGCCCGTGTTGGGGGAGGCCGCGACGGCCTCGTGCCCGTCCGCGTTGAGCTTGCTGACGACCTTCGAGCCGATCAGCCCGGTTCCGCCGATGACTACGACCTTCATGATGGAGTCCTCTCGGGTGTTCTCGTGCGCGGGGCGCACGGTGCGGTCAGCCGCCCACCGGCACCGGCCCGTGTGTGTTCGCAGGGAAGACCGGGCGGCGGAGCGGTTTGTGACAGGGGCCCTGCGTGACGGGGACCCCGCGTGGCGGGCCCCGTTTTCTCGCAAGGTGCGGAGGGGCGCTACTCGACGAGCTTGCCCTCGGTGGAGACATCCTGCATCAGGGCGGCGATCTCCTCGGGGATGGCCGGGATGCTCTCGCGGGTGACGCCGGTCTTCGGCGACCAGACGAGGTTGACCTGCAGCGCGGGGTCCGATTCGGGATAGTCGCTGCGGTTGTGGCAGCCGCGGGTCTCCCGCCGCTCCAGCGCCGATTCCAGCGTGGCGCGCGCCGCCAGGGCCGCGGACTTCAGGTCGAACGCGTGCGCGAGGTCCTGGAAGCCGGCGATGTCGGGGTGGACACCGACGGACTCCATCCGCTTCTCGATGACGTCGAGTTCCGCCAGGCCCGCGCGCAGGCCCTGCTCGTCGCGGACGACGCCCGCGTGCTCGGTCATGGTGTTGCGGATGGCGCGCTGCAGGGCGCGGACGTTCTCCGGCCCGTCCGCCGCCAGGAGGTCGTCGACCTCGGCGCGGGCCTGTGCCACCGCGGCCGCCGAGCGCGGCTGCGAGGTCAGTCCCAGCGAGTAGGCGGCGGCCGCCTGACCGGTGATGCGGCCGAAGACCAGGAGCTCGATGAGGCTGTTGCCACCGAGGCGGTTCGCGCCGTGCAGACCGCTGGAGGCCTCGCCGATCGCGTACAGGCCGCCGACGTCGGTGCTGTGGTCCTCGGGCCGCACCCAGACGCCGCCCATCGAGTAGTGCGCCGTCGGCGCGATCTCGATCGGGTCGCGGGTGATGTCCAGCATCTGCAGGTCCAGCAGCGTCTGGTAGACCCGGGGCAGCCGCTTCATGATGGTCTGCCGCGGCAGGTGGGAGACGTCCAGCCACACGGCGCCCTTGGGGGTGCCGCGGCCCTCCTTGATCTCCGTGTACGAGGCGAGGGCCACGCGGTCACGGGTGGACAGCTCCATCCGCTCGGGGTCGTAGCGGCTCATGAACCGCTCGCCGAGCGCGTTGCGCAGGATGCCGCCCTCACCGCGGGCCGCCTCGCTGACGAGGGTGCCGGCCGCGTTCTCCGGCTCGATGATGCCGGAGGGGTGGAACTGGACGAGCTCGGCGTCGCGCAGCCGCGCGCCCGCCTCCACGGCCAGGCGGAACGAGTCACCGGTGTTCTCGTCGCGCCGGGAGGAGGTGCGCCGCCAGATCCGGGTGTGGCCGCCGGCCGCGAGGATGACGGCGTCGGCGTGGATGAGGTAGCGCCTGCCGTCCGTGAGGTCGAAGCCGTACGCGCCGAACACGGCGCCGTCGTGTTCCAGGATGCGGGTGATGTAGACCCCGTCGAGCACCGGGATGCCGAGCTGCTCGGCCCGCCGGACGAGGGTGCGCTGGATCTCCAGACCGGTGTAGTCGCCGGCGAAGGCGGTGCGGCGGTACTTGTGCGCGCCGAAGAAGCGCTGCGAGATCCGGCCGTCCTCCTCCCTGGCGAAGGCCATGCCGTACCGCTCCAGGTCGTCGATGCCCAGGGCCGCGCCCTGGGTGACGATCTCCACGGTGCGGGGGTCGGCCAGCAGGTAGCTCTCCTTGAGCGTGTCCGCGGCGTGCTGCTGCCAGCTGTCCTCGGGGTCCATGGTGGCGAGCGCGGCGTTGATGCCCCCGGCGGCCAGCGCGGTGTGGGCGTCGTCCTTGGGCCGCTTACCGACCGCGAGGACGTCGACACCGGCCTCCGCCAGTTCGATCGCCGCTCGCAGTCCTGCGCCTCCGGTGCCGATCACCAGCACCATGGTGGAAATGTGTTGTTCAGTGAGGGCCACGGTCCGCTCCGATCGCCTTGGTTGTCATTCAGTACGACCGCGCGATCAAGCCATCTGTGACACACCGTCCGCCCTCCTTCCGGTGACCGCGTGACGGGGCGGAAGGGGCAGACAGGGAACGGAGAAGACCGTCGGACGACCGGGTCGTCCGGTCGTCCCACGCTCGTCCCACGCGCGTGCGGCCGGGCCGTCAGGCGGTGACGCGGTCCAGTGGCACGTCCGGGTCCGCGAGGCGCGCGTCGTCGATCGCGGCGCGCGAGGTGATCAGGTCGCGGACCGGCTCGATGACGTCCCACACGTTGACGTTCATGCCGGCCAGGATGCGGTTGCCCGACATCCAGAAGGCGACGAACTCCCGAGCCGCCTTGTCCCCGCGGAAGACGACGCGGTCGTAGCCCCCGGGCTCCACGTATCCGGTGTACTCCATGCCGAGGTCGTACTGGTCGGTGTAGAAGTACGGCAGCCGGTCGTAGACGGCGTCCTTGCCGAGCATGCCCTGCGCTGCCGTGGCCGGCTGGTTCAGCGCGTTGGCCCAGTGCTCGACGCGGATGTGACGGTCGAGGAACGGGTGGTAGGCGTTGGCGACATCACCCGCGGCGAAGACGTCCGGCGCGGAGGTTCGCAGGTGCGCGTCGGTGACGATGCCGTTCCGCACCTCCAGGCCGGCGCCCTCGGCGAGCTGTACGTTCGGGGTGATGCCGACGCCCACGACCACGGCGTCCGCGGGGAGGTGGGTTCCGTCGGCGAGCCGCACGCCGTCGGCGCGGCCGTCGCCGCCGGTGATGCGCTCCACCTGCACGCCGTGCCGCAGGACCACGCCGTGGTCGGTGTGCAGGGTCGCGAACACCTGGGCGGCCTCGCGCCCGAGGACCCTGAGCAGCGGCAGTTCCTCGGCCTCCAGAACCGTCACCTCCGCCCCGGCCTGCCTGGCGGCCGCGGCGGTCTCCAGGCCGATCCACCCGCCGCCGATGACGACGATCCGGGCGCCCGCGGTGAACGCGGCCTTGAGCCGCTCGCTGTCGCCCACGCGGCGCAGATAGAGCACGTTGTCCAGGTCCGCCCCGGGGACGGGCAGGCGGCGCGGGGTGGAGCCGGTGGCCAGGAGCAGCTTCGTGTACGGCATGCGGCGCCCGCCGTCGAGCTCCACCTCCTTGGCCCCCGCGTCGAGCCCGGTCACCGTCGTGCCCAGCCGCAGGTCGACCTCGTGTTTGTCGTACCAGTCGTCGGGGTGGACGAAGATCGAGTCGCGTGTCTCCTTGCCGAGCAGATAGCCCTTGGACAGTGGCGGGCGAGTGTAGGGCCTGTCCTGTTCGTCGCCGATGAGGACGAGCCGGCCGTCGTAGCCGTTCTCCCGCAGCGCTTCCGCCGCCTTGCCCGCGGCCAGACCGCCTCCGACGATCACGAACGTGTTCTCAGGGGACACGATGCACCTCATCTCGATGTCGCATGCTGCGAACCATGTACGGAGAGTCAACCATCTGACCGCGGGACACCCCGTTGTGTGACACAGCCGTCGTGTCGCCCGGCCGCCCGGCAGGCGTCGTTGTCACAACGTCAGGGCAGTTCCGGTCATACCGCTGACCGAAGGACGCCCGGGGCAGCCGACCGCCGGTCGTCGTCCCCGCCGCGGCCAAGGAGCAGAAGGTGACCTACGTCATCGCGCAGCCCTGCATCGACGTCAAGGACCGGGCCTGCGTCGCCGAGTGCCCGGTGGACTGCATCTACGAGGGCGGCCGGACGCTCTACATCAACCCCGCCGAATGCGTGGACTGCCGGGCGTGCGAGCCGGTGTGCCCGGTCGAGGCGATCTTCCACGAGGACGACCTCCCTCAGGAGTGGGCGCGGTACACGGAGGTCAACGCCGAGTACTTTGAGTCCGTTTCGGGCTCCGGCGGACACGGCAGGCCGCTGGTCGGCGACGGGGACCACCCCTTGGTGGCGGGGTTGCCTCCGCAGGGCGGAGCCCGCAAGAAGGACATCGCTGTCTTCGCCATCGGCAAGGAGGAGGCCGAGGAGGCCGGCCTGTGGTTCCCGCTGTGACGGCCCGGGGGGACGGGCCCCGAGTCGTGGAACTCGGTCCCCAGGACCTCGAACGCGCCGTGGCCATGCACCTCAGATGTTCGGCCGATACCCTGTGGAACCGCTACCACAGGGCGATGGGCGATCCCCGGTCCTACCTGAGCGCCCTGCTGGCCAAGCCGGGGGCCGTGCACCTGGGCGTACAGAAACCGGCAGGCGACATCGTGGCCGTGGGGCACCTGATGCCCGACCGGGGGAACGCGGAGGCGGCCCTGCTCGTGGAGGACGCCTGGCAGAACAGCGGGCTCGGCAGCCGCCTTCTGCGCGACCTGGGGCACCGGGCCGTCAGTGCCGGGTGGAAGGAGGTCTACGGCCTCGTCCTGCCCGGTGACGGGAGGATCTCCGCCATCCTGTCGCACACCTCAGTGCCGATCCGCACCGTGCACGAGGACGGCGCGACGACCGTCTGGGCGCAGACCGGCGACATAGCGTCCGCGGGGGTTCCCGCCGACGTGTGATGACAGGCGCCGCGTGCGGCGCCTGGGGCTGTGACGAGTGCGGCGCTGTCACAGATCCGGACGTTGTCCTGTCAGAACCCCGGAAGAAGCAAATCGGGCATTTCGCCCGGCCTGCCTGAGGACGGGACTTCTATGACCTGCACAGATGCGGTGGCACTTGGTAAGCATGTGAACACGCCCGGGATATCCGACTCGGCGTTCGCGGTCTTCGACGAGCGGGGGACCGTGGCCGCCTGGACGCCGGCCGCGGAGAGCCTGGTCGGATACACCGCCGGGGACGTGGTCGGCCTGCCCGCCGTACTTGTGCTGCCGTCCTTCGGGGAGGCTCCGTCGATGTCGGCCTTCGTCAAACAGTGCCGTGCCCGGAACGGCTGGCCGGGCACGGCGGCGGTGTCCCACCGGGACGGCCGTGTGATCGAGGTCTGCCTGCGGATCACGATGCTGCAGGGGCAGGACGGGGCGACGCGCTGGCTCGCGACCCTGACCGACACCGGCGCGCTGCCCGGGGACGCGATGAGCGGGTCGGCATGGGGGCCACTCCTCGCCCGCGCGCCCATCGGAGTCGTCATCCGTGACCAGCAGCTGCGCTGCGTCTTCGTCAACGAGGTGATGGAGGAACACGACGGAGTCCCGTGCGACCGGCGACTGGGACGGCGGTTCGTCGACGTGCTGGCCGGGCCCAAGGCCGGCGCGCTCGAAGCGGTGATGCGGCAGGTGCTGAAGAGCGGCACCACCAAGGTGCACGAATACCGGACGTGGCTGCCGGTGAGCAAGGGCCGGAAGCACCCGTTCGCGGCGTCGTTCCACTGCCTGCAGGGAGCCGACGGCACATCCCTCGGTGTGTGCGTCATCAGCGCCGACGTCGTCGAGAGCAGGCTGGCGCGTGAGCGCCTGGCAGCCGTGGGCGAGGCCAGTGCGCGGCTCGGCAGCACCCTGGACGTGATGCAGACCAGCCAGGAACTGGCCGACCTCGCCGTGCCTCTGCTCGCCGACTACGTCGCCGTGGACCTGGAGCAGTCGGTGCCCTTCAGCGAGGGGCCGGCGGCGCGCGTCGACCCGGCGGGTAGGCGCTTTCCCGTGCTGCGACGTGCCGGTCTGGCCTCGATCCACCACGGTGTCCCGGAATCCGCGTGGGTGCGCGGCGAGCCGGTCCCCGTGCCGCCCCGCTCACCGTTCGCCGCCGTCCTGAGCACGGGCAGGTCCCACCTGGAGCCGATCCTGGACACCGCTCCGGGGATCTGGATCGACGACGACCCGACCCTGGCCGCGAGGATCCGCAGGAACGGCGTCCACTCGCTGATGGTCGTCCCGATCCGCGCCCGGCGTGCCCTGCTGGGCGTGGCCCTGTTCATCCGCACCGAGGACCCGGAGCCGTTCCAGGAGGTCGACCTGCTGCTGGCCGAGGAACTCGTCGCGCGCGCCGCGGTGGCACTGGACAACGCGCGCCAGTACGCGCGCGAGCACACCGCGGCCCTCACCCTCCAGCGCAACCTGCTCCCGCGCCGCCTGAAGGGCGGCACGGCCGTCGAGACCGCCTCGCGCTACCTGCCCGCAGACATGGACCACGGCGTGGGCGGCGACTGGTTCGACGTCATCCCGCTTTCCGGCGCCCGGGTCGCCCTCGTCGTCGGGGACGTGGTCGGTCACGGTCTGCACGCCGCCGCGACCATGGGCACGCTCCGCGCCGCCGTGCGCACGCTGGCCGACATGGAACTGCCTCCCGCCGAACTGCTGGCCCGCCTCGACGACACCGTCCAGCGACTGGTCGAGGAGGACGCCGACCCCACGGACCAGACGCCCGCCGTCGTGGGCGCCACCTGCCTGTACGCCGTCTACGACCCGGCCACCCGCGTGTGCACCATGGCCCGGGCCGGGCATCCCCCGCCCGCCATCGTCGACGACGAGGGCCGGGTCACCTTCCCCGAGCTCCCCACCGGAGCGCCGCTGGGAATCGGCCTCGGGGATCCCTTCGAGGAGGTGGAACTGGAACTGCCCGAGGGAAGCCTCGTCGCCCTCTACACCGACGGCCTGATCGAGAGCCGCGACGGCGACATCGAGGACGGGATGTACCGCCTGGGCGCCGCCCTCGCCGAACCGGGGCGGTCCCTGGAGGAGCTCTGCACGCGTGCGACGGCGAGCTTTCCGGCGCAGGCACCCTCGGACGACGTCACTCTGCTCCTGGTACGGACCCGGTCGCTCAACGCGGCCCAGGTCGCCTCCTGGACGCTGCCCGCCGACGAGAGCGCCGTCCGCCGCGCCCGGCAGCTGGCGGCCGGTCAACTGGACGCGTGGAGCCTGGGCGGGCTCGAGCACTCCGTGCGGCTGATCGTCAGCGAACTGGTCACCAACGCCGTCCGCCACGGCGCCGGCCCGATCGGCCTGCGCCTGATCCAGCACCAGGTCCTCACCTGCGAGGTCTTCGACGCCGAACACTGCGCACCGCGCATGCGCGGCGCGCGCAACATGGACGAGAACGGCCGCGGCCTCTTCCTGGTCGGCCAGCTCTCCCGCCGCTGGGGGTCCCGTTCGGCGGCCGACGGCAAGGTCGTCTGGGCCGAACTGGACCTGGCCTCCGCGCGCGCGGGTACCGGCCGTCACGGCAACCACCGGGCGGCGAAGTCCGCCGACGCCTGAAGGTGATCGCGGTGACGCGAGGCGGTGAGAATCCGGGGACGGACAGCTCGACCCCGGAGGCGACACACCCATGAGGCCAACCCGCGCAGCCCTGTTCGTCGCGGCCACCGCCCTCACCCCAGCCCTGATCCTCACCACCCCGGCGCCCGCCGCCACGCGCCGCGGCTGAGCCGGCCGGAGCCTGACGACGGGTCTGCCCGTCCCGGTGCTCAGGCCCGCAGGTAGGCCAGCACGGCCAGGACCCGGCGGTGGGTCTCGTCGGCCGGGGGGAGATCGAGCTTGGTGAGGATGCTGCCGATGTGCTTGCCGACGGCCGCCTCGGAGACGACCAGTTGGCGGGCGATCGCGCCGTTCGACCTCCCCTCCGCGACGAGCGCCAGCACCTCCCGCTCGCGCGGGGTGAGCCGCTCCAGCGGGTCGCGGCGGTGGCGCAGCAACTGCCGTACGACCTCGGGGTCGACGACCGTACCGCCGGCCGCGACCTCGCACAGCGCCTCGACGAACTCCTCGACCTGGCCGACCCGGTCCTTCAGCAGGTAGCCGAGGCCCGTTCCGTCGCCGGAGTCCAGCAGGTCGGCGGCGTAGGCGCGCTGCACGTACTGGCTGAGGACGAGGACGGGCAGGGCGGGCCGTTCCCGGCGCAGCCGCACCGCGGCCCGCAGACCCTCGTCCTGGAAACCGGGCGGCATGCGGACATCGGTCACCACCACGTCGGGGGAGTGCTCGTCGACGGCCGCGACCAGCGCGCCGGCGTCGCCCACGGCGGCCACGACCCGGTGCCCGCAGCGCTCGAGCAGGCCGGTCAGCCCGTCCCGCAGCAGCACGCTGTCCTCGGCCAGCACTACGCGGAGCGCTCGGTCCACTCGCAAGGAATCTCCACACGCAGCAGGGTCGGTCCGCCCACGGGGCTGGACAGGGAGAGTCTGCCATCCAGCACCGACACCCGGTCGGCGAGCCCGGTCAGCCCGCTGCCCGCCCCGGGCTCGGCGCCGCCCCGGCCGTCGTCGCGCACCTGCAGGAAGAGCCGCCCGTCCCGGTGCCCGCCGTTCACCTCCGCACGGTCGGCGGCGCTGTGCCGGGCCACGTTGGCGAGAGCCTCACGGACCACGAAGTACGCGGCGGCCTCGACCGCCCGGGGCAGCCGCCCCGGCAGGTCCAGATGCACGTCGACGGGGACGGCCGAGCGGTCGGCGGCGTCGGCGACGGCCGCCGCCAGGCCGTAGTCGGCCAGGACCCTTGGGTGGATGCCGTGGATGAGTTCGCGCAGTTCCTCCAGCGCCCTGCCCGCCTCCTCGTGGGCCTTGGCGAGCTGGTCGGCCAGGGGGCCGGGCGGCGCGTCCAGGCGGGCCAGCCCCAGGGCCACGGTCAGCGCGACCAGGCGTTGCTGCGCCCCGTCGTGCAGGTCCCGCTCGATCCTGCGCCGCTCCGCCTCGAACGCGTCCACCAGTCGCACGCGGGAGCGGGCGAGTTCGAGGATGCGGGCGCCCGGGTCGCGGTGGTGAGGAGCGATGAGGAGCCGGGTGAGCCCGGCCCGGGCGCCCGCGGCGACGCCCAGGACGTAGGCGCCGAGCACGAGCAGCAGCAGCCCCAGGACGGCCGTGCCCCACGCCGCCGGCCAGGTGGTGACCGTCCACTGCTTGAGCACCTTCGCCTCGTGGCCCTTCCCGACGGTGGCCATCAGCACCGGAGTGGCGGCCAGGGAGAGCGGCACCGCCAGCGCGACGGTGACGACCAGGGCGTCCACCGGCCACAGCAGGCCCGCGAACAGCAGGGCGTGACCGAGCTCCCGCCAGGTCGCCCGCTCCCGCAGCCGGGTGGTCAGCCAGACCCACAGCCCTCCCCTGACGGGCGGCACATGAAGCCCCGGCGCGGGATCCCCGTCGACCAGGCGCAGGCGGGCCCGCTCCAGCAGCGCGACGGGAAGACCCGCGAGCGCGGTGAGGACGAGCAGCGGCAGGCCCACCAGGACGACGGTGAGGGCCGCCCCGGCGGCCGCCGCGGTCACGATCCCCACGAGGGTGACGGCGCCCGCGACCACCCCGGTCAGCAGGTACGCCAGCGAGCGCCACGGCCACGCGGACAGCAGGAAGCCGCGTCCGGACAACGCCTGCCACACATTCCTGGGATGCATGCGGATCACCGTAGGACCCCGGCGCGGGCCCGGACCATCCGCCCAGGGGGAGGACCGGGGGTATGCCTGGCCCTACCCCGACTCTCGCCCCTGCCCCACTGCGCCGGGGCCGCCTCACGGGATTTCGTGGAGTCGTCCGGGATGCGCCGCGTCCCGGAGCGCTCCGCCCCGCCGGGCGCGGGGGAGAAACGGCACCGAACGAGTGGGGACAGATGAACGACGACGCCATCCGATTGTGCTCCGTCACCAGGCGGCACGGCTGCGGCGACAACGCCGTGACAGCCCTGGACGAGGTCTCCCTCGCCTTCCCCAGGGGCTCCTTCACCGCCGTCATGGGGCCCTCCGGCTCGGGCAAGTCCACCCTGCTGCAGTGCGCCGCGGGCCTGGACCGGCCCACTTCGGGATCGGTCCTGCTCGGCGACACCGACCTGACCACGCTCGGCGAGACCCGGCTGACCCTGCTGCGCCGCGACCGCATCGGCTTCGTCTTCCAGGCGTTCAACCTGCTGCCGTCGCTGACCGCCGAGCAGAACGCCGCCCTGCCCCTGCGACTGGCCGGCCGCCGGCCCTCCCGGGCACGGGTCCGCGAGGTGCTACGGCAGGTCGGCCTCGGCGACCGGGCCGGGCACCGGCCGTCGCAGATGTCCGGTGGACAGCAGCAGCGCGTCGCCCTGGCCCGCGCGCTGATCACCCGCCCCGAGGTGCTGTTCGGCGACGAACCGACCGGCGCCCTGGACTCCCGGACCAGCCGCGAGGTGCTGACCCTGCTGCGCGGCATGGTCGACCGCGAGGGCCAGACCGTCGTGATGGTCACCCACGACCCGGTGGCCGCCTCCTACGCCGACCGTGTCGTGTTCCTTGTCGACGGCCGCGTCAACGGCGAACTGGCCGGGGCGGGCGCCGACGACATCGCGGCGCGCATGACCGGGCTGGAGGGCGTGCCGTGCTGACCGTCGCCCTGCACACCCTGCGCACCCGCTGGGTCGCCCTCGCCGGCAGCTTCGTCGCGCTGTCGCTGGGGGTCGCACTGCTGGCCGTCATGGGCCTGGTCCTCGCCTCCACCCAGGACGCGCCCGAGCGCGGGCCTGAGCGCTTCGCGGCGGCGCCCGTCGTGGTCCGCGGTCAGGACACCCTGCGCGTGCCCACGACCAAGGGCGAGCGGACGCAGCCGCTCGCCCGGCCGCGTGCCGTGCCCGCCGCGACCGTGGCCGGGCTGCGGGCGCTCGGCAGGGTCGTCGAGGACCGTGCCTTCCCCGTACGCGCCGAGGGCGGACCGGGTGGCCTCGTCGGGCACCCCTGGTCCACGGCCGCACTCGCCTCGTACGGGCTCACCGCGGGACGCGGGCCCCGTGCCGCCGACGAGGTCGTCGTGACCGGCGGCTGGGCCGCGCCGGGCGAGCGCGTCCGTACCGACCGGGGCACCGTCCGCGTCGTGGGCACCGTGGCGGACCGCGGGTTCGAGCACGCCGTGTTCTACACCGACGCGCGCGCCGCCCGGCTGTGCCCCGTCAGCACGCAGTTGGGGGTCGACGCGGACGCCTCGGCGGTGCGGGACACCGTCCGCGGCAGTGGCGCCCGGGTCCTCACCGGCAACGACCGCAGGTACGCCGACGCCGACCCGGGCCGGGACGCCGAGGCGGTGACCGCGCTGAACGCCCTGTTCGGCACCGCCGGCGGCGTCGCCGCCTTCGTGTCGGTGTTCGTCGTGGCGTCCACGTTCGCCTTCGCGGTCGCCCAGCGCCGCCGCGAGTTCGGGCTGCTGCGCACCGCGGGCGCCACCCCGTGGCAGCTCCGCCGGATGGTGCTGGCCGAGGCCCTGCTGGTCGGCGTCCTCGCCTCGGCGGCGGGCTGCGCGCTCGGCGGGTAC
This sequence comes from Actinacidiphila sp. bgisy160, assembly GCF_965342435.1. Classification (GTDB taxonomy): domain Bacteria; phylum Actinomycetota; class Actinomycetes; order Streptomycetales; family Streptomycetaceae; genus Actinacidiphila. The sequence goes on along the minus strand of NZ_CBDRCM010000027.1, from coordinate 9,142 downwards.
GCCGCGCCGTGGCTGGCCGCGTCGGTGGTCGACGGCGGACTGGCACCGGGCTGGTTCACCGTCGGTGACCACACCTGGCCCTACCACGTGGCCTTCTGGACGGGTCTGCTCGTCGCCCTCGGCGGAGCTGCCGCGGCCTCGTGGCGGGCCGGCCGCACCGGCCCCGCGCAGGCGCTGCGCGAAGCCGCCGTGGACAGCGGGGCGATGACCTGGGGCCGTCGGCTGGCCGGCGCCGGGCTGCTGCTGACCGCGGTGGTGACCCTCGGCCTCTCGCTGGCCGGGGACCCCGGCGACCTGCTGCACCGCAAGACGTACGTGAGCAGGCCGATGCTGCTGATCACCGCTGCCGCGCTGCTCGCACCCGTCCTGCTGCGCCCGCTGACCCGGATGCTCGCCCGGGCTCTCGGCCGGTTGCCCGGCGCGGCCGGCATGCTCGTGGGTGAGAACGCCGCGGCGAGTGTGCGCCGTACCGCCGCGGTCGCCTCGCCCGTACTGGTGATGGTCGCCCTCACGGGCTCGCTGCTCGGCGCAGGCGCCACCCTCGACGCGGCCGAGGCCGGGCAGGCGCGCGAACGGACCACCGCCGCCTACGTGGTCACCGCACCGGGCGGCACGGGTTTCGGCACCCGGACCCTGGAACGGCTGCGCGGCATCGCCGGGACAAAGGTGTCACCGAGCGCGTCGAGCCAGGTGTACGCCCTGGAGGACGGTCCGGCACTGATCAGATCCGAGGCGCACGCCGCCGACCCCGGGGCCCTGGCCGCCACCACCTCACTGCCGCTCGTCGCGGGCAAGGTCACCGACCTCGACGACGGGTCGATCGTCGTCAACGAGGAATGGGAACGGCACTCCGTCGGGCAGAGCGTCCGGGTATGGCTGGGAAACGGCGCGAGCAGAACGCTGCGCATCGCGGCGGTGATGGCCACCGGCACGGGCGGCAACGGCGTCTACGTCACCCCCGCCAACGCCCCGGGCGCCCCCGTCGACCGGGTGGACGTCGCCCTGGCGGACGGCGCCGACCTGGGCGCGGTGGCCGTCGCGCTGCGCGAGGCGGTGGAGCCCGCCGGCGGCCGGGTGCTCACCAGGGAGGAGTGGCTCGCCGCCGCGCGGCCGAAGAGCGACCGCACGACCCGGCTCGGCCTCCTGCTCGTCCTCGGCATCGCGCTGCTCTACACCGCCATCTCCCTGGTCAACACCATGGTGATGGCCACCTCCGACCGGGTCCGCGAGCTGGCCGTGCTGAGGCTGGCCGGGGCCACGGAACGCCAGGTGCTGCGACTGGTCGGCGCCGAGTCCCTGGCGGTGGTCGCGGTCGGCGCGCTCCTGGGCCTGGCCGTCGCCGCGGTCAACCTCGCCGGAATGCGGTGCGCGCTGGCCCTGCTGTCGGTGAGCAGCCCTGTCGAACTGCCGTGGACGGCCGTCGGCGCGGCCGTGGGCGCATGCGCGGTGCTCGCGGTCGTCGCCTCGGTCGTCCCGGCAGCCGCGGCCCCGCGGGGCCGTGCGGCGGCACTGGCCGGGACAGCCGCAGTGATCCCGCGCCGGGCGGGCCCTCGGCGACGTTCACGCCGAGGGCCCGAGGGGGCACGGAGACGTCCGCGCCCCCGGTGGGCGCGTCAGTCCTGCCAGCCGTATCGGCGGCGGGCCTGTTCCACCGTCCGCGGGGTGACCGCTCCGGTGCGCGCCAACCGGTCCAGGGCGGCCACCACGATCGACCCGGCGTCCACCCGGAAGTAGCGGCGCACCGCCTCCCGGGTGTCCGACAGGCCGAAGCCGTCCGTGCCGAGGGACGAGTAGTCCTGTTCGACCCACTGGCTGATCTGGTCGGGCACCTGCCGCATCCAGTCGCTGACCGCCAGGACGGGCCCGGGCGCTCCCGACAGCGCCGACGTCACGTACGGGACGCGCTCCTCACCGCTCAGCCGCTGCCGGTCGGCGTCGAGCGCGTCGCGGCGCAGCTCCGTCCAGGAGGTCACCGACCAGACGTCGGCCCGTACCCCCCACTCGGACGCGAGGAGCTCCTGAGCCTCCAGCGCCCAGTGGATCGCGGTGCCGGAGGCCAGCAGCTGGATCCGCGGCCCGGCAGCGGGATCCGCCGCCTGCCGGAAGCGGTAGATGCCCCGCAGGATCCCCTCCTCGACCGACGGCCCCTCGGGCATGGCCGGCTGCCGCTTCGACTCGTTGTAGACCGTCAGGTAGTAGAAGATGTCCTCGGACCGGTCGCCGTACATCCGCCGCAGCCCCTCCCTGACGATCACCGCGATCTCGAAGGCGAACGCGGGGTCGTAGCTCACGGCGGCGGGGTTGGTGGACGCCAGCAGGTGCGAGTGCCCGTCGGCGTGCTGCAGGCCCTCGCCCGTCATCGTCGTCCGGCCCGCGGTCGCGCCGACGACGAAGCCGCGCCCCAACTGGTCGGCCAGGGCCCAGAACTGGTCGCCCGTCCGCTGGAAACCGAACATCGCGTAGAAGATGTAGAACGGGATCATGGGTTCGCCGTGCGTGGCGTACGAGGTCGCGGCGGCCGTGAACTCCGCCAGCGACCCGGCCTCGGTGATCCCCTCGTCGATCAGCTGCCCGTTCTCGGCCTCGCGATAGTGCAGCAACTGGCCGGCGTCGACCGGCTCGTAGGTCTGGCCGTCGGGCGAGTAGATCCCGGCCGACGGGAAGAGGGACTCCATGCCGAACGTCCGCGCCTCGTCGGGGACGATCGGCACCCAGCGCCGCCCTGTGTCCGGGTCGCGCATCAGGTCCTTGACCAGCCGCACGAGCGCCATGGTGGTGGCGACCTCCTGCTTGCCGAAACCCTTCCGCAGGGCCTCGAAGGCGTCCGCGGGCGGCTGCTTCAGCGGCTTGGCGATCACCTTCCGCACCGGCGCCGGACCGCCCGGGGCGCCCCGCCGCTCCCGCAGGTACCGCACCTCCTCGGAGTCCTCGCCGGGGTGCCAGTAGGGCACCAGGTCGCCGCTCAGCGCGCTGTCCGGGATGGGCAGTTCCAGCGTGTCGCGCATCCGGCGGAACTGCGCCATCGTCAGCTTCTTCATCTGGTGGTTGGCGTTGCGCGACTCGAAGTCCGCGCCCAGGGTGTGCCCCTTGACGGTCTGGGCGAGGACGACGGTCGGCGCGCCCCGGTGCTCCGCGGCGGCTCGGTAGGCCGCGTACACCTTCAGCGGCTCGTGACCGCCCCGCGACTCGGTGAACAGCTCGGTGATCCGGCTGTCGGTCAGGCCGGCCGCGATGCGGGACAGAGCCTCGCCGGTGAAGAAGTGCTCGCGTACGTACGCCGCGTCCCGCGCCGCGTACGTCTGCATCTGCGCGTCGGGCACCTCGCCGAGCCGCCGCACCAGCGCCCCCTCGGCGTCCTGCGCCAGCACCGGGTCCCAGGCCGCGCCCCACAGGGACTTCACCACGTGCCAGCCCGCGCCGCGGAACCGGCCCTCGAGTTCCCGCACGATGCTGGAGTTCGACCGCACCGGCCCGTCCAGGCGCTGCAGGTTGCAGTTGACGACGAAGGTCAGGTTGTCCAGACCCTCGCGCGCGGCGAGCGCCAGCGCGGCCAGCGACTCGGGCTCGTCCACCTCGCCGTCCCCGAGGAACGCCCACACGCGCGACCCGGAGGTGTCCTTGATGCCCCGGGCGTGCAGATAGCGGTTGAACCTGGCCTGGTGGACGGCCGCGAGCGGGCCCAGCCCCATGGAGACCGTGGGGAACTCCCACAGCCACGGCAGCCGCCGGGGGTGCGGGTAGGACGGCAGACCGTGGCCGTCGGCCTCGCGGCGGTAGCCGTCCAGTTGCCCCTCGCCCAGCCGCCCCTCCAGGAACGCGCGGGCGTAGATGCCGGGAGACGCGTGCCCCTGCACGTACAGCTGGTCGCCGGAACCTCCCCCGGGGCCCTCCTTGCCCAGGAAGAAGTGGTTGAAGCCGACCTCGTAGAGCCAGGCCGCCGACGCGTACGTCGCTATGTGGCCCCCGAGACCCAGACGGGAGGCACGGGTGACCATGGCCGCCGCGTTCCACCGGTTGAGCGCGGTGATCCGGGACTCCATGGCGAGGTCGCCCGGGAAGTCCGGCTGAGCGGCGGCGGGGACGGTGTTGACGGGTTCCGTGGACAGCAGCCCCGGGACCGGCACCCCGGACGCCGTGGCGTACTCGTGGACGCGGTTGAGCAGGTAGGCGGCGCGGTCGGGCCCGGCGTGCCGGATGACGGCGTCGAGCGACTCCCGCCATTCCGCGGTCTCCTCGGCGTCACGGTCGGGCAACCGGTCGGGCCGGCTGGTCGAGGGGGACTGCGCGGCCTGCGCCGGATCACTCATGGCGGCCTTTCTGTCGGGGCGTGGGGGAAGGCCGGGCGGCCGGCGCGGGGGAGGACCTGCGGACGGCGGCCGGCGGTGGGCGAGTGGACCTTTCGCCCGCGGGGGCCGGCGACCCCTGCGGTGTCCTCGTGACGGCGTGGCCGGCCACTCCACCTGCTGTGACCGCGCCGGTGCCGTCGTTGTGACACCACCGGCGGGCGCCCCTTCCGAGCGGTGGGGCGGGAACGAGGGGGACGTCACACAAGCGGGTGCTGTCCGGTCGTATGAGGGAGCAGCTACGTCCGCCCGGAAGAGGCGACGCCGGCCACCGGCGCTCGATGCCGCTACATCGGCCGCGCGAGACGGCGGCCTATCGTCATTTCCTCTCAATTCGGGCATAACCATGGAGGTGCAGCGCAGTGTCGGACAAGGAGACACAGGGCAGCAGCAACGAGCGGCCGCGGTCGGAGGTCTGGAAGACGGCGGTGACGATGCTGCAGGACGCCAAGCCGCCCTTCATCCCCGAGGGCGCCTCAGGGATGACGATCGCCGTCGAGTGGCCACCCGGCGACCCGGGGACCCCGCCCCACCGCCACTCGGGACCGGCCTTCGGGTACGTGCTCGAAGGCGCGGTCCGGTTCGAGCTCGAAGGCGAGCCGGAGCGGATCGTGGGGGCCGGTGAGACCTTCTGGGAACCGGGCGGCGACGTGATCCACTACCAGGACGGCAACGCCCTGACGGACGCGCGGACCCGGTTCGTCGTGACCATGCTGTGCGCGCCCGGGCAGCCGATGCTCACCCTGGTCGAGGACGAGGAACTGGCCCGGCGCGCCCACCTGCGCGCCCCGCGCCCGTCGCGGACCGGCGGGTGACCGCTCCGGCGCGGGACGGCGGAGCCCCGCGGGAGTGCGGAGCGCGCTTCGGAGGACTGCGCGCGGACGCGGCGCGCAACCGCCGCAGGATCCGCACGGCCGCCGGTGACCTGCTCGCCGAACAGGGCGCGGGCGTGTCGCTGGACCGCATAGCCCGTCAGGCCGGGGTCAGCAACGCGACGCTCTACCGCCACTACGGCAGTCGTGAGGAACTGCTGACCGACGTCGCCGAGGAGATCGCGGCCGTGGCCGCGGCCGCCGAGGCGCGGCTGTCCACGAGCGATTCCCTGGTCGCGCTTCGCGGTTTCCTGGAGACCCTGGCGTCCGCGCGGCCCGCCGCCCTGTACTGCCTGCCCGAAGGGGCCGCGGTCGGGCAGGCGGCGGGTGCCGGACCCCGGGCCCGTGTGGTCGCCGCGACGTGGCGACTGCTGTCCCGCGCCCAGCGGGCGGGGCGGGTGCGTGACGATGTGACCGCCGAGGACGTCCTCGCCATCGTGTCGCAGCTCGGCCGCCCGCTCCCGGGAACCACCTGGCGGGCCACCGAGGAGAAGTGCCCGCGCCTGGTCCGGCAGTACGTGGACGGCCTGGTCGTACCGGCTGTGCGGGCGACGCACGAGCCGTATCACCTGCCCCGGCGCTGAACCGGGCGCGGCCACGCCCTCCCGCGCCCCCGGCCGGATCGCCGGCCGGGGGCGGCCACGTCACGCGCGCATCGGCAGGTGACCGGAACAACGCTTCCTACGCGGCCGACCGGGGAGCGTCCGACGGGGCGGCCGGACGGACCGGTCCGGCGCGTCCTTTGCCGCGGTGGCGGTCCATCTCACGCCATTCCGGGCGCAGACCCGCCAGATTGGTCGTGAGGAAGTACACGACACCCGTGGCCACCAGCACCGGTCCGAGACCCACGCCCGCCACGGCGGCGCCGCCGAGCAGGCCGCCCAGCGGAATCCCGGCCCAGGCGGCCGGCGAACTGCGTGGCGGTGGCGGGTCCCGCGAAGAGACCTTTGCAGAGCGGTACCGGGCGGTCATCGCCCCCGGGCCGCTACCGGCCGGCGTGCTCCAGCGCGAAGTCGGCCACCACCTGCGTGAATTGCCCGGGGCGCTCGACGTGCGCCAGGTGGCCCGTCTCCTCGAGGACGGCGAGCCGCGCACCGGGGATCCGCTCGTGGATCATCCGCGCCCACCGCGGTCCGCAGATGAAGTCGTCCGCACCGACCAGCACCAGCGTGGGCACCGTGACAGTGGACAGCCGCTCCCGGACGTCGAAGGCGGGGCCCTCTCCGAGCGAGGGTTCGGCGTACATGCGCAGCGACCCGCGCGCGGGCCCGAACTCATCCTCGCGCCCCCAGTAGTCGACGACGTAGGCCGGCATGATCGTCCGGAGGCAGTCGGTCGCGCCGTCGTCGTCGAGCCGGCCGAGCGGCGTGGTCAGCTTCTCGGCGTAGGTGGCCACCTCGGGGTGCTCCGCGGCGTGCCGGCGGGCGAACCCCTCCATGTTGGCCACGGCGGACGCCCAGAACTCCTCGCCGGTCACCGGGGAAGTGTCGTACAGGACCAGCGAGTCGAGGCGCCCCGGGTGCTCCAGCGCGTACTGCTGGGCGACGAAGCCGCCGTGCGAATGGCCGAGCAGCGTCACCTCGGGCTGCGCGAGGTGCTCGATCACACCGTTCAGGAAGTGCGTGTACGTCGCCAGGGTGTAGTCGCGCGGGTCGGGCAGGCGTCCGGACGCGCCGGTGCCGACGGGCTCCACGTACACCATCGTCAGCACGCGCTCCAGGAGCGGCATGCGCAGGTACTCCCAGCCGATGCCAGGTCCGCCCGAGTGGGCCACGCACACCGGGCCGCCGGAGCCCGCGACGTGGTACCGCTGTGCCGCGGCGGCGCCCTCGTGGTCGACGGTGATCGTGTGCGTGCCCGGGGCGAGCGGCCCGCCGGCGCCGTCGGCGGGGCGGGGGAGGATGGCGGGTACGACGGAAGCGTTCACACTCTTCACAGGTTGTTTCACAGTGTCAGTCTACGGACGAGGCGCCAGGGTGCTTCATTCGTCGATCACGTTCGGGAGAGCGAGGCCGGGCAGCCGGCGAAGGGTGTCGTCCACGGCCGCCAGCCGGGCGTTCACCTCGGTGATCTCCTCGCGCAGCCGGCGGACGCGCGCCTCCAGGGATGCGGCCTCGGCGGCCAGGGACGTCACGATCGCCCGCACGTCGGGGACGCCATCGGTGTTCGGGTGCATGGTTGCCCTTCCAGGCGGATCTGCCGGTCGAGACGGGAGCGGCCGCAGGAGGAGGGCAGGGGAAACCCCCTCCCGCGGCCGCCCACCCGGCGCGGTGCGCCGGTCAAGCACACTCTCGACAGGTCAGCCGGCCCGATTGTGACAGCGATCCGCCGGTGTCACGCGATCCCGAGTCGTCAGACGGCGGCCCGGTACAGGCCGCGCCCGGCGCGCTGGACCCTGGAGGCGCCCACCAGCCGGTCGAGCGTGCTGCGCACCGCGTTGATGCTGCCGGCGTTCTCGTCCCGGCCGAGGGCCGCGGCGACGTCTCGGGCCCGCACCTCGGACCCACCCATGGTGGCCAGGTACTCCAGGATCTGCTCGGTGAGCCTGCCGTAACCGGCCGCCACGGAAGCGGCGGCCCGCTCCGCGGTGCCGCCATCGGCGCCGTCCTCGTCCGCGTGTCCGGTCTCCTCGGCCACACCCTCCTCCATGACGGCGGGCTGCCGCCCCTCGGCCTGGCCGCCCGCGTCCAGCGCGGTGGGAGACTCGACCGCCAGGTGGCTGAGGGCGCCGAGAGCCCTGCGCACCGATCCCAGGTGGGCGACCACCGCCGCCAGCTCCCGTTCGAGCGCCTGTTTCTGCAGCTCGAGGCGCTGCAGTTCTCCCTGCAGAGCTCCGGCCGTGACCTGGAGATCCTCGGTCGTGTGCGCTGCTGAGACCATGTGTCCTCTCATTCCCGGCCGCTGGGGACCAATGTCCGCGCACACAGATTAGTACGGCGAACACACGCGGTGACTACGCGGAACAACAACGGAGTGCCCCGCACTACGGCTCGACCACGGTGACCTCGCCGACGTCCTCGGCGTCGGCCGCCGCGAGCAGGGCGCGGGTCAGGTCGGGGAACCGTTCGTCCAGCTCGGCTCGACGCAGCGTGACGTAGCAGCGGGTCCCCTCCTGGCGGGTGCGGGTGATGCCGGCCTCGCGCAGGATCTTCAGATGGTGGCTCAACGTGGACTTGGCGACGGGCGCCCGCAGCTGGCCCCAGCCGCGTTCCCTGCCGTCGGCCAGCACCCGCACGATCCCGATCCGCGTCGGATCGCTGAGCGCGGAAAGGACGCGGGGCAGGCTCATCTCGCCCGCCTCCTGGGAATGCTGGTCCGCCATACGCCCACGATAACCCGAATGTTCGAAGAATGTGGAACCCCGGCCGGGGACGCGGCCTCAGGACCGGTGCGCCCGGTACAGGCCACGGCCCGCGCGGTCGAGACGCGAGGCGCCCACGAGGCGGTCCAGTGTGCTCCGGACGGCGTTGATGCTGCCGCTGTCGCCGTCACGGCCGAGGGCCGCGGCGACGTCTCGGGCACGCACCTCGGTGTCACCGGTCCGCTCGAAGAAGTCCATGATCTGCTCGGTCAGCCGCCCGTACGTCCTGCCGGTGTGCGAGAGGGCCGCGGCGTCCGGGGGAGCGGCGGCGGGCGCGGGGGTGCGCATGACCGCCTGGAGCGCGCCGAGGGCCCGCTGCACCGAACCGAGGTGCGCCACGACCGCCGCGAGTTCCCTCTCCAGGGCCTGCCTCTGGGCCTCGAGACGGAGCAGGTCCTCCTGGAGGCTCTCCGCGGTGTGCTCGACGCTCCGCGCCTTACGGGTCACCGAGGCCATGCGGGTTCCCCTCACCTCCGCGCGTTCCGTGTTCACACGGATTGGCACCTTTCGCATCCCAATTTACGCGCCGAGGGGTGTGATGTCCCCACTCTCCGGAGGAAGGCGGG